>NZ_LHPC01000070.1 GCF_001297125.1 Pseudomonas sp. RIT-PI-q
AGCATTGGAACCACCTGATCCCATCCCGAACTCAGCAGTGAAACGATGCATCGCCGATGGTAGTGTGGGGTTTCCCCATGTGAGAGTAGGTCATCGTCAAGATTAAATTCCGAAACCCCTATCTGCGTATGCAGGTAGGGGTTTTGTTTTGTCCGCAGGAAAGTGGCCTGTACGGTTTCTATGCAACGGCTCGGGACATAGCTGTCATGCGAGCCTCATTGTGAGGCGAGACTTGCTCAGACAGTGCCCGGCAGTAACCTGTCGGGCGAGTGAATGTCAGCGTACGGGTGGACCGTATTGGAGGCCGCCTTGGCTCCATAGCGCGTTCAATCCACGCTTGATTTTCATGTCACTGCCGGCACCCAGATTGCGGTCAAAGGACTCGCCGTAGTTGCCTACCTGGGCAATGATCTTCGCCGCCCAGTCATTGGGCAGATTCAGGTCTTTACCAAGTGCACCTTCAGTTCCGAGTAATCGCGAGATGTCCGGGTTTTTGGAAGACTTGGTCATTTCGCTGACGTTTTTCGACGTCACACCCAATTCCTCGGCGTTGAGCATCGCGGCGAGCGACCAGCGCACAACGGTGAACCACTCTTCGTCACCTCTGCGCACCGCCGGGGTTAATGGCTCTTTGGAAATCACGTCGGGAAGGACCACGAAATCATCAGGCGTTGCCAATTTAAGGCGTTGGCCGTAGAGCTGCGACTGGTCCGTGGTCAGCACATCACAACGGCCTGACTCCAGCGCCTTGAAGCTTTCATCGGACGTATCAAAGGTGATGGGGGTGTACTTCATGCCGTTGCTACGGAAGTAGTCCGCAAGGTTCAGTTCGGTGACTGTTCCGGCCTGGATGCAGAAGGTCGCGCCGTCCAGTTCTTTCGCGCTTTTCACCCCCAGCTTTTTATTGACCAGGAAGCCTTGGCCGTCGTAGTAAGCGACACTCGTAAACTGGATGCCCATGGCACCGTCCCGGGACGAAGTCCATGTCGTGCTGCGAGACAGCATGTCGACTTCACCCGATTGCAGCGCTGTAAACCGCTCCTTGGCCGTCAGTTGGGTGTACTTGACCTTCTTCGCGTCACCGAACACGGCGGCTGCCACGGCACGACAGACATCGACGTCGAAGCCATGAAAATCACCCTTGGCATCCACGTACGAAAAGCCAGGCAGGCCATCGCTGATGCCGCATTGTACGAAGCCTTTCTTTTTGACGTTCTCAAACGTTGCGCCCGCATGGGCATTGATTGCAAACACAGTGCCGAGGGTCAGGCACGCTACGGTTGAAGCCAATTTCAACAGCTTTCTTTCTCGTTTCATTGCGATGCTCTCGTGTGTGGGCGGGTCAGTGCTAAATCTGGGCGCAGGGGGGCTGAACACCCAATACCGGCGCGCGTTCAACATCAAATCTGGAGGGCAGAAACAAGAGCGGGTCGTCAGGGAACCCAGCACGGACTGTATTTCTTTTTGTTATTTGGCATCGGTCGTCTTCTTGTTTTTATATGGGCCACAGGGACCGGATTTAGGGTGATGTTCAAGCGGGTTTATACCGCCGGTAGCGATTGCTCGACTAACTGAGTCCACAGCGCAATGGCAGGCTCGATGATCTGATCATTGAAGTCGTAATAGGGGTTATGCAAAGTGGCAGAAGGGTTTTCTCCATCCACCCCCATCCACAAGTAGGCTCCCGGGCAGGCCTTGAGCATGAACGAGAAGTCTTCCGAAGCCATTGAGGGGTTGCAACCCCACTGAACGCTTGACTCTCCTACTGCTGCAACCGCCGCCCTTCGAACCATTGATGCCGCTTCTACGTGGTTTTCCGTCACCGGGTAGCCGACGTGATAAACCAGTTCGCCTTTGATGCCGAAAGCGCCGGGCAACTGCTCGACGAACTGACCGATCAGCCGTTGTACCTGGTCGCGAACAGGCGACTGCAAACAGCGCACGGTGCCCTTCAATACCGCCGTTTCAGGAATCACATTGATCGCCTCGCCTGCGTTGACCTGGGTCACGCTGATCACCGCACTGTCGAGCGGCGAAAGTCGTCGGGCCGGTATGGTCTGCAGGGCAAGGATCAACTCTGCGGCCGCGATGATCGGGTCAGCGCCTTTCTCTGGCATCGCAGCGTGGCAGCCTTTACCCGTCAGGGTAATTTCGAAGGTGTCGAGAGACGCCATCATGGGGCCAGGGTTGATCACCACATGCCCGGCCGAAACGCCTGGCCAGTTGTGCAATCCGTAGATGGCGTCCATCGGGAATTGCTCGAACAGACCGTCGTCGATCATCTTTTTCGCCCCTGCGAGACCTTCCTCGGCAGGTTGGAAAACGAAGTGGACGGTCCCGCTGAACTGTCGGGTTTCGCTCAAGTGGCGAGCGGTTGCGAGCAGTATTGCCGTGTGCCCGTCATGACCGCAGGCGTGCATGCAGCCTTGATGGGTCGACTTGTGTGTGCACTGCCCCAACTCTTGGATGGGCAGGGCATCCATGTCGGCCCGAATGCCGATAGTCGGGCCCAGCCCATTGCGCAGCGTGCCGACCACGCCTGTACCGCCCAGCCCACGATTGACTTCGATTCCAAAACTGTCCAGAAGCTGCGCAACGCGGTTGGATGTCTGCAACTCGTTGTAGCCGAGTTCGGGAGTTGCGTGAAAACTGCGACGCCAGCCGATGGCATCTTCGATCAAGGCGTTGGAAATCGACATGCTGCTTACTCCAGGCTCGCGCCATAGCCGAAGCTGGCGGTGGGTATGGCGGCGGTTTCGACCCAGACGCTTTTTACTTCACTGTATTCGCGCAGTGCTTCCAGCCCGGAGGAACGGCCGTAACCACTGTCGCCATAGCCACCGAATGGCGAACTGACGTGGATGGTTTTGTAGCCGTTGATCCAAAAGGTGCCTGCGCGAACTTGCCTGGCCACTCGGTGTGCCCGACCGACGTCACGGGTCCAGACACCACCGGCCAAACCGAAGCGGCTGTCATTGGCAATGCGGATCGCATCGGCTTCGTCTTTGAACGGAATTGCTACAACGACCGGCCCGAAGATTTCCTCCTGAGCGCAGTGCAGTTCGTTGGTCCCTGTCAGCACCGTAGGGTTGATGTAGTAACCCGGCTTGTCCGGAACGGGATCCGCATCCTCGCCGAGCAGTTTCGCGCCATCGTTGAGCGCGCCTTCGACCATGTTTTTTACATGGTTGTACTGTCTGGCATTGTTGATCGGGCCGATCTGGGTTTCAGGATCGCTCGGGTCGCCCACCTTGAAATGCCTGGCCGCTTGCGCCAGTGCCTGGGTGAATTTTTCAAAGACCGACGCCTGTACCAGCAAGCGCGATCCCGATACACAGCTCTGGCCTGCGCCGGAGAAAATAGCTGCCTGGGCGCCGCGCAATGCGACGTCCAGATCTGCGTCCTCAAACACGATGTTTGCCGATTTGCCACCCAACTCCAGTACCGCCGGGATGCAGCGTTGTGCGGCCGCTACGGCGATGTGTCGGCCCGTGGCTGGCGACCCGACGAAAACCACCTTACGGATATCGGCCTTGGCGATGAAGCCTTGGCCGATGGTGTGGCCAAAGCCTGCAATGATATTGACCAGCCCCTTCGGTACGCCGGCACGCTCGATCAATACGCCGACCATCAGCGAAGACAACGCGGTCAGCTCAGAGGGTTTGAGGATGACGGCGTTGCCAGCGGCGATAGCCGGTGCAATCTGCCAGCCGCAGGTAAAAATGGGGGCGTTCCAGGGCGTGATTTGCAGAACGGTGCCCAGTGGTTCGTAGGTGACATAGTTCAGGTGCGAGGTGGGAACCGGAATGACTTCGCCGTGCAGTTTGTCTGCCCAGCCCGCGTAGTATTCGAACATTTCGGCGACCTTGGACACCTCAACCCTGGCATCCCGGATCGGTTTGTTAGCGGTCAGCGATTCGATTTGCGCGAGGCTGTCGGCCTGTTCGCGAATCAGCGCGCCGATTTGATACATCACGCGGCCGCGCGCTTGCGCAGTCAGCGCCCACCATTGGGCTTGAGCCGCCTTGGCCACGTTGTCCGTGTGCGCAATCAGTGAGTCGTCGGCATCGGGAAAGGTCAGCAGCACACTGTCGTCGTGGGCGTTGCGAACTTCTATCGGTGAACCGTGGCCATCGATGAACTCGCCCCCGACGAAGCTGGCGATCACGCTACGATCACCCCAGAACGGGCGCATCAATTCGAGGATTTTTTCAGTAATCATCAATTATTCTCCACGGCCATAAAGCTTGGCGTCGGTGCGCTGGACAATCGCGCAGAAGTCTTCGTTGTCGGGCAGCGATTCGCTGCTGGCTTGCCAAAGCGCCGCGACGATCCGCGACAGGGGCAGATCCAGATCCAGGCTGTCGGCCAGATCACTGGCAAGCCCGACGTCTTTGCGCATCAATCCCATGGTGAAGCCGGAGTCATAGGCTTTGTTCAGTACCCAGGTCGGGAACATGATCTGGGTCGCGCCACTGCGGCCCGACCCTGCGTTCAACCCCTGCAAAAGTTTTTCAGGTTCCACGCCGGCTTTTGCAGCCATCGAAACCGCTTCCGCGGTACTGATCAGGTGACACGCGGCCAGCATGTTGTTGGCGATCTTGGCGACGTTACCCGCGCCACACCTGCCGACATGGACGCGAGTACCGCTCATGCCTTCCAGCACCGGCATGGCGCGAGCCAAGTCCGCATCCTCTGCGCCGATGACCATGGACATGGTGCCGGTTGCCGCGCCTTTAGGCCCACCCGAGACAGGGGCGTCGATGAAGGCGATGCCAACCGCCCCTAATGCGGCAGCGACCTTGCGGCTTGCTTCAGGTGTCGAGGTGGTGGTGTCGATGACGATCAAGCCTTCACGCCCGAACTCGATGATGCCGCCTTGGCCGAGGCAGACGGCTTCCACATGCTCCGCCTTGGGCAGCGACAGAATCAAAATGTCCGACGCCTGGATCAGCTGACTGCGATCGGCGATGGGGGTGACACCTTTGGCTTTGGCGTGGGCGAGCGCCGCCTCGGACAGGTCAAAACCGCTCACATCGAAGCCCTTGCCGGCCAGCGTAGCGGCCATACCGCCGCCCATGTTGCCCAAGCCAATGACGCCTACTTTCATGGTCATTTTCAAAAGTCTCAGTTAGATGTTCTGTACGAATTCGAGAATGACGTTGCCGGCGGCTTGCGGCTCTACGAAGACACGACCCGGCACTTCACGATGAGGGATCGCGTTGGTCTCAAGGATTGAGCGCAATGTGTTCAGGCTTGTGGTGTGCAAGCGAATCGAAATCGCGTGAGGCCGTTCCTGAGCGCTCTTGGGCAACTCGACTCCCGGAAACTCCAGCGCTGCTGTGGCGGCATCGATGGCACGCAAGACGCCACACTGGGTATCAGCCTCCAATGCTGCGCCGTTGTATTTCACGGCGTCGCCGTAGATGGCTCGCCAGCGAGATTCAAGGAGCTTGGGGTCTGCCAGGTAGGTGACCGCGAGAATGCCATCGGCGCCATTCGGATGGTCCTGCCAGCCTCGAACCCAGATCAATTCTGGCCGATGTTGGTGGCAGATAAAGTTCGACGCGTCGGGAAGTTCCGGATCGATGAACAGGGCGAGGGAAACCACGGCTTCATCGTGGCGCCCATCAGGAAGGGTCATCTTGCGCCGAAAATCGATGCGGCCCTGGCTTTCGAGCCCGGCCTGCACCATCCGCGCATGATCGGCGTCGGCATTCTTACTGTGCAGCGCCACCAACGAAACGCCTTCCTCGCCTCGGTCAAGGAATTGCCCCAACTGACGCCCGAAGCAGAAACCGTTCACCGAATTTGTGCCGAACTTGGAGGGATCATCGACACCAATCAACTCGATGAAGTTGCTCGGGAACATCATCAAGGAAGTGACGCTTCCCCACGGGTGATAGCTGACCGGGGAGGGCGCGAAACCCATCTTGCGATAAAGCTCCAGGGCCTCGGCGTGATCACGCACAGTGACCAGGGGATGATCGATACCCTGCGGGAATTGAGCAGCGGCTGTCATGGTGGGAGCTCCTGGTTAGCCTTGGGATTTTGTTGTGAAGGTGGCGAGAGAAGTCGGGGCGTTACCGACAACCTTGGCCGGTGTTCCGGCGACGACGGTTCCAGCGGCCACGGGTTTGAGCACCACAGAGTTGGCGGCCACGATCGCGTGAGCACCCACTTCGATGTTTCCCAGGACGGTTGCTCCCGCGCAGATCAGTGCCCCTCGGCGGATTTTCGGGTGACGGTCGCCGGCTTCACTGAGCGTGCTGCCCAGCGTGACGCCGTGCCAGAGGCTCACCTCATCTTCGACGACAGCGGTTTCGCCAATGACCAGGCCGATGCCGTGATCGACGAACAGGGCTTTGCCCAGGCGGGCTGCCGGATGAATGTCGATGCTCCAGGTATTGGCCGCCCAGTTCTGCACCAGCACCGCGCTTTGCACGTCCCCCTCAGTCCACAGCGCGTGGGCGATGCGGTAAGCCTGAACGGCCTGAATGCCGCGAAACGTCAGAAAAGCCGTGAGATGGTCAGGGCAGGCGGGATTGACGATTCGCAGGCGGGTGATATCCGCCGCCGCCGCCTCGGCGACGGCTGGGGGGGTGTCGGTGCTTGACAGGCCCCAGTTTTCCAGGCCCACGGTGCTCGCCTGAGTTTGCAGTTGGCGGGCAAGGTTCGCGGCGAGCGCATCTTCGAAGGTTGAATAGGCCAGCAGGTGACTTGTCGCGTAGTCGCGCAGTACCGGGTTGCGTTCGGTCAACTGGTGGGCTTGATCGCGAAGACGCTGCCAAAGAGGGTTCATGTCCATCTCCTTTTGCTGATGGACCGAGTATGGACATGCGTTAGGCGTCCCAGCAATAATCACAAATTCAAAACTTTGTTGCCTTTATCGCAACACAGGAAATCTATGAGCCTGGTACAAGATCGTCGGATTCTTTATTTCTTCGAGGCGGTAAGACTGGGCAGCGTGCGAGCGGCCGCTGATTACCTCAACGTCGCGCCCTCCGCGGTGAGTCGGCAGATAGCGCAGCTCGAACAGGAGTTAGGTGCCGCGCTGCTGGAACGGCACCGGCGGGGGGTGAAACCTACCGAGGCCGGTGATCGAGTTCTCGGGTATTACCGTCAGCGTCTGACTCACCAGGAACTTCTGCTGGATTCGCTTCAGGCCTTGAGGGGGCTTCAGAGCGGGTCCATCGTGCTGGCGGTGGGGGAAGGATTCATCGATGGACTCGCCGGCCCGCTCAGCAATTTCTCCACGCTATACCCAGGAATCGAGATTCAGGTGAACGTGTGCGGGTCCAACGAAGTGATACGGCAGGTGGTAGAGGATGAAGCGCATTTAGGGTTGGTGTTCAACCCGGCGGGTGATCCGAAGATCCGTTCTCACGCTTCGCAGCCTCAGCCGGTCTGCGTGATTGTTAATCCCCGGCATCCTCTGGCACAAGCCAAGAGCCCGGTGCCACTTGCCGGTCTGGATTCTTATCGTTTGGCGTTGCCGGAGGTCTCATTTGGTATTCGACAGATCCTGACACTCGCTGAGCATCAGTTGGGTGTGATGCTAAGCCCGACCTTGACCTGCAACACCATTGCAATGCTCAAGCGGTTTTCCATGCAAGGGGGCGTGACGCTACTTCCGACCTTCGTGGTAGATGAAGAAGTGGAGGCCGGACGCCTTTGCACGATCCCTCTGCACAATGAAATTTTTGCCAGCCCGCGCGTTCATCTGATCAGCCGTTTGGGCAGGCAACTGAGTGTGGGTTCCAGCCGTTTGCTGGCGATGTTGCTGCAGGACATGTCTGCGTTCAAACCGCGTTGAGAAACGGTGCGTTGGGTAGGCTACTTCGCGAAGGGTGCCTACCGACTCATTACTGCCTGTCAGACTGCGCAAAGATCGACCCAGATCAGTCCCTGACCCGCTTGGCCGTTATGGATCACCGGTAGAGGATATTGCGCCGGTGGTGTTGTTTCTCGCTAGCAAGGATGCGCAGTTCTTGACGGGATACAGTCTCACGCCGCACGGAGGCCAAATCATCGACAGCGCGCGGTAACTGTCGTGTCCAAGCACCAAACATACGCTGCGTTAAAACAAAGTCTCACCTCGAAGTGCATTCAGAACAAGTGAGAAGGCTGGAGTCGGCAAACGACGGCTTGGGTAGTACAGGTGATAGCCCGAGAACAAAGGGCACCAGTCTTCCAGTACCCGCACCAAGCGACCATCCTCAATATGCGGGGCAAATTCTTCCTCCGGTAAATAGGCGATACCCAAACCGTTAACTGCCGCCGCTGGGACATGTGCGC
Organism: Pseudomonas sp. RIT-PI-q; assembly: GCF_001297125.1. GTDB lineage: Bacteria > Pseudomonadota > Gammaproteobacteria > Pseudomonadales > Pseudomonadaceae > Aquipseudomonas. The sequence goes on from NZ_LHPC01000070.1 coordinate 8,299, forward strand.
TTGTGTTCACAATGACTTGGCCAGTCACACGCACGTTGATTTTTCGACCACGTTTTTCAAATTCCCAGGCGTCAAGTCCGCCAAGGGTTGGATAGCGTATGTCGATACAGTTGTGATTCACCAGATCCTGCGGTTTCTTGGGCATGCGGTTGCGTGCGAAATAGGATGGCGATGCCACGACAGCCATCCGTACCTCGGGCCCGATTGGAGCGGCGATCATATCTTTATCGACGGTGTCGCCAAATCTGATGCCCGCATCGAAGCGATCAGCAACGATGTCCCGGAAGCCATAGTTGATATCAAACTCAACCTTGATATCAGGGTATTCGAGGAGCAGAGGAGTGAGTCGCGGAAGGAGGATTGTCTTCAGAACAAAATCGCCACAGGTAATGCGTACCGTGCCTGCAGGCTTGTCACGGAGCTCTGTCAACGCATCCAGCTCGGTCTCGATCTCGTCGAAACGATGACCGATGGTTTGCATCAAGCGTTCACCCGCACTGGTCGGCGAAACGCTACGAGTGGTGCGCGTTAGCAGGCGAATTTTCAGCCGCTTTTCAAGCCCGGAAACAGTCTGGCTCAGGGCGGACTGCGTGACACCCAAGTGGGCAGCCGCTCGGGTAAAGCTGCCTTCCCTGGCGACCGTCACAAAGGCCAGAAGGTCGTTCAGATTATGTCGTGGCATTGAAGCCTGCCTGTCGCAATTGATTAGCTGTGCTTATAACTTCAACAAGATTTCATTAGATTATCAAGCATGACGTATTCCCAGAGAATAGGGCAAGCCTCACCTGTGGTCACGGCAGGGCCCACACGATCCGCTGATTCAGACCCGGCAACCACGTCGATCAGCACCTATTCACTGATGGGAGCAGCACATGAGAAAACTCGTTGTCTTGCTCGGCCTTCTGATGGCGTCGCTCTCTGCACTGGGAGCCGACATGTCTAACGGAGCCGATAACTTTTACAAAAGTGAGAGGGTCACGATGCAACGGGTGACCTTCAAAAATCAGTACCAGATGAAAACTGCAGGGAATCTGTTCATCCCTAAAGATTTGAAGCCCGGTCGCAAAAGCGCGGCGATCATCGTTGGCCATCCTATGGGCGCGGTCAAAGAGCAGAGTTCGAACCTGTATGCCCAGAAACTGGCGGAGCAAGGTTTCGTGACCCTTGCCATCGATCTGTCGTTCTGGGGCGAAAGTGAAGGACAACCGCGCAACGCGGTCTCGCCAGAAATCTATGCTGAAGACTTCAGTGCAGCTGTTGATTACCTTGGCACACAGACGTTCATTGATCGGAACCAGATCGGTGTCCTGGGCATTTGCGGTAGCGGGAGCTTCGTCATCAGCGCTACCAAGATCGACCCTCGGATGAAGGCTATTGCGACCGTCAGCATGTACGACATGGGCGCAGCCAACCGTAATGGCCTGAAGCATTCCGTGACTGTCGAGCAGAGGAAACAAGCTATCGCCGCTGCTGCCGAGCAGCGATATGTCGAGTTCACCGGTGGCGAAACCAAGTACACCAGCGGAACTGTCCATGAGCTGACGGACAAATCCAACCCTATCGAACGCGAGTTCTACGATTTCTACCGCACGCCACGTGGTGAGTTCACCCCCAAAGGTCAATTACCGTTGCTGACCACACACCCGACGCTGACCAGCAATGCCAAGTTCATGAACTTCTATCCGTTCAACGATATCGAGACGATCTCGCCGCGCCCCATGCTGTTCATTGCCGGTGAAAAGGCTCACTCGCGTGAGTTCAGTGAAGAGGCCTATCGACTGGCTGGTCAACCCAAAGAGCTTGTCATCATTCCAGGTGCGGGCCACGTAGATCTCTATGATCGGGTCGACCTTATCCCGTTTGCCAAGCTGACCTCGTTCTTCAAAACCAACCTTAAGTGACATTTATCGTTGGGCGACCAGGCAACTGAGTCGCTGGCCCTGCCATTGAGTGGGGCCTTTCGATTTTATCCGGCTCAACCGTTATGAGCTCCGGATCATTCATCACTCTTACGAGCCCACATAACGAATCCGACGCCATGCACGCTTTGCCGGCGTTGGAGTGTTACGTGTTGGAGGACATCAGATGAGCAGCACCACCTTACCCATCCAGGCAGCGAGTCGACAGGTGTGGGGCGCAGTCCTGGCGATGTCGCTGTGCGCCTTCGCCCTGGTGACTTCGGAGTTTCTGCCGGTAAGCTTGCTCACACCGATTGCGACCGATCTTGCACTGACAGAGGGGCAGGCCGGGCAAGCAATTTCGATTTCTGGCCTCTTCGCGGTCATCACCAGTCTTTTCATCTCTTCAGTCATTCGCCGACTCGACCGAAAGCCCGTTTTGCTTTTCCTGACAGCCTTGATGATCGCCTCAGGCACGCTCGTTGCTTTTGCCCCGAACTACTCGACACTGATGTTTGGCCGAGCCATTTTGGGGATTTCAATTGGTGGCAGTTGGGCAATGTCGACCGCCGTCATGATGCGGATTGCACCTGAGAGTTTCGTGCCTAAGGCTATCGCTTTGATTCAGGGCGGCACCGCACTCGCCACTGCAGTCGCAGCACCCATTGGCAGTTTCATGGGCGGGTTGATCGGTTGGCGAGGTGCATTCTTCTGCGTGGTTCCGCTCGCAGTTCTGGCGCTCTGTTGGCAAGCATTCACGTTGCCGAAAATGCCTGGCCAAAATGAGTCCAGCTCTGTAACGGATGTGTTTCGGCTGTTAGGTAACGCCAAAGTCTCGCTGGGCATGGCAGCAGTGGCATTTTTGTTTATGGGGCAATTCGCGTTATTCACCTATCTGCGCCCGTTTCTCGAGTCGGTGACCCACGTTAATGTGTCTGAACTGTCCCTGCTACTGCTGAACATTGGGATGGCCGGATTGGCGGGTACGATGGTGATCGGTTCGGTGTTGAACAAAAGCCTTTATCGAGTGCTGATGATCATCCCATTGTTGATGTCGGGGATTGCCGTGGCTTTACTGCTCTATGGTAGTTCGATGTGGACTACAGCCGTTTTGCTGGGGGTATGGGGTCTGATTGCTACATGCGCGCCTGTAGGTTGGTTTACATGGCTATCACGCACGCTGCCACGAGATGCCGAAAACGGAGGGGGATTGATGGTGGCGGTGATTCAGTTGGCGATCACACTCGGCGCGACATTGGGTGGGTTGCTGTATGACGGAGTTGGCTATCAGGCAACGTTCATCGCAAGTGGAGTATTTCTTTTACTGGCTGCCGCGCTCGCACTGTTCGTATCGCGATCGGTTCTACCCTCATGACGATGCCGCTGTTGCGTCGACCGGTTGAATCCACAGCCGATTGCTGCCTGTCAGGAAGGGCTGCATTCCACAACCCTAACCGGACACTGGAGCGCTTCCGAACGATTTTTTTATCTCGTCTGTCCGCCGTGCTGCCCACATCATTCAAGGGTTAAGAAAGTCCTGATAGTTGGCCTTGGTGATCAACTGATAGGGAATGGTCAACTCTGCTGCAAAGGGTTCTTTCCTGATCATTTTCAGCGCCAGATCAATGGCCCCGACGGCCTGGCCTTTATTGTCTTGATAGACCGTCACCATGAGTTGATCCTTTTTGATCGCATCCAGGCCAGCGGGGCCACCGTCGCTGCCACCGACCAGGATGTCTTTGCCCGGGTGCATGCCGGCCTGGCTGATGGCCATGGCCGCGCCGATGGCCATTTCATCGGCGTTGGCGGCCACCGCATCGATTTTTTTGCCTGAGAGAATCCAGTTGTTCATCAGGTCCATGGCCTTGCTGCGCTGCCACTCGGCGCTCTGTTCTTCGACCACGTGGATGTCCGGATAGCTTTTGAGCACTTCCTTCACGCCTCGGGTACGGTTGTGGGTGGCGTTGTTGGAGAGCAGGCCGAGCATGATCGCCAGATTGCCCTTGCCACCCATTTTTTCCGCCAGGTAGCGCATTTGCATTTCGCCGGCCTTGATTTCGTCTGAGCCCACATAGCCGACGCCCGTCGGCAGTTCGGCCTGGTCGGGGCGGCGGTTGACGTAGACCAGCGGCACGCTGGCCTTCTGCGCGTCATTGGTCATCCTTTGCGTGGCAGCGGTATCCACCGGATTGACGATGATCGCGTCCATGCCTTGGGCGGTGAAGTTCTGCACCTGGTTGAGCTGGCGCACCACATCGCCCTGGGCGTCTTCGAATTGCAGCGTCACCCCCGGCAGCTCCTTGGCGTGGGCGGCCATGTAGTCGCGCATTTGCGCGAGGAACACATCGTCCACCTGGGCGATGCTGACGCCGATGCGGATATCGGCGAGTGCCAAGGGGGTGAAGAGGGCGGCGAAGAGGTAGGTCAGGAGTCGTTTTTTCATGGTTTCAGTCCGGTTTTGTTGTTGTTTTTGAACACGTTTGAAATTGGCTCATGCCTGGCGTTTGGCGCTCATCTGCGCTACGCGCTCGGCAAAAGTCGCGTAGGTCCAGCGTTCCGTCAGCGCTTGCAGCATCAGTTGCTGCCCGGTCTGCGGGGCAAGACCGTGCAGGGGCGGATCGGTGTCGAGGTTGGTGGGAAAGGCGTAGCCGTCGGCGGTGCAGGCGATCACTGCGTCCAGCTCTTGGGCGTCCAGTACCTGATCCGCCAGCCGCTGCAGCAGGCAGGGGTAGAGCGCTAACATCATGCGTTCGCGGTTCACGGTTTCCATGGGCTTGCCGAATGCCGAGGAGATCTGCAGCAGGTTGGCCATGCGCTGGCGGTCCTGCGTGTGATTGGTGCCCGCGGCGTGAAACAGCGCCGGGTTGAAGAACAGCAGGTCGCCCTTTTTCAGCGGCAGCTGTACGGCGTGATGCTGGAAGTAGTCGCTGAATTCGGCGCGGCGCCAGGCCAGGTAACCCAGCGCGTATTGCTGGGAAAACGGCAGCAGCAGGGTCGGTCCGGTTTCCAGCGGCATGTCGGAGTGGGCCACGGCCCCTTGCAATGTCAGGTATTGCGACAACGCATGCAGGGGCAACGGGAAGCGCTCGACCACGTCCTCTGTCTGAAAGCCCAGGTGATAGTCACGATGGGGCTGTTGCGCCTGGCCGCCCGGGTGCACCACGTTGACCTGTGCCGTGACTTGAAAGCCGGGTCCCAGCCAGGATTCGGCAATCAGCCCCAGCAACGGGTTGGCGTAATACTCGACAAAAGACGACGGCGATTGCAGCGCGGCTTTTTGCAACGAATTCCAGATGCGCCCGTTGGTGCCGGCCTTGGCGAAGTGATCGGCGGTGAGGCCCTGCGCGGCTTCCTTGGCGAAGATGGCTTCGAACACCTGACTGTGGCGATCGACCCCGGCCAGGTCTGCATAACCCTGGCGCACCACCATGACCCCGGGGCCGTCGCGAAACAGCCGGTGCAGTTCGTCCAGCACCTCCCCGCGATGGCCATCGCGCAAGGTCTGTGCGTGATAGATCGGCACATTGTTTTGCACATCGCTGCAGTGGGGATATGCCTCGGCATTGACCTGTTGTTCGCAGAGTCGGGCGAAGTCCTGCAACTGCACTGAATCGGCCCGCACAAACGCTGACAGCGGTTGATTCATAGCGCGTCTCCCATCAGGCTCAGCGGGCTGGCGGGGCGCGGGGCGGTGTCGTCGCCGCAGCCGATCACGCCTTGTTCCAGGTCGATGACGGTGCCGGTCATCATTCCCGATTCGCGGGACAGCAGGAAGGCAACGCTCTGCGCCACTTCCTCGGGTTTGAGCAGGCGGCCAAAAGGTTGTGCGCGCTCGACAGTCGCCAGCCAGCCATCCTCGGCTCCATGGTAGCGGCGCTGGATTTCGTCTTCATGGGGCGTGTCCATCCAGCCGATGTTCAAACCGTTGACCCGAATGCGATTGTGCAGGGCGCTGAAGGCCACGTTTTTGGTCAGGATCGCCAGGGCACCCTTGGACGCCGAGTAAGCGGTCAGATACGCCGGCCCGCCGTGGCTGACGATGCTTTGGATGTTGACGATGGCGCCTTCCACGCCTTGGCTGATCATCAGCTTCAGCGCTTCCTGCATGAGGAAGAACGGTGCCCGCACATTGACCGCGAACAGGCGATCGAACAGTTCAGGAGAGGTGTCGAGGATGGTGCCACGGTCCGACATGCCGGCGCAGTTGACCAGACCATGGAGGGTGCCGAAACGGGCGCGGGCGGCGTCGATCACCGCACGGCAATCCTCGACTCGCTCCAGGTCGGCCTCGACGAAAAATGCCTGGCAATCGAGTTCCGCCAACTGGCGGACCTGGGCCTGGCCCTGGTCCGCGCGACGTCCACAAATGATCAGGCCGGCGGCGCCCCGGCGCGCCAGGGTGTGGGCTACCGCTGCACCGAGGCCTTGGGTGCTGCCGGTGACGACAAAGTACCGGCCATTGAATGAGGTGTTGAGGTCGGTTTGAGACATGGGGTTCTCCTGGCTTCTTGTTGTTATGAGCGTTGTTGTCCTGGCGCCGGCTCGACGCCTGGCGAAACAGAGACTAGCATTGGCAAAACCTCAGCAACGCCCAAAAAGACCTCAAGAAAACCTCAGGTTTAAATCGATGCTCGAACGTGCCAAACACTTTTCCATCAAACAGATCGCGACCCAGGCGGGCGTCAGCAAGGCGACGGTCGATCGCGTGCTGCACCAGCGCGGCAGCGTGCATTACCAGACCCATCGCCGCATCGAGCAGGCGCTGAACGAATTGGAGGCTCAGGAAAAGAATGGCCTGGCGGCGGGGCGTACGTTTCATGTCGATGTAATCATGCACACGCCGCAACGCTTCAGTGCGGCGGTGCAGGCGGCGATGACCGCGCAATTGAGCAGTCTGGCGCCGTTTCGCATCGCGCCAAGGTTTCACCTGTTTGAAGAAATCGAACCACAGGCGATGCACGACCAATTGCTCCGTTGCGCAAGCACCGGCAGCCAGGGCGTGGTGCTCAAGGCCGCCGACGAGCCGGCGGTCAACCTGGCGATCAAGCAACTGGCCGCCGTCGGTATTCCGGTGGTCACGCTGGTCACGGACCTGCCGCACAGTGAGCGCATCGGCTATGTCGGCATGGACAACCGCACGGCCGGGCAGACCGCCGCGTACTTGCTGTCGCGTTGGCTGGCGCCACAGCCGCAGGACGTCGCCGTGGTCATCGGCAGCGAGCTGTTTCGCGGTGAAGAAGAACGGGAGATGGGCTTTCGCATGTGGCTGCGCAGCCGTGCCGCGCATTTGCGCGTGCTGGATGTCAGCGGTGGCTACGGCGTTTACGAGCGCACCTTCGAGCGCGTGATCGAGGCGCTGAAACAGCACCCCGACCTCAAGGCGGTCTACAGCGTGGGCGGGGGAAACCGGGCGATCGTCGACGCGTTCGCCGCACTGGATCGCCCGCTTGAGGTGTTTATCGGCCACGACCTCGACGAGGAAAACCGCCAGTTGCTGGCCGAGGAAAAAATCGCCGCGATCATCGATCACAACCTGCAGATCGATGCTCGCCACGTGTTCCTGCATATCCTGCAATTTCATCGCCTGTGGAAGGCCGGGCCGATTGCGTCGTCGCAAGTGCAGATTGTCACGCCGTTCAATCTGCCTTACTGAGTCACCCTTTTACGCCGGGCGAACGCCTTCGTACGCATCTTGCAGCAACTGCCGAATGGCCTTTGCTTCTATCGGCCGTGGGTTCCAGTAGGGGTTGGACAAGGCAATGTCAGTCGCTCGATCAAGGTCGGCTTCAGTCAAGCCCAGGTCCTTCAGCCGGGTTGGTGCGCCCAGTGAACTCGATAGGTTAAACAGTGCCGCCGCCGGGCTGCAATCCTCAACGTTCAACGCCCGGCAAATGCGCGACAAGGCCGGAGCAGCAGACTGGTTATAGGCAATCGCATGTGGCAGCACGATGGTATGAGTCTGTGCATGGGGCAAGTTGAAACTGCCGCCCAGGGTGTGGCAAAGCTTGTGATGCAACGCCATGCCGACGTTGCCGAGCACGGTGCCGCAGAGCCAGGCGCCATACAGGCAGTCATCGCGGGCGTCGAGATTGCCCGGGTTGTGACGGATGGTTTTCATGCCGGCGGCGAGCGCCCGAATGCCTTCCTCGGCCATCAGCGACATCACCGGATTGCCGTCCTGGGCATACAAACCTTCGGCGGCGTGGGCAATGGCGTTCATGCCGCTGGTGATGGACATGTCGACGGGCAGGCTGACGGTCAACTGCGCGTCGTAGATCACGGTTTTTGGAAGCACGCGCGGATCTTTGCCGGTGCGCTTGAGGCCGTTTTCGGTCAGACCGAATACCGGCGTCATCTCAGAGCCGGCATAGGTGGTCGGGATCGCCAGGATCGGCAACCCGGAGTCCATCGCGATGGCCTTGCCGAGCCCTGTGGTTGAGCCGCCGCCAATCGCCACGGCGCAATCGGCGCCCAACTTGCGTGCCAGTTCGCGGGCTTCACGGGCGGTTTCGATGGGCACGTGCATGACGGCCTTGTCGAAAATCTCGGCTGCACGGCTGCCGAGCAGTTGGGCGATATGTTCGGCTTGGGCGCGTTGTTCCGGCGTGCAGAGGACTAGCGCACGCTTGGCGCCCAGCCGATCGATTTCCGCTTCCAACTGTTGCAGCGAACCCTGGCCGAAGATGACGCGCGACGGTTGGCCGTTATAAATAAAAGGGGACGTGGACATGCGTCTATTCTCCGCAAACAGATAGGGATGATGAACGGGTGGCGATGGGGGTCGGTTGATAGGCAAACAATTGCCAATTCATTCCTGTCCTCAGCCAGATATTTAACGTTCGGTTCTGGATTGTTTTAGCCACGCCACGGGAAGTGATATCGGCGACCATTTCGCCAAAGACGATGGCGGTGTCTCCAGACTGATGAACTTTATGAACAACGTGTTGAATGCGGTGATAGATCGAAAGTCCATCGCGCAAGTTCTTCATAAAGCTGTCGCGGTTATCTACTTGGCCGCTGGAGTGGACATAACTCAGTTCGGGATGAAGTAGACGCTGAATGCTCTCCAGGTCATGACGTTGCATCGCTTGATAACGTTGTTCTTCCAGCGCTGAAATCAACGCAGTGATGGACGGCTCGTTGCTCATGGGGCCCTCGAGATTGGCATTGATAATGGGATCGACGCCTAAGCCTTCGCCAGGAAGAAATCGAATTCCAGGGTATAAAACGGATCGCTGCTGACCGTCCCGTCCGGTGTCTCGCCGGGAGGTTGTTGAGCCCAGTGAGTGATCAGTGACGAACGCACGCCGAACACGGCGTCGGAATCCAGGTAGGGGTCACCTTCGCGGAAAACCTGAGTGACTAACCGTTTGTATCCGGGTGCACTGATCACGAACTCCAGGTGCGCCGGGCGCCAGGCGTGGCGGTTGAGTGCGCAGAGCATCGTGCCGACAGGACCGTCATGGCGTACGCGGTGGCTCTGCGGCACGACGGTGGAAAAGAAGTATTGCCCGTGCGGGTCAGCTTGAAGCAGGGCTCGCTCGGTGTCGCTTGCCACAGGATTATTCATGTCGCCACCGGCCTGGCTGACCTGAAGGGTCGCGGACGGCAGCGGGTTGCCTTTGGCGTCACGAATGGTGCCACGCATGTACCCTTTGGCGCCGTGGAGCCCGGCACTGATGTCGGCGCCCAGGTCATACACCGTGGCGTTGTGAATCTGCGGCACGTCGAAGGCGGTCGCCTCGGTGCAGCCCGACGGCTTCCTGTCATTCTGAGCCAGCACCAGCGTTGACAGCCCCAGCGTGTGTGACAGCAGCGCAAACTCCTGGCGATCGGACGAGCAGGCTTTGCCCACTTGTTCGAGAAAATCAACGCCGCTTCGCCACTCTTCTTCCGTCAGTTTTATATCGCGAGCGAAGGCATGCAGATGTTGCACGAGGCTGGTCATTACCTCGCACAAGCGCGCATCAGCGGTGCTGCTATTACGCGCCAATACGGCTTGTGTAATGGTCGCTTCGTCCAGATTTCGCATCTTGACTCCTTGATTTTTCTTAAGCCCAAGCGCGCTCGGCGATTGGCGAGATACGGCGTGGGCCACTCTTTTCAGGTCATAGCGCTGCACGTTATAGTTCCGCACAGCGTTGAAAAAGGCCGCCTACGAAATTCTTTATTTCATATATGAAAGAATAAAAACGGAGCACTGAATGGATCGGCTGACCGAACTGGAACTTTTTGTAACGACGGCGGAAGTCGGCACCCTGACCAAGGCGGCGGAAATACTCGGGCTGTCGAATGCCGCCGCAAGCCGGCATTTGGTGGCGTTGGAACAGCGACTGAATGTCAGATTGATTGACCGCAACACGCGGCGCCTGGCCCTGACCAACTCCGGTCATCAGTTTTATGCGAGCTGCAAGAGCCTGCTCGGCGAGTTGAAAGAAGCCGAGGCCTCGCTCAGCGAGTCGTTGGTGCAGCCGGTCGGCACCCTGACGATTACCTCATCAATCTCTTTTTGCATGCTGCATATCGCGCCGCTGATCCCGGCGTTTCGCAAGAAGTACCCGCACATCACGGTCAAAGTGCTGGGTGAAAACCGCTATTACGACATTATCGACAGCGAAATCGATTTGGCGATCAGGACCAAGGAATACGAGCCGGACTCCAACATCACCATTCGCCGCCTCGCCGAAACGCGTCGGGTGCTGGCCGCTTCACCCGGTTACCTGCAACGCAAGGGCACGCCGCAGACCATCGACGACCTGGCCAATCACGATCTGTTGATCTACAGCCACGCCAACCAGCCCCGGGTCATGCGCTTTACCAAAGGCGATGAAGAACGCGTGGTCAAGGTCGACCCTATCCTGGAGACCAACGACGGCCAGATTGTCCGCGCAGCGGCCCTGGCCCATGGCGGCATCCTGGTGCAACCGAAGTACATCATCAATGCCGACCTGGTGGCGGGGCGGCTGATCCCGGTGCTGGATGATTGGGACCTGCCGCGCCTGACCATCAACATGGCGTTTCAAAGCCGTCGCTACATGCCAACCAAGTTGCGCGTGTTCATCGATTTTCTGCTCGCGGACTTTGCCGAGCACGAGTACGAACGCTACTGGACGCGCTAACGCAGTTTCTCGCTGGACGGAATACACATTTATTTTTTTGATGGTATTCAGTGCCGCGAGTGCCAACTATGCTCCGCTCCGCTTGAACAGCTGAACTTCTCTTGTTCAAAGAGAAGTTGCTTTCTGCGTTTCAATACTGCTCACCAACACGACAATAAAGGCGTCTGCGTTCGCCTGCGCGTTTAAAAATAAATCTAATAATAAGGACACGTTAAGCCCATGAAAAACTTTGCCAAGTGCACGGTTGCGGTCAGCTTTTGCCTGCTGATTCCCAATGCATCAAATGCCGCCAATGAAGCCTTTTCCAGCGATTCACGCTGGATGACCGGTGACTGGGATGGCGTACGCAGTGACTGGCTGGACCAGGGCGTTGATGTCGAGTTGGGGTACACCGGGGAAATGGCAGCCAACGTGCGCGGTGGTTATGACAAAGATCATACGGCGCGCTGGACCGAGCAATATGCGCTGGGCTTCAAGGCCGACCTGCAAAAAATCCTCGGTTGGGAAAACTCGCAGTTCCAGTTCACCGTCACCGAGCGTGACGGGCGCAACCTGACCAACGATCGCATCGCTGATCCGCGAGTGGGCGGTTACTCCTCGAGCCAGGAGGTCTATGGCCGCGGGCAAACCTGGCGCCTGACGCAAATGTGGCTCAGTAAAGGCTGGCTGGACGGGGCGCTGGACCTGAAATTTGGCCGCTTCGACGAAGGCTCGGACTTCAACAGCTTCCCCTGCGACTTCCAGAGCACGCCGTTCTGCGGCGCCCAGGCGGCGAACTGGATTGGCGACATTTGGTACAACTGGCCGGTCAGCCAGTGGGCCCTGCGTGCACGCTACCAATTCGCTCCTGAGTGGTATGCGCAGATCGGGGTCTTCGAGCAGAACCCCTCGTACCTGGAAACCGGTAACGGCTTCAAGCTCAGCGGCAGCGGCGCCAAAGGCGCGTTGATACCGGTTGAGCTGGTCTGGAGCCCCACGGTCAACGCGCTGCCTGGCGAATATCGGCTGGGCTATTACAAGAGCACGGCCAACGCCGACGACGTACTGGAAGATCGCAATGGCAACCCCCAGCCCGCGTCCGGCGATCAGTTCAAACAGCACTCCAGTCGACACGGTTACTGGTTTGTCGCCCAGCAGCAATTGACCGCTCGCGACGGCGACAGCCAACGGGGACTTTCGGTGTTCGCCAACTTCACCGCACACGACAAGGCCACCAGCCGGGTCGATCATTTCGTTCAGGCAGGCATCGTCTACAAGGGGCCGTTCAATGGCCGGCCCAAAGACGATCTGGGCGTGGGCATCGCGCAGGTCCATACCAACTCGGATTACCGCCAGCGTGCCCGCTTGCAGAATGAACAGAACGGCATTGCCGATTACGAGAATCCTGCCTACCTGCCCCTGCAGTACAACGAAGTGAGCAGCGAGATCTATTACGGGTTCCACGTCACCAACTGGCTCACCGTTCGGCCCAACCTGCAGTACGTGAAATACCCCGGTGGTGTGCGTGAAATCGACGCTGCAGTGATCGCCGGTCTCAAGGTCCAGGCGAAGTTCTAGCCCGGCAATGCCCCGCCACGATCAATGGACCCGAACCGTGGCGGGGCTGACTACAGTTTTCCACACAGCGGAAAACACATTTGCCATAGAGGCATTTTTTTTCCGTTTCAATGGCAGTAGTCTCAATTCCACTGAGCGTACAAATAATTTCAATAAGGTTGACCTCATGTCCAACAATCAAAATGCCTCCCGTGCTTCGTCAAAGATTCTTTGGCGTATAGCAGCCATCACCACCATGGGATCGCTGGGATTTGGTTATGACACCGGAGTGATCTCCGGAGCGCTGCCGTTCATGACGCTTGATGTCAGTCAAGGTGGCCTTGGCCTGACGCCCATGACGGAAGGGTTGGTGGCTTCCTCGCTGATATTTGGTGGCGCTTTCGGTGCACTGTTCGCCGGTCAATTATCCGATCGCTATGGTCGGCTCGGTGTACTCAAGGCCTTGGCCATATTGTTTGCACTGGGGGCGCTGGGTACGGCTGTAGCGCCTGATATCTGGACCATGGTCATCACCCGTTTCATTCTGGGTATTGCCGTCGGCGGCGCGTCATCGACCGTTCCGGTATTGATCGCCGAGTTGGCGGCCCCTAAACACCGTGGTCGGCTGGTCTGCCAGAGCGAGTTGATGATCGTCTCTGGACAGTGCCTGGCCTACATCACCAGCGCCGGCCTGGCGCACCTGTTCGACAGTCCGTTCATCTGGCGCTACATGCTCGCCATTGCGCTGGTCCCGGCGGTGTTGCTGTACGTCGGAATGCATTTTGTGCCGACCTCACCCCGTTGGCTGGTCAGCAAAGGGCGTATCGCAGAAGCAAAAACGACTTTGGCCGGCATCCGCGATACCCAGCGCGAGGCGGACCGTGAGCTGAAGGAGATCATTGCTCAATGCAACGTCGAAAAGCACCACAGCGGCGTGCTCGGCAAGCTCAACGAACCCTGGTTGCTCAAGCTGCTCGCCATTGGTATCGGCCTGGGTTTCGTGATCCAGTTCACCGGCGTCAATGCGTTCATGTACTACACGCCGATGATCCTCAAAGAGACTGGTATGGGCACTAATGCCGCACTGGTCGCCACTATCGGCAATGGCGTGGTTTCGGTGATCGCCACTTTAATCGGCATGTGGGTGATCAACCGCATGGGCCGTCGTTCGATGCTGCTGCTGGGGCTGACCGTCGTGGTGCTGGCGCAAATCTTCCTCGGTGTCGTCCTCAACTTCATGCCGCATTCGCTCGTGCAAAGTTACCTGGCGCTGTCCGGCGTTCTGGTGTTCCTGTTCTTCATGCAGATGTGCATCGGCCCAGTGTATTGGCTGTTGATGTCGGAGCTGTTTCCGACCCACGCCCGGGGCTTGATGAATGGCATTTCAGTGAGCGTATTCTGGATCTTCAATGCCATCGTCGCCTTCGTCTTTCCGGTCCTGTTGAGTGCGATGGGCGGCATGACCTTCTTCCTGTTCGCCGTGGTGAACATCGGCTCGATCATCTTCTGCACCTTGTGGTTGCCTGAGACCAAGGGCCTGACTCTCGAAGAAATCGAACAGCAGATGAAGCAGCGCTTCAGCGGGCGTAAATGGCGTGCTGTCAACGTAAAAGCTTATTGAGAACTGAGCATGCCGGCACCCAACCTTAAACGCCGGCCGGCCTTCAAGAATAACGATCAAGGATCTCCAATCATGACTGCTCACCTGGACACCGACATCGCCATTGGCGGCCTTTTCGAAGAGGAACATTCCGCCGAAATCGTCAATGCCCGAATCTCTGCCGACGCCAACCCGCGCCTGGCTGAAGTCATGGCGGTACTGACCCGGCATTTGCATGCAGCCATCAAGGAAATCGAGCCGACTCACGAGGAGTGGTTCAAGGCCATCGAGTTCCTGACCCGGACCGGCCAGATGTGCACCGACTGGCGTCAGGAATACATCCTGCTGTCGGACGTGCTGGGTGCGACCATGCTGGTCGACGCGATCAACCATCGCCGGCCACAGGGCGCCACGCCCAATACCATTCTCGGCCCGTTCTATGTGGCCAATGCGCCGCACTACGAGAACGGCGCGAACATTTGCCTGGACGGCAAGGGCGAACCGACCCTTGTCAGCGGTCGGGTGCTGGACACGGCGGGCCAGCCGATTGCCGGCGCCACCCTGGACATCTGGCAGACCAACGACGATGGCTTCTACGACGTGCAGCAGAAAGGTCTGCAACCGGACTACAACCTGCGCGGGCTGTTCACCACCGATGCCGAGGGTTATTACGCGTTCCGCACGGTCAAGCCGCGCCATTACCCGATCCCGGCCGACGGTCCCGTCGGCAAGCTGTTGGGTGATCTGGGCCGGCACCCGAACCGCGCAGCGCACCTGCATTTCATCGTCACCGCCAACGGTTACGACCAGGTCATCACGCACATCTTCACGCCTGACTGCCAGTACTTGCACGAAGACACCGTGTTCGGCGTGAAGAAAGAATTGATCGCCGAGTTCGCCACTCAAAGCGATCCGGCGGTGGCCGAGCGTTACGACTTGCCCGTGCCTTTTCTGGCGGTCAATTGGGATTTTGTTCTGACCCCGCTCTGATTAACCGACAACTGTCTTTGACCGTTCTCAAACCACTCATAAGTGATCGTCATGCCCACTAAAAATATCGAACTGCTTGCTGCCTATTGGACCCTCGCTGGCGATACCTACCCTGGCGCTCCCAGCGAAATCAGCCCGTTCTCCCTGCAGGATCGAGCGCAAGTCGCTTCAAAAGCCGGTTGGCGCGGCATGGGGTTTGTCCATGCCGACCTGCTGCACAACGTCGACAAGTTGGGCATTGCAACCGTGCGCAACATTCTCCAGGACAACGGCATCAAACACGTGGAAGTCGAGTTCCTGACCGACTGGCACCTGGACGGCGAGCGCCGTGCGGCGTCGGACAAAATGCGCGACGAGTTGCTGGAAATTGCCGGCGAACTGGGCGCGCGCAGTCTCAAGGTCGCCGGTGGTCTGTTCGAAGACGGGCCGCCTGATGTGCCGCGCATGCGCGAAACCTTTGCCCTGTTATGCGACCGGGCTCAACCCTTCGGCGTCAACGTGGTGATCGAGTTCCTGCCGTTTTCCAGCGTCTGCACCATCGACCGCGCCATTGCAGTGACCGAGAACGTGCGCCCTAACGGCGGCCTTCTGGTGGACACCTGGCACGTCGCACGTGGCGGCATGAGCTTCGATGAAATCGCCAAGATCCCGCTTGAGTTGATCAAGTCCATCGAGCTGGATGACGCCAATCACGCCATCGTCGAAACGCTGTTCAACGACTCGACGCACTACCGAAAACTCTGCGGCGAAGGTGTATTGGATGTGCCGGCGTTTATCCAGCAGGTGGTCAATGTCGGCTACCGCGGGCCTTGGGGTGTCGAGCTGATTTCCGCCGAGTTGCGCAAGCTGCCCCTGGAAGTGGCGGCGAAGAGAGCCTTTGACACCACCCTCGCGCAATTCGAAGGCATCCAGTTCCCGAATTGAATTGATGTGCCAAAGCACGCTGACGTTGCACTCGTCTACAACATCGAACAATAGCGTTTCAAGGAGATAACAAATGGTAGGTATCGCAGTTCTCGGCGCCGGTCGTATCGGCAAGATCCACGCAGCCAACGTGGCTGCCAGCAAGTTCGCCAAGCTCGTCGTGGTAGCGGACCCGTTCGGCGATGCCGCTCAGAGTCTGGCCGACGCTTTCGGTGCCGACGCCATGCTCGACTGCGAAGCGGCCATCGATCGCGATGATGTCCAAGCCATCGTCATCGGCACCCCGACCCACACCCATATCAGCCTGATGCTGCGTGCCGTGCGCCAGGGCAAAGCGGTGCTGTGCGAAAAGCCGATCGACCTCGATATGGCCAAGAGCCTGGCCGCGGTAGAGGAAGTGGAGCGCCTGAATGGGCGGGTCATGTTGGCGTTCAACCGCCGCTTTGAGTCCACGTTCGCTGAAATGCGCGCGGCTATCGATGCCGGCGATATCGGCGAAGTGCGCCAGGTGATCATCAGCAGCCGCGATCCAGGTCTGGCACCGGAAGACTATATCCAGCATTCGGGCGGTATCTTCCGCGACATGACCATCCATGACCTGGACATCGGTCGCTGGTTGCTGGGCGAAGAACCCGTTGAGCTGACCGCTATCGGCAGCCGCCTGATCGATCCGCAGATGATGGAAAAGTACGACGACTACGACACCGCCATGGTGCAGATGCAAACGGCGTCGGGCAAACAGTGCCATATCAACAACTGCCGCCAGGCGGTCTATGGCTACGACCAGCGCATCGAAGTGTTCGGCTCCAAAGGCATGTTGCAGATGGATAACCTGCGTCCGACGACAATCCGTCGCTGGAACCAGGACGTCACCGATGCGCGCGAGCCGCTGCTGAACTTCTTCCTTGAGCGTTATCAGCAGGCCTACAAAGCCGAACTCGATGCCTACATCGAAGCGCTGGTGAAGGGCACGCCGATGCCGACCACCGTACAGGATGGTCTCAAGGCCTTGCAGCTGGCCGATGCCGCAGTCGAATCGGTCAAGACCGGGCGCGCGGTCAGGCTCTGAGCCTGAACGGTCATCGGCTATTTCGGACAAGAACACCTGGAGAACATCATGTCTTACAAGCTTGAGAATGGCGCCACTATCGGTGTGGCCTGCCTGGGGATTACCCACCCACACACGTCGGGCCGCGTCAAAGCCTTCAAGCGCATACCCGGCGTGCAGTTTCTTGGCGCCTATGACGACAGCCCTCTGCTGGATCCGTTCTGTGATGCGCTGGACTTGCAGGCCCGCAGCAAGGAAGAAATCCTCGCTGACCCGAACGTGCACGTGGTGCTGGTGCACCCCAAGAGCTACTTGATGGCCGACTGGGCCATCGAAGCGCTGGAGGCCGGCAAGGCTGTGCTCTGCGAAAAACCGGCGGGCCGCGGCACCATCGACACCACCCGCATCGTCGACGCGGTCGAGCGTACCGGCGGGTTGTTCCAGGTCGGCTACTGCTGGCGCTACGCGCCATCGGTGGAAAAAATGCAGCAGGTTCTGCAGAGCGGCGAAATCGGCAAAGTGCTGCAGGTTCGCGCGCACGCTGGCTGTTCACACGACGAAGCCGACACCAACCACATGAAGCAACCGGGCGACCGTGGCGGTGCCTTTTATGTGATTGGCTGCCACACCATCGACCGTTTGCTGCTGCACTTCGGTATGCCCAAATCGGTCAATGCGCGGATTACCAAGTTCGCCGGGCAGATGAGCGATTCGGCGCGCGAGGACGCCGTGGGCGCGGTGCTCAATTACGATGATAAGTTGATCACCATCGATTTCATGTCCTGGGACCCGATGCCCTGGACCGAGAGTTGGGACATTACCGCCTACGGTACTCACGGTGTGATGCATTCCACGCCGATGCCGGCGTCGTACAAGCTGTACCACGATGGCAAGAACGGCCATCAGCAAGGCTGGACGCACTGGAACGAGAACAGCTTTCCGGAGATCTGGGCGGTGCGCAAAACCGTCTATTCCCCGGAAATCGCCGAGATCGGTAACCCGGTGTATTTCGATCGCGAAGCCGCTGCCTTCGTCCAGTCGTTGCGCACCGGCAGCCCTTCGACGGTGCCGGCCAGCCAGGCGCACAACATCAACGTGATCCTCGAAGCGCTGTTCGAGTCCGCTGAGTTGAATGGCCAGGAAGTCATCCTGGCTAATTAGCAGTTTGTAATCCCGTAGGCGAAACGCCCCCGCCGGCTCTGTCAACAGAGCCGGAAGGGCAGTTGCATCCCCGAGAAATGCCAACAACAAAAAGAAGAGGACACCATGCATACGATCATCAAGGTTGCCGCGGCAGTCGTGTTGGGCCTGGCCGTCAGTGCCTGCTCGAAGAATGAAACCAGCACCAAGGGCACGATTGGCATTGCCATGCCCTCGAAAACCGAAGCGCGCTGGGTCTCGGACGGTAGCAATATCGTCGATTCGTTGAAAAAACTCGGTTACGACACCGACTTGCAATACGCCCAGTACGAAGCGCCGACCCAGCTGTCGCAAATCGAAAACATGATGGTCAAGGGCATCAAGGGCCTGATCGTCGCGCCGATCGATGGCACGACCATGGCCGATGTGCTCAAGCAGGCCAAGGAGAAAGGCATCAAGGTCATTTCCTATGATCGCCTGATCCGCAACACCAAAGACTTCGACTACTACGTCACCTTCGACAACTACCGCACCGGCGTGCTGCAGGGCCAGTCCATCGTCGACAAGCTGCAGCTCAAGCAGGGCAAAGGCCCGTTCAACCTGGAGATTTTCGCCGGCTCCACGGACGACAACAACGCCCATGTGGTGTACGCGGGCGTGATGTCGCAGCTCAAGCCTTTCATCGACAGTGGCAAGCTGGTGATTCGCAGCGGCCAGCAAGACCTGGACAAAGTCGCCACGCCGAACTGGGACGGTGCCCAGGCCCAGGCGCGCATGGATAACCTGCTCAGCGCTTTCTACGGCACCGCCCACCTGGACGCGGTACTGGCCATGAATGATCAGATCGCCAATGGCGTGGTGTCTTCGTTGCGGGGTGTGGGCTATGGCACGGGCAAGCAAGCGATGCCGATCGTGACCGGCCAGGATGCCGAGATTTCCAGCATCAAGTCGATCATTCGCGGCGACCAGTCCTCGACCATCTTCAAGGACACCCGCGCCCTCGCCGAAGCCGCCGCGCAGATGATGGACGCGACCTTGAGTGGCAAGACCGTCGTGGTCAACGACTCCACGTCCTACGACAACGGCTCGATGATCGTGCCGACCCAGTTGCTGACCCCGCAATTGGTCGATGGCAACAACTGGCAGAAAGTCCTCGTCGATGACACCAAGTTCTATACGCCTGAGCAGTTGCGCTAAGGCAGTTCGCGATCGGTGCGTGCTGGCAGGAGAGAGAAAATGACAAAAACGATTCTCGACATGCGTGATATCCAGAAATGCTTCGGCCCGGTGAAGGCACTCAGCCGGGTCAACCTCAAGGTCGGCGATGGCGAAATCCATGCGATCTGCGGTGAAAATGGCGCTGGCAAATCGACCCTGATGAAGATCCTCAGCGGCGTCTATCCGCATGGCAGCTTCACCGGTGAAATCGTCTTCGATGGCGCGCCGCGAACGTTCCAGGGGTTGCGCGACAGTGAGGCGCTGGGCATCTGCATCATTCACCAGGAATTGGCGTTGGTGCCGATGCTGTCGATCACCGAGAACCTGTTCCTCGGTAACGAGATTGCGCGTCATGGCGTGATCGACTGGGATCAAGCGCACCTGCGGGCCCGCGAGTTACTCGCGCGGGTCGGCCTCGATGCCCGGCCGCAGACCCTGGTGGGCAACCTCGGCATCGGCCAGCAGCAGATGGTGGAAATCGCCAAGGCGCTAGCCAAGGACGTACGCCTGCTGATTCTTGATGAGCCGACCGCGAGCCTCAACGAAAAAGACAGCGACACCTTGCTCAAGCTGATGCTCGAGCTCAAGGGGCGTGGCATCACCTCGATCATCATCTCGCACAAGCTCAATGAGATTGGGCGGGTAGCCGACGAGATCACCGTGATCCGCGATGGCAGTACCGTCGACGTCATCGACTGCCGCGCCGAGCCTATCGATGAAGGCCGGGTGATTCGCTCGATGGTCGGCCGCGAACTCTCGGACCGTTATCCGAAGCGCGTGCCCGCCATTGGCGAAAAGCTGTTCGAGGTTGAAGGCTGGTCGGTCGGCGACCCGGAGCACTCTGGACGTGACCGCATTCGCAACATCAATTTTCACGTGCGTCGGGGCGAAGTGGTGGGCATTGCCGGGTTGATGGGCGCAGGCCGTACCGAATTCGCCATGAGTGTATTTGGCCGCTCCTATGGCTTGAACATCCGTGGCAAGGCGCGTCTGGAAGGGCGTGACGTCGACCTTGGCACCGTGCGCAAGGCCATCGATCACGGTTTGGCCTACGCCACCGAAGACCGCAAGGGCGCCGGCCTGGTACTGGGTGAAAGCATCACCCGCAACACCAGCATGGCCAACCTCGCTGCCGTGTCCAAGCGCTGGGTGATGAACGAGCTGGCGGAGACGGCGGTGGCGGTCGATTTCCAGACGCGCCTGCGCATTCGCAGCCCGGACGTCTTGCAGACGGTGGACAAGCTCTCCGGGGGTAACCAGCAGAAGGTCGTGCTGGGTAAGTGGCTGTTTTCCGATCCCAAGGTCTTGATTCTGGACGAGCCCACTCGCGGCATCGATGTCGGGGCCAAGTACGAGATTTACGCGGTGGTCAATCAGGTGGTCAGCGAGGGCAGGGGAGTGGTGATGATTTCCTCGGAAATGCCCGAGTTGCTGGGGACCTGTGACCGCATTTATGTGATGAACGAAGGGCGCTTTGTCGGCGAGTTTCCGATCGCAGAGGCATCGCAGGAAAAAATCATGCACGCAATCATGAAAAATGAGGTGATCCAGTGAGCGAAGTCAGCGTACCTCTCACATCCAAACCAACGGCGCTCACGTCATTCAAGCGCGGCGCGCGCGAATACGGTCTGCTGGCATCGTTGATCGTCATCATGGTGTTCTTCCAGGTGGCCACCGGCGGGGCGCTGATGCAGCCGCTCAACCTGACCAACCTGTTGTTGCAGAACAGCTATATCGTGGTCATGGCGCTGGGCATGCTGATGGTGATCGTCTGTGGCCACATCGACCTCTCGGTCGGTTCGGTGGTGGGCGTGATCGGCGCGCTGGCCGCGGTGCTGATGGTCCAGTATCGATTGGACTTCTTCAGCGTAACGATCATTTGCCTGGCGGCGGGTGCGCTGATTGGCGCGGCGCAGGGTTACTGGGTGGCGGTGTGGGGCATGCCGTCATTCATTGTCACCCTGGCCGGCATGTTGATCTTTCGCGGTGCGACCATCGCGATCTCCCAAGGGCAGTCGATCGGGCCGTTTCCGCCAGCTTTTTCGGCGATCAGTTCAGGCTTTATCCCGGACGTCTTTGCCGGTGAAAACCTGCGCATTACCTCGTTGCTCTTGGGGATTGCCGTTGCAGTGGCGTTCTGGGTGGTCGAATATCGCAGTCGCAAACGCACCCTCAAGAGCGGCGGCAATGTCGCCCCGATGACCCTGTTCGCGTTGAAAAATGGCCTGGTCGCAGCGCTCATCGTGTACTTCTGCTACCTGCTTTCGACCTACCGCGGCATCCCTACGGTGCTGGTCATCATGAGTGTGTTGATCGGCGTGTACACCTTCGTCATGACCCGCACCGTCATCGGTCGCTGGATCTATGCGGTGGGTGGCAATCTCAAGGCCGCCAAGCTGTCGGGGATCAACACCTCGCGGGTGACCTTCTTCGCCTTCGTCAACATGGGCGTGCTGGCGGCGGTGGCCGGGCTGATTTTCGTTGCCCGCCTCAACAGCGCGACACCGCGCGGCGGCACCGGGTTCGAGCTGGATGTGATCGCCGCGGTGTTCATCGGTGGCGCCTCCGCGTCCGGTGGGGTTGGCAAGGTCGTCGGTGTGGTGATCGGCGCTTTCATCATGGGTGTGCTCAACAATGGCATGTCGATCATGGGTATTGGCATCGATTACCAGCAGATGATCAAAGGCGCTGTGTTGCTGGCGGCGGTATTCGTAGACGTGTATCAGAAGAGCAAGGGTTGATATGGCAGGCATGACTGGCACCGCAAGGAGACAGCGATGATCAAGCACATCGTGATGTGGAACCTGGAGGGCGAAACGCCTGAACAGCACAGGCAAGCTTGCCTGTTCCTCAAGGAACGTTTTGAAGGGCTCGCCGGACTGATACCTGGACTTCTGAAGATTGAGGTCGGCGTGGATTTGAGTCGGATCGACTATGCCTGCGACGTGGTGCTCTACAGCGAGTTTGATTCGCAGGAAGCGCTCGATGCCTACGCCTCCCACCCTGAACATCTGCGGGTGAGGGGCGAGCTGGGCAATTCACGCATCGCGCGCTATCAGGTCGACTACGTGTGCTCGTAAACCCGGCGCCGCACTAGTCGTCGGCGACCAGCCCCTCCGATAGCTGCCTGTCACCCAGGGCGGCTACCGACCCAAACCGGTCAGTCGTGACAGGCAGAAAACGCCCCAGGCTGTGAAAAAAACACGGGCACAGTCTTGAATACTGCGTTGCTACGTAAAATCTGTCGGCGCTCGGTTGATCAGATCAGCAGGCCAAAGAATTGCGTAGAAACGCGATTTTCGTCCCGATCCTGACAGTCAAACCTGCTCTTAGGCCCCATTGTGTGTCCGGGGCCGAGCGGCCAATGGCGAGCGAGGCGTCAAGATGGCCAACGCGACCGCCACGATGAAGAGCGCCGGCACGTCACCTGCCAAGTGCCCCATTTGCCCCGGCTGGGTGGCCGTCTGGACGGCCATGATTCCTCCGTGTACGGCGCTAGACCACACGGTGAACCAGATCAGGCTCAGATTAGCTAATGGATCACGTGCGGCCAGGATCAAGAACACGCCAAGTGTGGCGTAGATACCAACGATCATCATCGGGTAGTCCGAGTGACCGACGTGCCAGGCCCAGCCGGACGGCCAGAACAACATAAGCGGGTAGAGAGCAAGGCATGCGAGGCCAGCCAAAACTAGAACGACGCGCAAATATCTGAGGCGATCGACTACGGTCATGGCGGACTCCTCTTTGGGCCTGACTCTAAATTGACCCCAAGTGGGGTGACAACGCCCCAATCTGCTCAATCAGTTCCGGCAATAGACCAAGCATAGCTACTCATTTGCTTTCGCTCCGTCCACAGGCTGCTTTTGGCCGTCAGCTGCAAGCTATGAAGGGCTCCTTCGGGTTTGCAGTGCTTCACGACCGCCAAAAGCTGACAAGCTGTAGCTCTATATCTCGCGCAGATCTAGAATTTGTCGGCCTTCCTCGCCGCCGATCCTGGTATGGGTTCCATGACTGAGCACGCAAGTTACCATCACGTTAGCGAAGTGCCTGGCCTGGTGCTGGGCTCGGCGCGCCTGACGGATTCCGGTTTCGATCGCCATTATCACCTCGACTTCCACGTTGGCTTTGTTACCGAAGGCATCCAGCGTCACCGATCCAAAGGCGAGTCGTTTCTGTTAGGACCGGGCGATATTGCCCTGATGCCGCCGGGCGAAATCCACGATGGCGTGGCCGAGGGCGGTGGCGCCTACACGCTCAAGACATTCCGTCTGTCCCAGGCTCTGGTCGCGAGCCTCACTGAGGAAATCAGCGGTCGGCCCAAGGGCCTGGAGCTGGCTGGCATGTTGCTCGAAAACACCGGGCTTGTCGGCAATCTGCGCGGCTTGCACGAGGTCATGCAACAGGCCATTGGACCTGGCGGTCTTGCGGTGCAGACGCAATGGCTCACCCTCGTTGAATGTCTGTTGCGTCAGTCTCGGGTGATCAAGCCCGAGGCGATTTCAGGAGCACTCTCGCCCCTGCAATGGTCACGCGTCAGGGACTATTGTTTCAGTCACATCGATCAGCGAATTACCCTCGATGACCTCGCGGGACTGTGTGCGCTGGGCCAGTTTTCGTTCCTCAAACAGTTCAAACGGACCATCGGGATGACGCCGCATGCATGGCTGCTGCGACTGCGTCTTGAACAGGCCTGTGGCCTGCTGTCGCGCAGCGAAACGCCGATCATCGAGG
The DNA here is from genome assembly GCF_001297125.1 of Pseudomonas sp. RIT-PI-q. Taxonomy (GTDB): domain Bacteria; phylum Pseudomonadota; class Gammaproteobacteria; order Pseudomonadales; family Pseudomonadaceae; genus Aquipseudomonas. The sequence goes on from NZ_LHPC01000070.1 coordinate 32,506, forward strand.
TTGCCCACGCGGTCGGGTTTTACGATCAAAGCCATTTCAATCGTGCTTTTCGACACGCCTTCGGCGTTGCGCCGTCACGTTACAGGAATTGAGTTTCGGCATTTCGGCGGCCGTCAATTTTTTACAAGCCTGAGCACCGTCCCTCTCCCTAGGATGCGCAACACCGGGCGAATCATCTTCGCCCGGGCAGCCGAGGACACGAAGATGAACGGTGAATCAAACAGACCGCCCGCACTGGGTTTTGCAAGCGACAACATCGCGGGGGCTTCGCCAGAGGTGGCGCAAGCCATGGTGAGACACAGCACCGGCCAGGCAAGTCCGTACGGCACGGACGAATTGTCCCTGCGGGTAAAACTCAAGCTCAGCGAAATATTCGAGCGCGACGTTGACGTCTTTCTCGTCCCCACAGGCACCGCCGCCAACAGCCTGTGCCTGAGTGTGATGACGCCGTCTTGGGGCAACATCTATTGCCATCCGGCCAGCCATATCAACAACGATGAGTGCGGCGCACCCGAGTTCTTTTCCAACGGCGCAAAGCTGATGACCATCGAAGGCCCATCGGCCAAGCTGGATATTGCCCGCCTGCGCGAACGGACACGTGAAAAGGTGGGCGACGTGCACACGACCCAACCTGCGTGCGTCAGCATTACCCAGGCCACTGAAGTCGGTAGCCTCTACAACCTGGACGAAATCGCCGCCATCGGTGAGGTGTGCAAAGCCAGCGCCCTGGGGTTTCACATGGACGGCTCCCGATTCGCCAACGCGTTGGTTTCCCTGGAGTGCTCCCCAGCGCAGATGACGTGGAAAGCCGGGGTGGATGCGTTGTCCTTTGGGGCTACCAAGAATGGTGCGCTGGCCGCCGAAGCGATCGTCCTGTTCAATCCCACGCTTGCCACCGAGATGAGCTATCGCCGCAAGCGCTCCGGCCACCTCCTGTCCAAGATGCGTTTTCTTTCGGCGCAGATCGATGCGTACCTGACCGACGACCTGTGGCTGCGTAACGCACGCCAGGCCAACGGTGCCGCCCGGCGCCTGGCGCGTGGGCTTGCCGGTCTGAGAGGCGTCGAAGTATTGGGCGACACCGAGGCCAACATCCTGTTCTGCAAGCTCGATTCGGCAATCATCGAAGCCCTGCTCAAGGCCGGTTTCGGGTTCTACCATGATCGCTGGGGGCCGAACATCGTTCGCTTTGTGACCTCGTTCGCAACCACCGCCGAGGATGTCGATCATCTGTTGAATCAGGTCAGGCGAGTGGTCGATACGCGGCGCGGATAACCGTCGTGACGGACAATGGCCGGGGGCTCAATGCGCGCCGGCCTTGGGTCAGGCGCGCGCCCCTATAGGTGAGCGGTGGCATCAAACTTCGTCGCGGCAGCATGTGGGGGAGCCACCGGGTCGTGCAGTAACGAGTAGCCTCGGTCCAGTAACGTGCGACCGATAAAACGCGAACCGACTTCATTCAAGTGCGAGTCATCCAGGTACAGCAGTTGGCCCTGGATTATCGGGCTGCACACGCCTTGCGGGCAGATCACTTGATTGGGATCGATAAAGTGCACCTGCGGGAATTTCACCCGTATGTCAGCCCAATAGGGCGCTATGGCACTTTGGGCGACCGTGCAATTGTGGTCGGTGCCGAACATCAAGTGGCGGATCGGGCAACTGGCGGCTTTTTCGATGTGCTGATTCCTCAAGATGACGATGACCTCGCCGCTGTGTTCCACCACCCGCTTGATACTCGCTTCGACCATGTCTTTGGCAATCGCATCCCTGGGCCAGATTGCTGCCAGCACCACATAGCGGTAATGGTTCTGCTCGATCAGGCTGAACGCCCGTTCGTTGCGTTTTGCACAATGGGCGGCATAGACCTCGGACATGTCGACGGTGTAGCCGATGATCGGCGGGCACGAGTCCATGGTGTAGTCCATGATCGAGAGGTTGTTGGGCTTGGCCAGAAGGTCGACCATGCCGGTGAAGTGATTGGCAAACGAATCACCGATCATGATGCCGTCCAGCTCTGCTTTTTTGACCCCCAAACGACACGCGTCATTAGGTCCGGTGCTGTATAGCGCGTTAGTGACGTGGCATCCGCTACGAATCTCGCTCGGCTTCTGCTGGGTCATCGCTTCAAGTAGCGAAACATCAGGGCTGAAACGTTGCGGAAAGCCGTGAAATAGCAGGCTCAATACCGCCAGCGTGGCCAGACCCAGTGCCGGAAAGGCGAATCGACGGGCGAAGACCCGGGAAAAGTGCCACGTTGCTCCGTTGCGTCGAAAGGGCACCTCGACATAACGCCAGGATAACCACGCGAGAATGAGCGAGACCGTGACCAGCATCGCCCCGACAGGCAAATCGATGGGGATCTCCAGGTAGCTCAGGTAGGCAATCAACGGCCAGTGCCACAAATACAGCGAGTAGGAAATCAGGCCGATAAACACCATTGGCCGGCTGGTGAGCAAACGCGAGCGCGTGTCGCCGCTGCCAGCCAGGATCAGCAATGCAGCCCCCAGGCATGGGATCAGCGCGTTGATCCCGGGGAAGGTCGAGTTGGGGTTCAAGGCGAACAACGAAAAACCGATCAACAGGTAGCCGGCCAGCGCAAGACCATGGGCTGTCAGCTTCCCGATGATACGGGGTTGATGCAGGTAGATCCCCAGCAGCCCGCCCAGCATCAACTCGAAAAATCGCGTAGGCAGCAGATAGTAGGCGGCTGTTGCAAAGACGCCTGTCGCGTATTCTGAAACGCCCACCGCGGCGACCACGCCAATGGCCAACACCGGCAGCACGTAACGCGGCGCCAAGCGATAGAGCAACACGATGAACAGCGGCCAGATCAGGTAGAACTGCTCTTCAATACCCAGTGACCAAGTATGCAGCAGAGGCGCTTCACTGGCGTCGGCGGCGAAATAGTTGCCGTACTTGACCCAGATATAGATGTTCGAGACGCCCAGCAACGAGAGCAGTGCGCTGACGTTCAGCCGGATCAGGTCGACCGGCGAAAGGATAAAAGCCCCGACGATCACAGTCGCCAACAACACCGTTACCAATGCAGGAACAATGCGATTGATGCGGCGCTGATAAAAACCCTTCAGCGAGAAGGCATTGCGCTTGACCTCGGAAAAAACCTGGGAGGTGATCAAAAAGCCGGAGATGACAAAGAAGATGTCAACGCCAACGAACCCCCCTGGCAGCAGACCGGTGTTGAGGTGATGCAAAAGTACCGCTATCACCGCCACAGCCCGCAGCCCATCAATGTCGGAGCGGTATTTTCCTTGAGCCATGTGTCTGACCATCCCTAACGCTGCCATCTATCGGACGTCCGACCCATGACAGCCACTGTCAAGATTTGGACGCACTCCACACCACATATCATTTGTAGTTGGAGATTTGACGGTAAGCAAAATTGAATGCGAAATAACTTTACCGACTCCAGGCAGTTGGCCCGCCGGCGAATTGTCGTCAAATTTGCGTGGGAGTTGCGGGCTGTGAAGCCCGGTAGGTCGAGACTGTATTTAGTCAGGCACTAAAGCCACGTATTAACCACCCGCCGATCCAGCTCCTCCCAATCCGCCATGCCCAACACCCGTGTGGTATTCAACCCGCGCAAATAACCGCGCAATTGATTGGCGGTGGCCCGTGTAAGCTCCGGGTCGGGCGCGTTTTCGCACAACAGTACGGTTTCATATTGGATCAGGTACTCGGCCACCCGGTCTCGGAAATCGGGCAAAACGGCGTCGCGAATCAGGTCAAAAGTTCTCAAGGAGCGATCCTCATCCATCTTTTCCAGGTTTGATTGAGTGTGCGTCCGTTCGCACGGCGCGCAACTATTGCTAGAAGTAATAGTGACCATCACTAAACGCAAGTTCTGCTTTGTCGGCAATAGTCGGAAAATCACTTCCATCGAACACGCGGCTCAAGAAATGTGCAGTTCCGTTTCCGTTGCTTGATGAGCCGAATCTTTTATTTTCAGGATGAGACCGATGCGCCCTTTATTCGTGCCTGCCATGGCGTTTGCCTCGTTGCTGCTCGCCGGTTGTGCCTCCGCGCCGAACGATCCGACCCTGACTTTGCAGACCAGCAAAACCCCTGCCCAATACGCCGATTGCGTCGTACCGAAATTACAGGGCAGTGCGTTGAACCCGACTGTCTCGCAGACCCAGCGCAGCTACCGGATCGTGGTGCCGAGCAAAGTCTCGGCGGACAACGTGCTGGAGGCCTACAAGGCCGGGAACGGCGGCAAGGTGTTCATCTACGAGCGGCATTTGCTGGCCTCGAACTTCCTGCCTTCAAGTTTTGAGCGCGCCGCTCAGGATTGCATCTGACCCCGGCCGGTAAGCGCTTTTCATAGAGCTCCTTTGGTTGGCCGCAACCAACCAATTTTTTGCCCCGCACCGCATTCGGTCGCGGGGCTTTTTTTGTGTTGGCACTAAAGCAAATAAAAACTATTGAAAAAAACAGCTATAAGCTTTAAATGTGAAACCCACTGGCACATTGCTAGCAACCAGTAAGTGAGTATCGCCAGTTTTGGCTCAGGGAGCGCTGATGAGTTTTCGTCCATTGACCGACTCCCTGCGGCAATCGAACGATTGCGACGTGGTCGCATCTCAACTGAAAGGGAACCTGAATAGTGTCGGCATGGCCTACGCTTGCAACGGGGACACCATCGAACAATTACTGAACTCTGCGCGCAGCTGGACTCATACCACCGCGTGGGTGGTTTACCGCGCCGGTGAACAAATGCATCTGGTCGGGCAGGGCGACCCCCGGGTGCAGTGGCCGTCAATCGTTGCGAATGAAGAGTTTGAAGCCTTTTGCCTGACCTGGCGCTTGCATCGGTGGCCGACCGGTAGAGGCGAAACTGTGCTGGGTTGGCTACTCGCGCCAGTCGAGGATGCCGCAGAACCGGCGCTCGCCGAGTTTGCCCAGCGCCTGGGCGTTGAGGTCCAGACCAATACCCTGGCCCGTGCGCAGATTACTCAACGTGTGCTGTACGAAATTACCTACCTGGCCAGTTCGACCCGCGACCGCTCAGTGTTTCTGGTGGGGGTTCACCGGCTGCTGGCGAGCCTGATCGACGCCGAGAACTTCTACCTCGCGCTGTATGACCCGCACAGTGGCAAAATTGATTACCCGTATTACGTCGACATCATCGACGTGGATGCCCTGGAGTCCGAGAACTACGAGTACCTTGACCGTTCGCATTTGTCGTTGACCGGCCAGGTGTTGACCACGGGCCAGCCATTGTTGATCGACGCCGCCGGCATTCTCGCGGCGCAGGCCGAGGGCCGTTTCTACTGCGTGGGTGATCGTCCCGAGTTCTGGATGGGCGCACCGTTGAAAAACGCCTCGGATGACGTCTTTGGCATGCTGGCGATGCAGGTCTACGACGTGGCTCGTACCTACAGCGCTGAGGACCGCGCGCTGTTTCTGGTGGTGGCCCGCCACGTGGCGATGGCGCTGGACCGGATCCTGCACCGCGAGGACCTTGAAGCAATTGTGATGCGCCGCACCCTGGAACTTTCAGAACTCAACGCCGCCTTACGCCAGGAAGTGGCAGACCGCGAACGCGCCGAACATCTGCAGAGCGCGCTGTTCCAGATTGCCGAGCTGTCGAGCCAGCCTGGCGACATGGCTGAGCTGTTTCAAACCTTGCATGGCATCGTCGGTGATTTGCTGTTCGCGCAGAACTTCTACATTGCGCTGTTCGACGACACGACCAGTGAAGTGACCTTTCCCTATTATGTCGATGAGCGGCAGACCACCTGTCCGGTGGCACGGCGTGGGCGCCGGGGCCTGACCGAGTACGTTATCCGTCAGCGTCGACCTTGCCTGATTGACTCGGATGAAGCTGAGCGATTGTCTGCGCACGGTGAGATTGAACTGGCCGATGAGTACGTCCGGTCCTACTCCTGGCTGGGCATTCCATTGTTCGATGGCGATGTGGTGCGTGGTGTGCTGGCGGTGCAAAGCTATACCTCGCAGGTGCAGTACACCTTGCGTCACCAGGAACTCCTGACGTTCGTGTCGCGGCACATCGACACCGCGTTATCACGACGCACCGCCGCCGAAGCGATCCATGCCGCCAACCTCAAGCTTGAAGCCAGGGTGCAGAACCGCACTCGCGAACTCGATCACGCCAATGCCAAGTTGCAACACGAAAACTCCCACGATGCACTGACCGGGCTACCGAATCGTACCTACCTGCAACAGCGCCTCAATCAGGCCTGGTCGCAGTTCGGCAGCGAAGGCGGGCACTTGGCGGTGATGTTCATCGACCTTGACCGTTTCAAGCTGGTCAACGACAGCCTCGGCCACCATTTTGGCGACCTGCTGTTAATGCAGGCCGCCCACCGTTTACGCGGTTGTCTGCGTGACACCGACATGCTGGCGCGCCTGGGCGGCGATGAGTTTTCGGTGCTCGCCCCGGAGGCACCGCTGGACGTGGTGATCGACATCGCCGAACGGATCCTGGTGGCGTTTGACCTGCCGTTTGTCATCAATGGCCATGAAGTTTTTTCGTCCTGCAGCATTGGCATTGTCAGCGCCGACAGTCAGTTCCATGACGAGCCAGCCGACTTGCTGCGCGATGCCGACGCGGCGATGTACCGGGTCAAGAGTGCCGGGCGCGACAGCTACGCGGTGTTCAACCAGGAAGTGCGCCGCGAAGTCTCGGACCAGGTCGAGCGCGAAGGGGCCTTGCGCAACGCGCTCAAACGCACCGACGAACTGCTGCCGTATTTCCAGCCGATTGTCAGCGTCGAAACCGGCGAACTGTTGGCCCTTGAAGCCCTGATTCGCTGGCATCAACCGGGCGGCCGGGTGATCGCGCCGGGCGAGTTCTTGCCGGACGTCGAGGGCTTGCGCCTGATCGGTCGACTGGACCTGTACATGCTCACCAGCATCGCCGTAATCCTCGCCCAACCCGAGCACGCCAACTGGCCGCCGGTGCACGTCAACTGCTCCAGCTACAGCATGACCCGCCCGGACTTCGCCAGTGACGTGCTTGCCCTGCTGGCGCGGTACAACGTCGCGCCCTCGCGCATCTGCCTGGAATTGACTGAAGGTGCGCTGGTGGCGGAGCCAGCCATCGCCCGACTGACAATGCAGCAACTGGCCGACAACGGTATGTCGGTAGTGCTCGATGACTTTGGTGCCGGGTTTTCATCCCTGAGCTATGTGCATCAATACCGTTTCAGCGGCTTGAAGATCGACAAGTCGTTCATCCTCGAACTGACCACCAGCGCACGCAGCCGCGCGATCGTGCGGGCGATTGTACGGATGGCGGAATCGTTGGACCTGAGCGTGGTGGCGGAAGGGGTTGAGGATGAGGCGACGTTGGTGTTGCTGCGGGAGATGGGGGCAGGGCAGGCGCAGGGGTATTATTTTGCTAAACCGATGGGGTTGGAGGATTTGTTGGGGAGTTTGTTGGTGGGGCGTTAGGCGGGGGGGGTTGAGGCAGTGGTGGTCTGGGCAGTTAACGGCATTGTGAACCAATGCTTGAGTTTAGTTGCTCTTGACTGGTTCCTGCCCGTCGCGAAGGGCTGCTATCGGCCTGAAGCGGTCGGTGATCCAAATAATAAATCTGCCCCCGTTTTCTTAACCGCATGAGATGAGCGTTGCACCTTTGATTTAGAGATGTATCAAATCGGCGTTGGCAATAAATCAGGACACTTTTGAGAGGCAAGCCCTGCAGTCCGGTGTGACTACTTAAAGCCCCGTTGACGAGCAAGAATGGTGAGTGTGCAGCGATTTTCGCCTAAGGGGCCGCCATGCTGATGGTTCTCCGTTCGCACCCTGGCCGTGGGCTAGGAGGCTACTTTGGGCGCTCATGGAATGCAGCAAAAACATCCGTCATAAAATCCATGAAAACGATGGCTCGCTGGGGCAGCAGCCGATTCGCTAAGTATACGATTTGGATCGGGACGGGTGGCGCCACGTATTCGTTAAGCAGCAATTGAAGATTGCCACTTCTCAGCCCTTCCTCATAAAGCCATTGAGGCCCCTGCGCGATTCCCAATCCTGCATTGACGTATTCACGTATCGCCTCAGGCGAGTTGACACGCAGTCGTCCGGAGATCGGGACATCAGTATCCTTAAACCGCCAGTTGGTTCCAGTGGATAGGAGGGTATAAATGAGGCAATCGTGTTCCTTCAGGTCATCAGGCGAGGAGGGAGAGCCACGTTTCTCTAGGTACGCACGGCTGGCAACGCACACACGCTCGAACCACGCTAGTGGCCGGGCTCGCATTGCGCTGTCCTCCAGGTGCCCAATACGAATCGCGAGTTCTGCCCCCTCGTCGACTAAATTGACGTAGCGATCATTGATTTGAAGATCGAGCGACAGTTCGGGATAGCGCCCTATAAAGCTCGCGACGTGCGGTACGATGAAGGTGTGAGCCAATGCGGTAGGGCAAGCGACGCGCAGTAACCCAGACGGCGTTACGTTCCCTCTCAGTGAGGACTCTGACTGTTCCACTGAGTCCAGAATACGCCGCGCATCTGCGTAGTACCGTTCACCCTCGGGCGTGAGCATCAGCTTTCGTGTGGATCGGTGAAGCAGCCTGGTTTGCAAATGGTTTTCAAGAGCAGCGACGTAACGACTGACGTTCGGTTGCCCTAGTCCTAGATCACGTCCCGCAGCAGAAAAACTACCTGTCTCGACAGCGCGAACAAAACAGCTCATCAGTAACAACCGGTCCATCACGCCCCTTTTCATGCAGATTTTGCATGAGATCTATTCGATTTGCCCATCTTATCAGCGCACTGGCATGAATACATAGTTGCTCTCAGAAGGTCAGTCGTCCGGCTGGCCGCCCCAAAAGAGAGGAAATTTACATGTCCCGTTTACAAGGCAAGCGTACCCTCATCACTGGTGGTACGAGCGGCATCGGTCTGGAGACCGCCAAGCAATTTCTCGCCGAAGGCGCACGCGTGATCGTCACAGGTGTTAATCCTGAGTCCATGGCAAATGCTCAAGCTATTTTAGGTAGCGAAGTCCTGGTGCTGCGAGCCGACTCAGCGAGTGTCGCAGCCCAGAAGGAGCTGGCGCAGGCTGTTCAGTCTCATTACGGGCAGCTCGACGTTGCCTTCCTCAATGCTGGCGTATCCGTCTGGAAGCCAATCGAAGACTGGAACGAGGAGATGTTTGATCGCTCCTTCGACATCAATGTCAAAGGCCCTTACTTCCTTCTGCAAGCACTGCTGCCGACCTTCTCTAGTCCTGCATCGGTGGTTCTTAACACCTCGGTAAGTGCGCATCTGGGCGCCGCGCGTTCATCCATTTATGCCGCAACAAAGGCTGCCTTTCTGAACATGTCGAAAACGCTCTCTAGCGAGCTTCTACCCCGTGGTGTTCGAGTAAATGCGGTCAGCCCTGGTCCGATCGACACGCCGCTGTACGACAAGGCAGGTATACCCGATGCCTACCGCGAGCAGGTCAACAAAGATATTGCTGCGACTATCCCATTTGGCCGTTTTGGCACGCCTGAAGAAGTAGCTAAGGCGGTTTTGTACCTCGCGTCGGACGAGTCTCGTTGGACGGTGGGAACGGAAATTATTGTTGATGGTGGTCGCTCGCTTTAATGGGCTAGTCACAACTTCACTTCTATACAGCCCGCTTTCCTATTCTTCAGGAAAGTGCCTATACAACGGATAGCGATACTGCGCTTTCGTTGGCGCTCCATGTCCGCTTTTGGCCGATTTCTGCCTTCCACGACCGGCTGAAACCGACCCTAAACGGACGGTCGCCCTGGTCTGTGTTCAGATTCATCAAACCGGCCGCTCACCCAACCGCTCTACCAACCTCACAAGATAACCATCGGGATCCTGGACGATGAATTCGCGTTGGCCTACTTCTACATTGCTAGCCCGATACCAGGTGTCTTTGCATTCTCGATAGAGTTGAAATCCAGCCTGGCCAAGTTTTTGGATGATTGGTACTACGGCCATAACGTCAATCTGCAGGTTTATTCCTCTTCCAAACGGCTTGGTAAGGGGCGCAGTCAGCCATTGGCCTGCGTCCGGATCAACCTGCTCAAGCATTACTTGAGCACCGTGCAAGTCGAGGTAAGCGAATCCATCCTCTGGGCGTTGATAAACTACTTCGAACCCTAGGCAAGACACCCAAAAAGCCAGACTGCTATTCAGGTCAGTGACCATTAACTCTGGAACCAGTTTGTTACGTTCAAACATGAGATGACTTCCATTTCAATAGGCTCATTCGCCAGGGGCGGGCAGTGTAAATACCTGATTCGCGATAACAGTGTTCTGCTCTTCTGGCACTGGTGCCACAGGAGATGATGGCGAGCATCATGATGCACGGTCGGGTGAGTATTATCGAGTCGCGTTGAATGGCAGCTCCTGGCCGATTGCTGCCTATCGTGAAAGATGAGCCGTTTGTCAGGCGTAAAAGCCATACCCTGCCGCGATGATCAGCGGAGAAACCAGCAGCGTTGCCCAGAACCCCGATTTCGGAACAGCAATGACGCAAATGATCGAGATCATAAGCACATAGATGCCAACAATTTTAAGTAGCGCGAGATCGCCAACGGCTACGGCGTGGATCGCTGTCTGCCCTGCGAGCATAAAAAGCGGCCCCAGCATGGTAAACCAGAGGGCTGTACGGCGATCTTCGTGCGCCCTGAATTGGTCAACGAAGCCAGAATCTACAGCGGCGGCGAATGCTGTTTTGAACTTGAAAATACCGAATGGAATATGGAGGACACCCAAGGAGAACAGCGTCCATGCGACGATATTTGACATGTCTTAGAGGCTCCGTAACGGTAAGGTTGGCTTAGAAGTGGTCACGGCAAATGCGACATTGCTCAGGGAGAAACGCAGCAAGGTTGACGGCAAGGACTGCTGCCCTCTGACGAAGCTATCCATTTGCCATCACCGTGTCCACCGTCCACTTTTGGCCGATTGCTAGCTCACAGAGGATCCCCTACGCTTGGAAAAATCGATCGGGTCGGCATGGGCAAAGGGCACTGGACGCCTTGTCATCGATGATCTCCTCGCTGGCAAGGCGTCCCACTACCGCCGCCAAAGTAATTCCAGGGTGCATTGCACAAACATAGACGCCGCCCACTTTTGGTAGATAACCGATGATGGGGATGCCATCGGCAGGCATGGGCCTAAGTCCGACACACGCCCATTGCGGATCTATGGAAACAACACCATGGAGTTCGTTCTGGATTGTCTTGGCAGTTCGAAGCGCTATCGCTGCAGGCTGATTTTCGATGGCGTCGTCCAGGTAATCTTCTGCCGCCAGCAACGCACCATCCGAACTTTGCCTCACTTCCATTTCTGGGCTGGAGATGAGGGTGTGCACGAGGTTGGGTTGTGACGTGTAACGGATGAAAATGGCAGGCGAGACCTCTATTGGCAGGGACACTTCAAGCATGTCTGTCAGCTTTGTGATGCCTGTCCCGGCTGCCAATACGACAATATCGGCATCGATGATGCCTATTGTTGTTTCGACTCCTGTCACCTTTGCACTCTGGGTTACAAAACCGAGCACTCGCGTCTGGGTGAGAATTTTCGCCCCATAGGCTTCGGCACCTGCAATTAACGCATGCGAAGCTGCCACTGCATCCAGCGCCCCTTCTTCAGCCGCATATAAAGCAGACTGAGGAGGGTTCTTGAGATTTGGTTCAAGGTCGAGAATCTGCGATCGAGACACCCGGTTTGCCGAAGCTTGGTTACCTGAGATCGGCAGCGCTCCATTCGCCATCACGCCGTAAGACAAGGCACCTGTCCATCGTATCTTCAGACCAGGCAGCTGCGTTTCGAGCCGACGGTACTCCTTGATTGCAGAACCGCGCAGTTGCGCAATGGGGTCAGGTTCGGGGTGTGAGGTATTGATCCAGGCAAATGAACGGCCAGTCACTCCCGAAGCTATACCTTCAGCCTCGACCAAGGTGACATTCGCGCCTTTACCTGCCAAGTGATACGCCAATGACGCGCCCACAATGCCTGCACCAATGACAACGACTCGTTTGCCCTGACCATTTCCCATATCAACCTCCGTTCTGTCGATGGGCCGATGGTACGACAGCTGGACGATTTCATGACATGAGAACCTGATCGTTCAGGACGCTTTTTGAGTGTCTGCTTTCTGGCCGAAAACTGACTGAATCAAGAGCCCTCATTCCCCCCTACATTTACGACGTCCAACCCTGGAACATGTCGGTGGCTTCCTTAATTTATCGCGTTTTTCAGCGCCTGTAGGACGCGCGCCTACGATCAATAAACATCGCTTGAGCGTGCTTGTTTAAACGCCCTGAAGGTTACTTCCTGAAAGCTACAAAACCTTGCGCCGTTGCCTACGGGTACGCCAGAATCCGCCGGCTTGTGCGCTGTGGGGCTGGGTTCTATCGTTTCCGTGCCGCTGACTATTCAGCAGCCGGGTCTGGAAACCCCGAAGTGTAAATGGCGCAAAAGCGCCCTTCATAACTTATGCTTGCGCGCTTTCACAGTGTGCACTCCGTTATGGCGGCTGTGCGCGGGAGACCTTCGGGTCTACCGGGTTGCCGTTTCCCCGGGTTTCCAGCCTGCGTACAGCTGCCACCTTTTCGCCTGGAAACGAATGGGAGCAGTTCAACCAGCAAACGGAGATTCACAATGAAAAAGCCTACACCCAACCCGCCGGAAACCGATCCCGTTTCCCCGTACGAACCCGGTTCGAAAAAACTCAACGACGCCGCCGAAGCTGCGCTCGATTTCCACTTCGCATCAATTGCCGACATCAAAGCCACACCGCGCACACCCTACAAGGGTTTTTCCGTCGACCCAGAGAGCGATACCGAATCCCTCGTGGTTTATCTGGTCGAGACGCTGGCCTCGGTCGATGTGATGGTTCATCAGTTGGTGGATCATCTGGACGGTGAGTCGCGTTATGTGCTGTTGGGGATTTCCAACAGCATCATGCTGGCCGAGATCACGGCCAATCGAGTGCTGGATCAGATTGATCCGCCGGAGTAATCGCTCGCACATTTCACCAAAAATCAGGTGACGGGTATCGATTACTGTTTGGCCTGGGCTTCTGATCGTTCCCACGCCAAGCGTGCGAACGATCAATGGGGTTGACCGAGGAGGGCGTGCGGGTGTTCGATGCCTCTGCGGGGCGGTATCTGCCAAATTTCGGTTTCTATAATGATGCTCCATGCCGGGTGGCGGCAGAAGTTGGGGAGTAGTGTGGTTGTCCTCGCAAGTGTGTGGACAGGGAAAACTGCGCGGCCATCGCCACGTGGGCGGTGATCATGCGCATCATGTCGCCGTGGATCACTACCCAGGGGGGCTGTGTCGTGTTTTTCTCCATGGCTTTACCCATGCATGCCGCCCTCTGTGATAATGGCAATATGGTGGCAATTTTGGCTCGTGTGAGGTATATAAGTGAGAATAGAATCGTTATTTGTAATAAGGCTCGATATATGGAAAATGGCGGAAAAATAACAGATAAAAAATTTGATTTAGAATCAGATTTAATAAATATAACTCCGTTAGTGTTGCTAATATGTGCAGCAGTTGCTGTATTTTATTACGTTGATGTTTTTGGTTGGCAGTTTTCCAAAAATCAAAGCGACTGGTCTGCTTTTGGTAGTTATATTGGCGGAATTTTTGGTCCGCTGGTGTCATTCATAACATTGTTGGCGGTTTTAAAAACAGTTGCCTTGCAGCGTGAGTTATTGGCGACGCAGCGTTCGGAGTTCAAGGCTATGCAGGCGCTGCAGCAAAACACCTTTGATGCTCAGCAGTCCCAGATTAACGAGGCGGCTATCAAGTCTTATGTTGATGGTATAGAGCGATTCAGAGAATTTGGTTTGCAGATGGTAGATAGGCATATTCTTCTTTTTGAAAATAAATTGGATAGGGCTGAGGCTAATATTGGTAGATATAATGAAGTGGTTTCGATCAATCGTATAGGTCTTAAACCAGGGTTGATGAGTGAGGCGCTGAAGCAGAAAGAAACTAGTGCCAAAATGATAGAACGCCTCGTGGCCCTGTCCGTAGCCATCTCCCAAGATGAGTTTTTGACAATTGAAAGTATTCAGGATTTTTATAGAAATGGTATGTCGAAAGTTTTTTCTAATGAGTTAGCTGAATTTGAATCCTGCTGAACTATCATCGTTTCTTGAGGCTGAGCTCTAACATCTGCCCAAGCGACAGCTTGATCTTATGTCGGGGACCAAGGGGCAGATTTATTTTGTCCCTGTCCCCTTTTTGGAAACAATGGCTCTCAGTGCTAGCGCCCCCGCAAACAGAAAAAGAGCCATGCTCAACACCGAAAGTCACAGCTTCATCATCGGCTCTACAGTTACCTAAACTGCCGCAGGCTAACGTGAAGCATGAGCAGCATTTTGACGGTCAGTTGCAAGCGTGTATTAGATCTCCAGCGTGCCCGCACAGATAAGCCCCCCGAGCATCGCGAAGAGCATTGAAATCAAGCCGCCTAGAAGTGCGGATAGTGCATAGGTTCTAGCTTTCGGCGTGTCCTTCCGGTCTGGATGGTTCCAGTTTGTTGCTAGTTTCAGGCCAAGCCACCCAATCATGGCTGTAGATCCCGCAGACACCTCAAGACCAATTAATATGGTGAAGAATAACCGTTCGATTACACCCGTTATCCATGGGGGGGACGCCCTTGCTCCCCTCCGACAGTCGTGGCTTTGGCGAATCACCCAGCCACCAACGAAGGGCTTGTAGAAAAACCCAACATACGATGCCACCGCCCACCAACGACAACATCAAACCAATGACCCATACCTCTCTCATACGGTTCTCCGAGCTTCTATTGATTACGCCAGTGAATAGTCGGAAGCATAGCTGACTGTCCTAAGACTTAGAGTTTGGATGCTATTCAGTGCCGACTTTTACAAGAGCTAGTATGTAACCGCCAAGCATCGACTTCAGTAGCCAGCGGGCGAAAAAAGCGAAAAAATGGCCAGATTTAATTCGTCAGTTTCGTTGTTTTGAAAAAAATCTGTCCCCCTTGTTACTTCTTCGAGGTTTTCAACCGCCTGTAAGACGCGCACCTACGATCAATAAACATCTCTTGAGTGTGCGCGTTTAAAAGCTCTCAAGGTTACTTCCTGAAAGCTACAAAACCTTGCGCCGTTGCCTACGGGTACGCCAGAATCCGCCGGCTTGTGCGCTTTGGAGCCCATCGGTAACTTGAGTCCTGTCACTGCCCATCAGTGATCGGGTTTAGTCGCTCGTGGTGTATCAAAGCGTATTTGCGTCCAAACAGTCAGGTCGTTTCATGCCTGCACTTCATGGTAGCTGTGCGTAGGGCGCCTTCGGGCGCGCCGGTTTGGTACTCCCCGGTCGACTAACCTGCGCACAGCTGCCACCCCCTTGTTTAGTCGCAAGTCGGTGATGGCTCCATATCTTTGGAGTACCGAAATATGAAAAAGCCTACACCCAACCCGCCGGAAACCGATCCCGTTTCCCCGTACGAACCCGGTTCGAAAAAACTCAACGACGCCGCCGAAGCTGCGCTCGATTTCCACTTCGCATCAATTGCCGACATCAAAGCCACACCGCGCACACCCTACAAGGGTTTTTCCGTCGACCCAGAGAGCGATATCGAATCCCTCGTGGTTTATCTGGTCGAGACGCTGGCCTCGGTCGATGTGATGGTCCATCAGTTGGTGGATCACCTCGACGGTGAGTCGCGTTATGTGCTGTTGGGGATTTCCAACAGCATCATGCTGGCCGAGATCACGGCCAATCGAGTGCTGGATCAGATTGATCCGCCGGAGTAGTCGCTCGCACATTTCACCAAAAATCAGGTGACGGGTATCGATTACTGTTTGGCCTGAGCTTCTGATCGTTCCCACGTAGAGTGTGGGAACGATCAATGGGGTTGACCGAGGACGGCATGCGGGTGTTCGATGCCTCTGCGAGGCGGTATCTGCCGCCCTATCTGCCCAATCGCCACGACTGACAAAGGAACTATCAATGCAGCAAGTTGCGCAAAGTTACCGTGGCGTTTGGAAGCGGCGTTTGATCCAGCATCGCTCAGGGCTTTCGGACAGTGAAACGGCGGTGTATTGGCTACAGACACCGCTACTGTTTGCCGACCTGCGAATCCCCTCCAGTCCGCTACCAGGTCTGGCGCTCGAAGCACTCAGCCACGCTCAATATCTGGCGTTGTGTGAACAGAAAGGTTTCGCCGGGGTGACGCAGATTGATGCCGACATTTGCCAATGGCATCGCAAACTGGACTATCAGCCGGTCAGTGGCGATGAAGACATTGGTCGCATGCATTTTGAAACCAGTGAGTGCCTGATCGAAACCGCGCTGGACGACAGCTATTACGAAATATGGGACCGATTGCCCGACTCGCTCGGCGCTTGTCGTGGTCAATGGTTGCAAGCAATGGATGATCCAGCGCGTCAGGGCTGTCTGCTGTTGGCCGGGGACTATTTTCTGTTCGCCGCCAGCCGTCCTGCACCGCTGACACCGGGCACTCATTTGCGCGAAAATTTCAGTCAACTTGAAAGCTCAATAAACCCTGCTTCCCTGTTTGCCTGCGAACTGTCTTTTGGCCGGCATCACGCCGGACAAACCCCATGGGCAATTGAATGCTCGACGCTCCCCGCCAACACGGGCCAATGCCTGCTGCCAGCATCGGTGGACCCGTTTGCCACGGATATTTTCGCCAATGAAGCCGTCATGGCTTCACTCGGCACATTTATCCCAACTGGCGGTTGGCGCTGTGCGCCTGACCCATAACATACCGAT
This sequence comes from Pseudomonas sp. RIT-PI-q, assembly GCF_001297125.1. Lineage (GTDB taxonomy): Bacteria > Pseudomonadota > Gammaproteobacteria > Pseudomonadales > Pseudomonadaceae > Aquipseudomonas. The sequence continues at coordinate 49,246 of NZ_LHPC01000070.1, forward strand.
CAATCAAGCCAAAACGCGAACCGTGTAGCAGCTGGCGAAGCCTGCGTTCGGCTGCGCAGCAGTCGTAAACCCTGAGCGCGCGGTGGGTCTGACGCACCGCGTCGGCTGGTTTTACGACTGCTGCGCAGCCGAACGCAGGCTTCGCCAGCTGCTACAGGGGATGTGTTGCTGCTGGCTCGTTAGTCGGTGTACCCGTTTGCCGCGGATATTTTCGCCAAGCAAGCCGTCATGGCTTTACTCGGCACATTCCTGATG
>NZ_LHPC01000010.1 GCF_001297125.1 Pseudomonas sp. RIT-PI-q
ATCAAACTCTTCAGTTCAAACATCTTTGGGTTTTTAAGAAACCCTAAACTTGGCTCAGCAATCGTTGGTTACATCTTTGATTTCTCGCGGAGTAACTTGTGATGCTGATAATCTTGTTGACTATCAGCCTGACTCCACAAGCACCCACACGAATTGCTTGATTCAGTTGTTAAAGAGCGGTTGATCAAGACTTTCGTCTCAACCGAGGCGCGCATTCTACAGCGCCCCCTGTATCTGTCAAGCGGTTATTTTTCGAAGTTTTCAAAGTTTCCTTTGCAACTTCAACCACTTGCGCCTCCGATCTCTCGTTAGCGGGAGGCGAATTCTACAGCGTTACTCGCTGCTGTCAACACCTCTTTTGAGCCGCTTTCGACCGAGAAGATCGAATCGTTGATAAGGCGAAAACACACTGCCTTAATAACTCCTTCCAGGCTTCGATGAACTGAAGCAACCCGCTGCCGAAAACTGCGTAACTCTTTGTTTACCAATGAGTTTTCCGTTTCGACTGCGCCGGAAGTGGGGCGAATTATAGACTTCCAGAGTCTGCCGTCAACACTTAATTACAGTTTTCTATCACCAACTTGCGGATCGCCGCAAAGCAGCCCATTTCCTTCTATATAGAAGAGCAATTCACGCCCTTCTATATAGATGAACAGCAAATCGACTACCAACCCCACTACCCGGCGCTCACTCACTTCGCCGTAATCACCGACAACTTGGTAATCCCCGCCCGCTCGATAGAAGCCATAGCCCGGGCCACTTCGCCATAATTCACCCCGTTGTCCGCCTGCAACTGCACACGGACGTCGGGGTTTTTCGCCTTGGCAGCTTGCAGGTTGAACTCGAGCAGATCCGCCTGGATTTCATCCTTGTTGATGAACACCTTACCCTTGTCGTCGATGCTCACCACCAGCGGATCCTTCTGTTCCACCGGCGCCACCGATTCGGTCTTTGGCAGGTTGATCGGGATCGCATTGGTCAGCAGCGGCGCGGTGACGATAAACACCACCAGCAGCACCAACATGACGTCCACCAATGGCGTGACGTTGATCTCGCTGAGCACTTCATCGCTGTCTTGGGTCGAGAACGCCATATCAGGACGCCTCCTTGACTTTCTGCCCGGCGACGGTCGCACCGGATTTGCTCAGCACAGGATGCAGCAGCACACGGAACGCGTTTTTCTGCGCCAGGCTGTAGAAGTCGTGGGCGAAGTCATCGAGGTCGGCGGCGGTCAGTTTCAGGCGACGCAGAAAGTAGTTGTAGACCAGCACCGCCGGCACCGCGACGGCGATACCCACACCGGTGGCGACGAGGGCGGCACCAATCGGCCCGGCCACGGTTTCCAGGCTCGCCGAGCCCGCCGCACTGATGCCTTTCAGGGCCGACATGATCCCCCAGACAGTGCCGAACAGACCGATAAAGGGCGAGGTGCTGCCGATACTGGCGAGGATAGCCAAGCCGCTTTCCAGCGAGCGTCGTTCCCGCACGATCTGCTGGCGCAGGGCGCGTTCGAGGCGGTCTTGATGGTTGATTGCCTGGCTCAAGTCGGCGGCATGCGCGTCCTCCGGCACCTGGATCGCAGCGTAACCGGCCAGCGCGACGCGAGCGGCGGCGCCCGGTTGGCTATGGGCCAATTCAGCGGCGGAATCGAGACTGGAAGCGGCCCAGAAGTGTTTATGGAATTTTCGATCCTGCGTCTTCAGGCGGGTGAACTGCACCCCCTTGAGCAAGGCAAGGCCCCAGGTTGCAACGGAAAACAGGATCAACAGCCAGATGACGGTGTGTTCGATGGATTCGAAGGGGGACGCGATTAGATTCATGGTGGGCGCTCTCTGATATTAAGTTCTTTGAGTGGCTGTGCTCCTTTTGTGGGGTGGCACTCTGTTGCTGCGGAGGAAACCGACTTATTTGATCTTGAAATCGATGGGCACGCTGACCCAACCATCCAGGGCAACATCGCCCTGCTTGGCCGGGACGAAACTCCAGCGCTTGACCGCTGCCAGTGCGGCGTCGTCAAGTTGATCGCGGCCACTGCTTTTCTGGATCTGGATCTCACCGGGTTTGCCGCTGGCCAGGACATGCACCCGCAGCAGCACCGTGCCTTCCCAGCCGCGACGCATCGCCAGTGACGGGTATTCCGGCGCCGGGTTCTTCAGATAACCGGCGCTGGCCGACGCCGGGGTCACCGGTTTTGGCGCGGGGGGTGCCGGAGGGGCCGGCGCGGCGACCGGTTGTGGCGGCGCAGGGGGTGCGGGCGGCTGCTCCACTGGCTTAGCCACGGGCTTGGGAACCGGTTTGACCACGGGCTTAGGCTTGGGGACAGGTTTGGGTGGTGGTGGTTTCACGGCCAGTTCATCTTCAACCGGCGGTGGCGGTTCGACTACCGGCTGTGGAATCGGCTCGGGCGGCGGCACCACCCCCGGTGGCGCCGGCTGGGAGAATTTGATGGGCATCGGCGGGATCTCCGGGGGCACCACGGGCAACGCCGGCGGTGGGGCCTGGTTAACCCAGACAATCACCGCGCCATGCAGCACCAACGCGAACACCCCCAACAAGACCACTTCGCGACGACTCAATACGCGCTTGGGCGTGCTGTGCAGACGCGATAGCGCCAAGGGCTCCCGAAAAACCCGACCAAGGTCGAGCAGCTCGCCGCCGGGCAGCGGGTGCCGGAACACCTCTAGGGCACTTCTGGCGCTCTGGACATTGCCCATTCATTAACTCCTGTAGACCTTTGAATTTATCTGCCTACAGGCATAATCAACGAAAGCTATTATCTCTTAAAAGAATATTTAATTATCCAAATATGCAATTTGTGCATAACGATCCACTAAGCGAAAGTGCCAACCCAGGTTGCCGCAGCGAATCCCCGCTGCAAATCCTCGATCAACGCCTCGACATCCTCCAGCCCGATGTGCAACCGCAGTACCGGATTCATTGCGCGATCTGCGGCGCTGACACGATCCGTCGTGTCAGTAATCGTAATCAGGCTTTCGTAGCCGCCCCAGGAAGCACCCAGACCAAACAGCTGGAGCGCATCGATGAATCGCTCGACATAGGCGCCGTCTACATCGCGCAGTTCGAAGGACAGCAGACCGTTGCTGCCGTTGAAATCCCGCTGCCACAAGGCGTGACCAGGATGATCAGGCAAGGCCGGATGGAAAACCCGTTTCACCTGCGGTTGCGTTTGCAGCCACTGAGCGACTTCCAGGGCCTGGCGCTCGTGCACCTCCAGGCGTGGCGCCAGGGTGCGTGCGCCGCGCAGCACCAGGTAGGCATCGTCCGGGCTGACCGTACTGCCAAAAGTGTCGCTCATGGCGGCCAGCGCCGGCCAGACTTCTTCCCGCGTGCAGACGCTGCCCATCACCACATCACTATGGCCGCACAGGTATTTGGTCAACGCCATGATCGAGATGTCCGCGCCCAGGGCCAGTGGCCGATACAGGTAGCCCGAGCCCCACGTGTTGTCCACCGCCAGCAGGATGCCCCGCGGCTTGCAGAGCGCGGCGATGGCCGGCAAGTCGCAGAGTTCATACAGCAATGAACCAGGCACTTCGGTGTAGACCATTTTGGTGTTGGCTTGCAGCTGCGCTTGCAGGCCGCTGCCGTCCGCCGCGAAGTAGCTGACCTGGATGCCAAACGGTTCAAGAAATTCTTTGGCCAGACGTCGCACCGGCGAGTACACCGCATCGGTGATCAGCACATGATCGCCGGGGCGCAGGTAGGCCAGGAACGTCTGCGCGACCGCTGCCAGCCCAGTGCCGAACAAGCGGGTGCGATAGCCACCCTCCAGTTCGCTGACCAGGTCTTCCAGGGCGAAGGCCGTCGGGTTGCCTCGGGCGCCATAGCTCAGGACCCGCTCGCTGTCGCGACGGGAACGGGCGTCGCGCATCTGCGCAAGGTTGTCGAACAGTACGGTGCTTAAGCGGGTGACCGGCACGTTGACGGCCCGACCGCCTCCGCCCTTCTCGTTACGCGCCGAATGGACCAGGCGAGTACGTACCCGTGCATCATTACGCGCTTGTGGTTGCAGCGGCTTGAGACTGGCGATTTCTTCTTCGCTCATCTGCGCCAGCAAGCCGATTTCCCAGGCCAAGTACTGACGCGCCGCGTCTTTGTTACCGGAATGACGATCGTGGGTGAAGAACAGAAAATCAATGCAGTGCGCATCGGGCGGTGTATGGGCATTCTCTTGCACGGCAAAACCCGCCGCGCGCCAGGCACCGAGACCACCGTCCAGCAGCCTGGTTTGTGCGCGCTGAACTTCGGGCAATTCCAGCGCTGCAAAAGCGCCCAGCCGTGGATCATCGACCAGCAACACCAAAGGCCGCTGCTCACCGGCAACCTCTGCCGCCAACCTCGAACGGATCGACCAACGCGCACCGGCAATATGACCTTTGCGATAGACCATGCTCGGACGCAGATCCACCAGCACAACCGCGTCATCCTTCAGCGCATCGGCCAGTCCTTGTGCGGTGATCAAGGGCAACGCCTCGTGAGCGGCGGCCTCAAGCGCGGGCAACGCCAACCCACTGCTCACCCCGTCCGCCAGAACATAAGCTTCATGGCCCAATTGCCGCAGCCAACTGGCTACGATTGGTGCCCGCACGCCATCGCTGTCGATCAGCACCAACCGCGCCTGACGCACGCCGACATACAGATCGGTGGATTGAATCAACTGCCCGCCCGGTGTGTGTTGAGCGCCCGGCAGACTGCCCTCGGCATACTCCTCGGCGGTACGCACATCACACAGGAACAGACTGCGTCCGACGTCCCTGCCCCACTGCTCAACCTGAGCGGCTTCAACGGTTTCCACCCCGGCCCGCGCCGCCAGTTGCGCGGCGGCGAGACGCTGAGCCGGCAAAATCTTCGACGACACCTCATCGGCATAGCGTCGGGTGCTGCCATGCTCCAACTGGAAATCTTCCAGATACCAGCCCTGAGTGCCGTTTTCCAAGGCGTACACAGGGTTCTTCAAACCGAGATTGATCAACGTCTGAGCGCCGATGATGCTGCGGGTGCGGCCGGCGCAATTGACCACAATCGGCGTGCGCTCGTCCGGCACCAGATCGTGAACGCGATAGCCCAACTCGCCGTTAGGGCAGCACACAGAACCGGGAATGGTCATCTTGCGGTATTCATCGAACGGCCGCCCATCGAGCACCACCAACGGCTCACCCCGGGCCTGCCATTCGGCCAGTTGTTGTGCGGTGACATGAGGGGTGTGACTGGCCTCCTCGACCAATTCGCCAAAGGCCTTGGAGGGCACATGCACACCGGCAAACAGCTCAAGACCAGCCGCCTTCCAGCCATTGGCACCGCCGTCGAGCACATGCACGTTGCCATAGCCCAGCGCCTGTAATCGCTGTGCAGAGCGCGCCGCGACTTCCCCGCCGTCCTGGTCATAAATCACCAGCCGTACTAGAGGATTCGGCGCCAGACGCCGGGCCTCCAGTTCCAGTCGGCTATAGGGCAAATTCACCCCGAAAAACAGGTGCGCTTCGCCATATTGGCCGTGTTCGCGCACATCAAATAGGGCAATCTCCTGCGCGTCGAACAGCCATTGTTGCAGTTGCCCTGGGGTTACGGTCTGGCTCATGGGAACGATCATGCGTAGGCCTTGATCGACGGCGCCATTTGCGAGGCGTTGTAATTGAGAATGCGTCCGTCGCCCTCGACGCCGTAACGGCCGTTGAGGGATTCCAGCGGCAAACCGTAGAGGTGGAAATGCAGGGTCGCTTGCTCGCCTTCGACACGGATGCCATGCAGGTCGTCACCGAGAAACGAGATCGACGTGCCGGGCTGCACGATCACTTCCTTTTCCAGGTGCAAGGTGGTGAAGCCCGGCTCGCGACCTTCATCATCCCGGGCGTAGACGTAGTTGATTTCCTGGCCTTCGACCGCGCTGATGATGGCCCAGGTTTCATGGTTGTGCGCGATTGTACTTTTGCCCGGCAACAGCGAATTCAGGTACAGCGTCGGTGTGTCGCCGTCGTCATTGAGGCGATAGCGAAACGCCGTGCTGCCCTGCCCCGGCACCGGTGCCGGGAATTCGTCGAAGTTGAACAGATCACGGCGCTCGGCCAGGTTTTCCAGCAAGGCGACGATTTCCGCCAGCGCGGCGCGGTCGACGCCCCGTTGATTGATGACGCGGATTTTCTTCAGGAAATCCTCAATGACAGCGGCACGGTTAACGGTACTCATGAACAGGCTCCTCAGTATTAGACGGACAGGCTGTAGCGACTCAGATTGGTCAGCAGGTAGGGATCGTGAGCGATCACAGGTCGGCGCCCCGGATCGCCCAGGGCGTGACGGAGAAATTCCTGGGTACGTTCGCTGGTGGGGTTCTGGAAGATTTGCGCGGCGCTGCCGTGCTCGACGATCACGCCGTTTTCGGTGAAGTAAACGATGTCGCTGATTTCTTCGGCGAAGCGCATTTCATGGGTCACCAGCACGCAGGTCATGCCCTCCTCAGTCAGCTCGCGAATCACCGTCAGCACCTCGCCGACGGTTTCCGGGTCGAGGGCCGAGGTCACTTCATCGAACAGAATCAGTTCCGGGCGCATGGTCAGCGCCCGGGCAATCGCCACCCGCTGTTGCTGGCCGCCGGACAACTGTCCCGGATAGGCATCGGCCTTGTGCTCCATCCGCACCTTGGCCAACAACGCCCGTGCGTCTTTTTCGGCATCGACGCGGCTGCGACCCAGGACCTTGCGCGGCGCAATCACCAGGTTTTCCAGCACCGACAAATGCGGGAACAGGTTGTACTGCTGGAACACAAACCCCACACGTTTGCGCAACTCGATGCGCTGGGCTTCCTTGGCCAGGGTGTGAACCTCGGTGGCGCCGACGCGGATGCACCCGCGCTGGGGCTGCAACAGGCCGGTGATGCAGCGCAGGATGGTCGACTTGCCCGAGCCGGACGGACCGATGATCGACACGGCCTGGCCGCGATACACGTCGAGGTCGATGCCCTTGAGTACCGGGTTGCTGGCGAAGGACAGGTGCAGGTCGCGTAGGCTGACCAAGGGCTCGGCGACGGTTTCAGTAGAAGGCATAACGTCGCTCCAGGCGTTGGGTGAGTCGGGAAATCGGATAGCAGTAAGCAAAAAACAGCACCAGCAAACTCAGGTAAATCACCACGGTGAAGCCGGTCATGTTCACGGTGTTGCTGGCGATTTGCGCGGTGTCGATCACGTCATGCACACCCACCAGTGAGGCCAGTGCAGTGCCCATGGTGATCACCGCATACAGGTTCATCCACGGCGGCAACATGCGCTTGAAGCACTGCGGCAGGATGATCGAACGGAAAATCTGCCCGCGCGTGAAGGCCAGGGAACGAGCGGCTTCCCATTGGGTGCTGGGGATCGATGCAATGGCGCCACGGAAGATTTCCGCGACGTTGGCACTCGCCGGCAAGGCTAGGCCGATCGTGACCTTGACCCAGTCCGGGAACGAAACATAGGCGCTGCCGATGTGGATCTCGAACGGGAACACGTAGGTGGTGAAATAGATCAGCACCAGCCAAGGAGCATTGCGAAAAATCTGCACCCAGATCCGTGCCGGCAAACACAGCAGACGCAACGGCGAAAGCGCCAGTGCCCCGACCAACAAGCCCAACAACGAGCCCAGCCCGATCGCCACCAGACTGATCAGAATGTTCAGCCCAAAGCCTGCGGCCAGGGCCGGCGACCACTGCAGCAAGGCGTTGAACACCGGGCTTTGCGGCGCGAAATACACCAGCCACAGCACCGCGCCAGCCAACAGCAACAGCTTGCCGACATGCCGACGCGGCCAGGTCACCGGGGCAATGACGGACGATTCAATGGCCATAACCAGGCATCCTCAGGCGTGCTTCGAGCAAGCGCCCCACACAATTGACGATAAAACTCAGCAGGCCGAAAAAGCTCAGGATCAGGATCATCAACTCCAGCACGTTATCGCTCTGGGTCCAGATCATGATCGCGGCGTAGGTGATATCCCCCACGGCAATGGCCGAGGCCACGGCGGTCATTTTCACCAGGTCGATCAGGTTGTTGATCAGCGATGGCAAGGCGAAGCGCAGGGCCAGCGGCAGCTGCACATTCCACAACAACTGGCGGCTGCTGAATGCCAGCGAACTGGCGGCCTCAAGGGTCACCGCCGGCACCGCCTCAATCCCGGCGCGCAAGGCTTCGGCATGGAACGCGCCCTTGTGCAGCGAGATCACAATCACCACCCAGGCGAACGGTGTCAGCGGGTTGGCCGCGCCGACGGCCTGAGTCAGCAGCATGTTCAGCACCAGGAACGCGCAATACAGCTGCACCAGCGTCGGCGTGTTGCGGGTGACTTCGACAAACACCCGTGCCGGTTTGGCCAGCCAGGGTTTGCCTGACGTCAGCATCGCCGCCAGCCCGACACCCGCCAGCAGACTGCCGACGATGGTGAACAGGCACAGCAACACCGTGGTCAGCGCGCCTTGTTCCAGGGTGCCGCGTTGATAGGCGTCCAGCAGAAAGCTGTAGTTCAGGCCGAACCCGGCAGTCCAGTGGACGAAAAGCTCCAGCCAATGACTCATGCTTCGCCTCGCAATTGCCCGCAGGCATAAGCGATGCGGCGCCCCGCTTCAACGATGCTGTCGGTCGCCGTGGCGATGGACAGGCGAAACCAGGGTGACAAGCCATAAGCGCTGCCCGCCACACCGGCAACGCCCTCCTCCAGCAAATACGCGACGACATCGGCGTCGCTTTGCAGACGCTGACCGTCCGGGCGATAGCGGCCCAACAACCCGGCGCAGCGCACAAACACAAAGAAGCCGCCCTGAGGCTCAAGCACTTCAAGACCGTCGACGTCGCGCAAAGCGCTCACCAACACATCCCGACGCTGCTGATACGCCGCGACCTGCTCCGGTAAAAAATCCAGGCCACCTTCAAACGCGGCCAACGCGGCGGCCTGCCCTACCGAGGAAGCGCCCGAGGTGGATTGCGATTGCACGACCGCCATTGCCGCCGTCAGCACGTGCGGCCCGGCACCAAAACCGATGCGCCAGCCCGTCATGGCATACGTCTTGGACACTCCGCCGACCAGCAGGCAGCGCGCCTGTAAATCCGGTGCGACGTTGAGCAGGCTCTGGGCCGGCTGACCGTCAAAGCGAATGTGCTCGTAGAGTTCATCCAGCAGAATCAGCACCTGCGGATGACGACGCAATACCTCGGCCAACGCGTGCAGTTCAGCCGTGCTGTACACCGCGCCGCTGGGGTTGCCGGGACCGTTGAGAATCAGCCAGCGCGTGCGCTCGCCAATGTGTTGCGCCAGCTGTTGCGCCGTGAGTTTGCAACCTTGCGCCAGCCCGCATTCGATGAACACCGGCTCGCCACTGTTAAAGCGCACGCTGTCCGGAAAGGACGGCCAGTAAGGCGTTGGCACCAATACTTCGTCGCCATCGTCGAGGGTCGCGGCGAAGGCATTGAAGATGATCTGTTTCGCTCCGTTGGCAATCACAATGGATTCCAGCGGATAGTCCAGATGGTTTTCCCTTTGGAGCTTGCGTTGCACGGCGATACGCAAGTCCTTCACACCCGGCGTCGGGGTGTATTTGGTGGCACCGTTCGCAATGGCCGCATAGGCGGCTTGCTTGATGTGTTCGGGGGTGTCGAAATCCGGCTCGCCAGTGGTCAGGTCGAGAATATCGCGACCGGCATCACGCAATGCCGTGGCCTGGGATTTTGCCGCGGCATTGGCCGACAGCGAAACGCGCTGCACGCGTTTGGACAGGTGAAATGTCATGATTGAACCGCCTCAATGACCTTGCCTGGATTGAGCAGGTTTTTCGGGTCCAGCGCCTGTTTGATGCGGCGCATCAGGTCGAGCTCCACCGGACTTTTGTAGCGCTCAAGCAGGTCCAGCTTACGCTGGCCGATCCCGTGTTCGGCACTGATCGAGCCGCCGTGGGCGTGGGCACTGTCATGCACCAGCAAGCTGAGTGCCGCGTAATTCGCCATGTGCGCATCCACTGTCGAACCCAGCGGATGGGCGACGTTGTAGTGCAGGTTGCCGTCGCCCAGGTGGCCGAATGTGAAGTGGCGGACGCCGGGGAATTTCGCCTGCAACAACGCATCGGTGTCGGCGACAAAATCGACGATGCGGGAAATCGGCACCGAGATGTCGTGCTTCATGTTGCGACCGGCACGTTTCTGCGCCTCGCTCATGTGCTCTCGCAACAGCCACAAAGCTTCGCTTTGCGCGAGGCTTTCGGCGATCAGGGCATTGGCCAGCAAACTGTTTTCGAATGCTTCGCCGAGCACCTCTTCAAAGGCTTCGCGGGCGTGACTTTCGCTGTGGTTATCCGACAGTTCCAGCAGCGCGAACCAAGGCTGGTCAGCACTGAGAAAGGGCTGCGCCCCCTGCGGAAATTGTTCGCGCAACAGCGCCAGGCAATCGGCACTGAGCAATTCGAACGCGGTGAGGCTGGCACCAAAACCGGCACGCGCATGGGACAGGAATTGCACTGCCTGGGCCAACGAATCGAAGGCCAACAGCGCCGTAGCCTGTGCGTTGGGCAATGGGAAAAGTTTCAGGGTCGCGGCAGTGATAATGCCAAGAGTGCCTTCACTGCCGATAAACAGGTCGCGCAAGTCGTAGCCGGTATTGTCCTTGCGCAAACCGCGCAGGCCATTCCATATCTCGCCTTGGGCGGTGACCACTTCCAGGCCCAGGGTCAGTTCGCGGGTATTGCCGTAACGCAGCACCGCCGTACCCCCGGCGTTGGTGCCGAGGTTGCCGCCAATCGTGCAACTGCCTTCGGCGCCGAGGCTCAGGGGGAACAGTCGTCCGGCGTTGCGCGCCACATCCTGCACGGTTTGCAGGATGCAGCCGGCCTCGACGGTCAGGGTGTCGTTGTCCGTGTCGACGTAGCGCACGCGGTTCAGGCGATTGAGCAGCAGCAACACGGCGCGGCCACTGGCGTCCGGGGTCGCACCGCCCATCAGGCCGGTGTTGCCGCCCTGCACCACGATCGGCGTGTCATTGGCGACGCAGGCACGGACCACCGCCGCGACTTCCTCGGTGTTGGCCGGGTGCACGGCAGCGATCACCTGGCCGACGTAGCGTCCCTGCTTGTCGGTCAGGTACGGCGCCGCCTCTTCGCTGCTTTGCACATGAGCGGCGCCGAGCAACTGCTGCAATGTCGCGAACAACCCTTGGCTCATGGCTGAACCGCCAATGGCGCGGCGTTGCGATACTGTTCATGCAAGTCACGCAGGGCCTGGGACGGTGCCATACCGGTGCGTTCGCCCAAGGCGATCAGCCAACCACTGCGGTGCCAGTCGCGGACGATAGCGTCCAGTCTGGCCTGGGTATCGTGCTCGCCCTTGCGAATCCAGATCACTGAGTTCGACGGGATCAGATCCCCCGGTAGCGGAGTTTCATAACCGGCCCACTCGGCATCGCTCAACAATGCATGCATGGTCGGGCTGACATGCACCGCCGCCACGCAACCATTGCCCCGCAGGGACAACAGCGATTCCGACTGGCTGCGGAACGCCTTGATCTCGGCGCCGTAGGTTTCCTGCAACGGCTTGATGAAGTTGCTGCCCTGGGACACGCACACCGGCTTGCCCTTCAGGTCGGCCCATTGGCTGATGCCCGCGCCTTTGCGAATCAGCGCCGCGCCGCCTACTTCTTCGTAGGGCGTGGGCACGTAGTCGAGTATCTCGGCGCGCTCTTCGGTGAACTGCATGTTGGCGATCAGGATGTCGACCTTGCCCTGTTGCAGGAACTGCACGCGGTTGGGCGCCAGCACTGAAACCGTCTTCGTCTCCACACCAAGTGCCTTGCCGATGCCCTTGGCCAGTTCGACGTTGTAACCCAGGTGCTCACCTGTCTTCGGGTCGAGGGTGCCGAACGGCGGACCACTGAGAATCACCCCGACGCTGATGGCGTGGCGTTGCTCGATCTTGTCCAGGGTGGCATCGGCCTGGGCCAGGTTTGCGGTCAGCGCGGCGTATCCGGCCAGGCACAGGGTGGTCAGGGTTCTAGCGGAAAAAATTGACTTCATGCACGGCTACCTTGGGCGACGGTCGGTGGAAAACGCTGAGGTGCGAAACAACACTCAGGCGCCGTTGGCCTGGAACTGTTTCTGCAACTCGACCAGCGCCGGGGATGCCGGGGTGATGCGGTTGCGAGTCTGCGCTTCGATCAGCCAGCCACTGCGGTGCAGCTCTTTGATGATCGGGTCGAGTTTGGCCTGGGTATCGCTTTCGCCACGCCGGGTCCAGATCACGGATGGGGCCGGGTTGAGCTCCGGACTGAGCGCGCGATAGCCCTGCCATTCGGCGGTGTCGGCGAGCAACGGGTTGATCAGCGTGGCGTCATGCACCGCGGCGACGCAGTTGTTGCCCCGCAGCGCCAGCAAGGATTCCGACGAACTCTTGAAGGCCTTGATCTCGGCACCCAACTCGGTGAGCGGCTTGACGTAGCTGCTGCCCTGAGAGGTGCAGACCGGTTGGCCTTTGAGGTCTTCCCAGCGGCTGATCTTGCTGTCCTTGAGCACCGCTGCAGTGCCGCCGACACGGTAGAACGGCGTCGGCACGAAGCCGAGGATTTCGCCGCGTTCGGCGGTCCATTCCATGTTGGCGATCAGCAAATCAACTTTGCCCTGCTGCAAAAACTGCACGCGGTTGGCGGGCAATACCGGCACCAATTGTACTTCGGCGCCCAGTTGCCGACCCAATTCCTCAGCGAGGTCGACATTCAAGCCACGGGGTTTCTGTGTGGCGGGATCAATGCCGCCAAAGGGTCCGCCGGACAACAACACACCGACCACCAGCACATGACGTTGCTGGATTTTGTCCAGGGTGGCATCAGCCTGAGCGCTGGTCATCCCAACCATCGAGATCAAGGCCCCCAACATGACAGGCAACAATCGTTTAACCGGCGAGCGCTCAAGCAACATGGATTTCCCCTCAAGAATGATCGGCGTACCCCGACCTGATGTGTGGGCATCCTAGGTACAGTCCTGAAGTAACGGAAATTCAAATATCTAATATCGTTATAACTTACAGTATCAAAATTGACAGGCGATCGTCATAAAGCCCGTTTTTGCTGGGTGTTTTTTCCTGACAACTAAAACACCACCCATAACACATAAAGAACTGTAATATTTATGTTTGCACCCTTGATATAAAAACAACGCCGGGAAATGGCCATGTCGACCTCACCTACTCTCGATCTCGAATTACTGCGCACCTTCATCGCCGTGGTTGATCACCACAGTTTTGCCGAGGCCGGCGCGCAACTGGCCCGCACGCAATCGTCGGTCACCCAGCACATGCAACGCCTGGAACAACTCGTCGGTGTGAACCTGTTCGAGAAACGCGGGCGGCAAAAGCAACTCACCGAAGCCGGGTTGCAGTTACTGCGCCATGCACGGCAGATGCTCTCGCTCAACGACGACGCGCTGAACTCCCTGCGTGAAAGCAGTTTGAGCGGCGTGTTGCGCATCGGCTCGCCGCATGACATCGCCGACACCATCCTGCCGCCGATCCTCAGCCACATTGCCCGCTCGGCACCGCGTTTGCGCCTGGAGATCGATGTCGGCCGCAGCCCGTTCCTGATGGACGACCTGCACCGGGGCAAGGTCGACATGGTGATCTCCACCCGCGAAGACCCAAGCCTCGAAGGCTTTGCCTTGCGCACCTCGCCGGTGTGGTGGATCTGTTCGGCGCAGTACATTCATAACCCCGGCGAACCCTTGCCGCTGATCCTGGTGGATGAACCGAGCATCTATCGCCGCTACGCGCTGGAGGCTCTGGAACGCGCCAACATTCCCTGGCGCCAGGCGTATCTGGCGTCAAATCTGATTGGCATCAAAGCGGCCACTCGCGCAGGCCTTGGGGTCACGCCGAGAAGCATGGAAATGCTCGGCCCGGACATGCGCGTCCTGGGCGAGAACGACGGCTTGCCACGGCTGCCGGACGTGACCTATCACTTGTGGATTCGCCCCAACACCGTGAATCCGCTGGTGCGTCGGGCCTACGAATTGATCAGGAGCAGTCGGGGCCTCTGATCAGCGCCACTAAGAACCAAAAGGTATTAATAAATACAAAATAGGTATTTATCGTTATAAAAATATCCGCGTAGTCTCAGCTCATCCCGACATTCATCACCACAGTGAAGTGCCCCATGAATCCGACTGACAACCTCATCGACTTCGCCAGCTACCGCAAACGCAAACAGGCTCAGCAACGGGCACGGGCCATGTGGGAAATGTACGCACGCAACGCAGGTCTACAGGCCTTTCAGTGGGTGCAAGCCGCGAAAGCCACCGAGACTCGTCACGCGTGAACGTGCACGAACCCTCGCGCTTTCTGGCGAGCGCCGACGAACCCGTGCTGGATCTGAACAATTTGGAGTCACTGGAAGAAGACCCGATTTGCGAGCGGGTTGCACAGAACCTGCAGCGTCTGCGGGGCAAGCGTCATCTGTCGCTCGACGCCCTCGCCCGGCAATGCGGTGTAAGCCGGGCGATGCTCGCGCAGATTGAATCCGGGCGCAGCGTGCCCTCGATCAAAGTGCTGTGCAAAATCGCCAAAGGCTTGAAGGTATCAGTCGCGGCGTTTCTTGAGCATCGGGCCTTCGAAGGTGTGGCGGTGCTGTCGGCAAGCCAGAGCAAACGCCTGGTCAGCGCCAACGGAGCCTTTGTCAGCCGAGCACTGTTCCCTTTCGACGTTGCGCGCCAATCGGAGTTTTACGAACTGCGCCTCAGCCCCTTGGGAGAAGACCAGTCCGAGGGGCACGGCCCCGGCGTACAGGAGAACCTGGTGGTGTCGCAAGGCGTGCTGGAAATCAGCGTCAACGATGAACGCTATCTGCTCTCCACCGGCGACTCGATCCTGTTTTATGCCGACCAACCGCACCGCTATCGCAACCCCGCCGACAGTGAAGCAGTGGCGTATCTAGTGGTGACTTACCCGGAACGCCTCGACTGACAAACGCGCATGAAAAAGCCCGGCACGGATAATCCCTGCCGGGCTTTTTTGCGCCATTTTTATCGCAAGGATTATGTTCGGCCCTGTTGATTCTGTTGTGTCGGTCGGCAGATGATGCGGCGGAGCCCTTTATCGGTGCTTTCGAAAAACTGCCTCGCACAACAACAAAAATACAGGAGTAGAAAATGACCGAACTGAAACTGCATCCCAACGCCGCAGAATCCCTGAGCCAATGGCACGCCATGATCGGTAGCGGTGACTTGCGCGCCTTGCCCGAATTGCTGGACCCACACGCCGTATTCCGCTCGCCGATGGCGCACACGCCTTACCCGGGAGCCGCTGTGGTATCGATGATTCTCAACACGGTCATCGAGGTGTTTGAAGATTTTGTCTACCACCGCGAATTGGCGACGGCAGACGGGCTGAGCGTCGTCCTGGAGTTCAGCGCCAAAGTCAGCGGAAAAGAGTTAAAGGGCATCGACATGATCCGCTTCAATGAACAAGGAAAAATCGTCGAGTTTGAAGTGATGGTCCGTCCCTTGAGTGGTTTACAAGCCTTGGGCGAGCAAATGGGACAACGTCTTGGCGCGTACCTGGCAGCCAGTAAAGCCTGACCACGCGGCATCGTTTCGGGCGAGGCGCAGCACCCCGCGCCTCGCTTCTATCGACTTCGGCGCCTGAGTCGCTCGCACCTTTTAGCGTGGAGAGGCTCGACAGCAAATCCATGGCACGTCTGACGGGGATCTGCCGGGCAATGTCTAAAAACGGGGTGACGATCAGGCTGTAAACCGTCAGGTAACGATCGTGATCCTGTTCAGCGATGCCGAACCGGATGAGTTCGGGCTTCGAATGTGTGAGATACAGCGTACCGAACATCCAGTCCCACAGTGACAGGTTGATCCCGAAATTCCTGTTGTAGTGCCGGGGCGCGTCACTGTGGTGGATCTGGTGCTGGGCTGGGCTGTTCAGCACATGCTCAACCACGGGGCCGAATGAAAGCCAGACATGGCTGTGACGCAGGTTTGCCGCCAATGCGTTGAGGATCAACACCACATAGGTCACGCCAAACAGGGTGTAAGGGCTGATCTTCCCGCCACAGGCGTACCAGAAGACACCGGCATAGACGCCGACGCATAAGGTGTCAGTCAGTTTTTCGACGATCTTTTCCACAAAGTGAACCCGACTTGCCGTCGCCGGGACCAGCACAGGCGCCGAGTGATGGACTTTGTGGAACGCCCAGAGATACCGGGAATGAAAGGCGCGGTGGGCCCAGTAATGGATGAAGTCCTGGACAACAAACACACCCAGGCCGTAGAGCAAGCAGAGCGGCAGGTTCTGCGCCACTTGCGCGCGGGCGCCCCAAAGGTGGGTGAAAAAGCTGATGTAGTCGCCGGAGCGCAGGACGTGTGGATCAACCAGGCCGACGATGGGCAGCACCAGCGCAACTTTGAGGATGCCCCGCACGAAGTAGTAGCGGTAATCCAGCAACGCCGAACGATGGAAATAGACCCCACTGCCGCCAATGAATTGCCAGAAAGAATCGGCATCGGTCAGGCCGCGGGGCTTCCGGTATCGGAACAGGCCGTAGGCGACGCAGTAGGACGTAAAGAGAAAGACGACGCTGAAACGGCCGTTCAGATCGAACATACCCAGAAACTGGTCAGTGACCGGCTGGATAACCCACTTGATCAGGCCGTCATGGAAAAGCGCGAGAACGTCCACAAGAGACAGCCCTCCGACAAAGGTAGGGCATTGTAGATCAGAAACCGGATGCTGGTGTTCGCGCGGTGATTTGTATCGCTGTGTATTTATGCGGACGATCTTACACAGCGTTACACAACCGCTGGATCAAGACACATAGGCAGTACATGAAGGTGAAAAAGTAGGGCCGTCGCCTGATGCCGATCATTCAAACCATAACGCAATCCCTGTAGCAGCTGGCGAAGCCTGCGTCCGGCTGCGCAGCAGTCGTAAACCCTGCCGACGCGGTTTGCCTGACATACCGCGCGGCCTGATTTCACGACTGCTTCGCAGCCGAACGCAGGCTTCGCCAGCTGCTACAGGGATCGTGTTGTGGCTTGGTATGGGGCAGCCCTCAAACCTTTAGCAGGAACCCGAAATGATCAATAAAATCGACACCGTGCTGTACACCGGCAAAACCCACACCACCGGCGGCCGTGATGGCGAGTCGCGCAGCTCCGATGGTCGTCTGCAGATCAAGCTTTCCCCTCCCGGCTCGTCGGGCAGCGGCACCAATCCCGAACAACTGCTCGCTGCCGGTTGGTCGGCCTGTTTCATCGGTGCAATGGGCAAGGCGGCTGCCGCGTTGAAGGTGACGCTGCCGACGAACCTCGCTGTCGATGCCGAAGTAGACCTGGGCAAGACTGAAGATGCCTTCTTCCTTCAGGCGCGCCTCAATGTCAGCCTTCCGGGCCTGGACCCGGCTGTCGCTCGGACGGTGGTCGATGACGCACATCTGCGGTGCCCGTACTCCAAGGCGCTGAGTGGCAACATCGACATCACGATCAATCTGGTTTGACCGGTGCTGCCTGCCTTACCGGCAGGCATACTAAACATCGCGCATCCAAACGTTCAGGAGATCATCATGAGCAAGATCGCCACCTGCGAGTGGCTCACTCAATGGGCACGTTCACTGATGGGAAGGACCGTATTATGACGACGCAAACTGAAACGGCCATTCTGGCCGGCGGCTGCTTCTGGGGTATGCAGGATCTGATCAGGCGCCAGCCCGGCGTACTGGCCACGCGGGTGGGCTACACCGGCGGCGATGTGCCCGACGCGACGTACCGCAACCATGGCACACATGCGGAAGCGATCGAGATCGTGTTCGATCCGGAGCAAACCAGCTATCGCCGGATCCTTGAGTTTTTCTTCCAGATCCACGATCCGACAACGAAAAACCGTCAGGGCAACGATATTGGTTTGAGCTACCGCTCTGCGCTCTTCTATCTCGACGATGAGCAGAGGCGCGTAGCCGAGGATGCGGTGGCCGACGCTGATGCATCCGGCCTCTGGCCAGACAAGGTCGTGACTGAAGTCAGCCCCGCCGGCCCGTTCTGGGAGGCAGAACCTGAGCATCAGGACTACCTCGAACACTACCCCAATGGTTACACCTGCCACTTCATTCGGCCCGGCTGGAAATTACCCAAACGAGCGTGACGGTGCCGCAGGGCGATTGCGTTTAAACAATGGCGGGGTATTCATCGACACTGTCCGGCCAGGGCGTCAGCACCTTGAAGCCGTCGTCAGTGACCGCCACCATATGTTCCCATTGGGCCGAGAGTGAATGATCCTTGGTGACGACCGTCCAGCCGTCACTCAGGGTTTTCACATGGCGTTTGCCGGCGTTGAGCATCGGCTCGATGGTGAAGATCATGCCGGTTTTCAGCTTCAGGCCCTGGCCCGGAAAGCCGTAATGCAAGACCTGCGGCTCATCGTGATAAACCTTGCCGATACCATGGCCACAGTATTCGCGCACGACGCTGAAGCCATCCCTTTCGGCGACGCTCTGAATCGCATAACCAATGTCGCCCAGGGTAGCGCCTGGCTGGACTACCCGGATGCCGGCACACATGGCTTCATAGGTGGTTTTTACCAGACGTTTGGCGTCCGGGGACGGTTCGCCGACGAAGTACATGCGGCTGGTGTCGCCGTACCAACCGTCCTTGACCACGGCAATGTCGATGTTGACGATGTCGCCATCTTCGAGCGGCCTGGCCGACGGAATACCATGGCAGACCACCTGGTTGACGGACGCACACACGGTTTTCGGGAAGCCGTGATAACCGACATTGCCCGGAATGGCTTTCTGTACGTTGACGATATAGTCGTGGCAGATCCGGTCGAGTTCGTCGGTGGTGACCCCGGCCTTGACGTGGGGAGTGATCATGGCCAGCACCTCGGCAGCCAAAGTGCCCGCAACGCGCGACAGGGCTATTTGTTCCGGGGTATTGATGGTGACGTTAGCCTTCATTGCTTGACTCCCGAGACCGCATCAACGTCCGTGCGATGGGCAACATCGGCGAGTGCGCACACTTGCTTCACGTCAAGACCGCCAGCCAGTTCGGCACGAATCAGCACGCGGCAGATTTCGCTGTGGTCGAGGTTGGGATGTAACTCCGTCAACATGCCGATGCGCATCCAGTGCTCAGCCTGGGCATTGATCGAGCGACTCAGCGCATTGCTGGCGACACGCAGATTCTCGTGCATGTCTTCTGAAATTTTTACGATACCCACAGACCCATCCGATACGAAATGCATATGAATCGTATATTAGTCGATTACACGGTGAGATCGCAAATTCAGGGCATGAAAAAGCCCGCACTGGGCGGGCTTGGGCTTGTGAAAGTGAGTAGGTGGCCGGTGCTGGTCTCCGGCTTACGAGGTTTATCAGGACTCTGACAGAACAGTTTTGTGCTCTTCTGCTTCACACGGCATAAGGGCTGGATCTCAGCACGGAGATCTTTCTAACCGTGTACCCTTCGGAACGCGCCCCACGCTCCCTCGCTATCCTCTTGCGCATCAGTCTGCGTCTTCACCTACAGGTTGAAGAATAGCAAAAAGTCCGAACTGCGGAAGGGGCTTTTTTAGAACGATTCCACCCAAGGGCAAACCCTGCAGGATGGAAAAACTCTATCGCCCGCTCTTACTTCTCCAGCACCACCAGCGGCGTGTCTTTCTTCACAATGTACGTCGCCAATTCCGCGCCGTTACCCGTACCAATGTTCTTCGCGATATGCGCAGTCCCGGCGGGGATGTACAAGGAGTCGCCAGCCTTGAGCGTCACAGGTGGCTGCCCTTCAAGCTGATACTCGAACGTACCCTCGATCACGAAGGCGACTTCCACCCCAGGATGTGAGTGCTTGGGCGAGGCCACGCCCGGTTCGAAATCAACGCGAACCTGGATGACTTCACGCCCGGCGACGTCCAGATCCTTACGCAGAAGATCGGTGCGGTGAAGCCCTGCTTGCCAGCCTTTGGTCTCTTGAGCTTGAGAGAGGCCGGCGAATGCGCTGAGTGCCGCGGCAGTGGCCAGGGCGACGCCAAACGCGCCAGCGGTCTTACGAATATTGATACGGGACATCGCATTTTCTCCAATGAGTGCCGCAGATGCGGTGGTTCATTTCAAGCCCGCGTTGTATCGCGCACGTGTCCCGCAACGCATGGATTTGTATGTGAACGTAGCTACCGCGGCGGTGGATACGCACAGATACAAACTGCCGCGACCGGATCGACGCTAGACCTCCTGATCGCTCGGGCCCGCCCCGCGAATGCCCTTGAAGGCTTCACGTCGTGCTGATCGCTCTGCGGCATAGGCCGGGCTTTGCTGACTGATCAACTCTTCACGGCGCAAGAGTTCGCCGCAATGATCGCAGAGCGGCCCCAGCCCGGCGGTGTGGCCACAGGTTTTATGGGTGTACACGACCGCCACCCCCTCCTCGCCCGACTTGCACCAGGTTTCGCCCCAGGCGCGTAGCGCGAGCACCACTGAATAAAAGGCCTGCCCTTTCTCGGTCAGGTGGTACTCGTAACGCAGCGGCCGCTCGCTGTAGGCGCGACGCGAGACGAGCCCATCACCTTCCATACTCTTCAAGCGTGCAGCGACCATTTGCGGGGTTGCGCCAGTCTGCGCGTGGATCTCATCAAAGCGATGACTGCCCATGAACAACTCGCGCAGTACCAGCACGGTCCAGCGGTCGCCCACTACGGCCTCGGCCCGTGAAATCGGGCAGAGGGTTTCGGGAGCAGTTTTGTTTACCGACATTCGGTGTTGCCTCTTCATCACATACTATGATTATCATATCAACACGATGCCAGGGCAAGTCTACGGCACCGATCACTTGAAATCTGCGGAGAAATTGCCATGTCAAACGCCAGCTATCCTCTCGATCGGACCGCCTATCTGCTGGTCGATCCGTACAATGACTTTCTCTCGGAGGGCGGCAAGGTCTACCCCTTGATCGAGCCAATCGCCAACCAGGTCGGCCTGCTCGACAATTTGCGCACCCTCGACCGCGCCGTCCGTGCCAGCGGCCTGCAGGTGGTTATCGTACCGCACCGCCGTTGGCAGGAAGGCGACTACGAAGGTTGGGATCATCCAAGCCCCACCCAGTGCAAGGTCATGCACATGCATCACTTCGCACGCGGTGAATGGGGCGGCGACTGGCACCCCGATTTCGCGCCAAAGGACGGCGACATCGTCGTTCAGGAACATTGGGGTTCGAGCGGGTTTGCCAATACTGACCTCGATTTTCGCCTCAAGCAAAAGAGCATCACGCACGTAATCATCGTCGGCCTGCTGGCCAATACCTGCATCGAAGCGACAGCCCGTTATGCCGTGGAACTGGGTTACCACGTCACGCTGGTGCGCGATGCGACCGCCGCCTTCAAACCGGAAATGATGCATGCCGCGCATGAACTGAACGGCCCGACCTTCGCCCACGCGATTGTCACGACGGACGAACTCGTCGCGTCCCTTGCGGCGCAGGGGTAACGGACGATGAAATTGACCGGAAATCTGTTTATCGGCGCAAACGATGTCGCCGCCACCGAAGGAACCATGAAGGCGCTCAATCCCACCACCCACCAGCTGATCGAACCGGATTTCGCCTTGGGTGGCGTGGCCGATGTCGACCGGGCCGCGATACTCGCCGACGAGGCGTTTGATCTTTACAGCCATACCTCGCTTGCCCGGCGTGCGACGTTCCTTGAAAGCATTGCCGACAATCTCGATGCGGTCCGCCAGGAGTTGGCTGCACGGGCGGCACTCGAAACGGGTCTGCCTGAGGCGCAGCTTGAGGGCGAAGTGACAAGAGCCGCGACCCAGTTCCGCCAATTCGCCGAGGTCGTGCGCAGAGGGCGTTTTCTGCAGTTGGCCATCGACCCGGCACAGCCTGATCGTTTGCCACGTCCACGCATGGACCATCGATTGCAGAAGATGGCGATCGGCCCGGTGGCTATTTTCGGTGCGAGTAACTTCCCCATTTCCTACTCGGTCGCCGGTGGCGACACCGCGTCGGCGCTGGCGGCAGGCTCAACCGTTATCCTGAAGGCGCATAACGCGCATCCTGGCGCTTCGGAAATTCAGGCGCGGGCCATCCGCAAGGCCGTGCAGGAGAACGAATTGCCTGAGGGTGTCTTCTCGATGGTGCGCGGCAGTGGCAACGCGATCGGCGAAGCGCTGGTCGATCATCCCTTGGTCAAGGCCGTGACGTTCACCGGCTCGGAGCAAGGTGGCATGGCGCTCTATCGACGGGCGCAGCAACGCCCCGATCCCATCCCGGTCTTTACCGAGATGACCAGCGTCAACCCCACGTTTATCCTGCCCGATGCGCTGGCCGCACGTGGCGCACAGATTGGCGATGGTTTTGTCGAGCGGATGCTGGTCAATGTCGGGCAAGCCTGTCTCAAGCCCGCCATTCTGATCGCGATTGAAGGGGATGGCTTTGAGGCGTTACGCGCCGCGATGGTGAAACGTGTGAGCGAGGCATCGGCGCGCACGATGCTGACGCCGGGGATTCATGCGTCGTACATCAGCGGCCTCGCCGGTATGGAGAACGCTGGTGCACATCGTGTTGCCGAAGGTTCGGCATCGGGTGCGGATTTTGAGGGTCAATCGGCGTTGCTTGAGGTCGACGGTCGGCATTTCCTGAGCGACACCGCGCTTGCGCAAGAGGTTTTTGGTCCGTCTGCATTGCTGGTGAAGGTCAAGGATGAGGATGAAATGTTCGCTGTGGCTCGCTCGCTTCGCGGCCAGCTCAGCGCGGCCATGCATCTTGAAGAGGGTGATATGCCGCTGGCGCAGCGCTTGCTGCCGGTTCTGGAGCGGCGCACCGGGCGCATCGTTGTCAACGCTTTTGCCCATCCGCAGGAGGTGACTTTTGCCACCGTTCACGGGGGGCCGTTTCCGGCAACGTCGGATAGCCGCTTTACTTCGGTTGGCATGACGTCGATTGAGCGTTTTTTGCGGCCGGTGGCTTATCAGGGGTTTCCTGATGCGCTGTTGCCTGAGGCTTTGCGTGAGATCAACGCGTTGGGGTTGCCTCGGAGTGTGGAGGGGCGATAAGAGACCTGAAGACAAAACACCGCCCCCTGTAGGAGCTAGCTTGCTCGCGATGGACCCACAGGCACCGCGTTTATCCTGTTAAAACGCGCCATCTTTGACGTTCTTCGCGAGCAAGCTCGCTCCTACAGGGGTTAGCTCGCCTCCTATCGAACCTGAAGCAACCCAACCGTCTGCGCCGTACTCCAAAGCGCATTAGCGATGTACCGAAAGTTAATCAATGCCGCCAGATAACCATCCCCCTCAGGCGTCGTCGGCCCAGCAGTCGCATCACGCACCACTGCCACTTCAAACCCCTGCTCGAGCAACTCACGCAGATGCGACTCGACACAGAGATTGGCCGCCATACCCGCCAAAATAACCTGCGATACGCCATGCTTACGCAGCTGCAACGCCAGGTCATTGGTCTCCGGGCCATACACCTTATGCGGTGAAGCAATAATGGTTTTACCGTCAAGAATGTAGGGCTTGTACTCAGGCATAAAGTCCGCACCAGAGTTCTCAAACCCGTCAAGCGTCAACGGCCCCTTGCGATCAAACATACCAATACTGTGCATGACCTTCTCCAGCGGCCCGCCGAAATGCCACTCGTGATCACACGGATAGTAATAATGTGGAGACACGGCCACCGTGATGCCCGCCTCTTTGGCGGCAGCAAACAACTGGCCAAGGTGCTTGACCACGTCGTGTTCAACCACACTCTTGCCAAACACACCCCAACTCACGCCCTCGGGGCTGAGGAAGTCGATTTGCGGATCGATGACCACCAACGCCGCCCGTGACAGGTCAAGCTTCATCCCCGGATCCGGCAGCGCAGGCTCCGCCGGGTCGGCATACTGGGGGGCAGTGCGAATTGAATCGTTGCTCATGACAGTGGACTCCGGTCGCTTACAAGAAATATCACGCTACGCCATGGCGCCCTGAAGGAGCGTTGTCTACCATCGGCGAGCACTTCATCCTATGGCCGCGCCCTGCTCGACTTTTGCCAGGACGTACAGAGTCTTTACCCCGGCGTCTCTATCATGGATATCCTGTCCGAATTCTTCGAACGCACGAACCTCCAGGGTCGCTTGTTCTTCGCTGGCCAGGTGGAAGGTACGCTGGTGCTCGACAAGCCACCGGGCATGGCATTTATCCACGTCATCAGCCAGGGCGGTATCGACATGGTCCAGCCAGGGCTCCCGAAAATTTCAATCACCGAGCCGAGCGTGCTGTTTTGCCCCAGCAGCTGCCGCTACCAGTTGCGCTCCAGTTCGGTACAGGGCACGGAGCTGATTTGCGCCTCGTTCCAGTTCGGGCGCAACTCGCTGCAACCCTTCCCGCTGGGCCTCAAGGAAACGCTGGTGTTTGCGTTCAGCGAACTGGAAAACCTCGGGCCCGTGATCGCTTCACTGGTCGGCGAATTCCAGGATCAGGCGCCCGGCCGAACCAAGGCGCTCAACCTGCTGCTCGAATACATTTTCGTGGTGTTGGTGCGGCGCTCGGTCATCGAGCGCAAGATTTCCAGCGGCTTGCTCTACGCCCTCCAGGACGGACGCCTCGGCGCAGTATTCACCCGGATCCACGAGGAACCCGAGGCGCTGTGGACCGTCGAGAAACTGGCGAGCCTGGCGCACATGTCGAGGTCGAAATTTTCGGCGTGCTTCACCCGGATCATGGAAATATCACCGATGGGCTACGTCACTGCCTGGCGGATGAAAGTGGCCCGGGACATGCTGCGCGACGGTGTGCAAATCAAGGTGATCGCCGCGTCGGTGGGCTACAGCTCGCAAGCGTCGTTCTCCCGAACCTTCCTCAATGTGGTGGGCTCGCCACCAGCCGAATGGCTCAAGCGCGACGTCAGTGGTGAAGATGCTCCTCAGCTGACGGCGCGGGTATTGCGAGACCTGCCAGACGATTCAATCCCTGAAAACCCGTAACCCTGTGAGAGAGAAAACAGATGGTCACTTGCTACCTGAAATACGTACTCGACCCGTTCAAACTCGAAGCGTTTGAACACTACGGCAAGCTGTGGATTCCACTCGTGGAAAAATTTGGCGGCCAGCATCACGGCTACTTCCTGCCGTCCGAGGGTGCCAACAACATTGCGCTGGCGATGTTTACTTTCCCCAGCCTGGCGGCCTACGAAAGTTATCGCCAACAGTCGGCGAACGACCCGGAGTGCATCGCCGCTTTCAAGTACGCAGAAGAAACCCGCTGCATCCTCAGCTATGAGCGCAGCTTCTTCCGGCCGGTGTTCGGTGCCCAAGGAAATCAGACGATGTGAGCGCTGGATCAGCGTTGTTTCAAATCGAGGCAATAGGTGAAGTAACCCGTATCGCGCACGTACCCCAAGGACTCGTACAAGCGTTGCGCGCCGTAATTATCCGTCGCCGTTTCCAGCGTTATGCCCTTGGCGCCGGTCAATAGCGCAACGTCGCGGGCCGTATTCATCAACAGCGTCCCGACGCCCTTGCCTCGGGCGTCGGGTGCTGTGAACAAGTCACCGAGCAGCCAGGTGCGGTGCGCTTCGATGGAGGAAAAGGTCGGGAACAATTGCACGAAACCCAGTGCTTCGCCGCTGGCGTCCTCGGCGTAGAAAATCACCGATTCGTCCCGGGCGATGCGCTCGGCGATGAAGTCGCGGGACTGAGGCAGGTTCGATGGCTGGCCGTAGAAGCCTCGATAGGCGTCGAACAGGCTGGCGATTTTGTCGAGGTGGGAGGCGTCGGCGCGCAGGGCCAGGATAGCCATGAGGGTGCTCCATTGCGGTCTCAAGGATTTACAGCCTAGCAAAGGATCAAAAGATCGCAGCCTCGTTTCACTCGACAGCTCCTACAGGGTTTCCATTTCTCTGTAGGAGCTGTCGAGTGAAACGAGGCTGCGATCTTTTCGTAGAGTCAAACCCGCACATTACGCCCCGGCGACGTTGAGCGCTGGCTGTTCTCCCAGTTCTCGACCAGCCCCACCGGCGCATCGGACGCCGGCAGCATGCTGCGTCCAAGCACCAGATCGGAGGCCCGCTCGGCGAGCATGATCGTCGGTGCATTGAGGTTGCCGTTCGGCTCAGTCGGGAACACCGAAGAATCGATCACCCGCAACCCGGCGATGCCATGCACCCGCAGCTCGGAATCCACCACCGCCATGTCGTCCTCGCCCATACGGCACGAACCACAAGGGTGGTAAGTGCTCTCCAGGTTTTCACGGACGAAGGCGTCGATTTCTTCATCGCTGTTCACCAGTGACCCCGGTGCAATTTCGCCGTCGCGGAAACGGTCCATCGCCTTCTGGCCGATGATCTCGCGGGTCAGGCGAATGCAGCGGCGGAAGCCTTCGCGGTCCTCTTCCCGTTGCAAGTAGTTGAACTGGATTTCCGGATGCTCGTAAGGATCAGCCGAGCGCACGCGCACATGGCCACGGCTTTTTGGTTTGTTCGGCCCGGTGAGCACCATGAAGCCATGGCCCTTGATCGGTTTATTGCCGTCGTAACGCATGGCTGCCGGCAGAAAGTGAAACTGAATGTCCGGCCAGCGCAGGCCCTTGTCCGAGCGGATGAAACCACCGGCCTCGAAGTGGTTGGTGGCGCCGAGCCCGTCCTTGAACAACAGCCAGCGCAGGCCGATCAACAGCTTGCTCAGCGGGTCCATTTTGCTGTTGAGCGTCACTGGTTCCTTGCAGCCGAACTGAATGTACACCTCGGCGTGATCCTGCAGGTTCTCCCCTACTCCCGGCAGGTCATGACGCACGCCAATCCCGGCTTTGCGCAGCACCGCAGCCGGACCGATGCCGGAGCGTTGCAGCAGGTGCGGCGAACCGATGGGCCCGGACGATATGAGCACTTCCCGGTTGCAATAGACCTGGTGGGTCTGACCTTCGTGGTCATAGATGATGCCCACCGCACGTTTGCCTTCGAGGATGACCTGACGGGTCATCGCGTGGGTGATCACTGTCAGGTTCGGACGGCCCATGGCCGGGCGCAGATACGCGTTAGCGGTGGAACAGCGCACGCCATTCTTCACCGTCATGTGCATGGCACCGAAACCTTCCTGCATGAAACCGTTGCAGTCGTCGGTCTTGATGTAGCCCGCTTCGGCGCCGGCTTCGACCCAGGCCCCGTACAGCGGGTTCTTCATGTGGTTGCCGTTGGTGGTGTGCAGCGGCCCGGTTTGCCCGCGATAGTTGTCACCACCCGACTCGTAGCTCTCGGCCCGTTTGAAGTACGGCAGGCAATTGCGATAACCCCAACCCTGCGCGCCGAGGGATTCCCACTCGTCGAAGTCATAGGCATGGCCACGGATGTAGACCAGGCCATTGATCGACGACGAGCCGCCCAGCACCTTGCCTCGCGGACAGTGGATGCGCCGGCCGTTGAGGAACGGCTCCGGCTCGGTCTCGTAGCGCCAGTTGTACTTCTTGGTGTTCATCGGGATCGAGAACGCACTGGGCATCTGAATCACCACACTGCGGTCGCTGCCACCGAATTCCAGGACCAGGACCGAAGTGGCCGGGTCTTCGCTCAAGCGGTTGGCCAACACACAACCCGCCGAGCCGGCACCGATGATGATGTAGTCGTATTTTTGCGTATTCATGATTATCTCCGGACCGTCGATTCGTTGAAAACGTGCAATGAAGGCAGGGTTAACTTGTCGCCGGTGGTGTATTGCGGGCAGGTCTTTTCGATGTCCTGGATGACGGTTTCTTCACGTTTGAGATCGATCGAGCGGCTGAACCAGTAGTACACCAGCCCCGACACGATCAGCCCGACCAGCCAGGCGATGTCGATACTGCCGAGCGCTTTGGCCAGCGGGCCGACATACACCTCGCGCTGCTCGACGCCGTCGTAGATGTAGAAGAACGGGATCATCGAGATGAAGCCGATGGCGTACGCCGCGATGCCGCGCAGGCCCCAGCTGCCGTAGATGTTGCCGTGGGGCATGAAGAAGTGCGGGATGGCGTAGCGACCTTTGCGGACGAAGAAGTAGTCGGTCAGGTTGACCGAGGTCCAGGGCACCAGGAAGTACAGCATCACCACCAGATAAATGCCCAACACCGACAAGCCTTTACCCGAACTCTGGATGCTCAGGGCTACGCCCAGTTGCAGCAGGATCACGAAACCGATGGCCAAGATGCGCGCCTTGCGGGTCGGTTCGATGTGCTTGATGGAATCGACGCAGGTCAGCGTGGTCAGCTTGGCGCTGTAGATGTTCATCGCGATCACCGGCAGGAACGCCAGGATCGTCACGACTACCACGGCGGTGCCCATCAGCGGCGACACGGTATTGCCCACTTGCCCGAGGGCCACCAGCACGTCAGTGGAATGCAGGTGATCGGCCAGCCAGCCGCCTACGGAAATCATCCACGCGCCGGACAACGAGGCACCGAGGAAGACCACTGCAATCAGCTTGCCGCTGGAAGTGTTTTTCGGCAGGTAGCGCGAGTAGTCGGAGACATACGGGGCGTACGCGATGTTGTAGCTCGCCGCCGCCGCGAACTGGGCGATGAAACCGGTCCAGTTGAAACCCAACGGCGCCGGGGCCACTTCACCTTCCGCCAGTGCCGGCAGCACCGCATCGGGCACCCAGCCCATCACCACCGCCAAGGTCACCAGGCCGTACAGCGGCAGCGACAGGTAAAGCGCCCATTTGAAACTGCGGTGCATCCAGTCATGGCCAAGGATCGCCAGCACCGCCGCCGGTATAGTCACGGCCACCGCGATCACGGCGGGGTTGAAGCCGAAGAGCGTGTGCAGCCCTTGCATCATCAACACCAGGTTGACGATGTTGAAACCGGCGAACACAAACAGCGTTGCCAGCAGCACCAGGATCACACCGCGATAGCCGAACTGCGCGCGGGACTGGATCATCTGCGGCAGGCCCAGGTGTGGGCCTTGCGAACCGTGAAAGGCCATGAACAGCGTGCCGAACATGATGCCCAGCGTGCCGGCGAGTGTGGTCCAGAGCGCGGTCAGGCCGACGCTTGGGCCGACGAAGCCGATGGTCATGGTAAAGAAGGTGAAGTTGCCGAGGAACCAGAACGGGCCCTGGCTCGACAGTTTGTCGGTGCGCTCGTTTTCCGGGATGAAGTCAATCGAATGGCTTTCGACGACGGGTTTGTCATCGAGGACCGACACGCTCGGGGCTGACTTGGCGTTAGTGTTCATGATGGTCTCTTATTGTTGGAAGATCATGACGAGGTAACAGCATTCTTTTGGGTGAACGACGCCCCTTTGCCTCCTTGCCGTTCCAATGTCTTCAACCGCCGAAACCGTTTTTCTGTAGGAGCGAAGCTTGCTCGCGAATGCGGCGGATCAGCTGACATCAATATTGGATGTGCCGGCCTCTTCGCGAGCAAGCTTCGCTCCTACAAAGGCCGGGCGGTGTTCACCCGTTCAAGGCAACGTGATCCAGACTGCTTTGGTTTCGAGCAGGTAATCGAGCTGCTCTGCGCCCAGGTCCTTGCCGAATCCGGACTGTTTGTAGCCGCCGAACGGCATCGACGGGTCGAGGGTGCCGTGGGCGTTGACGTAGACCGAACCCGCTTTCAGCCGGGGAATCAGGCTGTGCACTTTCCCAAGGTCATTGGAATACAGTGCAGCGGCCAGGCCGTAGGGCGAATCATTGGCCAGGGCCAGGGCCTCTTCCTCATCGTCGAACGCTGCGGTGACCAGCACCGGGCCAAAGATCTCTTCCTGGACGATGCGCATGTCGTTGCGGCAATGGGCGAAAATGGTCGGCTCGACGAAGAAACCGGGACCTTCGACTGGCTGGCCGCCGTAGACCAGTTCGGCACCTTCCTGCTTGCCGGTTTCGATGTACTCGGTCACGCGCTGCTTTTGCAGGGCCGAGACCAGCGGGCCGATGAAGCAGTCTGGGTCCAGGCCCGGTGCCATTTTCAAGGTGCGCGTGTAGGCGATCAGCTCGCGGAGGAATTCGTCGTAGACGCTGCGATGAATATAGGCCCGCGTGCCGGCGTCGCACACCTGGCCAGAGTTGAAGAACACGCCATTGGCGACCGCTTGCGCAGCGGCCGGAATGTCGGCATCGGCCAGGACGATTACCGGTGATTTTCCTCCGAGTTCCAGCGTTAGTCGCTTCATTTCGTCCAGCGCAGCGCGTCCGACGGTGCGGCCGACCGGGGTCGAACCGGTGAAGGTCAGTTTGTCGATGCCGGGATGGGTGGCCATGGCCGCACCGACCACGCTGCCGCGCCCGGTGACGATGTTGATCACCCCGTCCGGAATGCCGGCTTCCTGCACCAGCTCGGCAAAACGCAAGGCCGACAGCGAGGTCAGTTCGGCGGGTTTAACCACCACGGTGCAACCGGTGGCCAGCGCAGCGCCAAGCTTCCAGGCCATGGTTTGCAGCGGGAAATTCCACGGCACGATGGCGCCCACCACACCCACCGCTTCCTTGCGTGTATAAGCCAGGTAATTGCCCGGCAGCGACGGCTCGACGGTGCGCCCATGAAGCTTGGTGGCCCAACCGGCGAAATAGCGCAGGGTATCGACCGTGCCCTGGATATCGACATCCTTGGCGAACGCCACGGACTTGCCCATGTCGATCGATTCGATTTCCGCCAGCTCAGCGGCGTTGGCTTCAATCAAGTCCGCCAGACGCTGGATCAGCCGTTCGCGTTCCGCCGGTTTCGCCTGGCGCCAGGCACCGCCGTCGAACTGTGCGCGGGCGGCTTGCACGGCGCGGTCCAGATCCTCGGTGGTGCCCATGGGAATGCGAGTGATCAGGCCTTCGGTAGAAGGTTCGATGACGTCGGAAGTCTGGCCGTCGCTGGCCTCGACAAAGGCCCCGCCAATGAACATTTTCTGGACCTTGCCGAGGAAAGTCTGGGTCGCTTCACAGACGCCGAATTTTTGCAGGTATTGCTTGACGATCGCGTCCATTTTTATTCTCTCTGCCCGGCGGTCAGTTCACACCGGGCACTGTGGTTTCGATGATCGAACCGGCATTCAGGCCGGGATGGTTTCGTTCTCGGCCGCACGTACCTTGGTCCGTTCGTGGAAGATGAAACCGATGCTGTTGAGCAGCAGTTGCGCCGCCAGAATCGAGGTCATGCCGGTCGGGTCATACACGGGCGCGACTTCCACCAGGTCCATGCCGACGATGTTGCCTTGGCTGCGTTTGGCCAGGGCCTGGATGATTTCCAGCACTTCGTAGTAGAGGAAGCCGCCATGGCTCGGCGTGCCGGTGCCGGGGGCGATGGACGGGTCGAAACCGTCAATGTCGATGGTGATGTAGTAGTTGATGTTTTGCGGAATCAACGCCAGCACACCTTCGACGCCAAGGCGGCGCACGTCGCGTACCGAAAGAATTTTCGAGCCCGCTGCATGGGCCGCTTCGTAGTCATCGCGGTTGGAAGAAGACACGTTGCGGATGCCCATCTGGGTCATGCCGACGATGTGGTTCATTTCCGAGGCGCGGCGCAGCGGGTTGCCGTGGCCGTAGCGAACGCCGTGGCGCTCGTCGACGAAATCCAGGTGCGCATCGAAGTGGATGATGTGGATCGGGCCGCGTCCCTCGAAGGCCTTGATCACCGGGGCGTGAACCGAGTGATCGCCGCCCAGTACCACTGGCATGACACCGGCATCGAGAATCTTGCGCACGGCGTATTCGGTGTTCTGGTTACTGGTGACCATGTCGGTGTGCACGATGTCGGCATCACCGACGTCGACCATGCGCACGTCGGCGGCGGTCAGGTACATGACGTCATCTTCGTGGTCGTAGGCGCCGGCATGACCGAAGGAAAACAGCGTCGATGCCTCACGAATGCCGCGTGGTCCGAAGCGTGCGCCGGAGCGCCATTGGGTGCCCATGTCGTTGGGCACGCCGAGGACCGCCACGTCCGCGTCCAGGGCATCCCAATCGGTGCAAACCGGGGATTTGCCAAAGGTGCAATGACCCACGAATGGCAGGTTCAGACGACCGGATTCATAACCGTTGTTGGACATTTCAAGCCTCTCCACTTTTTGTTTTCGGCTTGGCGGACTGCAAGGCGACCGCCGTTGGAGTGACTATGAGCGCAGGTTTTCGTGGAAAAAATGCTAAACATCAGATACTCATATCGGCATTACCGATGCATCCACACGCGGGAGGTCCAAGGTGATCCAGCTCCACGATGTCGATCTGAAACTGCTCAGGGTGTTTGCCACGATTGTCAGGTGCGGCGGGGTTTTCGCCGCGCCGGCGGGGGTGAGCGCCGGCCCGCCCACCACCACCGAACAAACGACCCCTCTGGAACCCCGCCTCGGGGTCAAACTCTGCCAACGCGGGCGCAGCGGCTTTCGCCTGACCGAGCAAGGCGTGGCGATTCATGAAGCCACCCAACGCCTGCTGTCGGCGGTGGAAAACTTCTGCATGGACGCCGACGTGCTCAAGCAGCACATCAGCGGCAAGCTCAATCTGGGGATCATCGACACCACCATCACCGACCCGGATTCGCCGATCCCGCGCACCACCCAGCGCTTCGTATCGCGCGGGCATGATGTGCACCTGAACGTGTATGTCGGCACCCCCGCCGAGCTGGAGGAACGCGTGCTCGACGGCCGCCTGCACCTGGCCATCGGGCATTTCCCGATCCATGTGCCGGGCCTGTTGCACTCACCGTTGTATCGAGAGGCCCTGGGACTGTATTGCGGGCGGCGCCATCCGCTGCATGGCAGCAAGGCCGAGGGTGGCGAACTGCTCGAAGAGATTGCCGCGAGCCGGATTGTCGTGCGCGGCTACATGCAGCAATACGACCTCGAACACCTGGGTGTGAGCAAAGCGGCGGCCACCGTCGACAACATCGAGGCGCTGGCGATCCTGATCATCTCGGGGGCTTATCTGGGCTTTCTGCCCGCGCACTTTGCCGCTCAGTGGATCAAGACCGGCGAGATGCACCAATTGGCGCCAGGCAGCTTGCAATTGATGTCGCCGTTCGATGTGATCACCCGCCGAGGCACGGCCCCCCCGCCGATCCTTCAGGCGTTCCTCGAAGACCTGGGCGCCAGTTCGCGCAAGGCCGGCAACACCTGACAGACACGAGTCGTGCCGGTCATACTCATTCAGTTCGCCAACTTTGCAGGCTACCTATGCGCATCCACGTCACCTTTATCGATCGCGTCGGCATCACCCAGGAAGTCCTGGCCCTGCTCGGTGGGCGCAGCTTCAATCTGGATGCGGTGGAGATGGTGCCGCCCAACGTTTACATCGATGCGCCGACACTCGGCGCCGATGTCCTGGAAGAACTGCGCGAAGCCTTTCTCGGGGTGAAGGGTGTGCAAGCGGTGACGATGGTCGACATCCTTCCGGGGCAGCGCCGCCGCCTGCAACTGGATGCTTTGCTGGCGGCCAGCACCGATCCGGTGCTGGCGGTGGATGGGCGCGGTCATGTGTTGCTGGCCAATCCGGCATTGATCGCATTGTGTGGGCGGGAACCGGCGGGGGAGTCGCTGACGGCGCTGTTCGATGATCCCGACTTGCAGCCCACATTGATCGAGCACAGTTTCCGCTTGCCCATGCATGAGGTCAGGCTCGGTGGCCAGACCTTGCTGCTCGATGCCATGCCGATCACCGATGCCGGCGCCCTGCTGACCTTGTACCAACCGAACCGCATCGGTGAACGCCTCTCGGCGCTGCACCACGACCACGCCGAAGGCTTCGATGCGCTGCTCGGCGAGTCGCCGCCGATCCGGGCGCTCAAGGCCCGCGCCCAACGCGTTGCAACGCTCGACGCACCGCTGCTGATACAGGGTGAAACCGGCACCGGCAAAGAACTGGTGGCCCGCGCTTGCCATGCGATCAGCACACGACGTGACGCACCGTTCCTCGCCCTGAACTGTGCGGCACTGCCGGAGAGCCTCGCCGAAAGCGAGCTGTTCGGCTACGCCCCTGGCGCCTTCACTGGCGCGCAACGGGGCGGCAAACTCGGCCTGCTGGAACTGGCCGATCAGGGCACGGTATTCCTCGACGAAGTCGGCGAAATGTCGCCGTACTTGCAGGCGAAATTACTGCGTTTTTTGAGCGATGGTTGCTTCCGCCGGGTCGGTGGCGACCGTGAGGTCAAGGTCAACGTGCGGATCCGCAGTGCGCCCCGCCGCGACCTGGAAAAAATGGTCAGCGAAGGCCATTTTCGCGAGGTCCTGTCCTACCGCCTCAACGTGCTCAACCTGCAAGTGCCGCCACTGCGCGAACGCGGTCACGATATTCTGTTGATGGCCAACCCCTTCATGCAGCAAGCCTGTGCGCAGATCCAGCGGCCGGTCTGTCGTCTGGCGCCGAGCACCTTTCCCGCACTGCTCGGCAACCGCTGGCCGGGCAATGTGCGGCAACTGCAAAACGTGATCTTCCGCGCGGCGGCCATTTGCGAAAATCCGTTGGTGGACATTGATGATCTGGACATCGCCCGGACCGCCGTAGAGCGCCAGAACGACGGCGAAGTCGGCAGTCTCGAAGAGGCCGTCGAAGGGTTTGAAAAGAGCCTGTTGCAACAGCTCTATCGCAGCTATCCCTCCAGCCGCTTACTGGCCGCCCGCCTGCAAACCTCCCACAGTGCCATCGCCATCCGGCTGCGCAAATACGGCATCCCCAACAAACAGTAAGGCGACAATTTCGCAGGCACTGTCGATCCCTGTGGGAGCGGGCTTGCCCGCGAAGGGGCCATGTCTGACAACATTTTTGTAACCTGACACACCGCAATCGCGGGCAAGCCCGCTCCCACAGGGTTTTTGCTATAGCCAAAATGACCTGTCTGCAAATCGATACATCGTATCGAAATCGAGACAAACCAATTCCGATGTGTTCGGCCCGGATCTGGCTCTCTAGTCGGCGCATGTCTGTATTGATTTCAATACGGGCGAGTTCTTTCGATTTGTCCAAAAACATTTCAAGCCATTGAATTTAAAAGATTAAGAAAAACTGGCACCACCCTTGCTATCTCCTCTCACGCCACGCTCGTTACCCAATACGAGCCTGTCCACCGCCATCCGCCACCTGCAGCGGATGAGTCAGAACAATGAGGAGTTGATATGAGCGAATTGCGTTTTACCGTCGATCACGAATGGCTGCGTCTCGAAAGCGATGGCTTGATCACCGTCGGCATCACCGCTTACGCCCAGCAAGCGCTGGGTGACGTGGTCTTCGTTCAGGTGCCTGAGTTACGCACGTTCGATGCGGGCGATGAAGTGGCGGTGCTGGAATCGGTGAAAGCCGCCAGCAGCGTGTACATGCCATTGGATGGCGAAGTGGTCGAGGTGAACTCCGCGCTGGAAAGCTCCCCCGAGTTGATCAACCAGGACGCGTTGGGTGAAGGCTGGTTTTTCCGCATGCGTCCCAACGACGTGACCGCACTGGACAGCTTGCTCGACCAGGCCGCTTACGAGCGCCTGACCCACGAAGACGCTTGAGGACTTCTGTATGACCGCCCTCCTCGACACCCGTAACGAATTCATCGCCCGCCACATCGGCCCGCGTGCCGGCGACGAACAAGCCATGCTCAACAGCCTCGGCTTCGACTCGCTGGAAGCCCTGAGCGCCAGCGTCATCCCGGACAGCATCAAGGGCACCAGCGTGCTGGGCCTGGAAGATGGTTTGAGCGAAGCCGATGCCCTGGCACTGATCAAGTCCATCGCCGGCAAAAACCAGCTGTTCAAGACCTACATCGGCCAGGGTTACTACGGCACGCACACGCCGTCGCCGATCCTGCGCAACCTGCTGGGAAACCCGGCCTGGTACACCGCCTACACCCCGTACCCACCGGACATCTCCCAGGGCCGTCTCGAAGCGCTGCTGAACTTCCAGACCCTGATCAGCGACCTGACCGGCCTGCCGATCGCCAACGCTTCCTTGCTCGACGAAGCCACCGCCGCTGCCGAAGCGATGACCTTCTGCAAACGCCTGAGCAAGAACAAGGGCAGCCACGCCTTCTTCGCCTCCGTGCATTGCCACCCGCAAACCCTCGACGTGCTGCGCACCCGTGCCGCGCCGCTGGGCATCGACGTGGTGGTTGGCGACGAACTCGAACTGACTGACGTGACGCCGTTCTTCGGCGCCCTGCTGCAGTACCCGGCGAGCAACGGTGACGTGTTTGATTACCGCGCACTGCCCGAACGCTCCCACGCGGCCAATGCGTTGGGGGCGGCCGCCGCCGACGTGCTGGCCCCGACCGTGTTGACCCCGCCGGGCGAATTCGGCGCCGACGTGGCCATCGGCAGCGCGCAGCGTTTGGGCGTGCCGCTGGGTTTTGGTGGCCCGCACGCCGCGTACTTCTCGACGAAAGATGCGTTCAAACGTGACATGCCGGGCCGTCTGGTCGGTGTTTCGGTGGACCGTTTCGGCAAGCCGGCCTTGCGCCTGGCGATGCAGACCCGCGAGCAACATATCCGCCGCGAGAAAGCCACGTCGAACATCTGCACCGCGCAAGTGCTGTTGGCCAATATCGCCAGCATGTACGCCGTCTACCACGGCCCGAAAGGCCTGACGCAGATCGCCAACCGCGTGCACCACCTGACCGCGATCCTGGCCCAAGGCCTGAAAGCGATCGGTCTGAACGTCGAACAAGAAAACTTCTTCGATACGCTGACGATCAACACCGGCGCCCACACAGCCAAGCTCCACGACCAGGCACGGGCGCAGCAGATCAACCTGCGCGTGATCGATGGCGAACGTCTGGGCCTGTCCCTCGACGAAACCACGTCGCAAGCGGATGTGGAAACCCTGTGGGCGCTGCTGGCCGACGGTAAAGCGCTGCCGGATTTCGCGGCATTGGCGACAACTGTTCAAAGCACAATCCCGGCCGAACTGGTTCGCCAATCGCCAATCCTCAGCCACCCGGTATTCAACCGTTACCACTCGGAAACCGAGCTGATGCGCTACCTGCGCAAGCTCGCCGACAAGGACCTGGCGCTGGATCGCACCATGATCCCGCTGGGTTCGTGCACCATGAAACTCAACGCCGCCAGCGAAATGATCCCGGTGACCTGGGCCGAATTCGGCGCCCTGCACCCGTTCGCCCCGGCCGCACAAAGCGCCGGTTACCAGCAACTGACCGACGAACTGGAAGCGATGCTCTGCGCCGCCACCGGTTACGACGCGATCAGCCTGCAACCGAACGCCGGTTCGCAAGGTGAATACGCCGGCCTCTTGGCGATCCGCGTCTATCACCAGAGCCGTGGCGAAGACCGTCGCGACATCTGCCTGATCCCGTCGTCGGCCCACGGCACCAACCCGGCCACCGCCAACATGGCCGGCATGCGCGTGGTCGTCACCGCCTGCGACGCCCGTGGCAACGTCGACATCGAAGACCTGCGTGCCAAAGCCATCGAGCACCGCGAACACCTCGCCGCGCTGATGATCACTTACCCGTCGACCCACGGCGTGTTCGAAGAAGGCATCCGCGAAATCTGCGGCATCATTCACGACCACGGCGGCCAGGTGTACATCGACGGCGCCAACATGAACGCGATGGTCGGCCTCTGTGCGCCGGGCAAGTTCGGCGGCGACGTGAGCCACTTGAACCTGCACAAAACCTTCTGCATCCCGCACGGCGGTGGCGGCCCGGGCGTTGGCCCGATTGGCGTGAAATCGCACCTGACGCCATTCCTGCCGGGCCACGCGCAAATGGACCGCAAGGAAGGCGCGGTCTGCGCCGCACCGTTCGGCAGCGCGAGCATTTTGCCGATCACCTGGATGTACATTCGGATGATGGGTGGCTCCGGTCTCAAACGTGCTTCGCAACTGGCGATCCTCAATGCCAACTACATTTCCCGGCGCCTCGAAGAGCATTACCCGGTGCTCTACACCGGCAGCAACGGCCTGGTGGCGCACGAATGCATCCTCGACCTGCGTCCACTGAAAGACAGCAGCGGCATCAGCGTCGATGACGTCGCCAAGCGCCTGATCGACTTCGGTTTCCACGCCCCGACCATGTCGTTCCCGGTGGCCGGCACCTTGATGATCGAGCCGACCGAAAGCGAATCCAAAGAAGAACTGGACCGCTTCTGCGACGCCATGATCCGCATCCGCGAAGAAATCCGCGCGGTGGAAAACGGCACGCTGGACAAGGACGACAACCCGCTGAAAAACGCCCCGCACACCGCGGCGGAAATCGTTGGCGAGTGGACGCATCCGTACAGCCGTGAGCAAGCGGTTTACCCGTTGGAGACCTTGATCGACGCCAAATACTGGCCTCCTGTGGGCCGCGTCGACAACGTGTTCGGTGATCGCAACCTGATCTGCGCCTGCCCTTCAATCGCCGACTACGCCTAACAACACACCCCAAACAACCCCCATCCCCGTAGGAGCTGTCGAGTGAAACGAGGCTGCGATCTTTTGATCTGGCTTTTTAAAAGATCAAAAGATCGCAGCCTCGTTTCACTCGACAGCTCCTACAGGGGAATATCAGCCCCTACAGAGGATTTCACCATGTTCAGCAAACACGACCAGATCAAAGGCTACGACGACGAACTGCTGGCGGCGATCAACGCCGAAGACGCGCGGCAAGAGCACCACATCGAATTGATCGCTTCGGAAAACTACACCAGCCAACGCGTCATGGAAGCGCAAGGCAGCGGCCTGACCAACAAGTACGCCGAAGGCTATCCGGGCAAGCGGTATTACGGCGGCTGCGAACACGTCGATGTGGTTGAGCAACTGGCCATCGACCGCGCCAAACAACTGTTCGGCGCCGACTACGCCAACGTCCAGCCACACTCCGGTAGCCAGGCCAACGCGGCGGTTTACCTGGCATTGCTGCAGGCTGGCGACACTGTGCTGGGCATGAGCCTAGCCCACGGCGGCCACCTGACCCACGGCGCCAAGGTCAGTTTTTCCGGCAAACTCTACAACGCGGTGCAGTACGGCATCGACACCGTGACCGGGTTGATCGATTACGACGAAGTCGAGCGCCTGGCGGTTGAGCACCAACCGAAGATGATCATCGCCGGTTTCTCCGCCTACTCGAAGACTCTGGATTTCCCCCGCTTCCGTCAAATCGCTGACAAAGTCGGCGCTTACCTGTTTGTCGACATGGCCCACGTTGCCGGGCTGGTGGCCACCGGTTTGTACCCGAACCCGATCCCGTTTGCCGACGTGGTCACCACCACAACTCACAAAACCCTGCGCGGCCCACGCGGTGGCCTGATCCTGGCCAAGGCCAATCCGGAACTGGAGAAAAAACTCAACGCCGCGGTGTTCCCCGGTGGCCAGGGCGGGCCGCTGATGCACGTGATCGCCGCCAAAGCCGTGTGCTTTAAAGAAGCGCTCGAACCGGCGTTCAAGACCTATCAGGCGCAAGTCATCCGCAACGCCCAGGCGATGGCCAAGGTCTTTATCGACCGTGGTTACGACGTGGTGTCCGGCGGCACTGATAACCACCTGTTCCTGGTCAGCCTGATTCGTCAGGGCCTCACCGGCAAAGACGCCGACGCCGCTCTCGGCCGTGCCGGCATCACCGTGAACAAGAACTCCGTGCCCAACGACCCGCAATCGCCGTTCGTGACCTCGGGTCTGCGCATCGGCACGCCGGCGATCACCAGCCGTGGTTTCAAGGAAGCCCAGAGCATCGAGCTGGCAGGCTGGGTCTGCGACATCCTCGATCACCTTGGCGATGCCGATGTCGAGGCGCACGTCGCCCGCCAGGCTGCGGCGATGTGCTCTGACTTCCCCGTCTACCGCGACTGATGCAACGCCTACCTTGGCGTTCGGTTCTGTAGCAGCTGTTCGGTTCTGTAGCAGCTGTCGAGCCTGCGAGGCTGCGTTCGGCTGCGAAGCAGTCGTGAAATCAGACGATGCGGTGTGTCAGTAAAACCTCGCACTCAGGTTTTACGACTGCTTCGCAGCCGAACGCAGCCTCGCAGGCTCGACAGCTGCTACAGAGCCGAACGCAGGCTCGACAGCTGCTACAGGGGCCGTTGCTTGCATAAAAGGAAAAGTATATGAGCACAGTTGTGGAAGCACCCGGCAAAAGCCCGGTAAAAATAGAAGTCGGCACCAAACTGCGCGGCGCGGAAAAGGTCGCGCGGATTCCGGTCAAGATCATCCCCACCGATGAGTTCCCACGTAAACCCGACTGGATTCGGGTGCGCATCCCGGTTTCCCCGGAAGTCGACCGCATCAAGGCGCTGTTGCGCAAACACAAGCTGCACAGCGTTTGCGAAGAAGCGTCCTGCCCGAACCTCGGCGAGTGCTTCTCCGGCGGCACCGCGACGTTCATGATCATGGGCGACATCTGCACCCGTCGCTGCCCGTTCTGCGACGTCGGCCATGGTCGTCCGAAACCACTGGACGTCAACGAACCGCAAAGCCTGGCCATTGCCATCGCCGACCTGAAACTCAAGTACGTGGTGATCACCTCGGTTGACCGCGATGACCTGCGCGACGGCGGTGCCCAGCACTTTGCCGACTGCATCCGCGAGATCCGCAAGCTGTCGCCGAACGTGCAGCTCGAAACCCTGGTCCCGGACTACCGTGGGCGCATGGACGTCGCGCTGGAAATCACCGCCGCCGAGCCGCCGGATGTGTTCAACCACAACCTGGAAACCGTGCCGCGTCTGTATAAGGCTGCGCGCCCGGGTTCGGACTACCAGTGGTCGCTGACCCTGCTGCAACGCTTCAAGCAGATGATGCCGCACATTCCAACCAAATCCGGCCTGATGCTGGGCCTGGGCGAGAACGACGAAGAAGTCATCGACGTCATGCAGCGCATGCGCGAACACGACATCGACATGCTGACCCTCGGCCAGTACCTGCAACCGTCGCGCAGCCACTTGCCGGTCCAGCGTTTCGTGCACCCGGACGTGTTCGCCTGGTTCGCCGAGGAAGGTTACAAGATGGGCTTCAAGAACGTCGCCTCCGGGCCGCTGGTGCGCTCGTCCTACCATGCCGACCAACAACTGCATGGCAGCCAAGCGGGTTTGAAGCCATGATGACGCATTCGTCTTTTCTGGAAGCCTCGCATGCGCCTTCTGTGCAAATTCCTCTACCTGAGCCTGATCATGCCGTGCCTCGCCAGCGCCGAGCCACGGCCCGGGCACATGGTGTATTTGCGTACGGTTGATCCGAGTATCGAGCAAGACATCCGCTATGCCGGCGCCCACAACTTCACCGGGCACCCACTCGACGGTTACGCGGCGCCGGAATGCCTGTTGTCGCAGGAGGCCGCCAAAGCACTGGCTCGGGTACAAACGGCATTGCGCAGCGAAGGCTACGGTTTGAAGGTGTTCGACTGCTATCGCCCCAGTCGTGCCGTTGCGGACATGGGCCGCTTCGCGAACGAGCCGGGGGACCCGCTGAAAGGCGAGTTCTATCCGCGCCTGGACAAGAAAGACTTCTGGCGCCTGGGGTATGTGGCACGGGTTTCCAATCACTCCAAGGGCGGCACTGTCGACCTGACACTGACCGGTCCGGACGCCCTGCCCGCCGACACCTGGACGCCGTCCGCCAAGCCTGTCGATTGCACCGCGCCTTATGGCCAGCGTTGGCATGACGGCGCGCTCGATATGGGCACCGGCTTCGATTGCTTCGATGAACCGGCGCATACCGACAACCCGACGATCATCGCGGTCGCCCGGCAAAATCGCCAGATACTCAGCAGCGCCATGGAAAAACAAGGCTTTGTCGGGTACTCGAAGGAGTGGTGGCACTTCACCTACACCCGCGACGAGACGCTGAACAACGTCATGGATTTCCCCATCACCCCGCTGGCGGCCAGCGGTGTTCTCGACACCAGCAACCAGCTGATCGTGGTCACCAGCAAAAACTGGACTGACACCCAAGGAACCGCCCAGCGCTACGTGCGCCAAGGGAACCGTTTTGAAAAATACCAGGCCTCGTTTCCGGTGGTGCTGGGCAAGAACGGACTGGCCTGGGGCAAGGGTTTGACCCGCGTTGATCAGCGCGAAGGCCCGCTCAAACGTGAAGGCGATGGCAAAGCACCGGCCGGGATTTTCAAACTGGGAACGGCTTTCGGGTATGACAGTTTGGCCGACACCAAACTGCCTTACCTCGCGCTGACCTCCACCACCGAATGCGTGGATGACAGCCAGTCCAAACGCTACAACGAGCTGGTCGACGGGGCGACAACAGCAAAGGACTGGAACAGCTCCGAACACATGCGCGGCATGGATGAGCTGTATCGAAAAGGCATCGTCATCGAACACAACATGCCAGCCTCGCCCGCTTCAGGCTCATGCATTTTCATGCACATCTGGCGTAGCCCCACCTCCCCGACGCTCGGCTGCACCGCCATGAATCAAGCGGACATCAGCCGTTTGTTCAGTTGGCTCGACCCGCGCCAATCCCCTCTGCTGATTCAACTGCCCGAGCAGGAATACGAGCAGTTGCGCGAAAGCTGGAACCTCCCCGAACGTTGATACACAGCTTTCGCTGGCAAGCCAGCTCCTACAAAAGACCGCAATCCCCCCGTAGGAGCTGGCTTGCCAGCGAAGAGGCCCTGACCTTCACCACACCTTCCACTGAATAAATGCAGCGCCCGAGCGATTGCTTTCGCTGGCAAGCCAGCTCCTACAAAAGACCGCAACCCTCCGTAGGAGCTGGCTTGCCAGCGAAGAGGCCCTAATCTTCACCACACCCTTCGCTGAATAAATGCAGCGCCCGAGCGATTGCTTTCGCTGGCAAGCCAGCTCCTACAAGAGACCGCAATCCCCTGTAGGAGCTGGCTTGCCAGCGAAGAGGCCCTGAGCGTCACCACTCCTTCCACTGAATAATCGAAACGCTGGTGTGGGTTATGCCTTTGAACCCCGCTCAACCGACACCGCAAGCGCTGAATTCCTGGCCAGCCCGTAATAGAGAATGCCTGGCACCACCAGCCCGACGATCCAGGAAATATCCACCCCGCCAAGCTGCGCAACCATCGGCCCGGAGTAAAAGTGCGTGTCGACAAAGGGCAACTGGATCAACACGCCGATGACATA
This sequence comes from Pseudomonas sp. RIT-PI-q, assembly GCF_001297125.1. Classification (GTDB taxonomy): domain Bacteria; phylum Pseudomonadota; class Gammaproteobacteria; order Pseudomonadales; family Pseudomonadaceae; genus Aquipseudomonas. Next base: position 42,950 of record NZ_LHPC01000010.1, read on the forward strand.
CACGCTGATCCCCAGCACGTTCCAGCGACCATAACGACCGGCCGGATCGGACAGCGCCGGGATGTCATACCGCTCTTTGTTGATGAAGTAGTAATCCACCAGGTTGATTGCGCTCCACGGCGTGAAGAAGGTCAGCAGGAACAGGATGAAATACTTGAAGCTGTTCAGAAACGAGTATTGCCCCAGCAACGCCAGCGTGGTCGATGCCGCGACAATCAGCAGCACAAACAGCATGCGCTGCCTCGCGGTTATTTCCAGACGACTGCGAAAGCCGCTGATGATGGTGGCCACGCACATGAAGCTGCCATAGGCGTTTAGCGTGGACACCGTGACCTTGCCGAACACCACGCTCAAATACAGCAGCGAAGCCATCATGCCGGTACTGCCCAAGCCGACAATCGTCGCCACCTCATGACCACGAAAATTCGCCCCCGCCAGTGCAGCGGCGAACACCCCGAGCACCATCGATGCCTGGGCGCCCAGCACCGTGCCGAGACCAACAGCGGTGAAGGTTTTCCAGGACGAGGTCTTGCTCGGCAAGTAGCGTGAGTAGTCGGCCACATAAGGACCAAAGGCGATCTGCCAGGACGCAGACAGCGACACCGCCAGCAAGAAAGTGCTCCAGCCGAAGTGGCGATTTTCCAGTAACAGGCCGATATCGTTGAGGGTCATCAGCCGGGTAAACAGGTACGAGAAGGCAATGATCCCCAACACGCTGGCCACCCTTCCCACCAGGTGAATCACCCGATAACCGAAGATCGTCAGAAACGTGATGCAGGCCGCGAAAATCAGGATGCCGGTGCTGTCGCTGACGTGGATCAGCTGCGCAATCGCCTGCCCCGACAGCACCGCGCCGGTAGCGCTGAAGCCGAGGTACATCAGGCACACCAACACAATCGGGATCGCCGCTCCATAGACGCCGAATTGCACCCGGCTGGAGATCATCTGCGGCAAGCCAAGCTTCGGCCCTTGCGCCGCGTGCAGGGCAACCACCGCGCCGCCGAGCACTTGGCCGATCAGCAAGCCGATCAGCGACCAGAACACATCACCGCCCAGCACCACGGCCAACGCCCCGGTGACTATTGCGGTGATTTGCAGGTTGGCGCCGAGCCACAGGGTGAACTGGCTGTAGAGGCTGCCGTGACGCTCGGCCTCGGGAATGTAATCGATCGATCGGGTCTCGATCAGGGGACTGCGTTGCGGACTATCGCTGACCTTGGTCATTGCGCTGTTTTCCTGTGAGGAACTGATTTTTATGGTCGGGGCTTGAACGCTTAGAAGGTCTTGGTGGCGCTGGCAACCACAGTCGCGGTACACAGATCACCGTAGCCATACCAGCCCGCGCATTCGCTTTTCGACAGGTCGGTATCGATGTAGCTGAGGCCCCAGGTCACGCCGACGAAATCGCGGGTCAGCTTGGCTTCCCACTCGTAATAAGACTCGCGGTTATCGCCGTTGGTGGACCAGTACGCCGGGTCCTTGACATCGCCGCGCCCCACGCGCAGGTCCAGGCCGAGTTCGGCCGGCAAGGCGATCTTGTAGCTGAGGTAGGTGTAGAGGGTGTCCTGGTCTTCGCCGAAAACGTTCGGCGTATCGTTCGAGTAATACGCACCGAGCTTCACGCCATAGACGTCGAGGATGGCGTAGACCTCACTCAGGTTGAACTGGCTTTCTTTGGGATAGCTGTACTTGATGTAGCCCAGGTCAAGGCTGATCGCGTCAGTCGCCTGCCAGTAGTAGCCCGCGTAGTATTCAAGCTCCTGGCGAGTCTTGAATTCGCCGCCGAAATCGACATTCGAGGTCCAGGCGCCGATGTACAGGCCACTGCTGTGCACCAGCGTAGCTCCGGCCTGAACCGCCGGATCCCCGAGGGTTTGCGAAATGCCGCGGGTGCGATAGTCGCTGACCGCCGCCAGGCTCATGTCGAGGCTGAAATCGTCGTTGAGGGGTAATGCTTGCGTGGTCAAAGGCGCCAATACCAACGTGGCCAGGGTGAAGAGTGCGCGTGTGTTCATACCAATCTCTTATTGTTATGGAGGTGCAGGGGAATGTCGGGCATGGCGATGCAGAGCCCCTCGCAGCACGAGGGGCCAGGCATTTTTCTCGGGTGCTGCGGTGGGGTAATCGTCAGGACGCGGGCGCGTAGACCTCTTTGCCGGCGAAGAAGGTTTTCAGGACTTTGGTGTCGAACAGTTCGTCGTCGCTGACCTTGAATACATCGCGGTCGAGGATGATCAGGTCGGCCTGTTTGCCCGGTGCCAGCGAGCCAATCTGCTGCTCCAGCCGCAGGGCTTTCGCGGCATTCAAGGTGTAGGCGTAGAACATGCTCTGGCGGTCGATGCTTTCCTTGGCATTCAGCACACCCAGCGGCCCTTTGCGGGTGTGCGCCTGAGCAATGGCGTTCCACGGATTGGGGCTGGACACCGGCCAGTCACTGCCACCGGCGATGACTGCGCCAGCGTTATGCAGGGACCTGGCGGGATACTGGTAACCGTAGGCAAACGCGCTGATATAGGGTTTGACCAATTCGACGGTGTACGTCTCGCCGGTGGCCCACAACAGCTGCATGGAGGCAATCACCCCCAGTTGCTTGAAGCGCGCAAACTCCTTGGGGTTGACCAGTTGCAGGTGGCTGATGCTATGGGCCACCGGTGTCGGATTGAGTTTGCGCGCATAGGCAAAACCATTGAGCGACTCACGCACCGCGCGGTCACCGACCGCGTGCATGTGCACGATCCAGTCGCGCTTCTCCGCCGCCACCACCAATTCACCGAAGTGCGCAGGGTCGATCAGCAGTTGACCGTTTTTATGGCTGTTCTTGAAGGGCACGATGACCGCAGCGGTCTGCCCCGGAAACTCGAGAACGCCGTCAGCGAACACCTTGATCCCGGGAAAGCTCAGGTTGGGTACGCCCTCGAATTTCTTCATGACCTTGGCCAACACTTCCAGGTCGGCCGGTCGGCTTTTCGGGTTGGCCAGCAGCAGAGCGGCGACGTGGGCGCTGAGTTCGCCCTTCTCGGCCAGTTCACGGTACAGCGGCAGGACGCCGTAGCTCTGCTCGGTGGCCTGGAAATCGAACAGCGAATCGCCACTGCCGGCATTCGCCGCCGCGTCCATCCAGGCGGTGACCCCATATTGATTGTTGACCCTTACCGCCTCGCGGGCGGCTTTCAACATGACCTCTTCGCTGGGCGCGGGGATCTGGCTGCGCACCTGATCCCAGCGCGACTCGGCGAAATAGCCGTTGGGGGTGAAATCCTTGTCGTGCCCCACATAGCTGCGATCCTGTTCAGACAGGCCTTTAACCAGCGCCGCGTCGATCTTCAGACGCTTGAGCATGGCGTTGTTGGCCCATCCGGTGTGACCGTCAATCCCGCTGAGCACCACCGGTTGATCCACCCAGCGGCCCTGATTGAAGCGCTGGCCGAGCTCACGGCTTTTGTCCCAATAGGCCGAACTCACCCCGGCAATGCTGATCACATCACCGGCGCGCGCACGACCCGCCTGATCCTGCTCGATGATCCATTGCTCAAGTTCCGGCAAGGGCTTTTCTTCGTCCAGCAAATTGGCGCCCATGCTGTCGAATGCCGCCACCACCGGGTGGCTATGGCTATCGATCATGCCCGGCATCAGCACTTTGCCCGCCAGATCGATCCGTTGCGTTTGTGCGTCAGCCAACGCGTTGATGTCGGCGTTGCTGCCCACTTTAAGAATCTTGCCGTCTTGCACCGCCACCGCTTGAACCAGCCCTTGGCCGGGTTCGGCGGTGAATACTTTGCCGTTGAACAATACCAGGTCAGCGGCGGCCATGGCGTGCACCGAAGACAACGCCAGGGCTGCGGCCAACAAGTTGGGGATAAATCGCTGCATGGGAAAGCTCTCTTGTTTTTATTGGGCTGGACGGGAGACGGATGCCTGAGTTGCTTGCAGGCCAACGAACGGCGCCTTGGCCCACACGACCTTGCCGCCCACCACGGTCAGCAGCACTTCATTTCGCGCCAGTTCTTGCTCGGGAACTTGCATGAAGTTCTTGTCGAGGACGATCAAGTCGGCGAACTTGCCGACCTCGACCGAGCCGACCACCGCGTCGAGTTTCAGTTGCTCGGCGGCATTCATAGTGATGGTGCGCAGCACGTCGGTACGTGACAGCGCCGGATCGGCATTCAGCCTGCCGGCATACTTGGGTCCATAGCTGTGCGGGTTCAGCGGATCGCCCGAGCGGGTGACGCCGACCTTGAGTGCAAGGAATTCGTCGAGCGGGTCGACGGGCCAGTCGCTGCCATACGCCACCCGGCCACCGGCGCGGGCGATGCTGCCCGACGGTTCCATGCGGGCAAACCGCGCAGGCCCGAGATGATCGCTGGTGCCGTCGACCGTGGACGGTGCCTGCTGCGCCCACTGAAAGGACATGTTGGCGGTCACGTCGAGCGCCTTGAAGCGCGGATAGTCGGCGGGGTCTACCGACTCGTTGTGAGTGATAGTCGGGCGAAAGCCATTGCCGGGCAGTTGCTGGCGCACGTATTCGATGCCGTTCAACGAGTCACGCACCGCGCGGTCGCCAGTGGCGTGAAGGTGCGGGTCGAGGCCGGCCTGCACGGCTTTGAGCAGCAGCGGATTGAGCACTTGCGGCGGGAAGTACAGCTCACCTTTGTTCTTGCCGGGCGCCCAGTGTGGCGCCTTATCGGTTCCGGCATTGTGCAGGTACGGCGTCAACATGGCCCCGGTGTCGGCCGGCGCGTTGATGATGCCATCCATGAACAATTTGACGTGGCGCATGCTCACACCCGGCGCGACCTTGGCGTCGCCCTGATCGTAAGTGTTGGCCAGTGCCTTGGCCTCGGCGATGGTTTTGTCCGGGTCGGCAGCGGCGGCGGCCGGATCGAGTTTGATCGCCAGCAACGCCCGAGCGGTCAGCTCGCCCGACTGCTGCAGGCTGGTAAAGGCTTTGCCCGTTTCCGGCCCCGACAAGGCATCGAAGAAGCTGGTGATGCCTTGCTGGCGCATGGCGTCGAGCGCCGCGCGTGTCTGGTTGAGTTTCTCGGCGTCGGTGGCGGGCGGCACCACGGCCGCCATGGTTTCGGCTGCGCCGTCTTCGCAAATACCAGTCGGGTCGCCGGCGCTGTCGCGGGCGTACTTGCCATCACTTGGGTTGGGCGTGTGCTTGTTGATGCCGGCCACCGCCAGGCCGCGCGAGTTGGTCAGTATGGTGTGGAAGTCGGTGGAACGGACCTGAATCGGCCGCTTGGTTTTCAAGGCGTCGAGGGTGGATTTGTCGGGATCGCCGTCGAGGCCGGTCATGCCCATGCGGTCCCAACTGCCGACTTCGAGCCAGACGTCGTCGCCCTTGTCCTTGTCCGCATCGAGACAGGCCTGGATGGATTCCTGGAAAACCTTGCGGGTCATGGTCTGGTATTTCAGGTCGCACAAGGTCATGGCGCGGCCGCCGTCGCCCGGGTGCATGTGCGCGTCGATGAAGCCCGGCATCAACATGCGCCCGGCCAGATCGATCAGTTGCGTCTGCGTGCCGATGTACGAGGCAACCCCGTCATCGTTGCCTACATAAACGATCTTGCCGCCCGTGATGGCGATCGCCTGCTGCACGGAATTCTTGCCGTCGACGGTGTACACATAGCCGTTGCGCAGCACCATGTCGGCGGCGGTCGACGCGTGTGTCTGACACCCCACCAGCGCCACACAGGACAATGCCGATGCGGTGGTTACGGCGATAAATAGCCTGGAAAGTTTCACCTGCCTCACCTCTGTTTTTATAGTTTTGAAGTGGCCCGAACAGACTGCCGTGCAAGCCCTGTTATGCAGGGCACACGATATAGAGCGCAGCACAAATACGGACCTCCACAAATGAGGAGGGGTAAGGCAAATACCGACCGTCGACGGCTGCGTTCGGCCCCTGTAGGAGCTGTCGAGCCTGCGAGGCTGCGTTCGGCTCTGTAGCAGCTGTCGAGCTTGCGAGGCTGCGATCGGCTCTGTAGCAGCTGTCGAGCTTGCGAGGCTGCGTTCGGCTCTGTAGCAGCTGTCGAGCCAGAGTGTGCAAAAACTGATTCCAACATCGTCGACGCGTAGCGCCGACGATGTTTGGCTGGCTGATTGCTCCTAAAGCGTTCTTCGTAGCTCCAGTCCGTTCTCAAGGCCGCTAGTAATGCTTTAC
>NZ_LHPC01000024.1 GCF_001297125.1 Pseudomonas sp. RIT-PI-q
CGGTTATCCTGTTGAAACGCGTCATCGTTAACGACCTTCGCTGGCAAGCCAGCTCCTACAGGTCGAGCGTTAGCTCGCCCACAGCTTTTGCGAGCAAGCTCGGCTCCTACGGAGCAGCGAACGCAACACCTGAAAACCACCACCCTCTGTAGGAGCTGGCTTGCCAGCGAAGCATTCGAATGCGCCACGGTTGTCCTGTTGAAACGCGTCATCGTTAACGACCTTCGCTGGCAAGCCAGCTCCTACAGGTCGAGCGTTAGATCGCCTGCAACTTTTGCGAGCAAGCTCGGCTCCTACGGAGCAGCGAATGCAAACCTGAAAACCACCACCCCCTGTAGGAGCTGGCTTGCCAGCGAAGCATTCGAATGCGCCATGGTTATCCTGTTGAAACGCGTCATCGTTAACCTCCTTCGCTGGCAAGCCAGCTCCTACAGGTCGGGGGGCATCTGTGAGAAAGACATCACCGGCAAGCCGTGCACCTACAGCTGCGTGCGTGTTTTTCCCTTGCAGGTCCAGACGCGAACCCGGAAGCTAGGGATTCAGTCACCTGACGGAGAGAACCAGCCTTGGATTGGCAAACCCTGCTTACCCGCGAACGCCTCGGAAAGCCTCTGCACAGCCCGCAAGAACTCGGCCGCAGTCCTTTCCATAAAGACCACGACCGCATTATTTTCTCGGGGGCGTTTCGCCGTCTCGGGCGCAAGACGCAGGTCCATCCGGTCTCCAGCAACGATCACATCCACACGCGATTGACCCACTCGCTGGAAGTCAGCTGTGTCGGTCGTTCACTGGGCATGCGTGTCGGTGAAACCATCCGTAGCGCCCTGCCCGACTGGTGCGAACCGAGCGATCTGGGGATGGTCGTGCAATCGGCCTGCCTGGCCCACGACATCGGCAATCCGCCCTTCGGTCACTCCGGCGAAGACGCGATTCGCCACTGGTTCCAGCAAGCTGCCGGCCGTGGCTGGCTGGATGCAATGAGCGAAGTCGAACGCGACGACTTCCTCAATTTCGAAGGCAACGCACAAGGCTTCCGGGTACTCACCCAGCTGGAATATCACCAGTTCGACGGCGGCACCCGGTTGACCTATGCCACCCTTGGTACTTATCTCAAATACCCATGGACGGCCAAACACGCCGATTCGCTGGGCTACAAGAAACACAAGTTCGGCTGCTATCAGAGTGAGTTGCCGTTGCTGGAGCAGATCGCCCATAAACTCGGCCTGCCGCAACTCGAGGAACAGCGCTGGGCCCGCCATCCGCTGGTTTATCTGATGGAGGCTGCGGATGACATCTGCTACGCGCTGATCGATCTGGAAGACGGTCTCGAGATGGAATTACTGGACTACGCCGAAGTCGAGTCCCTGTTGCTGGACCTGGTAGGCGATGATCTTCCGGAAACCTATCGTCAGCTCGGGCCGAAAGATTCGCGGCGACGCAAACTGGCGATTCTGCGCGGCAAAGCCATCGAGCACCTGACCAACGCCGCCGCCCGCGCCTTTGTCGAGCAACAGGACGCATTGCTCGCCGGTACGCTGCCTGGCGATCTGGTGGAGCACATGCACGGTCCGGCCAAGCGTTGCGTACTGAATGCCAAGGACATGGCGCGCAAAAAAATATTCCAGGACAAGCGCAAGACCCTCCACGAAATCGGCGCGTACACCACGCTGGAAATTCTGCTCAACGCCTTCTGCGGCGCGGCGCTGGAACAGCACAACGGTCGAACACCCTCCTTCAAGAGTCGCCGCATCCTCGACCTGTTAGGCAACAATGCGCCCGACCCGAATGGCCCGTTGCACACCTCGTTTCTGCGCATGATCGACTTCATTGCCGGCATGACCGACAGCTATGCGAGCGACATGGCGCTGGAGATGACCGGGCGATCAAGCCGCTGATGACAATGGTCGATCAGCCATTACGCCGTACGGAATGGCTGATCAGCCACTAAAAACCCAACTGCATTCAACGCGTGCTGAATCGCCCTACATGTCATGGCGAGCGAACTGATCGATTGCCCGGTATTCTCGCGAAATAATTCCGCTTCCCTCTGTTCGACAGATGAGTGTGAATAACCAATGTTCAAAGACGATCTACGCATCTTGCTGGTGGAAGATCATCCCTTTCAACTCAGGGCGACTCAGTACCTGCTTGAGAGTTACGGCTTCACCCAACTGACCACCACTGACAGTGCCGAAGGTGCCTTGCATCAGATGCTCGGTGCTGTGCAACCATTCGATATTCTTTTGTGTGACCAATGCCTTCCCGACCTTCCCGGAATTGAATTGGTTGAATTGGCCAGTCATCGAGGGATGATCAGACAAGCCATACTTCTAAGCAGCCTGACGCCGATTGAACTGGACGGACTTGAAAGAATGGCGCACAAACATGGGCTGCCCTTACTGGGCTACTTGATAAAACCACTGAAACAATCAGAATTTAGAAACTTATTGACCTTGGCATCTTTATAAAAACCCATCTAAAAACCACTCAAAACCAAACTTGAAACTTACATCTGAAAAACTTTATAAACGTTGACCAAACACCCATAACTTTCAGCTAGCATCATAGAAAACCTTGTTGATGCGTAGTCCTTTTCCTCTTACTTTGTAGGATTATTCCTATATTGCTGCTACGGGTCCGTCAGATCATGTGTCACCTCAACTATCTGAGCTAAGGTGCGCGCTTTATTTGAACTCGCATGGGATTTGATTATGAACTCCGTTTTTATTGTCGACGATCACCCTGTCATCCGCCTTGCCGTTCGAATGTTGCTTGAACACGAAGGTTACAAAGTCGTCGGTGAAACTGATAATGGGGTCGACGCCATGCAGATGGTTCGCGAATGCATGCCCGATCTGGTCATACTCGACATCAGCATTCCGAAACTGGATGGGCTGGAAGTTCTCTCACGCTTCAACGCAATGAGTACCCCCCTAAAAACTTTAGTGTTAACTGCGCAGTGCCCGACGATGTTCGGTATCCGTTGCATGCAATCCGGTGCATCAGGGTATGTGTGCAAACAGGAAGACCTGAGTGAACTGGTCAGCGCCATCAAAGCGGTATTGTCAGGTTACAACTACTTCCCAAGTCAGGCCTTGAACCCTGTTCGCAGTGAAGACGCACGTTACGCCGACCTGGAGTTGTTCAAGTCAGTCAATGACCGGGAGTTGATGGTATTGCAACTTTTCGCCCAAGGCCGAACCAACAAGGAAATTGCCAAAGGCATGTTCCTGAGTAATAAAACCGTCAGCACCTATAAAAAACGACTCATGCAAAAGCTCAAGGCTCAATCGCTGGTCGAGCTCATCGAAATGGCAAAACGTAACGCGTTAGTGTGAGAGACAGGATGCCCAGTCGTATAAAGGATTATCTGCTACTGATGGCCGCGGGCGTATGCCTGAGCACTTCGGTGGCCGCTGCGCAGACCGCCAGCGAGCACTACACCCTGCTCAGTCGCTCAACGACCGGAAACCTGGAAGTCCAGCTGGATAAATCACAACGGCAATGGGTCAAGAATAAACGTGAACTGATCCTCGGCACCTCAGCCCCGGATTATCCTCCCTTCGACTTGACTATCAGCGGCCACGACTATGAAGGTTTCACCGCCGATTACGCGGGCATCCTCAGCAAGACCACCGGTTTGCCAATCAAGGTTCAGCGCTTCGCCTCCCGCGGTGCGGCGATCGAGGCGCTTGAAAACGGCGAAGTCGACCTGCTCGGCACCGCCAATGGATTCGAGGCACGCAACGCCGACATTGTGCTTTCCACGCCCTACGCCGTGGATCAACCGGTTCTGGTAACGCGCGAAGGGGAAACCCGGTCCCTGACCGATGGCCTTGCCGATTTGCGGCTGAGCATGGTGTATCACTATTTGCCGCTGGAAGAGGTCAAGGCGATGTATCCGAAGGCGATCATCACCTCCTATCCGTCCTACCAGAATGCGATCAACGCGGTGGCCTTCGACCAGGCTGACGTGTTTCTCGGCGACACCATTTCTACCCATTACATGATCAACAAGGGGTATCTGAGCAACATCCGCATGGCCAACTTTGGCAAACACGAAGCCCACGGTTTCAGTTTTGCCGTGCACAAGAACAACCCGGAACTGCTGGGCATCATCAATGCGATGCTCATGCTCGTACCCACCAGCGAGCGAGAAAACATTGCCAAGCGCTGGAGTGCCGGCAGTGACATTTTGCTCACCGATCAAAAGCTGGATCTCAGCTACAGCGAGGAACGCTGGCTGGCGCAACATCCGGTGGTACGCGTAGTGGTCAATGAGGCCTTCGCACCGCTGACGTTTTTCGACAGTGACGGCAATTTTCGTGGTGTCACCGCCGACCTGCTCGAGCTGATCAGATTGCGCACCGGCTTGCGCTTCGACATCCATCGCAGCCGAACCAATGGCGAGATGATCGAGCAGATCGAGAACAATCAAGCTGACCTGATCCCCGCCCTGCTGCCCAGTACCTCACGTGAAACGACGTTAAACTTCACCCGTCCCTATCTGCAAAACTCTTTCGTCCTGCTGACGCGCAAAGCCGCTGACAGCCCGAAAAATCTTGCGCAACTCCAGGATAAACGCCTGGCCATCACCCAGGGCAATCCGTTGCTCGACTACCTGCGCAGCGAGTTCCCGCGAATCCACCTGATTGAAACCGCAGACACATTCAGCGCCGTGGAATTGCTCGCCGAGGGCAAGGCGGAAGGTGCGGTGAACTCGCTGGTGATTGCCAACTACTTCATCTCATCGCGCCTGTTCGAGCACACACTTCAAATCAGCACCACCATCGGCACCCGACAAGCCGCATTCGCGCTCGCCACCAGCCGCGACGCCAAAGAACTTAACTCGATTCTCAACAAGGCGTTGCTGAGCATCGCGCCAGAAGAGCTGGGCATCATCAACAGCCGCTGGCGTGGGTATTCGGCGTCTTCGCAAAGCACCTGGCGCAGCTATCACCGAGTGTTCTTTCAGGTCGTTATCGGTGCCGGTGTCCTGCTGCTGATTTCCGTTGCCTGGAACGCCTACATGCGTCGTCAGATCAACCAGCGCAAGGCGGCCGAGCGTGCGTTGAACGATCAATTCGAATTCATGCGATCACTGGTCAACGGCACGCCCCATCCGATTTACGTGCGTGATCGTCAGGGCCTGCTGCAAAGCTGTAACGACAGTTACCTGGAAGCCTTCTGCGCAAAACGTGAGGACGTGATCGGTAAAAGCGTCATGCAGGGCAACATGAGCAATGCGTTCGAAGCCTGGGAATATCAGGCCGACTATCAGCGCGTCGTGGCCGAGGGCATCCCGTTGATTCTCGACCGTGCGCTGCATATCGGTGGCCGCAGGCTGACGATTTACCACTGGATTCTTCCCTACCGTGATTCGAGCGGTGAAGTGCAAGGCATCATCGGTGGCTGGATCGACATCAGCGAACGTCGGCAACTGTTCGATGATCTGCGCTGCGCGAAAGAGCGCGCCGATGAAGCCAATCGAGCCAAAAGCACGTTTCTGGCCACCATGAGTCATGAGATCCGCACCCCGATGAATGCAGTCATCGGCATGCTCGAGCTGACACTAAAGCGTATCGAACACAACCACCCGGATCGTCCGGCCATCGATGTGGCGTACAACTCGGCAAGGGACCTGCTGGAACTGATCGGCGACATTCTCGATATTGCACGGATTGAATCCGGACACCTGAGCCTGAGCCCGGAGCGGGTCAATCCAGGAGAGATCATTGCGTCGGTGGTGCGGATTTTCGATGGACTGGCTCGCCAGAAGAATCTCGAACTGCGAGTGGAGTTCCACCCTGCCAACCCGGCGATCGACGTCTTGCTGGACCCGATGCGTTTCAAGCAGGTGTTGTCCAACCTGATCAGCAACGCCATCAAGTTTACGGAGCAGGGCCAGGTAAGGATTACCGTCGACCTGCACCCGACCGTCGACCCTGAACGGGTGCAGATGCAGTTACATGTTCAGGACAGCGGCATCGGCATCAGCGAACAGGATCAGCAGCGCTTGTTCGAACCCTTCGCCCAGGCCAGTGATACGGGCCAGTCAGGCCGAGGGGGCGCAGGGCTCGGGTTGGTGATCAGCCGCAGCCTGTGCGAAATGATGGGTGGCAGTCTGCACTTGAGCAGCCAGCCGGGTTTCGGCACTCGTGTCCAGGTTTCGTTGAACCTGGCAACACTGCCACTCGAGCCGTTGCTGGCAACACTGCCACTCGAGCCGTTGCTGGCAACTGCTGAAGCGCACATCCACACCACCACGACCCCGTTGAACGTTTTAGTGGTCGATGATCACCCGGCCAATCGCTTGCTCATGTGCCAGCAACTGGAGTTCCTGGGGCATCGATTCAGCGTCGCCGTTGATGGCCAGGCGGGATTCGAGGCGTGGAAAGCCGAGCCGTTCGATCTGGTGATTGCCGATTGCAACATGCCAACCCTCAATGGATACGAACTGGCCCGCGCCATTCGTCACCATGAACGACAAACCCGACGCCTGCCCTGCACCCTCCTGGGGTTCACCGCCAACGCACAACCGGAAGAAGTACAACGCTGCAAACAGGCCGGGATGGACGACTGCCTGTTCAAACCCCTCACCCTGACAGCGTTGAGCCAATGGATTGAAGGGCTCGAGCCAACCGTCCGCGATCCGGCCTTTAGTCTGCAAGGGCTGCGCCTGTTGACGGGGGGTAACCCGGCATTGGACCTGCGTTTACTGACCGAACTGCTGAGCAGCAACCGTCAGGACCGAGAAGCCTTGTTGGTGCTGTCCCAAGCCGAGGGCGCGCAGTCATTTCTCGACATTGCCCACAAAATCAAGGGCGCCGCACGAATCGTCCAGGCCTCCCGGTTGATCGATAGCTGCGAGGCGCTGGAGAAGGCCTGCCATCACGTGTTTGACCACCAGGAAGTGGCCGATTGCAGCAAGGCCTTGGAGCGCACCATGCTCGAACTGGAGCACGCGTTGCAGCAACAAATCGGAGAAAACGACAAAAGCAGAATGACAGAGCCTTAACTATGCTTGATCGCTGAGCAGTGTGTTAACCATCATGGAGAGACCTGCAATGCCCAGCCCACTGCGCCCGGATCAACGGCAGTTGCCGCTGCACGTCCATATCAGTGTGATGTTCACCTTCCTGCTGTTGCTGACCGGGGTGGTGCTGGGGATTTTCAACTACGGACAAACCACGCAGATCATTCTTTCCAGCAGTGAGAAGCTCTTCAACCGCATCGAGCAGGAAGTGCGCCTGGACCTGCACAACACCTATGAACCGATTCGTCACCTCTTAAGCCTGCTGGTGGAAAACCCGGCGGCCCAGGCACCGGACCTGGAACAACGCCTGGCCCTGCTCAAACCCTTCAGTCAGTCCCTCAAGGACAACCCCGATCTGGCATCGCTGTACCTGGGCTATGGCAACGGCGATTTCTTCATGGTTCGTCCGCTGCGCACCGCCGAGCTGAAAACCCTGCTCAAGGCCCCGCAGACGGCGGCCTATCAAGTGTGGAGCATTGAGCGAAACAGCAGCGGCCAGGACCATTCCCAGGGATTGTTTTTTGATCAGGACCTGGCTCTCATCAGTCGCCAGGACAATCCCGACGAAACCTTCGATCCACGAACCCGCGCCTGGTTCTCCAGCGCCAGCCGCGACCGCGATCAGATCACCACCGAACCTTACCTCTTCTTTTCCACCCATCACATCGGCACCACCCTGGCCCGGCGCAGTGGCGACAACGTGGTCATGGGCGCCGACCTGACCCTGGCCGAACTTTCCGCGACCCTGGCCAAACATGTCGTCACCCCCAGTACCGAAATCGTGCTGTTCGATGCCGAAGGCAATGCCATCGCTTATCCCGACAGCCGCAAACTGATCATCGACGATCAAACAGCGCATCTGGCCAAGGCGGCTGACCTGAGCCCCAGTCTCGGCGCATTGCTCAACCATCCCCCGGCAGGCAATCGCCTGGATGCGGCCGGTCGGCAATGGATCGTCGCCCGCAGCACCATGCAGGAGGGCGGCCCTCAAGGACTGCAACTGGCGCTGTTGGTGCCGGAAGATGAATTGCTCGTCGATGCCTATCGCATGCGCTGGCAAGGTGCGCTGATCACCTTGGCCACGCTGTTGTTGTGTCTGCCGTTGGGCTGGCTGACCTCCAGAATCCTGGTCAAACCCTTGCGCGCTCTGGTGCAGGAAGCCGATGCGATTCGCAGCTTCAATTTCAATTTCCCGGCATCCCGTCGCTCTCTAGTGCTTGAGGTCGACCAATTGAGCCTCTCGATGCTGCGCATGAAGGACACCCTGGCGAGCTTTTTTCAGATCACCGACAGCCTGAGCGCCGAGACCCGCTTCGCTCCGTTGCTGGAAAGGGTGCTGTTTGAAACCGTGAAAATCGGTCAGGCGCAGGCGGGTCTGCTCTACCTGCGCGAAAGTGATGGCGATCTCATGGAGCCGCAGGGGCTGGTGATCAACGGCACGTCACAGGCATTGTCATCGTTCGACATTCGGGCACACGAACTCCAGAGTCCACGCAGCCCCGCATGGCTGCAACAACTGGCGAATGCCGACAATGTAGTGGTCAATCTCGGTTTCGAACAGGCCGGGGATTTGCAGAGGGTCTTGCTTGCGCTGGAATCTCCCCGGGTTCACCTGATCGGTATCCGGTTGCACAACCGTCATAACGAAACCGTGGGCCTGCTGATCCTGTTGTTGGCCGACAGCGGCCATGAGAGCGATCTGGAAAAACTACGGCCGGACCGCATCGCGTTTCTCCAGGCCGTCTCCGGCGCGGCTGCGGTGAGCATTGAAAGCCAGCGTCTGCAGGCCAAACAAAAACAGCTGCTGGATGCCTTCATTCAATTGCTCGCCGGTGCGATTGACGCCAAAAGCCCCTACACCGGCGGTCATTGCCAACGAGTACCGGCATTGACGCTGATGCTCGCCCAGGCTGCCGCTGCCAGCCAGGACCCGGCCTTCAGCGGCTATCAACCCACCGAAGACGAGTGGGAGGCGTTGCACATCGCCGCCTGGCTGCATGACTGCGGCAAGGTCACCACCCCGGAATACGTCGTCGACAAAGCAACGAAACTAGAAACCCTGAACGACCGTATCCACGAAATCCGCACCCGTTTCGAAGTGCTCAAGCGCGATGCCTGGATCAACTACTGGCAAGCCATTGCCCTGGGCGGTGACGAGCAGCACCTGGCCGAACAGCGCAATGCCACGTTGGCGGGGCTGGACGATGATTTTGCCTTCGTTGCCCGTTGCAATCTGGGTGGCGAGGCGATGGCCGAGTCCGACCTGCAACGCCTAAGCAGCCTGGCCCAACGCACCTGGACCCGGACGCTGGATGACCGGCTGGGCGTTTCCTGGGAAGAGAACCGACGCCAGGCCCGTACCCCGGCGCCGACCCTGCCAGTCAGCGAGCCGCTGCTGGCGGATAAACCCGAACACCTGTTCGAACGTGCCGAAGCCGAACGGATTCCCGAAGACAATCCCTGGGGTTTCAAGCTCGATGTGCCGCGCTACAAGTACAACCGGGGCGAGCTGTACAACCTGAGCATTGCCCGAGGCACCCTGACGCGGGAGGAGCGTTACATCATCAATCACCACATGGTGCAGACGATCCGGATGCTCAGCCACCTGCCCTTCCCCGCCCATCTCAACAACGTCGCGGAAATCGCCGGCGGCCACCACGAAAAAATGGACGGCACCGGATATCCCAAACGGTTGAAGCGCGAAGAAATGAGCCTGCCGGCGCGGATGATGGCGATTGCCGATATTTTCGAAGCGCTGACCGCCGCCGATCGCCCCTACAAGAAAGCCAAGACGTTGAGCGAAGCGCTGGGGATCATGGCAACGATGTGCCGTGACGCCCACATCGATCCGCAATTGTTCGAGCTGTTCATCAATGCGCACATCTATCTGCAATACGCCAATCGATTTCTCGACCCACAACAGATTGACGCGGTGGACCCGACAAGCCTGCTGGTCAAGGCAGGCTTGAGGGCATGATCAGCAGTCGGTCAGACGCAGGAAAATCGCGGCCAGTTGCTCGATGCCTGCCTGATCTTCTGCGGTAAAACGTGCCAGGCTCGGGCTGTCGAGGTCCAGCACACCGATCAATCGACCGTCCTTGACCAGTGGCACGACCAGTTCGCTGTTCGACGCGCTGTCGCAAGCGATATGCCCGGGGAACGCGTGCACGTCTTCGACGAGCTGGGTCTGCAAGCTCGCCGCCGCCGCTCCGCAGACACCGCGACCGAAGGGAATCCGCACGCAGGCGATCTGCCCCTGAAACGGGCCGAGCACCAGTTCTTCGTTGCGATTGAGGTAGAAACCGGCCCAGTTCAGGTCTTCGAGCTGGTTGTACAGAAACGCCGAAAACTGTGCGGCGTTGGCAATGAAATCCCGCTCGTCCGCCAGCAATGACTCCAACTGTGCCGACAGCATGCCGTAGCCTTCGAGGCCCTGGCCGCTCTGTTTTAAATCGATCATGCCTTGTGCTCCAACAGCTTGAGCCCGACCCAATAGCGGGCAAATTGATACGCGCAACGTCCGTTGCGATTGCCCCGCCCCGTTGCCCAGCGCACCGCGAGGATGTCCAGTTCCTCGTTACGCTGCCACTCAAGGCCCGCCTTGTCGGCCAGTTGACCGATCCAGTGTTCGACGACGTTGAGGAAGTGTTCCTGGGTAAACGGATAGAACGACAGCCACAGGCCAAAACGATCCGACAGCGCGATCTTGTCTTCCACCGCCTCGCTGGGATGCAGTTCGCCGTCGACCCGTTTCCAGTTTTCGTTATCGCTTTCCTTTTCCGGCACCAGGTGGCGACGGTTGGACGTGGCGTACAGCAACACGTTATCCGGGGCCTGTTCGAGAGAACCGTCGAGCACGCTTTTAAGCACGCGATAATCGCCTTCGCCCGATTCGAACGACAGGTCGTCGCAAAACAGCACGAAACGCTGGGGCAACCTGGCAATCTGTTCGACCACGCGCGGCAAGTCTGCCAGGTGATCGCGTTCGATCTCGATCAGCCGCAGACCGTCCTCGGCGTGTTCGGACAGTAACGCGCGAACCAGCGACGACTTACCGGTGCCGCGCGAGCCCCAGAGCAGCGCGTGGTTGGCGGGCATGCCATCGAGGAACTGTTGGGTATTGCGCCCCAGTTGCTCCACTTGGCGGTCGACACCGATCAGGTCGGACAACCGCGTGTCGAGGCTGACTTGCAACGGCAGCAGAAAACCGCTGCGCCCTTCGCGTTGCCAGCGTGCGGCCAGGCAATGATTCCAGTCGATGGCTTGCCGAGGTGCGGGCAGCAGCGGTTCGATACGGGCCAGGACGGCATCGGCGCGTTCAAGAAAAGCATTTAATCGGGAATCCACGTCTTCTCCTCGGGCACGTTCACAGTGATGATGATGCTACAGCACCGAAACAAGCGATCAATGCCCTGTTCATCCCTTGATACAAGGACTCGCGAGAACATCGGTATCCATGCATGATCGGCTATGCTTGAGCAGCGAAGGGAAACGGAAGTGGTTCAACACCCCATGGATATCAAGTTCACCAACCGGCTGTCGTACAAACAAGCCCGGCTTACCGTGCTCGTCGGTTTCATTCTGGGCACGCTGCTCAGCCTGCTGCAAATAGGCATCGATTATGCCAGTGAAGACGCCTCCATCAACCGTGAAATACGGTCTTTGCTGGAAATCAGCCATAACCCTGCCTCACGCATCGCTTACAACATCGATGCCGAACTCTCTCAGGAATTGACCCTAGGCCTGCTGCGCTCGCCCGCCATCGTCGGCGCACAGTTGACCGACAACAACGGCACCGTGCTCGCCAGCGTCAAGCGACCGGGGCTGCAAAGCGACTATCGAATGCTCAGCGACGCCCTGTTCGGCGCCAACCGGCAGTTCGAAGACCGTCTCTATCTGGATCACTTGCCGGCAGAGTCCCTCGGCACCCTGAGACTGGATGTCGACACCTTCTCATTCGGCAGCCGCTTCCTGCGTCGGGCCGAAGTGACCCTGCTCAATGGCTTCGCTCGCAGCCTGCTGCTGACCGGGATCCTGCTGGCACTGTTCTACGTGATGCTGACCAAGCCGTTGGTGCGGGTCATCCGCGAACTCAGTGGCCGCGATCCGCGCAGCACGGAGCCGACCTCGCTGGAGTGTCCGACGGGCCATGAGAACGATGAGATCGGCGTACTGGTGGAGGCCGCCAACCAGCAATTTGAAAACACTGCCACCGAAATCCAGCAACGGCGCAACGCTGAAAATCGCCTGACTGATTACCTCAGCGAACTGGAAAACATCGTCTCGGCCCGCACGGCGGAACTCAAGGCGATCAATGCCAGGCTCAGCCAATCCAATCGAGAGCTGGAAGTCGCCCGCAGTACGGCGCTGGACATGGCCGAAGCGCGCTCGGTGTTCCTGGCCAACATGAGCCACGAGATCCGCACGCCCCTCAACGGTTTGCTGGGGATGATCGCGCTGTCCCTGGACGGCCCGCTCAATGGCGAGCAACAGCAACAGCTGTCCATCGCCCATGACTCGGGCAAAGTGCTGGTGGAACTGCTCAACGATATCCTCGATCTGTCGAAGTTCGATGCCGGCCAACTTGAGCTTGAACATATTCCGTTCGACCTCGGCTCGCTGATCGAGGACACCGCCAACCTGCTGTCGCAGAACGCCGCGCCGAACGTTGAGCTGAGCTGCCTGATCGATCCGCAGTTTCCGGCCCTGGTGCTCGGGGATCCGACCCGGGTCCGGCAGATCGTCAGTAACCTGTTGTCCAACGCCCTCAAATTCACCCGATTCGGTCGGGTCGACGTACGCCTGTCGACGTTCGAAGACGGTGTCAGAATCGAAGTCTGCGACACCGGCATCGGTATCGCACAGGACGCCCAGGTCAAGATCTTCCAGCCCTTCACCCAGGCCGGCGCCGGCATTACCCGGCAATTTGGCGGGACCGGGCTCGGGTTGGCGCTGACCTACAACCTCTGCGAAGCCATGCAAGGGCGCCTCACCATCAGCTCGGAAGCGGGCTTCGGAAGCCAGTTTTGCGCCGACCTGCCGCTGCCTAGCCACACCCGAGCCCTTGCGCCAGCAACGTTGCAGGGCAAGGTCATCGCCATCACCAGCTCCAGCAGCGGTCTGGCAGAACTGTTGAAAACCTTGTTGCCCGGTTGGGGGCTCGACTATGAACAGCGTTCCATCGACGAGCCGATGATTGGCCTGAACCCCGATGTATTGATCACCGATTGCCCCGAATGCCTGTTTGGCCTGCGCACCACCTGCGCGGCGCCGATTCTGCTGGTTACCGCCTACGGCAACTTCATGCCCAGCGAAGAAGCCAGCGCCCTCGCCCCCTTGCAGCAACAGGCGCGGCCGCTGGCGCGCAACGCGTTGTACCAGACCCTGCGGCGCGTGCTGCAACCGGAACTGAACACAATCAACGGAGCCCGGCTCGAGACCCTTTCACCCCTGCGCCGCGGACGGGTGCTGCTGGTGGAGGACAACCCGGTCAACCAATTGGTGGCCAAGGGCATGCTCGGCAAACTCGGCTGCGAGGTGATTGTCGCCGCGCACGGTGGCGAGGCCCTGGATCAGCTTGAGCACAAGGAATTCGATCTGGTCCTGATGGACTGCAACATGCCGGTGATGGATGGCTACGAAGCCAGTCGGCAAATCCGTCGCAGCGGCCGCTGGCCACAACTGCCCATTGTCGCCCTGACCGCCAACGCCATGTCCGAAGAACGTGAACGCTGCCGTGCGGCGGGCATGAGCGATTACCTGGCCAAACCCTTCCGCCGGGAAGAACTCGCCGCCCTGCTGGACGTGTGGATTCCCGCTACGACAGTGCTTTGATCTGCCCCAACAGGTGATCGAGGCCGTCGCGCAGATCGTTCAGGCGATCCAGATCAACCCCGCTGTCGCATAACAGGCGAGCCTTGAGCGGCCCGACCTGATCGCGCAGCGCCTTGCCGGTGGGCGACAAACTCAAATGCACCTCACGCTCATCCCGAGCCGAACGCTGACGCTGGACCAGTTGCAGTTGCTCAAGACGCTTGAGCAGCGGCGTCAGCGTGCCGGAGTCCAGTGCCAGGCGTTCGCCCAACGCCTTGACCGTCGGCTGCTCCGGGGCGGTTTCCTGCCATTCCCACAACACCAGCATCGCCAGGTATTGCGGGTACGTCAGGCCGAGCTGATCGAGCATCGGCTTGTAGGCGCGGATCACCGCCCGGGAAGCGGCGTACAGCTTGAAGCAGAGCTGGCTGTCGAGCTTCAGGGAATCGACTGACAACGTGTTCATTTGAGCAGGGCTTCAATCTCGCGGCTCAGGTCCTGCGGCTTGGTCGCCGGCGCAAAGCGTTTGACCAACTGGCCGTCCTTGCCGATCAGGAACTTGGTGAAGTTCCACTTGATGCCTTGGGAACCGAGCACACCCGGGGCGCGTTTCTTCAACTGAACGAACAGCGGATGGGCACCGGCGCCATTGACTTCGATCTTTTTGAACAGCGGGAAGCTGACGCCGAAATTCAACTCGCAGAATTCGGAAATCGCCCCTTCGTTGCCGGGCTCTTGCTTGCCGAACTGATTGCAGGGAAAGCCGAGCACCACCAGACCTTGATCCTTGTAGGTCTGCCACAGCTCTTCGAGGCCTTTGTATTGTGGCGTGAAACCGCATTTGCTCGCGGTATTGACCACCAGCACGGCTTTGCCGGCGAAGTCCGCCAGGGTCTTTTGTTCACCTTTGATGGTGGTCACCGGGATGGTCAGCAGGTTGTCACTCATGATCCGGACTCTAAATGAAGGAAGATGAGGTAAACATAGCGAGCAATTGAATTGTGTGCAATTTAATAAATCGATCCCCGACGTATACCGCCAACCGTAGGAGCTGGCTCGCCAGCGAAGGCGGCCTCAAGCCCTGCATCGAAACTGCTGACGCCTTCGCCGGCAAGCCGGCTCCTACAAGGGCTGTGGTGAGCCGGCCCAATGCGCGGTTCCAGCCCCCCCCAACTGTAGGAGCTGGCTTGCCAGCGCAGGCGGCCTCAAGACTTGCCCCGAAAATGCCGACGCCTTCGCCGGCAAGCCGGCCCCTACAGGGGCTGTGGTGAACCGGTCCAATGCGTTGGGTCCGGTCAATTTCGCCGGTTATGCACGCGGCACCAGATCCAGGCACACCGAATTGATGCAGTAACGCAGACCGGTTGGCGGCGGGCCGTCCGGGAACACGTGCCCCAGGTGCGCGTCGCATTTGGCGCAGACCACTTCGGTGCGGATCATGCCGTGGCTGACGTCACGGATCTCGACCATGGCGCTGTCGCCGATCGGCGCGTAGAAGCTCGGCCAGCCGCAGCCGGAGTCGAACTTGGTCTTGGAGTCGAACAACGGCTCGTTACAGCAGATGCAGTGGTAAACACCGTCGACTTTGCTGTCGTTGTATTTGCCGGAGAACGGCCGTTCGGTGCCCTTGAGGCGGCAAACGTTGTACTGCTCCGGATCGAGCATCGCCCGCCATTCTTCCAGGGTTTTTTCCAACTTTTCCATTGTCACACCTCAGCAGCTGAAAAAGCCCGATCTGTACCTTTTCCACGGATCGGGCGGCACGTATGATTGCGCCTCGTCAAACGCCAGTCTGGCAGCCAGACCACGCGCATTCAAACGGATTTATGGGTGCTGCATCTCAAGGCGTCAGGCCTGTGTGAATACGCAGGATTCCCAGCCCGGTCGTTCATACGCCGCCTGGATCGTTCATTTTCGGGAACACATCGCCATGCAGGTCAGCAAATCGAACAAGCTCGCCAACGTCTGCTACGACATTCGCGGCCCAGTGCTCAAGCACGCCAAACGCCTGGAAGAGGAAGGTCATCGCATCCTCAAGCTGAACATCGGCAACCCGGCGCCCTTTGGTTTCGAGGCGCCGGACGAAATCCTCCAGGACGTGATCCGCAACCTGCCGACCGCCCAGGGTTACAGCGACTCCAAGGGCTTGTTCAGCGCGCGCAAGGCCGTCATGCAGTATTACCAGCAAAAGCAGGTGGAAGGTGTCGGCATTGAAGACATCTACCTGGGCAACGGCGTTTCCGAACTGATCGTGATGTCGATGCAAGCCTTGCTCAACAACGGCGACGAAGTGCTGGTGCCGGCTCCGGACTACCCACTATGGACCGCCGCCGTGAGCCTGTCGGGCGGTAACCCGGTGCATTACCTGTGCGACGAGCAGGCCAACTGGTGGCCGGACCTGGCCGACATCAAGGCCAAGATCACGCCGAACACCAAGGCGCTGGTGATCATCAACCCGAACAACCCGACAGGCGCGGTGTATTCGAAAGAAGTCCTGCTGGGCATGCTCGAATTGGCCCGCCAGCACAACCTGGTGGTTTTTTCCGACGAGATCTACGACAAGATTCTGTACGACGACGCCGTGCACATCTGCACCGCTTCGCTGGCGCCAGACCTGCTGTGCCTGACCTTCAACGGTCTGTCCAAATCTTATCGCGTGGCCGGTTTCCGTTCCGGCTGGGTCGTCATTTCCGGCCCGAAACAGCACGCTCTGAGCTACATCGAAGGCATCGACATGCTGGCCAACATGCGCCTGTGTGCCAACGTGCCGAGCCAGCACGCGATCCAGACCGCACTCGGTGGCTATCAGAGCATCAATGACCTGGTGCTGCCGCAAGGTCGCTTGCTGGAACAGCGCAACCGTACCTGGGAGCTACTCAACGACATTCCCGGCGTGAGCTGCGTCAAGCCGATGGGCGCGCTGTATGCGTTCCCGCGCATCGACCCGAAGGTCTGCCCGATCCACAACGACGAGAAGTTCGTGCTCGACCTGCTGCTCTCCGAGAAGCTGCTGGTGGTTCAAGGCACCGCCTTCAACTGGCCATGGCCGGACCACTTCCGGGTCGTGACCCTGCCTCGCCTGGATGACCTGGACATGGCCATCGGACGTATTGGCAACTTCCTCAAGTCCTATCGCCAATAAGTGGCCTGTCGCCGTGCGATGCTTGCGCAGGTCGCACGGTGATTGATTCTGCAACACATCTTTGCGCCCTGCCTGACCTCGCGACTTCAATCGCTGACTGATGACACTTTGCGTGCTCGCGTCCAACAACGACGGGGGTGGCGATGTGAATCAGCTGACAAGACACTTCCTGCATCGACGTCGGAAATGCCCTTCAAACAGCTAGACTATTGCCGTAGGACACAGTTTGAAATAGTCACTCGGTTGAATAGCCCGGTGCAGCACCTTATATACCCCGCAGTACGCTACATCTTTAGCATGAGGAGATTTCTACAACCATGATGCGCATCCTGCTGTTTTTGGCCACTAACCTGGCGGTCGTGCTGATTGCCAGCATCACCCTGAGCCTTTTCGGCTTCAACGGGTTCATGGCGGCCAACGGGGTTGATCTCAACCTCAATCAGCTGCTGATTTTCTGTGCGGTCTTTGGTTTCGCCGGTTCCCTGTTCTCGCTGTTCATCTCCAAGTGGATGGCGAAGATGAGCACCAGCACCCAAATCATCAGCCAGCCGCGCACTCGCCATGAACAATGGCTGCTGCAAACCGTTGAGCAACTGTCCCGCGAAGCCGGGATCAAGATGCCCGAAGTCGGGATTTTCCCGGCCTACGAGGCGAATGCGTTCGCCACCGGCTGGAACAAGAACGACGCACTGGTCGCGGTCAGCCAGGGCTTGCTCGAACGGTTCTCGCCGGATGAAGTGAAAGCCGTCCTGGCCCACGAAATCGGCCACGTGGCCAATGGCGACATGGTGACGCTGGCCTTGATCCAGGGCGTGGTGAACACCTTCGTGATGTTCTTCGCCCGGATCATCGGCAACTTTGTCGACAAGGTGATCTTCAAGAACGAAGAAGGCCAGGGCATTGCCTACTACGTGGCGACCATCTTCGCCGAACTGGTCCTGGGTATCCTGGCCAGCTCCATCGTCATGTGGTTCTCGCGCAAACGCGAATTCCGCGCCGACGAAGCCGGTGCACGCCTGGCCGGCACCAGCGCGATGATTGGCGCCCTGCAACGCCTGCGTGCGGAACAAGGGCTGCCAGTGCACATGCCGGACACCCTGAACGCCTTTGGCATCAACGGTGGCATCAAACAAGGGTTCGCCCGCATGTTCATGAGCCACCCGCCGCTGGAAGAGCGTATTGACGCACTGCGTCGTCGGGGCTGAAAGGTTCCGCGCTAAAAGAAAAGGCCTGCAGCGATGCGGGCCTTTTTTTGTCTGCTTGATTGCTATGGTGTTCTTCAGGGCCCCTTCGCGGGCAAGCCCGCTCCCACATAGGCCCTGTGCCGATCACAAAATTGTGATTCAACCCGGTTAACTGTGGGAGCGGGCTTGCCCGCGAAGGGGCCGGCACAACCACCACACATCTATCAGATGGAAACCCGATACACCCGCTCTTCAAGTCGAGTGACACCACTCTCGATAAACTTCCAGCTCTCGCCCAGAACGTCCTGATCCTCCAGGATCTTCAGCTCCCACGAAGCTGCGAACAACCGTTGCACTTCGTCGTCCAGCACTGCGAAGGGAGGACCGTCCTTTTGCGCCTGGTCGTAATCCAGGGTAATCAACAGCCCCAGAGAATCCTTCGGCACAATCCGCTTCAAGTGCTCGGCGTATTGCTCGCGCATCTTCGGCGGCAACGCGATCAACGCAGCACGGTCGTACAGCGCGCTGCAATCGGCGACATCGCCGGCCGTCAACGCGAAGAAATCACCGCACCAGATCTCGATTGAACCCGCACGATAGACGGTGAAGGGGCCTTGATCGCTGACGTCCGGGTCAAATTGATGCTCGTGGAAAAAGTCTTCCACAGCCTTTTCCGACAATTCGACACCCAACACCTCGTGACCGCACTTCGCCAGCCACAGCAGATCCAGGCTTTTCCCACATAAAGGCACCAGTACGCGCGAGCCCTCCTCCAGGCCCAGCTGCGGCCAATACCGTTGCAGGTATGGATTCACTTCCGGCAGGTGAAAGCCGATCTGATTCGACGTCCACCGCTTGTGCCAAAACTCCGGCTGCATAATTAATCCCGAAAATTCGATCAAAAGACCCTAAAACTTATATTAGATTTAGATCAATGATCTGACTGAAGATGGTGCCATCTTACCCCTCAGGAGCTCGTTCATGTTCCCCAGCCTTTATATATCCCATGGTTCGCCCATGTTGGCACTGGAACCGGGCGCCAGTGGCCCGGCCCTTGCGCGACTGGCCGCCGAATTACCGAAACCCAAGGCCATTGTGATCGTCTCCGCGCACTGGGAAAGCAACGAACTGTTGGTCAGCGGCCATCCACAGCCTGACACCTGGCATGACTTCGGCGGCTTTCCAAAGGCGCTGTTCGAGGTGCAATACCCCGCGCCCGGCGATCCACAATTGGCGGCCGAGGTGGTCGAACTGCTGAAGTCCGACGACCTGCCCGCACGCATCGACGCCAAACGGCCGTTCGACCATGGCGTCTGGGTGCCGTTGTCGCTGATGTACCCGCAGGCCGATATTCCGGTGGTGCAAGTCTCTCTACCGACCCGTGGCGGCCCGGCCCTGCAAACCCGCGTCGGCCATGCCCTGAGTAGCTTGCGCAAACAGGGCGTGCTGTTGATCGGCTCTGGCAGCATTACTCACAACCTGCGTGAACTGGACTGGCACGCCGGCCCGGAGAGCGTTGAGCCGTGGGCGAAGACGTTTCGAGACTGGATGATTGAGAAGCTGGCCGCCAACGATGAAGTCGCGCTGCACGATTATCGCCAGCAGGCACCGAATGCGGTGCGCAATCATCCGAGCGATGAGCATTTGCTGCCGCTGTACTTTGCTCGTGGCGCCGGGGGCGAGTTCAGCGTTGCCCATCAAGGGTTCACCATGGGTGCCTTGGGCATGGACATTTATCGCTTCGGATAAGGTCAGGATCAAAAGATCGCAGCCTTCGGCAGCTCCTACGGGTGTATCCCATTCCCTGTAGGAGCTGCCGCAGGCTGCGATCTTTTTAAAAGGCAAAAAAAAACCCCCGAACCAGTCGGGGATTTTTTATGTTCGATCAATCAACTCAAGAGTCGATTAATCTTCGCGATAGCGACGCAGCTTCAACTGCTTACCAGCAACGCGAGTGTCCTTCAGTTTGGTCAGCAGACGCTCCAGACCATCTTCCGGCAGCTCGACGAGGCTGAAGCTGTCACGCACCTGGATGCGACCGATTGCTTCGCGAGCCAGACCACCTTCGTTGAGGATGGCGCCCAGCAGGTTCTTGGCAGCGATACCATCACGCGCACCCAGCGCGGTACGGCAACGAGCACGACCTTCGGCCAATGGAACCGGAGCACGACGCTCACGATCACCACGGTCCGGACGATCACCGGTACGCTCTGGACGATCGCCACGCGGTGCGTTGTTCGGCACCAGTGGACGTTCTTTCTCGATCGCAGCCAGGGTCAGCGCCTGAGCGTTGGTGGCCTTGCGCAGCAGCGCAGCGGCCAGGGCACGCGGGGTGCAACCGATGTCGGCAGTCAGACGATCGAGCAACTCACCGTGAGTCGATTCGGCATCGGCGACCAGCGGCGACAGGCTGTTGGTCAACTTCTTGATGCGAGCATCGAGAACAGCTTGAGCGTCCGGCAGGCGAACTTCGGCAACTTTCTGACCGGTTACGCGCTCGATCACTTGCAGCATGCGGCGCTCACGCGGAGTCACCAGCAGCAGTGCACGACCTTCGCGACCGGCACGGCCGGTACGACCGATACGGTGAACGTAGGACTCTGGATCGTAAGGCATGTCAACGTTGAACACGTGAGTGATGCGCGGAACGTCCAGGCCACGAGCAGCAACGTCGGTCGCCACAACGATGTCCAGACGGCCATCCTTGAGGGATTCGATCACGCGCTCACGTTGGTTCTGAGCAATGTCACCGTTCAGCGCAGCGGCTTTGTAGCCTTTGGCTTCCAGGGCACTGGCCAGGTCCAGGGTCGCTTGCTTGGTGCGCACGAACATGATCAGGGCGTCGAAATCTTCCACTTCCAGCAGGCTCAATACAGCCGAGGTCTTCTGGTCAGCGTGAACCAACAGGTGAGCCTGTTCGATCGCGGTAACGGTCTGAGTCTTGGTCTGGATCTTCACGTGTTGCGGATCGCGCAGATGGCGTTCGGCAATGGCACGGATCGACTGTGGCAGGGTGGCCGAGAACAATACGGTCTGACGGGTAGGTGGCAGAGCCTTGAAGATAACTTCGAGGTCGTCCATGAAACCCAGTTTGAGCATTTCGTCCGCTTCGTCGAGAACCAGGTGGTTCACGGTCGACAGGACTTTTTCGTCACGACGCAGGTGGTCGCACAGACGGCCCGGCGTGGCGACAACGATCTGTGCGCCATTACGGATTGCTTTCAGTTGTGGGCCCATAGGGGCGCCGCCGTAAACGGCCACAACGGTAACGCCCGGCATTTGCTTGGCGTAGGTTTCGAAAGCGGTTGCTACTTGCAGCGCCAACTCACGGGTTGGCGCCAGGATCAGGGCTTGCGGCTCGCGCTTTGCAGGATCGATGCGGTGCAGGATCGGCAGGGCGAACGCAGCGGTTTTACCCGTACCGGTTTGCGCCTGACCAATCATGTCGTGACCGGCCATGATGATCGGGATCGATTGCTGCTGAATAGCCGAAGGCTCTTCGTAGCCAGTCGCGATGACGGCTGCAAGAATATTCGGATTAAGATTAAAAGCGGCGAAGCCGCCGGTTTCCTGGGTCATGGGTCTGCCTCTAAGTGCATCCGCAAAGACCCATGCTCCAAAGCTGCGCATGCCGTGTAAGACTCAAGAGTCGCCCTGGCTGCTTTGTCGGCGGGGATTTGCGAAAACGAATGAATGAAAAAGATTCGTCAAGGGAGAGTCCGCTGTGCGGACGTGCAGCCGAAGCTGACTTCGGGGAATTGCGCTACCTAAACGCGGCCCGGTTAAAGGCCGGCGCGCACTATACCGGAATTCGCCCAAAAAGGGAGCATTATTTGTCGGAAAACTGACGGATACACCGTTGTGTCACAGGCTTTGCGGATAATCGTGCAACGGTCTATTTTTCAAAGGCCCGGCCCGGCTGACGATAGCGCTAAAACGGTTCACCCTTGTGACGCAGACCTGCGGTCTGACACAACCTCCCTCGCCCAAGGAAATGCCCTATGAATGAGCCCAGTTCGAGTCGTGTCAGCCGTGAACGACACGGTCATGTCCTGTTGATCGGCCTGGATCGGGTGGCCAAGCGCAATGCCTTCGACCTTGCGCTGCTCAACGAACTGAGCCTGGCCTACGGCGAGTTCGAGGCCGACAGCGAACTTCGCGTGGCGGTGGTGTTCGGCCATGGCGAGCATTTCACCGCCGGGCTCGATCTGGTCAGTGCCAGCGCAGCCCTCGCCGACGGTTGGCAGGCACCGCCTGGCGGCTGTGATCCGTGGGGAGTATTCGCCGGCCCCAGGGTCAGCAAACCGGTGATTGTCGCCGCGCAGGGCTATT
This sequence comes from Pseudomonas sp. RIT-PI-q, assembly GCF_001297125.1. Lineage (GTDB taxonomy): Bacteria > Pseudomonadota > Gammaproteobacteria > Pseudomonadales > Pseudomonadaceae > Aquipseudomonas. Next base: position 22,508 of record NZ_LHPC01000024.1, read on the forward strand.
GCCTGACCATCGGCATCGAATTGATGCTGGCCGCCGACATCAACCTGTGCGCCAGCAACACCCGCTTCGCGCAGAAAGAAGTGCAGCGCGGGATCTTCCCGTTCGGCGGCGCCACGTTGCGCCTGCATCAGGTCGCCGGTTGGGGCAATGCCATGCGCTGGTTGCTGACCGGCGATGAATTCGATGCGCATGACGCCTTGCACCTGGGCTGGGTGCAGGAAGGCATGGCCAGCGAGGATCTGTTGCCGCGGGCGATCGAGTTGGCAGAGCGGATTGCCCGGCAGGCACCGCTGGGGGTTCAGGCGACGTTGATGTCCGCACGACAGGCGCGTTATGAAGGGGAAACAGCTGCAGCGCAGGCGTTGCCGCCGATGGTGAAAAAGTTGCTGGCCAGCGAGGATGCCAAGGAAGGAGTGCGGTCGATGGTCGAGAGGCGGCCTGGAGTGTTCAAAGGGCTTTGAGAGATGTATTGGCTGTAAGGGCCTCATCGCGGGCAAGCCCGCTCCCACAGGTTTTATGAACGACGCAAATCACTGTGGGAGCGGGCTTGCCCGCGATAAGGCCCACACCGACGATACTTATGTGGCCGGGCGAATCGCCTTGATCAACGACTGCAACGAATACCCCAACCGCGGCGCCAGCCCTTCGGCACGGGCGATCAGGCCTTCCATGTCCAGTTCCTGATCCAGCTCCGAAGGCACGATCAGAATCACATTGCCCTCCTTCACCGGCAGTTCCCAGTAATGCCGGTGATACAGCCCGCGCAACAACGCCGCACCCAACGGTTTGCCGTCATCGGTAGCCCATTGGTTGATCACCAGCCAGCCGCCCGGCGTCAGGCGTTTCTGACAGTTTTCGAGGAAATTCCACGCCAGATGCCCGACGCCCGGGCCGACATCGGTATAGAGGTCGACGAAAATCAGGTCCGCCGGCTCAGCGGTATCGAGCAGTTCCAGCGCATCGCCGACGCGGATGTACAGCCGCGGATCGTCATCCAGGCCCAGGTATTCGATGGCCAGGCGTGGCACGTCGGGGCGCAGTTCGATCGCTTCGACATCTTCCAGCGGCAGGAACTTGAGGCAGGCCTGGGTCAGCGTGCCGGCACCGAGGCCGAGGAACAGCGCGCTTTCGGGTTGCTCATGACATAACGCACCGATCAACATGGCCCGGGTGTAATCGTATTCGAGCCAGCTCGGATCGGCAGTGAACACGCAGCTCTGTTCGATGGCATCACCGAATTCGAGAAAACGGTAATCGGCCACTTCCAGCACGCGAATCACGCCGAACTCATCCTGTACCTCGGCGAGCAGATGCTCGACGCGCTCCTCAGTCATTTCGTCTCCTGATCGTTACCGGCCCGGCAACGCGACAAGCCGCAACATGAAGCGGCAAAGGCGCGATTGTCCGCGAAGCGACGGGAACAGGTCACGCACTAATTACTGATAACATGAGCGTCCGAGCGTAAAACATTAGAGACCGTGATGAGCCAACCCTGGAGCCCTGACAGCTGGCGCGCCCTGCCGATCCAGCAACAACCCCACTACCCCGACGCGGCGCATTTGCGGCACGTCGAGCAAACCCTGGCCAGCTATCCGCCGCTGGTGTTTGCCGGTGAGGCCCGGGAGTTGCGCCGTCAGTTTGCCGAAGTGACCCAGGGTCGAGCGTTTCTGCTGCAGGGTGGCGACTGTGCCGAAAGCTTCGCCGAGTTCTCCGCCGCGAAAATCCGCGACACCTTTAAAGTGCTGCTGCAAATGGCAATCGTCATGACCTTTGCCGCCGGCGGCCCGGTCGTGAAAGTCGGGCGCATGGCCGGGCAGTTCGCCAAACCGCGTTCGGCCAACGACGAAACCATCGATGGCGTGACCCTGCCCGCCTACCGCGGCGACATTGTCAACGGCATCGGTTTCGACGAAAAAAGCCGCGTGCCGGACCCGGATCGTCTGCTCCAGTCCTATCACCAGTCCACCGCGACCCTGAACCTGTTGCGCGCTTTCGCCCAAGGCGGTTTTGCCGATCTGCATCAAGTGCACAAGTGGAACCTCGACTTCATCGCCAACTCGGCGCTGGCGGAAAAGTACAGCCACCTGGCCGATCGTATCGATGAAACCCTGGCCTTCATGCGCGCCTGCGGCATGGACAGTTCGCCGCAATTGCGCGAGACCAGTTTCTTCACCGCCCACGAAGCGTTGCTGCTGAACTACGAAGAAGCCTTCGTGCGCCGCGACAGCCTGACCAACGATTACTACGATTGCTCGGCGCACATGCTGTGGATTGGCGACCGCACCCGTCAGCTGGACGGCGCGCACGTCGAATTCCTGCGCGGGGTGAACAACCCAATCGGGGTCAAGGTCGGCCCAAGCATGAACCCCGAAGACCTGATCCGCCTGATCGACGTGCTCAACCCGGACAACGATCCGGGCCGCCTGAACCTGATTGCGCGAATGGGCGCGAACAAGGTCGGCGACCATCTGCCGCAACTGATCCGTGCGGTGCAACGCGAAGGCAAGCAGGTGCTCTGGAGTTCCGACCCGATGCACGGCAACACCATCAAGGCCAGCAGCGGCTACAAGACCCGAGATTTCGCGCAGATCCTGGGCGAGGTGAAGCAGTTCTTCCAGGTGCACGAAGCGGAAGGCACGTATGCCGGCGGGATTCACATCGAGATGACCGGGCAGAATGTTACCGAGTGCATCGGTGGTGCGCGGCCGATTACTGAAGACGGGTTATCGGATCGCTATCACACCCATTGCGACCCACGGATGAATGCCGATCAGTCGCTGGAGTTGGCGTTTTTGATTGCTGAAACCCTGAAACAGGTTCGGCGGTGAATCTGTAAGGAAATTGTTGCCTGACAGGCCGTCATCGCGGGCAAGCCCGCTCCCACAGGAATTGCGCCGTACATTTAATTTGTGATCGGCGCGGTCATTGTGGGAGCGGGCTTGCCCGCGATAGCGTCAGATCAATCACCACCGAACTGTGCCAATGCCACTCTCAACCTATCCGCACTCGCCCGCGGGCAATTGAGCTGAACCTGCGCCAGCCCCAACCAATCCGCCATCCGCCGCAGATTGACCGCCAACGCCATCATCCCCTCCTCGTCCAGCCCCGGCTCTTCCTCATGCACGGCATGCACCGCCAGCCTGCCCAACGCTCGCTCGGCGCGCAGGTCAACCCGCGCGGCAATCCGTTCGTTGTGCAAAAACGGCAACACGTAATAACCGTAGACCCGCTTGTCCTGCGGCGTATAAATCTCCAGCCGATAGCGGAAATCGAACAGGCGCTCGGTGCGGCTGCGTTCCCAGATCAGCGAATCGAACGGTGAAAGCAACGCACTGGCCTCGACCTTGCGCGGCACCTTGGGCTCGGGCAGGCAATAAGCCGGCTGTCGCCAGCCCTGGACTTCACAGCTCAATAGCTCGCCAGCCTCGACCAATTCCGCCAGGCGTGGACGCGTGTCGGCCGGGCTCAAACGGAAATAGTCCCGCAAATCCTTCTCCGTACCGACGCCCAAGGCGGTCGCGGCGTGCAACAACAGGCCCCGCTGGGCTTCGGCCTCACTGAGCAACGGTTGCGCAAGAATCGCCGAGGGGATCACCCGCTCCGGCAGATCATAAAGCCGCTCGAATCCGCGCCGGCCGGCCACGGTCACTTCGCCGGCGGCAAACAACCATTCCAGCGCATGCTTTTCAGCGCTCCAATCCCACCATGGCCCGGCCCGCTCCTGACGGGTCGACAGGCTGCCGGCACCCAGCGCGCCCAGTTCCTCCACCGAAGCCAGCACCCGGCGAATCGTGTCCTGCTGTTCACGACCGAAACGCGCCAATTGCTGATAGATGTCTTCACCACGGGTCGCCCGCAGCATGCGCCAGCGCATCAAGGGATACATCGACAAGGGCAGCAACGAGGCTTCATGGCCCCAATACTCGAACAACGTGCGCCGCCGGCCCGAACTCCAGGCAGCCTGGTCGAGCAAGTCGGATGAGTAATTGCCAAGACGGGAAAACAAGGGAAGGTAGTGCGAACGCACTAACGCATTGACCGAATCGATTTGCAGAATGCCCAGCCGCTCGATCAGTCGGTTGAGCTGAACCGGCTTGATCGTCGCTGGCGGCTGACGCCCGTTGAACCCTTGGGCAGCCAGCGCCAGACGCCGAGCCTGTTTGAGGGTAAAGGACAGTGTCGCGGGCATGAGCATCTCCTTGTCTGCTCGCAACCTACCTCACCGGTAAGGGGTTTGTGTAGCATCGGAATCATCATTTATGCATCGGATCATTCCAGAAGGGTTTGACCGACTCGAACTCCACGTCCGCACGGCTCATGCCGATATCTTTCAATGCTTCGTCGCTCAAACTCGCCAACAGCTCGCGCTCCCGGTGAAGTTCGTACCAGCGACTGAATTTGTGCAGCAGATCGGATACCAGGTGGATGGAGTGTTTTTCTACTGCTGGATGTTGATGTTGACCTTTCATCTTGTTGCCCTCCGTTTGGATAGCTCCAGTCTCGCCCCGGGGCTAAGATCAATCCAACGAATGTTTCTGATGTCACATATCTCGGAGATTGATGAATGTCCGCCTTCCCAAGTATCGACACCGAAGTGCTGCGCACCTTTGTCGCCATCGCCGACCAGGGCGGTTTTACCCGGGCTGGCGAACTGGTCAATCGCACCCAGTCGGCTGTGAGCATGCAGATGAAGCGACTGGAAGAGGATGTGTTGCAGCGCCAATTGTTCCAGCGCGACGGACGACAAGTGCGCCTGACGGCCGAGGGCCAGGTGCTGCTGGGTTACGCCCGGCGCATCCTCAAGCTGCACAGTGAAGTGTTCAATACCCTGCGCGAACCGCACATGGTCGGCATGGTGCGCATTGGCACCCCCGACGATTATGTGATGCGTTTTCTGCCGGGGATTCTGCGACGATTTGCGCAGTCGTATCCGCTGATCCAGATCGAGGTGCACTGCGAATCGTCCAAGCAATTGCTGATGCGCCAGGACCTGGACTTGTCCATCGTCACCCGCGAGCCGGGCAACGAAATTGGCCAGTTGCTGCGCACAGAGCGCTTTGTCTGGGCCGAGGCGCAATGCTACAGCGCCCACGAACAAACCCCGTTGCCGCTGGCAATGTTCAACAGTGATTGCTTCTGCAGATTATGGGCCTGCAACGCCCTCGATGCCATGGGTCGCGATTACCGCGTGGCGTATAACAGCGACAGCCTGTCGGCGATCATGGCCGTGGTCAGCGCCGGCCTGGCGGTGACCGCGCAACTGGAAAGCCTGGTCACCCCGGACATGCGCATCCTTGGTGAGGCCGAGGATCTGCCGATCCTGCCCGAGGCCAGCATCATGCTGGTGCGTAACCTGCACAACCCGTCGCCGATCACCGAGTGCCTGGCCGAACACATCGTCGAAGGCTTCAAACTTTAAACGCGAGTGTCACCGCACAGAACACCAGGAAGCCACAAAACAGCCCGCGCAGCAGCCGCTCCGGCATGGCGTGGGCAATCCTCACGCCCCAACTGATGCTCATCAGACCGCCGACCGCCAAGGGCACGCCGATCATCCAGTCCACCTGATGGTGCACGGCATAAGTGACGAGCGTGACGCCCGTGCTGGGCAATGCCAGCGCCAGCGACAATCCTTGCGCAACCACCTGAGTGGTGCCGAACAGGCTGGTCAGCACCGGCGTCGCCACCACCGCCCCACCCACGCCAAACAACCCGCCCATGGTGCCAGATGCCGCGCCGAGCACGCCCAGCCATGGCCACGAGTAATTCATCTGCGTAGAAGCAGGCGAATTCGCGCAGAACATGCGCGCCAGGTTGTAGGCCGACAGCGCGATCAGGAACGCGACAAATCCGACGCGCATGGTCTGCGCATCAATGCCCACCGCCCAGATCGAACCGATCCACGCGAAGCAGAAACCCATGGAGGCCAGCGGCAGCGCATGGCGCATTTCGATCCGGTTGCGCTGGTGATAACGCCACAGCGCCAGCATGACGTTGGGCACTACCATCACCAGTGCCGTGCCTTGGGCAATTTGCTGATCGAGGCCGAAGAGCACGCCCAGCAGCGGGATCGCGATCAGGCCACCACCAATGCCAAATATTCCGCCCAGGGTTCCCAGGGCAGCGCCAAAGACCAAATACATCAACAACTCAATCACAGGCGAATTCCCCTCACGTCAGGCGATTCATCCTACGCAGTCGGCTCTGGCACGGAAACGCACAGCAACGCACAATGGCTGTGCCTACTTCGCATAAGCAGCGACAAACCATGAACCCCAATCAACTGACAGAACAACTGGGCCTGTTCCTCGACGTGCTGGAAACCGGCAGTTTTTCCGCCGCGTCCCGCCGTCATCCACTGACCCCTTCGGCGGTGGCGCGGCGCATCGACAGCCTGGAAAACGCCGTCGGCAGCCAATTGTTCATCCGCAGCACCCACGCGGTGCGCGCGACACCGGCAGGGTTGGCATTTGCCGAGCGTGCGCGGCGCATCGTCGCGGAACTGCGGCTGGCTCGGGCTGAAGCGGTGTCGTTGAGCAGTGCGCCGGAAGGCTTGATCCGGATCGATGCACCCGCAGCCTTCGGGCGGCGGCACCTGGCACCGGTGATTGCTGATTTTCTGATGCTTTACCCTGGCCTCGACGTGCAATTGCACCTGATCGACAGTTTTGTCGACATGCAGGGGCTGAATCTGGGCAAGGTCGATCTGGTGCTGCGCGCCGGGCAAATGGCCGATACCCGGCTGGTGGCCACACCGCTGGCGAGCATGGTGCGCATTGCCTGCGCCAGTCCTGACTACCTGAAACATCGTGGCGTGCCGACCGATCCGGCGCAGCTGATGGAACACGATGGCCTCGATTGGGAGGGTCTGGCCCCGCCGTTCGCCTGGCGCTTCGAACGGGATGGGCAGATGCATTTGCACCGTCCGGCGCGCATCCGCATGAGCGCCAATAATGCCGAGGCGCTGGTCTGCGGTGCATTGGCCGGATTGGGTATTGCACACTTGCCGACCTGGCTGGCCAGCGAGTACCTGCTGCGCGGCGAACTGCTGCCGCTGTTCTGCGAAAACGGCCTGCCACCACCGGAAAGCACCGGCATTTACGCGCTGCGCCTGGAGCAACAACCCAATTCCCGCAGCCGCTTGTTGCTGGAATACCTGAAAACCCGCTTCAGTCCGATCCCGCCGTGGGATCTGGCGCTGCAAAACACGCTGGATCGCCACTAGGCAGAATTATCTGGCGCGTTAAAGATTCGTCCGCTAGATTCATGACGATCACTGATCAAGGCTTCCAAATGACTACCGAGCGCAACATCCCGGATAACTGCGACCACCTGCTGCTGGATAATCAGGCCTGCTTCGCTCTGCATTCCACTTCGCTGATGATGACCAAGGTCTACAAACCGCTGTTGCAAGCGCTGGGGCTGACCTACCCGCAATACCTGGCGATGATGGTGTTGTGGGAACAGGATGGTTTGACCGTAGGTGAAATCAGCACGCGACTGCTGACCGATCCCGGCTCTATGACGCCATTGCTCAAACGCCTGGAGGTCGAAGGTTTGATCAGCCGCACCCGCAGCCGCGAAGACGAGCGGGTGGTGATTGTCGAACTCACCGAACAGGGCCGCGCCTTGCGGGAAAAGGCGCGGGATATCCCCCAGTGTATCCTCGGCGCCAGCGGGATGACCCTGGAGAGACTGAACAAACTGCAAGCGGAGCTGCAAGAGCTGCGTAGCCACCTCCAGGACAGTCTCTGACTTTCCAGTCCCAATGGTCCCTGTAGGAGCAAGCTTGCTCGCGATGAGGTGTGACATTCAGCACTGTGTTGGCTGATATATCGCCATCGCGAGCAAGCTTGCTCCTACAGGGGTTTCGGTGTTTTTTACCGTCTCCACTCGCTCCCCCCAACTGGCTCTAGTCCGGCACTCTCACACCTGTTCGCTTAACCCTGCATGGGCCCTCGCCAAACTTTTTTCAAAATTTATCTTGCGCGCAAAATATTCACGAGCTACATTTATCTCGCACTTACTTAGCGCGCAAGCATTTAGCGCATAACAGCACAATCCAAACGAGGCTTACATCATGCAAACTCTCTACACCGCAATCGCAACCTCCACTGGCGGCCGTGACGGCCGTGCGGTTTCCAGCGACAACATCCTCGACGTCAAACTCGCCACCCCGAAAGAACTCGGCGGTGCTGGCGGCGCAGCAACCAACCCTGAGCAGCTGTTCGCAGCCGGCTACTCCGCCTGCTTCATCGGCGCGCTGAAGTTCGTTGCCAGCCAGACCAAACGCACCATCCCGAACGATGCCTCGATCACCGCCCATGTCGGTATCGGCCAGATCCCTGGCGGTTTCGGTCTGGACATCGACCTGCACGTCAGCCTGCCCGGCCTTGAACAAGCCGATGCGCAAAGCCTGGTCGACGCTGCCCACCAGGTCTGCCCGTACTCCAACGCCACCCGTGGCAACGTCGATGTGCGTCTGCACGTTACCGTCTAACCGCTGATTACCAGGCCGAACAGGAAACGAACATGAACACTTTCAGCAAAGTCTTGACCGGTACTCTTCTCGCCTTATCCATCGGCAACGCGTTTGCAGGCGATGGGGTTGAACACAACACCCAGGCGTTTCTTGATGTGTTGAATGCGGGCACCGGCAAGCCGCTTGAGCAGCTCAGCCCGAAAGATGCCCGCGCCGTCCTGGTGGGCGCTCAAGCCGGGGTGAAGCTGACGCTGCCAAAAGCCGATGTCAGCCAGAAGACCATTCAAGTCGACGGCCAACCGCTGAGCCTGACCATTGTCCGGCCGGCCGGGGTCAAGGGCGAGCTGCCGGTGTTCATGTTTTTCCACGGCGGCGGCTGGGTGCTGGGGGATTTCCCGACTCACGAACGTCTGGTTCGGGACTTGGTGGTGGGTTCGGGTGCGGCGGCGGTGTTCGTCAATTACACGCCGTCGCCGGAAGCGCATTACCCGGTGGCGATCAACCAGGCGTATGCCGCGACCCAATGGGTGGCTGAGCACGGGAAAGAAATCAACGTCGATGGCAAGCGTCTGGCCGTGGCCGGTAACAGCGTCGGCGGCAACATGGCGGCCGTGGTTGCGCTGATGGCCAAAGACAAAGGCACACCGGCGATCAAGTTCCAGGTATTGCTGTGGCCGGTGACGGATGCAAACTTTGAAACGGCGTCTTACAACCAGTTTGCCGAGGGGCACTTCCTCACGAAAAATGCAATGAAGTGGTTCTGGGATAACTACACCACCGACGCCAAGCAGCGTAACGAGATCTACGCCTCGCCATTGCGGGCCACCACGGCGCAACTCAAGGGCTTGCCACCGGCCCTGGTGCAGACCGCCGGCAACGACGTACTGCGTGATGAGGGTGAAGCCTACGCCCGTAAACTCGACCAGGCCGGTGTGCCGGTCACGTCCGTTCGCTACAACGGCATGATTCACGACTACGGTTTGCTCAACGTGGTGAGTCAGGTGCCGGAAGTACGCTCTGCGATGCTGCAAGCGTCCGAAGAGCTCAAGCAACACCTGAAGAAATAACACCGCCCCCTGTAGGAGCGAGGCTTGCCCGCGAAGGCGCCGTGTCAGACGACATCAATGTTGGATGATGCATCGCCTTCGCGGGCAAGCCTCGCTCCTACAGGGGATCGGGTTGTGCACCGGTCGCGCATCGGCCCGTGCATGTGCGACAGGCATAAAAAAGCCCGACTCAATGGTCGGGCTTTTTCATTCCTGAAGCTGTGCTTATTTAGCACGGCCTTTGTAGGAACCGCCTTCGCGGGTATCGATTTCGATCATGTCGCCGATTTCGATGAAGTCAGCAACCGACAGCTCAGTACCGTTCTTCAGTTTGGCAGGCTTCATCACCTTGCCGGAAGTGTCGCCGCGAGCGGAACCTTCGGTGTAGTCAACCTGACGCACGATAGTGGTCGGCAGTTCGACGGAAACCAGACGCTCTTCGAAGAAGATCGCTTCGCAAACATCGGTCATGCCTTCTTCAACGAAAGGCAGAACGGCTTCGATGTCTTCAGCGTTCAGTTCGTACATGGTGTAGTCGGTGGTGTCCATGAACGTGTAGGTGTCGCCGCTGATGAAGGACAGAGTCGCTTCTTTGCGGTCGAGGATTACGTCGTCCAGTTTGTCGTCGGCGCTGTAAACGATCTCGGTCTTGTAACCGGTCAGCAGGTTTTTCAGCTTGGTCTTCATGATCGCGCTGTTACGACCGGACTTGGTGAATTCAGCTTTCTGAACCAGCCAAGGATCGTTTTCGAGACGGATCACTGTACCGGGTTTCAGTTCTTTACCAGTTTTCATTGCGAATATCCGAATTTGGATGGGATTTACAAAAATCTAGGCCGCGTATCATATCCAATTTACATAAAACTGTACCAGCGCTGCGGCAAGATCGGCCTGCAAGGCCTGTTCCAGACACCACGCTTCGGCATGCTTTTGCAGTTCCGGCCAGTGTTTTCGGGTTGATTGCCAGTGCCCGGCCATATTGTCGCCGGCATTCCACGCCCGCCATAGACCGCTGATCGCCTCGCAGGCTGGTGCCGAAAGGCCTTTTACGTAGAGCGCCATGAACGCTTCAAGCTTGTCCAGATGCACATCTTCTTCCTGCTGATAGATGTGCCAGAGCAGCGGGCGGCCTGCCCATTGGGCGCGGACAAAGGAATCTTCACCGCGTACGGCGTTGAAATCGCAGCTCCAGAGCAGCAGGTCATACTGGTCCTGTCGGACGAACGGCAGGACTTGCACGGTCAAGGCGTCACGCACATGCACGGCACCGGCGGCCAGACCGTCCACCCCGAGCCAGCGCTCGACATCCCCAAGCACCCGACCTTCCGGCACTAACAGATGAGTGGGCGTCGCGTCGGTTGCCATGGCGTCGAGCCAACTGGCCAGCCCGGTATTTTCATAGGCAAACAATGAGATCAATTGCGCACCCAGCGCGCGATCAATCCCCAGACCTTGCAGGAATGCTCGCTGGGCTTCCGGGCTTTGCTGAAACTGCCGACGCCGTTCCAGCAATCCGCGCTCACGCAGCAAGCCTCCGGTGCCCTTCTGGAACCCCGGAAAGAAAAAGAACTTCTGTACGCTTTTGTACTTCACCGACGGCAAACCATGACAGCCGATGATCCAGTCCTCGGCACTCAGGTAGTCCAGGTTCATCCACAGTGGCGGCTTTGCCCGTTCGGCCATGGCGTCCATATAGGCACTCGGCAACTGGCAGGCGAATGCGGCGATCACCACATCGGCGGCTTCGGTGGGTTGCCAGTCGGCGGTCCACTGACGCACTTCGACGCCCTGCTGCCACTGCTGTGAAGCGTGGATGTCGATTTCAGGGCACATGCGCTCGAAAGCTCGCAGATCATCGACCCACAAGCGCACCACCACTGAGTGTTCGGCCACCAGTTGTCGGGCCAGACGCCAGGTCACACCGATGTCGCCAAAGTTATCGACCACCGTGCAAAAAATATCCCAGCGGGTTTTCAATTCAGGCATTCCAGGCTCCCGTTGGCAAAGGCGCCGATTGTCCGCATAAATTACCCCGTGCAGAAGAGCCGACGGCGATTAATCTTCATGCGACAATCGCCACTTGCCCGCGACCACCCGCCAGGAGGCAGCCATGCCCTACCGTCCAAACCCGCGCCGCCCCTTGCCGATCCAGCTCAGTGCCGTGCAACTGACCGGCAGTATTGCCCTGGGTATGTGGCTGGGGTTTATTGCCATCGCGTTGACCTGCTGGCTCGCCTCTCGCCTGTTGTTCAGCGAGCAACTGGCGCCAGTAGCGGCGGCGGTGGAGCAACTGGCCAAACCGCCAGTGGTGGTGCAACCGGTGCCGGACCTTCCGCCGCAGAGCCCGATTTTCGAACAATACGAACAGAACCTGCGCAAGAACGAGCAGCAGCAACGCCTCGATCAGGCCCGCAGCACGAGTCGCAACCTGTCGAACCCTAAATGCCAGTTCTGGTTGCAACAGGACCAGACTGCCCCGAGCGAAAAAAGCCGCGCCAATGTCCTGCAATTCTGCGATTGATCATGAATAAGCAAATCGTTCACCAATTGATTCTCGACAAACTGCGCGTCGATCTCGACATCGCCGAACGGGCCGCGCAAACCGCTTACGAAACCGCAACCCACGAAGAAAACATCGCCGAAAACAAGTACGACACCCTTGGACTGGAGGCGTCTTATCTGGCCGCTGGCCAAGCCAAACGGGTAGAAGAAATCAGACACTCACTGACGCTGTGCCAGAACCTGAGCCTGCGCCCATATGACGATCAGCGTGGCATCGAAGTAGGCGCCCTGCTCGGCCTGGAAGACGAAAAAGGTCGTGAGCAATGGCTGTTTCTGGCCCCGGATGCGGCCGGGTTGAAGGTCGATCTGGTGGGGCAATTGATCACCGTCATCACCCCTCGCTCGCCGCTGGGCAAAAGCCTGCTGGGCAAGTTCGAAGGGGACGAAGTGGAGATTCTGGTGGCGGGCGCTCGGCAACAGTTTGCTGTCACCGAGGTGGTCTAGACAGGACGTTAGTGGACCGGCAGTTCGACGCCGTCGAACAGTTCTTCCAACTCCTGCTTGTTGTGGCACTGGATGGCCTTGGCCATCACTTCGCGGGTCAGGTGCGGGGCAAACTTCTCGATGAAGTCGCACATGAAGCCACGCAGGAAGGTGCCACGACGGAAACCGATTTTGGTAATGCTCGATTCGAACAAATCGCTGGCATCGAGCATCACCAGGTCGCTGTCGAGTTTGGCATCGACCGCCATCTTCGCCACGATGCCCACACCCAGGCCCAGGCGAACGTACGTCTTGATGACGTCGGCGTCGGCGGCGGTGAACACCACTTTCGGGGTCAGGCCGCGGTGGCTGAAGGCTTCGTCGAGCTTCGAACGGCCGGTGAAACCGAACACGTACGTCACGATCGGGTATTCAGCGAGGGCTTCGAGGGTCAGCTTCGACAGCTTGGTCAGCGGGTGCCCCTGAGGCACGACCACGCAGCGGTTCCAGCGATAGCACGGCATCATCACCAGATCACCGAACAGCTCCAGGGCTTCGGTGGCGATGGCGAAATCCACGGTGCCGTCAGCGGCCATTTCGGCGATTTGCATCGGCGAACCCTGGTGCATGTGCAGGGCGACGTCCGGGTATTGCTTGATGAAATTGCTGATCACCGGTGGCAACGCATAACGCGCCTGGGTGTGCGTGGTGGCGATCGACAGGGTGCCTTTCTTCTCGTTGGAGAATTCCTGGGCGATCTGCTTGATGCTTTCAACTTTGCGCAGGATCTCGCCGGCGGTGGTGATGATGCGCTCGCCGGCCGGGGTGACGCGGGTCAGGTGCTTGCCGCTGCGGGCGAAGACCTCGACGCCCAGTTCGTCTTCCAGCAGTCGGATCTGTTTACTGATGCCCGGTTGCGAGGTGTAAAGGCTTTGGGCTGTAGCGGAAACGTTGAGGTCGTGGTGCGCCACTTCCCAGATGTAGCGCAATTGTTGAAGCTTCATATGAATCCCTCAAAGCAGGTAGACGCCACGGGCATCAGCGACGGTATATAACTATATTAATGGTTTGAAGAATAAATCTAGAACTTTTTTATCAAACCGCCACTATTCGTGCTCGGGTGTATTGGCGAGGCAGGACGCTAACGATCCCCTTGGCGACGGCGTTCCACCAGCGGCACCAGATAGACCGGCACTCTCGCCAACTGCAACACCCGCGCGGCGGTCCGGCCCAAGGGCGTATCCGCGCCAGCACCATGGCTATGACTACCTACGATCAACAAATCCACCGAGAGTTTCTGCGCCTGCTCGAGAATCACCTGCGACGGATCGCCCTGAAGCACCCGCACCGCTTGTATCCGCTCCAGATCCTGCGCGCCCTCGTCCCCCAGTTCTTCACGAAAGCTGTCGAGCACCCGCTGCTCGATATTGGCAATGACGGTGTTCAGGCCCTGACTGTGAAACTCATTCAGCGCCTGCTCGTCGAGGTAACTTTGAAGTACTGACTCGGCAAACAATCCCATGGGCTCAACCGCATGCACCACATACAGGTCGGCATTGAATGTCCGAGCCAGTGCCAGGGCATGCTGCATCACTAAAGGTGCGTACAGGCCGAGGTCAGTGGCATACAGCATCGAACGAATCATATGACCTCCTCGAGTGCCAACAATGGCGGAGATTGATTCAGCTTAGCAGTGCCTTGGCGAGTACGACGGACCGCGTAACGCGTTGAACGGCGGGCTTAAACCTTTTGCTCGTTGCTTATGCCATGCGGTACGTGACCGGTGGCGACGACTTCGCGGGCCAATTCGCAATGGCCGGCCTGGTCATCGAAAAACACGTCGGCGGCAAAGGCTTCGAGGAAGGCCGACTTGGTCAGGCCGCCGAGAAACAGCGACTCATCCAGACGAATATCCCACTCGCGCAAGGTGCGAATCACCCGCTCATGGGCCGGCGCCGATCGCGCCGTCACCAGCGCGGTGCGGATCGGACAGGCGTCATCCGGGAACTCGCGCTGCAACAAATTGAGGGCCGCCAGAAAGCCTTTGAACGGGCCTCCACGCAACGGCTCGCGGGCAGCTTCACGCTCGCTGGCCTGAAACGCTTCCAGGCCACCGGCCTGATAAACCCGCTCGGATTCGTCGGAAAACAGCACCGCGTCGCCGTCAAAGGCAATGCGCAATTCATCGCTGGCCGCGCGGCTGGCGCCCCCGGACAGAATGGTCGCCGCGGCGAATCCGGCATCCAGTGCGCTGCGCACGTCTTCGGCATGGGTGGAGAGAAACAGGTCGCAGCCAAAGGCCTTGAGGTACGGATACGGACTGCGCCCGCCGACAAACGCCGCACGGGAAATCGCCAGCCCATAGTGGTGAATCGAGTTGAACACCCGCAGACCGGTGTCGGCACTGTTGCGCGACACCAGGATCACCTCGACCCGGGCGCGGCCGAGGCTGGTGTTCAGGTTGAGGAGTTTTTGCACCAACGGAAAAGCGTCGCCGGGTTCGAGGATTTCGTCTTCGTGTTCGATTTGATATTGCCGATAGGCTTCGACGCCACTCGACAGATAGACCTTGTGGCTTTCGCTCAAGTCGAACAGCGCGCGTGACGAAATCGCCAGCACCAGCTTGTCGTCGATAGTCTTTGCCATGCCCTTCCCCCTCAGGTTGATCGACTCAAGTGTTACGTCGATCGATAAAACTCAAACTGCGATACAAGGCTTCGATGCGCGGCAACTCGCACCCGGCCGCTTTGGCCGCCGCCAATGGCCGGGCGTAAATCGCGGCCAGCTCCAGCGGACGCTTGTGCAAGAAATCGTGGTACATGCTCGGCCAGTAGTCGGGCATCTTCTCGGTCTCCATGAACAGATGGTCGGCATAACCGGCCGGCATGTCATGACCGCAGGCCTTGGCCCCCTGAACCACTTCGGCCATCAGCGCCTTGATCAGCTCCCGGCTGTCGGCATCGGCCATCAACGGCGTGGTGCTGGCCCCGAGCAGCACCGACAGACCGTTGTAAGGGATATTCCAGACCAGTTTTTGCCAGCGCGCCTGGTGCAGGTTCGGCATCGCCTGGGAGTCGATGCCGGCGGCGCGGAACAGTCCGGCACCCTCCTCGACAATCGCCCCGCGCGCCTGCTCATCGCTTGCGGGGCCGCTGTGATAGCCGACATTCACCGCGCCGAGCGCCTGATGGGTAATCACGCCGGGGCCCTCGCGGTGGACACAGATAAAGCAGAGCCCGCCGAGCAAGTGCAGCGAATCAGGAAGCACATCACGCAGGCTGTCTTCAACGTCCAGGCCATTTTGCAACAGCAGCACCTTGGCATTCGGCGCTGCAACTTGAGTGATGACCGGCGCCAGGTCCGCGTTACTGGTGGTCTTCGCGCCCACCAGCAGCCAGTCGCAGGGCGGCATGTCTTCAGCCGTCGAATAGGCCTGGACCGGATTCAACGTCAACGCGCCGTGTACCGCGCTGTCGAGTTGCAGCCCACGTTCGGCCACCGCCGAAAACTCGCTGCGCAACAGAAAATGCACGTCGAAGCCGGCGCGCGCCAGCATCAACCCGTAGAACCCGCCGATCGCACCGGTCCCGATAATACCGATTGTCGGTTTCGCAACTGCCCCCATCATGGCAACTCCTCTGCAATTCGACTCAGTGCCTGACCCACGGCCACATTGAGCTCGGTGCTGGTCAGGCGCGATTTAAGTGCCCCGAAGACCGCCCCGTCGCGCACCCAAACAGCGCCGGCAAATGAAAGCCTGATAACGCCCGCCCACCCCGCCATTGTTCCCGGCGTCGATCCAGCACAGTCGATCGACCTGCAGATCGAGCCGTGGCAATTGCTCACGGGCAAAACGGCAACTGGCACAGCCGACGCTGGTGAAAATCACCAGCGACACACCGCTCATCGCCAGCAGCCGCTGGTCGGCGTCGAAATCGGTCAGTTCCAATTCGACCACTATACTGGGGGAAACAATGTCAGATGGCCGACACATGGAGTCCGTGTTCATGGGACGTTTTATTCCTCACCCTGACGATGTGCCCGTTGAATTAACGTTGCTCAAACCCGAGTGTATTTCCCGGCAACAGCTGCACACTATCAGCCTCGGGGGCATGGCTTGCAATTACCACCGCGCCTGGCGCCACGGTACGGCGCTGGAAGTGCGCATGCCGACGTTGAACCCCGACCTGCGTTTTCTGGGCTATGTGGCCTGGTGTTTGCGACGCAAGCGCGGTTATCTGGTGGGCATTGCGTTTGTTGACGAGCAGATGATGTTCAGTGCGCGAATGGGTGAACAGGTGGTTCAGATCGAGCGTTACTGTCGCCTGCATGACGCGCACGATGACCTGCAGGAAACTCAGGCCCTGGCCCTCGAATGGGTCCAGCAGCATGCCGACGAGTTCTCTCACGAGACGGTTCGCAGGGCATTCGCGCAGGCGGTGCTGGATTAAAGGGCGTTCTCAATTGTTGCGATTGGCCCTTAAACCGGTGTCTGCCCATTGTCTAGCCACGGTGTAACGCGCTAAGGTTCTGCTCCCCGACGCGCTTAATTTGCTGTGCTCCGCCGCGCGGGTTCGCTGGCGGCCGGCACCCGTGACCTGACGAGTAAACGATGGCTGATTTACCGATCAACGACCTAAACGTCGCCTCCAACGAGACGCTGATCACTCCTGATCAGCTCAAGCGTGATATCCCTCTGAGCGACGCTGCCCTGCGCACCGTCACCAAGGGTCGCGAAGTCATTCGCAACATTCTTGATGGCACCGACCACCGGCTGTTCGTGGTTATCGGGCCTTGCTCGATCCACGACATCAAGGCCGCCCACGAATACGCCGAGCGCTTGAAAGCCCTCGCGGCGGAAGTGTCCGATACCTTGTATCTGGTCATGCGCGTGTATTTCGAGAAGCCACGCACCACAGTCGGCTGGAAAGGTTTGATCAACGACCCGTACCTGGACGACTCGTTCAAGATTCAGGACGGCCTGCACATTGGCCGCCAGCTGCTGCTGGACCTGGCCGAAATGGGCCTGCCAACCGCGACCGAAGCCCTCGACCCGATCTCCCCGCAGTACCTGCAGGACCTGATCAGCTGGTCGGCCATCGGCGCACGCACCACCGAATCCCAGACTCACCGTGAAATGGCGTCCGGCCTGTCTTCGGCGGTCGGCTTCAAGAACGGCACCGACGGCGGCCTGACCGTGGCGATCAACGCCTTGCAGTCGGTTTCCAGCCCGCACCGTTTCCTGGGCATCAACCAGGAAGGTGGCGTGTCGATCGTCACCACCAAGGGCAACGCCTACGGTCACGTGGTGCTGCGCGGTGGCAACGGCAAGCCGAACTACGATTCGGTCAGCGTCGCGCTCTGCGAGCAAGCGCTGAACAAAGCGAAGATCAAGCCGAACATCATGGTCGATTGCAGCCACGCCAACTCCAACAAGGACCCGGCCCTGCAACCGCTGGTGATGGAGAACGTCGCCAACCAGATCCTCGAAGGCAACAAGTCGATCATCGGCCTGATGGTTGAAAGCCACCTGAACTGGGGCTGCCAGTCGATCCCGAAAGACCTCGCCGACCTGCAATACGGCGTGTCGATCACCGATGCCTGCATCGATTGGTCCGCGACCGAAAACACCTTGCGCAGCATGCACGCCAAGCTCAAGGACGTGCTGCCGAAACGCGATCGCAGCTGATCGTTCTTTTTTCGGGCACAAAAAAACGCCGGGCTTAACCCGGCGTTTTTTTATGCGCAGCGTTTACTGGCTCAGTTTCGCAGCGTGCCGCTGATGACGCTCCATGTAGCGCTCCACGTAGGAGCACGATGGAATGACGGTGTAGCCCATTTCCTCGGCGTACTGCAGCGCCTGCTCGGTCAATGCCGCGGCGATGCCGCGCCCCCGCAGTGCATTGGGCACAAACGTGCGATAGATATCCAGGGTCTGTTTCCCCAGATCCATATAGGTCAGGTAGGCACGATGACCGTCCACATTGGTCTCGAACTGATGACCAGCCTGGTCATGGTGGATGGACAACGCCTCGCTCATCACTACTCCTCGCGGGTCTTGAATTCTGACCCCTACCTTACCGATGTTTTTCCGGCGAAGGAACATCTACGCCACCTCGTGCCTGAATGGACACCGAGAAGAGCTGCACCGATCTCGCGCAACCGAGCACGTATCAAATAGTAGGCACCATTGGCAAAAATGCTCAAGATACGCTCGTCATCACGCGGGTGGGCGGGTGCTGCTCCGGGTTACGCAGGGTAGGCTCGACCCAATGTAGCTGAAGGTCGATAGCCTGAACATTGCCGGATGTTGAGACTTAAGACGAGCGCCCTTTGTTAAAGTCACCTGAACATGGAGAAAGATATGAGAGGCGTCGCACGAAATCCGAACAAAAGTGTAGACGAATCCATATAGACAGACTTTAGCCAAGATGGCGAAAAGACTAGCGAGCGCTGGGAACTTTTCTTTCCCGGCTCGCTCAGCTCGGGCCTCCCAGCTGGATATTTTTTAAACAATGCAGTTAAAAGTTGCTCGAAAAAGAATCAACGCCTACAATTTTTTTTGCTTCTTGCTTTACGTCAGTTTACTTACGACAAGTAATGGGTAGTATGTACGCCGGCTATTTCCTCACTCTGAGGAGACAGCTACTTAATAGAAAGTCCTTGAAGGGGAACACGATGAACAACGTTCTGAAATTCTCTGCTCTGGCTCTGGCCGCAGTTCTGGCTACCGGTTGCAGCAGCGCATCGAAAGAAACCGAAGCACGTCTGACAGCTACTGAAGACGCAGCTGCTCGCTCCCAGGCTCGTGCAGACGAAGCTTACCGTAAAGCTGATGAAGCTCTGGCTGCTGCTCAAAAAGCACAACAGACTGCTGACGAAGCTAACGAGCGTGCTCTGCGCATGCTGGACAAAGCTAGCCGCAAGTAATAGTCCTTCGGGATTATTATCAAGCCGACCCATTCTTGGGTCGGCTTTTTTATTGCCCGGGGTTTGGTACAGGCAATAAAAAACCCGCCGGCGCGGTCAGCGTCGGCGGGCTTTTTCAAGCGTTACTGCAGCGGGTCGATCGGCGCGCTCGTCACCATCGTCGCGGATGTATTCGGCACGGCGATTTCCACCGGCAGGCCATCTTCAGCGGCGACCACGTCGCGCACCACGTCCCAGTTCATGCGCAAGTTGTTGGTGATGTCTTCACGCTTGAGCATCGCGTTGATCACCGCGGTGTGCTTGTCGACCACCGACGGGTTGCCGTTGTCATCCAGCGGCGTGTGCGCTTCGAGATACACCTTGCCGCCACTCACGCCAAACTTGTACGGGTCGTTGATGATCCGCACCGACGTACCCACCGGCACCATGCTGGCCATTTCCAGTACGTTGTTGTTGAACATCCGGAAGCAGCCGTGGCTGGTGCGCATGCCGATGCCGAACTTTTTGTTCGAGCCATGGATCAGGTAGCCCGGTGTGCCCAGGCTGAACTTGAACGGCCCCAGCGGGTTATCCGGGCCGGCTGGCACCACATTCGGCAACGGGTCACCATCGGCGGCGTGCTCGGCCTTGATCGACGCTGGAGGGGTCCAGGTCGGGTTCGGCGTTTTGGCGGTGATGGTGGTGTGGGCGATCGGCGACCCCCAACCCTCACGACCGATGCCCAGCGGGAAGGTGTACACCACGTTCCGGCCTTTCGGGTAGTAATAGAGACGGTACTCAGCCAGGTTGATCACGATGCCTTCACGCGGGCCCGGCGGCAAAATAAAGCGCGTCGGCAGAATGATTTCGGTGCCGGCGCCCGGCAGCCAGGCGTCGACGCCCGGGTTGGCCGCGACCATTTCCGAATAACCCAGATCGTAGGTGGTGCCAAGGTCAGCGAAGGTATCTTCGTACTTGGCCTTGATGACCTGCACCTGGCCGATGATGTCTTCACCGGGCGGTGGCAGAGGCAGCTCCAATGCTGAAGCGGGACCGGCCACACAGAGGGCGGCAAGAGTCAGGCAGCGGGTGACGGCAGGAAAACGCGGCAACATCCGGAAAATCCTTCGCATGATCGACAAGGGTATAAAAACGGGATTGTACACCGGCGTCCGGAATTTCGGGGAGTTGGCCGATAGCCAGCTATCTTTATCACTCTAAAGCTCGAAGCGCAGCTCCGGCCAGATCGGCGATGTGCCGCGTTTTTGCGATTCCAGAATGGCCCGGCACAGCGAACACAGGCGCTGGTCCTGGAACACTCTGCGGTCGACGCTCGACCAGCGCGGCTGTGCGGGCAACAGGCTGCCGCACAAGGTCCGGTCCGCCGAGCCACCCAGCTCCAGTTGACGGGTCACCAGATGTACCCGCACTTCCTGGCAGGCGAACAGATCCAGCTGTTCGTCAGGCTCGATCAGTTGATAGGCAAAAAGTGACCAGGCGGGACGCGGCATCGGGGGCTCCAAATCGGGGGCGCCACCTTAGCCGAAACACCGCCACGAGAAAAGCGTCAAAGCAGCGGTTTCAGTGTCGGCCAGACATTTTCCAGCAACTTGTCCTGAGCCCCGGCAGCCGGGTGCAAGCCATCGGCCTGCATCAAGTCCGGATGGCCGCCCACGCCATCGAGAAAAAACGGCACCAGCGGGATGTTTTTCTCGCTCGCGACGTTGGTGTAGACCTTCGCAAAAGCCTCGGTGTAACGCACGCCATAATTGGGTGGCAATTGCATGCCCAGCAGCAGCACTTTTGCGCCACTGGCGCGGGAGCTGTCGATCATCGCTGCAAGGTTTTGTTGCAATTGTGTTGGCAGCAATCCACGCAGCCCGTCGTTGCCGCCCAATTCGAGGATCACCAGTTCCGGCTTATGCTCTGCAAGCAGCGCTGGCAGGCGCGCCTGGCCTCCGGCACTGGTGTCGCCGCTGATGGACGCGTTGACCACTTTATCGTCGAAACCTTCGCGCTTGAGCCGTTGCTCGAGCAGCGACACCCACCCCAAGCGGGTATCCAGGCCGAAACCGGCGCTGATACTATCGCCAACGATCAGGACAGTACCCGCCGCTGCGTTCTGGGCCATGCACATCAAGGCCAGGCCAGCACTCAAAAACCACACACGCATCGGATTCTCCATGGGCGCAAGTATTCTCACCGCGAAGAACCTCAGCAAAGTGGTCCCCAGCGCGGAAGGTGAACTGACTATCCTGCACGAACTCAGCCTGGAACTGAACAAGGGCGACAGCCTGGCCATCGTCGGCGCCTCCGGTTCCGGCAAATCCACCCTCCTCGGCCTGCTCGCCGGCCTTGACCTGCCGAGCAGCGGCGAAGCCACCCTCGCCGGCCAGGCCCTGAGCAATCTCGACGAAGACCAACGGGCGCGCATCCGCGCCGAGCATGTGGGTTTCGTTTTTCAATCCTTCCAGTTGCTCGACAGTCTTAATGCCCTGGAAAACGTCATGCTGCCGCTGGAACTCGATGGCCGCAAAGATGCGCGTGAGCGCGCCACCGAGTTGCTGCAACGGGTGGGCCTCGGCCAGCGCCTGACTCACTCGCCGCGCCAGCTCTCGGGCGGTGAGCAGCAGCGCGTGGCGATTGCTCGAGCCTTTGCCGCCGAACCCGATGTGCTGTTCGCCGACGAACCCACTGGCAACCTCGACAGCCACACCGGCGAGCGCATCAGCGACTTGCTGTTCGAACTCAACCAGGAACGCGGCACGACCCTAGTGCTGGTGACCCACGACGAACGCCTGGCACATCGCTGTCGGCGCCTGATCCGCCTTGAAGCCGGCCTGCTGGTCGCCCCTCTGGAGCCTTGATGGCACGCCTGCCGCTGTTGCGCCTGTTCAGTCTCGCCATCCGCCAATTACTGCGCGATGCCCGCGCCGGTGAGTTGCGCGTGTTGTTTTTCGCCTTGCTGGTGGCTGTGGCGGCGAGTACCGCCATCGGTTACTTCGGCGCCCGCCTGAACGGCGCCATGATGTTGCGCGCCACTGAGTTTCTCGGTGCCGACCTGTTGCTCGAAGGCAGCTCGCCGGCGCGGCCCGAGCAGATAAAGAGCGGCACCGAGCTGGGCCTCGAACATGCGCAGGTGGTGGAATTTTCCAGCGTCATCGCCACCGACAACGGCATCCAGCTGTCCAGCATCAAGGCTGCCGATGATGTCTACCCCTTGCGCGGCGAACTGAAAAGCGCCCCCGCGCCCTTCGCCCCGGAAGAATCCGGCGGCGGACCGAAGCCCGGCGAAGCCTGGGTTGAAGCGCGGTTGCTGACTGCGCTGGACTTGAAGATCGGCGACAGCATCGACGTCGGCCTGCGCACCCTGAGACTGGCGCGAGTGCTGACCTACGAACCGGACCGCGCAGGCAATTTCTACAGCCTGACACCGCGAGTGCTGATCAACCTCAGTGACCTCGCCGCGACTGGCGTGGTGCAACCCGGCAGTCGGGTCAGTTACCGCGAACTCTGGCGGGGCAAAGCCGAGTCGCTGGAAACCTATCGTCAACTGATCAAACCCGGGCTGGCGCCCAACCAACGTATTCAGGATGCCCGCGACGGCAACCGACAGATCGGCGGTGCCTTGGGCAAGGCCGAGCGCTACTTGAATATGGCCAGTCTGGTGGCGGTTCTGCTGGCCGGTGGGGCGGTGGCCTTGTCGGCGCCGCGCTTCGCCCCCCGCCGCTTCGATGCCAGTGCATTGCTGCGATGCCTGGGACTTTCCCGTCGGGAAACCATGGTCCTGTTCAGTTTGCAGCTGACGGTGCTCGGACTGCTCGCCAGTATCAGCGGTGCCTTCATCGGCTGGCTGGCGCAGCTTGGGCTGTTCGCACTGCTGCATGATTTGCTGCCGACCGACGTACCACCGGGCGGTCTGTTTCCAGCCATTGCGGGGATCGGCACCGGGCTGGTGGCGCTGGCCGGTTTTGCCTTGCCGCCGCTGGCTGCACTCGGTCGCGTTCCGCCATTACGGGTTTTGCGCCGGGACATGCTGCCGATTCCATCCAGTACCTGGATGGTCTACGGCGCAGCCTTGGGCGCGCTCGGGCTGATCATGTGGCGCCTGAGCCTGGACCTGGTGCTGACCTTCGCCCTGCTCGGCGGTGGCGTGATCGCCGCGCTGGTACTGGGTGGTTTGCTGTTGCTGCTGCTGAAAAGTTTGCGCCGGATGCTCGCCCGCGCCTCCTTGCCGTGGCGCCTCGGACTCGGCCAGTTGCTGCGCCACCCGCTGGCGGCGGCGGGCCAAGCCCTGGCCTTCGGCTTGATTCTGCTGTCCATGGCGTTGATCGCCTTGTTGCGCGGCGAGCTGCTGGACACCTGGCAGAACCAGTTGCCGAAAAACGCTCCGAACTATTTCGCGCTGAACATCCTGCCCGCCGACAAACAGGCCTTCACCGATCGCTTGATCGAGCTGTCGGCGCAATCGGCGCCGCTTTACCCGGTGGTGCCGGGGCGACTGATCAGCATCAACGGCGAGCCGGTGCAAGCAATCGTCAGCAAGGATTCGGCCGGTGATCGAGCAATCCAGCGTGACCTGAGCCTGACCTGGGCCGCGGACCTGCCGGCAGGCAACAAGCTCACGGCGGGCAACTGGTGGACCGAACAAACGCCGGATGAGGTTCCCGGCGTATCGGTGGAAGGCAAAGTCGCCGAAAGCCTGAAACTCAAGCTGGGCGATCACATGGTCTTTACCGTCGGCGGGGTCAATCGCGAAGCGAAAGTCACCAGCCTGCGGGAGATCAACTGGGACAACTTCCAGCCGAACTTCTTCATGATCTTCCAGCCCGGCACGTTGAAGGATTTGCCGGCGACTTACCTGACCAGTTTCTATCTGGCAGCGGGTCATGATCAGCAAATCGTCGACCTGTCCCGCAGCTTTCCGGCGGTCACCATTCTGCAAGTCGAAGCCTTGCTGGAGCAGCTGCGCAGCATCCTCGCCCAAGTCACCCTGGCGGTGGAATACGTGCTGTTGTTCGTGTTGGCGGCGGGGATGGCGGTGTTGTTCTCGGGTCTGCAAGCAACGCTCGATGAACGCATTCGCCAAGGCGCCTTGTTACGCGCGCTGGGGGCCGAGCGGCAGTTATTGGTCAAGGCCCGGCGAATCGAGTTCGGTTTGCTCGGCGCGGTCAGCGGCCTGTTGGCGGCGCTGGGGTCGGAACTGGTGAGCCTGGTGCTCTACCGTTATGCCTTCGACCTGCCGTGGCATCCGCATCCGTGGTTGTTGGTGTTGCCGCTGATCGGCGCCGTGCTGATCGGCGGAGCCGGTGTATTCGGCACCCGCCGCGCCTTGAACGCCAGCCCCCTGACAGTCCTGCGCGAGGGTTGATAGACTCAGCCACAAGCACTTAACCACAAGAAGCTGTCATGAGCCGTTATCGCCCTCCCCGCCCCGCCGGCACCGCGCTGATCACCCCCGAGGGGGAAGCGCGGATGCGAGCCGAGTTTCATGAACTCTGGCATGTTCGGCGACCGCAAGTGACGCAGTCAGTCAGCGAGGCTGCGGCACAGGGCGATCGCTCGGAAAATGCCGAATACACCTATGGCAAAAAGATGCTGCGCGAGATCGACAGTCGCGTGCGTTTTCTCACCAAGCGGCTGGAAGCGCTCAAGGTTGTCAGCGAAAAGCCCAGCGATCCAAACAAGGTCTATTTTGGTGCCTGGGTCACGATCGAAAACGAGGACGGCAAAGAGTCGCGCTATCGCATCGTCGGGCCGGACGAGCTGGACTTGAAACTGGGCCTGATCAGCATCGACTCCCCACTGGCACGCGCACTGATCGGCAAGGCGCTCGACGCTGAAGTCCGGGTCCAGACACCTGATGGTGAGCAGTGCGTGTACATCGTGGCGATTGACTATCCCTGAACCTTAACGGCGGGTAATCAGTCCCTGCCGGGCAACGCGGGTCAGTTGTTTGATCACTTCGGGGGCGTCTTCGAGACTCGGTGATTGAATCACCGCCAGATCGAAGCTGTCGCTGGCAAATCGTGCCAGGGATTCGCCGTCTTCGACAAACTGGATCAGGAACGCGGCAGGTCCACCGGTACGACGTGGCCAGCCATCGAGATAACGCAAGAGCGTTGGCTGATGTTTGCCGCCAAGCAGGATCTTTGGATTGCGCTGGGTGAGATGTGCCGTGATCGGCGCGGGACGTATAACGGGGCTTAGTGCATTCATTGTGTCGTGTCTCTGCCTCAAAAGTCTGCATGGCAGGTGAGAGGCAACACCGAACCAGCGCTTTAGCGGTATTTCGAAGCTTGCTGCAAGCTTCTATCGGTAACTGGATGAGTTACCTGGCGCCCCGCAAGTAGCTGTTTAAATCGGCGCATGGGCAACATCCTAGAGAAGCTGACTGGACAGTGTCAAGAATTGCGGTTAACAAAAAGGCCTGTGCGGCGGGGCTGTTTGATTTGGGTGTATATCCGTTATTTGGGTGATGGCTGCTATTGGTTTCGCCCTTACGGCGAGTCACTTGGACGAGCCCCAAGTAACCAAGGGCTCTTGCCCCGCCATTCGGCCTCTCGAGGGTGCGGTGCATCAAAATCAAAAACACGGCGGCCTGGAGGCCGGCCTGATTGGGGAATACGCATTCCCCTGTAGGAGCGAGCTTGCTCGCGAAGAACGTCAACGATGACGCGTTTTAACAGGATAAACGCGGTGCCTGTGGGTCCATCGCGAGCAAGCTCGCTCCTACAGGGGGCGGCGATTTCAGACGCTGCGTTCGCTTTTGATCTTGCCGTTGCTTTGCTTTGGCTTCAGATCTGCCGCCCCTTTCCCAGAGGCCGAACGCAGGCGTTGCGCAGGGGGCACCGCGGCAAGGATGCCGCGGTAGCCGCCCCCGGCCCAGAGTGTGCAAAAACGTGGAAACAAACCCTTGCTATGATTTCCCAGAATTTATCGCAAGGGTCGCCCATGAAACGCTTCATCCAAGGTGAACATCGAGGTCAAAGTACCTTGCTCCCCGAGAGCCTGGACGATTACGTCAGCGACACCAATCCGGTGCGTGTTGTCGATGTCTTCGTGGATGAGCTCGACCTTATCACCTTGGGTTTTGAAAGCGCTGTTCCGGCTGAAACGG
>NZ_LHPC01000025.1 GCF_001297125.1 Pseudomonas sp. RIT-PI-q
TCGCGCGGCCGAGATGGCGGCCAATGAAGCCAACCTGAAACAGGTTGGCGAGCATTTGAGGAAGTTGCACAAGGCGTCGGGTGGATTGGAGCTGCCCTGATTGAAACACCGCAAAACCTTTAGCAGCTGGCGCAGCCTGCGTTCGGCTGCTGTAGGAGCGAGCTTGCTCGCGATGGTCGTCAACGATAACGATGCACACCTGACACACGGCGGCGTCATCGGGTTCATCGCGAGCAAGCTCGCTCCTACAGCAGCCGGACGCAGGCTTCGCCAGCTGCTACATGGGCCGGGTCAACCTGCAAAAATCAGCGAATCAATAAAGCACCCCTTCAAGCACTTCATACACGATCCCGGTTCCTACGGCGATCAGCACAATATCGCCTCCCGCGCGGCGCCATTCGTACCCTGGGTAATACGGCAGCCGACCCAAGGCGCGATTATCCAGGCGTTCGCCATAATAGCCGTGGGGCAGCGGCCGACCACGGACCAGATGAATCCCTGGAGGTGGCGGTGCACCGCGTACGAAATAGCCGTGATTATCGTGGATAGTCTGGCGCACCGGGCCGAAGTCACGTGGTGGAGGGCCGCCGCGGTGGTTGTCCGGCCCACGGTGATCCTCACCATGATCCTCACCATGATTGTCACCGTGATTATCGTAATGGCCGTGATCGTCACGCTGATCGGCACTCGCATTCAGCAACGGCGTGGCACTGAGTATCAGCACACCCAGGCTGGCAATCAGACGTTTCGGCATTTTCATCGCGTATTTCCTCACTTCTGTAGCAGCTGTCGAGCCCCAGCGAGGCTGCGTTCGGCTGCGAAGCAGTCGTCAGTCCAGACATCTCGGTTTACCTGAAACACCGCATTGGCTGATTTCACGACTGCTTCGCAATCGAACGCAGCCTCGCTGGGGCTCGACAGCTGCTACAAGGTCAGCAAAAAGGGCTTCAGAACGTAGTCCTGAAGCCCTCGGTCTTGCTGTTTAGTCTGTGCCGCGAGGCTCTAATTCCTCTGTATCAGGAACTTTACCTTTAACTGACGCGCGCCTTACGCACACCATCAGCCAGCGCCGAGCAAAGGCTCAACACGCCATCGATCGCCTGCTCTGGCGTCGAGGCATTGGCGATGTGATCGATCAGCGCCGACCCCACCACCACACCGTCGGCCAGACGAGCAATGGCAGCAGCTTGCTCCGGGGTGCGAATGCCGAAACCGATGCTGATCGGCAAGTCGGTGTGGCGACGCAGACGTGCGACCGCTTCCTCGACATGTTCCAGCGTAGCCGCGCCGGCACCGGTCACACCGGCAACAGACACGTAGTAAACGAAACCGGAGCTGCCGTTCAGCACGGTCGGCAGGCGCACATCATCGGTGGTCGGCGTGGTCAGACGGATAAAGTCCAGACCTGCTGCCTGCGCCGGATCGCACAGCTCACCATTATGCTCGGGCGGCAGATCAACCACGATCAGGCCATCCACACCGGCCTCTTTGGCGTCGGCAATGAAACGCGGCACGCCGTACATGTGAATCGGGTTGAAGTAGCCCATCAGCACCAGCGGTGTATCAGTGTTGCCTTCACGGAACTCGCGAACCATTTGCAGGGTTTTCGCCAGGTTCTGCTTGGCCCCCAAGGCGCGGATGTTCGCCAACTGGATTGCTGGGCCATCGGCCATCGGATCGGTGAAGGGCATGCCCAGCTCGATCACGTCGGCGCCAGCACCGGGCAAACCTTTGAGGATTGCCAGGGAAGTGTCATAGCTCGGGTCGCCGGCGGTGACGAAAGTCACCAGGGCGGCGCGGTTCTGTTCCTTGAGTTCGGCAAAACGCGTTTGCAGGCGGCTCATCAGTGTTTCTCCTGCTTGGATTGCTCTTGTTGAGACTGTTCCATGTGGTGCATCACGGTTTGCATGTCTTTGTCGCCACGGCCGGACAGGTTGACCACCATCAGGTGATCTTTCGGCAGGTTCGGTGCGCGTTTGAACACTTCCGCCAGGGCGTGGGCGCTTTCCAGTGCAGGAATAATCCCTTCCAGACGGCAGCATTTGTGGAACGCATCGAGGGCTTCGTCGTCAGTCACGGAGGTGTACTGGACGCGGCCGATGTCGTGCAACCAGGCGTGTTCCGGACCAATGCCTGGATAGTCGAGGCCGGCAGAGATCGAGTGGGCGTCGATGATCTGGCCATCGTCGTCCTGCAACAGGAAGGTGCGGTTGCCGTGCAATACGCCTGGAACGCCGCCGTTCAGGCTGGCCGCGTGTTTACCGGTTTCAATGCCGTAACCGGCCGCTTCAACACCGATGATCTCGACACTCTTGTCGTCAAGGAACGGATGGAACAGGCCCATGGCGTTGGAACCACCACCGATGCACGCCACCAGGCTGTCCGGCAGACGGCCTTCCTGGTCTTGCAGTTGAGTACGGGTTTCCTTGCCGATAACGGCCTGGAAGTCGCGAACCATCGCAGGATAAGGGTGCGGACCGGCGACAGTGCCGATCAGGTAGAAGGTGCTGTCGACGTTGGTCACCCAGTCGCGCAGGGCTTCGTTCATCGCATCTTTCAGGGTGCCGGTGCCGGCCACGACCGGGATCACTTCGGCGCCCAACAGCTTCATGCGGAACACGTTGGCTTGCTGGCGTTCAATGTCGGTGGTGCCCATGTAAATCACACAGTCGAGGCCAAAACGCGCAGCCACGGTGGCAGTCGCCACGCCGTGCATGCCGGCACCGGTCTCGGCGATGATGCGTTTCTTGCCCATGCGCCGCGCCAGCAGGATCTGGCCGATGCAGTTGTTGATCTTGTGCGCGCCGGTGTGGTTCAGCTCTTCACGCTTGAGGTAAATCTTCGCGCCGCCGCAGAATTCAGTCAGACGCTCTGCGTAATAAAGCGGGCTTGGACGACCGACGTAGTCGCGCTGGAAGTAGGCCAATTCTTCTTTGAATGCAGGATCTTCCTTGGCCGCTTCATATTCGCGGGCCAGATCGAGGATCAACGGCATCAGGGTTTCGGCGACGTAGCGGCCGCCGAACGCGCCAAACAGGCCGTTGGCGTCGGGGCCGTTGCGCAGATTAGTCTGGGTCATGGGTCGCTCCAGTTGAATGTGTGAAATGAAGCTGTTGAAAAGAGAGTGGGCTTAACTCTACCCCTGACGCTCCCGGCTGAAAACCGATAAGATCGCCACAACCTGTCAGGAAAACTCACAGATCCTATGAGCCACGACCTTCCGCCGCTGAACGCACTTCGCGCATTCGAAGCCACGGCTCGCCTGAACAGCGTCAGCCAGGCCGCCGAGCAACTGCACGTCACTCATGGCGCGGTTAGCCGACAGTTGAAAGTGCTCGAAGAACACCTCGGTGTCAGCCTGTTCGTCAAGGATGGTCGCGGCCTGAAACTCACAGATGCCGGTGTTCGTTTGCGTGATGCCAGTGGCGAGGCGTTCGAACGTCTGCGTACAGTCTGCGCCGAACTGACCCAAAGCACCGCCGACGCGCCGTTCGTGCTCGGCTGCTCGGGAAGCCTGCTGGCGCGCTGGTTTATCCCGCGCCTGGGACGCTTGAATGCTGATTTGCCTGATCTGCGCCTGCATCTGTCGGCGGGAGAAGGCGATCTCGATCCGCGTCGGCCAGGCTTGGATGCCTTGCTGGTATTTGCTGAGCCACCATGGCCGGCGGACATGCAGGTGTACGAATTGGCCAGCGAACGCATCGGCCCGGTCATGAGCCCACGCTATGCCGGTTACGAAAGGTTGCGAGACGCACCGGCGAACGCGCTGCTGAGCGAACCTTTACTGCACACCACATCGCGCCCTCAAGCCTGGCCGAGTTGGGCGCAGCAAAGCGGCCTCGATGCCAAGGCATTGAAGTTAGGTCAGGGTTTTGAGCATTTGTATTACTTGCTGGAGGCAGCCGTCGCCGGACTGGGGGTGGCAATTGCACCTGAGCCGCTGGTAGCCGAAGACTTGAAGGCCGGTCGCCTGGTTGCGCCATGGGGCTTCAGTGAAACCCCGGCGCAACTGGCATTATGGCTGCCCAAGCGCGCCGCGGACGGGCGCGCTCGGCAATTGGCGCAATGGCTTAAAAACGAGCTGCGCCAAACAGATTAATCACCGCGTTTGCACAGCAGATAAGCCGCGAGCAGACCCAACGCACCCACCGCAACACCGGCTGTAGTCCAAGGGTGCTCCTGGGCGTAGTCCCGAGTCGCGATCCCGGTTTCGCGGGTTTTGACTTTGACTTCTTCGTACGCATCGCTGAGCAAATGACGCGAGTGTTTCAGCGCACTCTCTGCGTTGGCTTTCAAGGCCTTGAGCGTTTTACGCGACTCGTCCGAGGCGTCGTCTTTCAGGTTTTCCAAAGACTTCAGCAGACTCTCGATCTCGGCTTCCATGCTTTGCAATGAGGCTTTACGTAAAGAGGTGTTGGCCATGGTGGCTCTCCTGCATTGATTGAGTTGCGTGTGTTGGTTGGGACTTCAGGGGTTCGAGAAAGTGCAGTAAATCTGAACTTCACTCGTGGATTGGCCGACAGAAGAAATACGAAAAATCACTGCTAGGCTGTATTTCACACCCTGAGGAGAACGCCATGACTGACCATCACACCTATAAAAAAGTCGAGCTGGTCGGCTCGTCCACCAGCAGCATTGAAGACGCGATCAATAACGCGCTGACCGAAGCCAGTAAAAGTCTGAAGTACATGGAATGGTTTGAAGTGACCGAAACCCGCGGCCACATCAAGGATGGCAAGGCTGCACATTTCCAGGTCACGCTCAAAGTCGGGTTCCGGATTGCCAGCAGCTGAGTTTGAGCTAGTCTTCTGAACTTGCGCGCCGGCCGAGTGCCACAGGGAATGGCACAGCGCTATACGAGTGCCTCCGGCTGATGGCTGGAAGCTCCCTTTGATACGACCAGGTAATGCGACCGATGAAGAAGTTTATTTTGGCGGTAGGTTTGTTGAGCCTTGCGGGTACAGCGTTGGCTGACGGCAAGTCGTGCGAAGAGTTGAAGGCCGAAATCGCCGCGAAACTGGACGCCAAGGGCGTTTCTGGTTATTCACTGGAAATCGTCGACAAAGGCGCTGCTGCCGGCGGGAAAATCGTCGGTAAATGTGAAAAAGGCACCAAAGAAATCGTCTACAAAAGGTAGTTGATTCCCTCTTGTTCATGAAAAAGCCGACGCGATTGCGTCGGCTTTTTTCTGCTCGCCGCTTGCGCGTCAGCCCTTCATCACCTGCGCCAACAGCTCGTAGGAATGTACGCGATCGGCATGTTCGTACAGGTCGCAGGTAAAAATCAGCTCATCCGCCTGGGTTTGCTCGATCAGCACGTCCAGTTTGGCGCGAATTTTCTGCGGGCTGCCAACCATCGCTAGCCCCAGGAAATCACCGACTGCTTCTTTCTCATGAGGCAACCACAAGCCATCCATGGTTTTCACCGGTGGACGTTGCACCAGGCTCTGGCCGCGCATCAGGGCGAGAATCCGTTGGTAGACCGACGTTGCCAGGTAGTCGGCCTGTTCGTCGGTGTCGGCGGCCACCAGCGGCACGCCGAGCATTACGTAGGGCTTATCCAGGACCGCTGAAGGCTTGAAGTGATTGCGGTAGACGCGAATCGCCTCATGCATGAGGCGCGGTGCGAAATGCGAGGCGAAGGCGTAGGGCAAACCGCGTTCGCCGGCCAGTTGTGCACTGAACAGGCTCGAGCCCAGCAGCCAGACCGGGACATTAGTGCCGGTGCCCGGCATTGCGATGATCCGCTGATCAGGCGTGCGTGGGCCGAGGTAGCGCATCAGTTCCGCCACGTCTTCGGGGAAGTCATCGGCGCTGCCCGAGCGTTCACGGCGTAGCGCGCGGGCTGTCATCTGATCAGAACCGGGTGCGCGCCCCAGACCCAGGTCAATCCGGCCCGGGTACAGACTTTCGAGCGTGCCGAACTGCTCGGCGATCACCAGCGGTGCGTGGTTGGGCAACATCACGCCACCCGAACCGACACGAATCGTCGAGGTGCCGCCGGCCAGGTAGCCGAGCAGTACCGAGGTTGCTGAACTGGCGATGCCATCCATATTGTGGTGTTCGGCCACCCAGAAGCGGTTGTAGCCGAATTTTTCGACGTGCTGCGCCAGGTCCAGGGAATTGCGCAGCGACTGGGCCGCGCTGCCATTTTCCCGCACGGGCACCAGATCGAGGGTAGAGAACTTGATATCGGACAGTCGTTTCATAAACCTGCTTCTCCCATTGAGTGCGCAGGTTTTTTCTTGCGAACGAAAACCTGCCGAATCCATAAGCGTGTTTCATGCAATGAGGGCATATACCCGAGTTTCAATAGCAGAGACAAAATTCCTACAGAATTTGCGGACCGATCAGATGAGGTGAACTTTGCGTCACCGTCTATCCTCAGAACCCTAGCAACCGAAAACCACGAGGCGCGACGTTTCGCGCCGGATCTTGAGGAGGCAGGCATGGCTATTACGAAAAAAGCATCGGCTCATTGGGAAGGTGATCTGAAAACCGGCATCGGCTCGATTTCCACGGAAACCGGTGTCCTCAGGGACGCGCCCTACGGCTTCAAGGCGCGTTTCGAAGGCGGCAAGGGCACCAACCCCGAAGAGCTGATCGGCGCGGCCCACGCGGGCTGCTTCTCCATGGCATTTTCGATGATTCTCGGCGATGCCGGCCTTAAGGCAGACAGCATCGATACCAATGCCGAAGTCACTCTGGACCAGGTGGACGGAGGTTTTTCGATCACAGCGGTGAAATTGATCCTCAAGGCGAAAATTCCCGGGGCGACCCAGGCGCAATTTGAGGAACTGAGCAACAAGGCCAAAGAAGGGTGCCCTGTATCCAAAGTGCTGAATGCGAAGATCAGTCTGGATGCGACGTTGGTTAGCTAAAATCGAAGTCGGAGCGAGAAGATCGCAGCCTTTGGCAGCTCCTACAGGTTCTCTCGACCCATGTAGGAGCTGGCGTAGCCTGCGATCTTTTTTGTGCTGAAACAAAACCCGACTGGCGAAACTGTGGTCGAATAAATGACAGCAGCAAAAACGCATTACGGTGCGCGCTGCCTCAAAGGAGCTTCAACCATGAAACGTTTTGCCTTGGCGGTTATCTGTTGTGCGCTGGCCACATCGGCCCTGGCGGCACCGAAATCCTGTGAAGAACTCAAGGCCGAGATCGAGGCCAAGATCCAGGCCAACAACGTCTCTTCCTACACCCTGGAGATCGTCACCAATGACGAAGTGCACGATCAGAACATGGTCGTTGGCTCGTGCGAAAACGGCACCAAGAAAATCATCTATCAGAAGAACGATCGCTGATTTGCCTCACATGAGGCAATAGGTGTCCCGATCTTCAGCGACAACTTCACGCTTGGCGTTATACAACCGGGCGCCGGGCGTAAACGCTATCGACTGGCCAACCAGCACATAACGCTGGCCAGCTTCGAAATTATCGTAATTGATGGTCAGGTAACACAGCCGTTCCGAGGGGCCGCTCATCAAGCCTGACCCCCCACTGGGTACTTCAAAGTCGAATCGAACGATCAGCTCATGGCTGCCGGGCGTGACCTGGAAAAAACGTCCGTCGCGCAATCGCTGCTTGTCCAGTCGCTCGGCCATCAGCAATTTATCGTTGGGGAATGGCGTGGAGAAGTCGACCCAGGCCATCTGCGGATTAACCGCCGGCAATGGGCTCTGGCAGCCGGCAACAACACTTGCAGCGAGCAACAGCATCAACCTGCTCATGATGAATGTCCCAAACAATTGGTCCATTGAGCATAACGCCGATCAGCTACGTTGACAGCCTGCCGGTGTGCCTTGGCCAATCACTTTTCGCTGCTGATCATAGAGCTTCACCCACGGCCGAAAGCCGATATTCCCCGCTTGCAGCTGATAGCGTTCGCCGGCGTTGAAGTCCTTGAATTTGACATTCATCTGACAGTCCCGCCACAGCGGCTCGGCGTCGGGGCCGATATTCGTCGGCTGGACCGGGAATTGATAACGAACCGTCAGCTCATGGCTGCCAGGCTGAACCTCGAAATAGCGCTTGTCGCTGGCGGCTTTGTTATCAACCTCCAACGCCAGCAAGGCCGTGTCTTCCTGCTTCGAATCCAGGTCGATCCATGCTTGAGCCGGATCGTGATGGGGTAGTCCGAATCCAGCACAGCCGGCCAGCGTCAGCAGGCCTCCTGTCAGCATCAACATGCGCATAGCGGAGCTCCAGTCAGGCGGGATAGTCTTGCGGGCAGACTTTCCAGGGAAGATTTTATTTTGATCAGGCCGCTTCCAAGCCTTGGGTTACTTGATCGCGTTTTTCGCGTTTTGTTTCCGGGTGTGATGTTTTTGTTGCTCAACGGTTGCGCCAGCGTCAGCTACTACGGCCAATTGGCCAGTGGTCAGCTGCAATTGCTGCGGGCACGAGAGCCTGTTTCCGACGTGATTGCCGATCCCGGCCGCGACCAACAACTGCGTGCGCACCTGGCTCAATCGCAAAAGGCCCGAACGTTCGCCAGCCAACAGTTGCATCTGCCGGACAACCAGAGCTATCGCCTGTATGCCGATATTAGCCGGCCGTTCGTGGTCTGGAATGTCTTCGCCACACCGGAATTTTCCCTGACGCCACAGAACCACTGTTTCCCCATCGCCGGATGCGTTGCCTATCGCGGTTATTACAGCCAGAGCGCAGCCCGCGGCGAGGCAGCACTGCAACGCCAGCAAGGTATGGACGTATCGATTGGCGGGGTCGAGGCTTATTCGACGCTCGGTTGGTTCAACGATCCGATCATCAGTTCGATGATGGGTTGGGGCGACGAGCGCTTGGCCACACTGATCTTCCATGAACTGGCCCATCAGCGGTTCTATGTGAAGGACGACACCGAATTCAACGAGTCTTTCGCCACCTTCGTCGAGCAGGAAGGTACTCGCCAATGGCGCGCCGTCCGTGGCCTGGCGCCGGAAAATGGTGCGCAGGAGCAGCACCGCGACCAGTTCATTCAGCTGGTTCTGGATACCCGCAAACGACTTGAACGGCTCTACGCCCTGCCGCTGCCGGCAGACCAGATGCGTCAACGTAAAGCCGCCGAGTTCGAGCGATTGCGAGGTGAGTACCGCCAGTTGCGCGATAGCCAATGGGCCGGGGACAAACGTTATGACGCCTGGATCAATGCACCGATGAACAATGCCCGGCTGCTGCCGTTTGGCCTCTATGATCAATGGGTGCCGGCGTTTGCCACGTTGTTCCGGCAAAAGAGTGGGGATTGGGTGAAGTTTTATGCGGCGGTCGAGAAACTGGGTGCGTTACCGGTTGGCGAGCGCAAGGCGGCTTTGAAGGCTTTGGCGGGGTCATAAAATTCAGTGGTTGGGCGGGCGTCTTCGCGGGCAAGCCTCGCTCCTACAGTAATGCCGGTTTCAGCCATGATCTGTAGGAGCGAGGCTTGCCCGCGAAGGCGTCATTGAACGTCACAACCAAATGGCGTCCCACAGCGGATAATCCCCTACCTTCTTCACCAATCCCGCTCGCAGTGGATTGGCGACGATGTATCGAGCAACGGCCTGCAGATCTTCTTCCTTGCGAATAGCGCGATCGTGATAACCATGTTGCCAAACTGGACCTTGGCGACCCATCGAACGATTAAGCGTCACCGCGATGCGGGATTTGGTTCGTGCCATCAATTTGGGCAGCTGACAACTCTGTAGCTCAATCAGCCAATGGAAATGGTCCGGCATCACGACCCAAGCCAGGGACGCCACAAACCCTTCTCGCTCAGCCGTTCTAAAAGCATCAACCACCAAACGCCCATTATCGAATTCGCGGAATAACGGCGCTCGGTTCAACAGCACCGCCGTCAGTAAGTAAATTTGTCCGGACTCCGAATATCGTCCTTTGCGCAACTGGTGAGCGTGTTTCAACTCCGCCAATGGGGATCCTCCTTGATCGTGGCCTAAGTCTTAAGGCTAGGACGATTAGAAGGGTTTTGAGTGAGAACAGTTGTTCAGGATGTGTTCGGGAGGCCGCCTTCGCGGGCAAGCCTCGCTCCTACAGTATTTGTGTGGAGGCATAAAATTTCACGATACACATCCTGTAGGAGCGAGGCTTGCCCGCGAATGAGTGTGATCAGCGCTGCAAAAACGCCTGATGCATCTCGTCCAGCGTCTCGAAGTGATAGGCCGGTGCTTCTGCGCTCAATTCTTCCCTGCTGCCAAAACCATAACCCACCGCCGCTGCATCCAGCCCATTGCTGCGTGCACCGATCAAGTCGTGTTTGCGGTCGCCGATCATTAGGGTGTTGGCCGGGTCCAGGCCTTCTTCGGCCATCAGGTGGGCAATCAGCTCGACTTTATTGGTTCGGGTTCCGTCCAGTTCGCTGCCGTAAATCACTTTGAAGTGTTTGGCGAAGTCGAAGTGTCGGGCGATTTCCCGGGCAAAAATCCATGGCTTGGAGGTCGCGATGTACAGCTGTCGCCCTTGTCCGCCAAGGGTTTCCAACAGCGGCGTGACGCCGTCGAAGACGCGGTTTTCGTACAGGCCGGTGACCTTGAAGCGTTCGCGGTAAAAGTTGACCGCCTCCCAGGCCTTGGCTTCGTCGAAGTCATAGAACTGCATGAACGCCTGCAACAACGGCGGGCCGATGAAGTGCTCAAGCTTGGTCAGGTCGGGCTCGTCGATACCCAACTTGCTCAAGGCGAACTGGATCGAACGGGTGATCCCTTCGCGCGGGTCGGTCAGGGTGCCATCGAGGTCGAACAAAACGGTTGGGTAATGCATGAAAATTCCTGAGCAATAGCGGGACGCTTTATTAGAGGCTTAGAGCTTGTCGTAGCCTTCGGCCAGATGCAGGTCCTTGAGTTTCACGTAGTTCGCCGCGCTGTAGGTGAAAAAGGCTTTTTCCTTGTCAGTCAGCGGCCGAATCTGTTTCACCGGGCTGCCCACATAAAGAAAACCGCTTTCCAGGCACTTGCCGGGGGGGACCAGGCTGCCGGCGCCAATGATCACTTCGTCCTCGACCACCGCGCCGTCCATGACGATGCTGCTCATGCCGATCAGAATCCGATTGCCCACCGAGCAGCCATGCAGCATGACTTTATGAGCGATGGTCACATCGTCTCCGATCAGCAACGGGAAGCCATCGGGATTGAACGGCCCGGCGTGGGTAATGTGCAACACGCAGCCGTCCTGCACGCTGGTGCGCGCACCGATACGGATGTGGTGCATGTCGCCGCGGATCACCGTCAGCGGCCAAACGGAGCTGTCTTCGCCGATTTCGACGTCGCCGATCACCACCGCCGAGCCGTCGACAAAAGCGCCTTTGCCGAGCAACGGCATGTGGTTCTGATACTTGCGAAGGGTCACGATAGGGTTTCTCTCTGTTGCTGATAGCTGCGGTGAGCGTCGATTGTAATTAAGATGGCTCCATGTTTCTTCCAGCCAAGGTGCCAACCGTGAGCGTGAACAACCCTCTTTTGCAGTCCTACGACCTGCCGCCGTTCTCGGCGATCCGTGCCGAACACGTGCAACCGGCCATTGACCAGATCCTGGCTGACAACCGCGCCGCCATTATCGAGATCCTCAAAACCCAAGGCAAACAACCAACCTGGGCCGGCCTGGTGCTGGCGATGGACGAACTCAATGACCGTCTGGGCGCGGCCTGGAGCCCGGTCAGCCACCTGAACGCCGTGTGCAACAGCGCCGAGCTGCGTGAAGCTTACGAGTCGTGCCTTCCAGCATTGAGCGCCTACTCCACCGAGCTGGGCCAGAACCGCGAGTTGTTCGAGGCCTTCGAAGCCCTGGCCAACAGCCCGCAAGCTGCCGGTTTCGACGTGGCGCAGAAAACTATCCTGGAACACTCCCTGCGTGACTTCCGTCTGTCGGGTATCGACCTGCCGGAAGCCGAACAAAAGCGTTACGCCGAAGTGCAGAGCAAATTGTCGGAGCTGGGCAGTCGCTTCTCCAACCAGCTGCTCGACGCGACTCAGGCCTGGACCAAGCATGTCACCGATGAAGCTACCCTGGCAGGCCTGACCGATTCGGCCAAGGCGCAAATGGCTGCCGCCGCGCAGGCCAAGGACCTCGACGGCTGGCTGATCACCCTCGAATTCCCGAGCTACTACGCGGTGATGACCTACGCCCAGGACCGCAGCCTGCGCGAAGAAGTTTACGCGGCCTACTGCACCCGTGCGTCGGATCAAGGCCCGAATGCCGGGCAGAACGATAACGGCCCGGTCATGGAAGAAATCCTCGACCTGCGTCAGGAGCTGGCCAAGCTGTTGGGTTTCGCCAGCTTCTCGGAGCTGAGTCTGGCGACCAAAATGGCCGAATCCAGCGATCAGGTCCTCAGTTTCCTACGCGATCTGGCCAAGCGCAGCAAACCGTTTGCCGCTCAGGATCTGCAACAGCTCAAAGCCTACGCCGCCGAACAAGGCTGCCCGGACCTGCAAAGCTGGGACAGCGGTTTCTACGGTGAAAAACTTCGCGAGCAGCGCTACAGCGTTGCCCAGGAAGCCCTTCGCGCCTACTTCCCGATCGACAAGGTATTGGGTGGCTTGTTTGCCATCGTTCAACGTCTGTACGGCATCGAGATCGCCGAGCTGAAAGGCTTCGACACCTGGCACCCGGACGTTCGCCTGTTCGAAATCAAGGAAAACGGCCAACACGTCGGGCGTTTCTTCTTCGACCTTTATGCTCGCGCCAACAAGCGTGGCGGTGCCTGGATGGACGGCGCACGTGATCGTCGTCGCACGGCAGAAGGCGTACTGCAAAGCCCGGTGGCCAATCTGGTGTGCAACTTCACCCCGGCCGACAGCGGCAAGCCTGCGCTGCTGACCCACGATGAAGTGACCACCCTGTTCCACGAATTCGGCCATGGCCTGCACCACCTGCTGACCCGTGTCGAACACGCTGGCGTGTCCGGTATCAACGGCGTGGCCTGGGACGCGGTCGAACTGCCAAGCCAGTTCATGGAAAACTGGTGCTGGGAGCCGGAAGGTCTGGCGCTGATCTCCGGTCACTACGAAAGCGGCGAACCGTTGCCCCAGGATCTGCTGGAAAAAATGCTCGCGGCGAAGAACTTCCAGTCCGGCCTGATGATGGTTCGCCAACTGGAATTCTCGCTGTTCGACTTCGAACTGCATGCCACCCACGGCGACGGCCGCAGCGTGCTGCAAGTGCTCGAAGGCGTGCGCGACGAGGTCTCGGTCATGCGTCCGCCGGCCTACAACCGCTTCCCGAACAGTTTCGCTCACATCTTCGCCGGTGGTTACGCGGCGGGTTACTACAGCTATAAGTGGGCTGAAGTGCTGTCGGCCGATGCGTTCTCGAAGTTCGAAGAAGAGGGCGTACTCAACGCCGACACCGGTCGCGCGTTCCGCGAAGCGATCCTGGCGCGCGGTGGTTCTCAGGAACCAATGGTGCTGTTCGTCGACTTCCGCGGACGTCCGCCGTCGATTGACGCACTCTTGCGCCACAGCGGCCTGAGTGAGGTCGCGGCAGCATGAGTGAGGGTCCTGTGATTACCAAAAGACGCTTTATCGCCGGTGCGGTGTGCCCGGCATGCAGCGAGCCGGACAAGTTGATGATGTGGAACGAAGACGAAGTCCCGCATCGCGAATGCGTGGCCTGCGGTTATTCCGACACGTTGAATGAACAAGGCCTGTCCGTGCCCAAGGAATTGGGCACGCGGGTTAACACGTCGGCGCTGAAGGTGCCGGATGCCAAGGTTCAGGCCGTGCAGTTTTTCCCGAACCCCAAGCTGAAGAAAAAGCCTGACGAGCAGCACTGATAGCTGCCCCCTCACTGTGCAATGCAGTGAGGGGCAACTTATTCAACGTGGGCCGACTTGAACCAGCTTTTCATCGAGCACGCGGCAAACGGGCTGGTACTGCAATCGCCGTTGGCCAGCGCCGTGCGAAGCTTGTCGACATCGGCCTGCATCATGTAACGAACACCGTCCTTGAAATGGGTACTGTCGCCAAAACCGCCCTGGGTCATTTCGCTCAGCGCATCCTCCTTGCTCCAACCCTGCACCACCACACGGTACATCGCCGCCATCAGGCCGGTGCGGTCCGAACCATGTTTGCAGTGCATCAGTACCGGGCCTTTGGCTTCGGCGGCTTGAATGGTGCGCAAGGCCTTGATTACATCCGCGTCATCCACGTGATTGGTGCGATAAGGCAGTTGAACCTGTGCGATATCTGGCGTGGATAACCAGCTTGAATCCGATTCGGGCAGGAAATTGATAACGGTGGCGACCTTGAGCTTTTGCAGTAATGACACGGCGCCCTGGTCTGGTAGTGCGCTTCGATAGAGCGTCGGCGACATTTGATAGAGGTTGTATTGCACCTCAACGGATTGAGCCCACTCCGCAGGACGGTGCAAAGTGGTGTCGTCAGCGTGGGCCAGGGTCAGGTTGAAACAGGCGACCAGCGATAGGCATATCGCAGGGATACAGCGCGGTAGTGACATGCTTGGGTGACCGTTCAGGGAGAGGCTGGATATTGGCACCCAGAATCACCCCTGAACGGTCAAAGCCCTGTGAGGGGGGTGTCAATGAAACGTGAAACGGTGCTGCCTGGCCTTCAGAAGGCTCGGACTTACAATTTTAGCTTGATGAACGATTTGAGCAGGTCGTCCAGCCCCTGGATGCGAACGATGCCGGTGTAGGGATCGATCCTTCGGACTATAAAACTTGCGCCATCGTCCACGGATAAAGCAGTCAAGGCATAGTCGAACTCCGACTCATCACCATCCTCCATATCCAGCACTTCAATTTGCACCCCGATTCTCTGAGGAGGAACGGGTCCAACAGGTTTATCTGGATCAAAGGTATCAACAAGGTCTTCTGGTTCAAGAGAAAGAAATGCTCCGTAGCCAACATCAACTACCGATTGACGATAAAAGGCGAGAGCGAGTTGAGTAATAGCGTCTACGTCCTTCTCATCAATGTTATTGTCTGGAATGACGTCTATATCAGACCAGGGGTCGTAGTCGAGTTTGTGTTCTTCAGTCCCGGCCGTTATATGCAACGCCATGGTGGTTATGTTGGTATAAAGCCCTGCACCTTGCTCTCGCACTAACCTTATAATTATTTTATTACTTTCAGGTGTTTCTACTCGCTGTAGAAAGACGCCTGTATCGCCTGGTGTCCACATAATACTTTCCCTGTATACCCAAGCTGCTGCGCATGAACCCCATGCGCAGCAGACCATTGGACCTATGACAGTCAGTCAGCCTGTTGAGGCCGACCGGCATTCATCAATTACGGATTGACAATATTTGCGTAAGCTTTGGCCAGTACCAGCAGCTTTGCCTTGTCGCTGTCGTCGATGTCGCCGTCACCGTCCACGTCTCGGGCATCGCCAATACTGAAAGATTGACCACCATCGTAAGACGAAGCAACGTAAATGGTGGAACTCAGCAGGCTCTCAGTGGGAGTGCCATTACCATCCAGACTTGATTCTTTCAAGGCAAACTGCATGGAGACCAAAACTTCATCCGGGTCGACTATGGTAGGCCCAAGTTTTTGTAAAAAGATGCCACGACGATTGAAATACGACATTAGTAAGTCCTTTTAAGTGTTATCCATATTTATGTTTACAGCGATTCGGACAATACAGACAAACATAACTTTTAGGCCATTATTCATATGTAACCCTCAATTGCAAAAACTTGGGAGACGCCCATCTTTACTTACCTGATTAATCTGTTAATTAGTCGTTGATATAAAAAGCGCCGAACGGCAGTAGCTCGCTGACGACCCTTGCGATACTGTATGCACATACAGCATCAAGGGTTCACCCCATGAACACGCCATTGCCCCCACGCGGTCGCGGCACCGCGACCAACCCGCACAACCGCTTCGCCCCCAGTCGCTCGGTGGCCGAGGACGACGGCTGGTATCAGGAAGCGCCGATGACCCAGGGCACCGAGGTGCGCATCGAGACCGCGAAAACCATCATCACCCGCAATAACTCGCCGGACCTGCCCTTCGATCGCTCGATCAATCCTTATCGCGGCTGCGAGCACGGCTGACTGTATTCAATGATACGTACCGATATGAGCTGTACGTGAAATCTAGC
Organism: Pseudomonas sp. RIT-PI-q; assembly: GCF_001297125.1. GTDB lineage: Bacteria > Pseudomonadota > Gammaproteobacteria > Pseudomonadales > Pseudomonadaceae > Aquipseudomonas. The sequence goes on from NZ_LHPC01000025.1 coordinate 16,055, forward strand.
CCTCTGGTGAGCGTCTTAGGCGACAGAATGAAAGACGATTTGATTGACGACTCTGGGTTTGAGCTGGGCATGCCCTCTCACCTTGAGCTGCTGAAACACCAATGTGATTTGCTGGGTGCTGAGCTGGAAACGACACGCCGGGATTTACGCAGGGCTCACAAGACCATCGCCGGAATGATCGTCATGTACCGCGACAGCTCAACGGAGCTTGCAGCCTTGAAGGTTGAACACGAACGGCTGAAGTGGACGCTGACAGACCTGTACCGGCGAGAGAGTGGGAGGGAAACGGCACTGTTGGGCTATGCCTACGGCGACTACTCGAAACAGGAGAAACCTTGAGCCCCAGGTCGAACATGTGACGTGATGGCAGCCAGCTACTGCACCCGGTAAGCTCGCAACTCAAATCCACTATGGACGGACGATTATGAGCACAGACGGTTTAGACAACCCCACAACAGAGCTAAAGGCATTCATTACAGCGAACCTTGCTGACCACTGTGGGCTGGACATCCATGGCGTCTACGAAATAGACACGCTTGAAGGCTTCGACATCCGTGAAGCGTGTCGTAGCCATGGCCTAGAAATTGAAGAGGTCAAAGGGTTTGAGTCTGAGGATGAGGCGGATGCTGTTCGCTATCAGCAATCAGAAATACTGCATGCGGGGGTAACAATCCTCGTGAAAATCGGTGGACTTCTCAAGCCCGTGATTTTCATCAAGCGGGAGATGTCGAACTACGCCAGCTTGAACGAATATGTCCGGTACGGAATTACTCTGCACGAGCTGGGGCATGCTGACGACATGATCCGAGGCATCAACTACCAAGACGGCAAGTCGATTTCATTGGACAAGGCAGAGGCATACGCGGAAGTTTTCTGCTTACGTCGATTGAACGGGAACAAAGACCCAGTCTCGGAAATGACCCGAAATCTATTCGCTAAACGCCTGTGCAACATGAATGGCAAAGACCCACTCAAGAGGCGCGTCTACGAAGAGGCAATGACGATGATGTCTAGAGGGAAGGTTGCTACGTGGGCAAGCAAATCGATACCGGGCGTCGAACTGACATAGAAACTCATCGCCCGCTTTTTTTTCTGGCCTTGGCACAAATGGGCCGGGAGCCTCTTCCCACAGAATCCCACGCCCCGCCGCGAGAAGGAGTGCGACTCTTGAGGCGATTCGGTTTTCAGGCTGGAAAATAATGATGGGGCTCACCCGGCGTGACGTACTGCATCCAGCGAAGACGGGCACTGTCCACACCGGGTGAGCGAGGCGATTGTACGAGATTCTGTCGGTTCTACCGAATGCGATGAGCGAGCCTACCACTACTCAAATAGGAATCATTCTTGATCCTAAAATAAGTTGATCGCCCTTCAAGATCAGTCTGTGAGGCTCTACAACGCCACTTCAGACGACCTATAACCATGTTCTCTCTGGGTCAAAGGTGTGACGACTGGTCACTAGAATGCCCCTGTAGGACGTTACAGAACCTCTTCTTTCGAAGGGAACGTGAGGGCCAGGTTCTGCATGACTCGCTTCACCTGCATAGACGACCACGAACCGCCCCGGCTTGTGGTGATGCCCTTACCGTTCAGACAGTCAGCCACCTGTTGCAGTGTGCGACCGCCCTTGCGGATACACAGGTCTATCGGATCACGCACCGATTCTTGCCACGAATTCACACGCTGTTGAATAGCCTCACTGGCCTTAGCCCGGTTGGCATCAGTACGGCCTTTCTCCAGTGCATCAGTACGACGGGCGATCTTCTCCAGCGACTGCACATCACCTTCATTAGCACGCTTCTGGAGAGCTGCCAGAGCCTCCTTGGTACGGCTGGCAATGAACGACCGTTCCTGTTCTGCCAGTGCTGCAAACAAGTGGAGTTGGAACTTGTCGGCCTGTGGCATCGTTGCCACTTTGAAATCCATTGCCTCATCCAGCAGACGGGCGATGTGGTGAACGGAACGGGACAGGCGATCCAGCTTGGCGACTACCAACTTTGCACCAAGCTTCTTGCACAGGGCTAATGCCTTGGCACCTTCTGGACGATCCTCGATTGCCAGTTTGCCCGACACTACATCAACGAACTCACCAACGATGTTCCAGCCGTTCTGCTTGGCTGCACGGTCGATGTACTCACGCTGAGCTTCAAGACCCAAACCAGACTCGCCCTGCCCTTGGCTGGATACTCGGCAGTAGCTCACTACGTCGATGATGGTCATGTTCTCGCCCTCTGGAATCCGTCTGAGGGCCAGCATAACACTCTGTGAACGGTCGTTCTAGGTTTGTTATATGTGATTCCGTTGCCTTTTATTGCCTCAGTTTCAGGATGCCAGCGGTGATGGCGGATGCGTTCTTATCGAGGGTGGCCAGTGCTGTGATGGCGTTGTCATGAACTTCAGGTGAACCATTAGCCCTCACCCACGAGGCTACTTCCTCTATAGCGGCAGCTAGGGCGTGTTGGTTATGCAGTAACAAGGTCAGCACGTCGGCTGTGGCGATGTTGGCGTCTGTGTTGTTTGGCATGAGCATTCGTCCGTGATGTGGAAACCAGCAGCCTAGCCCACGGGGGCATTTGCCGACATCTGGCAGTTGACATGAACCCGAGGGCGTGGGCTGCTCGTGTCTTGCACGAATTCTACGATTACGGGGGAAATATGGCGTTTCGGTGCATAAACTCAGGGTTAAACACTCTCACAGGGTCCGACTACGCAACTTGTAACCACTGCCTATACGGAATGCGGGCTGTAGCCATGGGCACCAGTTAGCCCCAGGTCAATCGAGTGATGGGCCTAGAGGTTTTGGGAGGTTAAACGAGGTTATTCCGAGGTTTCCGTAAACACTGTCGGCGCCGGGTGCCATCATGGATAATGGCCGCACAACATGGACACGGGGCGACAAAATGCGTTGGATACTAGCAGTCACTGGAACACTACTCTCACTCACCGCAATTGCCGCCGACAAAGACCCTATCGCCACTCAAGTCATGAAAGATCAGTTCTTCTCATCGGCTGAATGCGGCAAGTATTTGGATGGTTTCGCAGCACAAGAACAAGACACCCTTAGCGAACTCGCCGATGTTTACGAGAAGTCTCAAGCTCTGGGCTTCGTTGCTGGTAGGGATACCCTGCTTGGTGATTTCCAAACACGGTTCATAGCCAGCAATCTGAGATTCAACTCCAGCCTTGTCGAGTTCAAAGAAAAATTGAAAGACAAACCCAACCTGTTGAGCAACTATGAATACAATGGGTTCTCTCGGCAAACCATTGACGACACGTCAAAAAAGTGGAAAGCAATACTCAATTCGAAGAAATCCAAACCGATACAAGCCAACATCAAAAAGTTTACATGGTGTCGTATTGCCGCAGTGGGAGCAGGAATGGGCGTGAATGCTCAGTTCCCCTCAGACTATGTCCAACGAGCCTCAGCCATTACGAATACCGCTGACATTGGATACTTCCGAGTTAAAGCCGAAAGTGGTGAATACGGAAAATCTGTAGGCACAGGCAACAAATACTCCGAGCCAAAAACATGGGCAGGCTCTCGATTTTTTATCGTCCACGCATCATTCAAGAACTTAGATACCGAATCCCGTCAACCATTTGAAGGCAGCCTGTTTATTAACTACAACGGCAAAGATTACGAGTTTGACTCGACAGAACCAATTATGCTGGAAGGCTATAACATGTGGTTCCGGAAGATTAATCCGTTGATTACGATGAAGACGAAACTCGTGTACCGAATCCCAGATGAAATATACGGGGATGTGTATTGGAGGCCAGGACGCAATCCAACCGATACTAAACTCTGGGTTGGGAACGTTGAAGCAGCTAAGTGATATGAGCTTCGCTCGCCTTTGTATGTCCACTTATAATGGCTACAAGCCACGCAATACAAGGGCTGCGGCAATAACGGTTAGAACAACCGTATCTTACCCGGCAAGTGAGTTTCCTTTATCACAGGCAACAGAAAGCCCCACCATTGCTGGTAGGGCTCATTGACTCAGTACGGTGCTGCGGTTGAGTAAGTGTGCCCGACGTTATCCGTTCGGATAGCCCACAGTGGAATGTTGATCGGCATGTAGTCGCCAATACGCTCAAATCCATCTGGAGTGTCATGTACGTTCACATCAACTTCTGGAAGGCGAGTGTTCCGTAGGATCAGAACATCTAGAACGTCTTGCACATCCGCTACATTACGACCGTGCAGCAGATCGAACAATGCCTGTTCTTCATCTTCTTGCACATCCCATGCTTCTCTGTGGCCTTTAGATTCATGAACGGCCAGGAGTTGGTCAGAGAGTTGTTTTAACTCTGGTCGATACGCTGCATGGCGGTCCAACTCAAGACGTAACACGCCAAAAGTTGAGTGAGCCGTTCTCTTGACTCCGAACTCACGCACCAACCTATGCTCCATCTCAGCACGGAGTTCTTTCAACTGTTTGCCCTTCATCGTTTCGATAGCACCGATGTGAACAGCGTGCTCTGGATTGGTCGCATCCAAGTTGTCACGAAGCCATGCAAGGTTCTTCTGACGGTCCGTAGGCTTGATACCTGCAAGTTTGACAGTGGCCGCCACAACACTCTCTCCCAAGTAAGCAATCAGCCGGTCAAGCACTGCACCCTCTGGTTCATCTTTATCAACAGCATGACGAGGATTAATGCTTGTTCGGCTGATGTACTTGCCTGAGCCGTAGTGCTTCACTCCGTGAGCCTTGTTCAACTCCGTAGGACTGATAACCAGATTCTCGGCATGTAACAGGCCCAGCGTGTTCTTTCCTTTAACAGCAGCAATATGGGAAAGTTGGAAGTGATCAACATCACCGTACTGATTCACGCGAAAGGCTTGTTTGTAGACTGCATGAAGTTCAGTCAGTGACTCGGGAGTGTGGCCGTGCAGAATCAAAAGTGTTCCCGCACGCTTACATTCTTTTGCAAGGTAGTAGAAGAACGCTGACCGACTGGCATCATTGACATTCTTAGACTTACGTTTAATTGCCTTGGCGGCCTTCTGACATTCAGGAGTGCAGAATGATTTTGTTGCACTGGTGGTCCTGAATCGTTCTTTACAGTGTCCACATGTAGGACGACGTTGTGACTTAACAGGTTTGGTTGGTGTTACTGGCTTCATGATTTGCTCCATCGCGGTTAGCAGGGGTTTTAGGATTTGTTAGTGTGTATGTGTGTCGGCAGCGACCAGAGCAGAAGACTTCAACTTTGATGGCGGCGAATACGTGATTGCAGTTACGGCATGTGCAAGTTTTCATCTGTTGTTATCCGTGAGTTGTAATGGCGACATCGCCATTAGGGTGAAAGACGCAGTACCGGTGATTGCCGTATGAATTGACTACCTGTTCAACGACAAGGCGTTTACGTGTACTGCCGATTAGTTCCATTGCTGCTGTAAGGGCTTCGCCCCGTGTGTGATATTCCATCGGTTTCAATGCAGGATTCTCCTGAGTGGGTTATATGTCCATGTAAAAACCTCTCTAGCCCTTACGGGCCGTGGCTTAGACGTGAATGCGGTTAGCACAATGCTATCCTACGGTGGTGTTACTTCTCTTCAAGTGCTTGACGTAGTTTCAAGTCAATTCGTTTATCGATGTATTCGTGTAAGGCCGCACGTTCATCACTACGCTCCACTTGCAGTTCGTTGTAGTACCGTAGAGCGACATCATCTGTGTACGCTGCTGCGTTGCGTTCTGCCATTGCGGCGTAATAGGCCGCTTGCTGGTTGTTCCGTGTGTAGATGTAACTGCCAAGACTTACGAAAGCGATGACTTGAATCACACATGCGACGATAACGCTTCTGATAATTGCGTTCATAAAACTCCTTGTTATTAGTGGAAAGCCTGTTTGCACAGGCTATTTGTTATTCTGTTTCTGTTCCAAAGTTAGCGTTAGCACGACTCCAAGTTTTGGTAATCTCATCCTCAAACACTGCTTTAGCTCCTTTGGCGATTTCTTCAGGAGTGGCGTCTGTCTTCGCAGTAATGTTTACAGTGACCGGGGCAGTAATGTTGTTCGTTGTAACATCCCTCTTAGAATCAAGAGAGCGTTGTGGTGGAACTGGATAACTAACCTCTGACTGAGCCTTGGCGTTTCGAAAGGCACTAGATGCGTCGAAGGTTTCAAATGCGTCGGGACGGAAACGTCTTAGTTGACCATCTGCCATATCACTCATATCAAGACTCTTGAACAAGTTATCCAACTTGAGCGAGATACTATTAAGACCGGACAAATCTTTCTCTGGCACTTTCAAATCCTTCGCCGGACCATCAACATCGAGCCCGAAGACTTTACGCCAGAAGTTGTCCACCGGATCTTCAACCTTTTTACCAGTGTTCGGCAGAGCATCAGTTAACGCTCTCGGATCAATCGCTGGCATGTCTGGTGTTAGTAGGTCAACCTTCTTACCTGCATCCGCTGATGTTTCATCTTTGCCCATCGTGAACCGCAAGAAGCTTGCAGCCATATTCATGAATGCTGTATCAAGTTGAGCCGTTGCCTCTTTCAAAGGTTTTAGGGCTTCTGTCAACTCTGTCTCTGCTTGAATCCGATTGTTAACACTAGCGATCAACTCAGGGTTAGAGTCGATGTCCTGTTGTTGTAGGAACTGTTTGTTAGTCAACCGTGTAGCGTTAGCGTCGATACTTGCAGACTGCTTGGCAATCGCTGGGGCGTTGTCTCTATTAAAGATTTCCAATCCTCTGTCGAAGTCTACAGCGAGCAAGTTGCCTTTCTTGGTACTTGCACGGAAGTCTTTCTCTAACTTGTCGTCCAGCTTGTGCTTGTTACGCTCAGCCCATGCACGACGGATTGGATCAACCAACAACGGCGCCGCTTCACTCAATGTGTTCAAGTCCTCACCATCAGACTTGCCCTTGCTGCGTACTTGTTGCAACTGCAACGCAGCTCTACGCTGTTCTTCTTGGTTCATGCCCGTCCCACGGAAGGCACTCTGTTGTGTCTCAAACATCTTTGTAGCGTCACTGATGCTCTTGCCACGGGACATCTGAGCTAACAGGAATGTACGGTAGCCCTTGGCTGCCTCGTTGCTCACTTCAGTTCCGTACCTCTCAGAGATACGAAGGAATTCGGATTTTGCAAACTTCTGGTTAGCCGGATTTTTGCCCGCTGACTGTTCAATGATGTTGGAGAACTGTTGATTATCGCTGACACGAGTTTGAACTTGGCCGAGGTGTTCACCCACTTTCTGGATAGCCGCTGTAGCTGCCCACAGTCCCGCCCCTACAGCCCCAAACCCTGCCAACATACCAACACCGCTCATACCTGATTCAACAGGCTTAGGACGATTCTGATTGGCTTGCCATACTTGTTGGCGAGCTTGTTGCCATTGGAATCGTTCCTGTTGTTGTTGGTGCTTCTCTGTTTGACGTTGACCACGTTCCTTGGCGGCTGTGCTAACTGATGTATGTCGCTCAATTGCACGCTGACCACGTTCCCTCAATTGTTGCAAAGCCACTTCGGCACGTTGCATAGAGGTCATTGATTGAAGCTGTTTATTCTGAAGAATGACTGTTCGCTGCTGGGCTTGGCCTAGGATTGTTTCAAGCTTGGCTTGTCTCAACTTCGCTGTTGTGAGTGCGTTCTCGTTCTTTGCAGCAATCCCGCTGGCTTTAAGTTGATCAGCTCTCGCCTTCTGCCGTTTACTCTCCAATATAGCTTGCTGCTGCTGGTCCCTGAGGCTCTGTGAGACGATATAGGCTTGTTCCTTGGTGTTTGCCATGGTCAACTTCTGAGAGGCCAGGTCCGCTGTCATAGTGGCCCTACGGGCACGCTGCAACAACACTTCCGCCTTCGACTCTCTATCTAGTGATGCCCGAACTTGTTTATCAAGTTTGTCTCTGTCGGCACTGTTAGTCTTGATGCCCAGCTTGAGATTCAGCCGCTTCTCTAGCTGCGTAGCCTCTTTAGATAGTTGCATCATCTTGCGGCGTGCTGCTTCCATGCCGCTGGTGAATCGAGCAAGCCCGCTCAGATCAACTTGGAAGTTGAGTAACCCCGTGAGTTTGGCGATGTTTTCACTGATCATCGGCTTGCACCGTAACTACGCCCTGACTGCACGTATCCGGCTAACTGAGTCTGCACAACCTCATGAAACAACTTACGGGCTGTTCCTCGGTACAACTGAGACTCCGTATAGCCACCTGTCTCTCTGTAGTCTGACAAAAAGCTATACGCAATCTCAGTTACAACAAGCGGGCCACTCACTAGGAATAGTAACCCGTCGTCAACTTTCACCCAAACGGATGTGTATCGAGAGACACTAGACATCAAACGCATACGCTCTCTGAGAGCCTTGTTGAGCTTGCGTGGACTGAAGTTGTCTGTAACTGATAGCAGGTATGCGCTTCGGTGCGAGTGTTCGTCTAAGCGGCTCAGGTGTTGCTGTAGAGTGTGTGTCATTGTGTCTCTCCATTTGGTAGTACCAGAACCCAGCTATTAGCGGGAATCCCGTTCATGGTTACTGGAAGTTGGAAGCTATGCGACATATGTTCGGGATGTTCCCGGTTGTATGCAGTGACAGCAGCCGTGATTTGTTTGTCCGTGTAATCTGCCGAAGACATAACTAATGAAATCCTCTTTTCGCCGCTAGCACTATCCACACACTTATTGAGTAGTGCACGAGCGTCTTCAATAACAGCGGCAACGACAAACTTGTCTAAAGGCTCGTGACGATTCGCTGTATCCAACCCCCAACTCTTGAACAGTTCCTCTCGTTTCTTCAGGATATCGTCTTGAGTGATGTTGTAAGATTGCAAGAGGGCTAGGTCTTCCTCACTCGGGCCATCGGCTTGTTTCTCTACCTCTACCGCTTTTGGCTGATTCGCCCATTCAAGCAACGCGTTTGTAGGGTCATATCTACGCATAAGAATCTCTGTGCATTTATCCAACATTACTTAGCTCCTTTCAATGCAGCACGCACTTCAACTTCCAACTCAGCTTCAAGTGCGACATCAGCGGCCTTAGCAGCCTCTTCACGCTCTCTCAAAACAGCAGCCTTACGCTTGGCGATAGTGTCAGCAATGATTGCCTCATTGGCTTTGTCTACTCTTGCACGCAACTCAGCCTCCGCTTCTTTCAGCACCTCTGGCAATTCAAGTTGAATCTCTGCGTCTGGCTTCTTCAAATATACAAAATGTTCAATCCCGTAACTTGTGGCCTCTGTTGCACATCGCTTGTATCCCTGTGCAACTTTCTCAAACACAAGATCAAGAAGTGCATTAACTCCTTTAGCGGTGAACTCTACTTGTGCACCACGGAACATGCGGCGTGGAAGGTTTCCGTGTCTATCCGGCTGGCCTTGAAAGTCTTCGGCAAATCCGCCTACTCGGTTCATATAGGCCAGTTCCGCTTCAGCTTTGCATTCAGCGACCATCTGTTTTGTCACTGTGGTCAATACGTTGTTGTTACTCATTTTAATTCTCCATAGATGTAGTGTTGCCCGATTCCCAGGCATAGTGATTCGCTGATTGAACTTGATCAGTCGATGCGATTAGTTATTGGTGTTGCGGTGTGTGATCTATCTAGCGGGGTTAGGCCAGTGCAGCTTCACTGCAAACAGCGGAACCTGTAACTCTTCACTGATAGCCTCGGGGCTCATGTGGTGCATGTGTCTGGCAATGTATGCCCTCAAATACTCCGCTGTGTCCCTCCGCTTTTGTTCATCCTTGAGCATGATCCAACCCCTCTAGTGATTCAAGAAAACCCAAAGACTTCAATAAAGCCTCGGCAGTCGTCAGGTCAGACATATCAATTGTCATCGCTGGATGTTTGATACGGCATTCAGCATATGCAGCGTCGGCCAATTGTTGGCGTTGACGCAGAGACTGATTATGCACTTCTACACTTCCCTCTCCGTCTTCTGGCACATACGCACCGACTAGACGGCATAGTTCTTCACGCACTAACTTAGCTACGACAGAACTGTGCACTGTGTTTTCGAGAACACGTACTGTCCTACCATCGTTAGACTCTTCAAGATAGCAAGTGACAAGGGCACGGACGATGCTTGCAAACTCTGCTCGCTCTTGAGCCGCTACGCCGTCCATATGTTTGTTGAAAACTGCTAATACATCGTAGTACATGCCCTGAAGGTCGATAACCGAGTGTTCACGGTTGGGGTCTTTGCGGTAGTTCAGGGTTACAGGCTGGCGTGTTTGGTAGCGTGCCATTCGTTGTTTGTGTGTGACGATAGCGTTCATGATTTCTGTTCCTCCGGTTGCGGTGGGTTAATTGTGTCGAGATTGATTAACTTGCGTCTCTTCTGCATATGGAATGCGGCGTTGCACGCTGGCGAGCAATACACAGCTCGCTGGGTCTTACTTGAGAATGACCTGTTGCAGTGTTTGCACAGGCGAATTACTACGGCCATAAGTCTCCTATGGGTGTCGGATATGTGAATTGGGAAGTTGTTAGTGGAACCGAACTCGACGCAAAAAGAATGGGTAAGAAGTGGTGGCCTCTTACCCATCTCAAGTACATCTATGTCTTCGGTTTCATGGTGATACGAATTTGTTGCCGCTGGGAAGCAATGAACCCTGACGTTTGCGGCTGTAACGGCGATGGTGAATCAGACCACCTACCGAGTTGTAGCCAACGTTACCCGGTGAAACGTGAGAACCCTGTAGGGCGGCTGTTCGGTCTGCTTGGAAACGCTGATAGCGAACTTCTTGACAGAGCGTTTTATTCCTCTGTCCTTATATGAGAAGTATAGCATGAAAGTGCGATTTGTCAACCCCTAGCACGTACTTTATTAGCAAGTCAACCAGCTTTCGCCATTATTTACGCGGGTTGCGTTAGTTTCGACTCTCGAATGTAGCCGCCCTTTATCCCGAGCCCGCTACATCGTTGGCTTCTTCTTCGGAATAACCTCTACCACGGACTCCCAGCCCACGCCCTTCAACTCGGCAAGTTCTTCAGCAGTGAACATCGGGGGTGACTTATGAGGCTTCTTAGGACCTGTACGCCCGGATATGCGGATGGTGCCTGTAACTGGCGCCTTCTTGAATCGTTTGTCCGCTGGGGCACTAATGCCCGCATGTAACGGCCTCACCTTCCCTTGGAACTGCTCGCGTACAAACGTATCGAGTGTCTTCGCTTGGAAGTCGATGAGCATTTTTTCGAAGATGGTGATCAGGTAACGATTAATCCTCGCCCGCTCCAATGCGGCTTCCTCGCTCCTGTCGTACAACATCCAATCCACACGATCACTGATATCGAATCCGACAATGCTGAATGCGTCCTCCATCTCGGCAAGCTTGGCCTCTGCGTCTACCAACTTCGCTCGCGCTACACGATCATCGCCCTTGGCCTTTGCTAGTATGCCGATATACGCCTCCTGCCGGTCTTGATCATCCTCGTCCATCACCCGCTGTTCAGTCTGTTTCGTGCGAACCGCGATCTTGTCGATCAGGGCTAGCAGTTCGTCACGCTCACGGGCCAGGGTTTTAAGGTCGTCGGAATGTTCCATGAAGTAGCTCTTCAGGTTGGTCCAGTGTTCGAATCGGAACAACAACCTACGCAGATGCTCGCCCCTAACGCTCTGGACACCCGGAACGATGCACGTGTGGCTCATCGAGTTGGTGCAGATGAAGTATTCCTTACCACCCTTCGCCATGAAGCGGACGCTGCCACCACACGCGGCACAGAACACCAGCCCTCTATAGATGTTGAGGTTTGACGCTGCCTGTCTCCCAGCGAACGGGCGACGTTTGCTAATCACTGCCTGCACTTCGGCAAACAGGTTACGGTCGATGATTACCGGATAGTAATCAGACAGCACCCTGTCGGATGGGAGATTCTTCCCGGCCTTCTCATCGAAGTTGGTGATTGTGTGTTCACCGATTAGGCGACGATTCTTCAACAAATACTGAAGCTGGTAGACCTTCCATTCGGAGCCGTATTGCTCGTTCACCCTACGGCATGTCTCAGACAGACCGTATTGCAGCGCCAGCTTGAACATTGCCCGTATTTGTTTAACGACTTCATCGACCTCTACGAACTTGCGTTCCTCGCCCACACGTTCAACCGTCAGCCACTGGGCCACCTTGTCAGTGACCACCTCCCCAGATTCCATACGCTTGTGGTTGTCCTTCCAACCCTTGCGAGAAAAATCGCTCTTACGCTGGGACTCGGCATTAGCACGGGACATATCCACGAGGATGGCCATCAATCCGCCAAGGTCGAGCGTACCCGGCGTGTAAATCTGTAGCCTGTCGGCAATACCGATCTTCAATCCGGCGCCAAGGATTTCAAAGAACAACGGGACGGCATCAGATAGACCCATTCGCGTCATCCGGTCGGCGTTCTCAAACAGCAGCAGACTTCCCGGTGGAATGTCGCCACCCTTGGCACGTTCGATCACCTCCCGAAGCTTGCCTTCGTGGGCGTTCTTTCCGCGAAAACTGCTCATGCCGGGGTCTGTCAGCTCTTCCGCCAGCGTATACCCGTAGTGCCGACAGAATGCCTCCTGCGCCTGACGCTGACGATCCTCTGTCGATTTCTCGCCTTGGACGACCGTCGACCACCTCATGTAGCTGTAAACCCGTGACATTTCACTCACCGCTGGCATTGGTACTTATTGCACAGTATAGCTGCATCTACTGTTACGCGCGGCCCAGCCACGCCTATTGGGATATGTCGCCGGGGCTGGATTTCGAAACCAAGCTGATCGCCAAAACCAACGCTGCCGATGTGCTGGAAGAACAGCTCTCCAAACGCGGCTACCAATGTGCACCGATCAACCTGGGTTCCAACACCGATCCTTATCAACCGATCGAACGCGAACACAAGATCACCCGGCAAACCCTCGAAGTGCTGCTGCGTTACCGCCATCCGGTGACCATCATTACCAAAGGCTCGCTGATTCTTCGCGATCTGGACCTGCTGGCCGAACTTGCCCGACAAAGGCTGGTGGCCGTAATGATCAGCCTGACCACCCTCGACGATGAACTCAAACGCATCCTCGAACCCCGCGCCGCTGCACCCAAGGCTCGTCTGCGGGCCATCCGGGTGATGCGCGAAGCGGGAATCCCGGTGGGGGTGCTCTGTTCACCGATGATTCCAATGATCAATGACAGCGAACTCGAAAGCCTGCTCACCGAGGCCCATGCAGCGGGTGCGCAGAGTGCCGCTTACATGATGCTGCGCCTGCCTCTGGAAGTGGCGCCGCTGTTCGAAGAATGGCTGGCTGCCCACTATCCTCAACGTGCCGCGCATGTGTTGAGCCTGATTCGCCAAAGCCGTGGCGGTGAGCTCTACGACAGTCGATTTGGCGCCCGGATGCGCGGCGAAGGGCCGTTCGCCGATCTGTTGGCACAACGTTTTGCCAAAACCATCAGGCGTCTGGGGCTCAACCGTCGGGAAGGCTTCAATCTGGATTGCGAAGCCTTCTGTCCGCCGGGTCGCCAAATGTCGTTGATTTGAGGACAATTGGCCTATGGTTGAGTAGTTGGAAAGGCGCTTGGCCATTAGGCTGGTCACGTTTTTTGTGACCTGGAACGCACGTTCTAGAGCGTTTCATTCAGTTTGAGTTAAGTTTCGACGGCTACCTTGTTCATCGAGTGACTGACGGGTCGAGATCTTCGACCTGGATGTTTTTTAAAACAGCCACTGGCTTCACACCGGACAAAACGGGAAAATTCCCTGACTCCGCCAAAGAGGATGAATCATGAGTGACAAGGATAAACAGCCGCTGGCTGCGTCGGCTTCAGCCCAACCGGAGGCGGAAACCGCCGATGCAGCGTTGCAGCATATCGTTGACGGCTTTTTGCATTTTCATCACGAGGTTTTTCCACAGCAGGAAGAACTCTTCAAAAAACTCGCCACGGCCCAGAGCCCCAGGGCGATGTTCATCGCCTGCGCCGATTCGCGCATCGTTCCTGAGCTGATCACCCAAAGCGCCCCCGGCGACCTGTTCGTAACCCGCAATGTCGGCAACGTCGTCCCGCCTTATGGGCAGATGAACGGCGGTGTTTCCACGGCCATCGAATACGCAGTCCTGGCCCTCGGCGTGCAGCACATCATCATTTGTGGGCACTCCGACTGCGGCGCGATGCGCGCGGTACTCAACCCGCAAAGCCTGGAAAAAATGCCCACGGTCAAAGCCTGGTTGCGTCATGCCGAAGTGGCGAAAACCATGGTCCAGGAAAACTGCCATTGCGCTGACGAAAACGAGAGCATGCACGTCCTCACCGAGGAAAATGTGATCGCTCAGTTGCAGCATTTGCGCACGCATCCGTCGGTAGCCTCGCGCATGGCCAATGGTCATCTGTTTATCCATGGTTGGATCTACAACATCGAAACCAGCGAAATCAGAGCTTACGACGCGGATCAGGGTTGTTTCCTGCCGCTCGATGGCAGCCATCCGATTCCGGTGGCGACGCCCAAAGCGCGCTTCTAAAACCTCCTAAATCCTTGTGTGGTTTAGCCGTGGCTGCTGATCAAGCAGCCTGGCTTTGCCATGCCTGAAGAAAACTTCGGGAGAATCCCTATGCGTGCTGCGCAACTCAAAGCTGTTCTGCCACGGGAGCTGTTGGCTTCGGTGGTTGTGTTTCTGGTCGCCCTGCCCTTGTGCATGGGCATTGCCATCGCCTCGGGGTTACCGCCGGCCAAAGGTTTGATCACCGGGATCATTGGTGGACTGGTCGTGGGCTGGCTTGCCGGTTCTCCACTGCAAGTCAGCGGCCCGGCGGCGGGCTTGGCAGTATTGGTGTTCGAACTGGTGCGCCAACACGGTATCGCCATGCTCGGACCAATCCTGTTGCTGGCGGGTTTTCTGCAATTGGTGGCCGGGCGCTTGAAGCTCGGTTGCTGGTTTCGGGTGACGGCGCCAGCGGTGGTCTATGGGATGCTTGCCGGGATTGGCGTGCTGATTGTGCTATCACAAGTGCATGTGATGCTCGACGCAGTGCCCAAGCCTTCCGGGCTGGATAACCTGTCAGCCTTCCCGGCCGCCGTTGCTCAGGCATTGCCGTCGTTTGGCTGGCAGGCCGGTCTGCTGGGCCTATCGACCATTGCCGTGATGTACCTGTGGGAAAAATTCCGTCCGCACTCCCTGCGTTTTGTTCCGGGCGCCTTGCTCGGTGTCGGTCTGGCAACGGCCGCCAGCCTGATACTCGCACTGCAAGTCAAACGCGTGGAGGTGCCGGCCAATCTGGCAGAAGCCATCGACTGGCTGAAACCGGCGGACTTGCTCAACCTGGCAGATCCCACGCTGCTGATTGCCGCGTTTGCCGTGGCCTTCATCGCCAGCGCCGAAACGCTGCTCTCGGCCGCAGCGGTGGACCGCATGCACAGTGGCCAGCGTTCGGACTTTGACCGGGAATTATCGGCACAAGGTGTTGGCAACATGCTTTGCGGTCTGCTCGGTGCGCTGCCCATGACTGGCGTGATCGTGCGCAGTTCGGCCAACGTCCAGGCTGGCGCCACCACGCGACTGTCGGCAATCTTCCATGGTTTGTGGCTGCTGGCGTTTGTGTTGTTGCTGTCCAGCGTGTTGCAAAGTATTCCGGTGGCGAGCCTGGCGGGCGTTCTGGTTTACACCGGCTTCAAACTGGTCGACCTGAAAGCTTTCCGTGGCCTGGGTCGTTATGGCCGGATGCCGATGTTCACGTACGCGGCGACCGCGTTGGCAATCATCTTCACCGACTTGTTGACTGGCGTGCTGATCGGTTTCGGGCTGACCCTGGCCAAACTTGCCTGGAAAGCCTCGCGACTGAAGATCAGCCTGATCGATCTGCCCAAGGACGGTGAAATGGAATTGCGGCTGATGGGTGCGGCAACCTTTCTCAAGGTGCCAGCGCTGACACAGGTGCTGGGCACGATTCCGGCAGGCTCGACGGTGCATGTGCCGCTCAATAACCTGAGCTACATCGATCATTCGTGCCTGGAGTTGCTGGAGGAATGGGGGCGGGCGAATGCGGCGAAGGGTTCGAAGCTGCTGATTGAGGCGCGGGGGTTGAAGCGTAGGCTGGAAGGACGTTTGCGTACGACTACCGGAGTAGGCGCAACCGGCTAAATCACCTGTAGGAGCGAGGCTTGCCCGCGAAGCTTTTGGCGTACTTGAAGACGCCTTCGCGGGCAAGCCTCGCTCCTACAGGTGGGTTGCAGCTTTATGCGGCGGGCTGATCCAGCTCCAGGCCAACACCCAAGCGGCGCGACATACATGGCCAGCGCTTCCACGCAGCGCCTGTATCCGGGCTGCTGAGTTTTTCGCGGTAGGCTTCCACCGACTCCAGCGCAAAGCTTTCGTCGTCGAGCATGCTGTCCACCGCGTGGTGCACCACTTCATCCAGTTGGTTGGCAAACTCCTCACCGATCAATTGGTGGGCAATGAGGTTGGCGACTGTCATGTCCAATGGGATCAGTGGCTGGCCAAAATGCTTGATGTACAGGTCATTGACCTCTTCGACAAACCGATGCGCCAGATAGGCTTCGTCCAGCAGGCTATCGAGCCCGATGTGCCCGGTCATGATGTCCGGCGGCTGGAGGAAGTACTGTTCGGCGATTTTCAGCACCGGTTTGATCGACTCGATACCCGCTTCCCTGGCAACTTCATTGGCTGCATCCAGCAGATCAGGCACTTCATCGATGTAGGCGGCGACAAAACGCGTCAACACGCCGTTGGCGTCTGCCTCCGGTAATTGGATCGACGGGTGCAGGTGAGGCAGTTTGCTTTCCAGATGACGAGTCAACAGGCCGGTCTCGGCCTCGTGTTGTTGGGCTTTTTGGATCTGCTCGCGCAATGCGGCGGTGTTCATGAAAACTCCAGGAAACAAAGGCAATGAAATAGGGAAGACATAACTTAGCTGGCTTATGAAAAAGGCTAAGACGCATTTGTCATAAATATTTCATCCTTGAGACATCGCCGTTATATCGGTTTGCCACCACGCGTCTGCATCCTTCTCCATTCGTGACCTTGAACGCAAGTCCCAGCTGTTTCAGATCATTTACGCCATCACATTGCGAGGTGGCAGTCGCTGTCTATACTCGGGTGGGAATGGAGTTAGCTGATGACGCCCGACTGCACACGCAGCAAGGCTCGGCAATTCAAGTTCGTAGTCTGAAAAAGCCGCTCCCTTGCCGCAGGTGAAAGCCGGCGGGATAACAAGAACGATAAGGGGAACCCGCAATGATGCGACATCCACACGTCTGGATGGGCCTCCTGTTGTGGTCAATTTTCAGCCCGGCACACGCTGCCTGGACTGTGAATATGGCGCCTGGAGCGACTGAAATCAGTCACGCAGTATTTGACCTGCACATGACCATTTTCTGGATCTGTGTAGTGATCGGCATCATCGTCTTCGGCGCCATGTTCTGGTCGATGATTCTCCACCGCCGCTCGACCGGGCAGGTGGCCGCAAAATTTCATGAAAGCACCACCGTCGAAATCCTCTGGACCATCGTGCCCTTCCTGATCCTGGTGGCCATGGCGGTTCCCGCTACCGCAACCCTGATCAAGATGTACGACGCCAGTGAGCCGGATATCGATATCCAGGTCACGGGCTATCAGTGGAAGTGGCACTACAAATACCTGGGCCAGGACGTCGAGTTCTTCAGCAACCTGACCACACCCGCCGATCAGATCCACAACAAGGAAACCAAGGGCGAACATTACTTGCTCGAGGTCGACAAGCCGCTGGTGCTGCCGATTGGCGCCAAGGTGCGCTTCCTCGTGACGTCCGCCGACGTTATCCACTCGTGGTGGGTGCCGGCCTTTGCGGTCAAGCGCGATGCGATTCCGGGGTTCGTCAACGAAGCCTGGACCCGTATCGATAAGCCGGGCATCTATCGTGGTCAGTGCGCCGAATTGTGCGGCAAGGACCACGGCTTCATGCCGATCGTGGTCGAGGTCAAGGAAAAGGCCGACTACGAAAAGTGGCTGGGCGAGCGCAAGGCTGAAGCCCTGCAACTCAAAGAGCTGACCAGCAAGGAATGGACCCTCGACGAGCTCAAGGAGCGCGGCGACAAGATTTATCACACCACGTGTGTGGCCTGTCACCAGGCCGAAGGTCAGGGCCTGCCGCCAATGTTCCCGGCACTCAAGGGCTCGAAAATCGCCACTGGGCCTAAAGAAGGTCACCTGAGCCTGGTCTTCCATGGCAAGCCCGGCACCGCGATGGCGGCGTTCGGCAAGCAGCTTTCGGAAGTCGATATCGCGGCGGTCGTGACCTACGAACGTAACGCCTGGGGCAACAACAAAGGCGACATGGTCACTCCAAAAGAAGTGCTGGAGCTGAAACAGGCGGAAAGCAAATGACCCGGTCTATTGCGCATCTAAGGAATCGGTCGGGGCAACGCGCCCCGGCCTGCCCAGCCCATCTGTTTGCAGGAGACAAGCCATGAGCGCCGTCATCGATGACCATGGTCATGCTACCGATCACGCCCACGGCCCCGCCAAAGGCCTGATGCGTTGGGTGCTGACCACCAACCACAAGGACATCGGCACGCTGTACCTGTGGTTCGCGTTTTCCATGTTCCTGCTGGGCGGCTCGTTCGCGATGGTGATTCGCGCCGAGCTGTTCCAGCCCGGTTTGCAAATCGTCGAACCGGCGTTCTTCAACCAGATGACCACCATGCACGGTCTGGTCATGGTGTTCGGTGCGGTGATGCCGGCCTTCGTCGGCCTCGCCAACTGGATGATCCCGTTGATGATCGGCGCGCCGGACATGGCCCTGCCGCGGATGAACAACTTCAGCTTCTGGCTGTTGCCAGCGGCGTTCATCCTGCTGGTGTCGACCCTGTTCACCCCCGGCGGCGGACCGAACTTCGGCTGGACGTTCTACGCCCCGCTGTCGACGACCTACGCACCGGAAAGCGTGACGTTCTTCATCTTCGCCATCCACTTGATGGGGATCAGTTCGATCATGGGGGCGATCAACGTGATCGCGACCATCCTCAACCTGCGCGCCCCCGGCATGACGCTGATGAAAATGCCGCTGTTCGTCTGGACCTGGCTGATCACCGCGTTCCTGCTGATTGCGGTGATGCCGGTACTGGCGGGCTGCGTGACGATGATGCTGATGGATATTCACTTCGGCACCAGTTTCTTCAGTGCCGCCGGTGGTGGTGACCCGGTCTTGTTCCAGCACGTGTTCTGGTTCTTCGGGCACCCCGAGGTGTACATCATGATCCTGCCGGCCTTCGGTGCCGTCAGCTCGATCATTCCAACCTTCTCGCGCAAGCCATTGTTCGGCTACACCTCGATGGTCTACGCCACGGCGAGCATCGCGTTCCTCTCGTTCATCGTCTGGGCGCACCACATGTTCGTGGTCGGCATTCCGCTGGTGGGCGAGTTGTTCTTCATGTACGCCACGCTGCTGATCGCGGTGCCGACCGGGGTGAAGGTGTTCAACTGGGCGAGCACCATGTGGCAGGGCTCGTTGACCTTCGAGACGCCGATGCTGTTTGCGGTAGCGTTCGTGATCCTGTTCTCCATCGGCGGTTTCTCCGGGCTGATGCTGGCCATCGCCCCGGCGGACTTCCAATACCAGGACACCTACTTCGTGGTCGCGCACTTCCACTACGTGCTGGTGCCGGGGGCGATCTTCGGGATCTTCGCCTCGGCCTACTACTGGATGCCGAAGTGGACCGGCCACATGTACGACGAAACCCTTGGCAAGCTGCACTTCTGGCTCTCGTTCATTGGCATGAACATGGCGTTCTTCCCGATGCACTTCGTGGGGCTGGCGGGTATGCCGCGACGGATTCCGGACTACAACCTGCAATTTGCCGACTTCAACATGGTCTCGTCGATCGGCGCGTTCATGTTCGGCACCACGCAAATCTTCTTCCTGTTCATCGTGATCAAGACCATCCGCGGCGGCCCGCCAGCACCGGCCAAACCGTGGGATGGGGCTGAAGGGCTGGAGTGGAGTATTCCGTCACCGGCGCCGTACCACACGTTCACCACGCCGCCGGAAGTGAAATGAACGCCGCCCTTGTAGGAGCCGGCTTGCTGGCGAAGAACGATAACGCGGTTTATCTGATAGACCGCGGCGCCTGCTTCGCCAGCAAGCCGGCTCCTACAAGGTTTGGCGTCGAGGTTGAAAATCATGGCTGATTCAATTTCGTTGAAAAAGCTGGTCACGCGTCTACTGATGGTGGTGGTGGCGATGTTTGTCTTCGGGTTTGCCCTGGTGCCGATCTACGACGTGATGTGCAAGGCGTTCGGCATCAACGGCAAGACCGCCGGGCAGTACGAGGGCGAGCAAACGGTCGACACGTCGCGGCAGGTGCGCGTGCAGTTTCTGTCGACCAATTCCGCCGACATGTCCTGGGATTTCTACCCAAAAGGCGATGAGCTGATCGCGAATCCGGGGGCGGTGAACGAGATGATTTTCATCGCCCACAACCCCACCGATCGGCCGATGAGCGCCCAGGCGGTTCCGAGCATCGCGCCGAGCAACGCGGCGGCGTATTTCCACAAGACCGAATGTTTCTGCTTTACCCAGCAAGTGCTGCAGCCCGGTGAGCGGATCGAGATGCCGGTACGTTTCATTGTTGACCGTGACATGCCCAAGGATGTGAAGCACCTGACGCTGTCCTACACGCTGTTCGATATCACCGCCCGACATCCACCGGTAGCCGTAAACACTGGCGGCTGAGCGTGCCCGATAAGGAGAACAATAAATGGCAACTCATGAACACTATTACGTACCGGCCCAGAGCAAATGGCCGATCATCGCCACGGTCGGCATGCTCACGACAGTGTTCGGCCTGGCCACCTGGTTCAATGACCTGAAAGCGGCGCGGCCGGAATCCCACGGCCCGCTGATCTTTTTCGTCGGTGGCCTGCTGCTGGCTTACATGCTGTTCGGCTGGTTCGGCACGGTGATCAAGGAAAGCCGCGGCGGGTTGTACAGCGCACAGATGGATCGCTCGTTCCGCTGGGGCATGAGCTGGTTCATCTTCTCGGAGGTGATGTTCTTCATCGCCTTCTTCGGCGCGCTGTTTTATGTGCGTCACATCTCCGGCCCGGCACTCGGCGGCGAAGGCCCCAAAGGCATCGCCCACATGCTCTGGCCGAACTTCCAGTTCGCCTGGCCACTGCTGCATACCCCTGACCCTAAACTCTTCCCGCCACCCAAGGAAGTCATCAGCCCCTGGGGCCTGCCGCTGCTCAATACCGTGCTTCTGGTGAGTTCCAGCGTCACCGTGACCATTGCCCACCACGCCTTGAAAAAAGGCCATCGCGGCGCATTGAAAATCTGGCTGGCGATCACCGTGCTGCTGGGTTGCGCGTTCCTCGGCTTCCAGGCCGAAGAGTACATGCACGCCTATCACGAACTGGGCCTGACCCTGGGTTCCGGCATCTACGGCGCGACCTTCTTCATGCTCACCGGTTTCCACGGCGCCCACGTGACCATCGGCACCATCATCCTGTTTGTGATGCTGATGCGGATCATGCGCGGGCACTTCGATAACGAGCACCAGTTCGGCTTTGAAGCGGCGAGTTGGTACTGGCACTTCGTGGACGTGGTGTGGATCGGGCTGTTCGTTTTCGTCTACGTGTTGTAGGAGCGAGCTTGCTCGCGAAGGTGTGTCAGACACGTCGGTTTCGGCTGATAGACCTTCGCCAGCAAGCTGGCTCCTACAGTTACCAAGGCGCACTCGACACCAACTGGCCGCTGAAAAAACCCCAGGCAATCAAGCCGACGGTGATGGCGGCCAGCGCAACACGAACACTCAAGGCAATGACGAGGCGGTTCGAGCTGCTGTCGTCCTTGACCAGAAAAAACAGGCCGCTGAACAGGCTGACAACCGTGGCAATCAGCATCAGGACGATGGCTGCTTTGAGCATGGTGAGACTCCGGGGGAAAGGCGATGCACTTGAGTATAGCTATCGCGACTAGCGACTTTCTGGCAATGCCATGAAGCGCTTTCGGCCGGGCCTCGTGCCGACACTGATGGTCGCGCTCTTGCTGCCGCTGCTGGTGTCACTCGGGTTCTGGCAATTGAGCCGGGGCGCGGAGAAAAGCGCGCTGCTGCAAAGCTACACCGAACGCCGTGCGGCCGAACCGATGGCCAGCACCGAGTTGCAACACACCGAGGATCCGGCCTTTCGCCGCGTTCGCCTGCATGGTCAATTCGATGCTGCGCACAGCCTGCTGCTGGATAACCGTCAACGCGACGGCAAGGTCGGCGTCGAGTTGCTGCAACCGTTTCAGGATCAGGCGACCGGGCTATGGCTGCTGGTCAATCGCGGCTGGCTGCCGTGGCCGGATCGGCGCACTCCTCCGCAATTCAGCACACCGACTCAGGCATTGAGTCTTGATGCCTGGGTCTACGTCTCCCCCGGCGCGACCTTCCAGTTGCATGCAGACCCAAGCACCACAACCTGGCCGCAGCTGGTGACCGCCGTCGAGCCGGCGAAGCTCTGGACGGCGCTTGATCGTGAAGGGTTTGCCTACGAATTACGCGCAGAAACCGGCCCCGCGTCCTACCAGGCCGATTGGCCAGTAGTCGCCATGGGGCCGGAAAAACACATCGCTTACGCCGTGCAGTGGTTCGCCATGTCGATCGCCCTGTTCGGCCTTTATCTCTATCTCGGCTGGCACAACGCAAAGGAGAAACACCATGGGAGCGGCCATGAATCCACCCAGCATGTCTGAGGCGAAAACACCGGCGAGTCGGCGCAAGGGACGCTTGCAGTTGCTGCTGATCCTGCTGGGGGTGATCGGTCCGATGATCCTCGCCACCGGCATGTACAAATTGCAGTTCTGGGTGCCGGACGGTCGCAGTTATCACGGCGAACTGATCGGCAACGGGCAGACGCGCGCCGACCTCGGCGTGCAGGCGCAAGAGGACCGTTGGCAGATGCTGGTGACGGCGCCCAAAGAGTGCTCGGTGGACTGCCAGCAATTGGTGTATCTGGCGCGACAAATCCAGATCGGCCTTGGTCGCGATGCTTCCCGCGCCAGCCACGCGTTAGCCGCCGCGCAACCGCTGAGCAGCGACTACGAAGCCAAGCTGACACGTGAGTACCCGCAGCTGCAACGCTACCCCATGGACCTGACCACCTTCAGCAAGACGACTGGCGACAATGCCGTGCCGCAGCTGTGGATCATCGACCCGCACGGCAATCTGGTGCTGCGCTACGACCCGACGGTCAAGGGCAAGGACCTGCTGAACGACCTGCGTCATCTGCTGAAACTGTCGAACATCGGATAAGGGCATCGTCATGGCCAAACCTGGATTTCGCCTCGCGCTGTTTGCCACCTTGCTGGCACTGATTGTGGTGTTGCTCGGCGCCTACACCCGCCTGACCCACGCCGGCCTCGGGTGCCCGGACTGGCCGGGTTGCTACGGCTTTATCAGCGTGCCGAAAAGCGAAGCCCAACTGGCCCATGCCGAACTGCACTTTCCCGATGCACCGGTGGAAGCCCACAAGGGCTGGAACGAGATGGTCCACCGTTACTTCGCCGGCACGCTGGGGATGTTGATCTCGGTGCTGGCCGGTCGCGCGTGGGTTCATCGCCGTCATCCGGGGCAACCGGTGAAGTTGCCGCTGTTTCTGCTGGCGGTGGTGTTCGCCCAAGCGGCATTTGGCATGTGGACAGTGACGCTCAAGCTCTGGCCGCAGGTCGTTACCGGGCATTTGCTCGGTGGGTTTGCGACGTTGAGTTTGTTGTTTTTACTGACACTGCGCCTGTCCGGCGTGCTGCCAGCGCTGACCGTGCCGAGACGCTTGCAGCACTGGGCGACGGCCGGGTTGCTGCTGGTGATCCTGCAAATCGCCCTCGGCGGCTGGGTCAGTTCCAATTACGCGGCGGTGGCGTGTATCGACTTCCCGACCTGTCATGGGCAATGGCTGCCGCAGGCTGATTTCGCCAACGGCTTTCACCTGACCCAACACATCGGCCCGAACTACCTCGGCGGGCAACTGGACAGCGATGCACGCACCGCGATTCACCTGACGCACCGTATCGGCGCCCTGCTGGTGACGCTTGTACTGCTGGGGCTGGCCTGGCAACTGAAAGTCGTCGGTATGACGCGTCTGGCCGGGTTGGTGCTGATCGCCCTTCCCGCACAAATCCCCCTGGGGACCAGCAACGTCCTTTTCCACCTGCCATTGCCCGTCGCGGTCGCCCATAACGCGGGCGGCGCAGCGCTGCTGCTGACGATGGTATTGGTCAATTACCACGCGCGAACCAGTCTGGTTCGGGTCAAGCAACAAACCCCTGCGCGCTGGCGGTTCAGCCCGCGCAAACATTCAGCCGGGCCCCTAACAATAAAAGGAGAGATGCCATGGCGACTCTGATCGGCGAACGTCACAGTCAGGCAATCTGGCGCGACTACCTGGAGCTGACCAAGCCAAAAGTGGTGGTGCTGATGCTGATCACCTCACTGGTGGGCATGTTCCTCGCGACCCGCGCCGGGGTGCCATGGACGGTGCTGGTGTTCGGCAACCTGGGGATAGCCCTGTGTGCCGGTGGTGCGGCGGCGGTCAACCATGTGGTGGACCGGCGGATCGATGCGGTGATGGCGCGCACGCACAAACGGCCCTTGGCCGAAGGCCGGGTGTCACCGGCCGCTGCGCTGACGTTTGCGCTGGTGCTGGCGGTACTCGGCCAAGCCTTTCTGCTGGCGTTCACCAATCCGCTGACCGCTTGGTTGACCCTCGCATCCTTGCTTGGTTACGCCGTGGTCTATACCGGTTTCCTCAAACGCGCGACGCCACAGAACATCGTCATCGGTGGCCTGGCCGGTGCCGCCCCGCCGCTGCTCGGCTGGACCGCGGCCACCGGTCACGTCAGCGCCGAACCGCTGTTGCTGGTGCTGATCATCTTCGCCTGGACCCCGCCACACTTCTGGGCTCTGGCGATTCACCGTAAAGAGGAATACGCCAAGGCCGACATTCCGATGCTGCCGGTGACCCATGGCGAGCACTACACCAAAGTCCATATCCTGCTTTATACCTTCGCGCTGCTGGCCGTCAGCCTGATGCCGTACGTGATCCACATGAGCGGCGTGCTCTACCTGGTTTGCGCACTGGGACTGGGCGCGAGGTTTCTGCAATGGGCCGTGGTGCTGTACCGTGGCACTCGGCCGCACGCGGCGATCAACACCTTCAAGTACTCTATCTACTACTTGTTCCTGCTGTTTATCGCGCTGCTCGTAGACCACTACCTACTGTTGAACCTATGACTCGAACTCAGAAAACCGTCTTCATCCTCGTCGCCCTGATCGCGCTGGTTCTGGGCCTGACCATCAACAAAGTGCTGTCCGGCAAGGGCCAGGGCGACCCGACCGCGTTGATCGACGCCGGCATCATCCTGTTGCCGCAAAGCCGTAATTTGCCGAACGTGACGATGACCGACCAGGACGGCAAACCGGTGGCGGTCAACGAGCTGAAAGATAAATGGTCGCTGCTGTTCTTCGGCTACACCTTCTGCCCGGACATCTGCCCGACCACCCTCGCCCAACTGCGCCAGATCAAGAGCGAATTGCCGCCCGAGGCTGTGGCCAAGTTGCAGATCATTCTGGTCAGCGTCGACCCTAATCGCGACACGCCGAAGCAGCTCAAGCAGTACCTGGGCTACTTTGACCCGCAGTTCCAGGGGCTGACGGCGTCCTCGGTGGAAGACATTCAGAAACTCGCCAACGCAGTGAGCATTCCGTTCATTCCGGCAGATACCAGCAAGCCGAACTACACCGTCGATCACAGCGGCAACCTGGCGGTAATCGGGCCGGATGGGACGCAGCGTGGGTTCATTCGGGCGCCGTTGAACAACGTGAAGTTGGTGGCGCAGTTGCCGGTAATGCTCAAACGCAAGTAAACGACACGTCCACTGTAGGAGCCAGGCTTGCCGGCGAAGGCGCCCGTGAGATCGCCTTCGCCGGCGAGCCTGGCGCCTACAGGGTCGGTATTTCGGAATAAAAAAGGGGACGCTCATGGCGTCCCCTTCTTCGTTACATCCGCAGATCAGAACGCCGGCACTACCGCGCCTTTGTACTTCTCGAGGATGAACGCTTTCACTTCCGGGCTGTGCAGGGCAGCAACCAGTTTCTGCATTGCAGCACTGTCTTTGTCGTCCGGACGGGCCACGAGGATGTTCACGTACGGCGAGTCGCTGCCTTCGATGACCAGCGCATCCTTGGCCGGATCGAGCTTGGCTTCCAGCGCGTAGTTGGTGTTGATCAGCGCCAGGTCGACCTGGGTCAGCACGCGCGGGATGGTCGCGGCTTCCAGTTCACGGAATTTCAGGTCCTTGGTGTTCTCGGTGATGTCCTTCACGGTCGACAGGATATTGTTCGAATCCTTCAACTTGATCAGGCCTGCCTTGGCCAGCAGCAACAGCGCACGGCCGCCGTTGGTGGCGTCGTTCGGGATCACCACGTTGGCGCCGCCTGGCAGTTCGGTCAGTGCTTTGTATTTGCTGGAGTAAGCGCCCAGCGGTTCCAGGTGTACGCCGGCAACGGCCACCAGGTTGGTGCCCTTGGCCTTGTTGAACTCATCGAGGTACGGCTGGTGCTGGAAGAAGTTCGCATCCAGGCGTTTTTCCGCAACCTGCACGTTCGGCTGGATGTAATCGGTGAAGACTTTGACCTTCAGGTCCACGCCCTCTTTGGCCAGTGCCGGTTTCACGAACTCCAGGATCTCCGCGTGCGGGACGGGGGTGGCGGCAACGGTCAGGGTTTCATCGGCTTGAGCGGAAAAGGCTGCAACAGCAGCCAATGCGACGAGTAATTTTTTCATTCAGCTAACTCCTTGTGCGGCGCCCGTTTGGCGCCTGCCAGCGAATGGCCGGCTCATGCATTTATTTACAAAAGCTTATTTACGCGAGAAGTGGACAACCAGCTTGTCGCCAACGGTTTGCAGCACTTGAACCAGCACCAGCAGCAACACCACGGTCACGACCATCACATCGGTCTGGAAACGCTGGTAACCGAAACGGATCGCCAGGTCGCCCAGACCGCCAGCGCCCACCACACCGGCCATTGCCGTGTAGGACACCAGCGTAATGGCTGTCACCGTAATCGCCGCGAAGATGCCCGGGCGGGCTTCCGGCAGCAAGGCGTTGGTGATGATCTGCCGCGTCGTCGCACCCATGGCCTGGGTCGCCTCGATGATGCCGCGATCGACTTCACGCAGAGCGGTTTCCACCAGTCGCGCGAAGAACGGCGTGGCGCCCACCACCAGCGGCGGGATCGCACCGGCGACACCGAGGGACGTGCCGGTGATCAACACAGTGAACGGGATCATCACGATCAGCAGGATGATGAATGGCAGCGAACGCAGAATGTTCACCACCAGCGACAGCATCGCGTAGACGCCTTTGGCTTCCAGCAACTGACGCGGGCTGCACAGGAACAACAGCACGCCCAGGGGCAAGCCGAGCAAAACCGTGAACAGCAACGAACCGCCGAGCATCAGCAAGGTGTCGCCAGTGGCCAGCCAGATTTCGAACCAGTCGATGTTGGCGAAGAAACTTGTCAGGGCTTCCATCAGCGCAGCACCTCCATGTGGACGTCAGCCGCGGTGAAGCGGGCGAACGCCGCGTCCATATCGCCGCCGGTAACGGCAAGGGTGAGTTGCCCGTAGGGAACGTCTTTAATGCGGTCGATACGCCCGGCCAGAATGCTGTAGTCCACACCCGTTTCGCGAGCGACGGTTCCCAGCAATGGCGCGTAGGTCGCTTCGCCCTGGAAGGTCAGACGCACGATGCGACCCGGCACGTGAGCGAAGTCATCGCGCTGTTCGCTTTCGTCAATCTGCTCGTCTTCTTGCACGAAGCGCTTGGTGGTCGGGTGCTTGGGATGCAGGAACACATCGGCCACCGAACCTTGCTCGACGATCACGCCAGCGTCCATCACCGCCACCTGGTCGCAGACCCGGCGAATCACATCCATTTCGTGGGTGATCAACACGATGGTCAACTTCAGCTCGCGATTGATCTCGGCCAGCAATTGCAGGACCGACGCAGTGGTCTGCGGGTCCAGGGCACTGGTGGCTTCGTCGCACAGCAGGATTTTCGGTTTGGTCGCCAGGGCGCGGGCGATGCCCACACGTTGTTTCTGACCGCCAGACAGTTGTGCCGGGTACTTCTTGGCGTGGTCGGACAAGCCAACCCTCGCCAGCAACTCGGCGACTCGCAGGTCGATGTCACTGCGAGACAATTCGCCAGCCAGGGTCAGCGGCAGCGCGACGTTGTCGGCCACGGTCTTGGACGCCAGCAGGTTGAAGTGCTGGAAAATCATCCCGACCTGCTGGCGGAAGCGCCGCAGGCTATTGGCGTCGAGCGCGGTGACTTCTTCGCCGTCGACGAAGATCTTGCCGCCACTGGAGTTTTCCAGGCGATTGATCAGACGCAACAGGGTACTTTTTCCCGCACCGGAATGACCGATCAGGCCGAAGACCTGACCATTCTCAATCGTCAGACTGGTCGGATGCAGGGCGGGGATATCCTTACCGGCGACGCGGTAGGTTTTGTGGACGTTTTGAAACTCGATCACGTAGCGAACCTTGTGGGGCGCGTTAGAAAAGGATCAGCGGTTAGCCGGGCGCGCATTTTAGCCTGTCCGTATAGAGGTTCTTAGCATTTATTTCGCATTCAACCTGCCATTTGGCAATAACGCGATCAAAGGTCAGAAAAAAGGAACGGCGCAAAACGTCACCAGTCACTAATTAGGCAACTCGAAAACGCCTCCGGTGCCGTGCCGGGGGATTGCTCAAGAGTCCTGGCTAAGGCAGGAATCGCAACGAGGAGTTAACGCCTGATGAGTACCAAAAAGCCTGCCGCACCCAAAAGCGCACTGGCCGGGACCGATACCCCGGACCGCGGCAACACCAATACCAAGCTCGACAGCCTGGAAAAATTTCGCTCCGACGCCACCGAACAGGCCCTGCGCACCAATCAGGGCGTGAAGGTGTCCGACAATCAGAACACCTTGAAGGTCGGTGCTCGTGGGCCGTCGTTGCTGGAAGATTTCATCATGCGTGAAAAGATCACGCATTTTGACCATGAGCGCATTCCCGAGCGCATCGTGCATGCCCGCGGCACCGGTGCTCATGGTTACTTTCAGACCTATGAAAACCATTCCGTACTGACCAAGGCAGGCTTCCTGCAAGACCCGGGAAAGAAAACTCCAGTATTCGTGCGCTTCTCCACGGTGCAGGGCCCTCGTGGGTCAGGCGATACCGTGCGGGACGTACGAGGTTTCGCCGTGAAGTTTTTCACCGACGAAGGCAACTTCGACCTGGTGGGCAACAACATGCCGGTGTTTTTCATTCAGGACGCGATCAAGTTTCCTGATTTCGTGCACGCGGTAAAACCGGAGCCACACAACGAGATTCCTACTGGCGGTTCAGCCCATGACACGTTCTGGGATTTTGTTTCGCTGGTTCCGGAGTCGGCGCACATGGTGATCTGGGCCATGTCCGACCGGGCGATCCCGAAAAGCCTGCGCAGCATGCAGGGCTTCGGTGTACACACCTTTCGCCTGATCAATGCCGAAGGAAAATCACGCTTTGTCAAATTCCACTGGCGCCCCACGGCCGGCACTTGCTCGCTGGTGTGGGATGAAGCGCAGAAGCTCGCCGGCAAGGACACCGACTACCACCGCCGCGATCTCTGGGAATCGATCGAGATGGGCGACTACCCGGAATGGGAATTGGGCGTCCAGGTCATCGAGGAGGAAAACGAACATAGCTTCGACTTCGACATCCTCGACCCGACCAAGCTGATCCCGGAAGAGCTCGTCCCCATCACCCCGCTGGGCAAAATGACCCTCAACCGCAATCCGGACAATTTCTTCGCCGAAACCGAGCAAGTCGCTTTCTGCCCTGGGCATATCGTGCCAGGAATCGATTTCTCCAACGATCCGCTGCTGCAAGGTCGGCTGTTTTCCTACACCGATACGCAAATCAGCCGACTCGGTGGACCGAACTTTCACGAGATTCCGATCAACCGTCCGGTGTCACCGTTCCACAACGGCCAACGGGATGCGCTGCACCGCACCACTATCGACAAGGGCCGCGCGTCCTACGAGCCAAATTCGATCGATGGCGGTTGGCCCAAAGAAACCCCGCCGGCTGCACAAGATGGCGGCTTCGAGACGTATCCGGAGCGTATCGACGCCAACAAGATCCGCCAGCGCAGTGAGTCGTTCAGCGACCACTTCTCCCAGGCGCGGCTGTTTTTCCACAGCATGAGCAAGCATGAGCAGGAACACATCATCTCCGCCTACAGCTTTGAGCTCGGCAAGGTTGAGCGCGAGTTTATTCGGGCGCGGCAGGTGAATGAGATTCTGGCGAATATTGATCTGGAACTGGCCAAGCGCGTGGCGCTGAACCTGGGGCTGCCAGCGCCGAAAGCCGGGACGGTCGAGGTGCCCAAAACCTCACTGGATCGTTCGCCAGCCCTGAGTCAGGCCACCCGGCTGCCGGGCAATATCAAACCCGGGAAGGTGGCGATACGGGCGGCCAACGGAGTCGATGGCGCAGCGATTGATGCAAGGAAGAAAGCGCGGGGGGGTGAAGGTGCGCACGCCAAGCTGCTAGGCCCGACTTCCGCCCCCGTGACGACCGCCGATGGCAAGGCGCTGCCGGTGGATGCGTCAATGGAAGGCTTGCCTTCGGTGGCGTTCGACGCGGTTTTCGTGCCCGGTGGCGCGGCTTCGATCAAGGCGTTGAGCACAGACGGTGTGGCGCTGCACTACTTGCTGGAGGCGTACAAACACTTGAAGGCGATCGCGCTGCATGGCGAGGCCAAGCAGTTGCTGGATGTGTTGAAGCTGGAGGCTGATGCGGGGTTGATCGTCGGGGCGGACGCCAAGTTGTTCAAGGCGTTTTTTGCCGCGATCGGGCAGCATCGGGTGTGGGACAGGGAGCCTAAGGCCAAGGCGATTCCGGCTTAAGGCAGTACGTCGTTAGTGAGGACGCCTTCGCGGGCAAGCCCGCTCCCACATTGAATGGGGGATACCACAAAATTGTGGTCAACCTCAAAACCCTGTGGGAGCGGGCTTGCCCGCGAAGCTTTTAAGGTTTGCGAGGACTCAAAACCATCTGCGCCGGAACATTGCGCAAAATCTGCTTTTCCAGATTCAACTCAAAATCCGAGTCGAGCTTCTTGACTCGCTTGGTCAGCAACGTGGCCAGCCAAGGGTAGTCCTCGGTCCGCGGTGCCTGAATGCTGACGTCACACTGGTAGTTCACCACATCGGCGGCGATGGCATCCATCTGGCGCCGAAGCTTGGCGATATCGGTGACGTTCAGTGCAACCGTGGTGCTTGGTGCCGACGGATCGATCACTTTCGCCTGCGCCTTGGCTTCGGCAGCCATGAGCGCGGCTTCAGCCTTGTCCAGCTCAGCCTTGCGCGCATTGACGATGGCGTTGTTAACCCCACCGGTCAGCGCCGGAGCCTTGGGCATCAACGCCCGGGCACGGCTCAGAGCGGTAGCCGCAGCGTTTACATCACCTTTTTGCAACACGATCTGACTGCGTTGCAGATAGGCTTCGGCCAATTGCCGCTGGTACTGCACCAACGTTGGATCGTTGGGCGATTGGGCCTGCAAGGCAGCCAGTTGATCCTCGGCGGTGGCCAGTTCACTGCTGGCGAGATTTTGCTCAAGCTGTGCAACGGCCGCGGCCCGCGCATCGGGGGTCTCGGTGGCCGCCGGTGGCGTGCTTTGGCAAGCGCCCAGCAGCAGGGAAAATGCGGCAAGGAGCAGATAACGGGAGGCGAACAGCTTCATTCCTGCGACTCTCTATTTGCGCAAAAAACGAGCAAGTCTACACCCCTCTACGGGGCAGGACAAAACTCAGCAGAAACAACGCGGCGGCCGCCACCACAATCGACGGGCCCGCCGGGGTGTCCTTGAACCACGACAGCGCCAGTCCGCCACACACCGCGAGCATACCCAGCAGGCTCGCGCCCAGTGCCATCTGCTCCGGTGACCGGGCGTGACGTTGTGCCGCAGCCGCCGGGATGATCAGCAGTGAAGTAATCAGCAATACACCGACGATTTTCATCGCAACGGCGATCACTACGGCGATCAGCAACATCAGGGTCAGGCGCAACGCCGCCACCGGCAGACCTTCTACCCTGGCCAACTCTTCATGCACGGTGATCGCCAGCAACGGCCGCCACAACGTCACCAGCAAGGCCAGTACGGCTGCGCTGCCACCGAGGATCCACGACAGATCGGTCGGGCTGATCGCCAACAAGTCACCGAACAGATACGCCATCAGATCGATCCGTACTTCGTGCATGAAGCTTAGTACCACCAGGCCCAAAGAGAGCGTGCTCGGTGCGAGAATTCCCAAAAGCGTATCGGACGCCAGCGGTTGACGCTGCTGCAAGGTCACCAGCAACACCGCCAGCAACAAGCAGCCGACGGTGACCGCCACCGTCGGGCTGACATCCAGCAGAAAGCCCAGCGCCACACCGAGCAACGCCGCGTGAGAGAGGGTGTCGCCGAAATAGGCCATGCGCCGCCAGACCACGAACGAACCCAACGGGCCCGCGACCAATGCCAGGGCCAGGCCTGCAAGCAGGGCATAAAGAAGAAAATCAGCCATGCTTGCAGCTATCTCCATGAACGTGAGGTTGAGCCGCCGAGGCCGCAGTGACCACGGAGCCATGCAAGTCGTGGGCGTGGTCGTGATGGTGGTGATAAATCGCCAGGCTTTGTGCGTTCTTTCCGAACAACTCGACGAAAGCCGGATCGCCGCTGACCTGCTCGGGATGCCCGGAGCAACAAACGTGACGGTTGAGGCAGACCACCTGGTCGGTGGTGCTCATCACCAGGTGCAGATCGTGAGAGACCATCAACACGCCGCAGCCGTGACGGTCGCGCAGACGCGTGATCAAGCTATAGAGCTCGGCTTGACCGGCCACGTCGACGCCTTGTACCGGCTCGTCGAGCACCAGCAATTCCGGCTCACGCAGCAGCGCCCGGGCCAGCAGTACACGCTGCATTTCGCCACCGGAAACGCTTTGCACCGGGCTGTCGATCACCTGTTCGGCGCCGACTTCCTTGAGTGCCGACAAGGCCATCGCACGGTCCACACCCGGCACCAGACGCAAGAAGCGCAGCACCGAAAGCGGCAGCGTCGGATCGACGTGAAGTTTTTGCGGCATGTAACCGACGCGCAGTTTCGGTTTGCGCCAAACGCTGCCGCTGTCCGGCTTCAACAGACCGAGCACCGCCCGCACGAGGGGGGTTTTGCCAGCGCCATTGGGGCCGATCAGGGTCACGATCTGCCCCGGTTCGACGCTCAGCTCGATGTTATCCAGCACGTTTTGCCCGGCAAATGTGACGGCAACCTGCTCGAGGCGGATCAGCGCGTTGCTCATCAAGCCCCCTGGCAACCGGAGCAGAGACCGACCACTTCAACGGTCTGCCCTTCGACGACAAAACCCACATCCTTGGCGCTGCCAATGATCGCGTCGCTGATGGATTTCTGTTCCAGCTCAATGGCGGCGTGGCATTCGCGGCAGATCAGGAACTGACCCTGGTGGGCGTGTTCCGGGTGATTACAACCGACAAAGGCGTTCAGCGAAGAGATGCGGTGCACCAGGCCGTTTTCCAGCAGGAAATCCAGCGCGCGGTACACGGTCGGCGGCGCAGCCCGGCGGCCGTCCTGTTCGCTGAGCACTGCCAGGATGTCGTAGGCACCCAGTGGCTTGTGGCTTTGCCACACCAGTTCCAGCACCCGCCGACGCAAGGCGGTCAGGCGCAAACCTTGACGCGCGCACAGGGTATCGGCCTCAGACAATGCGGTGTGTACGCAATGAGAGTGGTCGTGGGGACGGCTGGCAATCGGTGTTTTAGGCATGAGCGGCGACGAGTTTTGTGAGAGACGTTATTATGTTACCCGTTCTCGCCTCTTCGAGTGGTCATCGTGTCCCGACTTTTTTCTATCTTTGTCGCTTTTTTCGCAAGTTTTCTGTTGATCGGTCCAGCGCATGCCGACGTCAAAGTCCTTACCAGCATCAAGCCTCTACAGCTGATCGCGGCTGCGGTACAGGATGGCGTGGCGATCCCGGAAGTCCTGTTGCCGCCCGGTGCTTCGCCGCATAACTACGCCTTGCGCCCTTCCGACGTACGGAAGGTGCAGTCGGTCGATCTGCTGTACTGGATCGGCCCGGACATGGAAGGTTTCCTGCCTCGCGTGCTGAACGGTCGTACGCTGCCCAGCGTCGCCGTGCAGGATTTGCCTGGCCTGAAATTGCGTCGTTTTGCCGAAGATAGCCACTCGTATGCCGAAGAAGCCGACGAACATGATCACGATCATCGCCCTGGCAGCCTGGATGCACATTTGTGGTTGTCGCCGGTCAATGCTCGGGTGATCGCCACGAAAATGGCCGCTGATTTGAGCGCTGCCGATCCGGCCAATGCGGCCCGCTATCAAAGCAATCTCAAGGCGTTCGATGAACGTCTGGATGCGCTGGACCTGCGTTTGAAGAAACGCCTGGCCAGTGTTGAAGGCAAACCCTACTTCGTGTTCCACGAAGCCTTCGACTACTTCGAAGACGCCTACGGCCTCAAGCACACCGGCGTGTTCAGCGTTGCCGCCGAAGTGCAGCCCGGCGCCCAGCATGTCGCGGCGATGCGCGCGCGGTTGCAGGAAGTCGGCAAGACCTGCGTGTTCAGTGAGCCGCCGCTGCGTCCGCGCCTGGCAGAAACCCTGGTGGCCGGCCTGCCGGTGAAACTGGCGGAACTGGATGCGCTGGGCGGGTACACGCCAGCGACCGCTCAGGGCTATGAGCAGGTGCTGGAGAAATTGGGGAATGATTTGGCGGGGTGCCTGGAGTCGTTGTAACCGACACAAAACCTGTGGGAGCGAGCTTGCTCGCGAAGAGGCCAGCACATTCAACATCCAAGTTGACTGTTACGCCGCCTTCGCGAGCAAGCTCGCTCCTACAGGAATGCGCCATGCCTGTAGGAGCGAGGCTTGCCCGCGAAGCTTTTAGAGGGCGAACGGCAACGGCGTACCGACCTTCTGCCGCTGCGCCAAGCGCTGCTGAAACTCCATCGGATCGTGAATCAACACGTCCTGGCCGGCGAAAGACTCCGCCGCAATCAACCGTGACAACCAGAACCGCACGCACGCCACCCGAAGCATCGTCGGCCAGAGTTCGGCTTCGGCTGCGGTAAACGGGCGCAACGCCGCGTAGGCCCCGAGCAATGCCCGCGCACGCGGCCCATCGATCAAGCCTGCTTCGTCCGAACACCAGTCGTTCAAGGCAATCGCCACGTCGTAGAGCATCGGCCCCGAACACGCGTTGTAGAAGTCAATCAGCCCCGTCAGGTGCGTGCCTTCGAACATTGCATTATCGCGAAACAGATCGGCGTGGATGTTGGCTCGCGGCAGCGCCAGAATTTTCGTCTTCTGCTGTGTGATTTCGTCCAGCGCCCGTTGCAGCAGATCTTTCTGCTCGGCATTCAGGTGCGACAGCAACTGCGTACCCTCTTCCAGCATCCAGTCCAGGCCGCGATCGGTTTTGCGCTTGATCATGTTGGCCTGGGTCGCCAGGTGCAGATGACCGAGCAATTCGCCCACCTGGGCGCAATGCTGCGCGTTGGCCTCCTTGATGTGCTTGCCGGCCAGGCGCGGCTGCAACAGCGCAGGCTTGCCGGCCAGTTCCCGCAAGGCGACGCCGTCGGTGGTGCGCAGCGCATACGGCACCGGCAGATCGGCCTCGTGCAGGACGTCGAGCAGTTCGATGAAGAACGGCATTTCCTGAACCGGACCACGCTCGACCAGCGTCAGGACGAACTCGCCCTGCTCCAGGCTGATAAAGAAATTGGTGTTTTCGCTACCGGCGGCAATCCCCTGGAAATCAAGCAGGCGGCCGAGGCCATAAGGGGCGAGAAAAGCTTCCAGCTCGGGCCGAGCCAGGGGGGTGAACACAGACATGTTTAAACTGCCAGTACGGGCGCCGCTCTTGAGCCAGCGCCGATTGAATTTAAGAAACTACTTCCACTCGAAAATCTTCCACGACGGAATCAGCATATCCGGCTGATCCGAGCGGATGAAGTTTGCATCTGTCCCGTCCGCGCGCACCAGAAAGTACGGTGGTGCGCCTTTCGGCGTGACCTTGATCGCATACAGGAAACCGTTTTGGCGGTATTCCTGAATGACTTTGTCCCCTTCCGTGCGGATCGTGACTTCAGGCTCCGGAGTCGGCGCATCATCCGCCGCCATGACGGCGAACGGAACGGTTGCAAACATGCCAGCCAGCAGCAAGCGATTTAGTGTGCGCATGATAACCTTGTCCCTTTGTCGTCAACGGTCCCGCTATTCTAGCGCCGGGCCCGCCGAAAAGGTTGATCCTGCTCATGAGCCAAGCCCCCCTCGTCCTGGTGGACGGTTCTTCTTACCTGTACCGCGCATTTCACGCCCTGCCGCCGCTGACCACCTCCAAAGGCCTGCCGACCGGTGCGGTCAAAGGCGTGTTGAACATGCTCAAGAGTCTGCGCAAGCAGTACCCGGACAGTCCTTTCGCCGTGGTGTTCGACGCCAAGGGTGGGACTTTTCGCGATGACATGTACGCCGAATACAAGGCCAACCGTCCGAGCATGCCCGACGATATGCGCGTACAGATCGAGCCACTGCACCAGAGCGTGATCGCCCTGGGCTTTCCGCTCCTGTGCGTCGAAGGCGTCGAGGCCGATGACGTGATCGGCACCCTGGCCCGCAGCAGCGCGGCAGCCGACCGTCCGGTGGTGATCTCCACCGGCGATAAAGACATGGCGCAGTTGGTCGACGGCCACATTACCTTGGTCAATACCATGACCGGTAGTGCGCTGGACGTTGAGGGCGTGAAGGAGAAATTCGGCGTCGCTCCCGAGCAGATCATCGATTACCTGGCACTCATGGGCGATTCTTCCGACAACATTCCGGGCGTTCCGGGCATTGGTCCGAAAACCGCTTCTGGCCTGCTAGTGGGCGTGAACGGCGGCCTGACCGAGCTCTATGCACAACTCGACATCGTCCCGACCCTGCCGATCCGCGGCGCCAAGACCCTGCCCGCCAAGCTCGAAGAGCATAAGGAGATGGCGTTCCTCTCCTATCAGCTGGCAACCATCAAGATCGACGTGCCACTGGACATCGGCCTCGATGACTTGCAAATGGGCAAGCCCGATCACGACAAGCTTGCCGAGCTCTATACCCTGCTCGAATTCAAGAGCTGGTTTGAAGAGAACCAGCGCGACGCCAAGCGTTCCGGTCAGGAAGTCGTCGCACCCGTAGTTGAAGAAGCGGCCGTCGAGACTGAGCTCAAGTACACCACGATCCTCACCCAAGCCGATTTCGACCTGTGGCTGAAGAAGCTCAACGACGCCAAGCTGATCGCCTTCGATACCGAAACCACCGGCATCGATGCGCAGCAGGCGCAATTGGTGGGCCTGTCGTTCGCTGTACAAGCCAACGAAGCGGCCTACATCCCGCTGACCCATTCCTACATGGGCGTGCCGGACCAACTCGACCGCGACACCGTGCTGCGCGCGCTGAAACCGATTCTCGAAGACCCTAGCAAACTCAAGGTCGGCCAACACGCCAAGTTCGACATGAACATCCTGGCCAACTGCGCCATCGGTGGCGATCAAAGCTGCGGCATCACGGTGCAGGGCGTCGCCTTCGACACCATGCTCGAATCCTACGTGCTGGACTCCCCCGCGACCCGCCACGACATGGACAGCCTGGCGCTCAAATACCTGAATCACACCACCACCAGCTTCCAGGACATCGCCGGCAAAGGCGCCAAGCAGCTGACCTTTGACCAGATCTCTCTGGAACTGGCAGGGCCGTACGCCGCCGAAGACGCCGATGTCACCCTGCGTCTGCATCAGACGCTGCAAGAAAAACTCAACGCTATCCCGAGCCTGAGCAAGGTCCTGAGCGAAATCGAAATGCCGCTGGTGCCCGTGCTGGCGCGGATCGAACGTCAGGGCGCGCTGGTCGATGCCAACCTGCTGGGTATTCAGAGCGTTGAGCTGGGCGAGAAAATGGTCGCGCTTGAGCGTGAGGCATTTGCCATCGCGGGCGAGGAATTCAACCTGGGCTCGCCGAAGCAACGGGGCGTGATCCTGTACGAAAACCTCGGCCTGCCGATCCTCAGCAAACCGGCCAAGGGCCGGGCGTCCACCGCCGAAGCCGTGCTGGCGGAACTGGCCGAACAGGACTTCCCGCTGCCCAAAGTGCTGATGCAATACCGTTCGATGAGCAAGCTGAAAAGCACCTACACCGATCGTCTGCCCGAGCAGATCAACCCGCGCACCGGACGGATTCACACCTCTTATCACCAAGCCGTCGCGGCGACCGGGCGTTTGTCGTCTAGCGATCCTAACTTGCAGAACATTCCGATCCGTACTGCCGAAGGACGTCGGATTCGGCAGGCGTTCGTCGCGCCAAAAGGCTACAAACTGCTGGCGGCGGACTACTCGCAGATCGAATTGCGGATCATGGCTCGCCTGGCCAAGGACGAAGGTTTGTTGCACGCGTTCCGCAATGACCTGGACGTGCACAAAGCCACCGCCGCAGAAGTCTTCGGCGTTGAACTGGCGGATGTCACTACCGACCAACGGCG
This sequence comes from Pseudomonas sp. RIT-PI-q, assembly GCF_001297125.1. Taxonomy (GTDB): domain Bacteria; phylum Pseudomonadota; class Gammaproteobacteria; order Pseudomonadales; family Pseudomonadaceae; genus Aquipseudomonas. The sequence goes on from NZ_LHPC01000025.1 coordinate 54,620, forward strand.
CAGCGCGAAGGCGATCAACTTCGGTTTGATCTACGGCATGAGCGCGTTTGGCCTGGCCAAGCAGATCGGCGTCGATCGCAAGCAATCCCAGGCATACATCGACCGTTATTTCGCGCGTTATCCAGGCGTGCTGGAATACATGGAGCGCACCCGCGCCCAGGCCGCCGAGCAAGGTTTCGTCGAAACCATCTTCGGTCGTCGCCTGTACCTGCCGGAAATCAACGCGAAAAACCCGGCCCTGCGTAAAGGTGCCGAGCGCACCGCGATCAACGCCCCGATGCAGGGCACCGCGGCGGACATCATCAAGAAAGCCATGGTGGCCGTGGATAACTGGCTGACAGCCTCAGGCCTGGACGCCAAAGTCATCCTGCAGGTGCACGATGAATTGGTTCTGGAGGTGCGCGAAGACCTGGTCGATCAGGTTCGCGATGAAATCCGCGTGCACATGAGCGACGCCGCGAAGCTGGATGTGCCGCTGCTGGTCGAGGTTGGCGTAGGCAATAACTGGGATGAGGCTCACTAAAGCCATCGGAAAAATGACGACCCCCTGTAGGAGCGAGCTTGCTCGTGAAGGACGAAAGGGCGCCACGTTGACACAGGCACCCCCGCGTTATCGTTAACGTCCATCGCGAGCAAGCTCGCTCCTACAGGGGTTTCGTGGCATCGCAGGGCCGTTATTTCGAAAAGTGCTTGGGCTTATTTCCAATGGATTTTGACCCACCCCGGAACTAAACCCGTGAACCGCCACTCAGAGTTACTGAATGGCTGGTGAAGCCCTTCGATGCTCCTATGTTGTGTTAAGTGTTGGCAGATAATCTGGACCCCGCCCTAGCGGTCCGGAACTTGAACCCCGGAACTTCCCCCTCCCCATAGAAGTCCGGGGTTTTTTTTGCCCGCGATTTATTGCTCGGCAACCTCGGCGCCCTTGTCCGCCAGTTGCATCCAGCCCGCCAGTACAGTGTAGGCGTCTTCCAGGCCCATGCGTTTTGGCGCCGAAAACAGCTGGATACTGATCGCATCACCCCAACCTTTGCGGATATCTGTCTGAACCTTGAGCAGGACGTTTTTCGCCGCGCCATAAGTCAGCTTGTCGGCTTTGGTCAGCAAAATATGCATCGGCATGCCGCTGGCTACGGCCCAGTCGAGCATCAGCAAGTCGAAGTCGGTCATTGGATGACGGATGTCCATCATCAAAATCAGACCTTTCAAACTCTCGCGACCGCCCAGATAGGCTTCCAGGTGACGCTGCCAGTGCAGCTTCAACGGGATAGGTACTTTCGCGTAACCGTAACCCGGCAGGTCGACCAGACGACGATCATCGTCTAGCTTGAAGAAGTTCAACAACTGCGTGCGACCCGGCGTTTTCGAGGTCCGCGCGAGGCTTGCGTGCGTCAGGGTGTTCAAAGCGCTGGATTTGCCGGCGTTGGAACGCCCGGCGAAAGCCACTTCAAAGCCTTCGTCGTCGGGACATTGATCGACTTTGGCAGCGCTGAGCATGAAGGTGGACTGTTGGCACAGACCGAGGATGGGATTCTTGAGTTGCATGGGATTTCCGATGTGGGCGGCGCCGGGAATGGACGCGGCGAGCAGTGTCGTTTCCGTTTCAGTGACGCCAGTATATAATGCCGCAGATTTTGTGTGCGCTTTGTCCCAGCGTAGGATGAAGTTCACGAGAGCGATTGACCTTGATTGCGCACTAGAACGCAGAACGCTCTCAACCCTGAAAAGGTCGTTTTATGACGAAATGGCTGCTAGCTGCCGGTGTCTTGATACCGCTTTACAGCGCTCAGGCTACACAGGATCCGGAAGCTGTGTACAACCGTGTTTGTGGTGCCTGTCATTCCGGCCAACTACCAATGGCCCCTCAAAAGGGCGATCAGGAAGCTTGGACGCCGAGGTTGGCGAAAGGTATGGGGACGCTGGTGCAACACGTGACCCAGGGTTTCAAGGCGATGCCGCCGCGTGGTTTGTGCATGGACTGCAGTGCCGAGGATTACCAAGCAATCATCCAGTGGATGAGCGAGTGATCCCGGTCCATAACTCTTTAACCCTTAGCCGTAGTTGGATTAGCTGATGAACAAATTGATCGTGAGTCTGCTGTTGACCGTGGGGATCTCCGGCATTGCCCATGCTGCAGGTGATGCGACTGCTGGTCAGGCGAAAGCCGCAGTATGTGGCGCCTGTCATGGCCCGGATGGCAACAGCATGGCGCCAAACTTTCCGAAACTGGCAGGTCAGGGCGAGCGTTATCTGAACAAGCAGTTGCACGACATCAAGTCCGGCAAACGTACGGTACTGGAAATGACCGGCCTGCTGACCAACCTGAGCGATCAGGACCTGGCCGATATCGCCGCTTACTTTGCCAGCCAAAAAGGCAGCGTTGGTGCCGCCGACCCGAAAGTCGTGGCTCGCGGTGAAGCACTGTTCCGTGGCGGCGACCTGGCCAAGGGCTTGCCATCCTGCACCGGCTGCCACTCGCCAAATGGCGCGGGCAACGCAGCCGCCGGCTTCCCGCACCTGGGTGGCCAACACGCTCAATACATCGCCAAGCAGCTGACCGACTTCCGCAAGGAAGAAGCCGGTCGCACCAACGATGGCGACACCAAGCCAATGCAGACCATCTCCAAAAAGCTCAGCGACGAAGATATCGCCGCAGTGTCCAGTTACATTCAGGGCCTGCACTAAGACCTGCGGATCGAGCGTTACGTTGGATGGACATCTCCAGCAACGTTAACGCTCTATTAATCCGTCGCAGCAAGTATAAAAAGGGTGGCTTAGGCCGCCCTTTTTTGTGGCCGCTGCCGTTACACTACAGAACTCAAGCCCGCCATGACCTGTCTGAAAACAGGTCGCGCGAGGCGACCCAAATTGTCCAGGAGTAAAGCATGCGTAATCTGATCATCAGCGCCGCACTCGTCGCTGCCAGCCTGTTCGGCATGACTGCACAAGCCGCTGAAGCACCCGCCGCACCTTATGTTGAACTGACCAACCCGGTTCCGGTTGCCGTGCCTGGCAAGATCGAAGTGGTTGAGCTGTTCTGGTACGGCTGCCCGCATTGCTATGCCTTTGAACCCGTGATCAACCCATGGGTTGAGAAACTCCCTTCCGACGTGAACTTCGTGCGTATTCCGGCCATGTTCGGCGGTCCATGGGACGCCCACGGCCAAATGTTCCTGACCCTTGAAGCCATGGGCGTCGAGAACAAGGTTCATGCTGCGGTGTTCAACGCCATTCAGAAAGAACACAAGAAGCTGGTCACGCCTGACGAAATGGCAGAGTTCCTGGCCACTCAGGGCGTAGACAAGGACAAGTTCCTGGCCACCTTCAACTCCTTCGCCATCAAGGGCAAAATCGTCCAGGCCAAAGAGCTGGCGAAGAAATACGAAATCTCCGGCGTGCCGACCATGATCGTCAACGGCAAGTATCGCTTCGACGTGGGCTCTGCCGGCGGTGCCGAGCAAGCCTTGCAACTGGCCGATAAACTGGTCGACAAAGAGCGAGCGGCGAACAAGGCTGCTGCCAACTAAGCGCGGGGCCTGCCATGCGCCGCTGGGGAACTGAACGCGTCGTTGGCCTGCATGATCCGCGGGTCAACGAACATCATCTGGAATCCACGGGCCTGCCCGCAGACAGCCGTCTGCGCTTGCTCAGTTTCAATATCCAGGTCGGCATCAGTACCGAGCGGTATCGGCACTACCTGACCCGGGGCTGGCAACATCTGTTGCCGCACACCGGGCGGGCCGACAATCTGCAAAAGATCGGCAATCTGCTGGGCGACTTCGATCTGGTTGCCTTGCAGGAGGCCGATGGCGGCAGCCTGCGATCAGGCTACGTCAATCAGGTGGAACACCTGGCCCAGCTCGGTGCGTTCCCTTACTGGTATCAACAACTCAATCGCAACCTCGGTCGCCTCGGTCAGCATAGCAATGGCGTGCTCAGCCGCCTGCGCCCGTGGGCGATTGAAGATCATCCACTGCCGGGGCCCAAGGGTCGCGGGGCGATTCTGGTGCGCTTCGGCGAAGGTCCGGAAGCGCTGGTGGTGGTCATGATGCACCTGGCACTCGGCGCACGTGTGCGCAGCATGCAGCTGGCTTACATCCGCGAGCTGATCGGCGGCTATAAACACCAGGTGCTGATGGGCGACATGAATACCCACGCCAGTGATTTGCTGCAAAACTCGCCGTTGCGTGACCTCGGCCTGCTCGCGCCGCAACTGGAAGCGACCTTCCCCAGCTGGCGCCCACAGCGTTGCCTGGACCATATTCTGCTGAGCCCGACCCTGACCCTTGAAAAGGTCCAGGTGCTGGCACAACCCATTTCCGATCACTTGCCGGTCGCGGTAGAGATTCGTCTGCCGGGTTCGCTCACGGCTGATGCATTCCCCGCGTTGAGTCCTGCCCCTCGCGGATCCCATGAATGAGCGACGAAGCACAGCGCTGGAAAGAGAAATACCTCAAAAGCATCGAACAACAGGAAAAGCTTGAGCGGCGATGGGATGCCCGGCTCGACCTGCTGCGCCGCGGCCTGGTACGCAGTTCCCTGGCGGCCGAGGGCACTGATCGCGCTGTTGACCAATGCATGAAGGAAATGCGCGAAGTCGTGCGCTCCGATGATATGGACGCGGGCTTGGCGAACCTGCTTCCGCGGCTGGAAAAAGCCGTGCTCGACTCCGAACAGCGCCGGGAAACCCGGGTCAATCAGATCAGCGCCGCACTGACCGCGCTGGTCTCACAGCTGCAAACATTACCGCTGCCACGAGAAGTCAGCCGGCCACTGAAAAACTTCGCCAAGCAACTCGATGGACGCGTCGGCCAGGCACGCGAGATTCCGCTGCTGCTCAGCGAACTGAGCGGTCTGCAAGGCAAAGCCCTGAGTCAGCTCGACAGCCCGACAGAACCCGGTCGCCCTGGTTTGCTGCAGCGGCTGTTCGGCAGTCGTGAAGCCGATGAAACGTCGTCACTGATTCCCGCCCCGGCTATGCAAGCGCTCGGTTTACAACCCGTCGAAACGGCTTCCGCACTGCGTGCCGAGACACCGCAGGTAACAATCGATCCTGTAACAGTGGCCGAGAAGCCTCAGGTGGTGTCGCCCGTCACGCAGGTGACGGCCACCCCCGAGCCACTGGCGATCGAAGCGCCGCTTGCTCCGGTAGTCGTTGCGTTTGTCCCGCCGGTACTCGAACCACAGCCAACCAGCACCCCGGCCGAAGAGGCTCAAGCAGCGTCGCCCTCTTTCGTTGAGCAAGCCATTCAGGCTGCAAGCAATCCCGACGAGCTGACCCCGGTGGTGCCGCTCGACAGCCTGCCGCCACCCCAGGCATTGGCAGCCGATATCGCGGAACAACCCGAGCACGATATTCTCTACGCCCTGCCGGATTCACCCGAGCCGTCCTACAGCTCGGTGGCCAAGCACATCGAAGACACGTTGTTGGGCCTGCTCGACGACCTGACGTTACCCGAGCGGCATCGTCCGCAAGCCGAAGCGATGCGCGATCGCCTGCAAAATGGTTTGAACTGGTACGAACTGCTGCCAATCCTCGACGATCTGGCAACCTTGATGCTGGCAATCACCGACAGCGGCCAGCACGAATTCGAAGCTTATCTGAAGCAACTCAACGAACGCCTCGAGTCGTTCCAGAGCAACCTGCAGGCCGCCAGCACAGGCCATGCTGACAACCGTTCTGCTGCGCGCGAGATGGACACGCAGATCCGCGAGCAGGTCGACGGTTTGCAAAGCAGCATGCAGGAAGCGGCGGACCTGGACGATCTCAAGCACGTACTGGAAAACCATCTTGAAGGCCTGCTCGGCACACTGGACCAACACCAGAAGCAGCGCGACGAGCGCGAACACGAAGTCGCTGCCCGCCTGCATGGCCTGGCGGAACGCGTCGCCCACATGGAGCAGGAAGCCCAGGGCTATCGCGAGCATCTCGAAGAGCAGCGCCAGAAAGCCTTGATCGACCCGCTGACAGGCCTGCCGAACCGGGCGGCCTGGAGCGAACGGCTGGATCACGAAGTCGGCCAATGGCAACAACACGGCAACACCCTGTTGCTGGCCATGCTCGATCTCGATCATTTCAAGCGCATCAACGATAACTACGGTCATCTGGCGGGTGACAAAGTGCTGAAAATCATCGCCAGCGTATTGCGCAAACGCCTGCGCGGGACGGATTTCATTGCCCGGTTTGGCGGTGAAGAATTTGTCCTGTTGATGCCCGCCACGGTGCCGGCGGCGGGTGCGAAGCTGCTGGAAAACCTGCGCGCGTCGATCCAGGCCTGTCCTTTTCACTTTAAGGGCGAACCGGTGACCATCACCCTTTCCATGGGGATGACGGCATTCAGGCCCGGCGAACATAGCGATGCAGTGCTGAAAAGAGCCGATCTGGCGCTATATCGCGCGAAACACGCTGGCCGCAACCGGGTGGAACTGGGCTAACGGACAATTGTTCCATTTTGTTTAAAAATGCGCGTTAGCCCTCCACGCGCAAGTCTGTACGTTACACTGTTGCATTACTGACTTGCGCGTATTGCCTCTGCCATGAAATACCTTGCTCTCATCGTGTCGCTGATTCTGTTGGCCGGTTGCGCCAGCGGCCCCCGGTTCGACACCAGCCATCCTTCTGCCAATCACGACAGCCGTGTTCAGTTTGTCGTGGTGCATTACACCTCCGCGTCGCTGGAGCGTTCGCTGCAATTGCTAACCCATGGCGAGGTCAGCGCCCACTACCTGATTGGCGACGACCAGCGCGCCACGATTTATAAACTGGTGGACGAGAACCTGCGGGCTTGGCACGCAGGGGAAAGCGAATGGCAAGGCCGGACGTGGTTGAATTCCAGTTCCATCGGGATCGAGATCGTCAATCCGGGCTTCAAAGAACTCCCGACCGGTGAGCGTTCGTGGTATCCCTACAGCGAAGCCCAGGTCCAGTCTTTGATTGTCCTGCTCAAGGACATCAGCAAGCGATACGCAATCAGCCCTCTCAACATCATCGGCCATAGCGACATCGCTCCGCTGCGCAAGCTCGATCCAGGACCGCTGTTTCCCTGGAAACGCCTGGCTGCCGAAGGTCTCGGGATCTGGCCCAACGAGCAGCTCGTGGCACGTCAGCAAGCACAGTTTGAAGCTCAACTGCCGAGCATCGGCTGGTTTCAGACACAGCTCGCCCGCCTGGGTTATCCCACGCCGCAAACCGGTGAACTGGATGTAGCGACACGCCATGTGCTGGGAGCCTTTCAGATGCATTTCCGCCCTTCCCGCTTCGATGGCATGCCGGATGCGCAAACTGCAGCGCTGCTTCAGGTGTTGAACCAGACAAAATAATGACGCCCGCCCGACGGTCAGCGCTTTTTCCCAATCAGCAGCTATAACTCATTGGTAATTATTCGGATATTGCATGATGGCTGCTGCTCGAGAGACATTACGTAGCTGGTTCTATCGCCCTTGGTTTTTGGCGATGCTGGCTGCTGCTCTGAGCGCTACATTGTTGATGGCCGGCAGTCTGTTCGTGGCCATACATCAAGTCGAGCAGAACGAAAGTCAGGAAATGAATGCCCAGGGTGAGCGTTTCCTCGCGCGCCTCGAGCAACTGTTCGGGCAGCTGCGTGAAAGCCTCGACGACCTGGAAGCCCAGCCGCTAAGAGGCTGCGATGACGACATGATCGCGACCTTGCAGCAGGTCAGTTTCAATTATCGCTTCGTGTACGAAGCGGCTTATATGGACGCCTCGAGAACCTGTTCCAATCGGCCCCGCCAGGAACTGTCACTGATACGACCGCCAGACATCAGGGGCCCCACCTACAGTTACTGGCTGAACACCACCACTGAACCCGATGAGAACCGCGCCGCATTAATGCTCGGGCGTGGCAATTTTCGCGTCGCGACTTCGCGCGGGCATTTGACCGACATGGTCGATTTGTCTCCGGGCAGTAGCTTGCTGGTTGTTGTCGACCGCGGTGCGCGGGCCATACCGGTACTGGGCGCCGAACAGACTTGGCCACCGACGGAAGCCTGGCCGCCAACCAGCCGCGATTCGCTGCAAATCACTCAGACCCGTTTGATTTACCGCATGCCGACCAACAATCCCGCCTATCAATTGGTGCTCATCTCCCCGCGCACCGGCATGCACATACCTGCCGTGTGGTGGTGGCTGTTGCCGGCGAGCCTGTTGCTGGGCGTCTGCGTGGGCTTTCTGGTGTTTCTGTTGGTGCGTCAACGACAGTCGCTGGACGCCGAACTGACTGGCGCCATTCGGCGAGGCGAGTTGCAGGTGTTGTATCAACCGATCTTCGATCTCGACAGCCGCAACTGCGTCGGTGCCGAAGCCCTGCTGCGCTGGCGAAGACCGGATGGCACGCTGACCAGCCCCGATCTGTTCATTCCAATGGCAGAGAACACCGGCCAGATCCGCCAGATGACCGACTTCGTACTCCAGCGCTTGCTTGAGCAACTGGGGCAGCTGCTGCGGGCGAACCCGCAGCTATATATTTCAGTGAACCTGGCAGCCTGCGACGTCATGGTGCCGCGAATCGGCCAGGTCATGGCGCGCCTGCTGACCTTGCACCGGGTCGCCGCCAAACAGATTGCCTTTGAGGTCACTGAACGGGGATTGATCGATGTCGAGGTCGCCCGGGAAAACCTGCAAGCCTTGCGGGATGTCGGGCATCAGGTGCTGATCGATGATTTTGGCACCGGTTATTGCAGCCTCGCCTACCTGCAAACCCTGCCGGTGGACTGCCTGAAAATCGACAAGGCCTTTATCGACGCACTGGGCCATGACGCGGCGAGCAGCGGTGTCGCCCCGCACATCATTCATATGGCCCAGGCTCTGCAACTCAAGGTGATTGCCGAGGGCATCGAATATGAAGCCCAAGCGGCGTTTCTGAGCAGTGAAGGCGTGAAATTCGGTCAGGGCTGGCTGTTCGCCCATGCGTTGAGCGCGGTGCAGTTCATCGAACTGATTACCCGCGGCCGCCGACTCTCCGCACGACGCCTGGATGACGAAGCCTGAAGTCGCAGCGTGTTAAACCGACAACGCCATATAGAACTGAGTCCCCTGCCCCGGCCGCGAATAGACGCCCATCCGCCCGCCGTGTAACTGCACGATTTCCTTGCACAGCGCCAGACCGAGACCCGCCCCACCCTTTTTGCGACCGACCTGGACAAAGGGCTCGAAGATCCGTCCCTGTTGGCCGTAGGCAATGCCTTCGCCGTTGTCTTCGACGCTGATGATCACCCGCTCACCATGGCGACGGGCTTGCAGACGTATCTGTCCATCGGTAGCGGTATGGCGCAACGCATTGTCGATCAGGTTATCGAGCACTCGGTCCAGTTGCGGCTGATCGGCCTGCAACCATGGCAATGGCCCCTGCACTTCCACCAGCAAGTCGATACCCTTCTCCACCGCAGAACCGGCAAAACGTGCCCGGGCCTGCTCCAGCAGCGCCTCAATGGAGCACGGTGCCAACGTGAGCTTCTGCAATCCGTTCTGGTAGCGGGAGAAATTCAGCAGGTCGTTGATCAACTGCATCAAACGCTGCATCTCTTCATTCACGGTGTCCAGCAAATCGGCTTCCCGCGAGTCCTCTGCAAAGTGCGCGCGCTCACGGAACAGGCCGAACGCCATGTGCATCCCGGTCACCGGCGTGCGCAACTCATGGGAGGCGCGCAACACAAACTCGCTGCGCACCCGTTCGAATGCACGTTGTTCAGTCACGTCATGCAGCACCATCACGGCGCCGAGAATATGACCCTGGGTATGGCTGACCGGCGTCAGGCTATACGTCAGCAACCGCGACTCGCCATCGACCTCAATGCTCAAGTCTTCCGGCGCCCGCTCCAGGGTGCCGCCGCGCAGCACCAATTGCAGTTGTTCATCGAGTTCAGGGCGCTCGAGGGCTGAGCCCAACCCCTGACCGAGGCGATCGTCGTCCCAGCCCAACTGACGCTGCGCCACCGGGTTGAGGTGTTCCAGATGGCCATCGTGGTCGATCATCAGCAAACCGTCGTCGATACTGTCGAGCACCGCCTGCAAACGCTGCTGGCCGGCGAGCAACTCATCGACGTTGGTGGCCTGATGCTGGCGCAGGGCCTCGGCCATGATGCCGAAACGCTTGGTCAGCTGGTTCATTTCCACTGCCGAAGAAATCGGCAAGGTCACTTCGAAATTGCCTTGGCCGATGTTGTCAGCCGCCTGAGCCAGGGCCTCGATCGGTGCGCCGAACCGACGGGCAATCGCATGGGCAGTCACGAAACCGATGATCAGCACCGCCAGCCCGACTAATCCGAGCAGGCCGGCAATCAACAGCGCCCGGTCCCGCGCCTGGCGCTGCGTTTCATTGATGTTATCCAACGCCCGTTTGTGTTCGGTGATCAACCCGTTGCGCAGCGCGTTGAATCGTTCGGTCAGTGCTTCGTTACCGCTGAGTACATGGGTCGGGTCGTGTGACAAATCCAGGGCCTGCAGAAAACTCAGGTAATCATCCTTGGCCTGTATGAACCCATACTGATTGCCCTCACCACCCCGTTCGTGCGCGATACCTTCATCAAGCAGTTGAAAGTAATGCTGCTTGGACGCTTCAAACGCCGCCGGATCGGGTTTTTCATTGAGCATGAGGATCAGTTGATCACCCAAGGTCTGGCGTAGCTTGAGCCCCAGGTCCAGCGTGACGAAGTTGTCGCGAATCAGCGCCTCCTGGTTGCCGGCCATCTGCATCACGCTGACGAGCCCGAGCAGCAGGCCCAGCAACGCAACGGTGATCAGTGCGGAAATACTCAGAAACAGCCGAGTACGCAACTTCATCGCCAATTTCATTGGATACGGCTCACAGGTTGTACTGCTTGCGTTTGCGGTACAACGTCGAGGCGTCGATGCCCAGGGTCTTGGCGGCCTGGTCCAGCGTATCGGCCGTCGCGAGGACCGCACCGATGTGGGCTTTTTCCAACTCATCCAGACTTAGTGCAGCGCCGATGCGCGGCGCGTTGTTGACCGGCGTCTCGGCCATGCCCAAGTGGCTGATCTCGACCCGTTCCTGTGGGCAAATAATGCTCGCCCGCTCCACCACGTTGCGCAGTTCGCGGATGTTCCCCGGCCATCGGTAACCCAGCAGCGCCTCTCGGGCCTCGTCGCTGAAACCCCGGGCCGGACGCGCGTATTCCTTGACGAAACGGGCCAAAAAGCGATCGGCCAGGTTCAGGATGTCCTCCCGGCGTTCGCGCAACGGCGGCAGGTGCAAGGTGATGACGTTCAAGCGATAGAGCAAGTCTTCACGGAATCGGCCGTCGCGGACCATGTCCTCGAGGTTCTGGTTAGTGGCTGCAAGGATGCGTACATCGGCGCGGCGAGTGACCGGGTCGCCCACCCGTTCGTATTCTTTATCCTGGATGAAACGCAGCAACTTAGGTTGCAAAACCAAGGGAAAATCGCCGATTTCGTCGAGAAACAGCGTGCCACCGTCGGCCTGGTTGACTCGGCCCAGCGTGCTTTCGCTAGCCCCGGTGAACGCGCCACGGCTATGGCCGAACAGCTCGCTTTCCATGAGTTCGGCCGTCAGGGACGGGCAGTTGATGGTGATGCAGGACTTCTTCGACCGCTTGCTCCAGCCGTGAATGGCCTGGGACAACTCGCCCTTACCCGTACCGGATTCGCCGAGAATCAAAATATTGGCATCGGTGTTGGCGACCTGGCGGGCGGTTTCGAGCACCACTTTCATCGCCGGGCTGTGGGAATCCAGGCCGTCCTTGGGCTTGCGCACCTCACCTTCCAACGCCTCCAGACGTGCCGACAATTGCCGCACTTCGAGTTGCTTGGCGGTGGCCAGGCGCAATTGATCGGGGCTGCAAGGCTTGACCAGATAATCGGCGGCACCCGCCTGGATCGCATCGACAGCGGTGTCGACGGCCGAGTGAGCCGTGACGATCACCACGCGCATCCACGGCGCCTGAATACGCATCTGCGCCAACACATCCAGGCCGTTGTCTTCGCCCAGACGCAAATCAAGGAAGCACAGGTCGAAGACCTGACGTTGCAGCAATGCATCGGCTTGCGCAGCGCTGTTGGCGGTAGCGACGCTATAGCCTTCGTCTTCTAGGCAATAACGGAAGGTTCGCAGGATGGCGGACTCATCGTCCACCAGCAGAATGCGGCCTTGATTCTCAGTGGCTGATTCCATTTTCCTACGCTCCTTAATGAATGATCTTCGGTTAGTCCCGGAAAAATCGGGCAAGTTGCATGGTTGATTCTGGTCGATTCCGACCACGTCAGGGTAGATATCTCTTCACCCTACGACTAATGACCTGATTTTGTTGGTTTTTTAACAATTAACCGTATTTCAGGCGGTTGCCCGCGTCCAGTTGAGACATCTGCGCCCTCTTCTCAATTCAAAAATATTGAAACTTCCTACGGATCCATCGTGCATTACGCACGACTTCAGAAGGGGCATCGTGCAGGATGCGTCCGGAACGATTTTCACTGCATTCATAACCTATTGATTTAAAACGTTTTTATGTCTGTAAAAAAGCTGGCATGCAGACTGCAATGATCTGGTTAATCCAGGGCAAAAGATCGACGCCCTAAACAGATCACCACAGTGTGGGAGGAGCTTCAGGATGAGTCGCCAACGTGCCGCCCAATTGCGTATCTCGCCACTGCATATCCAGCAAGGCCTGTTTGCTGTTCTGGCGCTATTGATCACCTTGATCGGCGGCCAGCAGTTTCAGAGCTGGAAGCAGAGCCAGCAGCAAGACGCGATCCGTGTGTCGATTCAGCACCCGACCCAAACCCACTTCAGCGCCGCCAGCAGCAACCAGGCTGACCTCGCCCCGATGCGCATGATGGACGTCGACCAGGCCCAGCCTGCGGATGAGATGCCCCGTCAGGAACGTTGGGTGTTCTAAGTAAACGAACTTGGCGCGTCTGCTGCGCCGGGAAAGGCACCACGAGCAACACCTCTAAATAGAAGCGTAAGGAGAATCACCATGTTGAGCTGGGCAATCACATTCTTGATCATTGCCATCATCGCCGCCGTACTGGGCTTCGGTGGTATCGCGGGCACCGCCACGGGTATCGCCAAGATTCTCTTTGTCGTGTTCCTGGTGATGTTCATTGCTTCGTTCTTCTTTGGCCGTCGCGGTCGAGGCTGAACATGAGCGTTTTAAAGACAGTGGCAGCCGCCCTGCTCCTGGGCGGTAGTGCCATGGCGATGGCGGCCAATGATGGCCAGACGCGGGTCAATGAGTTGTTGAACGCCGACCCGCAATACCGTGAAACGTGGCAAAGCGTGGTGAAGAAGGAAGAACGCCTGCCGGAATGGGTGATGAACCTCTCCGGCGACGCCGAGCAAATGAATGCCGTTGAAGAGGATGGCGACAAGTATCTGGTCGGGCCCCTGTGCGAAACACAGCAGACGTGCCTGAACAAACGCTTGATCGTAGCCTTCAGCTTCGACAAAGAGGATGCCTACGCCATGCTGGTCGAAGTGCCTGCGGGGCTGCCGGCCGACAAGTCGCCAACGCGACATGCCGACTACCGCTTCCTCGGAAAGCCGGACCAGGGCATGCAGGACATGTTGATGGAGCAACTGAAGAAAGATCCAAAGTGGTACTGAGCTCTTCCTTTGTAGGAGCGAGGTTGCTCGCGATGGACGTTAACGATGACGCGTGTGTTCTGAATAGCCGCGCCGCTCTTGAACCAATCGCGAGCAAGCTCGCTCCTACACCACATTGCGCTACCTGAGGAAGGTAGACGCATGACCAAGGGGTCGGGACGTTCTGCCTGTTTCAGGGGCGGAGTGACCTACGGGTACAGGGAGTGCCTGCGCAAGGGCCGGGTCAGGCTAAGCTGCGACGCAAGTTCGCCGGCCAATCATGGCTCGACGGACTTGCGAAGAGCTTCTTCCATGTAAAGCATCGTCCTTGAGCGTTCAGCTCACCTTCCCCGCATAACGTCGAATTATTCCCTGGAATGCATTTGCCAGTGATTTTTGGCGACCATCTATCGAGAAAGCTGCGGCAAAATGTAAGCGATAATTCGCGCTTAAACGTAGGATTTTTCTGTAGTTTTGGCCCTCATCCCTCCGCTCAAAAAACAACCAATCTCCTCTGAAATGGCCGGTTCACGGTACTTATAGCTGCCGAAATGTCGTATTCGAACCGGTTGGGACGCCAGTTTCATTTAAAAAAGCTCATGCCGATTCGGCATAGGGTAGGCGTTTACGGCATTAGACGTCGCTTCCTTGCATCGGAATAGTTGCGCCTTTTTTCGCCTGCCAGAGAGCCATAAATACCAGCTCCGGGGCTCCTTATACGGGGGCAGATGCATAGGCTTTTACGCCACGAGCGTTCCAGTTCTTGCATCTGCCTGAGTCAAACGCAAGTAAGGGTAAAGATATGAAGAAGGCAAAGCTTAGCCTCGCCTGGCAGATCCTCATCGGTCTGGTATTGGGGATTGCAATCGGTGCGCTGCTCAACCATTTCAGTGCCGAAAAAGCCTGGTGGATCAGTAACGTCCTGCAACCAGCAGGCGATATCTTTATCCGTCTGATCAAGATGATCGTGATCCCGATCGTGATCTCCTCCCTGATCGTCGGTATCGCGGGTGTCGGCGACGCGAAGAAGCTCGGACGCATCGGTCTGAAGACCATCATTTACTTCGAGATCGTCACCACCATCGCCATCGTGGTCGGTCTGGTGCTGGCCAACGTGTTCCATCCGGGCACCGGCATCGACATGAGCACCCTGGGTACTGTGGATATTTCCAAGTATCAGGCGACTGCCGCCGAGGTTCAGCATGAACACGCGTTCATCGAAACCATCCTCAACCTGATCCCGTCGAACATCTTCGCGGCGATGGCTCGCGGCGAAATGCTGCCGATCATCTTCTTCTCCGTGTTGTTCGGTCTCGGCTTGTCGAGCCTGCAAGCGGACCTGCGCGAGCCGCTGGTGAAGATGTTCCAGGGCGTGTCGGAAAGCATGTTCAAGGTCACCCACATGATCATGAACTACGCCCCGATCGGCGTTTTCGCACTGATCGCGGTAACCGTGGCCAACTTCGGTTTTGCCTCCCTCATCCCGCTGGCCAAACTGGTGATCCTGGTTTACGTCGCCATCGCCTTCTTCGCCTTCGTGGTGCTGGGCCTGATCGCTCGCCTGTTCGGCTTCTCGGTGATCAAGCTGATGCGCATCTTCAAGGATGAGCTGGTACTGGCCTACTCCACCGCCAGCTCCGAAACCGTGTTGCCACGCGTCATCGAGAAAATGGAAGCCTACGGCGCGCCAAAAGCGATTTGCAGTTTCGTGGTGCCGACCGGCTATTCGTTCAACCTCGACGGTTCGACGCTGTACCAAAGCATCGCAGCAATCTTCATTGCCCAGCTGTATGGCATCGACCTGTCCATCAGCCAGCAATTGCTGCTGGTACTGACCCTGATGGTCACCTCCAAAGGCATCGCCGGCGTACCGGGCGTGTCCTTCGTGGTGCTGCTGGCCACCCTGGGCAGCGTGGGTATTCCATTGGAAGGCCTGGCGTTCATCGCCGGTGTCGACCGCATCATGGACATGGCCCGTACCGCACTGAACGTGATTGGCAACGCCTTGGCCGTGTTGGTCATCTCCCGTTGGGAAGGCATGTACGACGACGCCAAGGGCCAGCGCTACTGGAACTCCCTGCCGCACTGGCGCAGCAAGGAAAAGCTGCCGGCTGGCGAGGTTTCCAGCAACTAACCCTGTAGGAGCCGGCTTGCTGGCGAACGTGACACCGCGGTTTATCAGGTGCACCGTGTAATCGTTCTTCGCTGGCAAGCCAGCTCCTACGGGCGAACGGGATGCCGCGGTTTATCAGACGCACCGTGTAATCGTTCTTCGCTGGCAAGCCAGCTCCTACAGTACGGAGTTAGTCGCAGCGACCCAAAACAAACCCCGGAGAAATCCGGGGTTTGTCGTTTCTGGCTACCCCGCTATCATTCGCCACATTCTTCGGGGGATTCAACTGATGCTCAATGGCCTGTGGCTAAGCTTCTTCATCGTGGCAGCCGTATCGGCGCTGGCGCAGTGGCTGATCGGTGGCAACGCCGGGATCTTCGCGGCGATGGTGGAAAGCATTTTCGCCATGGCCAAATTGTCGGTCGAGGTCATGGTCCTGCTGTTCGGCACCCTGACGCTTTGGCTGGGTTTTCTGCGAATTGCCGAGAAGGCCGGGATCGTCGAGTGGCTGGCCAAGGCGTTGGGGCCATTGTTTTTGCGTCTGATGCCCGGCGTTCCGGCGGGTCACCCGGCCATCGGCCTGATCACGCTCAACTTCGCCGCCAACGGCCTGGGCCTCGACAACGCCGCCACGCCGATCGGCCTCAAAGCCATGAAGGCGCTGCAAGAGCTCAACCCCAGCGACACCATCGCCAGCAACGCGCAGATCCTCTTCCTGGTGCTCAACGCCTCCTCCCTGACCCTGCTGCCGGTGACGATCTTCATGTACCGTGCCCAGCAAGGCGCGCCTGATCCAACCTTGGTGTTCCTGCCGATCCTGCTGGCCACCAGTTGCTCGACACTGGTGGGCTTGTTGTCGGTGGCGGTCATGCAGCGTCTGCGCCTGTGGGACCCGGTGGTGCTCGCTTACCTGATTCCCGGTGCCCTCGCCCTCGGTGGCTTCATGGCGCTGCTGGGAACGCTCTCGGCGACCGCTCTGGCCGGCCTGTCTTCGATCCTCGGTAACGTGACGCTGTTCGGGCTGATCATGCTGTTCCTGGTGGTCGGCGCGCTGCGCAAAGTGAAGGTGTACGAGGCATTCGTCGAAGGCGCCAAAGAAGGTTTCGACGTGGCCAAGAACCTGCTGCCGTATCTGGTGGCGATGCTCTGCGCGGTGGGCGTGCTGCGTGCATCCGGGGCGCTGGACTTGGGCCTGGACGGGATTCGGCAGCTGGTGGAGTGGGCCGGCTGGGACACCCGCTTCGTCGATGCGCTGCCGACGGCGATGGTCAAACCGTTCTCCGGCAGCGCCGCCCGGGCGATGCTGATCGAAACCATGAAAACCTCGGGCGTGGACAGCTTCCCGGCGCTGGTGGCGGCAACGATTCAGGGCAGTACCGAAACGACTTTCTATGTGTTGGCGGTTTATTTCGGCGCGGTAGGGATCCAGCGAGCACGGCATGCGGTGGGGTGTGCGTTGCTGGCGGAACTGGCCGGCGTACTGGGCGCGATCGGCGTCTGCTACTGGTTCTTCGGCTGAGTCTGTATTCCTGTGGGAGCGGGCTTGCCCGCGATAGCGATTTCTCATTCAACATAAATGTCGTCTGACACTACGCAATCGCGGGCAAGCCCGCTCCCACAGGAATCAACGTTGGGTTCAGGGTCTTGGGGGCGGGGCGACTTTCTGGCCTTGCTCGACCGCCCAGCTCACCACCTGCGCCGTTAACTGGTCACTTGCCTGGCCAAACCCGGCCACCACCGCCGGCACCTTCACATCACTCAGTGGCTGACGCACTTCAAAGCGGCGGCTGGCGAGGATTCGCTGGTCATAACCGCGCACCAGCAACGCATCCAGCCGCACCACCACGCCAGCGTTCGTGCCTTGGTACTCGGTCTGGAACGCTTGCAGGCTCCCGCCCAGTTCCAGGTCCGCCTGGAAATTACTGTCGTCGGTGCTCAGCAGCGTCACCCGACCATCACGCTGGAAACCATCCAGCAGGCGATTGCGCAGCAGCACCGGCGCCGGGTCGCTCCAGCGCGAGCCCTTGTAGCTGCTGATCACATCGCCCTGAGGAATGACGGCAATGTTCGAATTGTTCAACGCTTCGCTGGCCTGGGGTTTGTTCAGGCGCAACGACCAGCGCTGCGGTGTAGCGTGACTGGCCGACGGGCTGCTTTGCGCCGAGGGCAATCGATAGACATCGAACGGCTCGGACTTGGGCAAGATCGAGCACGCGCCGATCAGCGTGAAGCTGGCGAGGAGGGCGAGGCGGGTCAGCTTCATGGAGTGAATTCCTTGTTCTTGTCACTGCCCAGCAAATAACCGCTGGGGTTGGCCTCCAGACGCTGAGAAATGGCGCGCAGCGAGGTCAGGGTTTCACGCAGCTCACGCACCGCCGGCGCCAGGCCATTGAGGCCCTGCATGCCGCTGTTGAGCGAATCCTGATTGGTCGTGAGCAGTTTGTTGATGGTCGCGCTGCTTTGTTCCAGCGACTTCATCGCCTGCTCGGCACTGCCGAACACCTGCTTGCCCTGATCGCTGATCAGGCCGTTGGCATTGCGCATCAGCGCAGCGGTCTGTTCAAGGGTGGCCGTGGCCTGCTTGCCGACGGCACCCAGTTGCTGCATGGCCTGACGGATGTCGCCGCGCTGGTCGGCGATGGTGCCGGTGGTTTGCTCCAGGTGTTCAAGGGTCTTGCTGATGCGTTCGACGTTCTCCGAGGAAAACATCTGATTGGCGTTATGCATCAGCATGTTCACGCCCGCCACCAAGTCGCCACTGTCGTTCAGCAGACGGGCGATGGGCGAGGGCGATGCCACAATCATTGGCAGATTGCCGTCCTTGCCCTTGAGCTTCGGACTCTGCGGAGTGCCGCCGCTGAGCTGAATGATCGAGGTGCCGGTGATCCCGGTCAGCGCCAGTATCGCGTGGGTGTCTTCCTTGATCGGGGTATCACCACCCAGACGAATTCGCGCCAACACCCGGCGCGGGTCTTTCGGGTCCAGGCGCAGGGTCACCACGTCGCCGACCTTGATCCCGCTGTACTGCACGGCGCTGCCCTTGGACAGGCCGCTGACCGCCTCGTTGAAGACGATTTCGTAATCCTTGAACTCGGTGTCGACACTGGACTTGGCCAGCCACAGACCGAAGAGCAGGGCGCCCGCCACCACAATCACGGTGAACAGGCCGATCAATACATGATGGGCTCGGGTTTCCATGTCAGACCTCGTTGAGCTGTTGAGCGGCCGTCAGCGCCGCGCGGCCTCGTGGGCCATGGAAGTATTCGTGAATCCACGCGTCGTCGGTTTCCGACACCTTGTCGATGGCATCCGCTACCAATACTTTTTTCTGCGCCAGCACCGCCACCCGATCGGTGATGGTGTAGAGCGTGTCGAGGTCGTGGGTCACCAGAAACACGCTCAGGCCCAAGGCGTCACGCAGGGTCAGGATCAGTTGATCGAACGCTGCGGCGCCAATCGGATCGAGGCCGGCGGTGGGTTCGTCGAGAAACAGGATGTCCGGGTCCAGCGCCAGCGCCCGGGCCAGAGCGGCACGCTTGATCATGCCGCCGGACAGCGAAGCGGGGTACTTGTCCGCCGCCGACAGCGGCAACCCGGCCAGGGCCAGTTTCACCGCCGCCAGATGCTCGGCATCGTTGCGGCTCAGGCCGGCGTGCTCGATCAGGGGCAGTGCGACGTTCTCGGTGACCGTCAGCGAAGAGAACAGCGCGCCTTTCTGGAACAGCACGCCGAAACGCCGTTCGACCATCGAGCGCTCGTGTTCCGACAGCGTCGGCAGGTTTTTACCGAAGACCTTCACCAGCCCTTCGCTGGGCTGACGCAAGCCGACGATGCTACGCAGCAACACCGACTTGCCGCTGCCGGAACCGCCGACCACGGCGAGGATTTCGCCTTTGTACAAATCCAGGTCAAGGTTCTCGTGCACGCTCTGGCGACCAAAGCGATTGCACAGCCCTCGGACTTCGATCACCGCCTCGGAAGGCGCTCGGGGTAGACGACTCACCAGCCCATCTCCATGAAAAACAGCGCGGCTACGGCGTCGAGCACGATCACCACGAAAATCGACTGGACCACGCTCGACGTGGTGTGCGCGCCCACGGACTCGGCGCTGCCACTGACCTTGAAGCCTTCAAGGCAACCGATCGCGGCGATCAGGAACGCAAAGATCGGCGCTTTGACGATCCCCACCAGAAAGTGCTGAACGCCGATGTCCGATTGCAGCAGCGAGAGAAACATCGCCGGCGAGATATCCAGCGCCACGGCGCAGACCACGCCACCGCCGACAATCCCCGAGAGCATCGCCAGAAAGGTCAGCATCGGCAGCGCCACCAGCAGCGCCAGCACGCGCGGCACCACCAGCAGTTCCATCGGGTCGAGGCCCAAGGTGCGGATCGCGTCGATTTCCTCGTTGGCCTTCATCGAACCGATCTGCGCGGTGAACGCACTGGCGGTGCGGCCGGCCATCAGGATCGCGGTCAGCAATACGCCGAATTCGCGCAGGAAGGAGAACGCGACGAGGTCCACAGTGAAGATGCTCGCACCGAAACTCGCGAGCACTGTCGCGCCGAGGAACGCCACCACCGCGCCCACCAGGAAGGTCAGCAGGGCGACGATGGGCGCCGCGTCGAGGCCAGTCTGTTCGATGTGCGCCACCATCGGCGTGATGCGCCAGCGCTTGGGGCGAAACAGCCCACGGGCGATGGTTTCGAGGATCAGGCCGACGAAACCCAGCAGCTGCAGGGTGTCCTGCCAGACCGCATCGACTGCGCGGCCGATGCGGGTCAGCAGTTGAATGCCGACACTGATTTCCGGTTCCTTGATCGGTACGCAGAAATCGCTGAGCGAGCAGTAGACGGTCTGCAACAAGGCGCGGTCGGCAGAGGACAGGGTGCAATCGGGGTGTTCGGCGGAGCGCCCCAAACGCTCGGAACCGAGCAACTCCACCAGCAACGAGGCGCCGGCGGTGTCGAGTGCGCCGAGGCCGTTGAGATCAATGTGGGTGCTGTCGTTGTATTGACCGTGGAGCTTTTCGCTCAGGTGCTTGAGGTCGGCGTAGTGGGCAAGCGTCCAGTCACCCGTGACCCGCAGTTGAGCAGGGGAGTGAGAGGTGTCTAGCTGGGCATTGCCGGCCATTGTGCTGCTGGTCATAAGCTCCGTGCTTGTTCGGCTATTACGCAGCTCTACGTAATAGCACGAACCGGATTACTTTTCTTTGATCGGCGTGCTGTCCTTGACCTTGAAGCGCAACACACCGATGACCTGACCGTCTTCGGTGAGCACGCGAACCTGCCATTTGCCGGCGGGGTTGCCGGGGAAATTGGTTTTGTGGGTCCAGGCCCGGTAGCCTTCCTTGCGCCCGCCGTGGATGTCCAGCGGGATGCGGTCGACCTCTTTGCCGTTGAACTGCCACACGTGATAGATCCGCTCGTCCAGGCCGCGCGGGGCGTTGATCGCGGTGTAGGCGTACAGCCCGTCACCGCGAATCTGCTCGACGCTGACTTCATCCAGACTCTTGCCCGGCGTGCGGTCCTGCAGTTGAGTGCTGATCGCCACGTCGGTCATCCACAGCGTCGCCGGCGGCACCCACGAGCGCAGCACCCAGCCGAGGGCGCCGATGCCCAGGGTGATACTCAGGATCGCCAACGCGTTGCGCACGGTGCGGATCGGGAAAATCGACGCCAGGCTCGGGAACGACAGCAGCACGGCGATGCCCAGGGCCAGTTTGAAGCTCTGCGAGGTGGTCAGGTGCAGAATGACGGGCAGGGCGGTCAGCAGCGCGGCGAACAGCGTCAGCGTGTGCAGCGCCAGGAACGCCCAGCGCCGTGGCGCCAGCCATTTGTAGTAGAGCGGGTCGATGATGGAAATCAGTGCGGCAATGCCCAGCAGCCCGGTGAAGAACAGTTGGCCGCTGTTCCAGGTGGTGGTGATGAAAAAGAACGGCAGGACGAAGAACAGGCTTTCCTGGTGAATCATCTGCGTGGCGTAACGCAGCAGCGGCTGGGGAATTTCGCGCTTGAAGATTCTGGTGAACAGCTTGGTCAGGCTGTTTTCCAGCATCAGCCAGATCCAGCTGAGCACCATGATGATGGTGATCCAGGTCGCCAGGCCTTGCTGGCGATCCACCAGAATGAAACTGCCGACCCCTGAAATGAAACCACCGAGCGCAATGACCCCCGGATAGCGCTTCATCAATTCCAGGATGCGCTGGACGTACAGGGTCAGGGTAGGCATTCGGCGGTTCGCACTAGTCGTAGGAAAAATCCTCGACAGAGTACCGCTGGCAAAGCGGTGTGGCGAGGGATCCGTTTGCTGGTATACGAGGAACTGTAGGAGCTGGCTTGCCAGCGATGGTCGTTAACGATAACGCGTGTTTTATCGGATAAACGCGGCGTCCTTAAGACCTTCGCTGGCAAGCCAGCTCCTACGGGGATTGGTTAGCGTCTGCGATGCATGCGCCAGGCCAATAGCCCGAGCACAATCAGAGCGAACACCCCGGCAATCGCCCACAACAACTGGTCATCACTCATCAACGGCTTCTCGATCCGCAAATACCCCGGTTGCAGCAGCAGCTCGCGCATCGCTTTGTTGGCTTCCTCCAGCGTCACCCCTTGCAGTTCCTTGGCCGGGTCGGCGAAACGGCCGTCCTCGTAGTCGCCGATGGCACTCCAGTAATAATCGGCCAGCGCGCTGTTGCCTTGCACGGCCCAGGCCTGACGGGCGATAGCGGCCTGCTTGAGGCGGTTGAAGGTGTCGACATTGAGACCGTCCTTGAGCAACCCGGCCTTCAAGTCCTCCAGCACATTTTCGGCCTCGGCCACGTCATCGCGCTCAAGGTCCGCGTTCAGGCTCATGAAGCCGACCCCTCCAAATACCTCGCGCTCGGCCCAAGGACCGTAGGACAAACTATGAGCCAGCCGCAACTGGCGATAGAGCGCCCAGTCCAGATAATCCTTGAGCAGGTCGAAGGTTTCGTCGTGCTGGTCTTCCAGCACCGGCTCCGGCACCAGCCAGTGCAACTTGGCACCGCCGCCGACAAAACCATGGATCAGGCTTCGCTCATGGGCTGCACTGGCCTTGATTTCCGGCAGGGGCAGGTGCTCAGTGGGATCGATCGCCTGGAGCGCGCCATAGGCCTTCTCCAGATACGCCGGCAATACACGTTCCAGATCACCCACCACGATCAGCGTCATGTTGTTCGGCGCGTACCAGTCCTTGCGCACCTTCTCCAGTTGCTCCCGGGTCAGATGGTCGACTTGCGCACGTTCGGGGCATTTGAGGCCCAGTTCCACCGCCAGTTGATTACTGGCCGTATGGCCCAGGTCCTGGCGGTCCAGCCAGCGTTGCAGGTGCGAGTAATGACCACCGTCCTCGCGTTCGACCACTTGCTTGGCGGCGTTGATCGCGTTGTCGTCGAATCGGGTCTGGGTCAGCAGCGCCAGCAGCAGATCGAGAACCTTGCGCTGGTTTTTCGCCGGGGCTTCGATGACGAACGTGGTGTCGGCGTTGCTGGTGTAGGCGTTCCACTCACCGCCCAGGGCCTGCATGCGCTCTTCGAGGCCACCTTCGCCGCTGGCGTCGATGCCGCTGAACAGCAAGTGTTCGAGCAGGTGCGGCAGCTCCTTGTCGGCGCAGCTGAAATCATCCAGGCCGACGCCGACCACCAGACGAATCGCCACATGCCCGCGCTCGGTGCCGGGCTTGAGCAGCAATTGCAGACCGTTGGGCAGCGTGTAGCCCTCGACCTGAAAGCGATCCAGGGCAAACGAAGGCAAGGAACCCAGCAATAGACAGGCGAACAACAGACAACGCATAGCAAGCTTCCATACGACTGATTGAAGATCCGTGTCGTCCTTTAGGCCGCCATCGCGGGCAAGCCCGCTCCCACATGGATAGGGGCCGATCAATAATTTGTGGCAACCACGAAACCTGTGGGAGCGGGCTTGCCCGCGATGGCGGCTTTAAAACTGAATCATTGTTACTGACTGACCACTTTGCCAGACGTTCAAGGCGAATGTGTGATGTCAGCCAAATCGTCGACGGCCAGCGCGCCGGTGTCGGACGTTTCCAGCACCACATAAGCACTGCTGCAGAACAGCGAGTTCAGACGCTTCATATCGGCGATCAACTCCAGGTGCAACGAACTGGTCTCGATACTCTGCACGATCTTACGTTGCAATCGACTGACGTGAGCATGGGCCAGGCGGCGTTCCTGTGCGCGAAAGCGACGTTTCTCACGCAGCAACTGGCGGGCACTTTCCTTGTCGGCACTGAGGAACACCGACAACCCAAGGCGCAGGTTGGAGATCAACTGGCCTTGCAGCCCCGCCAATTCTTCCAGGCCGACCTGGGAAAACGACCGGCGTTGCGAGGTTTTCTGCTGCTGGACCTTGCGCAGCATGCGTTCGATCAAGTCGCTGGCCAGTTTGAGGTTGATCGCCAATTCGATGATTTCCGCCCAACGGCGGCTGTCCTGGTCACTGAGGTCTTCCCGGGGCATTTGTGCCAGATAGAGTTTGATCGCGCTGTAGAGCGCTTCGACATCATCGGTCAGGCGGCGTATTTCCTGGGTGACGGCAGTCTGTTTGCCGTGCAGCACGTCGAGCATGGCTTCGAGCATGTTGTCGATCAGGTCGCCCATGCGCAGGGTTTCCCGGGCCGCGTTAGCTAACGCCAGGCTGGGTGTGACCAGTGCCGTCGGATCAAGGTGACGGGGTTTGGCCATGCCGTTGATTTGCGGGCGCTCCGGCAACACCCATGCACAAAACCTGGCCATCGGCCCGACGCTCGGCAGCAATATCAGGCAGCGTGCGGTGTTGTAGAGCAGGTGGAAGCCGATGACCATTTCCTGAGGGCTGAAGTCCAGGCTGTCGATCCAGTGCACCAACGGATCGAGCACTGGAATGATCAGCAACAGACCGATCAACTTGTACAGCAGGCTGCCCAACGCCACCTGGCGGCCGGCGGCGTTCTGCATGCTGGTGCTGAGAAAGGCGAGAACTCCACTGCCAATGTTGGCGCCGATCACCAGGCCGATGGCCACGGGCAGACTGATCACGGCGGCGCCGGCCAGGGTCGCCGTCAGCAGGACGGCAGCCAGGCTGGAGTAGGAAACCATCGCGAACAGTGCACCGACCAGGGCATCGAGCAGGATATCGCCGGTCAGCGAAGCGAAAATCACCTTCACACCCTGAGCGTGAGTGATCGGTGCCGCGGATTCGACGATCAATTGCAGCGCCAGAATAATCAACCCCAGGCCGATACCGACGCGGCCCATCTGGCCCACTCGGGTCTGCTTGCGCGACAGGAAGAAAATCACCCCGAGAAAGATCAATAGCGGCGACAGCCACGACAGGTCAAAGGTCAGCACCCGCGCCATCAGCGCCGTACCGACATCCGCGCCGAGCATGGTTGCCAGGGCCGGAGTCAGCGCCATCAGGCCTTGACCGACAAAGGAAGTGACGAGCATGGCGGTGGCGGTGCTGCTCTGGACCATCGCCGTCACGACGATCCCGGAGATGAACGCCAGCCAGCGCCTGGACATGTTCCGGGCGATCACGTGGCGCAGGTTGGAACCGTAGACCCGCAAGATGCCGGTTCGGACGATGTGCGTGCCCCAAATCAGCAAGGCCACGGCAGATAGTAAATTGAGCAGGGTGAGCATGCAGGCCCCCTGTGGTGGTAGCGCCCCAAAGGGGCAAGTTGACGGTGCCGCGCGACGTTCTACGTTCTGTACTTTAGCTGTAGTTGGCTAACGGTCTGGACGCCAGCATCGCATAGCTAAAGAAGTGATTGAAACAAAACTGTCATGAAAACAGATTGATGCAGACAAAGAAAAAGGGCCAGGGCAAATAAACCTGTAGGAGCCGGCTTGCTGGCGAAGGCGGAAAAACAGTCGACACAGATGTCGCCTGATTTATCGCCTTCGCCAGCAAGCCGGCTCCTACAGGAATTGCCACCAGCCCTTTGGGTCAGCTTACTGGCCAGGAATATCCTTGCGCAGTTTCACCGGATCTTGCTGCTTCTTCTTTTTCGCAATCGCGGTGCGCATCTTGATGTTGATCGCTTCCACTGCCAACGAGAACGCCATGGCGAAGTAGACGTAGCCTTTTGGCACGTGGACGTCGAAGGACTCGGCAATCAGCACAGTACCGACGATCAACAGGAACGACAGCGCCAGCATCTTCAGCGACGGGTGCTTGTCGATGAACTCGCTGATGGTGCCCGAAGCCCACATCATCACCAGTACGGCAACGATGATCGCCGCGACCATGACCGGTACGTGGGACACCATGCCTACTGCGGTAATGACCGAGTCCAGCGAGAACACGATGTCGATGATCGCGATCTGAATGATGGTATAGAGGAAGTTGCCGCCCTTGCCGCTCGGCTCTTCGCTGGTTTCATCCTCGCCTTCCAGCGCGTGGTACATCTCTTGCGAGCTCTTCCACAGCAGAAACAGACCACCGAAGAACAGGATCAGGTCACGCCCGGAAATACCCTGGCCGAACACTTCGAACAGGTCCGCGGTGAGGCGCATGACCCAAGTGATCGACAGCAACAACAGAATCCGCGTGATCATCGCCAGCGCAAGGCCGAAAATCCGGGTGCGCGCCTGCATATGCTTGGGCATGCGGCTGACCAGGATCGAGATCATGATGATGTTGTCGATGCCCAGGACAATCTCCAGGGCGGTCAGGGTGAAGAAGGCAACCCAGATTTCAGGGTTGGTCAGCCATTCCATGTGTATTCCTTTGAGCAAGTGTTAAACCACGAAGGGCCCGGGCTTCAAACAGCAAAGCCTGGACCCGTCATGGTGAGTCTTTGGATTATAGAGTGCTGAACATCGGAAAAATCCCCATCAGCAACGCGGCGACCAGTATGCACATGCACACCAGCACTGCCCATTTCAGCGTGAAGCGCTGGTGATCACCGAAATCGATACCGGCCAGGGCCACCAACAAGTAGGTCGATGGTACAAGCGGGCTCAACAAGTGGACGGGCTGACCGACGATCGAGGCACGTGCCATTTCAACCGCGGTTATACCGTAGTGACTGGCCGCTTCGGCAAGTACCGGTAACACGCCGTAATAAAATGCATCGTTAGACATGAAGAAAGTGAACGGCATGCTCACCAGCGCCGTGATCACAGCCAGGTACGGGCCGAGGAAATCCGGGATGACCGCCAGCAGGCTTTTCGACATCGCGTCGACCATGCCGGTGCCCGACAGGATGCCGGTGAAGATACCTGCGGCAAAGATCAGCCCGACCACTGCCAGCACGCTGCCGGCGTGGGCCGCGACGCGATCCTTCTGCTGTTGCAGGCAAGGATAGTTGACGATCATCGCGATGCTGAATGCCACCATGAACAGCACCGGCAGCGGCAACAGACCGGCGATCAGGGTGCACATCAGCGCCAGGGTCAGCGCGCCGTTGAACCAGATCAGTTTCGGACGACGGGCATCCGGGAACTGCGAAACACTGATTTCGCTGTGATCGACTTCATCGCCCACCAGGTGCAGTTCACCCAGACGTGCACGCTCACGTTTACCGTAGAAGTAGGCAATCGCCAGGATCGCCACCACGCCGGCCAGCATCGCCGGAATCATCGGCACGAAAATATCGGACGGGTCCACATGCAGCGCACTGGCCGCCCGGGCAGTCGGACCACCCCACGGGGTCATGTTCATCACACCACCGGCGAGGATGATCAGGCCAGCCATGATCCGCGGGCTCATGCCGATGCGGCTGTAGAGCGGCAGCATGGCGGCCACGCAGATCATGTAAGTGGTCGCGCCGTCACCATCCAGGGAAACGACGAGCGCCAGTACGGCGGTGCCGACCGACACCTTCAACGGGTCGCCCTTGACCAGTTTGAGGATCTTGCGCACGGCCGGGTCGAACAGGCCGGAGTCGATCATCAGGGCAAAATACAGAATGGCGAACATCAGCATCACACCGGTCGGTGCGAGCTTGGTGATGCCTTCGAGCATCATCGGGCCGATTTTCGGGGCAAAACCGCCGAACAGGGCGAAAATGATCGGGATGATGATCAGTGCGATCAGCGCGGACAGGCGCTTGGTCATGATCAGGAACATGAACGTGATGACCATGGCAAAGCCAAGGAAAGTCAGCATGGGAATACTCCAGGCATAGCGCGGCTAGGGAATGGGCGAACCGGTTGGGTCAGCGCAGAACGGGAAGCGCGAGGCGTATGGGCGGAGTGGCGGCGAAGCGGCGGGGTGCAAAGGACATCAGGATCACCATTGTTGTTGTTAAATGGACCGGGCGAGCAATCGAACACTCGCTTTGGCCAACCGGTCTGTTGCCGGCAGTGAGGGCGATCCTAATCGGGGAAGCTTTCATTCAGCTTTCGTTGGTGAAAGCATTGACCGGATGTGCAACCGGTCGTCGGACCGGGGCAGGGAGGTAGACCGAGTTGACGCCTTCGCGAGCAAGCTCGCTCCCACAGTGGTTTTGCGTACGCCACAGATCCAGTGTGGGAGCGGCGGTGCGGCGATTCGACTTGCCCGCGAAGGCGCCGGAACATACGCATCAGGAGGAAACACAATGAGCGAAGTTCATACCGGCGGCTGTCATTGCGAACAGCTGCGCTATCAATTCAACAGCCCGTTGCACGACATCGCCCACTGTCATTGCTCGATTTGCCGGCGAGGCAGCGGCGGGATCGTCACGACCTGGATCACCATGCCGTTGTCGACCTGTCAATGGCTGAAAGGAACACCCGCGCAATACGAATCTTCAGCACCCTGCGTGCGCTATTTCTGCCCGAACTGTGGCGCACAGCTGGCGCTGATCACACGCCTCAGCCCCGAGACCATCGATGTGACCATCGCCACCCTCGATCACCCAGAACTGGCGCCGGCCGAACGCCACATCTGGATGGACAGCCGTTTACCCTGGCTGCACCTCGACGAGCACTTGCCGGGCGAAGCCGAAGAAAGCATCTGATCAGAAAATAGACAGATCCAGCGGCCGGATCGCGCCCATCCAGATCGCATGCTCGGTGTGATCGAGCAGATCGTCACCGGTGTCCGGGTGCAGGAACACCACCAGCCCCTTGCGATTGAGCGCCAGCCACGGTAGTACGTCGCCGATATGTTCGGGCCCAAAGGCCAGCTGGCAGCTCCAGTCAGGGTGCGGACCCACCGGGCGTTCGTGCACGCGGCCCATCTTCAGCGGGAACAATTGCGCCGCCTGCTCACACAAGGCTCGCGCCTGATCGATGGTGCTGGCGTTAAAATAAACGTGGGCGTGGTAGCCCTTGATCGCTTGCATCTGAAACCCTCTAAAACCCGGTCGAACCGTCACCGTTTCCCATTGGTCACACGCCATATACGCAGGAAAGAACGGAGCCAGCCATGAAAAATGCCGAAACCCCGGTGGTGA
Source organism: Pseudomonas sp. RIT-PI-q (assembly GCF_001297125.1). Lineage (GTDB taxonomy): Bacteria > Pseudomonadota > Gammaproteobacteria > Pseudomonadales > Pseudomonadaceae > Aquipseudomonas. The sequence continues at coordinate 83,720 of NZ_LHPC01000025.1, forward strand.
AAGTGGTGCTTTATGGTGCCATGAGTAGCCTGGGCAGTGCGCTGATGGCTGAATTGCTGCGGCGCCAACATGAAGTGATCGCGATTCTCGATGACCTGACAGCGCTGGCGCCGCGCCCGGGTTTGCGGGCCAAGACCGGTGACTTGTTCGATGCCGAACGCGTGAAGCAAAGCGTGGCGGGCAGTTCGGCGGTTATTTGCCTGCTGGACGCGCCCGGGTTGCCGTTCAACAGCGAGCATGTGGAAAAAACCATCGTGCCAGGCCCGGTCGAACAGGTGCTGGCCGTGGATGCGCTGATCGAGGGCATGCAGGCTGCGGGCATTGCCCGACTGTTTCTGGTGGGGGATTTCGAGTTGCTGGACGATCCGGAAATAGAGGACCAATTGCAGCGCCACGCCGCCGAGGAAATCCGCGAAGCCCTGCAAAGCAGCGCCTTGCATTGGACCTTGGTGAACGCGCCGCGCGGGGTGCCAGGGCTGACGATCGAACATTTCAGCCATGTCAGCAGCAGCCTGGAGTCGGGGCTGGCGGAACCGCTTGAGCGGCTGAATCGCGTTGCGGTGGGGATTGCCGATGAGCTGCGGTTGAACCTGCATGTGGGTGAGCATGTGAATTTTGTCGCGACCTCAGAACCGTAAAAGATCGCAGCCTCGTTGCACTCGACAGCTCCTACAGGTGGGTGCAATCCTCTGTAGGAGCTGTCGAGTGAAACGAGGCTGCGATCTCTTGATCTTGTGAATGTTCAAATCGCAATCGAAGGCAACGGCAACCCATTCAAAGACTGCGCACTGCTCGCCTGCTCGGCCATCAACCAATCGACAAACTGTTGAATCAACGCCCCACGCCGTTTGCGCTGGGGCAAGACCACGTAATAGCCCAATCTCGACATCACCGTTTCAGCAATCGGTCGATATAACAAACCTTGCGCCAACAAGTTATCCACAAGGTGCCGCCAACCGATTGCCACGCCTTGGCCGCCAATCGCCGCTTGAATCAACAAGGTGTAATTGTCGAAGCGCAATTGTCCCGGCGCGGGTGCAGAAGTTATCCCCAGTTCGCGAAACACGCCACTCCAGTCGAACCAGTTGCTGCTGTTTTCCCCGCGCAGGTGCAGCAACGGGAATTCCAGCAATGACTGGGCCGACAGGGGCAGCGGACGGTCCTTCAATAGCAGCGGGCTGCACACCGGAAACACTTCTTCGCTGAACAACCAATGGCTTTCGCCCTGCTTGAATCGGCCATCGCCGAACAGCACCGCCACATCGATATCGGTGCGCAGCATGTTGAGGCTGCGCTCGCTGGTGACCAGGCTGACATCGACTTGAGGATTGGCTGCGTGAAAACGATGCAGACGCGGCATCAGCCAATACGCGGCGAAGGCGAAATCAGTGGCGACCTGCAGCACTTCATGTTGATGCTGTGCACTGATCGCGCTTAACCCTGCGTCGATATTCTGCAAACCGAGCTGAACCTGCTCGAAAAGAATCGTCCCGGCCTCGGTCAATTCAATGCCGCGATAGATACGGTCAAACAGCCGTGTGCCCAGTTGTTCTTCCAACCGCTTGATTTGCTGGCTAATCGCCGGCTGTGTTGTGCCGAGTTCCACCGCAGCCGCCGTGAAGCTGCGCTGGCGGGCCGCCGCTTCGAAAGCACGAAGCAAATCCAGAGACAAATCGCCAAGGGCGTCATACATAAGCTGTGCTTATCCTAGTCATTGCCGCGCATGGGCTTTACCACAATCTGCATGGGCTACATGCTCGATCGCAGCACTCTCGCATAAATATTCACTATGGAATGCCGCGATCACATGAAGCGCAAGAATATTCTTTTCATCATGGCCGATCAGATGGCCGCGCCAATGTTGCCGTTCTACGGCCCTTCGCCCATCAAATTGCCTAATCTGAGCCGCCTCGCCGCCGAAGGCGTGGTGTTCGACGCCGCTTATTGCAACAGCCCACTGTGCGCGCCGTCGCGTTTCACCCTGGTCAGCGGTCAATTGCCGAGCAAGATCGGCGCCTACGACAACGCCGCCGATTTCCCCGCCGATGTTCCGACCTATGCCCACTACCTGCGTCGACTCGGCTACCGCACCGCGCTGTCGGGCAAGATGCACTTCTGTGGCCCCGATCAGTTGCACGGCTATGAAGAGCGCCTGACCAGCGACATTTACCCGGCCGATTACGGTTGGTCGGTGAACTGGGACGAGCCCGATGTGCGTCCGACCTGGTATCACAACATGTCGTCGGTGCTGCAAGCGGGGCCATGCGTGCGCACCAATCAGCTGGATTTCGATGAAGAGGTGGTGTTCAAGGCTCAGCAGTACCTGTTCGATCATATCCGCGAGGATGGCGATCAGCCGTTCTGCCTGACCGTTTCGATGACCCACCCACACGACCCGTACACGATTCCCAAGGCTTTTTGGGATATGTACGACGACGCTGACATCCCGCTGCCCGAAACGCCGGCCCAGGCCGATCTCGATCCGCATTCCCAGCGTTTACTGAAGGTTTACGACCTGTGGAATAAGCCGCTGCCTGTGGATAAGATCCGCGATGCGCGCCGCGCGTATTTCGGAGCGTGCAGCTATATCGACAGTAACGTCGGCAAACTCCTGCAAACACTCGAAGATACCGGGCTGATTGACGACACCATCATTGTCTTTTCCGGCGACCACGGCGACATGCTTGGCGAGCGCGGTCTCTGGTACAAAATGCACTGGTATGAGATGGCCGCCCGTGTGCCCCTGTTGATAAGTGCGCCAGGGCAATTCGGGGCTGGACGGGTCAGTGCCGCAGTCTCCACTGCCGACTTGCTGCCAACCTTCGTCGAATTGGCCGGCGGTTCACTGGAGCCGGGCTTGCCGCTGGACGGCCGGTCGCTGGTTTCGCACCTGCAAGGGCAGGGCGGTCACGATGAAGTGTTCGGTGAATACATGGCCGAAGGCACCATCAGTCCGCTGATGATGATCCGTCGCGGCGCCTACAAATTCATCTACAGCGAAGACGACCCTTGCCTACTCTTCGATGTACACAACGACCCGCGCGAACAGGAAGAACTCAGCCATTCGCCGCAACATCGCCAGCTTTTCGAGGACTTTCTCGCCGAATCGCGGGCCAAATGGGATATTCCGGCGATTCATCAACAGGTGCTCGCCAGCCAGCGGCGCCGACGTTTTGTCGCCGATGCACTGACCATCGGCAAGCTGAAGAGCTGGGATCACCAGCCTCTGGTGGACGCCAGTCAGCAGTACATGCGCAACCACATCGACCTCGACGATCTGGAGCGAAAAGCACGTTATCCACAACCCTGCCAAAACCAATAATGTTAAGGGGAAGTCCATGCAAAGGTTATCCACAGTACTGACGGTCGGGCTGCTCGCTCTGGGCAGTGCATCGGCGTATGCCGATCAGAGCTGCGAAACGGTGAAAATGGCCGACCCTGGCTGGAGCGACATCGCCGCGACCAATGCGATCACCGGGTTTCTGCTGGACGGCATGGGCTACAAGGCCAAAGTCGACACCCTGGCGGTGCCGATCACCTTTGGCGGGCTCAAGGATGGCCAGGTTGATGTGTTCCTGGGTAACTGGATGCCGGCGCAACAAGGCTTCTACGACAAGTTCGTGGCCACGGGCGATGTCACGCAACTGGCGAAAAACCTCGACGGCACCGAATTCACCCTGGCGGTCCCGGACTATGTCTGGGACGCGGGTGTACATGACTTTGCCGACCTGAACAAATACGCCGACAAGTTCGACAGGAAAATCTACGGCATCGGCTCCGGCGCCCCGGCGAACATTTCGCTGCAAGAGATCATCAAGAAGAACGATTTCGACATGGGCCAGTGGAAACTGGTCGAGTCCAGTGAGCAGGCAATGCTGGCCGAAGTGTCTCGTGCGGTGAAAAAACAGAAGTTCGTGACCTTCCTCGGCTGGACTCCGCACCCGATGAACGTGCAGCTGAAAATGCATTACCTGAAGGGCGGCGAGAAATACTTCGGTGATACCGGCAGCGTTCATACCCTGACCCGCAAAGGTTATGCACAGGCCTGCCCGAACGTTGGCAAGCTACTCACCAACCTGAGTTTCACCCAGGAAATGGAGAACAGCATCATGGCCGAGGTGGTGAACAAAAAGGTCAGCAATGCCGAGGCGGCCAAGGCGGGGATCAAAGCCAATCCGGCGGTCCTGGATAAATGGCTGGACGGCGTGAAGACCGTGGACGGCAAGGATGCGTTGGGGGCAGTCAAAGCCAAACTGTAACGTCCGAGGACGCCATCGCGGGCAAGCCCGCCCCCACAGGTTCAGGTGATCCATGTGGGAGCGGGCTTGCCCGCGATTCGATAGTCGCCCTTGCACAACCGTACCTGACCCACCACCCTGACGCTTTTGACGTCACTCACCGAGAGGACTCATGGCCTTCCCCAGCCGCCATTCACTCTTCCCGTTCCTCGCCTGGCTACCCCGGCAGACCCGCGCCAGCGTCGGTCGTGACCTGATCGTCGGCCTGAGTGGCGCGATTCTCGCGTTGCCGCAGTCCATTGCCTACGCCTTGATCGCCGGTCTCCCACCGGAATATGGCCTGTACGCTGCGATCATCCCGGTACTGATCGCCTGTCTCTGGGGTTCGTCGTGGCACCTGATCTGTGGTCCGACGGCGGCGATTTCCATCGTCCTGTACGCCAGTGTCAGTCCTCTGGCCGTTCCCGCGTCCGAGGACTATGTCACCCTGATCCTGTTGCTGACGCTGCTCGCCGGCATTTTCCAGTGGCTGCTGGGTTTGCTGCGTTTCGGCGCCCTGGTGAGTTTTGTCTCGCACTCAGTGGTGCTGGGATTCACCCTCGGCGCGGCGGTGGTGATTGCCATCGGCCAGTTGCCCAACCTGCTGGGCCTGGACCTGCCCAGCCAGGCCACCGCGCTGGACAGTTTTTTGATGGTGTTCAGGCATCTCGGCGCAGTGGATAAACCTTCGTTGTTACTGGGGCTGGCAACCGTCGTCGTGGGCGTAATCCTGAAATTCCTGCTGCCGCGCTGGCCGACGCTGTTGATGACCCTGGTCTTGAGCGGGCTGCTGGTCTGGTTCTGGCCCTCGATGTTCGGCCACGTGAAGCTGGTCAGCGCGTTTGTCGGGCGCTTGCCACCGTTCAGTCCATTGCCGCTGGATCTGGACCTGATCCTGCGTCTGCTGCCCAGCGCGGTAGCGGTCGGGATGCTCGGACTGGTGACGAGTCTATCGATTGCCCGCTCCTTATCGGCCCGTTCGCAGCAACTGCTCGACGCCAATCAGGAAGTCCGTGCCCAGGGATTATCGAACATGGTCGGTGCGTTTTTTTCCGGCTCCTTGTCAGCCGGTTCCTTCACCCGCTCGGGCCTGAGCTATGAAGCGGGTGCCTGCTCACCGATGGCCGGGGTTTTTTCGGCGTTGTGGGTAGGGCTGTTCGCCATTTTCGGTGCGAATTTGATCGCACACATTCCGATCCCGGCCATGGCCGGGAGCATTCTGTTGATTGCCTGGGGATTGGTCGACCATCGCGGTATTCGCGCGTTGTTGCGGGTCAGCCGCGCCGAATTCCTGGTCATGGCACTGACCTGTGTCGCCACGCTGTTGCTGGAATTGCAGACGGCGATCTATGCCGGTGTGCTGGCGTCGCTGTTCTTCTACCTCAAGCGTACCTCGCAACCACGGGTACAACATTGGCGCGATGGCGATGAAGACATTCTGCGGGTCGGCGGATCGATTTTTTTCGGTGCCAGCCATTACCTGCAAGTGCGCCTGCAACGGATGCACGGCGCCCGAGTGGTGATCGAGGCACAGCAGATCAACTTCATCGACTATTCGGGTGTGGAGATGCTGCACCAGGAAGCGCGACGGCTGCTGCGGCAGGACCGCAGCCTGACCCTGCGCGGGGCGAGGCCGCCGGTGGTGGAAGAGTTGCGGAAGCTGGAAGGGGCGGAGAAATGCCCGATCCGGTTTGAGGATTGATCCGACATCGATGTCGTTCGCCATCGCGGGCAAGCCCGCTCCCACAAGGATCACCGAAACCTGTGGGAGCAGGCTTGCCCGCGATGCTTTTAAAGGGCCAGTTGGCGGCGGAGTTCGGCCAGCACCGGCGCGGTATCCGGGCGCACACCACGCCACAGATAAAACGCCTCAGCCGCTTGCTCGGCCAACATCCCCAACCCGTCCATCGACACCGCCGCGCCATGCTCGCTGGCCCAGCGGCAGAACGAGGTCGGTTCCTTGCCGTACATCATGTCGTAGCACACCGTCTTGCCCGGCTCGATCAAGCTGCTGGCAATCGGCGGTACTTCGCCTGTCAGGCTCGCGGAGGTCGCGTTGATGATCAGGTCCACCGACTCCTGCAACCAGTCGAAACCACTGGCCGATACCGGGCCCAGGTCAGAAAACAATTCCGCCAGCAACTCGGCTTTTTCCACCGTGCGGTTGGCGATGATCACCGACGCCGGCTGTTCCGCCAGCAACGGCTCCAGCGCACCACGCACCGCGCCGCCGGCACCCAGCAACAGGATGCGTTTACCCTTGAGGCTGAAACCGGCGTTGACCGTCAGGTCCCGCACCAACCCGGCGCCATCGGTGTTGTCACCCAGCAGACTGCCATCGGCCTGTTTGCTCAGGGTGTTGACCGCACCGGCCCGCTGCGCCCGCGCCGTCAGGCTGTGCGCCAGGCGATAAGCCTCTTCCTTGAACGGCACGGTCACATTCGCCCCACGACCCTCAAGGAAAAAAGCCCGTGCAAAGTCGGAAAAGTCGTCAAGCGGCGCCAGCGAAGTGCTGTAGTCCAATGCCTGAGCGGTTTGCTCGGCGAACAGACGATGGATCAGCGGCGACTTGCTGTGGCCAATCGGGTTACCAAAAACAACATAACGATCCATCAACACCTCACCTGTAGGAGCTGCTGCAGGCTGCGATCTGAGCGCCAGCTCCATCAATGCAGAATTCAGACTTCAGCCAACCAATCGCGATCTTGCAGGAAGAACTCGGTCAGCCGTGCTTCTTCGCTGCCCGGCTCGGCTTTCCAGTCATAGCTCCAGCGTACTTGCGGCGGTAGCGACATGAGGATCGACTCGGTACGCCCGCCCGATTGCAGGCCGAACAGCGTGCCGCGGTCGTAGACCAGGATGAATTCGACGTAGCGGCCACGGCGGAATTCCTGGAATTCGCGCTGTTTGGCGGTGAACGCATCGTTTTTGCGGCGCTGCACGATCGGCAGGTAGGCATCAATGTAGGCGTCACCGATTGCACGCATAAACGCGAAACTGGTGTCGAAGTCCCACTCGTTCAAGTCATCGAAGAACAGGCCGCCGATGCCGCGCGGCTCGTGGCGATGCTTGATGTGGAAGTAGCTGTCGCACCAGGCCTTGTAACGCGAGTAGACGTCCGGGCCGAACGGCGCGCAGGCCTGTTCGGCGACGCGGTGCCAATGCACGCAGTCCTCGACGTTGCCGTAATAAGGGGTCAGGTCGAAGCCGCCGCCGAACCACCAGACCGGCTCTTCACCTTCTTTTTCAGCGATGAAAAAGCGCACGTTGGCGTGGGAAGTCGGTACATGCGGGTTGTGCGGGTGAATCACCAAGGACACGCCCAAGGCTTCGAAGCCACGCCCGGCCAGTTCTGGCCGATGGGCGCTGGCGGACGGTGGGAGACCGCTGCCGAACACGTGGGAAAAGTTGACGCCGCCCTTTTCGATGACCGTGCCGTTTTCAATCACGCGCGTGCGACCGCCACCGCCGGCAGGCCGGGTCCAGGCGTCTTCGACGAAGCGTGTGCCGCCGTCCTCGGCTTCCAGGGCAGCGCAAATGCGGTCTTGCAGGTCGAGCAGGGAGGCTTTTACGGCCTCGGTGCGGGTAGTCATGGCATCACCTTGAATCGGGCAAAGCTACGCGGGCTCCATTGAAGCGGGGGCCGGCGCAAATGGGCGCGTAGCATAACATCGCAGGTCGACCCTTCGCAGTTGACGAAGGTCAAGGTTAGGAGTTCGATAGGGCGCTTCGTCTTATGTCCCAAGAAACATGAACCAAGGAGTAGGCAGATGGCTAAGCGTATCCAGTTCCGCGCCCATGGCGGCCCCGAAGTGCTCGAGTATGTTGATTACCAACCCGCAGAGCCCGGCCCGCAGCAGGTACGTGTGACCAACAAGGCCATCGGCCTGAACTTCATCGACACCTATTTCCGTAGCGGCCTCTATCCGCTCCCGGCCCTGCCATCGGGCCTGGGTTCGGAAGGCGCGGGCGTGGTCGAGGCGGTGGGCAGTGAAGGCACCCGCTTCAAGGTCGGTGATCGCGGGGCGTATGGCAGCGGACCGCTGGGCGCCTACAGCGATGTTCACGTCTTGCCGGAGGCCAATCTGGTGCTTCTGCCGGACGCCATCAGCTTCGAACAAGCGGCCGGCGTGATGCTCAAGGGCCTGACCGTGCAGTACCTGCTGCGTCAGACTTATGAACTCAAGGGTGGCGAAACCATCCTGTTCCACGCCGCTGCGGGGGGTGTCGGTTCCCTGGCCTGCCAATGGGCCAAGGCCTTGGGCGTGAAGCTGATCGGCACCGTCAGCTCGCCGGAGAAAGCCGCGCTGGCCAAAGCCAACGGCGCGTGGGCGACCATCGACTACAGCCATGAAAACGTCGCACAACGCGTACTGGAATTGACTGACGGCAAAAAAGTCCCGGTGGTGTACGACGGCGTCGGCAAGGACACCTGGCTGACGTCGCTCGACAGCGTTTCGCCGCGTGGCTTGGTGGTGAGCTTTGGTAATGCATCAGGTGCGGTGGATGGAGTGAATCTGGGGATTCTTTCGGCGAAGGGTTCGCTGTACGTGACCCGGCCGACCCTGGCGACCTATGCCAACAACGCCGAGAACCTGCAGCGCATGGCGGATGAGCTGTTTGAGATGATCATCAGCGGCAAGGTGAAAGTGGATATCAGCCAGAAGTATCCATTGGCTGAAGCGGCGAAGGCGCAGACCGAGTTGTCGGCGCGGCGCACGACGGGTTCGACTGTTTTGTTGCCTTGAGGACGCCTTCGCGGGCAAGCCTCGCTCCTACAGGATCTCGGTTGTGTCGACTGACCTGTAGGAGCGAGGCTTGCCCGCGAAGAACGATGACGCGGTCTCAATCCTGGCGCAAAACCTTGCCAGTCGCCACGTCGCGAATCACGCTCGGATTCTTGCGCCCACCCAGACTCCCGCCCATCACCAAATCAAGCTGCCCTCGGAAATACTGCTCGATGCGAATCCGCGTACGCGCTGCCGGCCGGCCCTGCGGGTTGGCGGAAGTCGATACCAGAGGCCCGACCACCGCGCACAAATCCCGCACCTGCGGGTGATCGCTGACTCGCAATGCCACCGTCTCATGCACGCCAGTAATCCATTGCGGCAACATATTCTGGTGCGGCACCAGCCAGGTATTCGGCCCCGGCCAAGTGCTGGCCATACGGTCCATCCACAATTCGGGGAAGTCTTCGAAAAGGAAGTCGAACTGTCGAATGTTGTCGGCGACCAAAATCAGGCCCTTTTCCACAGACCGACCCTTGATCATCAGCAATCGATCCACCGCCTCTTCATCCCACGGGTCGCATCCCAGGCCCCAGACAGCTTCGGTTGGGTAGGCAATCACCGCGCCTGCGCGAATGGCTCGTGCGGCTTGTTGCACACGCCAACTGTTAACCATGAAAAACTCTCCGGAATAAGGCTCTGCGCAGTTTACCGATCTTCATTATAAAACCTAGCTCACCCGCGCAAACCAGCGCCCGTTTTCGCAGACCGCCCGGCCATCCATTTCCAGTTCGGTCAACGCTGCCAGTACCTTCGGCAAGGTCCAGCCGCTGCTGTCGGCCAGCGCTTCACTGGTGTGGGGTGCCGCGTGGAGCAGCAAAAGCAGCGGATGGCTCGGCATGGCCGACGTCGCCGCTGTGGATAACGGCAGCCGTTGCCACCCGCGCAAGGCCTCCAGGATGTGCTCGATGGTTTCCACCAATACCGCACCGTCGCGAATCAACTGATGACAACCACGGGCACCGGGATGATGAATCGACCCCGGAATCGCATACACCTCGCGCCCTTGCTCCGCCGCCAGCCTTGCCGTGATCAACGAACCGCTGGCGACACTGGCCTCGACCACCAGCACGCCGAGGGATAAACCGCTGATGATTCGATTGCGCCGTGGGAAGTTGCTGGCGCTAGGACCGGCATCCAACGGGAACTCCGAAAGCACCGCGCTACCCGAGGCAATCATCGCGTCAGCCAGGCGTCGATTGCGCTGTGGATAAAACTTTTCAAGTCCCGTGCCAAGTACACCCACCGTTCGCCCGCCACCGTCCAAAGCTGCCTGATGCGCGGCGGCATCGATGCCCAGGGCCAGGCCGCTGGTAATCACGAAACCGGCGCTGGCCAAACTGCGGGAAACCGCGGCTGCGGTGTCCATGCCTGGCCGGGAAGCGCGACGGCTCCCGACCATCGCCAATTGCGGTTTTTCCAGAATGTCTGGATCTCCCGCCACGAATAATAGCGGCGGTGCATCATTGATTTCTGCCAGCAGCGCCGGGTACTCGGGTTGGTCCCACATCAGTAAATGCTGGCCCGGACGCTCTAGCCAGGCCAATGCATGGCTCGCGCCATCGCGGATTTCACTGGATCGCCGAGCCTCTGAGCAAGCGAGCGGCAGGCCGAGCGAACGCCAGGCACTGGCCGGCGCACTGATGGCTTTGGACGCCGAGCCGAAGGCCTCGAGCAATTTCTTGAAACGCACCGGGCCGAGTTCCGGCAAGCGATGCAAACGTAAACGAGCTTCCAGTTCCGCTGGGGAAACCGGTGCAAATGCAGGCAGCGACATGGATCATCCTTGATCGTTATGAGCCCCGTTCAAACGGGAATAAGCTGTGGATAACTCTGTTGGTAACTTGTGGAGCAGGCTAAGGATTTCGCACCTTGTCCATCACCGCCAGGGACCGCGATGCGTTCAGCACCAAGCCGTAACTGAGTTTGTCGTAAGTACGGAACACCATCAGCAAACCCGCACGCTCATCGGGAATTTTCAGCGGTTGACCGGTGATTCGATCGCGCACGGTTTCACCCGTTTTCATCACCACCAACACGTTGCCCTCGGCCAGGCCATCGCGCTGGCCCTTGTTCAGCGTCACCACATCCATGGCGCCGATCTGGGTCACGCCGCGCGGCACGTCGATGATCAACCCATTGATCTGGCTTTTGGGTGCACTGGGCATGAAGGTCGAGTTGATCGAGCGCTCTTCACCGCTGAACAAACGGTCGCCGAGGCGCACTTCCTGGGTCGTGCGTTGCAATGCCAGGGTGGCAACGTCGCCTTCGGTGGCGACAATTTCACCGCCGCCGATGTCGTCGGCGTTGATCCCCAAGAACTCTTTGCTGTCGGGATCGGTGTAGACCTTGCCTTGGCGGAAGATGCCGTAGACCGGTTGATTCGGGTCGAAATGGCCGCGGGCGAAGATGCGGTCACCGGTGCCGCTGAGCACCCGTTCGGCATCGCCGGCGACGATGTAGGGCGCCTTGTCGAAATCCTCGACCTTATCGACGATGCGGTTACTCAGCAGAAAGCTGTTGATCGATTGCAGCGGAATGCTCGGGATCGCATCGGCCACCGGGCTGCTGCGAATACGCGGCGACAGCTTGATGGTGCCCCGGGAAGCCCCGCGATTGAGGGTCAGTCGCGGCTGGCCGTTGACGTAGACCAGCGACAGCAAATCGCCGGGGTAGATGAGGTTGGGGTTTTCGACCTGTGGATTGGCCTGCCAAAGCTCGGGCCATTTCCACGGCTCACGAAGGAATTTTCCGGAGATGTCCCAGAGTGTGTCACCCGTTACCACTGTGTATTGCTGTGGAAAACCTTCCTTGAGTTGCACTTGCCCATGCGCAAAACCGGCCGAGGCCAGAAGGAGCAAGGCGAGTAGTGATTTCCTCATGCGGTGAATCCCTTTATTATGTGCATTCGCGTAGAACGCCAGAGCCCTCGTGGCTCGCTCCCCGTTCATGACTGAAAAGGGAGCTACGTTTTACAACGGTAGCCGGCATCTTCTGACCCGCCAGGCCATCGACCCGACTTTACCTCACACGTGCAGCAATTAAGCTTATGGCCATTTTAGACATCCTCGAATTCCCCGACTCACGCCTGCGCACTATCGCCAAACCTGTGGCCGTAGTGGACGACGAAGTGCGTCAGTTGGTCGATGACATGTTTGAAACAATGTATGAAGCGCCAGGCATCGGCCTCGCCGCGACCCAGGTCAACGTGCACAAACGGATTGTCGTGATGGACCTCTCCGAAGACCGCAGCGAGCCCCGGGTGTTCATCAACCCCGAGTTCGAAACCCTGACCGACGAAATGGAGCAATACCAGGAAGGCTGCCTCTCGGTGCCAGGCTTCTACGAAAACGTCGACCGCCCGCAGAAGGTCAAGATCAAGGCCCTGGACCGCGACGGCCAGCCTTACGAACTGATCGCCGAAGGCCTGCTCGCGGTGTGCATCCAGCATGAATGCGACCACCTCAACGGCAAATTGTTCGTCGACTACCTGTCCAGTCTCAAACGCGACCGAATCAAAAAGAAACTGGAAAAGCTCCATCGCCAGAACGCTTGATGCCCCTCTTTCAAAGGCTTGCTGCGGCAAGCCTTTTTCTTTTGCGACTGCTTTGTAATAGAGAGCTTCCATGACTGAGCCACTGCGCATCGTCTTTGCCGGCACCCCGGAATTCGCCGCCGAACACCTCAAGGCCCTGCTCGACAGCCCTTTCGAGATCATCGCGGTCTACACCCAACCGGACCGTCCGGCAGGTCGCGGGCAAAAACTGATGCCGAGCCCGGTCAAGCAGTTGGCGTTGGAAAACAGTATCCCGGTGTTGCAGCCGCCGACCCTGCGCAACGAAGACGCTCAGGCTGAACTGGCTGCGTTGAAGCCCGATTTGCTGGTGGTGGTCGCCTACGGCCTGATCCTGCCGCAAGTGGTGCTGGATATTCCGCGCCTGGGCTGCATCAACAGCCACGCGTCCTTGTTGCCACGCTGGCGCGGTGCGGCGCCGATCCAGCGCGCCGTTGAAGCGGGCGATGCCGAAAGCGGCGTGACCGTGATGCGCATGGAGCTGGGCCTCGACACCGGGCCGATGCTGCTGAAAGTCACCACGCCGATCACCGCTGAAGACACCGGCGGCAGCCTCCACGACCGTCTGGCGGAAATGGGTCCACCGGCCGTTGTTCAAGCGATCGCCGGCCTCGCTGCCGGAACGCTGGAAGGCGAAGTGCAGGACGACAGCCTCGCCACGTATGCTCACAAATTGAACAAAGATGAAGCGCGCATCGACTGGAGCCGTCCGGCGGTTGAGCTGGAACGCCTGGTCCGCGCCTTCAATCCGTGGCCAATCACCCACAGCACGCTGAACGGCGAAACCCTGAAAGTGCTGGCCGCGAGCCTTGCCGAAGGGCAGGGCGCACCGGGGCAAATCCTCAGCGCCAGCAAGGACGGTTTGATCGTTGCCTGCGGCGAACAAGCCCTGTGCCTGACCCGTCTGCAATTGCCCGGTGGCAAGGCGCTGAACTTCAGCGACTTGTTCAACAGCCGTCGTGAGAAATTTGCCGTCGGCACCGTGCTCGGCCAAACGGCGGACGCTCAATGAATCCACGTCTGGCCGCCGCCAAGGCACTTGCTGCAGTTCTTAACGGAAAAGCCTCACTCAACAGTTCCCTGCCGACACAAATGGACAAGGTCGAAGACCGCGATCGCGGCTTCACCCAAGACTTGGCGTTCGGCACCGCTCGCTGGCAGCCGCGTTTGTCGGCGCTGGCGGCCAAGTTGCTGCAAAAGCCGTTCAAAGCGGCGGACGCCGATGTCGAAGCGCTGTTGCTGGTCGGTCTCTATCAACTGCTCTATACCCGCGTTCCCGCCCACGCTGCCATCGGCGAAACCGTGGGTTGCGCCGACAAGCTGAAAAAGCCTTGGGCCAAGGCCTTGCTCAACGCCGTGCTGCGCCGCGCCCAGCGCGAAAGCGAGGCGCTGTTGGCCGAACTGGAACACGACCCGGTGGTGCGCACCGCTCATCCGCGCTGGCTGCAAAAATCGCTGAAGGCGTTCTGGCCTGAGCAATGGGAAGCCATTTGCGCGGCGAACAACGCACATCCGCCGATGATTTTGCGGGTCAACCGTCGCCATCACACCCGCGATGCTTACCTCGGGTTGCTGAGCGACGCCGGTATCGCCGCCACACCGTGTGTTTACAGTCCGGACGGCATCATCCTCGACGCCGCCGCCGACGTGCACTGCCTGCCGGGTTTCGCCGAAGGCTGGATCAGCGTGCAGGACGAAGCGGCGCAATTGGCCGCTGACCTGCTCGATCTGGCACCCGGTCAACGCGTGCGGGATGCCTGCTGCGCCCCGGGCGGCAAGACCTGCCACATCCTTGAGGCCGAGCCGGCACTCGCCGGCGTGGTCGCGGTGGACCTGGAAGCCAAGCGCTTGGTGCGGGTGCGGGAAAACCTCGCACGCTTGGGCTTGAGCGCTGAACTGATCGCCGCCGATGGCCGCGACACCGCGACCTGGTGGGACGGCAAACCGTTCCAGCGCATTCTGCTCGACGCGCCGTGCTCGGCCACCGGCGTGATCCGCCGTCACCCGGACATCAAGCTGACCCGCCAACCCGACGACATCACCGCGCTGGCGGTGTTGCAGGGCGAACTGCTCGACGCGATGTGGATAACTTTGGACGTCGGCGGGATTCTGCTTTACGCCACCTGTTCCACACTGCCGACCGAGAACACCGAGGTCATCGAAGCCTTCCTCGCCCGCACACCGGGTGCCCGCGAACTGGACCTCGCCACGACGGCTGGCATCAAGCAGCCTCACGGCCGCCAATTGCTGGCCCAGGAAGGCGGCCACGACGGGTTCTACTACGCCAAGCTGATCAAGATCGCCGCCGCGCGCGGTTAAACGGATTCAATGGAGTGACTGGATGAAAATCATCATCCTCGGTGCGGGGCAGGTCGGCGGTTCGCTGGCAGAACACTTGGCCAGCGAGGCCAACGACATCACTGTGGTCGACACCGATGGCGAACGCCTGCGCGACCTCGGCGATCGGCTGGACATTCGCACCGTGCAGGGCCGCGCGTCGTTTCCGACCGTGCTGCGTCAGGCCGGGGCGGACGATGCCGACATGCTGGTGGCCGTGACCAACAGCGACGAGACCAACATGGTCGCCTGCCAGGTCGCCCACACGCTGTTCCATACCCCGACCAAGATCGCCCGGGTCCGCGAAGCCGCGTACCTGACACGCGGCGGGCTGTTCAACAACGAAGCGATCCCGGTAGATGTGCTGATCAGCCCCGAACAGGTGGTCACCAACTACATCAAGCGCCTGATCGAGCATCCGGGTGCCTTGCAGGTGATCGACTTCGCCGAAGGCAAAGCCCAATTGGTCGCGGTAAAAGCCTATTACGGCGGTCCATTGGTGGGCCAGCAGTTGCGTCAGTTGCGCGAACACATGCCGAATGTCGAAACCCGCGTCGCGGCGATTTTCCGACGTGACCGGCCGATCCTGCCCCAGGGCGACACGGTGATCGAGGCCGACGACGAAGTCTTTTTCATCGCCGCCAAGGCGAATATTCGTGCGGTCATGAGTGAAATGCGCCGTCTCGACGAAACCTACAAACGCATCGTCATCGCTGGCGGCGGGCAGATTGGCGAGCGACTGGCCGAGGCCATCGAAAGCCGTTACCAAGTGAAGATCATCGAGATGAACCCGGCGCGCTGCCGTCATCTCTCGGACAATCTCGACAGCACCGTGGTCCTGCAGGGCAGCGCATCGGACCGGGATCTGCTGCTGGAAGAGAACATCGCCGACGCCGACCTGTTCCTGGCCCTGACCAACGACGACGAAGCCAACATCATGTCCTCGCTACTGGCCAAGCGCCTGGGCGCGAAGAAGGTGATGACGATCATCAACAACCCGGCCTACGTCGATCTGATTCAGGGCGGCGATATCGACATCGCCATCAGCCCGCAATTGGCGACCATCGGCACCTTGTTGGCCCACGTGCGCCGTGGCGATATCGTCAGCGTGCACTCACTGCGCCGTGGCGCGGCGGAGGCCATCGAGGCGATTGCGCATGGTGATGCGAAGTCGAGCAAAGTTATCGGCAAGGCCATTGAGAACATCGGCCTGCCGCCGGGCACGACCATTGGCGCGATTATTCGCGACGAGGAAGTGATCATCGCGCATGACGACACGGTGATCGCGGCGGGCGACCATGTGATTCTGTTCCTTGTGGATAAAAAGCATATTCGCGATGTGGAGAAGCTGTTCCATGTGGGGTTGAGCTTTTTCTGATCTGAATTTTGCGTTGGCTGATCTGGCCTCTTCGCGGGCAAGCCTCGCTCCTACAGATTTTGGCCGTTCACATTTATGCGTACGGCACAGACCTGTAGGAGCGAGGCTTGCCCGCGAAGGCGATCGCAAAATTCTCACATAAATCAAAGGTGCCTACGATGATCGAATCCCTGGAAAAAATGCTCGCCAAGGGTGTGGATAACTCACTGCTGCGCTTCGGCCTCGGCAAGGGATATCTGGATCTGGGGGAAAACGCCAAGGCGGCCGAACATTTCCAGCGCTGTGTCGAGTTCGATCCGAAGTATTCGGCGGCCTGGAAGCTGTTGGGCAAGGCCTATCTGGCGCTGGCTGACTTTGCGGCTGCGCGTCAGGCGTGGGAGCAGGGACTGGAAGCCGCCCGTGCCCATGGTGACAAGCAGGCGGAGAAGGAGATGACGGTGTTTCTGAAGAAGCTCGAGCGTCAGGCGCACTGATCAGAGATAACGCAGGCCAATCCCCTCGGCATCCACCAACACCACTTCCATGCGCACGCGCGGCGCGCCTGTGGGTAAGTCCTGAACCTGACCATAAACCACCGCGCCCTTGGGCAACGCCGACAAGCGCGGATGCTTGACGTAGACGCCTGTGGTCGACAGGTTCCGCGTCTGGCCCAGGCACTCGCCGAAGCTTTCGTGGCTGATCTTGATGCGGAATGATTTGCGCTGTTCGGACATCTTCGTGCGCCCTTATATGAACCTGTTGTGGATAACGTCGTTCTGTAGGAGCGAGGCTTGCCCGCGAAGGCAATTTCCAATCCAACATCAATGTTGAATTTAATGGCCTCTTCGCGGGCAAGCCTCGCTCCTACAGGAGGTTCAGGTTATCCACAGATCGTGCCATTTATGTCAGTACCAGCGCTCTTCGCCGGGTGGACGCTTCTTGAAGCGCTTCATGCTCCACATGTACTGGCTCGGATACGCCCGCACATAGCGCTCGACCACCTGGCTCATGGCCGCGCAGGAGGTCTCGGTATCGGTGCTGTACATGGCCTCTGGCGCGGCTTCGAGGATCACTTTGTAGCCTGAACCGTCCGGCAGACGCAGGGCATGCAGGAACACACCGACCGCTTTGCCACCGGCCAACATGTTCGGCACAAACTTGCTGGTCAACGCCTGAGTGGCGAAGAACGGCACGAAAATCCCGGCGGATTCGGCCGGTTCCGGGTCAGCGGGAATGCCCACTGCACCACCTTTGCGCACTTCCTTGATGACACTGAGGATGCCTTCCTTGGTGGACGCGGCGACCTTGTTACCCAGTTGTACGCGCTGCTTGCGCAGCAAATCATCCACCGCCTTCAATTTCGGCGGACGATAGAAAATGATCGGTTTGCACTGGCTGCAATAGAAGTGGTTCAACACTTCCCAGTTGCCCAGGTGGCTGGTGATGCCAACGACACCTTTGCCGGAGGCGAGGGCGTCCTTCAGCACGTCGAGCCCTTCAACTTCGCGCACCAGGTCGATGGAACGCTGGGCCGGCCAGATCCAGGCGCAGGCGCTTTCGGTCAGGGACTTGCCGATGTCTTTCAGGCTCTGGCCCACCAGACGCTCACGTTCGGCCGGGTCCATGTCCGGGAAACACTTGGCAAGATTGATCCGCACCACGTCGCGTGAACGGTTGGGGGTTTTCCACATGAACCAGCCAATGGCCGTGCCCACCGCTTGCACTGCCCGCCACGGGAGCAGGGCAAACAACCGCAGAGCGCCTACCAGCAAGGCGCCTTTCAACTTATCCACAGGTCACTCCTGATCTTGTGCTGTGTGCGAGGCGGCCATTCTAACCGCCGTTCGCCAGCACCGCGTAGCGATCGCAATCCCGGGTGTGGTCCATGACCATGCCCGAGGCCTGCATCAGCGCGTAGCAAATGGTCGGACCGACGAAGGTAAAACCGGCCTTTTTCAAACCTTTGCTCATCTCCACGGCGACCGGCGTCACGGCCGGCACTTCAGTGCGATCCTTGAAGTGATTGATCACCGGCTTGCCGCCGACGAAGGACCAGAGAAACTCCACCGGGTCCTCCAGCGCCAGCCAGGCCTGGGCATTGCGCCGGGCGGCGTTGAGTTTGAGGCGATTGCGAATAATGCCCGGATCGAGCATCAATTCATCGATTTCCGCGTCGCTCATCTGCGCCACACGCTGCACGTCGAAGCCGAACATCACCTCGCGATAGCGCTCGCGTTTACGCAGCACGGTGATCCAGGAAAGGCCGGCCTGGAACCCTTCGAGCAAAAGCAACTCGAACAATCCCTGCGCATCGCGTAGCGGCGTGCCCCACTCCTGATCGTGATAAGCCATGTATAGCGGATCTTCGGAACACCAAAAGCAGCGTGGCATAAGGCTCCAGGGGGCGTGCGCAGGACCGAATCGGGTATACTCCCGCTCTTTAAATCGCAGCCCAAGAAACAGGTGAATTTCGTGAGCCAGCCTACGCCAGCCGTGCGTACCTTCCAAGACTTGATCCTCGCCCTCCAGCAATACTGGGCCGAGCAAGGTTGTGTGGTACTTCAGCCCTACGATATGGAAGTAGGCGCCGGCACTTTCCACACTGCTACATTCCTGCGTGCCATTGGCCCGGAAACCTGGAACGCCGCTTATGTGCAGCCCAGTCGTCGCCCGACTGACGGCCGCTACGGCGAAAACCCGAACCGTCTGCAGCACTATTACCAATTCCAGGTAGTTCTGAAGCCGAACCCGGACAACTTCCAGGAACTGTACCTGGGCTCCCTGAAGCATGTCGGCCTGGACCCGTTGGTTCACGACATTCGCTTCGTCGAAGACAACTGGGAGTCGCCAACCCTGGGCGCCTGGGGCCTGGGCTGGGAAGTCTGGCTCAACGGCATGGAAGTGACGCAGTTCACGTACTTCCAGCAAGCGGGCGGCATCGAGTGCTACCCGGTGACCGGCGAGATCACCTACGGTCTTGAGCGTCTGGCCATGTACCTGCAAGGCGTGGACTCGGTCTACGACCTGGTCTGGGCTGACGGCCCGATGGGCAAAGTCACCTACGGCGACGTGTTCCACCAGAACGAAGTGGAGCAGTCGACCTACAACTTCGAACACGCCAACGTCGAAAAGCTGTTCGAACTGTTCGATTTCTACGAAAGCGAAGCCAAGCGCCTGATCGAACTCGACCAGCCGCTGCCGTTGCCGAGCTATGAAATGGTGTTGAAGGCTTCCCATACCTTCAACCTGCTGGATGCGCGCCGGGCGATCTCGGTGACCGCGCGTCAGCAATACATTCTGCGCGTGCGCACCCTGGCGCGTTCCGTTGCGCAAGCCTACCTGCTGGCTCGCGCCAAGCTGGGCTTCCCGATGGCGACCCCGGACCTGCGTGATGAAGTGTTGGCTAAGCTGGAGGCTGCACAATGAGTGCTCTGGATTTTCTGGTTGAACTGGGCACTGAAGAACTGCCACCCAAAGCCCTGAACACCCTGGCCGAGGCGTTTCTTGCCGGTATCGACAAGGGCCTGCAAGCGGCTGGCCTGAACTACGAGACCAAAACCGTCTACGCCGCGCCGCGTCGTCTGGCCGTGCTGATCACCGATCTGGCCACTCAGCAGCCGGATCGCAGCATCAACCTCGACGGCCCGCCACGTCAGGCCGCATTCGATGCCGAAGGCAACCCGACTCAGGCGGCACTGGGCTTCGCCAAGAAGTGCGGCGTCGACCTGAGCGAAATCGATCAGAGCGGCCCGAAACTGCGCTACAGCCAGAGCATCGCCGGTAAACCGACCGCGAGCCTGCTGCCGACCATCGTCGAAGATTCCCTGAACGACTTGCCGATTCCAAAGCGCATGCGCTGGGGCGCTCGCAAGGAAGAATTCGTTCGCCCGACCCAGTGGCTGGTGATGCTGCTCGGTGACCAGGTCATCGATTGCACGATCCTCGCCCAGAAGGCCGGTCGCGATTCCCGTGGTCACCGCTTCCATCACCCGGAAAGCGTGCGCATCACTTCGCCGGCCAACTACCTGAGCGACCTGCGTGCCGCTTACGTTCTGGCCGACTCCAACGAGCGTCGCGAGCTGATCAGCAAGCGCACCGAAGAGTTGGCAACGATGCAGGAAGGTACGGCCATCGTGCCGCCAGCCTTGCTCGACGAAGTCACCGCGCTGGTTGAATGGCCGGTGCCGCTGGTGTGCTCGTTCGAAGAACGTTTCCTCGACGTGCCGCAAGAAGCCCTGATCACCACCATGCAGGACAACCAGAAGTACTTCTGCCTGCTGGATGCCGACGGCAAGTTGCTGCCACGTTTCATCACCGTGGCCAACATCGAAAGCAAAGACCCGCAGCAGATCATCGCCGGTAACGAGAAAGTGGTTCGCCCACGCCTTACCGACGCCGAGTTCTTCTTCAAGCAAGACAAGAAGCAGAAACTCGAAGACTTCAACCTGCGCCTGCAAAACGTGGTGTTCCAGGAAAAACTCGGCAGCGTCTGCGACAAGGCCGAACGCGTTTCCAAACTCGCTGCGTTCATCGCTCAGCGCATTGGCGGCAACGCAGCATGGGCTTCCCGTGCCGGCCTGTTGTCCAAGTGCGACCTGGCGACCGAGATGGTCGGTGAGTTCCCGGAGATGCAAGGTGTCGCCGGTTACTACTACGCCCTCAATGACGGCGAGCCGGAAGATGTCGCACTGGCGCTGAACGAGCAGTACATGCCGCGCGGTGCCGGCGCTGAACTGCCGACCACCCTGACCGGTGCGGCCGTGGCCATCGCCGACAAGCTCGACACCCTGGTCGGCATCTTCGGTATCGGCATGCTGCCCACCGGTAGCAAAGACCCGTATGCCCTGCGCCGTGCTGCACTCGGCGTGTTGCGCATCCTGATCGACAAGAAGCTCGACCTCGACCTGAACGACGCCGTGGCTTTCGCCGTGAATGCGTTCGGTAGCAAGGTCAAGGCTGCCGGCCTCAACGATTCGGTGCTGGAATTCATCTTCGACCGTCTGCGTGCCCGTTACGAAGACGAAGGTGTCGACGTCGGCACCTACCTGTCGGTTCGTGCCCTGAAACCGGGTTCGGCGCTGGACTTCGACCAGCGCGTGCAAGCGGTAGAGGCCTTCCGCAAATTGCCGGAAGCCGCTGCCCTGGCCGCCGTGAACAAGCGCGTTTCGAACTTGCTGAGCAAGGTCGAAGGCACTGTTCCTACGCTCGTTGAAGCGAAGTACTTCGACAACGCCAACGAATTCTCCCTGTACTCGGCGATCCAGCAGGCAGACCAGGCTGTACAGCCGATGGCTGCCGCGCGTCAGTACAGCGAATCGCTGGCACGTCTGGCTGCCTTGCGCGAGCCAGTAGATGCGTTCTTCGAGGCGGTGATGGTCAACGCGGAAGATGCCAAAGTCCGCGGCAACCGTTATGCCTTGCTGGCGCGTCTGCGTGGGCTGTTCCTCGGCGTCGCCGACATTTCGCTGCTGGGGTAAGACTGTTTGAAACTGCTGATTCTCGATCGGGACGGGGTGATCAATTACGACTCCGACGCTTATATCAAGTCGGTGGAGGAGTGGATTCCACTCCCCGGTTCGATCGCAGCCATCGCGCAGTTGAGCAAGGCCGGCTGGACGGTAGCGGTGGCTACCAACCAGTCGGGCATTGCTCGCGGCTATTACGACATCGCCACCCTGGACGCCATGCACGAGCGCTTGCGCTCGCTCGTGGCGGAGCAGGGCGGTGAGGTCGGGCTGATCGTCTATTGCCCGCACGGGCCGGACGATGGCTGCGATTGCCGCAAGCCAAAACCCGGGATGTTGAAAACCATCGCCGCGCATTACAACGTGTCGCTGACTAATCTATGGTTCGTCGGCGATACCCTTGGTGACCTGGAAGCCGCCAAAGCCGTCGATTCTCAGCCAGTTTTAGTAAAGACCGGGAAAGGCGAAAAGACTTTGGGCAAGACCCTACCGGTGGGCACCTTGATTTTTGACGATCTGGCGGCGATTGCCGCAGAACTTATCCACAATTAGAGTGCTTCGATTGTTCCTGGCCAAGGATTGATCGGGAGTGCGCTTTATATAGACGGGCAGAGCCCGCACGGTAAACGTCGCCATGTCGATACTGCAGGCCATCCGAACTTTCCTCTTTTATCTGTTGCTGGGCACCACTTCATTGCTCTGGTGCAGCCTGAGCTTTTTTATCGCGCCTTTTCTGCCGTTCAAGGCGCGTTATCGCTTCATCAACGTGTACTGGTGCCGTTGCGCCTTGTGGCTGAGCAAAGTCTTTCTGGGCATCAGCTATGAAGTGAAGGGCGCCGAGAACGTGCCGGACCAGCCCTGCGTGATTCAGTCGAACCACCAGAGCACCTGGGAAACATTCTTCCTTTCGGCATACTTCCAGCCGCTAAGCCAGGTGCTCAAGCGTGAACTGCTCTACGTACCGTTCTTCGGCTGGGCCATGGCCATGCTGCGACCGATCGCCATCGACCGCGACAACCCGAAGGCTGCGCTCAAGCATGTCGCCAAGAAGGGCGATGAACTGCTCAAGGATGGCGTTTGGGTGCTGATCTTCCCTGAAGGTACGCGCGTTCCCTACGGCACCATCGGCAAGTTCTCACGCGGTGGCACCGCGTTGGCGGTTAACGCCGCGCTTCCCGTGCTGCCGATTGCGCACAATGCTGGCAAGTTCTGGCCGAAAACCGGTTGGGCAAAGAAGCAGGGCGTCATCACCGTGATCATCGGCGCGCCGATGTATGCCGAAGGCAGCGGGCCGCGAGCCATTGCCGATCTGAACGACCGGGTTCAAGCCTGGAACGAGCAGATGCAGCGGGAAATGGGATCATTGCCGGCAGCCCCTGCGGCCCCCTCGGCCAGTGATCAGGTGGCTGTCTGAGATTCTGTGGATAACCTGTGTACCGTTTTGTCGAAAAGTAGCGATTTTTGTTTTTAAGTTTATGATTTATATACATATTTCCTAAACACATAAAACGCGGAAAATGGTGCATAAGTTTTTTTCGGGCGCAAAAAAACCGGCTGATATAGCCGGTTTTTTTATGCCTGTAATGCGGCTGTTTCAATCGCTGTACAAAGTGAATCGAGGTTGAAACACGACCAGCAAAATCAAAAGATCGCAGCCTTCGGCAGCTCCTACATCTTTTTCTTTCGACAATTAAAAAGGCCAACGCATGTGCGTTGGCCTTTTTTTGTTTGGTGGGTGACCGACCTGGAATCAGAAGTCCAGGTTGGAAACCGCCAAGGCGTTGCTTTCGATGAAGTCACGGCGAGGTTCGACCGCATCACCCATCAAGGTGTTGAAGATCTGGTCTGCGCCAATGGCGTCTTCGATGGTCACTTTGAGCATCCGGCGCTGAGCGGGGTCCATGGTGGTTTCCCACAGCTGATCCGGGTTCATTTCGCCCAGACCTTTGTATCGCTGGATGGTGTGACGCTTGGTGCTTTCAGCCATCAGCCATTCAAGGGCTTCCTTGAACTCGGTGACCGGCTTCTTGCGCTCGCCACGCTGGATGTACGCGCCGTCGTCGAGCAAGGTGCTCAGCTGAGCGCCCAGGGAGACAACGGTCTTGTAATCGTTGCTGCCGAAGAAGTCGCGGTTGAAGGTGACGTAGTTCGACAGGCCGTGAGAGATCAGTTCGACCTCTGGCAGCCAGACGTTACGTTCACGGTCTTCACGCAGGCTGGCTTTGTAGACCAGGCCAGACTTCTCGACAGTGCGCAGGCGAACTTCGTACTGAGCCATCCAATCCTGCATCGCTGCGTGATCGGACAGTTGCTCCAGGCTTACCGCCGGCAGGTAGATGAAGTGCTCGGTCAGCTCCTGTGGATACAGGCGCGACAGACGCTTGAGGGTCTTCATCACGAGACGGAAGTCATTCACCAGGCGCTCAAGGGCCGGTCCGGAAATACCCGGAGCGTCCTCGTTCAGGTGCAGGCTCGCGTCTTCCAGGGCCGACTGCGTCATGTACTCTTCCATGGCGTCGTCGTCTTTGATGTATTGCTCTTGCTTGCCTTTCTTGACCTTGTACAACGGCGGCTGGGCGATGTAGATGTAGCCGCGCTCGATCAGCTCCGGCAACTGACGGAAGAAGAACGTCAACAGCAGGGTGCGGATGTGCGAACCGTCGACGTCAGCATCGGTCATGATGATGATGTTGTGATAACGCAGCTTGGCGATGTTGTACTCGTCACGGCCAATGCCGCAGCCCAGCGCGGTGATCAAGGTGCCCACTTCTTGCGAAGAGATCATCTTGTCGAAGCGTGCTTTCTCGACGTTGAGGATCTTGCCCTTCAACGGCAGGATCGCCTGGGTCCGACGATTGCGTCCCTGCTTGGCGGAGCCGCCAGCAGAGTCACCTTCCACGAGGTACAGTTCGGACAGGGCAGGGTCTTTTTCCTGGCAGTCAGCCAGTTTGCCCGGCAGGCCGGCGATGTCCAGCGCGCCTTTGCGGCGAGTCATCTCACGGGCCTTACGCGCCGCTTCACGAGCACGCGCCGCGTCGATCATCTTGCCGACGACCAGTTTGGCTTCGTTAGGGTTTTCCAGCAAGAAGTCGGAGAAGTACTTGCCCATTTCCTGTTCGACGGCGGTCTTCACTTCGGAAGAAACCAGCTTGTCTTTGGTCTGGGAGCTGAACTTCGGATCCGGCACTTTCACCGAAATGATCGCAGTCAGGCCTTCACGGGCGTCATCACCGGTGGTGGCGACTTTGTGCTTCTTCGCCAGGCCTTCGGCTTCGATGTAGGTGTTCAGGTTACGCGTCAGTGCGGAACGGAAACCCACCAGGTGAGTACCGCCATCGCGCTGTGGAATGTTGTTGGTGAAGCACAACAGGTTCTCGTTGAAGCTGTCGTTCCACTGCAGGGCGATTTCCACGCCGATGCCGTCTTCACGCTGGATGTTAAAGTGGAACACCTGGTTGACCGGGGTCTTGTTGGTGTTCAGGTATTCAACGAACGCACGCAGGCCGCCTTCGTACTTGAACAGCTCTTCCTTGCCGCTGCGTTCGTCCTTGAGGACGATGCCGACACCAGAGTTGAGGAAAGACAGTTCACGAATCCGCTTGGCCAGGATGTCCCAGCTGAAGTGGATGTTCTTGAAGGTCAGGTCGGACGGTTTGAAGTGGATCTGAGTACCGGTGGATTCGCTTTCACCAACGATTTTCATCGGCTCTTTCGGAACACCGTGGATGTAGGTCTGTTCCCAGATCTTGCCGCTGCGGCGAACGGTCAGGACCAGCTCTTCCGACAGGGCGTTCACTACCGACACACCTACGCCGTGCAAGCCGCCGGATACTTTGTAGGAGTTGTCGTCGAACTTACCGCCGGCGTGCAGCACGGTCATGATGACCTCGGCTGCCGAAACGCCTTCTTCTTTGTGCACGTCTACCGGGATGCCACGACCGTTGTCGCGAACGGTGATGGATTCGTCCGGGTGGATGATGATGCTGATGTCGTCGCAGTGGCCGGCGAGAGCTTCGTCGATCGAGTTATCGACCACTTCGAACACCATGTGGTGGAGACCGCTGCCATCGTCGGTGTCACCAATGTACATACCGGGACGTTTGCGTACGGCATCCAGGCCTTTCAGCACTTTAATGCTCGTTGAGTCGTACGTATTTTCTTCGCTCAATGCCTTCACTCCCGATGGTCGTGGGTCTGGGTGATACGGCCCTGTTCCACGTGGAACAGAGCGACTGGCGTTTCCGTCTGCCAGCCTTCCCTCAATAATTCGTGATCTACACAGGTGATAAACACCTGGCAGCGTAAGTCTTCCAGCAAGCGGCAAAGCGCACGGCGGTGTTGCTCGTCCAGTTCGGACGGCAAGTCATCCACCAGATAAATACACTGACCGCGTCGGGCCTGGCTGACCAAGTGCCCTTGGGCAATCCGCAATGCACAAACCACCAACTTCTGCTGACCCCGGGACAAGATGTCCGCGGCGTTATGAGCGCCCAATCTAAGACGCAAATCAGCACGTTGTGGTCCGGCCTGGGTATGACCCATTTGCTGATCCCGCTGCAGGGACCCGGCGAGTACAGCACTCAGTTCGCGGTCCTTGTCCCAGCCTCGGTAATAGCTGAGCGTCAAGCCCTCGAGCTCAACCAGTTCGCTCAAGGTCTGTTCAAAGACTGGTTTCAAGGCTTTGATGTAAGCGCGGCGGTATTCATCAATTTCAGCGCTGGCCTGGCACAGTTCCCTGTCCCAAACCGCTTGCGAAACGGCGTCAAGTGTACCATGCCGCAGCCAAGAGTTTCTCTGGCGCAGGGCCTTCTGCAAGCGCTGCCAGGTCGACATGAATCGCGGTTCCACGTGGAACACGCCCCAGTCGAGAAACTGCCTGCGAATCTTGGGCGCCCCCTCCAACAGCCGGAAGCTGTCGGGGTTGATCAGCTGCAAAGGCAGAATTTCCGCTAGTTGCGCCGCGCTGCGGGCGTTCTGCCCGTCGATGCGGATCTGGAACTCGCCTTGGCGGTCTCTGGATATCCCCAGCGCGCTGTGCCCGCCCTCGGCCAATTCCACCTGACCAAACACCGTGCACGCTAACTGCTCGTACTGAATCACGGGTAATAGACGGGTGCTACGAAACGAACGGGCAAGCCCCAGCAGGTGAATGGCTTCCAGAACACTGGTTT
Organism: Pseudomonas sp. RIT-PI-q; assembly: GCF_001297125.1. Lineage (GTDB taxonomy): Bacteria > Pseudomonadota > Gammaproteobacteria > Pseudomonadales > Pseudomonadaceae > Aquipseudomonas. The sequence goes on from NZ_LHPC01000025.1 coordinate 110,688, forward strand.
TGCCGCTGCCGTTGGCGCCGTAAAGAATGTTGATTCGGGGGGAGGGGGAGAAGGTCACCGGGTGCAGATTGCGCACCGCGGTGACCGAGACGCGACTTAAGGACATCTAGGTTCTGCTGAGCATGATTACAGACGCATCGGCATAACGACGTAGGCCGAGTCGTCGTTGTCGGACTCTTGCACCAGCGCGCTGCTGTTGGAGTCGGACAGGATCAGGCGAACCTGCTCAGTGGTCATCACGCCCAGCACGTCGAGCAGATAGCTCACGTTGAAGCCGATTTCCAGAGAGCCACCGTTGTACTCAACGCCCACTTCTTCTTCCGCTTCTTCCTGCTCCGGGTTGTTCGCCTGGATCTTCAGTTGACCATTGGCCAATTGCAGACGAATACCACGGTACTTCTCGTTGGAGAGAATCGCGGTACGGCTGAAGGCTTCACGCAGTGCCTGACGATCGCCGAGTACCAGCTTGTCGCCGCCCTTCGGCAGAACGCGCTCGTAGTCAGGGAATTTACCGTCGACCAGTTTCGAGGTGAAGGTGAACTCGCCGGTGGTGGCGCGGATGTGGTGTTGACCCAGCACGATGCTGACGAGGCCGTCCGGCTCGGTCAGCAGACGTGCCAGTTCAAGGATACCCTTGCGCGGCACGATCACCTGGTGGCGGTCCGGCTGACCGATATCGGCTTGCATCGAGCACATGGCCAGACGGTGACCGTCGGTGGCCACGGCGCGGATGATGCCGGCAGAGACTTCCAGCAACATACCGTTCAGGTAGTAACGCACGTCCTGCTGGGCCATGGCGAAGCTGGTGCGTTCGATCAGACGACGCAGTTTGCTTTGCTCCAGGCTGCAAGTCAGCGAGCCTGGGCCTTCTTCCACCGTCGGGAAATCATTGGCCGGCAGGGTCGACAGGGTGAAGCGGCTACGGCCGGCCTTCACCACGAGCTTCTGCTCATCGACCTTGATGTCGATCAACGCGTCGTTCGGCAGGCTCTTGCAGATATCCATCAGCTTGCGCGCAGGCACGGTGATAGAACCTGGATCAGCGGGTTCTTCGAGTTGTACACGACCGACCAGTTCGACTTCCAGGTCAGTACCGGTCAGCGACAATTGCTGGCCTTCGACAACCAGCAGCACGTTGGAGAGCACCGGCAAGGTCTGTCGGCGTTCGACGACGCCTGCGACCAGTTGCAGGGGTTTCAACAGGGCTTCGCGTTGAATGGTGAAATGCATGGTCTAGTCCCTTGCCTTAATAAGCTGCGCTGGTGTTCATCAAGTGGTCAGTGTACGCAGCAGGTTCTTGTAGTCCTCGCGGATGTCCGCGTCGGATTCCTTAAGTTCGTTGATCTTGCGGCAGGCGTGCAGCACCGTCGTGTGATCGCGGCCGCCAAACACATCGCCGATTTCCGGCAGGCTGTGGTTAGTCAACTCTTTGGAGAGGGCCATTGCAACCTGACGCGGACGTGCGACCGAGCGTGAACGACGCTTGGACAGCAGGTCGGAGATCTTGATCTTGTAGTATTCGGCGACGGTGCGCTGAATGTTATCCACAGAGACCAGTTTGTCTTGCAGCGCCAACAAGTCTTTCAGGGATTCGCGAATCAACTCGATGGTGATGTCACGGCCCATGAAGTGCGAGTGAGCGATCACGCGTTTAAGCGCGCCTTCCAGCTCACGGACGTTGGAGCGAATACGCTGGGCAATGAAGAACGCCGCATCGTGGGGCAGATCGACTTTGGCCTGGTCGGCCTTTTTCATCAGGATCGCCACGCGGGTTTCCAGCTCAGGCGGCTCGACGGCAACCGTCAGACCCCAGCCGAAGCGGGATTTGAGGCGCTCTTCGAGGCCTTCAATTTCTTTCGGGTAGCGGTCACTCGTGAGAATGACCTGCTGGCCACCTTCAAGCAGGGCGTTGAAGGTATGGAAAAATTCTTCCTGGGAACGTTCCTTGCGGGCGAAGAACTGAATGTCATCGATGAGCAAAGCATCCACCGAACGGTAGAAGCGCTTGAACTCGTTGATGGCGTTCAGTTGCAGGGCCTTGACCATGTCGGCCACGAAACGCTCGGAATGCAGGTACACGACCTTGGCATTCGGGTTCTTCTTTAATAGGTGGTTACCCACAGCGTGCATCAAGTGGGTTTTACCCAAGCCGACGCCACCATAAAGGAAGAGCGGGTTGTAACCGTGCTTGGGGTTATCCGCCACCTGCCAGGCCGCAGCCCGGGCCAGTTGGTTGGACTTACCCTCAACGAAATTCTCGAACGTGAACGTTCGGTTCAGGTAGCTGGTGTGCTTGAGCGCACCCTCAACCTGCACGGTGCGCTGTTCGGCGCGAACCGGGGCCTGTTGCGAACTGGCGCCGGCCATGGGGTCGAAGCTGTCGCGGGACGGCTCTTCACTGACCTCGGCGACTTTTTGCGTTGCACGCTTGGTCGGCGCGGCTGTCGGGGCAGGCGCCGGAGCGCTGACAGGTGCTTGAGCAGCCTGAGCCTGGGACGCAGCGGCGGCCAACGGAGCATTCGGTGCCGCACGCGGTGCCGAACTGCGTTTGCTGCCTATTAATAAGGAAAGCGCCGGCGCCATGCCATTGCCATGCTCATCCAGCAGTTCGAGGACGCGGCCCAGGTACTTTTCGTTGACCCAGTCGAGAACAAAACGATTCGGTGCGTAGACACGCAACTCGTCGCCTTCGGCTTCGACCTGTAGTGGACGGATCCAAGTGTTGAATTGTTGGGCAGGCAGCTCATCGCGCAAAAGCTCCACGCACTGCTGCCAAAGTTCCACTGACACGGATATCCCCTAAGTTGAAAGCCGGTGAGGCAAAAACAAGCGGCCATTGTAACGGCCAGACGCCGACTTATCCACACGTAGGTTGTTCACCACCCAAGAAGAATCAACGCTTTATACGCAAAAAAGACGACCAATGGTCTGTGCATAAGCTCTGTGGATAACCGGGTCTAAGGTCGTTGTACAAGTGGGGGCGAAACTCGGTGGATAACTGGACTGTGGATAAGTAGCCCTTTCACACACAGGTTATCCGACAGCGCAGCACAGGCTGCCCCCTGTTTTCCACCGTAGTTGTCATTCTCTGTACATCACGACGTACAAGGGCTTAAGGCAGTTATCCACAGAAGACCGTGGCCCTAGCTTTTATAAGCTTTACAGAAAAGCTTTAAATACTTTCCTTCTTTATTTCTATATCTAGCGAAGGCTTGCGGACGAGAAAACCCCTGGAGATCTATTTATAAGGAAACGCTGGTTGGAAATTGACCTAGAGGCTTGCTTTCTCTAGAATCCCCGGTCTCTTAAAACGGGGGCCATTCCGGCCCGTTGTGGACGAACCAGGTAACACGACAATGAAACGTACTTTCCAACCAAGCACTATCAAACGCGCTCGTACCCACGGTTTCCGTGCTCGCATGGCTACCAAAAACGGTCGTGCCGTCCTGTCGCGTCGTCGCGCCAAAGGTCGTGCGCGTCTGGCAGTTTGATAATCCGGCACTGGAGGTGAGTCAGGACTTCAGTCGGGAAAAGCGTCTGCTTACCCCCCGGCATTTCAAGGCAGTCTTTGACTCCCCTACCGGCAAGGTTCCGGGGAAAAATCTCCTGCTCCTTGCGCGCAACAACGATCTTGATCACCCCCGTCTCGGGCTGGTTATCGGGAAAAAGAGCGTAAAGCTCTCCGTCGAGCGCAATCGCCTCAAACGTCTGATGCGCGAATCGTTTCGGCTGCACCAGGATTCACTGGTCGGTTGGGACATCGTTATCGTCGCGCGCAAAGGTTTGGGTGACGTAGAAAACCCCGAATTGATTCAGCATTTCGGCAAACTCTGGAAGCGTCTGGCACGTAGCACGCCAGTACCAGCAGTCAAAACCGAAACTGTAGGGGTAGACAGTCCCGATGCGTAAACTGGCACTCGTTCCGATCCAGTTTTATCGCTATGCCATTAGTCCCCTGATGGCCAGTCACTGTCGTTTCTACCCCAGTTGTTCCTGCTACGCGTATGAAGCCATAGAAAATCATGGCCTTCTGCGCGGTGGCTGGCTGGCCTTTCGTCGTTTAGGTCGCTGTCATCCGTGGAATCCCGGTGGTTATGACCCGGTTCCATCTATCCCTACCTCCCGTTCTTCTTCGATGGCCGAGTAATCATGGATATCAAACGCACGATCCTGATCGTCGCCCTGGCAATCGTGTCCTACGTTATGGTTCTTAAATGGAACCAGGACTATGGCCAGGCTGCCCTGCCGACTCAGAATGTTGCTTCCAGTACTTCCGCACCGGGCCTACCGGATACGGCGACTGGCAATAATGCTTCTGTCAGTGACGACATTCCACGCGCCGCAAGCGATACCAGTGCAACTGCACCTGCTGAAACACCAGTAGCTGCAAGCAAAGACCTCATCCAGATCAAAACGGATGTGCTCAACCTGGCCGTCGATCCACAAGGTGGCGATGTTGCCCAGTTGACACTGCCGCTGTATCCACGTCGCCAGGACCATCCGGACATTCCATTCCAGTTGTTCGATAACGGCAACGAGCGGACTTATCTGGCTCAAAGCGGTTTGATCGGCACCAACGGTCCGGACGCAAGTCCTGCCGGTCGTCCGGTTTACTCCTCGGAGAAGAAGATTTACCAACTGGCTGACGGTCAGGACCAATTGGTCGTAGACCTGAAGTTCAGCAAGGACGGCGTCAACTACATCAAGCGTTTCACCCTGAAACGTGGCCTGTATGACGTAACTGTTTCCTACTTGATCGACAACCAGAGCGCTCAGCCCTGGTCCGGTGCAATGTTCGCGCAGTTGAAGCGTGACGCCAGCTCCGATCCTTCTTCCAGCACTGCCACCGGCACCGCGACTTACCTGGGCGCCGCCCTGTGGACAAGTAACGAGCCGTACAAGAAAGTGTCGATGAAGGACATGGACAAGGCTCAGCTGAAAGAAACCGTCAACGGTGGTTGGGTTGCCTGGTTGCAACACTACTTCGTGACCGCGTGGATTCCGGCGAAGGGCGAAAACAACGTCGTCCAGACCCGTAAAGACAGCAAAGGCAACTACATCATCGGCTACACCGCACCGGCTATGACCGTTGCACCAGGTGCAAAAGCCGAAACCAGTGCCGTTCTGTACGCAGGGCCGAAAAGCCAGGCTGTGCTGAAAGAGTTGTCCCCAGGTCTGGAACTGACCGTCGACTACGGCATTCTGTGGTTCATTGCCCAGCCAATCTTCTGGCTGCTGCAACATATCCACGCGCTGGTCGGTAACTGGGGCTGGTCGATTATCTTCCTGACCATGCTGATCAAAGGGATCTTCTTCCCGCTGTCGGCTGCCAGCTACAAATCGATGGCCCGCATGCGTGCCGTGGCACCGAAACTGGCTGCGCTGAAAGAGCAACATGGCGACGACCGGCAGAAAATGTCGCAGTCCATGATGGAGCTGTACAAGAAGGAGAAGATCAATCCGCTGGGTGGTTGCTTGCCAATCCTCGTGCAGATGCCGGTTTTCCTTTCGCTGTATTGGGTTCTGCTGGAAAGCGTTGAAATGCGCCAAGCGCCGTTCATGCTGTGGATTACTGACCTGTCGATCAAGGATCCGTTCTTCATTCTGCCGATCATCATGGGTGCAACCATGTTCATCCAGCAGCAGTTGAACCCGACTCCACCGGATCCGATGCAGGCCAAGGTGATGAAGCTGATGCCAATCATCTTCACCTTCTTCTTCCTGTGGTTCCCGGCTGGTCTGGTGCTGTATTGGGTAGTGAACAACTGCCTGTCCATCGCCCAACAGTGGTACATCACGCGTAAAATCGAAGCGGCTACTAAAGCAGCTGCCTGATTTACACTGTGGATAACCACTCAAAACGCCCCCTAGTGGGGCGTTTTGCTATCTGTCACTTTTGTCTGGATACCGGTTTATGAGCGTTCCTCGTGAAACCATCGCCGCCGTCGCCACCGCTCAAGGTCGCGGCGGTGTGGGCATCGTCCGTATTTCCGGGCCGCTGGCGAGTGTTGCGGCCAAGGCCTTCAGCGGTCGTGAACTCAAACCACGGTTTGCCCACTACGGCCCGTTCCTCAGCGAAAACGACGAGGTGCTGGATCAGGGCATTGCCCTGTATTTCCCGGGCCCGAACTCGTTCACCGGTGAAGATGTGCTGGAACTCCAGGGTCACGGCGGCCCGATTGTCCTGGATATGCTGCTCAAGCGTTGCCTGGAACTGGGCTGTCGTCTGGCCCGGCCGGGTGAATTCAGTGAGCGTGCCTTCCTCAACGACAAACTCGACCTGGCCCAGGCCGAGGCCATCGCTGACTTGATCGAGGCAAGTTCTGCACAGGCTGCACGAAATGCCCTGCGTTCCTTGCAAGGCGCGTTTTCCGATCGTGTGCATAACCTCACCGAGCAATTGATTGGCTTGCGGATCTATGTCGAAGCAGCAATCGACTTTCCGGAAGAAGAAATCGACTTCCTTGCCGATGGCCATGTGCTGAGCATGCTCGACAAAGTCCGTGACGAGTTATCCACCGTATTGCGAGAAGCCGGGCAGGGTGCCTTGTTGCGTGACGGCATGACGGTGGTGATTGCCGGTCGCCCGAACGCTGGCAAGTCCAGCTTGCTCAACGCCCTGGCGGGTCGAGAAGCGGCGATCGTGACCGAAATTGCCGGCACGACCCGGGACATTCTCCGAGAACATATCCACATCGATGGCATGCCGTTGCATGTGGTCGACACGGCAGGTTTGCGCGATACCGATGATCACGTCGAGAAAATCGGCGTGGAACGGGCATTGAAAGCCATCGGCGAGGCAGATCGTGTGCTGCTGGTCGTCGACGCCACCGCCCCTGAAGCACTTGATCCGTTCGCCTTATGGCCGGAATTCCTCGAGATCCGCCCGGATCCGGCCAAAGTCACGCTGATCCGTAACAAGGCTGACCTCACCGGTGAAGCGATTGCCCTGGAAGTCAGCGAGGATGGCCACGTGACTATCAGCCTCAGCGCCAAGTCTGCAGGCGAGGGCCTGGAATTGCTGCGCGACCATCTCAAGGCCTGCATGGGCTATGAACAAACCTCGGAAAGCAGCTTCAGTGCTCGCAGGCGTCACCTTGAGGCATTGCGTTATGCCAGTGCTTCCCTCGAGCATGGCCGCGCGCAGCTGACGCTGGCAGGTGCCGGTGAGCTGTTGGCCGAAGATTTGCGCCAGGCTCAGCATGCTTTGGGTGAAATTACCGGTGCATTCAGCTCCGATGACCTGCTTGGACGGATTTTTTCCAGCTTCTGCATCGGTAAGTAGAATAGAAAAACGAGCCTTGTAGGAGCTGGCTTGCCAGCGAAGACGAGCTGTCTGACGAATCAATGTCGAATGTGACTGCCCCTTCGCTGGCGAGCCAGCTCCTACAGAAACAGATCGGCGTACAACCGCTGTCCCGAAGACAGGCCATTCGTGCCTGTCTGTTTTTTTCCTTTCCCCTGAATTTTCTTCCAGTGCCGAGCGGATTCTTTCTGCTTGAGCGAATTTTCCGTGCCCGGGATTTGTCCATTTAACGGATTTCTGTGGATTAAGCCCTGTGAATAACTGCCACTAAGGGCAGTTGATAACAGGGCCTCAAAACTGAAGATAACTGCCTCTGTGGATAACCACCCCTTTCATCCACAGGCTTAAAGCGGTTATCCAAGGGCCTCCTTGGCACATGATCACAGGGTTTTGAATCTCTGTACATATTGAATATAAAGGCTTGTAGAGATCTATCCACAGAAATGTGCCTCAGTAGAAATAAACATAAAAACAAAGATTTAATAAATTTCTCTCTTTTTAATTTCTATAACTGCGACTTCTCCACAGCTGGTTAAATTTTGTGCAAAGGGTTCTTTAGGAAGGGCGAAGTCCCTATACTTGCCGACCAGGTCCAAAAACCTGAGACCAACCTATTCCGAATTACCTAACTGAAGCAGGCACGAGGTGCGTGGTGGATTTCCCTTCCCGTTTTGAAGTGATCGTCATCGGCGGCGGTCATGCCGGTACCGAGGCAGCACTGGCGTCAGCACGTATGGGGGCAAAAACCCTGTTGCTGACGCATAACGTGGAAACCCTCGGCGCCATGAGCTGCAACCCCGCTATCGGCGGGATCGGCAAAAGCCATCTGGTCAAGGAAATCGACGCCCTCGGCGGCGCGATGGCCATGGCTACCGATAAGGGTGGTATTCAATTTCGCGTATTGAACAGCCGCAAAGGCCCGGCCGTGCGTGCTACCCGCGCTCAGGCAGATCGGGTTCTGTACAAGGCCGCTGTCCGCGAAATTCTCGAAAACCAGCCGAACCTGTGGATATTTCAACAGGCTGCCGACGACCTGATCGTCGAACAGGAACAAGTGCGCGGTGTTGTCACCCAAATGGGTCTGCGTTTCCTCGCCGATTCGGTGGTGTTGACCACTGGCACTTTCCTCGGTGGACTTATCCACATCGGGATGCAGAATTTTTCCGGTGGCCGTGCCGGTGATCCACCATCGATTGCCCTGGCGCACCGTTTGCGTGAATTGCCACTGCGTGTCGGTCGCCTGAAAACCGGTACGCCGCCGCGTATCGACGGCCGTTCTGTGGATTTCTCGGTGATGACCGAGCAAGCCGGCGATACGCCGATCCCGGTGATGTCGTTCATGGGTTCCAAAGAGCAGCATCCGAAGCAGGTCAGCTGCTGGATTACCCACACCAACGCCCGCACCCACGAAATCATTGCCGCTAACCTCGACCGTTCGCCGATGTATTCCGATGCCGGTGTGATCGAAGGGATCGGCCCGCGTTACTGCCCGTCGATCGAAGACAAGATCCATCGCTTTGCCGACAAGGAAAGCCATCAGGTCTTCATCGAACCGGAAGGCCTGACCACCAACGAGCTGTACCCGAACGGGATATCCACATCCCTGCCGTTCGACGTGCAATTGCAGATCGTGCAATCGATCCGCGGCATGGAAAACGCGCACATCGTTCGTCCGGGCTACGCGATCGAGTACGATTACTTCGACCCCCGTGACCTGAAGTACAGCCTGGAAACCAAAGTCATTGGCGGTCTGTTCTTCGCCGGGCAAATCAACGGCACCACCGGTTACGAAGAAGCCGGCGCCCAGGGTTTGCTGGCCGGAGCCAACGCCGCACTACGTGCACAGGGCAAAGACGCCTGGTGCCCGCGTCGCGATGAGGCGTACATCGGAGTGCTGGTCGACGACCTGATTACCCTGGGTACTCAGGAACCGTATCGGATGTTCACCTCCCGCGCCGAATACCGCCTGATCCTGCGCGAAGACAACGCCGACCTGCGCTTGACCGAAAAAGGTCGCGAACTGGGTCTGGTCGATGACGCGCGCTGGGCTGCGTTCTGCACCAAACGCGAAAGCATCACGCTCGAAGAGCAACGCCTGAAAAGTACCTGGGTTCGCCCGGGCACCGAGCAGGGCGATGCGATTTCCGAAAAGTTCGGTACGCCGCTGACCCACGAATACAACTTGCTCAACCTGCTGAGCCGTCCGGAAATCGACTACGCTGGTCTGATCGCCGTGACTGGTGGGGGAGCAGAAGATCCACAAGTCGCCGAGCAGGTCGAAATCAAGACCAAATACGCCGGTTACATCGATCGCCAGCAGGATGAAATCGCACGTCTGCGGGCCAGCGAAGACACCAAACTGCCTGTGGATATCGATTACACCAACATTTCCGGTCTCTCCAAAGAGATCCAGAGCAAGCTCGGCGCGACCCGTCCAGAGACCTTGGGTCAGGCGTCACGTATCCCGGGCGTTACTCCGGCAGCGATTTCGCTGTTGATGATTCATTTGAAAAAACGCGGCGCGGGCCGTCAGTTGGAGCAAAGCGCTTGAGTTCGTTGGTCACCTCGCAACATGCAGAAGAGTTATCCACAGGTGCTCGCCAGCTCGGTGTGACACTGACAGAAACCCAGCACGCGCAGCTGCTGGGTTATCTGGCCCTGTTGATAAAATGGAACAAGGCTTACAACCTGACCGCCGTGCGCGATCCGGACGAAATGGTCTCTCGCCACTTGCTCGATAGTCTGAGCGTAATGTCGTTCGTCGAAAACGGCCGCTGGCTGGACGTTGGAAGCGGCGGCGGCATGCCGGGTATTCCGTTGGCCATCCTGTTTCCAGAGTCGCAAGTGACCTGCCTGGACAGCAACGGCAAGAAAACCCGCTTCCTGACTCAGGTCAAACTCGAACTCAAACTGGATAACCTGCAAGTTATCCACAGTCGCGTCGAAGCCTTTCAGCCTGCACAGCCATTCCACGGGATCATTTCCCGGGCGTTCAGCAGCATGGAGAACTTCAGCAACTGGACTCGCCACCTCGGCGACACCGAAACACGCTGGCTGGCAATGAAGGGCGTTCATCCCGCCGATGAGCTGGTAGCATTGCCGGCAGACTTCCACCTCGATAGCGAACACGCCCTGGCCGTACCTGGTTGCCAAGGCCAACGCCATCTGCTGATACTGCGCCGCACGGCATGATTGGGAACACAAGCAAGAATGGCTAAGGTATTCGCGATAGCGAACCAAAAAGGTGGTGTGGGCAAAACCACCACCTGCATCAACCTCGCAGCTTCCCTGGTCGCTACCAAGCGTCGGGTGCTGTTGATCGATCTCGATCCACAGGGCAACGCCACCATGGGTAGTGGTGTGGATAAACACGGCCTGGAAAACTCGGTCTACGACCTGTTGATCGGTGAGTGCGATCTGGCCCAGGCCATGCACTACTCCGAGCACGGTGGTTACCAGCTGTTGCCGGCCAACCGCGACCTCACGGCGGCTGAAGTGGTTCTGCTGGAAATGCAGATGAAGGAAAGCCGTCTGCGCAGTGCCTTGGCGCCGATCCGTGAAAACTACGATTACATTTTGATCGACTGCCCGCCGTCGCTGTCGATGCTGACGCTGAATGCCCTGGTGGCTGCCGATGGGGTGATTATCCCCATGCAGTGCGAGTATTTCGCACTCGAAGGCTTGAGCGACCTTGTGGATAACATCAAGCGCATCGCCGAACTGCTCAACCCGAACCTCAAAGTCGAAGGTTTGTTGCGGACCATGTATGACCCGCGCCTGAGCCTGATGAACGACGTTTCGGCGCAGCTCAAGGAACACTTCGGCGAACAGCTGTACGACACGGTGATTCCGCGCAACATCCGCCTGGCCGAAGCGCCAAGCTATGGCATGCCGGCGTTGGCCTACGACAAGACATCGCGGGGCGCCATTGCCTATCTGGCATTGGCGGGCGAGATGGTTCGCCGTCAACGCAAAAACTCACGCACCGCCGCCGCTCAGGCAACTTAAGGAATCCCCATGGCCGTCAAGAAACGAGGTCTCGGACGTGGACTGGATGCACTGCTGAGTGGTCCGACTGTCAGCTCGCTGGAAGAACAAGCGGTGCAAGCCGATCAGCGTGAGCTGCAGCACCTGCCCCTGGACCTGATCCAGCGCGGCAAGTACCAGCCACGTCGGGACATGGATCCCCAGGCGCTGGAGGAGCTGGCGCAGTCGATCAAGGCCCAGGGCGTGATGCAGCCGATCGTGGTGCGTCCGATCGGCAGCGGTCGCTTCGAAATCATCGCTGGCGAACGTCGCTGGCGTGCCAGCCAGCAGGCTGGCCAGGAAACCATCCCGGCGATGGTGCGCGATGTCCCGGATGAAACCGCGATCGCCATGGCGCTGATCGAAAACATCCAGCGTGAAGACCTCAACCCGATCGAAGAAGCGGTGGCCTTGCAGCGTTTGCAGCAGGAATTCCAGCTGACTCAGCAACAAGTTGCCGAAGCGGTGGGGAAATCCCGGGTAACCGTGGCGAACCTGCTACGCTTGATCGCGTTGCCGGAAGTAATCAAGACCATGCTGTCCCACGGCGACCTGGAAATGGGTCATGCCCGGGCTTTGCTCGGTTTGCCGGAGAATCAACAGGTTGAAGGGGCGCGACACGTTGTCGCACGGGGGCTGACTGTACGCCAGACTGAAGCACTGGTTCGCCAGTGGTTGAGTGGTAAACAGGAACCTGCTGAACCGGTAAAGCCGGACCCGGATATCGCAAGGCTCGAACAGCGTCTGGCCGAGCGCCTAGGCTCTGCGGTGCAGATTCGCCACGGTAAAAAGGGGAAGGGGCAGTTGGTGATCGGCTATAACTCGCTCGATGAGCTTCAAGGTGTGCTCGCACACATCCGCTGAAACATTTCCTCATGTAGCGTGCAGTCGGAAATCACTACCTGACAGTTGAATAGGGGCAGAACCGCCCCTATACTCTGCGCGCATTTTGTCGGCACAAATTATGCCAAGTTATTGAATTCTGGCAGCCGATCATTGGGGAGCAAAAACGATGGAGAGCCGCACGCCAAACCGCTTGCCGTTCCATCGCCTGGCAGTTTTTCCGGTCCTACTGGCTCAATTTGTCGTTTTGGTACTGGCCGCTTTGGCGCTCTGGTACTGGCATGGAGTCGTTGCCGGATACTCAGGACTTTGCGGAGGCCTGATAGCCTTGCTGCCCAATGTTTATTTCGCTCACAGGGCATTTCGGTTTTCCGGCGCCCGAGCAGCTCAAGCCATCGTCCGGTCTTTTTATGCCGGCGAGGCGGGCAAACTGATTTTGACGGCAGTGCTCTTTGCATTGACGTTTGCAGGTGTGAAGCCATTGGCGCCGCTAGCTGTATTCGGCGTCTTCGTGTTGACCCAACTGGTCAGCTGGTTCGCGCCCCTGCTGATGAGAACAAGACTTTCGAGACCTTAGGGCGTTTGAGGCAACCATGGCAGAAACAACCGCTTCGGGCTATATCCAGCACCACTTACAGAACCTGACCTTCGGTCAGCATCCAACTGGCGGATGGGGTTTTGCCCACACCGCAGCAGAAGCCAAAGAAATGGGCTTCTGGGCTTTCCACGTCGATACCCTCGGCTGGTCGGTCGCGTTGGGTCTGATCTTCGTTCTTCTTTTCCGCATGGCGGCGAAGAAGGCGACTTCCGGTCAGCCTGGTGCTTTGCAGAACTTCGTTGAAGTATTGGTCGAATTCGTCGATGGCAGCGTGAAAGACAGCTTCCATGGCCGTAGCCCGGTGATTGCACCGCTGGCACTGACCATCTTCGTCTGGGTCTTCCTGATGAACGCCGTCGACCTGATTCCGGTTGACTGGATTCCTCAAGTGGCCATGTGGATCTCCGGCGACGCGCACATTCCGTTCCGCGCCGTATCGACCACTGACCCGAACGCTACCTTGGGCATGGCCCTGTCGGTATTTGCGTTGATCATTTTCTACAGCATCAAGGTCAAGGGCATCGGCGGCTTCATCGGCGAACTGACCCTGCACCCGTTCGGCAGCAAGAACATCTTCGTTCAAGCCCTGCTGATTCCGGTGAACTTCCTGCTGGAGTTCGTGACACTGATTGCCAAGCCAATCTCGTTGGCACTGCGTCTGTTCGGCAACATGTATGCCGGCGAACTGGTCTTCATTCTGATTGCTGTGATGTTCGGCAGCGGTCTGCTCTGGCTTAGCGGCCTGGGCATAGTTCTGCAGTGGGCGTGGGCTGTGTTCCACATCCTGATCATCACCCTGCAGGCGTTTATCTTCATGATGTTGACCATCGTTTACCTGTCGATGGCGCACGAAGAGAACCATTAAGACCAGTCTCGACTGGTCTGATGTCCCACTCGGTCAAACGGGTGGGTGCCCGAACAGGGCTATGAAACGATTTGTTTTACCGCTTTAAAATCTAAAAAACCTAAACCATACGACGTAAAAGTCGGGAGGAAAGATGGAAACTGTAGTTGGTCTAACCGCTATCGCTGTTGCACTGTTGATCGGCCTGGGCGCACTGGGTACCGCAATTGGTTTCGGCCTGTTGGGCGGCAAGTTCCTGGAAGGCGCCGCGCGTCAACCAGAAATGGTTCCAATGCTGCAAGTTAAAATGTTCATCGTTGCCGGTCTGCTCGACGCCGTAACCATGATCGGTGTTGGTATCGCTCTGTTCTTCACCTTCGCGAACCCATTCGTTGGTCAACTCGCTGGCTAATCACTCGAATCGTCGAGTGATTAGTGTGTTGTGCAACGAACGAGCGAGGTGTTGGCGTGAACATTAATGCAACCCTGATTGGCCAGTCCGTTGCGTTCTTAATTTTTGTACTTTTTTGCATGAAGTTCGTATGGCCTCCGGTCATCGCGGCTTTGCACGAACGTCAGAAGAAGATCGCGGATGGACTGGACGCTGCCGCCCGAGCAGCTCGCGACCTGGAGTTGGCCCAAGATAAAGCGGGTCAGCAACTGCGCGAAGCGAAAGCTCAGGCAGCCGAAATCATTGAGCAAGCCAAGAAACGCGGTAACCAGATCGTTGAAGAGGCTGTTGAAAAAGCCCGTATCGACGCTGACCGTGTGAAGGTTCAGGCTCAGGCCGAGATCGAGCAGGAACTGAACAGTGTCAAAGACGCGCTGCGTGCCCAACTGGGTGCACTGGCTGTCGGCGGCGCCGAGAAGATCCTGGGTGCCACAATCGATCAAAACGCGCACGCGGAGCTGGTAAACAAACTGGCTGCTGAAATTTAAGCGAGGGCGATCATGGCAGAATTGACCACGTTGGCCCGACCTTACGCTAAGGCAGCCTTCGAGCACGCCCAGGCCCACCAGCAACTGGCCTCTTGGTCAGCCATGCTCGGCCTGGCTGCAGCAGTGTCGCAAGACGACACTATGCAGCGCGTGCTCAAGGCCCCGCGACTGACGAGCGCAGACAAGGCCGCCACGTTTATTGACGTGTGCGGCGACAAGTTTGATGCCAAGGCACAGAACTTCATTCACGTCGTTGCCGAAAACGACCGTCTCCCGCTGTTGCCGGAGATATCCGCTCTGTTTGACCTGTACAAGGCCGAACAAGAGAAGTCGGTAGACGTTGAAGTGACCAGTGCTTTTGCATTGAACCAAGAACAGCAAGACAAACTCGCCAAGGTTCTCAGTGCACGACTCAACCGGGAAGTGCGCCTGCAAGTCGAGGAAGACAAATCCCTTATTGGGGGCATTGTCATCCGCGCCGGCGACCTGGTAATCGATGGCTCGGTTCGCGGCAAACTCGCGAGCCTTGCCGAAGCATTGAAATCTTGAGTTTGAAGGGGCAGCAGAGCAATGCAGCAACTCAATCCTTCCGAAATAAGTGAAATTATCAAGGGCCGCATCGACAAGCTCGATGTGACCTCCCAAGCCCGTAACGAAGGCACAGTCGTCAGCGTATCTGACGGTATCGTGCGGATTCACGGTCTGGCCGACGTAATGTACGGCGAGATGATCGAGTTTCCGGGCGGCGTCTTCGGTATGGCCCTCAACCTTGAGCAAGACTCTGTAGGCGCCGTTGTATTGGGCTCCTACCAGTCTCTGGCTGAAGGCATGAGCGCCAAGTGCACTGGCCGCATCCTCGAAGTTCCGGTTGGTAAGGAACTGCTGGGTCGCGTAGTCGACGCACTGGGTAACCCGGTTGACGGCAAAGGTCCGCTGAACAACACCGAGACCGATGCGGTCGAGAAAGTTGCTCCAGGCGTGATCTGGCGTAAGTCGGTAGACCAGCCTGTACAGACTGGCTACAAGGCTGTCGATGCCATGATCCCTGTCGGCCGTGGCCAGCGTGAGCTGATCATCGGTGACCGTCAGATCGGTAAAACCGCTCTGGCGATCGACGCGATCATCAACCAGAAAAACAGCGGTATTTTCTGCGTCTACGTAGCCATCGGTCAGAAACAATCGACCATCGCTAACGTGGTTCGCAAGCTGGAAGAGAACGGCGCGCTGGCTAACACCATCGTCGTCGCAGCGAGCGCTTCGGAATCTGCAGCACTGCAATTCCTGGCACCGTACTCCGGTTGCACCATGGGTGAATTCTTCCGCGACCGCGGTGAAGACGCGCTGATCGTTTATGACGATCTGTCCAAGCAAGCAGTGGCTTACCGCCAGATTTCCCTGCTGCTGCGCCGTCCACCAGGCCGTGAAGCTTACCCAGGCGACGTGTTCTATCTCCACTCCCGTCTGCTGGAGCGCGCATCCCGCGTTTCCGAAGAGTACGTAGAGAAGTTCACCAACGGCGCAGTGACCGGCAAAACCGGTTCCCTGACCGCACTGCCGATCATCGAAACCCAGGCTGGCGACGTTTCCGCGTTCGTTCCGACCAACGTGATTTCCATCACCGACGGTCAGATCTTCCTGGAATCGGCCATGTTCAACTCCGGGATCCGTCCTGCTGTGAACGCCGGTGTTTCGGTATCCCGTGTGGGTGGTGCCGCTCAGACCAAGATCATCAAGAAGCTCTCCGGTGGTATCCGTACCGCTCTGGCTCAGTACCGTGAACTGGCGGCATTCGCCCAGTTCGCTTCTGACCTGGACGAAGCGACCCGTAAGCAACTTGAGCATGGTCAGCGCGTTACCGAGCTGATGAAGCAGAAGCAATACGCACCAATGTCGATCGCTGACATGGCGCTGTCGCTGTATGCCGCTGAGCGTGGGTTCCTGACTGACGTTGAAATCGCCAAGATCGGCAGCTTCGAACAAGCGCTGATTGCTTTCTTCAACCGCGATCACGCCGATTTGATGGCGAAGATCAACGTGAAGGGTGACTTCAATGACGAAATCGATGCTGGCATGAAAGCCGGTATCGAGAAGTTCAAGGCCACCCAAACCTGGTAAGCCGCAGCGGGAGCCGCAAGGCTCCCGCTTGCTAACCTGATAGGTGTTACATGGCAGGCGCAAAAGAGATTCGCAGTAAGATTGCGAGCATCAAAAGCACGCAAAAGATTACCAGCGCCATGGAAAAAGTGGCGGTCAGCAAAAAGCGCAAGGCACAAAAGCGCATGTCGGCTAGCCGCCCTTATGCGGAGCGCATCCGCCAGGGTATTGGCCATCTGGCCAACGCCAACCCGGAATATCGCCACCCGTTCATGATCGACCGCGAAGTAAAGCGCGTCGGTTATGTCGTGGTGAGCAGTGACCGTGGTCTGTGTGGTGGCTTGAACACCAACCTGTTCAAGGCCCTGGTCAAGGACATGGCGGTAAACCGCGAAAACGGCGTCGAGATCGATCTGTGTGTTGTTGGTAGCAAGGGTGCGGCTTTCTTCCGCAACTTCGGCGGTAACGTCGTAGCAGCTATCAGCCACCTGGGTGAAGAGCCGTCGATCAATGACCTGATCGGCAGCGTCAAGGTGATGCTGGATGCCTACCTGGACGGCCGTATTGACCGCCTGTCCGTGGTGTCCAACAAGTTCATCAACACCATGACGCAACAGCCTACGGTGGAGCAGTTGATTCCACTGGTGGCAACCCCGGATCAAGAACTCAAGCACCACTGGGATTATCTGTACGAACCGGACGCCAAAGAGCTGCTTGACGGCTTGATGGTCCGTTACGTGGAGTCGCAGGTCTACCAGGCGGTGGTCGAGAACAACGCGGCTGAACAAGCTGCGCGGATGATCGCGATGAAGAACGCTACCGACAACGCCGGTGATTTGATCAGCGATTTGCAGCTGGTCTACAACAAGGCGCGTCAGGCTGCGATCACCCAAGAGATCTCGGAAATCGTCGGCGGCGCTGCCGCGGTTTAACGGTTCAAATATTCAGAGGATCCAGCTATGAGTAGCGGACGTATCGTTCAAATCATCGGCGCCGTTATCGACGTGGAATTTCCACGCGACAGCGTACCGAGCATCTACAACGCGCTGTTGGTACAAAGCGCGGCAGGGACCACCCTGGAAGTTCAGCAGCAGCTGGGCGACGGCGTGGTTCGTACCATTGCGATGGGTTCCACCGAAGGCTTGAAGCGCGGTCTGGAAGTCAAGGACTCTGGCGCAGCCATCTCCGTACCGGTCGGTAAAGCGACGCTGGGCCGGATCATGGACGTACTGGGCAACCCGATCGACGAAGCTGGCCCGATCGACACCGAAGAGCGCTGGGGCATTCACCGTCCTGCGCCAACCTTCGCTGAACAAGCGGGCGGCAACGACCTGCTGGAAACCGGCATCAAGGTTATCGACCTGGTTTGCCCGTTCGCCAAGGGTGGTAAAGTCGGTCTGTTCGGTGGTGCCGGTGTAGGCAAAACCGTAAACATGATGGAACTGATCCGTAACATCGCCATCGAGCACAGCGGTTATTCCGTGTTCGCCGGTGTGGGTGAGCGTACTCGTGAGGGTAACGACTTCTACCACGAGATGAAGGATTCCAACGTTCTGGACAAAGTGGCACTGGTTTACGGTCAGATGAACGAGCCGCCGGGTAACCGTCTGCGCGTAGCACTGACCGGCCTGACCATGGCCGAGAAGTTCCGTGACGAAGGTAACGACGTTCTGCTGTTCGTCGACAACATCTATCGTTACACCCTGGCCGGTACTGAAGTATCCGCACTGCTGGGCCGTATGCCTTCCGCAGTAGGTTACCAGCCGACCCTGGCCGAAGAGATGGGTACTCTGCAAGAGCGTATCACTTCGACCAAAAACGGTTCGATCACCTCGATCCAAGCGGTATACGTACCTGCGGATGACTTGACTGACCCGTCGCCAGCGACCACTTTCGCCCACTTGGACGCCACCGTCGTTCTGTCTCGTGACATCGCTTCCCTGGGTATCTACCCAGCGGTCGATCCACTCGACTCGACTTCGCGCCAGCTGGACCCGAACGTGATCGGCCAGGACCACTACGACACCGCTCGCGGCGTACAGTATGTTCTGCAACGTTACAAAGAACTGAAGGACATCATTGCGATCCTGGGTATGGACGAGCTGTCGGAAGCCGATAAGCAGTTGGTAAACCGTGCTCGTAAGATCCAGCGTTTCTTGTCGCAGCCGTTCTTCGTGGCTGAAGTCTTCACCGGTGCTTCGGGTAAATACGTTTCCCTGAAAGACACCATTGCTGGCTTCAAAGGCATCCTCAACGGTGACTACGACCACCTGCCAGAACAAGCGTTCTACATGGTCGGCGGCATCGAAGAAGCGATCGAGAAAGCCAAGAAACTGTAATCCCGGCGCCCGGCAACGGGCGCTAATTTAGGTTGAGGCAATCAGATGGCTATGACAGTCCATTGCGATATCGTCAGCGCGGAAGGGGAAATCTTTTCCGGCCTGGTCGAGATGGTGATTGCGCACGGTGCACTGGGTGATCTTGGTATCGCCCTGGGTCACGCGCCGCTGATCACAAATCTCAAGCCGGGTCCGATCCGCCTGGTCAAGCAGGGCGGGGAAGAGGAGGTGTTTTACATCTCCGGTGGTTTCCTCGAGGTTCAGCCGAACATGGTCAAGGTTCTTGCCGACACCGTGCAACGTGCTGCCGACCTGGATGAAGCCTCCGCTCAGGAAGCCGTTAAGGCTGCCGAGAAGGCCTTGCATGAACGTGGCGCCGAATTCGATTACGGTTCCGCTGCCGCACGTCTGGCCGAGGCTGCAGCTCAGCTGCGCACCGTCCAGCAGATCCGCAAGAAGTTTGGCCACTAATAGGCTACTACTTGTTGCGCGATTGATTAGAAAGGGTAGCCTCGGCTACCCTTTTTTCTTTTCCGACTTTCATAACATTGGTCGCAGTCGCTGACCATCCAGGATTGGTAGCCAGTCATGTCTCTTGAAATCGTTATTCTCGCTGCTGGCCAAGGCACACGTATGCGTTCGGCGTTGCCGAAAGTCCTGCACCCGATTGCCGGCAACTCGATGCTTGGCCATGTTATCCACAGCGCCCGGCAACTTGATCCACAGCGCATCCACGTGGTGATCGGCCACGGTGCCGATGCTGTGCGTGAGCGCCTGGCGGCGGATGATCTGAATTTCGTCCTGCAGGACAAACAACTGGGGACTGGCCACGCGGTTGCTCAAGCTGTGCCCTTCATCGAGTCTGACACCGTGCTGATTCTCTACGGTGATGTGCCGTTGATCGAAGTCGAGACCCTGCAGCGTCTACTCAAGCAGGTAGCGCCACAGCAACTTGGCCTGCTGACCGTCGAACTGGACGACCCGACCGGCTATGGCCGCATCGTCCGTGACGCCGACGGCAAGGTTACGTCCATCGTCGAACAGAAGGACGCCAACGAAGCCGAGCGTGCGATTACCGAAGGCAACACTGGAATCCTGGCGCTGCCGTTCGCGCAACTTGGCAGCTGGATGAGCCGTCTCTCCAACAACAATGCCCAGGGCGAGTATTACCTGACCGACGTGATCGCCATGGCGGTCAGCGATGGTTTGGTGGTGGCGACCGAGCAACCTCACGATGCCATGGAAGTGCAGGGTGCCAATGATCGCAAGCAGCTTGCCGAACTTGAGCGTCACTATCAGCTGCGCGCCGGTCGTCGTTTGATGGCTCAAGGCGTGACCCTGCGCGACCCGGCACGTTTCGATGTGCGCGGTGACGTCACCGTCGGCCGCGACGTGCTGATTGATATCAACGTCATCCTCGAAGGCAAGGTGGTCATCGAAGACGACGTGGTGATCGGTCCAAATTGCGTGATCAAGGACAGCACCTTGCGCAAGGGCGTGGTGATCAAGGCCAACAGTCATATTGAAGGCGCCATTCTCGGTGAAGGCAGCGATGCGGGTCCGTTCGCTCGTTTGCGTCCGGGGACGGTACTGGAGGCTCGTGCCCATGTGGGTAACTTTGTCGAATTGAAAAACGCGCACCTAGGCGAAGGTGCCAAGGCCGGTCATCTGACCTACCTGGGCGACGCCGAGGTCGGCGCCCGGACCAATATCGGCGCAGGCACCATCACCTGTAACTACGACGGCGCCAACAAGTGGAAAACCGTGTTGGGTGAAGATGTGTTCATCGGTTCCAACAACTCGTTGGTGGCGCCTGTGGATATCTCGGACGGTGCGACCACCGCGGCCGGTTCCACCATTACGCAAAATGTGGATAAAGCACAATTGGCTGTGGGCCGCGGGCGCCAGAAAAACATCGACGGCTGGAAACGCCCGGAAAAAATCAAGAAGCCCTAACTTATCCACAACCCCCTGTAGGAGCTGGCTTGCCAGCGAAGGCGTCCTGAAGAACGATGCACATTGAAGGACCCCTTCGCCGGCAAGCCGGCTCCTACACGGTTATCCACAGATCTTTTTTATCGCCCCACGCTTGACGAAGTTTCACTTATAGGTTTTGATTGCTTCCGTTATCTTTCGAATCGAAACTTACCAAGTCATGTCGAAGCGCAATACACCACAACGCCGTCACAATATCCTCACCTTGCTCACTGAGCAGGGTGAAGTCAGTGTGGATGAGCTGGCCAAGCGCTTCGAAACTTCGGAAGTTACGATCCGCAAGGATCTTGCTGCGCTTGAAAGCAATGGTCTGCTGCTGCGTCGTTATGGCGGAGCAATTACCATGCCTCAGGAACTGGTGGCCGATATCGGTCAGCCGGTTTCCAAATACAAACAGGCCATCGCCCGCGCCGCTGTGACGCGGATTCGCGAGCATGCGCGGATCATCATCGACAGCGGCAGTACCACGGCGTCGATGATTCCGGAACTGGGTCAACAACCGGGGCTGGTGGTGATGACCAACTCCCTGCATGTCGCCAACGCCTTGAGCGAACTCGAACATGAGCCGGTGCTGTTGATGACCGGCGGCACCTGGGACCCGCATTCCGAGTCCTTCCAGGGTCAGGTTGCCGAGCAGGTACTACGCTCTTACGACTTCGACCAGTTGTTCATCGGTGCCGATGGCATTGACCTGATTCGTGGCACGACCACCTTTAACGAATTGCTGGGACTGAGCCGGGTCATGGCTGAAGTCGCCCGCGAAGTGGTCGTGATGGTCGAGGCGGACAAGATTGGCCGCAAGATTCCCAACCTGGAACTGCCATGGAGCAGCGTCCATACCCTTATTACCGATGATCGCCTGCCGCTTGAGGCACGGGATCAGATTCAGGCCCGCGGTATCACTTTGATTTGCGCGGCTGTCAGTCAGGAGAAATAGCATGTGTGGAATTGTTGGCGCAGTTGCAGAACGTAATATCACTGCCATCCTGCTCGAAGGCCTGAAGCGCCTGGAATACCGTGGCTATGACAGCGCCGGTGTGGCGGTTTATACCAACGACGAAAAACTCGAGCGTATGCGCCGCCCGGGCAAGGTCAGTGAATTGGAACTGGCGTTGGCCGAAGAGCCGCTGGTCGGTCGTCTCGGCATCGCCCACACCCGCTGGGCAACGCACGGTGCGCCGTGCGAGCGCAACGCTCACCCGCATTTTTCCGGTGATCTGGCGGTGGTCCACAACGGCATCATCGAGAACCATGAAGCCCTGCGCGAACAGCTGAAAGCCTTGGGTTACGTATTCACTTCGGACACCGATACCGAAGTCATCGCGCATTTGCTGAACCACAAACTCAAGGATCTACGCGATCTGACCGTGGCCCTGAAGGCTACCGTTAAAGAGCTGCACGGTGCTTACGGTCTGGCGGTGATTAGCGCAGAGCAACCGGATCGTCTGGTTGCCGCCCGCAGTGGCAGCCCGCTGGTCATTGGCCTGGGTCTGGGTGAAAACTTCCTGGCTTCCGACCAATTGGCGCTGCGTCAGGTGACTGACCGCTTCGTGTACCTGGAAGAAGGCGATATCGCCGAAATTCGCCGCGACAGCGTGCAAATCTGGGACGTTAATGGCCAAACAGTCGAGCGCGAAGCGGTGCAATATCGCGACGGCGCCGAGGCTGCCGACAAAGGCGAATTCCGCCACTTCATGCTCAAGGAAATCCACGAGCAACCAGCCGTTGTTCAACGCACCCTTGAAGGTCGTCTGAGCCCGAACGGAGTGCTGGTGCAGGCCTTTGGCCCCCAGGCTGCCGAGCTGTTCGCTAAAGTGCGCAATGTGCAGATCGTCGCGTGCGGCACCAGCTACCACGCCGGTATGGTTGCCCGATACTGGCTCGAAGAACTGGCCGGCATCCCGTGCCAGGTCGAAGTCGCCAGCGAATTCCGCTACCGCAAGGTGGTGGTGCAGCCCGACACGCTGTTCGTGACCATCTCGCAGTCCGGCGAGACCGCCGACACCCTGGCCGCCCTGCGTAACGCCAAGGAACTGGGTTTCCTCGCCAGTCTTGCGATCTGCAACGTCGGTATCAGCTCGCTGGTGCGTGAATCCGACCTGACGCTGCTGACCCAGGCCGGTCGCGAAATCGGTGTCGCCTCGACCAAAGCATTTACCACTCAATTGGTTGGCCTGCTGTTGCTCACCCTGTCCTTGGGCCAGGTTCGCGGTTCGCTGGCCAAAGGTGTTGAAGCGACATTGGTTGAAGAGTTGCGCCGACTGCCCACTCGTCTGGGCGAAGCCTTGGCCATGGACAGCACTGTGGAGAAAATCGCCGAGCTGTTCGCCGAGAAAAACCACACGCTGTTCCTCGGTCGTGGCGCGCAATTCCCGGTCGCAATGGAAGGGGCGCTCAAGCTCAAGGAAATCTCCTACATCCACGCCGAAGCCTATCCGGCCGGCGAGCTGAAACACGGCCCGTTGGCGCTTGTGGATAACGACATGCCAGTGGTGACCGTGGCGCCGAACAACGAACTGCTGGAGAAGTTGAAATCCAACCTCCAGGAAGTCCGCGCCCGTGGCGGCGAGCTGATCGTCTTCGCAGACGAGCAGGCTGGCATGACCAATGGCGAAGGCACACACGTTGTGCACATGCCGCACATCCACGACATTCTGTCGCCGATCCTCTACACCATCCCGCTGCAGTTGCTCTCGTACTACGTTGCCGTGCTGAAAGGCACCGACGTTGACCAGCCGCGTAACCTGGCGAAGTCGGTGACTGTGGAATAAGTTATCCACAGGTGATCGAGCCATTAAAAATCGCAGCCTACGGTTGCGATTTTTTTTATCTGAATTGAGGACACGCCCATGGACCGCTTCCAGGAAATGCAGGTCTTCGTCGCCGTCGCCCAGGACCAGGGCTTTTCGGCGGCGGCGCGGCGTTTGGGCATGTCGGCGGCCAGTGTCACGCGTGCGGTGGCGGCCCTCGAGAAGCGTATCGGCACGCTGCTGCTGACGCGTACCACGCGCAGTGTGCATTTGAGCGAGGCGGGTCAGCGGTATCTCGAAGACTGTCGGCGGATTCTCTCTGAGGTGCAGGAAGCCGAGGATTCGGCGGCAGGCAGTCATGCCCATCCGCGTGGGCAACTGACCATCACCGCGCCGGTATTGTTCGGTGAACTGTTTGTCACGCCGGTGATGGTGAGTTATCTGACTCAATTTCCTGAAGTCTGCATCAATGGCCTGCTGGTCGATCGAGTGGTGAGCATGGTCGAGGAGGGCATTGATGTCGCTGTGCGCATCGGTGAGTTGCCCGACAGCAATCAGCATGCGATTCGGGTCGGTGAAGTGCGGCGAGTCATTTGCGGTTCGCCGGAGTTTCTGGCCAGGCAGGGTCGGCCTCGACATCCGCAAGATCTGGCGCAGGCTCCGATTATTGCGACGTCCGCCATCGGTCAGCTGAGGAGCTGGCCATTCCTTGAAGCGGGAGAGCCATTGAGCATCCGATCTGAACCACGGCTGGTGGTGACGGCGAATCAGGCGGCCATTACTGCGGCGTGTCTGGGTCTGGGGTACACCCGGGTCTTGTCTTATCAGGTAGCGAGCAAGGTCGTGACCGGCGAGCTGGAAATCGTCCTGGCTGACTTTGAATTGCCGCCCTTGCCCATCCATGTGGTGTATCAGGGCGGACGCAAGGCGCCGGCACGGATTCGCAGTTTTGTGGACTTTGCAGTAAAGGCACTGCGCGGACATCCGGACTTGCACGGCTGAAGGGCTATTGCGCGGGATGAAATAATAGATTGCGTTTGCTGGTTATTCTGTTGTTTCAGTCGTTAGTGGAAGATGGCTGCTATCGGTGCTGATCACTCCTGAACGGCGCCACCACCCAGCGGAGTCGATCATGCACGCCATCAAACTCTACAACTTCCCACGTTCCGGCCACGCTCACCGTGTGGAGTTGATGCTGTCCCTGCTGCAACTGCCGACCGAGCTGGTTTTTGTCGATCTGGCCAAGGGCGCGCACAAACAGCCTGACTACCTGGCGCTCAACCCGTTTGGTCAGGTGCCGGCCATCGATGATCAGGGCGTGGTGCTGGCCGATTCCAACGCGATTCTGGTCTATCTGGCGCAGAAATATGGCAATGGTCGCTGGCTGCCAGCCGATCCGGTCGGTGCGGCGAAAGTTCAGCGCTGGTTGTCGATCGCCGCCGGGCCGATTGCCTTTGGCCCTGCCAGAGCAAGACTGATTACCGTATTTGGCGCGTCGTACAACGCTGAAGAAGTGATCGCTTATTCCCACGGCTTGCTCAAGGTGATTGATCAGGAACTGGCGAAGTCGGCTTACCTGGCTGGCAGCGAACCGACCATTGCCGACGTCGCGGCGTACAGCTACATCGCCCATGCACCCGAGGGCAACGTGTCTCTGGACGACTACGCGAACATTCGTGCCTGGCTGGCGCGCATCGAAGCCCTGCCTGGTTTTGTCGGCATGCCGCGCACTGTCGCCGGCCTGCAAAAAACTGCCTGATGCTTACGGTCCGACACTGTCGGGCCGTTCACACTGCGCCGATGGTGCAGGGGAGAAGCCGTTATGGACCGTTCGCCTTGGCATGCTGGCGAGATACAGTTGCAGACTCACGTGGGTGTGGCTGAGCGAATGGAAGCGTTGGGGCGGCGGGTGGTTCGCAGCGAAATGCCGGACCAACACCGCACGTTCTATCAGCAATTGCCATTCATGCTGTACGGCGCGGTCGATGTCGACGGTAATCCCTGGGCCAGTATTCTTGAAGGGCCACCGGGTTTTGCTCACTCGCCCGAGCCGGGTCTATTGCAATTCCACAGCTTGCCGGGCGCCGACGATCCCGCGCAATTGACCGATGGCGCGGCAATCGGCCTGCTGGGAATCGAACTGCACACGCGACGGCGCAATCGCCTCAATGGGCGGGTCGGCTCAATGTCGGCGAACGGCTTCGGGGTGACGGTTGAACAGTCATACGGCAATTGCCCGCAGTACATTCAATTGCGGCAGTTTCGCTCGGTGCCGCTGGCGGATCCGTCGACCCGGATCGCGCAACACCTCAACGAGCTGGATGACGCGGCAAAAACCATGATCACGGGGGCCGATACCTTTTTCGTCGCCAGTTACGTGGACGTTGAAGGCCAACGTTCGGTGGACGTTTCTCACCGTGGCGGCCAGGCCGGTTTCGTACAAGTGGAAGGCAATCGCCTGACCATTCCGGATTTCGCCGGCAACCTGTTTTTCAACACCTTGGGCAATCTGCTGGTTAATCCACGGGCCGGTTTGCTGTTTATCGATTTTAATTCGGGCGAGCTGCTGCACCTCAGCGGTCGTACCGAAGTCATCCTTGAAGGCCCGCAGATCGAGGCGTTTCAAGGCGCCGAGCGTCTGTGGACGTTCCACGTGGAACACATGGTGCGTCGGCCCGCGGCCCTGGCTTTGCGTTGGCGCTTCGACGGCGTGTCCCCCACCAGTTTACTGACCGGCACTTGGGCTCAGGCCAATGCCCGCCTGCAGGCCCAGGCGTTGGGCGATAGTTGGCGGCCGCTGCGGGTGGTGCGAATCGAAGCGCAAAGCCACAACATCCGCTCGATCTACCTGGAGCCTGCTGACGGTGCCGGGATGCCGGTGTTCCAGGCCGGGCAGCATTTGCCTTTACGGTTCAACATCGATGGCGATGTACATATCCGCACGTACAGCCTGTCGAGTGCACCGTCCGATGATTTTTTCCGGATCAGTGTGAAGCGTGACGGGCGGGTGTCTTCGCACCTGCATGAACAGGTTCGGGTTGGCGATCTATTGGAGGCTCGCGCGCCTCAAGGACATTTCACTGTGGCGCCGCATGAACGGCGGCCGCTGGTGTTGCTGGCGGCCGGGGTGGGTATTACGCCGCTGCTGTCGATGCTGCGGGAGGTGGTTTATCAAGGCCTGCGTACTCGCCATATACGGCCGACCTGGTTTTTCCAGAGTTCGCGGACGTTGGCCGATCAGGTGTTTCGTCCTGAGCTGGATCGCTTGCTCGAAGGTGCCGGTGATTCGGTCAAGGTGCTGCGCCTGCTCAGTCAGCCGGAAGCCGAGGCGCGCGAGGGTGAAGATTTCGACCTGACCGGACGGATCGACACGGAATTGCTCCAGAGCATTCTTGAAGTGGAGGACTACGATCAGCTGGATTTTGTCCTCTGCGGCCCGGGGAGTTTTACCCAAGGTCTGTACGACGGCCTGCGGGACCTGGATACCCGCGAGGCCAGAATTCACGCCGCGGCCTTTGGCCCGTCAACGTGGCGTCGGCGGGCGGACCCCGACGCCATTGTCATCGAACAACCGCCGGCCGCTACGACGTCTGTGCCGGTGGTGTGCCAGCGCTCGGCCAAAGAGGCCCGTTGGCGACCCGATGGTGGCAGTTTGCTGGAGTTGGCGGAGAGCCGTGGTCTGCACCCGGAGTTCAGTTGCCGCGGCGGTTCCTGCGGAACCTGTAAAACCCGCTTGATCAGCGGCCAGGTGAATTATCCACAGCCCCCCGCGGAAGTGCCGGATGAGGGGCAAGTCCTGATATGTTGTGCGATTCCGGCACAAGGGTCGCAGCCCTTGGTGCTCGACCTGTAGGAGCGAGGCTCGCCCGCGAACCAGGCACCGCGGTTTCCAAGGTAGACCGCGTTATCGTTCTTCGCGGGCAAGCCTCGCTCCTACAAGGGATTTGGTTCGGCTTAAGGGGCTTTATGCGTTTTTTGGTTTGTCTGGCGGCAGTGGTGCTGCTTATTGGTTGCGAACGACAGGACGCGGCGCCGCTTGATCAGCAACTCTACATCTGGCAACGGCAATGGACGCCGGCCCATGAAGCCGCGCTCAAGGACAGTCGTGCGGACTTTTCGACCCTGAGGATACTGGCCTTGCAGGCGTTTCCGCAGGCGGGATGGAGCCGTGCGCGAATTGACCCTGCGCTGCTCAAGCAGGATGGCCGGCCGCTGATTGCGGTGATTCGTCTTGATGGTCAGCTCCAGTCGCTCGATCAGGACGAAGTCACCGTGCAGATCCAACAGGTGCTCAGCAATTGGCAGGGGCAGGGACTGGTTCTTTCCGGTGTGGAAATCGACCACGATGCGGGCAACGCTCGGCTACCGGCCTATCGGACATTTCTCACGCATCTGCGCACGGTTCTGCCAGCCTCAATGCCATTGAGCATCACCGCGTTACCTTCCTGGCTCGACAGCCCCGAGCTGTCAGCACTTTTGTCCACAGTCGACAGCAGCGTGTTGCAAGTGCACGCGGTAAGCGATCCGCGTCGTGGCTTGTTTGACCCGGATCAGGCCAAAAGATGGGCCAAGGCCTGGAGCCGTATTACTTCGAAACCTTTTTATCTGGCGCTACCAGCCTATGGCGTGGCGCTGTTGCCGGGGGACAGTGGCGCGCCGATCGTGGAAAGCGAAGTGCCTATCGAACGTGCCGGCCAGCGTCGCGAGTTGCTGGCCGATCCGCAGCAATTGAGCCACCTCGGCATCGAGCTGCGCAACGATCCACCGGCGCATCTGGCCGGCCTGATCTGGTTTCGCTTACCGCTGGCCAACGATCGCAGGGCCTGGAGCCTGACGACCTTGCGCGCCGTGGCTCGCGGCGATGCCCTCGACAGTAGCCTGGCGCTGAACGTCTCGGTGCAGGATGGCCTCGCTGACATCAGCCTGAGCAATCAAGGCAATCTCGACAGCGCCTGGCCCGAGCGTCTGACGTTGGCGGTGCAAGGCTGTGATGGCGCCGATGCGTTGGCCGGTTATGCGTTGCAACAGCGCCCGGATCTGCTTACCTTCACCCGCCTGCGCGACGGCCGCCTTCCGGCCGGCGGGCGCGCGCCATCGGTTGGGCACGCTGCGTACATATTGATCAAGGAGCTTCAAATGTTCACCCGTAACTGGCCCCGCCATTTGCTCTGCCTGAGCCTCAGCTTGCCGCTGGGGTCGGCGCTGGCCTGCGGGCCGGATTTCCCCACGCGCTTGCTGGACAACCGTGGACAATCGCTGGCGGAACTGCCGGAAGGTAACTTCAACTTCGAGATCAACCGCCTCGGGCACGCGATCGCCGGGCTGAAGAACGTCACAGACGCGACGAATAGTCCAAACCAGGGCTACGGCGATGAACCCAATTATGCCGATCAACGGGACCAGGCCGAACAGGCCGGTTTGACAGCTGAGCAGCAAGCGTTGGTGAAGCAGCTTCGCAGCCTGACCGATGCCCGTCAGGTCGAAGTGCAGGGTGCGAGCCTGCCCGCTGAACTCAAATTTTATCTGGCCGGCGCCGTGGCATTCGCTGCCGGTGATCATGGGTTGGCGGCCGAGTATTTCCAGAAGGTGCTGGCGTTGCCGGCCGATCAACGCGCATTACGTAGCACTTGGGCGGCTTACTCGTTGGGTCGAGCGTTGTTTGCCATGAGTGCAGAAGCGGATGCGGGCCCCGACCTTCTGGTTCAATCTCAAAAAGCTTTCGAGCAGACCCGTCAGCTGAGCATCGAAGGCTTCAGCGATCCATTGGAACTGGGTGTCGCCAGCCTCGGTGAAGAAGCGCGCGTGGTCCGCACGGCCGGGGACTGGAACAGCGCCATCGAACTCTACGTCACGCAAAACCTGCACGGCTCGGCGGTGGGCTACACCTCGCTCAAACTGTTGATGGCTGATCTGGTGGCGATGCCCGACGATCAGCTGGCTGCGCTGCTCAAGGGCAAACCAGTGCAGCAACTGGTAACCGCTTCTTTGATCAGCCGACTGGGATTGTCATTCGGTGATCAACCGCCGAACGAGCTGAAACTGATCAAACTGTTGCAAAGCAGCACGCGCGGTAGCCTCGACAACGCGGATCGTCTGGCGGCGATGAACTATCAACAGGGCGACTACGCGAGCGCCAAGGCCTTCCTCGAACACGCCGGTGATGGAGGGCTGGCGTGGTGGCTGCGGGCCAAACTGGCCGTGCGCGATGGCGATAAAAACGCCGCTGCCGCCGCCTATGCCAAAGCGGCCCAGGCCTTCCCGCAGAATGAATCCTGGGGCGAACGACGAACCCCGGACTTCGATTACGAAACCCTTCAGCCCAAGTGCCGGATTGAAGGCGAAAGTGCAATCCTCGCACTGCAACGCGGGGATTACCTGCAAGCGTTTGATCAGCTGTATCGCAGCAAAGGCATCTACTGGTTCGATGCGGCGACCGTCGCCGAACGGGTGCTGACCCTCGATGAACTCAAAGCTTACGTCGACACTCAGGTGCCGGCACCGCCGCCGCTAACCCAGCAGGATCGCGATAACTACGTGCCGTTGCCGGTGGCGGCGAGCCTGCGCAATCTGCTCGGCCGGCGCTTGCTGCGTGAAGAGCGATACGACGAAGCGCCAGCCTATTTCGATAACGCCGACTTGCAGGCCAGGGCCAGGTGGTACGGGCAAATGCGTCAGGAAGCCGAGTCCAAATGGTGGCCGACCACCCGCGCGTCCGCTTACTACCAAGCCGCCCTCACGGCCCGCTATGACGGGATGCAATTGTTGGGTTACGAGATGTCCCCGGATTACGCCACCCTCGGTGGCAATTACAGCCTGGAGGCACCGGAGCTCAAGGTCGGACCGCTGATGTCCGAGGGGGAAGTGCAGCGCCAGCAAGCCACGGTGGCGAAACCGGATGAGCGTTTCCATTACCGTTTTGTCGCCACGGCCCTGGCGAGCAAGGCCGCTGATCATCTGCCCCACAGCAGTCAGGCGTTTGCTGCGGTACTGTGCAAGGCTTCGTCGTGGGGGAGCAGCTTGCAGGAGCAAAGCGCGCTTTACCGTCGGTACGTCGAGGAAGGTCCGTATGTGGTGTGGGCTGGCGATTTTGGTCATCAATGCCAGGAGCCGGACTTCCGGAATGCCGACAAGCGCTACGTCACCCAGGTCACCGACGCCGCGCGCTCAACGCTACGGCCCTACAAAAAACCATTGCAGATCGGCGGTGTGGTAGCGGTGACGGCAGCGGCGCTGTTGCTGATCAATCGTCGTCGGCGCAAGACGCAGTAAGGCTCAAGTCTGTTGCACGAAGGTCAGCCGCACCGCGAAGCCGATCAACAGACTGCCGAACAGCCATTGCTGCAGGCGCTGGGCCGAAGGACTGCGTTGCAGCCAACGGCCTAGCGCGGCGCCGGCCAGTGCGTAAGCACTGTCGAACAACAAACCGACGCCGACCAGCACCACGCCCAGGGTCGCGAATTGCGCAAGCACCGGCCCGGCGTGAGGATCGATGAACTGCGGCAACAGCACTGAACAGAACAGCAGCGCCTTGGGGTTGAGCAGGTTAGTCAGCAAACCGCGCTGGATCGCTTCGCGCCACCGCGCTTTCCCGGTGGTTTGATTGGCGCCGTTCAGGTTCGGCAGCAGGGTCGTGCGCAGGCACTGGATGCCGATCCACAGCAGGTACGCGGCCCCGGCCAGGCGCACCACGTCGAAAGTCCAGGGAGCTGCCTTGAACAGTGCCGCCAACCCCAACGCCGCGAGCGCCACATGGCAACCACGGGCAATGCCCAAGCCCAATGCCGTCGCCAGTGCCGCGCCTTTGCCCTGACGGGCTCCGGTCTGCAACAGCAGGATCATGTCCGGTCCAGGTAACAGGTAAACCACCGCGAGCGCCATGAAAAACAGCCAGAGTCCTGCCACGTTGCACCCCATTCGTTGTCGATTCGGTACGGCCAGTCTAGGGCGATAGGGCAGGGCAGGTGGTTGCGTAGTTTGCTTCTAAAACGTTGTGGGTTGGCATAATCTGCCACTCAATAACGTGTAAGCCATCAGGATCTGCCAAACCATGAAACTGGACGCCTACGACCGCAAGATACTCGCCGCCCTGCAGCGCGACGGTCGCCTGAGCAATGTGCAACTGGCTGATGAGATTGGACTGTCCGCTTCTCCGTGTTTGCGTCGGGTACGGATGCTTGAAGAAGCCGGAGTGATTCGCGGCTACCAGGCCAATCTGGATCGCGACGAAGTGGGGCTTGGGCTGACGGTGTTTGTCGGGGTCAAAGTGGAACGCCATAACGACGAGCAGGCGGAATCCTTTCGCCTGGCCGTGACGGCGTTGCCCGAGGTGATTTCGGCATTCCTGGTGTCAGGGGATTCGGATTTTTTGCTGCAAGTGGTGGTGCCGGATTTGCGTGCGTATGAGCGATTTCTCACAGGGCGATTGTTGAAACTGCCAGGAGTGAGTGACATACGCAGCAACTTTGCGATTCACACGGTGAAGACGCCGGGGGCGTTGCCTTTAGAGCATTTGCCGGACTGACGAGCGAAAAGATCGCAGCCTTCGGCAGCTCCTACAAGGGTAATGTGAACACCTGTAGGAGCTGCCGAAGGCTGCGATCTTTTGATCTTTTCCGGACACGGAGCTACATCTGCGTCGCCATCCCCTCCACATTCATCGCCGCCTGGCGCAGGGCCTCGGAGCGGGTCGGGTGCGGGTGGCAGGTGAGGGCAATGTCCTCAGCGGAAGCGCTGAACTCCATGGCCACGCAATACTCGCCGATCATCTCACTGACACTCGGGCCCACCAGGTGCACGCCAAGAATTTCGTCGGTGCGTTCATCGGCCAGCACTTTGGCAAAGCCTTCAGTCTCGTGATTGATCTTCGCCCGGCTGTTGGCGGTGAAGGGAAATTTCCCGACCTTGTAGGCACGACCTTCCGCCTTCAACTGCTCTTCGGTCCTGCCGACGCTGGCCAGCTCGGGTCTGGTGTAGATGACATTGGGGATCAGGTCGTAATTGACCTCGCCAGCCTTGCCGACAATCTGTTCGACGCAGGCCATGGCTTCGTCTTCGGCCTTGTGCGCGAGCATCGGTCCCGAGGTCACGTCACCGATCACCCAGACCCCGGCAGCTTCGGTGCGATGACCCTTGTTGGCGAGCATGCCGCGTTTGTCCGTGGTGAGGCCGACGTTTTCCTGGCCAAGGCCTTCGGTGTAAGGCCGGCGTCCGATAGCGACCAACACGTAATCGGCTTCAATCAGCTCGGCGCTGCCACCGGCGGCGGGCTCAACATTGAGCTGAACGCCCGACGCAGACGTGGTGGCGCTGGTGACTTTTGAACTCAATTTGAAACTGATGCCTTGTTTGGCGAGAGCGCGTTGCAGGGTTTTGCCCGCCTCCGCATCCACGCCCGGGCAGATCCGGTCGAGGAATTCGACCACCGTGACCTGAGCGCCCAGTCGCCGCCACACCGAACCCAGCTCCAGGCCGATCACCCCGGCGCCGATGACCACCAGGTGCTTCGGCACTTCAGTCAGCGACAGTGCACCCGTGGAATCGAGGATACGTTTGTTATCGATATCCACGCCCGGCAGGGGAGTGGGTTCGGAGCCGGTGGCGATGATGATGTCCTTGGCGCTCAGTTCAGTTTTGCCGCCCTGGCTGTCGGTCACCGTGACTTTGCCGGGCCCGTCGATGTGGCCCCAGCCCTTGATCCAGTCGACTTTGTTTTTCCGAAACAGAAACTCGATGCCCTTGGTCAGCCCGGTAACGCTTTCATCCTTCTGCTTCATCATCTGGGCAAGGTTGAGGGTGGGTTTGACTTCAATCCCCAGGTTGACGAATTCCGCACCCATGGCCGCGTCGTAGAGTTCGGAGGCGTGCAACAGCGCTTTTGACGGCATGCACCCGACGTTCAAGCAGGTGCCGCCAAGGGTGGCGCGACCTTCGACACAAGCTGCTTTCAGGCCCAACTGGCCAGCGCGGATCGCTGCGTTATAGCCGCCAGGGCCTCCGCCCAGAATCACGACGTCATAGGTGCTCATGCTTGTACTCCTGGAGTGAACGGGGGATCGGGATGGGTAAAAGTAGCCCGTGATTAAAATTACGAACGTAATATGTGCGTTCCCGAGCATTTCGGTCAAGGCTTCAGGCAAGCGACAGGTTGAGCGTCTTTAGATAGAGCATTTAAGAACGGAAATTTCACGGCTTTCGTTATATCGTAACGATTCGCGCGATGAGCAACGATGAACACTGAGGTGGTATGCAAGTCGATCTCGATGTCGATGGGACGCAAGTGGCCGGGCTGCCGCGTTTTCAGCAGGCGGTTTTTCAAGGGCGACGATTACGTCAGTTCGCAATCGGCCTGGGCGCTCTCGCTGCGACCGGTTGGGTGCTGGCGTTTTTTGTCGGGCTGTTTGCACCGCAGTCGCTGTGGCCGGCGTTGCTGGTCAATCAGAGCGCCGGTTTGCTGGTACTGGTTGCCGGTCTGCAATCGGCCTGGTGGATAACCCGGTGGCGTGCACGCACCATGAGCCCAGTGGCGCAGGTGATTGTTGCTGAGGAAGTCGTTGCCCCAACGGGATGGTATGAACGGCTGCTGGATCGGCTGGGTCAGCGATGGCTGCGAATGCTGGTGCAGATCGGTGCGCCAACCCTGTGGCTTGGCGGCTTGTCGCTGTTGACGTTGTTCAGCATTGAACAAGTCTGGAATCTCGCTCTGCCGCCCGTTGCTCCAGGATTGTCCGCCAGTGTTGGCGCGGCTTTATCGCTGTTTTTGGCCTTCGGTTTACTGGTGCTGGAGCGTCAACTGGCCCAGGAAAACGTCGCCCAATGGCCCGAAGCGGGGCCGCTGGCGCAGCTGACACGGGTGGCGATCATTTGCCTGGTGTTGAGTGCTTTGTGCCTATTGTTCGGCAGCGAAACCTCGGTCTGGCCGGTGCGTCTGGCGGTACTGATCGGCTTGCTGCCGGGGCTGGTCGCCGTCGAGTTGCTGCTGCGCGCCGTGTTGTCATTGTTCAGTCCGCGGCGTGAACAACTTGAACCGTCGTTGCTGGCGCGAAGTTTTGTCGCCGACATGCTGCGCTGGCCGCCGCAACCTTTGTTGGCGTTGCAGCACGAACTGCACAACCGATTCGGTATCGACCTGCGGCAAATCTGGGCCTTCACTTACATGCGTCGGGCGTTGGTGCCAGTGCTCGCCGTGGTGGCGATCGTGGGCTGGTCGCTCACCGGCATCCATGAAATACCACTACAAGGGCGAGGCATCTACGAACGTTTCGGCAAACCGGTGGAAGTGTTCGGTCCCGGTTTGCATGCGGGTTTGCCGTGGCCGTTGGGCCGAGTGCTGAATGTCGAGAACGGTGTGGTTCACGAGTTGGCCACCAGTGTCGGCGAAACGGCGGCACCGTCCGTGGCTGAACCTGCCGACGGTCCGGCGCCTGCGATTGCCAATCGCTTGTGGGATGCTAGCCATGTGAACGATAAATCCCAGGTCATCGCCAGCAGCCGTGGCGACAAACAGAGCTTCCAGATCGTCAACATGGACGTGCGCTTCGTTTACCGCATCGGCCTGAACGATCAGGCGGCGTTGGCCGCGACGTACAACAGCGCCGACGTGCCGACGTTGATTCGCAGCACCGCCAGCCGGATTCTGGTCCACGACTTTGCTTCGCGAACCCTCGACGGTTTGCTCGGCGAGGACAGGGTAGGGCTGGCTGAAGAAATCGGTCAGGCGGTTCAGGCTGACTTGCAGAAACTCGACAGCGGCGTGGAAATTCTCGCCACGGTGGTCGAGGCGATTCACCCACCAGCCGGTGCGGCCAACGCCTATCACGGGGTGCAGGCTGCACAGATTGGTGCCCAGGCATTGATTTCCCGTGAGCGTGGGGCAGCGGCGGAAGCAACCAATCAGGCGCAATTACAGGCCAGCATCGCGCGCGATCAAGCAACGGCCAGTGCGCGAGAAATCAATGCCACCGCGCAAGCGGCGGACCTGAGATTCAGCGCCGAGCAAAAAGCCTACGCCAGTGCCGGCCAGGCCTTTGTGCTGGAGCAGTATTTCAGCCAACTTTCCCAGGGCCTGGCGAACGCCAAGCTATTGGTTCTCGATCATCGTCTGGGCGGCAGCAGCAACGCGCCGACCATCGACCTCCGTACGTTCACGCTGCCGGCTGACCCTGCGCCGTCGCGTAAAACCGCTCAGCCAGGAGCTGCCAATTGAGCCAGTCGCACACTCACGATCACGACGACCACACTGGCCACGATCATGGCCATGCCGGGCATCACCACGGACATCACCATCATGGTGATCCCCAGGAAGCGGGCCCATTCCCTTGGCGGCGCATGGGCTGGGCGGCGTTGCTAGTCGCGTTCGCCATCGCGGCAGCCAGCCTGGTGCAGGTGCGATCGGGGGAGGCCACGGTGATCACGCGCTTCGGTAATCCGTCGCGCGTGCTGCTCGAACCGGGGCTGGGTTGGCGCTGGCCGGCGCCGTTCGAGGCGGCTATCCCAGTGGATTTACGGTTGCGCACCACGTCCAGCGGTTTGCAGGATGTCGGCACGCGGGACGGGTTGCGCATCATCGTTCAGGCGTATGTGGCGTGGCAGGTACAGGGCGATCCGGACAACGTGCAACGTTTCATGCGTGCCGTGCAGAATCAGCCGGACGAAGCGGCGCGACAGATTCGCACCTTCGTCGGCTCGGCGCTGGAAACCACCGCCAGCAGTTTTGACCTGGTCAACCTGGTGAACACCGATGCCAATCAAGTGCACATCGCCGATTTCGAGGCGCAGCTGCGTCAGCAAATCGATCAGCAGTTGCTGACCACTTACGGTGTGCGAGTGCTGCAAGTGGGTATCGAACGTCTGACTTTGCCGTCGGTTACGCTCACCGCGACGGTCGATCGTATGCGCGCCGAGCGTGAAACAATTGCCACGGAACGTACCGCCATTGGCAAGCGCGAAGCGGCGCAAATCCGTTCCGCCGCCGAGCGTGATGCACGCATCGTGCAAGCTGACGCGACGGTAAAAGCGGCTGACATCGAAGCGCAATCCCGCGTCGAAGCCGCACAGATTTACGGCCGTGCGTACGCCGGTTCACCGCAGCTCTACAATTTACTGCGTTCACTCGACACTTTGGGCACCATCGTCACGCCTGGGACAAAACTGATTTTGCGCACCGATGCCGCACCGTTCCGCGTGTTGGTTGATGGTCCGCCGACGCTTGAAAACAAGTCCGGGTCGCAGCCATGAATTTGGTTCCACGTGGAACAAATGAGTTGAGCAGCCCCTGGATTCAGGCCGGGCGCTTGGCGTTTCTCGCGCTTTACGCGGTGACGGTATTGGCTGCGTTCGCCTGGGCGTTTTCCAATGTGCGGCAAATCGATCCGCAGAATCGCGCGGTGGTTTTGCACTTCGGCGCGCTGGATCGTATCCAGAATGCCGGACTGCTGTTGGCTTGGCCGCGTCCTTTTGAGCAAGTGGTTTTGTTGCCGGCAGCGGACCGGGTGATCGAGCGTCGGGTGGACAATCTGCTGCGCACGGACGCCGCGTTACAGGCCGATCGAGTAGCGAGTTTTGCCACGCCGATCAGCGACGCACTCGCGGGCTCGGGGTATCTGTTGACCGGTGACGCGGGCGTGGTGCAACTCGATGTGCGGGTTTTCTACAAGGTCACCGAACCGTATGCCTTCGTCCTTCAAGGCGAACATGTGCTGCCGGCCTTGGATCGGTTGGTCACCCGCAGCGCCGTCGCACTGACTGCCGCGCGCGATCTGGACACCATCCTGGTCGCACGCCCGGAGCTGATCGGCGCCGATAATAAAGCTGCCGAAAGACGTGAACGCCTGCGGGGTGATTTGGTGCAAGGCATCAATCAACGCTTGGCCGAACTGACGTCGACAGGGCAGGGGCTGGGGATCGAAGTGGCGCGCGTGGACGTGCAATCGAGTTTGCCCGGCCCGGCGGTCAATGCTTTTAATGCCGTTCTGACGGCCAGCCAACAAGCCGACAAAGCCGTGGCCAACGCTCGCACCGAAGCCGAGAAACTCACTCAGACCGCCAACGAGCAAGCCGACCGCGCACTGCAAGTGGCCCACGCCCAAGCGAGCGAACGCTTGGCCAAAGCCTCGGCCGACACCGCCACAGTGTTGAGCCTGGCCAAGGCGCAACAGCAGGGCACTGATCCGCAAATGCTGCTGCGCATTTACCGTGAACGGATGCCGAAGATTCTCGGTCAGGCCGGCTCGGTGACTACGGTCAACCCGAAAGACGATTCCCGCCTGATCATTCAGGGAGCTGCACAATGACCGCCCAAACTGCCGCCGCACCGAGCATGTTGTCCTCTGCTGAACAACGTAGCGCCGCACGCCAATTGACCTTGGCGATGCTCGCCCTTGGTCTTCTGGTGCTCGGCCTGATCTGGCGCTGGTTGTCGCCGGAGCAAAGCGGTGTCAGCCAATTGCTGCTCGGCTTTGCTTCTTTACTGGTGGCCGTGCCGGTGATGCGTTCGGCCTGGTATAGCCTGCGTTATCCGAGCTTGCACGGGATCACCGATCAATTGATCGCCCTGGCCATGCTCGGTGCCTGGGCGACAGGTGACCTGCTGACGGCGGCGTTACTGCCGATCATCATGATCTTCGGCCACGTGCTGGAAGAGCGCAGCGTCATCGGTTCTCAGGAAGCGATTCATGCACTCGGCAAACTGACTCGCAGCCATGCGCGCAAGGTTCAGGCGGACGGCTCCATCGTCGAAGTCGACAACGGCACACTCAAGGCCGGCGACCTCGTCGAAGTGCGCGCCGGTGATCGAGTGCCGGCGGACGGGCGGGTTTTGTCCGGTCAAGCCAGCCTGGACCCCGCTTCGCTTACCGGTGAATCCGTGCCGATGGAGGCGGGGGTCGGCATGCCTGTGTTCGGCGGGGCGATCAACCTTGACGGTCTGTTGCGCATCGAAGTGACCCGCACTGGCCATGAGTCAACCCTGGGTAAAGTCATCGCGCTGATGCAGAACGCCGAGCGTTCCAAGCCACCGATCACACGTTTGCTGGAACGCTACGCGGGTAGTTACATGGTGTTGGTTTTGTTGCTGGCCGCGGTGACCTGGTTTGTCACTAACGATGCGCAGGCGATGCTCGCGGTGTTGGTGGCGGCCTGTCCTTGTGCGTTGGTGCTGTCGGCACCGGCCACGGCAATTGCCGGTGTGGCGGTGGCGGCGCGTCACGGGATTTTGATTCGCAGCTCGGCGTTTCTTGAAGAGTTGGCGGACCTGACTTCGCTGGTGGTCGACAAGACCGGAACCCTGACCTTCGGCACCTTGCGCCTGCAATCCATCGACAGCCCGCTCGAAGATCGCAGCCACGTCCTCAAACTGGCCGCCAGCCTCGGCTCCGCCAGCAGTCATCCGGTCAGCCGTGCGCTCGCCGGTTTGGTCACCCAGGAGCATTTTCTGCTGCTCTCGGACATTCACGAGCGTCAGGGCTTGGGCGTGGTGGCGATGACCGAGCAAGGCGAGGCGGCGCTCGGTCGGCCGGAGCTGTTCGCCCAATTGGGTATCGCCACCTCCAGTGTTCCCGAACACGATGGCCCGATTGCCGGACTGGCACTCAACGGTGAATTCCTTGCGTGGTTATTGCTGGCCGACAGCGTCAAACCTGAAGCGCGTTTTGCCTTGAGCGAGTTGCGTGAACTCGGATTGGGACGTCAGTTGTTGCTCACCGGTGATCGGCAAAGCGTCGCTCACACATTGGCGCGTGATGTCGGGATCAGCGACGTTGAAGCGCAAGCGTTGCCCGAGGACAAACTCAATCGCGTGTTGAAAGAAATCGGTAATGGCTTCCGGCCTATGGTGGTAGGCGACGGGATCAACGATTCCCTGGCGCTCAAAGCAGGTGTGGTGGGCGTCGCCATGGGCGCGGGCGGGGCGGACATCGCACTGGCCTCGGCCGACATCGTGTTGATCGGCAGTGATCTGCGACGACTCGGTACGTGTGTGCGGTTGAGTCGTCAGTGCCGGCATACGTTGCAGGTCAATGTGATCATCGGCCTGGGCTGGACGCTGGCAATTGTCGCGTTCGCGGCCTTCGGCTGGCTCGGTGCGGCAGGGGCGATGATTGCGGCGTTGCTGCATAACCTGAGCACATTGCTGGTGTTGGGTAACGCCGGACGCCTGCTGCGTTTTCAGGAGCCGCTACTCAAGCTCAAGGACGACGTTGAGTAATCCAGACGAACGCTCTAAATCGCCTGATCGGGGTTATTTCAATTTTTTAGAACTGTGCGCCGAATTTGTAGTCATCTAGGGTGAGGACCATCACTTATGGGCTCACGACGGCTGGTTGGAGCGCCGCGAGTTATAGAAATCGGCTATTAAATCGATAGCCAGCTATATTTCTAAAGATGGTCTACCCTCACATCAGACGTCTGAAACAAGGGGGACTATCCATGCTCGCGCAACTTCCACCGGCCTTACAGAATCTGCAATTACCGCTTCGCTTGCGACTCTGGGATGGCCATGAATTCAATCTGGGGCCGACGCCCAGCGTCACGATTGTGGTCAAGGACCCACAAATGGTTACCCAGTTCACTCATCCAAGCCTGGACGCGCTAGGGGCAGCGTTTGTCGAAGGCAAACTGGAGCTCGAAGGTTCCATCAGCGACGTAATCCGCGTGTGCGATGAGTGGAGCCAGGCGTTGTTGAGCGAGGATGACGACAGTCAGCCTGTGCGCACTGTTCACGACAAGGAAACCGACGCCAAGGCGATTTCCTACCACTACGACCTTTCCAATGCGTTTTATCAACTGTGGCTCGACAGCGATATGGCGTATTCCTGCGCGTATTTCGAGACCGGTAGCGAAACGCTGGAGCAAGCCCAACAAGCCAAATTCCGCCACCTGTGCCGCAAGCTGCGGCTGCAACCCGGCGATTATCTGTTGGATGTCGGTTGCGGTTGGGGTGGGCTGGCGCGATACGCAGCCCGGGAGTTCGGCGCGAAAGTGTTCGGGATAACCCTGAGTAAAGAACAACTGGCCCTGGCCCGTGAGCGAGTGACTGAGGAAGGCCTCGACGATCTGGTTGAACTGCAACTGCTCGACTACCGCGATCTGCCGCAGGACGGGCGCTTCGATAAGGTGGTGAGCGTCGGCATGTTCGAACACGTCGGCCACGCCAATCTGGCCGAATACTGCAAAACCCTGTTCGGCGCGGTGAAGGAGGGCGGCTTGGTGATGAACCACGGAATCACCGCCAAACACACTGATGGCCGGCCGGTGGGACGT
This sequence comes from Pseudomonas sp. RIT-PI-q, assembly GCF_001297125.1. Classification (GTDB taxonomy): domain Bacteria; phylum Pseudomonadota; class Gammaproteobacteria; order Pseudomonadales; family Pseudomonadaceae; genus Aquipseudomonas. The sequence goes on from NZ_LHPC01000025.1 coordinate 151,675, forward strand.
GGTGCCGGGGACTTTATCGAGAAGTACGTGTTCCCCAATGGCGAGCTGCCGCACCTGTCGATGATTTCTGCCGAGATCAGCGAAGCAGGGCTGGAGATCGTCGATGTCGAGAGTCTGCGCCTGCACTACGCGCGCACGCTGGATCACTGGAGCGAACGCCTCGAGGATAATCTGGAGGCCGCCTCCAGGCAGGTGCCGGAGCAGGCGTTGCGGATCTGGCGGCTGTACCTGGCGGGATGCGCTTATGCATTTGCCAAGGGCTGGATCAACCTGCACCAGATCCTTGCGGTGAAAACCCATCCCGATGGCAGCCACGAACTGCCATGGACCCGCGACGACATCTACAACCCTTAGAGTATCGGTGAAATAAGCCGGGCGATCCGCATGCCGACCTGTTGCAGGCGGTGGGTCTCCCGGCTTTCTTCTTTGGCGATTTCGTGGGCCTGGGCAAAGTCATCGTTGAGCATCTGTTCCACTTCGCCGGCAAACGCGCTGTCGACTGTCAGCAACATCACTTCGAAATTAAGCCGGAACGAACGGTTGTCCAGATTGGCGCTGCCGATGGCGCTGATTTCGCTGTCGATCAACACCACTTTCTGATGCAAAAAACCTGGCTCATAGCGGAACACCCGCACACCGGCGCGTACCGCTTCGAAGGCGTACAGGCTGGAGGCTGCGTAGACGATGCGGTGATCGGGCCGTGAAGGCAGCAGCAAACGCACATCGACACCGCGCAGTACCGCCAGCCGCAACGCCGCAAACACCGCTTCGTCGGGGATGAAATAGGGGCTGGTGATCCACACCCGTTCTGTCGCCGCATGGATGGCTTCAACGAAGAATAACGAACAGGTTTCGTAGGAGTCTGCCGGGCCGCTCGCCAGTAATTGGCAGAGCACACCGTCGTCCGGGTAGACGTCCGGCAAGATCAACGGTGGAAGCGAACGGGCGGCCCAGAACCAGTCTTCGGCGAAGGACTCCTGCATGCAGGCCACTACCGGTCCGCGTACTTGCACATGGGTATCGCGCCATGGCGCCAGTGGAGGTTTTTCGCCCATGTATTCGTCGCCGACGTTGTGCCCGCCAACGAAACCCAGCACACCGTCCACCACCACAATCTTGCGGTGGTTGCGGAAGTTGACTTGGAAGCGGTTGAGCCAGCCACTGCGAGTCGCGAAGGCTTTGACCTCTACGCCGGCATCGCGCAACGGTTGTACGTAACTGTGGGGCAGGGAGTGGCTGCCAATGCGGTCGTACAGCAAGTAGACCGCCACGCCTTCGGCGGCTTTCTTCAGCAATAGAGCTTGCAGGCGTTGGCCGAGGCGGTCGTCGTGAATGATGAAGAATTGAATCAGTACGGCTTCTTTGGCGTTGCTGATGGCTTCAAAAATCGCCTCGAAAGTGGCTTGGCCATTGATCAGCAAACGCACTTCGTTGTTCGCCAGGCACGGCATGCGCCCGAGTTTCGGCATGGCCCTCAAGGAGGCGTAAGCGTTGGAGGCGCGGGCGGTCAGTGCCTCTTCTACCCACGGGCGCCAGTTCAGCTCGGAGATGGCCTTGCGCATTTCTTCGTTGGCTGTTCGCCGGGCCTTGATGTAGCCATCGAAGGTGCTGCGGCCGAAGACCAGGTAGGGGATGAGCGTGAGGTAGGGAATGAACAACAACGACAGGGCCCAGGCGATCGAGCCCTGAGCGGTCCGAACGGTCAACACGGCATGAATGGCGGCAATCATGCCCAACGAGTGCAGCAGTGCGATCAGATAACCGAAAATGTGCGGTCCAAAATAATCCATGGGGCAGCCTTGCTCCTGAAGATTCAATGCTTAACAGACCATGTTCAGTGCAAAATGTCGCTATTTAATTGGCCCATGAACCGAAGCCCGTGGCTGACGTCTAACGGCCACTACTGATCAGGAGTTACTCGATGAACGTTCGTCTGCTGGGTTTGGCCGTGGCTTTTGGTTTAGCGCTTCCTGTGGCCGCTCAGGCACAGATGCTGCAGCCAGGCTTGTGGGAATTGACCTCAAGCAACATGAAAGTAGATGACCAGAACATGCCGGATCTGCAATTGATCCTCGGCCAGATACAGAGCCAGATTACCCCTGAACAGCGTGCGCAACTGGAGAAGCAGGGCATCACTATGGGCGGCAAAGGGATTCGGGCGTGCCTGACGCCAGAGCAGGTGAAGTCTGACAATATCCCGCTGACCGACCCGCAATCGGGTTGCAAACAGGAAATCACCGAGCGCACCGGCAATCAGTGGAAATTCCGTTTCAGCTGTCCGAAAGCGCAAGGTGCAGGCGTCGCCACCTTCCTTAGTGATCGTGAGTTCACCACCAAGGTCAACGGCACCTTCAACGCCACCGGCATCCAGCAGAAGGGTAGCCTCGATACGCGCGCTGTGTGGTTGGGGCAAGATTGCGGGACTGTGAAGCCAAGAGCCTAAAAGCATCGCAAGCAAGCCAACTCCCACATTGAATCGTCGTCGTACACAAAACCTGTGTCCACTAAAGATCTAATGTGGGAGCGAGCTTGCTAGCGAAGGCGTCCGCACAGACACATCATGCCAAGCTGACTCCATTCTTACGATCAAGGCTTGCTCAACGCCTCGTAAAGGGTGTTGAGGTTGTACTCAAACAACCCGGCGAAGGTGCTGGCAGGACCGCTGGCGGCGAGGGCATCGGAGTACAACGTACCGCCAATGTGCGCGCCGCTTTCGTCGGCAATCTGCTTGAGCAAACGGGCGTCCTTGATGTTCTCCATGAACACTGCTTTGACCTTGGCCTGGCGAATCTGAGTGATCAGCGCCGCAACTTCAGCAGCCGAAGGTTCGCGTTCGGTGGACAGACCCTGGGGTGCCATGAAGTCGATGCCGTAGGCCTGACCGAGGTAGCCGAAGGCGTCATGGGAGGTCACGATCTTGCGGTTGCCTGGTGGCAGCGAACCGAGCTTGACCTTGGCTTCGGCGAGGAGGGCGTAGATCTGCTTCAGGTAGGTCTGGCTGTTGCGTTGGTAGTCGGCTTTGTTCGCCGGGTCGGCGGCGATCAACGCCTTGGTGATGTTGCCGATGTACAACTCGGCGTTTGCCAGATTGTGCCAGGCGTGCGGGTCTGGAACGGTTTCGCCGTCCTCATCCAGCGAGCGTGGAATGACGCCGTGGCTCGCGCTGATCACCGGTGATTTGGTCTCGGTGCTGGTCACCAGTCGATCCAGCCACGGCTCGAAACCCAAACCGTTCTTGATGATGAGCTTGGCCTTCAGCAGGGCTTTAGCATCGTCCGGAGTCGGTTCGTAAGTGTGGGCATCGGCGTCCGGCCCGACCATGTTGGTGATCTGGATATGGTCGCCGCCGACCTGGTGGGTCATGTCGGCGAGGATGCTGAAGCTGGTGACCACCTGCAGTTTTTCTGCGGCAGACAGCGACATCGACAACATCAAACTGAACAGCACGAGTAAAACGCGCAACGGGTAACACCTCATTGGGATGTGAGCAAAGGCGGGCGGCGCAGCAAACCGTGGACTGGCCCGCACACCACAGACAGCAAATACAAACCGCCAGCCACCAGCACGATGGCCGGGCCGCTGGGCAGCGAGTAGTAGAACGACAGCAACAAGCCGAACCACACCGAGAGGCAGCCGAGCGCGGCGGCAATGGCCATCAATGCAGGCAAGCGGCGACTCCAGAAGCGTGAGGCGGCGGCCGGCAACATCATCAAACCGACCACCATCAACGCGCCGATGGCCTGGAAGCCGATCACCAGATTCAGTACCACAAGGGTCAGGAATACGCCGTGCGCCATGGGGCCGAGACGGCTGACGGTTTGCAGGAAGAGTGGGTCGAGGGTGTCCAGCAACAGCGGTTTGTAGATGAGTGCCATGGCGATCAGGCTGAACCCCGAAACCCAGAGCATGCCCGTCAGCGTCGGACCGTCGACGGCCAGCGCCGAGCCGAACAGCAGGTGAAGCAGGTCAAGGCGTTTGCCGGCGATGCCCAGGATCAGCACGCCACTGGCGAGGGATATCGGGTAGATCGCGGCGAGGCTGGCGTCTTCTCTAAGACCGGTTCGACGAGTGATCCATGCGGCGAGCCCGGCCATGCTGAGACCTGCACCGAGACCACCGACAGTCAGCGCGGGCAGGCTCAATCCAGCGAACCAGAAACCCAAAGCGGCGCCGGGCAGGATGCCGTGAGCCACTGCATCTCCGATCAGACTCATGCGCCGCAGGATCAGAAACACACCCAGTGGTGCCGTGCTGCACGCCAACAACAATCCACCAAGTAGCGCTCGGCGCATGAATACGAACTCATGGAACGGTTGCCAAAGTTGAGCGGCGGCGATCATCAGGCCACCTGCGTTTGCGGTTGTTGATGAATCAGATCAATGCTCGGCCCGAGGGTACAACCACTGCTTTTGATCAGCAGGGTGTGTGGAATGTATTGGCGAACGGCAGCCAGGTCATGGCACACGACAAGCAGGGTTCGGCCTTCGGCATGCCAGGTGTGGATGTGTTTCCACAGCAGGGCCTGACCGAGTTCGTCAAGGGCGGCGTGGGGTTCGTCGAGTAACAGCAAGGGTGCTTGGGCAAGACTCAAGCGGGCGAGCAGGGCGCGTTGCAGTTCGCCGCCGGAGAGCGCCATCAGTGGGCGCTGTTCCAGGCCACTCAGGCACCAGTCTTCCAGAACTGCAGTGAGGCGTTCGCGGCGTATCTCTGGCGATTGCTTGCTGCCCCAGAAACCGGCGGCCACCAATTCTTGGAGGCTGATGGGGAATTGCCGGTCGAGGTGTTGCTGCTGCGGTAGAAACGAGAGACCGCCCTTGCGTGGAACATCCAGTACGACGTTTCCCGACAATGGCTTTTGCAAGCCGGCGATGACTTTCAACAGGCTGCTTTTACCGGAGCCGTTAGCGCCGACGACAGCAGTCAGGCTTCCTTTGGGTAGATCGAACTCCACGGCAGGTGTCAGCGGTTGGCCCGGCGCACCCCAGCGCAATGCTTGGCAACGGATCATACGGCCTCCCAGTTCCAGCGACTTTCGGCGACGGCGTCATGGGCGTGGAGGCTCTCGGCGTGGATGACTTCTATGTGGAAGGCGCCGATGCCAGGGGAGCGTTTCAGGGCGAGGTTCAAGCGTCGCGCGGCGTCTTCGCAGAACATCAGATTCTGCCCGTTGGCCAGGGCGAAGGCTTGTTCGTCGGCGCGTTTTACAGCGGTTTGAACGGCGGTGCCGAGGGCTGCTTCGGCGTCGTTGATGATCGTGATTAGGGGCAGGTCATCCAGATAGTCTTCCAGGCGAAGACTCAATTTCGCGGTGCTGCGTTGGCTGTGGGGCGTTGCGACGATGCCTTTTGTCGAACCGAGCCAAGCCAAAACATCGGCGTGTTGCAGTGGTTGGTTGGCGAAGTCATCGATGAATTGCTGCTGAATCAGCTGCCGGGAAAGTGCGGCTGAGCACGGGCAAGTCGAGGAATAAGGAATGTCTATTTTTAGTTCCACGTGGAACATCGCGTTTTTCAGACGTGCTTCGATGCTCACTGGATAAGTCTTCCAGCCGGCCAACGGACTAATCAGCGCCGGTCTTTTAAGCAGTAAATCGGCGTGAATTTTTAAGTAAGCACTGTTGGAAAGCCCGTCATGTGAGTCGAGGAAATTCTGCAAGACTCGCCGCAACAAAGCTGGTGTCAGGCTTTCCAGTTCAAGCATTTCCAGCGCCAGGTAGAGCCGCGACATATGAATGCCGCGCGCCTCTCCATCATCGAGGCTAACGCCCGCATCGGCCTTCGCACTCAGTCGTTGGCCATCGAATAAAACAGGAAGAGCAATGCCGCACATGCCCACCCACTCCAGTGGCAGGGCTTGGCGTGAGGCCTGCGCGGCGATATCCGGCAGAGTCAGCGCATTCATGAGCAGGTCCATCGTGGGAGTTGATTTTGCATGTTATGTTATTACATTAAAATCAACCATGCCTTTTTCATGAACGAGCTTTCATCATGCTTTGCAGCAGAGGAAAAAGTCCCAGGCCTAGCAGCCGCTGATTCGGCTACAGGTGAACTTGCCGCTACTGCCGCCGGAGCTGGAAAACCGGTTGATCGTGGTCCAGCCAACGCGACGGTTGTAACCGACCCACGCTTCGCCATCGGAAGCGAGGCCGGTGAAGAACGTGAGTTGTCCGTAGCGACTATTGGTCTGCGCCCAGTAGCGTTTTCCGGCCGCTTCGAAGCCCCGCAGATAAATGGTATTGCCAGCGGTGTTGACGCTGTAGGCATTGCCATCTGCATCCACGCAGGCCAACAGATTGGCGCTACGGGTGCATCTGGCCAGGCTCGGGATTTGCGCCCACGCGCCCAAAGCGACCAGCAGTGGAAAGCTCATCAGCGCTAATTTCAGGGCAATACGCATTGGATTTCTCACGGTAGGAACGGCTCCAGCATCCTGCCCTTTATCATCGTGAGCAAGAGGAGAGTGGCTTGTTTGCATTGTTATACTATAACATTAAAACAAGCCCGGCCCTTTGATCGGGCATCCTTATGAGGAACACCTGATGCCCAATCGTCTCCCCGTGACCGTCCTGTCGGGATTTCTCGGCGCCGGTAAAAGCACGCTGCTCAACTATGTGCTGCGCAACCGCGACAACCTGCGAGTCGCTGTGATCGTCAATGATATGAGTGAAATCAACATCGATGGCAGCGAAGTCCAGCGGGATGTCAGCTTGAATCGTGCCGAAGAAAAACTCGTGGAAATGAGCAACGGCTGTATTTGCTGCACCTTGCGCGAAGATTTACTGGAAGAGGTCAGCAAACTCGCCAGGGACGGTCGTTTTGATTACTTATTGATCGAATCCACCGGCATTTCCGAACCGCTGCCCGTCGCGGAAACCTTTACCTTCCGCGACGAAGACGGGCAGAGCCTGGCGGACATAGCCCGGCTCGACACCATGGTCACTGTCGTCGACGGCATGAACTTCCTGCTCGACTACCAGGCCGCCGAGAGTCTCGCCTCCCGCGGTGAAACATTGGGTGAGGAGGACGAACGCTCGATCACTGACCTGCTGATCGAGCAAGTCGAATTCGCCGACGTGATCCTGGTCAGCAAGATCGACTTGATCAGCAGCAGCGAACGCCAGGAGCTGATTGCAATCCTCAAGCGGCTCAACGCTCAGGCGGAAATCATCCCGATGGTCATGGGCGAAATCACACTGGAAAAGATCCTCAATACCGGCCGCTTCGACTTCGACAAAGCTGCTCAGGCACCGGGATGGTTGCAGGAGTTACGTGGCGAGCATGTAGCGGAAACCGAAGCGTATGGCATCGCTTCCAGCGCTTACCGAGCACGCCGCCCGTTTCATCCGCAGCGCTTTTTCAGCTTCATCGAACGCCCGTGGGTGAACGGCAAACTGCTGCGCTCCAAAGGGTTCTTCTGGCTGGCGAGCAAGCCCATGGACGCCGGTAGCTGGTCCCAGGCCGGCGGCTTGATGCGCCACGGATTCGCCGGGCGCTGGTGGCGTTTCGTGCCGAAAACACAGTGGCCGCAAGACGAAGAAAGCACCAGTGGGATCATGGAAAACTGGACGGCCACGACCGGCGATTGCCGCCAGGAGCTGGTGTTCATCGGCCAAAACATCGACTTCGCTCAACTCACTGCTGAGCTCGACGATTGCCTGCTGACCGATGCTGAAATGGCGCTGGGTGTCGAGAGCTGGCGACTGCTGCCAGACCCGTTCGGCCCTTGGCATGAAGAGGCCGCCTGATGCTCACACCAAACCCTGTGAGAGCGGGCTTGCCCGCGAAGGCATCCTCGCGACCCCGACATCAACACCATGGCTCAACCCCCGAGGCGCTGGCCAAGATCCTCGAAGACGACACAAACCTGGCCGTCTGGAACCGCCAACTCCCGGTACACATCGCTGATTTCGGCAGCCTGCTGCTGTCCCTGAATGAACCGTTAGCCGAAGCGCTGTCGCTGGACATGCAAAGCGACGAAGCCGAACCCAATCTCCACGGATTGGCCTCTGGATTCAGCGACCTTGAAGGCTACGAAGGCTTCATCGCCGACGTCTCCTGGCTGGTCAGCGCCTTCGCCTGCCTGCTGGGCGCCCAGCGTATCGGCCTACGCCTGCGGGTACTGGACAAGGCCATGTGCCCGCGCTTCCACGTCGATCATGTACCGGTGCGCTTGATCACCACATACGCCGGAATCGGCAGCGAGTGGCTGAAGGAGGGAACGATGGAGCGTCGGCAATTGGGCAAAGCAGACGCCGAACCCCGGGACGACTCGCTGATCCAGCAGATTGCCAGCGGCGACGTAGCGCTGCTCAAAGGTGAGAAATGGCACGGCAACGAAGGGTTTGGCCTGATCCACCGCTCACCACACCTCGGGCCGCGTGAGCGCCGTTTAATCCTCACCCTCGATTGGCTCAGCTAGGCTCAAGGCTTGAGCCAGGTGCCCTGGCTCTGGGCTTCACAAAACGGCTGCAGATACGCCGCATCGGTGGCCACGCCGTAATAGTGAATATCCTGACGGTAAGGCATATTGGCGACTTGGGCGTTGCTGCACACGCCGAACGCGCCGCTTGGGCATTGGTCGACGTACTGCACCTCGACTGTCTGGCCCGGAAGGTTTGGCTGACAGAAGCCTTCGGCGAAGAGTTTTTCAGGGATGTTGCGGTTCTGCTGGCACACTTTTACGTCAATTCGCGCACCCGTACTATGTACTACACACGCTTGAGCCAATGCTTCGCCGGAGCAGAGCGCCAGGAGCAACGAAAATCCCATCAACCGCATTCTTTACCTCCTCAGAAATCATCGACCATGTTGCAGAACATCCCCACTCACGTTATTGCGGGTCCATTGGGCGCCGGCAAGACCAGCCTGATCAAGAACCTGCTGATGCAGCGTCCGGTCGGCGAGCGCTGGGCGGTGCTGATCAACGAATTCGGGCAGATCGGCCTCGACGCTGCGCTGCTGACCCAGGACGCCGATGGTATCGCACTGGGTGAAGTGGCCGGGGGCTGCTTGTGTTGCGTCAACGGTGCGCCGTTTCAGATCGGCCTCGGACGGTTGCTGCGCAAGGCGCGGCCGGATCGACTGTTCATCGAGCCCTCGGGGTTGGGACATCCGGCGCAGTTGCTGAGGCAGTTGGGTGAAGCGCCGTGGGTCGGCGTACTGGCGGTACAGCCCTGCGTGTTGGTGCTGGGTGCCCAAGCCCTGGCTGTCGGCAAAGCGCTGCCCGAGTCGCAACAGGACGCGTTGAATAGTGCGGGGTTGTTACTGCTGAACAAGGCGGAAGGTCTCGACGACAATGATCGCCAGCGAATCGCCGCGCAGTTGCCTGCTCGTCCTCTGTATTGGACGCAGCAAGCTCGTATGCCATTGAGCGAATTACCGGGGCTTGGGGTTCAGGCGGTGGCGGGTGTGGATAACTTCATTGCGCCTAAAGGGTTGGCGCAGATGTCGGCCATCTGGACTGATCCTGCACTACCGATTTGCTTGAGCCAGGAGCAGGAGGGTGGTTGGAGCATTGGCTGGCGTTGGCATCCGAGCCAGGCATTCGATACCGCACTGATCGGGCGATGGCTTGAAAGTCTTGCATGGCGGCGGGCGAAGCTGGTTATCCACAGCGTCGAGGGTTGGGTTTCGGCCAATGCGGTGGATAACTCGGTGTTGAATTGGCAGGCGAGTGAGTGGCGGCGGGATTCGCGGATCGAGCTGATCTTTAGTGAGCCGCAGAATGTTGAATTGCTGCAGAAAAGCTTGGCGGGTTGCCGGAATCAAGAGAATTAGTGAGTTATTGGGTGGTTTTTGAGGGCCTCTTCGCGGGCAAGCCCGCTCCCACACTGGATCTCCTGTGAACACAAAGTTTGTGTACGACGAAGATCGAATGTGGGAGCGGGCTTGCCCGCGAAGGGTTTTAACTGGCTGACATCAAACTTACGGGCGCCACTTGGTGTGCTCCTGTCGCCACTGGCTCAGCTCAATCACCTCGGCGCGGGGCCTGGCCACGTCGACCACTGGCGGAGTGTCGTCGAATGGCATCGGGTAGGGCGCCAGTTCGATCTGTGCGCTGTGGGCGCCGAATTGGGTGATGGTGCCGGTGTGGCGGGTTTCGCCGGTTACGGTAAATTCAAAGTTATACACGCGTGCCAGGCGTCGCCGGCCGCTGGCGTCCTTGATGAACGCGATTTTTTTCAACGCCACGTTGCCATCCAGCAACTCGATGCCAAGCTTGCTGCAATGCTGCTTGACCCGCTCCAGCGCGCGCTCACGCAAGCCGTGGTTGTGCCATAGCCACGCGCCGCCCGTGGCGAACAGCATCAGCACGAAGATATTTCCGAGGGTCAGCATCAACAGGTTGCTCCAACAAGATAGTGTCAGCTTAACTGCGTCGCCGGTCTGTCGTACAGGCTGCGTTTAGTCGCATACTGCGCGGCTCGAATTTCATTCGTTTTACGGAAAACTCACCGCATGAAACGTACGCCCCATCTGCTCGCCATCCAGTCCCACGTGGTGTTCGGTCACGCTGGCAACAGCGCCGCGGTTTTCCCGATGCAGCGGGTCGGGGTGAATGTCTGGCCGCTCAACACCGTGCAGTTCTCCAACCACACCCAATACGGGCAGTGGGCTGGTGAGGTGCTGGCGCCGCACCAGATTCCCGAGTTGGTCGAAGGCATCGCTGCAATTGGCGAGCTGGGCAACTGCGATGCGATATTGTCCGGCTACCTCGGCAGCGCAGCGCAGGGGCGGGCGATTCTGACGGGCGTGGCGCGGATCAAGTCGATGAATCCCAAGGCGCTCTATCTGTGCGACCCGGTGATGGGCCATCCGGAGAAAGGTTGCAGCGTACCTGCGGAAGTCAGCGATTTCCTGTTGCAGGAAGCGGCTGCCGTGGCGGACTTCATGTGTCCGAACCAGTTGGAACTGGACAGCTTTTCCGGGCGCAAGCCGCAATCGCTGTTCGACTGCCTGGCCATGGCGCGAGCGCTGCTGACGCGCGGTCCGAAGGCGGTGCTGGTCAAGCATCTGGACTATCCCGGCAAACCGTCGGACGTATTCGAGATGTTGCTGGTGACGGCCGAAGAAAGCTGGCATCTGCGCCGTCCGCTGTTGGCGTTTCCGCGCCAGCCGGTCGGTGTCGGTGACCTGACCTCCGGGCTGTTTCTGGCACGTGTACTGTTGGGCGACAGCTGGGTGGCGGCCTTCGAATTCGCCGCGTCGGCGGTGCATGAAGTGCTGCTGGAAACCCAAGCGTGTTCCAGCTATGAGCTGGAACTGGTGCGGGCCCAGGACCGGATTGCCCATCCACGGGTGCGGTTCGAGGCGACGGCGATCAGTTTGTAATCAGGTCGCAGCGAAAAGATCGCAGCCTGCGGCAGCTCCTACAAGGGTACGCATTCCCCTGTAGGAGCTGCCGCAGGCTGCGATCTTTTGCTTTAAGCGTCGCCCTTGATTTCCTGATAGCGCTTTTCCAGTTCCTGGCGAATCTGCCGACGCTGCTGGGCCTGCATGAAACGACGCTTGTCTTCGCTGTTCTGCGGTTGCAGCGGGGGCACTGCGGCGGGTTTGCGGTCGTCATCCACCGCGACCATGGTGAAGAAGCAACTGTTGGTGTGGCGCACCGAGCGCTCGCGAATGTTCTCGGTCACCACCTTGATGCCCACCTCCATGGAGGTGTTGCCGGTGTAGTTGACCGAGGCCAGGAAGGTCACCAGTTCGCCGACATGAATCGGCTCGCGAAAAATCACCTGATCCACCGACAGGGTCACCACGTAGCGGCCGGCATAACGGCTGGCGCAGGCGTAGGCCACTTCGTCGAGGTACTTGAGCAACGTGCCGCCGTGGACATTGCCAGAGAAATTGGCCATGTCGGGGGTCATCAATACCGTCATCGACAGCTGGGCGTTTCCGGGTTCCATAGCGTTCTCACGGTTCAAGGCAGGATGTGGGGGACGCACCTCTGCGGGTGCCTGGTCGGTTTTTTCAAACCTCAGTTATCGGGACGCCGGGCGGATGATCGCCGTCACGCCGGATCGATCTGTTTCCATATATTGCACCGCCTTTCTGCCGGAAGTCGCGGTGTTACCCTTCAAAAGCCCACCTCAAGGGCAATTCCTACGCGGAAAGCGGATTTTTTACTCTCCTCGATCAGACCTTTCCCGCGTCTGGCGAATGAGCATTGTCACCCCAAGGAGCCCACACCATGCATGCCATCAGTTTTATTCAGGACCTGGCAGTAATCATGTTGGTCGCTGGTGTGGTGACCGTGCTGTTTCATCGCTTCAAACAGCCGGTGGTTCTGGGGTACATCGTCGCCGGCTTCATCATCGGCCCGCACACGCCGCCGTTCGGCCTGATCCACGACGAAGAAACGATCAAGACCCTCGCCGAGCTCGGGGTGATTTTCCTGATGTTCTGCCTGGGCCTGGAATTCAGCTTGCGCAAGCTGTTCAAGGTCGGTGCTACAGCGTTCATCGCGGCGTTCCTGGAAATCGTGCTGATGATCTGGATCGGCTACGAAATCGGCCGCTGGTTCGACTGGAACACCATGGACTCGCTGTTCCTCGGCGCGATCCTGGCGATTTCCTCGACCACCATCATCGTCAAGGCACTCAACGACCTGAAGATGAAGAACGAGCGCTTTGCCCAGCTGATCTTCGGCGTGCTGATCGTCGAGGACATCCTCGGTATCGGCATCATCGCCTTGCTGTCGAGTATTGCGGTCAGCGGCACCGTGAGTTCCGGCGAAGTGTTTTCGACGGTCGGCAAGCTCTCGCTGTTCATGATCGTCGCACTGGTCATCGGCATTCTGCTGGTGCCTCGGCTGTTGGCCTATGTGGCCAAATTCGAAAGCAACGAGATGCTTTTGATCACCGTGCTGGGCCTGTGTTTCGGCTTCTGCCTGCTGGTGGTGAAACTCGAATACAGCATGGTCCTCGGCGCGTTCCTGATTGGCGCGATCATGGCTGAGTCCCGGCAATTGCTGAAGATAGAGCGATTGATCGAACCGGTTCGCGACCTATTCAGTGCGATCTTCTTCGTCGCTATCGGGCTGATGCTTGATCCGCTGATCCTGCTGCAATACGCCTGGCCGATCGCGGTGATTACCGTGGCCGTAGTGCTCGGCAAGATGTTGTCCTGCGGGCTCGGTGCCTTTATCGCCGGTAATGACGGACGCACCTCACTGCGGGTCGGGATGGGCCTTTCACAGATTGGCGAGTTTTCTTTCATCATCGCGGCGCTAGGCATGACGCTCCAGGTCACCAGCAACTTCCTCTATCCGGTGGCCGTGGCCGTCTCCGTGATCACCACGCTGCTGACGCCCTATCTGATCCGCGCCGCTGACCCGCTATCGATCAAGCTTGCAGCAGTGATGCCGCAACGGTTGGGGCGTGTGTTCGGGATGTATGGCGAATGGCTGCGCAGCATTCAGCCTCAAGGCGAGGGTGCACTGCTGGCGTCGATGATTCGGCGGATTCTGTTGCAGGTAGGGGTCAATCTGGCGCTGGTGATTGCGATCTTTTTTTCGGGCGCGTACTTCGCCGAGCGCATGTCCACTTACTTGCAGGGCTGGATCAGCGACCCGAGCTGGCAGAAAGCGTTGATCTGGGGTGGGGCGCTGCTGTTGTCGCTGCCGTTCCTGATCGCCGCCTATCGCAAGCTCAAGGCGCTTTCGATGCTGCTGGCGGAGATGGGCGTGAGGCCGGAGATGGCCGGCCGCCACACGCAGCGAGTGCGCCGGGTGATCGCTGAAGTGATCCCGATTCTTTCGCTGTTGGTGATCTTCCTGCTATTGGCTGCCTTGTCGGCCAGTATTCTACCGACCAACAAGTTGCTGGTGCTGATCGTCGTGGTCGCGGCCGCCGTGGCGGCGCTGCTTTGGCGCTGGTTCATCCGCGTGCACACGCGGATGCAGGTGGCCCTGCTGGAAACCCTGGACAACCACAAGGATTCGGCAGGCCACTGATATCGCACCTGTAGCAGCTGCCGAAGGCTGCGATCGGCTGCGCAGCAGTCGCAAAATCAGCCACTGAGGTGTTTCAGGTCAATCGAGTCCGCAGTGTTTACGACTGCTGCGCAGCCGAACGCAGGCTGCGCCAGCTGCTACAAAGTCGGGGGATACGATAAATCAGCTTTCCAGCCAGACGTCCCGCGCCCAGTGCCATACCGATTCCCAGGTTTCTTCAGCAATCAGTTCTTCTTCGGCCAGCCACAGCACCACGGTGCCATCCTCTTCGACCAGGTAGTAGTTATCACCGTCCTGGCAGATCGGAATCATGCTGCGATCAACGCCAGCATCCCAAGCGTTGGCGGCAACATCTGGCAGGTAAGTGTGGGATTGCGGGTCGGTGACAGTCACCGGCTCCAGGCTGCCGTAGACCACATCGCTGACGGTCAGCAAAAATTCCCTGAAGACAAACGGGATGTCGATGAACAGTTGTTCCTCGATTTCCACCAGTTGGTCTTCGTCAGGCAGCTCCAAGGGGACCGGTACCGGTTCGTTGGCTTCACGCAGTTGTTCGATGATTTCTTCCACGTCCGGGATCCTCTTGCTTGATGGCGCGGTTTAGATGGGGCGGTTTATACAGTAGCTCGCTATAGATGCAACCGCGAAATAGAAAACCCCGGCCGAGGCCGGGGTTTTTATTACAACGTACTTAACGCAGAGGTGATCAGCCGTTCTGGCGGATACCGGCGACCAGCCAAGGCTGGTTCTCGCCTTGTGGGCGTTCCATGTTCCAGCTTTCGCTGAACACTTCGCCCTGGTCGAAACGCGAGGTTTTCGACACGCCGGTGAAGGTCAGGGTGGCGATGGTCTTGTCGGCGCGATCATCCACACCGTCCAGTTGAACATTGAGGTTATCAATGTAGGTGGACTGGAAACCTTCGCCCAGATCGGCACGTTCGCGCTTGAGGAACTCCAGCATTTGCGGGGTCACGAACTCGGCGATCTTGTCCATTTCGTTGGCGTCCCAGTGTTGCTGCAGGGACTGGAAGTGGTTGCGGGCCGCTTCAATGAAGTTCTTTTCATTGAACCAGGCCGGAGCATTGATCACCGGACGAGCGGCAGCCGGGGCTGCAGAACCGCCGAAGATCGAACCCATGGCTGCTGGCTTCTGCTCAAACACTTCACGCTGCATTGGCGCGCCGGCTGGAGCCAGGTGCTCCTGCTGCTTGCGACGACGAGCGGCGATGAAACGGAAGACCAGGAAGGCGATGACCGCCATGATCAGGATGTCGAAGATCTGCATGCCCTGGAAGCCGCCGCCCATGAACATGGAGGCCAGCAGGCCACCGGCAGCGATACCGGCCAGAGGACCGAGCCAGCGCGAAGCACCGCCGGCCTTGGCCGCAGCGCCAGCGGCACCGGCAGCACCAGCGGTCGCAGCAGCGCCGCCCATGCCTGGAGAAGAAGGAGCCATTTGGCTGGTCTGGTGGGTCGGCGCGGCGCCGACACTTTTGCCGCCACCAAAGCGCTTGGCGTTGGCGTCGAGGCTCATCGTCAGGCCGATGCACAACGCCATGGCGATGCTAAGAAAACGTTTCATAAAGGGAATTCCCATTTGTGGATGGCACGCGCGCCATGTTGCACAGATGAAGTGATACTGGCTAGCGGCAGAGTGTTTCGGGCTTTTGCCTGACAGGTTGCGTTCAGCTTCAGTCAGCGCAATAAGGCCTGTTAACTTTGGTCTGTAGGATGAATGGATAAGTTCTGCAGGAGGGTTGCCTAGCGGCGCAGCGTCAGCATGACCACGCCGGCTGTAATCAGGCCGATCCCGCCCCATTGGCGCAGGTCGAGCCTCTCTCCCAGCAGGATCACGCCCAGCACCGCCACAAGCACCACGCTGAGCTTGTCGACTGGGGCGACGAGCGAGGCCGGGCCGAGTTTCAGCGCCCGGAAATAGCAAATCCACGATGCGCCAGTGGCAAGACCAGACAACAGCAGGAACCAATAGCTCTTGGCGGAGATAGATCCTAATGACTGATATTGGCCCGTGGCGTACAAAATCAAGGCCAGGCTGACCAAAACCACCACGGTGCGCAGCAGGGTGGCGAAGTCGGAATTGACGTTTTCGACGCCAACTTTCGCAAAGATCGCGGTCATCGCGGCGAACACTGCCGACATCAAGGCCCAGAATGTCCAGGAAGAAAAGAAGCCTGAGCCCATGATTTGTTTCCTTTCAGACCAGTCAACGCCTAACCCTGTAGGAGCGAGCTTGCTCGCGAAGAGGCCATATCAGTCGAAATCAGCGTTGACTGACACACCGCTTTCGCGAGCAAGCTCGCTCCTACAGTAGAACTCTGGCGGTGTTAAATCGCTTCCAGCTTGGCGTAGCCCAACATCAGCCACTTACTGCCTTCGCTGAAGTTCACCTGCACCCGTGCCTGAGCCCCGGCGCCTTCGAAGTTCAGGATCACGCCGTCGCCAAACACCGAATGCCGCACGGCCTGGCCGAGGCTGAACCCGGTGTCAGGAATCTCGCTGCCACCAAACAGGCTGCTGGAGCTCTGCTGCTGGCCGCCGCCAAACGGACGGCTGACGCTGTTGGACAAACGCACTTCCTGGATCAGGCCTTTCGGCACTTCACGTACGAAACGCGACACCTTGTTGTAGGTTTCGCTGCCGTACAAGCGTCGGGTTTCAGCATAGGTCATCACCAGGTTTTGCATGGCGCGGGTGATGCCGACGTAGGCCAGACGACGCTCTTCCTCCAGACGGCCGGGCTCTTCCAGGCTCATCTTGTGCGGGAACAGGCCTTCTTCCATGCCCACCAGGAACACGTACGGGAACTCCAGGCCCTTGGCGCTGTGCAGTGTCATCAGCTGAATGCTGTCTTCGTGCTCGTCGGCCTGAGTGTCCCCGGCCTCCAGCGACGCATGACCGAGGAACGCTGCCAGCGGCGTCAGGTCCTCGTCTTCTTCAGCGTTTTCGAAGTTGCGCGCGGCGCTGACCAATTCCTCAAGGTTTTCTACCCGTGCCTGGCCTTTCTCGCCTTTTTCCGCTTCGTGATAGGCAATCAGCCCGGACTGCTCGATGACGGTCTGGGTCATCAGGTGCAGCGGCATGTCCATGCACTTGGCGGCGAGGTTCTCGATCAACTCGATAAACGCCCCGAGCGCCCCGGCGGCACGGCCGGTCAGGCCTTTATTGGCGACCAGCAGACGCATCGCTTCCCACATCGACACATCGCTATGGCGCGCGTGATCGCGAATCGCTTCGACGGTTTTTTCACCGATGCCCCGGGCCGGAACGTTGATCACCCGCTCCAGCGCCGCATCATTGCCACGACCTTCCAGCAAACGCAGGTAGGCCATCGCATTCTTGATTTCCGCTCGCTCGAAGAAGCGCTGACCACCATAGATGCGGTACGGAATACGCTCGCGCAGCAATGCTTCTTCCAAAACGCGCGATTGGGCGTTGGAACGGTACAGAATCGCGATATCGCTGCGTGCCAAGCCGGTTTTCAGCGCGCTTTCGATGGTTTCGACAACGTAGCGAGCTTCGTCGTGCTCGTTGAACGCGGCGTACAGGTTGATCGCTTCGCCTTCGCCACCCTCGGTCCACAACTCTTTGCCCATGCGCCCGGTGTTGTTGGCGATCAAGGCGTTGGCAGCCTTGAGGATCCCGGCGGTGGAGCGATAGTTTTGCTCCAGACGAATGGTCTCGGCGTCCGGGAAGTCGTCGGAATACTGATAGATGTTTTCGATTTTCGCGCCACGCCAGCCGTAGATCGACTGATCGTCGTCGCCGACCACCATCAGGCTGTCGCCGCCCTTGGCCAGCAAACGCAACCAGGCGTACTGCACGGCGTTGGTGTCCTGGAACTCGTCCACCAGAATGTGCCGGAAGCGCTTTTGATAATGCGCCAGCAAGCCCGGGTGATCGCGCCACAGGTCGAGCGCGCGCAGCAGCAGCTCGGAGAAGTCGATGACGCCAGCGCGCAGGCACGCGGCCTCATAGGCTTCATAGATGTTGCGCATGGTCGCCAGGAACAGGTCGCCGCTGGCTTGAATGTGTTTTGGACGCAGACCTTCGTCTTTCTGCCCGTTGATGAACCACTGGGCCTGACGGGCCGGCCAGCGTTGCTCGTCCAGGCCCAGCTCGCGGATCACCCGCTTGACCAGCCGTTGCTGGTCGTCGCTGTCGAGGATCTGGAAAGTCTGGCTCAGGCCGGCTTCCTGCCAGTGCGCCCGCAGCAAGCGGTGCGCCAGGCCGTGGAAGGTGCCGACCCACATGCCGGCCGGGTTGATACCCATCAGCTGCTCGATGCGATGACGCATCTCGGCAGCGGCCTTGTTGGTGAAGGTTACCGACAGGATCGAGTGGGGCGAGGCGTTCTCGACCTGGATCAACCAGGCGATACGGTGCACCAGCACTCGGGTTTTACCGGAACCAGCACCGGCCAGGACCAACTGACGACCCACGGAGGCAGCTACGGCCTGGCGTTGGGCATCGTTGAGGGAGTTCAGCAGAAGGGAGAGATCATCGCGCATCGGGGCATTCTAGGGGGCGGCGCCACACCGGGCAAACCCCGTATCGCTTTAGCCGATGAAAGATCGGTGGAGGACGACCGGTCGGTCACTGGCTGCAAGCATTGACGGGGCTCGCTTGGCAGCTTTTACACAGGCGCGGGCAGTCGAGACTTTCGTCTATTTTATGATCTGGAGCAGTTTGGTCCGGGCACTTGCTTGTGTATGCTCCGTCGACGTTTCGGGCTCATGCTCATCATTATAAGAACAAGAACATTGCCTATGACCCTCAGCTCCGACCTGTCGGGCCCCACTGTGGAGCCCCGGGTTATCCGTAAACAGTACGCCATGGAAATGGCGGTCGAACGCACGCGCCTGCTTTACCAGGGCTCGCTATTGCCCACGCTGTTCATGTTGATCAATGGTCTGGTCTGCGCCGGGTTGCTCTGGAGTCCGCAGCGCTACTTCCTGGTCAGCGTCTGGCTGGTGTGGTTGTTGTCGCTGGTGGCGCTGCGGGTGATTCAGGTAGCGGCCTTCGACTCGGCGATTCCCAACCGGCAGGCCCATCCGATCTGGCGTCGTATGTTTTTGCTCGGCTCAGGCCTCACCGGCTTGACCCTGGCCGGTGCCGGCATTGCGCTGGTCCCTGCGGATAACTTCATGCAGCAAGCCTGGGTGTTCGGCCTGATTGGTGCCGCGGCCCTCTCGGCCAGCGTTGCCTACGCCGTCAGCCTGCCAGCCTTCCTGTCCTTTACCTTGCCCTGTCTGTTGCCGGCCATCGGCTATCTATTTTGGGGCGGCGATGAGCAGGGGCAGGGTTGGGGCTGGTTCGGCCTGATTCTGCTGGGTGCGTTGAGCGTCGTCGCCTGGCAGGTCAACCGGTTGATCGATAGCGGGCTGTTGCGGCGCTTTCAGAATCAGGCGCTGATCGAGCATTTACAGCAGGCGCAAAGCTGCAGCGACCAGCTCAATCAAAAGCTGGCCAAGGAAATCGACCAACGCCGTCGTGCCGAAGACGAACTGCGGGAGATTCAGATCGACCTGGAAAGCCGTGTCGCCCAGCGCAGCCTGGAACTGGACGCCGCCAACCAGGCCCTGAGCAAGAGCGAGGCGCGTCTGGCGCTGGCGTTGAAGGCCAGTGAACTGGGCTTGTGGGACTGGAACCTGCAAACCGATGAAGTCCATCACACCCAGCTTCAAGAGCTGTTCGGCCTGGAGCCTGACTACGTGACGGCGATGCTGCGTCACCTCAAACCGCGTCTGCACCCGGACGACTTGCCGGCACTGAAGCGTGCGCTGGTCGAGCATTTGAAGGGCCGCACCGAGGATTACCAGATCGAATACCGCGTGCGCCATGGCGACGGTCATTGGGTCTGGATCGAGGACCGGGGGCGGGCGGTTGAGCGCAGCGAAAATGGCCGGGTGATCCGCATGGTCGGCACCCGCCGCGACATCAGTATCAGCAAAGGCCTGGAAGAGCAGCGGCAACTGGCGGCAACCGTTTTCGAGGCGGCCAGCGAAGGTATCGTGATTTTTGACCCCCATTACGCGCTGATCGCGGTCAATCAAGCTTTCAGCCGGGTCACCGGCTATGACATCGAAGACATGCTCGGGCGTAACGTGGTCGAATTACCGTGCAGTCGCGATGCTCGCCGGCATTACGGGGCGATTCATCAGGCGCTGGAACAGCACGGCAGCTGGCAGGGCGAACTGGTGGAAACCCGCAAGAATGGCGAGTTGTATCCTCAATTCTTGCAACTGAATACGGTGCGCGATGCTCGGGGAAACGTCAGCCATATCGTGGGTTTCTTCGCCGATCTATCGGCTCGTCGTGAATCCGAAGAGCGCATGCGTTACCTGACCCATTACGACGAACTGACCGGCCTGGCCAACCGTTCGCTGTTCCGCGAACGGTTAAACGAGGCTCATCAGCGCGTGCGCCAGGGCGTCCACCGCAGCCTCGCGTTGCTGCATATCAATCTGGATCGCTTCAAGCTGCTCAACGACAGCCTTGGCCATGAAATCGCCGATCAGTTATTGCAGAAAATGGCCCGGCGGCTGGTCAACGCACTGCCTGAGGCGGACACCATTGCACGTTTGTCCGGCGATGAGTTCGCGGTGTTGTTCAATGCTTACGGCAACCTTTCAAGCCTGGCGCGGGTGGCAACACGCTTGTCGACCAAGCTGCGCTTGCCAGTGACCGTCGATGGCCATGAACTGGTGGTCAGCGCGTCCATGGGCATCAGCCTGTTGCCGGACAACGCGCGGGAGATTTCTGCATTGGTCAGCCAGTCGAACATGGCCATGCAGCATGCCAAACATCTGGGCGGCAATAATTTCCAGTTCTACACCGACAGCCTGCAGGCCAGCACGCTGGAGCGCTTGCAACTGGAAAACCAGCTGCGCAAAGCCATCGAAGAAAAGCAGCTGAAGGTGTTTTACCAGCCGAAACTCTGCCTTGCCACGGGCCGGCTGAATGCCGCCGAAGCGCTGGTGCGCTGGGATCACCCAACCATGGGCCAGGTCCCGCCGGGGGATTTCATCGGGCTGGCCGAGGAAACCGGGCTGATTGGTCCCATTGGTGAGTTCGTATTGCGCCAGGCCTGCTGGCAAGCCTGCGAATGGCAGCGCCAGGGGCTTGCGCCGATTCGGGTGTCGGTCAATCTGTCGGTGCATCAACTGCGTCAGGGCAAATTGGTCAGTCTGGTTCGTCAGGTGCTGGAAGAAACCGGTCTGGCGCCGCACTACCTCGAGCTGGAACTCACTGAAAGCCAGTTGCTGGACAGCGTCGAGCACATCATCGCGACCTTCCAGCAGTTGCGCGATCTGGGGGTAAAACTGGCGATCGATGATTTTGGCACCGGCTATTCGTCCCTGAGCTACCTCAAGCGCATTCCGGTGGATTACGTGAAGATTGATCAGGCGTTTATTCGCGGTCTGGGCGAGGGTAGTGTGGATACGGCGATCACCCGGGCGATCATTGCCATGGCTCACGGCCTGTCGTTGAAAGTGGTAGCTGAAGGGGTGGAGCGGCCGGAGCAGCTTGAGTTTCTCAAGGGTGAACACTGTGATGAGGTGCAGGGATATTTGATCAGCCGGCCGATCGAGGCGGACGGGTTGGCAGCTCTGCTACGGGAGCAAGGCGCAGACTAGCGCGGGGGAAACTTCCCGTCAGGCACCTTGATGGTCTGACGGGACATCTTTAAGCGCTGTGCTGTTAGTGGGTAATCAGCACTTTATCAATATGATGCAGCAACTTCCCTTCGTAGAAGATGCTGACGCCGGTGACATTGGAGTCACCCAATACTTTATATTCAACAACTTTATCAGTTTCGACTTGCAGCGAAATCTCATTGGAATTTTCAAGTTTCAATTCCAGTCGCAGATCAAAGGATTTGTCTTGAATGGCCGTCATTTCCAGTTTCGGCGTAACGCCTGTGTGCGCAACGGTTACGGTGCCAAAGGTGCGGAAAGAAGCGGCGCCTGGCATGCGGTCAATTTGTGCGGTCCAATCTTTGGTTTTAATGCTCATAGTGTATAACTCCATTAATTAAGTGATGTTGCTTCCTGCCCGAGCAATATACCCAACTAAGTTCATTTGTGGTGGGTATATGCAGTTGGTATTTGTAAGGTTGTATGTTTTATGTTGTTGATTGCGTGGCAACTAACAAGAGAAACTCAACGTGGTTCGACTAGTTGCCGCCATTACCCTGGAGGGCATGGATCGGTGGCTCGCCTGGTCACTGACGATGAGCGCTACATCGAGCGCGCGCACCTGAAGTCGAGGGATATGGTTACGCATTGAGCAGGCAAAAAGCCGATTCATGTAGTATAACTACAAGCTTGCTACATCCCCGGCGCCTGCCAATAACAAAGAGTCCAGCCCCTTGAATCTGCTGCAACACATCGCCCAGTCACGCCACCTGTTACGCAAGTCGGAGCTCAAGGTCGCCGACCACGTGCTGCTTGACCCCGCGGCGGTGATGCACAGCTCCATGGCCGACCTGGCCCACAGCGTAGGTATCAGTGAGCCGACCATCGTGCGGTTTTGCCGCGCCATTGGTTGTTCCGGTTTCCAGGACTTGAAGTTGAAGCTGGCGCAGAGCCTTGCGGCTGGCGCGAGTTTCGGGCAGTTCGCGATCCATGAAGACGATTCGGTGGCTGACTACAGCCTGAAAATCTTCGACACCACGCTGCATACATTGATGGAGGTTCGCGAGAAGCTCGATCCGGTGGAGTTGCAGCGGGCGGTGTCGCTCATGTCTCAGGCCCAGCGGGTCGAGTTCTATGGTTTTGGCGCATCGGGCGCGGTAGCGGCGGATGCCCAGCACAAGTTCTTCCGTTTGCTGCTGACCGCTGCGGCGTATTCCGACCCGCACATGCAGGCGATGTCGGCGGTGACCCTGAAGCCAACTGACGTGGCGATCTGTATTTCCCAGTCGGGGCGTTCCAAGGATTTGTTGATCACCGCGAATCTGGTGCGCGAAAGCGGCGCTTCGCTGATCACGTTGTGCCCGAGCCAGACGCCCTTGGCGGAGCTGTCGACCGTCAACCTGGCGATCGATGTGCACGAAGACACTGAAATCTACACGCCGCTAACCTCGCGTATCGCCCACCTGGTGGTGATCGACGTGTTGGCGATGGGCGTGGCCATGGCGCGTGGGCCGAGCCTGGTCAATCACCTCAAGAGCGTCAAACGCAGCCTTCGCAGTTTGCGCTTGTCGCCCAAATCGGTGAAAGCGCTGGACGACTGACGTCGTCGTAAGGTCGTTCCGACCTTAATCGCGAGCAGGCTCGCTCCCACAAGGATCGGCGGTGTTGCGCAAAAGGCGTAAACACCACCAAACCCTGTGGGAGCGGGCTTGCCCGCGAAGGCATCCTCAAAAACACCCCCTGTCATCTGCCAATATTCACATCGCTGTAACCCACCCGCCGCCAAACCGTCATCCCCAACGTTCATCGTGTAACTCCCGTACTCGCCTTGGGAGACTCGAAATGGCCCAGCCCTACGAAGAACGCAACAGCGCTGTCAAAACCCGTCGCCAGCAAGAAGACCAGCGCCGCATGGAATTTCGCCGCGCTATCGAAGATCGCTGTGAACGCCGTCAGCTTCTGGCCGAGATTGGCGATTTTCCTGATGTAGAGCTCAACTACTGGCAGGCCGCGCCGGCAACTTCGCGTCGAAACGTTCAACCAGCGCGCTGATCTGCACCCGTTCGCTACGAATAAACGCAAGGAATGCGTGAGCCACCGGTGACAGGCGTTTAGCCTTGGCCTGCACCAGGCACCAGCTGCGGTATAGCGGCAGCTCTTCGACAGGCAACTCGATCAATCCGCCTGTCGCCAACTCAAGGTTCAGGGCGTGACGCGTCAACAGCGCCACGCCCAGACCCGCCAGCACACATTCACGCTGAGCTTCGGCAGACGAGACCTCCTGGGTCTGGTTGAAGTGCACGCGCTTCTCCTTGAAATATTCTTCGCACGCCAGCCGCGTCCCGGAGCCGAGTTCGCGCATCAGCAGTGTGTAGGGTTCCAGATCCTGCAAGCGCAGCGGACCCATGTGGCACAGCGGATGATCCGGTGGTGCCACGGCAACGATCGGGTTGTTGAGGAACGGCAAGAACTCCAGCCCCATGTCCTGCGGCACCATGGACATGATCACCAGGTCATCACGGTTGTCCGACAGGCGTCGAATCACCTGCCCGCGATTGACCACCGTCAGTTGCAGGTTCACTTCCGGGTGCTGGCGCTTGAACGCGGCAAACAGGTGCGGCACGAAATACTTGGCGCTGGATTCCACCGCCAGTTTCAGCTGACCCTGCAACGACCCCTGCATGTCCGAGAGCTGCATATCGAGGTTTTCCAGGCGCCCGAAAATGTCCCGGCTGGCGCGCTGGAGTGCTTCGGCCGCTTCGGTCATGTAGAGTTTTTTGCCGACGTAATCGAACAAAGGCTGACCAATCAGCTCCTCAAGTTGACGGATCTGTAGGCTGACAGCCGGTTGTGTGAGAGACATTTCGTCAGCCGCACGGCTGTAGGAGCGCAAATCACAGACTTCGTTGAAAATCTGCAATTGACGCAATGTCATACGCATCAATGACTTACGCATTATCTAGACGCTCTCGCCGCAGGCTGAAGCATCAACTATAAGTCTTTACTTATGTCTGACCCAATAATTAATCATTTTTGTTAATCCCTTGTGGGGGCTAGTGTGGTGCTGCGACCAAATTGAAACATTTGGTCACGCGTCGACCTGGTCTAGCAGGTCGTGAGTACCACCGGCTCAAGGGAACCTCCAAGTGATAAAAAAGATCCTGATCGCCAACCGTGGTGAGATTGCCGTACGAATCGTGCGTGCCTGCGCCGAGATGGGCATTCGCTCGGTCGCGATCTATTCCGACGCCGACCGCCATGCCTTGCATGTGAAGCGTGCGGACGAGGCCCACAGCATCGGTGCCGAGCCACTGGCCGGATACCTGAACGCGCGCAAACTGGTGAATCTGGCGGTGGAAACCGGCTGTGATGCCTTGCATCCCGGCTACGGCTTCCTCTCGGAAAACGCTGAGTTGGCGGACATCTGCGCCGAGCGCGGGATCAAGTTCATCGGTCCATCGGCTGAAGTGATTCGCCGCATGGGCGACAAGACTGAAGCCCGTCGCAGCATGATCAAGGCGGGCGTACCAGTCACCCCGGGAACCGAAGGCAACGTCGCGGACATCGCCGAAGCCCTGGTTGAAGGCGACCGCATCGGTTATCCGGTGATGCTCAAGGCCACCTCCGGTGGTGGCGGCCGTGGTATCCGTCGCTGCGACAGCCGGGAAGAACTTGAACAAGCGTTCCCTCGGGTCATTTCCGAAGCCACCAAGGCGTTCGGTTCCGCGGAAGTGTTCCTGGAAAAGTGCATCGTCAATCCGAAACACATCGAAGCGCAGATTCTTGGCGACAGCTTCGGCAACGTGGTGCACCTGTTCGAGCGTGATTGCTCGATCCAGCGTCGCAACCAGAAGCTGATCGAAATCGCCCCGAGCCCGCAACTGACTCCGGAACAGCGCGCCTACATCGGCGACCTGTCGGTGCGTGCGGCCAAGGCTGTGGGTTACGAGAATGCCGGCACTGTGGAGTTCCTGCTCGCCGAGGGCGAGGTGTACTTCATGGAGATGAACACCCGGGTGCAGGTGGAACACACCATCACCGAAGAAATCACCGGCATCGACATTGTGCGTGAGCAGATCCGCATCGCGTCCGGCCTGCCGCTTTCGGTAAAACAGGAAGACATCCAGCACCGCGGTTTCGCGCTGCAATTCCGGATCAACGCCGAAGACCCGAAAAACAATTTCCTGCCGAGCTTCGGCAAGATCACCCGGTACTACGCCCCCGGCGGCCCCGGTGTGCGCACCGACACGGCGATCTACACCGGCTACACCATTCCGCCGTTCTACGACTCCATGTGCCTGAAACTGGTGGTGTGGGCGCTGACCTGGGAAGAGGCGATGGACCGTGGCTTGCGCGCCCTCGACGACATGCGTCTGCAAGGGGTCAAGACCACCGCCGCGTACTACCAGGAAATCCTGCGCAACCCGGAATTCCGTAGCGGCCAGTTCAACACCAGCTTCGTTGAAAGCCACCCTGAACTGACCAACTACTCGATCAAGCGCAAACCCGAAGAGCTGGCCCTGGCCATCGCCGCCGCCATCGCCGCCCACGCAGGCCTGTGAGGAATAGAACAATGAGCAAGAAGATCCATGTAACCGACACCATCCTGCGCGACGCCCACCAATCGCTGCTCGCCACCCGCATGCGCACCGAAGACATGCTGCCGATCTGCGACAAGCTCGACAAAGTCGGCTACTGGTCGCTGGAATGCTGGGGCGGCGCGACCTTCGACGCCTGCGTACGCTTCCTTAAAGAAGACCCGTGGGAGCGTCTGCGCCAACTGCGCGCTGCGCTGCCTAACACGCGCCTGCAAATGCTCCTGCGTGGCCAGAACCTGCTGGGCTACCGCCATTACAGCGATGACGTGGTCAGGGCCTTCGTCGCCAAGGCTGCGGTTAATGGCATCGACGTGTTCCGCATTTTCGACGCGATGAACGATGTGCGTAACCTGCGTGTGGCTATCGAAGCGGTCAAAGCTGCCGGCAAACACGCCCAGGGCACTATCGCGTACACCACCAGCCCGGTGCACACCATCGAGGCCTTCGTCGCCCAAGCCAAGCAAATGGAAGCCATGGGTTGCGACTCGGTGGCGATCAAGGACATGGCCGGCTTGCTGACCCCGTATGCCACCGGCGAACTGGTCAAGGCATTGAAGTCCGAGCAATCGTTGCCGGTGTTCATTCACTCGCACGATACCGCTGGCCTGGCCGCCATGTGCCAACTCAAGGCCATCGAAAACGGTGCCGACCATATCGACACCGCGATCTCCAGTTTCGCCTGGGGCACCAGCCACCCGGGCACCGAGTCGATGGTCGCCGCCCTTAAAGGCAGCGAGTTCGACACTGGCCTGAACCTGGAATTGCTGCAAGAGATCGGCCTGTACTTCTATGCCGTGCGCAAGAAGTACCACCAGTTCGAAAGCGAATTCACCGCCGTCGACACCCGCGTTCAGGTCAACCAAGTACCGGGCGGGATGATTTCCAACCTGGCCAACCAGTTGAAAGAGCAGGGCGCCCTGAATCGCATGAGTGAAGTGCTGGCAGAGATTCCGCGCGTTCGTGAAGACCTCGGCTTCCCGCCGCTGGTGACCCCGACCTCGCAGATCGTCGGCACCCAGGCGTTCTTCAACGTCCTGGCAGGCGAGCGCTACAAGACCATCACCAATGAAGTGAAGCTTTACCTGCAAGGCGGCTACGGCAAGGCGCCGGGCACCGTGAACGAGAAACTGCGTCGCCAGGCGATCGGCAGCGAAGACGTGATCGACGTGCGTCCAGCCGATCTGCTCAAGCCTGAAATGACGAAGCTGCGTGCCGAAATCGGCGCCGTGGCCAAGTCCGAAGAAGACGTGCTGACCTACGCCATGTTCCCGGACATCGGCCGCAAGTTCCTCGAAGAACGTGCTGCGGGCACCCTGACACCTGAAGTGCTGTTGCCGATTCCTGAAGCCGGTGGCGTGACCTCGGCCGGTGGCGAAGGCGTGCCGACCGAGTTCGTCATCGACGTCCACGGCGAAACCTACCGCGTCGACATCACCGGTGTTGGCGTCAAGGCTGAAGGCAAGCGCCACTTCTACCTGTCCATCGACGGCATGCCGGAAGAAGTGGTGTTCGAACCGCTCAACGAATTCGTCAGCGGCGGCAGCAGCAAGCGCAAGCAAGCCACTGCACCGGGCCATGTCAGCACCACCATGCCGGGCAACATCGTCGACGTGCTGGTCAAGGAAGGCGACACCGTCAAGGCTGGCCAGGCTGTGCTGATTACTGAAGCCATGAAGATGGAAACCGAAGTCCAGGCCGCCATTGCCGGCAAAGTCACTGCCATTCACGTGGCCAAGGGCGACCGGGTGAATCCGGGCGAAATCCTGATCGAGATCGAAGGCTGAGTTAACAGCCGGGATCACACCGTTTTAAACCTCGGGGGGGCATGTGCTCCCCTTTTTTTTGTGCGCCGATCAAATCGTTCCCTGTAGGAGCTGTCGAGTGAAACGAGGCTGCGATCTTTTGATTCTGTTTTTTAAAAGCAAGATCAAAAGATCGCAGCCTCGTTTCACTCGACAGCTCCTACAGGATTTGTGTTGAGTCAGTGGAAGATCAGAACGCCATCCGCCACTGCCCCATCACGCCGTAGCTGCGGCTGTCGCTGCCGGCTTCGCCGGTAAGGCCAACCCCCACGCTGTGATTTGCCGAGAGCCCAAGGTCCAGACCGGCATCCACCAGCAGGCTGTTGCGATCCAGTTCCGCTCCGTAAACGGTGTAGTTGTTGCCACCAGTGACCAACCGTTGGCGGGTGTGGGTGTAGAGCTCGCCGTAAGTGTGTTTCCAGCCAGCACTTAATCTCGGTGTCAGCCGCATACCGTTATCCAGGGTCTCGACCTTCGCCAGGCGCAAACCAAACGTACTGTTCATGTTGCTTTGGGCCTGCTCATGAACCTTCAACGCCGCGGCCCCACCTTTTTCGGTGTAGCCGTCGCGCTGATAGCGTTGGTAACCGAGGCTGGCGAACGGTTCGAAGCTGACGTTGTAGCGGCCAAGGTTGTAACCCACCTCCGCGAAGGCTTGTTGGGTGTTGGCATCGTAGCTGCCTTTTGGGCGATCACTGAAACCGCTGAAGGCGACCCGGCGTGCGGTGCTTCCATCGTGGCTGCCGTAAGTCGCGCCAAGCCGAAGTGACATCGGACCGTTCTGCCTCAATGCGTAAGCGCCGAGATGCCAGCTATCGAGATTGCCATCGAGTTCGCGGCTATCCAATTGCGTACGAGAGCTACCGCCCATGACCCCCAGGCGCCATTCCTCGTCGATGCTCCAATCCGCACCCAGCAGCAGTCCCTTGGTCGAATGTTGCAAGGGCTCAATGTCGCGATCCAGTTTCCCGCCGTGACCCAGTGCTTGCAGCCAGACCCTGCCATTGTCTTCGCTGCCGGCAGCCAGGCGTGGTGCGTTGTTGCGTTTGCTCTGATTGGCTGTGCCCAATTGGCGCATGGCCGAAAGCATGCTGCCGCTGACTGGATCGACACTGCTCAAGGTCGCTTTGGCCAGGTTGGCGTTGCTGGAGCCGGCCAGTTGTTCGAGGGCGTATGAGGCCGTTTCTTTGTTGGAGGCGAGCAGGGTGGTGATGGCAGCGTTCGATACTGGTTTTTGGGTTGTAGCGGAAGCGCTTGCGGCAGTCGAAGGCTGCGACGCTGCGGGCGGTGTGTCAGTGCTGGTGGTTGGCGTCGCTGCGGCGACGACAGTGTTTTCACTGTCCGAGGGTATTTGAACTTCCGGACTATTTTGGAGTGGCTCGATGACGCTTTTGCCGAACTCCCGTCCGTTGTCAGTATCGGCAAGACTCTCGATAGGCACTTCATTACGAGCATAGGTCAGGCCGACATTCTTTTCGTTGTGCTGCAGGGTTGGTGTCATGAAAGCCAGGTCACTAATGACCGTGCCGAATTGGCCTTCAATCTTGTTGGCTTCAATGATTGTGTACTGGCTGCTCTGCGGAAATTCGCCCTCTGTCGTGACGACTTTGAGAGTCGTGCTATCGAGTTTGGCTGTGCCATCGACCTTGATGGTTTCGCTGGAACCGTCGGGGTTGACCTCATAGGACAAGACCGCTGTTTTGGACAGGCTCATGTCGCCTTTCACCGTCGGTGCGCCTTGCAATCGGTTGACCGTCATGTGGCCTTGAACGTGGAGGGCCCCCACGCTGCCGTTGCCACTGAACGCCGCTTTTTCGAAGACGTCGACGCGGCCATCGATATCGC
The DNA here is from genome assembly GCF_001297125.1 of Pseudomonas sp. RIT-PI-q. GTDB lineage: Bacteria > Pseudomonadota > Gammaproteobacteria > Pseudomonadales > Pseudomonadaceae > Aquipseudomonas. The sequence goes on from NZ_LHPC01000025.1 coordinate 181,531, forward strand.
CCTTATTGTTCAGAGTGCCCTGAACCCACGCATCGCCGGCGATACGTCCTGCATTGGCAAGGGTCGCTTTCGGACGAACCAGGGCACCCGTACTGAAGTCTCCTTCACCGGTCTTTGTCCAGGAACCCTGCTTGACGTCGAGTCGCTGGAATTGGCGGGTGTCACCGAGGCTGCCACCTTTTGCGGCATCGAGTTGTACGGCGTTCTCACCGCTGCCGCCATCCAGCAGTCCGGTGATACTCCCGCGAGTCCCAATCGTGATCAAATCATTGCGATCATCCAGTTGCAGGGTGCTGCCGTCCGTTGCTTTCTTGATCGTTTGGGAGAGGGTGTCGGTAGCGTTCAGGAAGCGATCAAAGTCGGCGATCGCCGCCGACGTTTTAGCCGTGGGAAAATCCATCTCGGCCGTGGTCTGCTGAGCAATCGCAAAATCAGCGCAACCCAAGGCAAGCGCAATCGCCAAGGCGAGGTGCTGTGGTCGGTAAGTGTGTTGAGTGGGCATCGGAGTCTGGCCTCTTTTGACAGGAGACCAAACTCTAAAAGGCAGCCACAAATACCGATGTCAGGCGCGTCCGCAGGTGCTGCGGCTGATGTCGGCGTTTGGCGCGGAAAAAAGGCAACCGCTTAAAGGCGGCTGACTTTATCGGAGAGAGAAGACGATTTTTCTTACAAAAAATCGAGACCAGCGTCTCTATCGCTCTGTCAGAAACTCATCTGCCATTGCCCGATCACCCCATGATTGCGGCTGTTGCTGCCGATCTCGCCGCTATAGCCAACCCCGACGCTATGCCGCGCCGAGATGCCAACATCCAGCCCGGCTTCCAGCACCAGGCTGTCACGGTCCAGTGAGCTGCCATCGACACTAAACGCCGTGCCACCGACCACGAAGGCCTGGCGAGTCGAGTTACTGACGTCGCCATAGGTGTGTTTCCAGCCGGCCGTCATGCGCGGGGTCAGGCTCATGCCGTTGTCCAGGCTGCTCAGGTGCGCAAGGCGCAGGCCGAAAGTGGTGCTGAAATTATCCTGAGTTTGGCCGTCGACCTGCAGGGCTGCGGTGCCGCCTTTTTCCTGATAGCTGTCGCGGTGATAGCGCTGGTAGCCGAGGTTGGCGAACGGCTCTGCGCTGAGGCGGCCGCTGCCCATGGCGTAGCCGAGTTCGGCGAACGCCTGTTGGCTGTCGGCGTCGTAATCGCCTTTGGGCCGGTCGCTGAAACCGTTGAAGGCCACGGTGCGTTTGCTTTCACCCTGATGACCGCTGTACGCCGCGCCGAGGCGCACGGCCAACGGGCCGTTTTGGCGCAGGGCATAGACGCCGGCGTGCCAGCTCTCGACATTGCCATCGACGCCGGTAGCATCCAGATCGGTCTTCGAATAACCGCCGAGCACGCCCAGGCGCCATTGCGGATCGAGTGACCAGTCGACGCCCAGCACCGTGCCTTTGCTGCGCTGTTCCAGGCCGCTGCTGCCGTGTTCGCCGTCGAGCTTGCCGTAGCCGCCGATGGCCTGCAACCAGAGGCGGCCCTGGGCGTTTGGATCGTTGAGATTACGTGCTGCGTTGGGTACGCCGTTAGCGGCGAGGACCGGCGTGTCCCGTTGCTCGAGGCCCACCAGCAATGCGGACCCACTGCCCATCTGTTGCATCGCCGACAGCATGCTACCGCCGATCTGGTTGCTGACACCCAGGGTCGCGCTGGTCAGGTCGGCGTTGCTGGCGCCGCTGAGCTGCTCGATGGCCGCGCCCGCCGTGGCGCTAGTGGTATTGAGCAGGGCGTTGTACAGCGCATTGTTTTGGCCTATGGAGGCCAGGCTGTTGGCGGCGCTGCTGCCGTTGCCGGTGACGGCGAATTCGTTGAAGGCGACATCGTTGCGGGTGTACGTCAGGTCGACCTGGGTGGGCGTGTAGGCCAGGGTCGGCGTGATGAACGCGTAGTCGCTGGTGACCTTGCCGAAGGTGCCGTTGACGCTCGCCGCCTGCAACACGGTGTAGTGGCTTTGCCACGGATAAGTGCCTTCGCTTGGGTTCACCGCCAGCGTCGCGCCGTTGAGGTTGGCCGTGCCGCCTACCTGAATCGGCGCGCTGCTGCCATCGGCGTTGACGCCATAGGCCAAGGTCGAACCGTTGCCCATGGTCAAGTCGCGGGTGATGATCGCGGTGCCGAGTCTGGTGTTGGTCTGCAAGGTGCCATTGACCAGCAGATTGCCCACCGAACCACCGCCGGCATACACGCCACCCGCGTCGACTGTCAGGCTGCCAGCGATACCGCCCTGGTTGATCAGCGTCGCGCCATTGCGCACGGCGCCGCCGTCACTGAAATCGCCGCTGCCGGTCAGCGTCCAGGCGCCTTGCTTGACCTCCAGCCATTCAAAGTGGCGACTGGCGCCGAAGCTGCCGCCCGCCACGTCATCCATCACCACGCGGTCGACTCCGCTGCCGCCGTCGACCACGCCGACAAAGCGACTGCCGTTACGCAGGGTCAGGCTGTCGTTGCCACCGCCCAAGTCCAACGCCAGGCCGTCGCTGCCGCTGATGGTCCCGCCGTTGATCACGCTGTCGGCAAACTCGCCGACGAACTTCACGCCAAACCCATCGAGGCCTTGAATGCCCCCGAAGTTTCCCAGGGTCGTCGCGGCCACGCCGGAACCGCCGCTGCCGTCGTCGACCAATATGGCGCTGTTGGCGCCGCTGATCAGCGCGTCTTTGGCGTTCAGCACGTAGCCGCCACCGAGCGCGATACCTTCGCTGCCATTGGCGAAGCCGTTCTTATCGACGCCACCTGCACCGATGCCTTGGATGGTGCCGTAGTTTTCGATGTGGGCGAACTTGTCGATGTCCACGCCATCGCCGTCACCGTTGGGCTGCAACCCGGAATAGGCACCGGTGATGGTGCCGTGGTTGATTACGGTGCCATCGCCATCGGAGCCGAAACCCGAGCCGTTGCGCCCGGTGATTTGCCCGTAGTTGGTCAGTGTCGCGCCCAGGTCGGTGGTGATGCCGTGGCGGCCACCGGAGATCGTGCCGTAGTTGGTCACGGTCACGCCGGTTGCCGAATCGATATCGATGCCATCGAACTTCTCGTCAGCGTTGTGGGCATCGCCCGTGGAGATCTCGCCATAGTTGGTGATGGTCGCGTTGGCGCCGGTCTTCATGCCATCGCTGGCATCCCCGCGAATCAACCCGCCCGCGCGATTGATAATGGTGGTCGTGACCCCGGCGCTGCGCAGCGCATCGAGGTCCAGGCCCTGGCCAGTGGTGGAGCGGATGATGCCGCTGTTATCGATCAACAGACTGCCGCTGGCGAAATTGCTGTCGATGCGCAGGGCGTCGTTGAACCCGAGAATCTGCCCGCCGGCCCGGTTGTAAATGCTGTAGTTGCGCGCCTGGGTTAGGTCGCCGCTGCTGTCGATGGCCCGCCCACCGGTGGAAATGATCTTCCCCGCGTTATCGATCTTCACACCGACGCCGGCGGTAGCGTCCTTGAGGCTGACCGTCTTGCCGGCGTTGGTAATGCTGCCAGGCGCCGAAATCGTCAACGTGTCCGCACCGCCGAGGGTTTGCGCGATGGTGGTCGCGGTGTCGATCTGCACGTTTTTGTACGGCGCAGCACTGACGCCAGTGCTGATCAACAGGGCGATGCTGAGCGCCAGACGCTGGGGCGAGAAGGGCATGGGGTGGACGTCCGTGTTGTTATAAGCGGGGCGTCCTGTATAGCGAAGGGTTTTTACAGAATGATGTCTGCGCAAATGCATTCTTTTGCATTTTGACCGGATAAACACACATTTATATGCAATTTAATGCGTTTTTTGGGCAGCGTTCAGATTCGTGAATGCATTATTTTGCACATCGTTTTGCTTGGTTTAAATGGAGGAAACGGTATGACGATGTCTGTACTGGAGCGGATGATTCTGCTTGATAGCATTCTTGATGACCTCGCAAACGACACTCTTAGCATCCATCAAGCGATCCGTCGGCTGCGAGTCGAGGTGACGGGCCTGAGCCAGAGTCAGTTCGCAAGGATGTGCAAAATTTCGGTTCGGACACTCGTGCATATGGAGCATGGAGAAGGGAACCAGACTCTGAAATCGCTGAATAAAGTTTTCAGGTTGTTTGGAATGAGAATGGGAGTTTTGAGGATTCGGCGCGACTGATACTGCACCGACTACTCAAGGGGCCGAAGTTGTTGGTATGAAGGCTTCAAGGTTGGTTACATTTTGCAGACGTCACCTCATTCCGAGCGTCACGTAGGACACCTCCGAGATGAGAAAACCGGGTTGTACTTCGTTTTAGAGCTCGCCTATAGTTCGCCCGGCGCCGACGAATCGGTGACTGATCTTAGCCGGTCAAAATAAAGAAGACCTCCCGACACTAACCGGAGTCAGACCATGGCTAAGTATCATCCCTTGCAAGGCAGTTTCAGCGCTGGCGACACGCTGTACATTGACACCGAAGCCCGCGCTGCCGATCTTCTTGAAACCGCCGTCCACCGAATAAAAGCCGCGCGCAATCTACTCAATAGCGTCGCCTGCCTGTGCGTCAAAGAAGCCGAGGGACACGACCTTGAGCATTTCGTCAGTGCAGCGCACATCCTGATCCAGGATGGGTGTGATGCGTTGGATGCGTTGGATGCGTTGGGTTGGAAGCTCGATAAATCCATACGTTAACGAACCCTGAAAAGCATCGCGGGCAAGCCCGCTCCCACAGTTTCTGAGGCGAACTCGGCATTTGTGTTCGCTGAAAATCCTGTGGGAGCGGGCTTGCCCGCGAAGGCGTCCTTCCAGGCGCTGAAGATCAGCCGCGGCACTCCGCCAACGTTTTCACTTGCCCCGAATCCGTCTGGTTCTCATCGCTCAACCACTTCTCAAACCCAGCCCCAACCACCGGCCATTCCGAATCCAGAATCGAATACCACGCCGTATCGCGGTTCTGCCCCTTGACCACCATGTGCTGGCGAAACACCCCTTCAAAACTGAAGCCCAGCCGCTCGGCTGCATACTTGGAGCGCGCGTTGCCGTTGTTGCACTTCCATTCCAGGCGTCGGTAACCCAGGGCAAACGATTCCTTGGCCAGCAAATAAACCGCCTCGGTACTTTTCGGCGAACGCTGCATCGGTGCGCCGAAGGTGACGTGGCCAATCTCGATGCGGCCCTGGGCCGGGACGATCGACATCAGGCTGAGGATGCCTTGCACGTCGCCGCTGGCACGGTCGATGACGCTGAAGAAGTACGGGTCGCTGTTGGCGGCGTGGTTGTTCAGCCAATCGTTGAAGGCGCTGCGCTCGGGGAAGGGCCCGTAAGGCAAATAGTCCCAAAGCTTGGGATCGGAACCGGGGCCTTGCAGGGCTTTCCACAAGCCGTCGGCGTGGCGTGCCGGGTCGAGTTTTTCCAGGCGGATGAAACGTCCTTCGATCGTTTCAACCGACGGTGCCGGGACGCCTTTCCAATCGGCGAGTGAAGTCGACATGCTGTTCTCCTTGAACCTTAAATGGCTTTGCGAAACTGGATGAAACCGGGGCGTTCGGCGATGCGCTCGTAGAGCTGGATCGCCGTGGCGTTGCTTTCGTGAGTCAGCCAGTGGACCTTGCAGCAACCGTCTTCTTTGGCGGTGGTGTAGACGAATTCGATCAGCTTGCGGCCGACGCCGGTGCCACGGGTTTCGGGCGTCACCAGCAAGTCTTGCAGGTAGCAGGAGTTTTCGATGCTCCAGTTCGAACGATGGTAGATGAAATGCACCAGGCCCAACGCTTTGCCGTCGGCCCAGGCGAGGGCGGCGTGCGTTGGTTCGCTCGGGTCGAGCATACGCTGCCAGGTGCTTTGGGTGACGGCGTCCGGCAGTTCGGTGTTGTAGAAGCGCAAATAGGCCTGCCACAACGGCAGCCACGCGGCGTGGTCATCGGCGCTGACCTGGCGAATCTCGATCTGACTCATGTTCATTCCTTAAGCATCAAGTGGGCGAGGGCCTGGTCGTGCGCATCCGGGCTGGCGGCGAGCCCCTCACGCACACCGGCGATGTCTGTGGCATTGCGGTTCTGGCTGAGCTTGCGTTTGCCTTCCAGGCGCTGGATCGGCAAGGCAAAACCGACGATAGCCTTGAGCATGCCATCGATGTAGTCGGCGGGTGCGTCAGCGACTTTCCACGGCAGGGCGCGACCGGCTTCATGGCGATCGGTCAAGGCGCTGACCAGCGTGAGCAGGCGATCGGCATCGGTGAACACTTCGGCGCTGCCGTAGGCGTGCACGGCGACGTAGTTCCAGGTCGGCACGTGTTTACCGTGCTCGGCTTTGCTGGGGTAAAACCCCGGGCTGACGTAAGCATCGGCGCCGGCAAAAATCACCAGCGCTTCAGCGCCATTCTGCAGTTCTTTCCACTGCGGATTGGCCTTGGCGAAGTGGCCGTAGAGGGTGCCATTCGGCCCTTCTTCAGTGTTCAGCAGCAACGGCAGATGACTGGCTTGCAGGCCTTGTTCGCCATGGGTGACCAGCAGGGCGAGGCGGGTGCCGGGTATCTGTTGCTGCAGTTCGTGCAAATCTTTGATGGCAAAGTAGCTTGGCGTATACATGGAAATATCCCTTGGCGAATGTCTGCATCCTAGGCAGGCTATTGGTCTGTTGTAAGAGCCATTAACGACCAATTTCATAGGTCCATTGCCATGACCAGCGAACCGCTGTCCCTGTCGTTCAACCCGGCGGGTATCGAACTCGATCGCCGCCAGGGCCTGAGTCGTCAGCTGTACCAGGCGTTACGCGTGCGGGTGCTGGACGGACGACTGGCCAGCGGCACGCGGTTACCTGCCAGTCGGGATCTGGCGGCGGCGTTGGCTATTTCACGCAACAGCGTGGTCCGTGCCTATGACCAGCTCTATGCCGAAGGCTTCATCGAGGGGCGGGTCGGCGACGGGACCTATGTCGCGCAATTGCCGCAACGTGCGTTGCCGGTAAAAAAACTATCCACAAAAGTATCCACAGGGTTGTCAACAGGGTTACCCACAGCCTTATCCACAAATTGGCTGGATTTACCTGTTGTTTCATCCAGTAAAGTTATCCACAGCGGTGCGTTGGCGCGGGTTGAAAAGAACCATTTGCCGACGCCACCGAGTGGTCCGCCTCGGGCATTTCGGGTCGGTGTTCCAGCGTTCGACCTGTTTCCTTTCGAGGTTTGGGCCAAGCTGAATGCGGCGTTCTGGCGCAAACCGGATTTGCAGCAGCTGTGTTACGGCGACCCGGCGGGTGACGCTCGCTTACGCGGATTGATTGCCGCGTACTTGCGCAGTTCGCGGGGCATGCAATGCACGGCTGAGCAAATAGTGATCACCAGTGGCGCGCAGCAGGGGATTAGCCTTTGTGCACAGCTGCTGGTGGAGCCGGGCGACGGCGTGGCGATTGAAAATCCGGGGTATCGGGCCGCCGGCCATGCGTTCGCCGTGGCCGGGGCGCGATTGCACGGGGTGGCGGTGGACAGTGAAGGCATCGACTGCACCGAATTGGCGGGGCTCGGCGATTGTCGTCTGGCTTACGTGACGCCGTCGCACCAGTACCCGACGGGCGTGGTCATGAGCCTGGCGCGGCGCCTGGAGTTGCTGGCCTGGGCCGAACGCAGCGAAGGCTGGATCGTCGAGGACGATTACGACGGCGAGTACCGTTACAGCGGCGCACCGCTGGCGCCGTTGGCGGCACTCGATCGTCATGGTCGGGTTCTGTACGTCGGGACATTTGGCAAAGTCGCGTTTCCGGCATTGCGCCTCGGTTATCTGGTGCTGCCACCGGGATTGGTGGACGCGTTCGCACAACGCCGCGCGGTCGACGTGCGCCATTCTGAAGTGAGTACCCAGGCGGTGATGGCCGAGTTCATCGCCACCGGGCATTTTCAGCGCCATATCCGGCGCATGCGCCGTGCCGCGTTGAGTCGGCGCAATTGTTTGTTGGCCCATTGGCCGGCGAACATCGAGGGCGTAGGCAGCTTGCCAAGTGTCGCAGCCGGTTTGCACCTGACGGTCTCGGTGAGCAGCGTTGCCCGGGAGCGGGAGCTGATCGAGAAGGCCGAAAGCGTCGGCGTCGAAGTCAATGGCTTAAGCAGCTACTGGTTGCCCGACTCGCAGACGCCGCTGGATCAGCGCGCCGGGCTGGTGCTGGGATTTGCTGCCGTGCCAGAGCCGGCGATCGAAGGGGCTCTGGCACGATTGCGTAAAGTCTGGTGTGACTGATCAAGGCGCTATGTTCGGCTCGGGTGCCAGAAACAGATCCCGCACCGCCGGATCAGTGATCCTGCGCAGTGCATTGTCTACCGCGTCGAAGGTGCTCAGTTCCTGACGTGTCGTGGCCGGCAGTTCCTGCAAATACGCATCGGCCAACTTCAGGTGCGCGGCCGTGGATTTATCGCCAGCGTCGGTCAGATGGTCGTAATGAAAGTGCGCGACCCACACCACCTTGTTCTGGCGTGTCTTGTCGAGAATCCGGTATTCCTGAAAGTAGTCCTTACGCTGTTGGGTCTTGATGCGACCGCGCACATCTTTGACGATCTCGACCTGGTCGTTATCGCTCAGCCATTTCAGGTAAGTCTCCCTCGGTTTTCGTCCCATCAGCATGGCGCCGTAGACACTGATGCCTTCACGCCGGGCTCTCGCGGCGCCTTCGCGTAACTCTGAGGTCAGGCTCGCCACTGGAAACTCAGCGCCCCTGCGGGTCAATACCGCCTCAACTTCTTCGGCGGCCTGTTCGAGGCGGGTGGCCTGTTGATCGAACAGGTCTTTCATGTCCGCTGGAATGCGCGAAGGGCGCTGGGCGTCGGTGCGAGTGCGTTGGATAAATGCATCGAGTTCGCTATTCAGGTCGAGCCCGTTAGCGACGATGCTGGAGTCGTCCGACGTCGTCGGTTGCACGGGGCGCCTGTTGACCATTTTGACGATGGGCACGGCGTCTCTGACCTCCGTTTCGGTCGACGGCGTCTTTTCCACTTTCACAACCCGTGGCCGGGATTTGCTCACCTTGCCGATGGCGCGTGAAGTGGAGGGCACCGGCTCGAGTCTCGCCATCGCGGCGACCGGTGTTTCTTCAGTTTCCGGCAGCAACTTGAGCAGTCGGCTGCGCGCCAGTTGATGAAATTTGCCCACCAGCGCCTGAACTCGCTTGAACCGGACTGGCTCCAGCTGATCGGGCGAATTGATCGACAGATCCTGCAGACGTCGTTCGGCGTCTGCCAAACGATCCACCAGAGCGGTGAGCTGCTCGATATTCAGTGCCGGGTTGTTGGCAGGTCGTTTGGTCCGCTGCTCGATCAGTGTGTGACCTGCGTCGGCTGCATTGTCGAAACTCTCTACGACACGTTGGCGTATCTGACCCACGTCGCTGCCGGGCACCTCACGCAGGCAGAGCTCGGTCGACATGCCGATTTCATTGGCTTCAAAGTCATAGTGAGAGAATGACGGCAGTAACCTTCGCAGGTCGTCGGCGACTTTACGCGTGGTCCCGGTATGGCTCATTAACCGGTCCAGTGAGGCCTGCAGCCGACCGAGACGGTCGATCATTGCATCGCTCACGGCGATGGCCTTTTGTGCGGCCGCCATTTGCACGGCACGCGTCCTTGTTTCCGCAGGTTCCGACTGGCTGAATTGAGGCGCAACGATCTTTGCGTATTCGCGTAACTTCATGCGCATCCAGCCGCTCAGGTAGCGATGCTGTTCGACGGTCAAGCGCATCAGTTGAGATTGATAAAACACGCCTGCGCCGCCGGCTTCGCGCCATTTTTCCAGATTGTCCAGCGCCTGACCGTAGCCATTGGCAAGCTCATCGGATTTTGCAATGTAAGTGGCGATGGCTTCCTCGGACATCGTGGTTAACGGGTCAGTGCTATCCAGGGGTTTCAAGGCTTCGTCCAGGCTGGCTTTTCGAGTGGTTTCCAGTTCAATAAACCGATGCAATGCCGCCCACGCGTCGTCCTTTTTCCTGGCCTTCTCACGCCGCAGGGCTTCGATCCTGCCGGTCGGCCCACCACCACGTAAGCGCAGCTTTAAATCCCAGTGCCAGCGATGTTCGCCGTCGTCGTACTTCACACCGAAACCGGACCGCGAGGGATCATTCGGGTCCACGATGAAGACCGGTTCGTCCACTTCGGCGCTGACCTGAAACCAGCGCTCACCGACCTTGGCGTACAGCTTTCCCTCGAGTTCGTGGAGGTGATTGGCGTTGGGGCTAGCGCCCTCTGGCAGATTCGGGGCGGGTACTTGGAATCGATTGATCTGCTGGGAAAATTGCGCCCCCGCATTGATACGGCCCAGTGTCGCGGGTGCCAGGGTCGAGAGATGAGTCGTGGGCAGTTCGGCGCTTAATGGCGTTGTTTCATGGGTGACGATCGGAGCCTTTGTAGGCGGTGGAGCAATGAATGGCGGCTCTTCCTTGAGCAGGCCTTTCGCCACAGCGCTTTCGTGGAAGGGACTAGACAGCCAGATGCGCCGTGTCGCGACCCTTTGGGTCAGCAGGATGCCCAGGGTCAGCAACACATCGCCGATCGAGGACCATTGCACGGCGGTGTTACCACGTTCATTGGCGTCCAGGGCTTGTTGAATCTGATTGATGCTTTGCCAGACCCAGCCCGCGGTGCCCGCCGAGCCGCTGAGGAAGTTCGCCGCCACACTGAACATGGCCCAGCCGCTGTCCGCCAGCAACGTCCAGCGACGCTCGGCATTGGACGTGGATTGGCGGTCGGCGAGCTCGGCCATGGCCTGGCTGTTGTGCGTGAACAGGGTCGCGAGAATGTCGCCGTCCAGCGGCGTGTTCGCCAACTCGATGGACGCGCTCAGGTCGAGGTGGATAAAGGGCTCGAAGGCCAGTTCGGTAATGGTCCAGGGCGAAGGGATGCCGCTGGAAAATACATACTGGGCATAGTCGAAACTCAACGCCCGGTCGGGCAGCCAGGCCAGTATCGAATCACGCAGTTCGCCCGGCTGATAAAACGCGTACAGCATGTTTTGCTCGGAAGGGAACTGGCGCAGCGGTTGATCCAGCAGCGGTTGATAGAGCAGACACGGGCCGTGTTGGCCCTCGCGCGGGCCGATGATGTACGTGTTGGCGACGGTGTCTGGTGTGTTGCCAAGTCGGTAGCGAGGCATGAATGCCAGTGGACGGATTTGCACTGGCCATTCGCGGGTGGGTGATTTTTTTTCGATCGATTCCATCAGCTGGCGCACCCGACGGTAACCCTGCTCATCGACATCGCCCCGACGCTGGAGTTTGCACTCCAGCGCCAGCAGCGGCAGGAGAATCGGCAGCTGACGACAGTATCGGATCTTGTGGCGCCGGGCCTGCACCGGGTCGTCGATGAGTGTGCGCTTGATCAGCTGCGGATAGATTTCACCGACGTTCACTTGGTTGGCCATGCGCAACAGGAACGAGACGGTTATCCAGTCTGGCGCGGCTGTGCCGTCGGCATAGGCGACCGTCGCGCTGTAGGGGCGGGTGTTTTGCAGGGCGAATTCGGCGAGGGTCTCGACGCTGCGGTTGTGCGGGTCGGGCAGGGTGAAACTGCCGGCTTCGAAACTGTGGGTAATGGTGATCCGGATGTCATCCAGTCGCAGCGTCGTCGCGTCTTCGCCGGGCCTGTCCGTGATAATCGCAGCGCAGATTTTCTGCTGGGCGTAAGCATGGATGAGGGGGATTTCGCTGACGTTGAAGACGTCACTGTTGGCTTCACCCCTGAGGCTTCCCAAATCCGTCAGGTAGCTGCTGTAGGTCTGGATATCGTCAAGTGAGCTCGCCAATAGCCACTCGGGGATCGCGCTATCCAGCTGTTCGACGCGCGCCTTGTCGGCGACGGTGAGCGTGGCGCTTGCCGCCTGCCTGGAAATCAATCCGCCCAGGGGCGAGCGACTGGCCGGGCCGAGCGCATCGATGGAGTCGAGCTGGCAACCTACCAAGGCCCAGACCAGGGCGTCGAAAATGTTACCCTCGGGTTCGTAGAGCCGCCACTTCAGGCTCTGGCCGCTCAGATCGATGTCGATCCGTGCGGGGAGGACGGCCCCCAGTTGCGCCATCGAACTAAATGTTTCGTAGCCATTGGAGAGGGTGTACATCACGATCAACTCGCGGCTGCCCAGTGTCGCGGTCAAAACCAGTGCACCGGACAGCATCAGGTGTCGGGTTCTATTGGCTTCTGCCAATTCAAAGGCAAGATCGAGGTCCAGCAGGCAGGCGCGAATGTTCGTCAGACCGCTGTCGGAGGTCGGGCGTAATGCCTTGTCGGGGTGTTGCGAAATCAGTCGCGCCAGGGTGCATTCATGCGCGTCCCAGCCATTCACGGACTGGACGTTCAGGGCGTCTTTCAGGGTGTCGGAGAGGACTTGCCAGCGCGGTTGTTTTTCCGTGGTTTCGTTCCAGTAATCCAGCTGGCTCTGTTCGAATCCCTTGAACAGCATCGGCGCGTGCTCGTTCAGCAGGGTGGTGATGGCGTCCATGCTGATGGGCAGATGGATCGGTTCGGGGGAGCGGGGCGTGAGGGTCAGAAAGTGTTCGCCTTCGATGTAGTTGGCGAACTCCTGGGTGAAGGCCTGACGCGCCAACGCGTGGGTCAGCGATTCGAAATGGCTGCTGTGGGTGATGAGTTCTTCACCTTGTTGGCGCCATATTGGGGACATCAGCATGGCGTTGTCGGGGTCGATCTGCTGATCGGGGAAGGTCTTTTTCAGGGCCTGGCGTAAAAGCTGAGCAGCGGCGTCGTGCAGGGTTGGACCGTCACTGGTCAGTTCTACCAGGCGGCTTTTGTTCAGCAACAAGGGTGCGGTGGGCGTTGGGATTGTTTCGCTCATGAGTTCGGAACCGGTTGGGGATGGGCGTGGCGGCAGTTGCCGTCCGTGATCCAAAGTACCCAGGCGCCGGTGGGCTCAGGTGGTAGATATGTATAGGTCTGGAAAAATTGGGCGGGGCATATCCGTTTCTGCGGTAACGGCGGCTACCGCGGCATCCTTGCCGCGGTGCCCCCTGTGCAACACCTGAAAAACACTGCCCCCTGTAGGAGCGAGCTCGCTCGCGATGGACCCACAGGCACCGCGTTTATCCTGTTAAAACGCGCCATCATTGACGTTCTTCGCGAGCAAGCTCGCTCCTACAGGCTCAGGAGAAAAACAGCGCAGTGGCCTGTGCACGGCTGATACCGCTACGGTGGATCTCGATCAACTCCTGATTGCTACCGCTTTCGCGCCAGTCAAAAGCACCGCCAAGCCTGCGTTGATGGACGGTTTTCAGATGCGCAGCCGTGAATGACTCCCGCGGATCGTTAGCGTTGTCATAGTGAAAATGCGCATACCACAGGACCTTTCTGGAGGGCTTGTCGAGAATTTCATACTCCGTCAAATAGTCCTTGCGCGGGCCTTTGAGCCGGCGGCGTTCGGTGGCTCTTCCAATCGTCACCTCACCTTTGCCGACCAGCCACTCTACCCGCGCTGCTGTCGGGGCCTGCTGTTTGGTCATGTCGATTCGGGTCGCGCGGCCCTTGGCATAAAGCGCAGTCGCTTCATTGTCGAGTTGCTGGCGCAGGGTTGTAGCCGATGCGCTCTTGCTCTCCGTGTGGTTACCGACGGTCAGGGCCTGATCGATCCTGGCCATGGCCTCACGCAGGCGATTGGCGTGCAGGTAGTAGATCTCCTCGATTTCCGTGGGATTACGTTGCGCCCGACGGATGTGTGCCTGAGTGCGCTGATTGAACGCCGGCAACTCATCGAGCAGCGCCTGGCCGGCAGTGAGGCTTTTCGGCAGATCGGGTTTTGCCTTGGGCGGGGCGGGCGGTTTTGCCGGGACCCTTTCAAGCCAGACCCCCGGCGATTTTTCGTGAAAGGTCGCGATCACCTTGCCCGTCAGCGGCGCCACCACGTCGACCAGATCGCCTTCCTGCCCGCCATCACTGCGGCGTGGCTGACCGACAAGCGTGCCCTTGTAACGGGTCTTGATGATTTTCCTGGCGGGCGTAGCCGGCGCTTTTGGGGGGCCGGCGACCGGCTCTACGAGGCGTTGGTCGCGCAGCAGAGTCGACAGCTGTTGCACAGCGACCTGGTGGAATTCGGCCACGCGCTGGCGCACCTGCTCAAGACGTTCGCTGTTCAGGTACTGCGCAAACTCCGCGACAAGATCGAGGAATCGCTGGTCGATCACGTCGAACTGTTCCACCAGATTGTTCAGCGCCTCGACGCGTTCACCCAGCTGATTCAGGCTTTCATCCGCGCTCAGGTCCAACGCGCTCTGAATGTTCAGCGAGGCATCCTCGATCAGGCTTTCCAGCGCCTCCCGCGCCTGTTCACGGAACTCTCCAGGCTCAGCCTTCAGACACAGTTCCTGGCCCAGGGTGATTTGCAGCAGCTTCAAATCCTGCAGCGAGAACGGTGGAAGTTTGGCCTGGTATTGACGGCTGACCTCGGCGGCTTCCCGACCCAGCAGGCTGAGCTCCGCAAAGCGGGTTTGCGCGAACTCGATTTTGTCGATGATGCCCTGGGTCAAATCGGTCATTTTTTCAAAAGCCCCGGCGTGGTCAGTGGCAACCTCGTTGTCCATCTTGTCGAGCAACTCCAGGGTGATCCGCAGACTCTCGCGAAATTCCGGGTAACGCTCGTCCACCCAGGACTGCATCAAGAACAGCTGCAAGGAAATCCGGTCGAGCATCGCGATGCGATAATTGGGCACCGCTTCGAGGAGGTTCAGCGCCTTCAGGTCTTCGAGGTGGCCGCTGTACTCCTGCACCTGTAGTTCGAGGGTGTCGAGAAATTGCTGGCGTGCGCTGGCAGCCGTCTCCGACGTGGCTTCCAACATGGCGCGCCGCACGTTGACCAGTTGCAGGCGCTTGCCTTGCAGTCCGGCATCGAACGTCGCGATGTCTTGCTTCTTTTGGCGCAACAGCGCTTCGTTCTGCTGTTGCAATTGCTTGCGCCGACTTTTCAGGCCGCCACCGCGCAGACGCAAGCGCAGATCGACAAACCATTCGCCACGGGCACCATTGATCAGCAATGGCCCGTATCGCGGCGGTTGTTGGCGTGAGTCGATGATCTGCACGTCGTCATTGTCGTTGAGCTCAACCTCGAACCAGCGCGTGCCAACCCGGGCATACCATTTATTCCCGACACCACTCAGGTGTTGGTGCGGACCCTCGGCGTGCGACAGGACGAGTCCTGCAGGTTCGCTGACTTTCAGGCTGTCGAGCACGTCGCCCAGCCCCGGTCGCGATCGCTCCAGTACGCCGAAGTCGTGCAACGACAGTTGATGGCTGCGCGGCAGTTCATGTTCGGCGATGTCCGGTAAACGGGTTGCGCCGATACTGGCTGGCTCGGTGATTTGCGTGGTCGATAGCGGCTTCTCGGTGGCAATGGCGGGCAACGTCCTTTGCGGTTTTATACGCACCGCCGCTCGGTGGGCGAGCACCATGGCGAGCGTCAACAAGATGTCTGTCAGTGGCGTCCAGGGTTGTTGCTGTTGCTCCTCGGCGTCTGCCACTTCTTGCAGGTCATCCATGATCTGCCAGATCCACGCCGCCGTACCCACGCTGCGTCCCAGAAACGGCAGTGCCACGTTGAACAGCGCCCAACCGCCGCGTTTGAGGGACGCCCAACGTGCCTCGGCGTTGGACACCGATTGGCGATTCGCCTGGGTGATCAATGCCTCGGCATTGGCGTTGAACAAGGTGGGCAGCAGGTCATTTTCAATCGCGCGGCTGCCCAGTGATACCAGGCCGGTCGAGTCCGGAGACAGTGAGGGGTCGACCAGCAATTGCGGCACGGTCCATACCGAAGGCAGTGCACCGGGAAACACGTATTGCGAGTAGTTGAAGCGCACACCGTCCGGCAACCAGGCGAGTATCGACTGGCGCAATGTCCTTGAGTGTTTGATGGCGTACAACAGGTTGGCTGGCGAAGGGTATTGCAGCAATGGCGGATCGAGCAGTGGCCTATAGAGCAGGCACGGACCCGCGTCCGCAGTGCGTGGGCCGATCACGAACATGTTGACCACTTCGTCGGCAACACCGGTGGTGTGATTGCCGGTGATGAACGCGAGCGGGCGAATCACGATGTCCTGCTCATCGACCTGTCGGGCCACGGGCTCAGCTGCCAGCGCCGCCACCACATAACGATAGCCCTGCTCATCGATACCGGCCTCGCCACGGATCTTCTGTTGCAAAGCCAGCAACGGCAATTCGATGGGCAGTTGGCGGCAGTAGAGCTGTTGCAGGCGTGAGGCTTGTTGACGGTCGTCGACCAGCCGGTTTTGCAGCAGCGCCGGATAGGTTTCACCGATATTGACTGCGGTCACCAGGTTCTCCAGGTACGCCGGGGTCATCCATTGCGGCACCGCCGTGTTATCCCGATACCGAACCGACTTATTCCCCAGTGGCAGCGCCACCAGGTTTTGCAACGCCAGTTCGACCAGGGAAAGGGTCTGGGTGGCTTCATGCTCGGGCGGCACGAACGTGCCCCAGACCACCACGCTGGCGACAGTGATTTCAACCTCTTGCAGGTTGAAGCCATGTGCCGGCGCCTGGCTGATTTTCTTTTGCAGCTCCTCCAGCGTGAATGCCTTGATGCCGGGAATTTCGCCTTGAAAGGTTTTTCCGGCGTTTTGCTGCTGCACCGCGACCAGGTCCAGTAAATGACGGCTGTAACGGCTCTGGTCGGCGGGCGCGGCGTTTTCCAGCCACTGCGGCAACGAATGTTCCATGTGCGTGTATTGGGCTGTTGGGCTCCCGGCCAGTGGCTGCTGCCTGTTGGTCGCAGCGAGTCGCGAAAGGAAAATCGAGTCGTCCGGGCGCTGAAAGTAATCGATGGCGCCTATCGCCTGAGCTTCCAGCGCAATCAGCGTGCACGCCTGATGATCGAAGAAGTTGCCCTCGGGTTCGAACAGGCGCCAGCGCACGTTGATCGCCGTTATCGCGCCTTCCACTGACCAGCGCAGCGACCGGCCGAGCTCATCGAATGAATCAAAATGCTGATAACCGTCGGTGATCGAGTGCGTGAGAATCAGCGTGCGCTGACCGAGTGTGCCAATCAATACCGCCGTGTCGAGGATGTTCAGGTGTTTACGAGCGGCGCCGTCACCGATGTCGAGGTCGATCAGGCAGGCGCGCGTCTTGTAGGGGTCGGAGAGCAATCGCTGCGCCTTGTCCGGAGCATTGAACACGGCGTGCGCCATGGCCCGCTGGTCTGCGTCCCAGCCGTTGTGGTCGCTGACGTTCCAGAGCTGCTGCAAGGTTTGCGAGAGTTGGTGCCAACGCGGTTGTGAGGCGTTGGTGGAATCGTTCCAGTAGTCGATCTGCTGTTCCTGGTAAGCGGTGAACAGCAACGGGGCGAGCTGGTTGAGGCGGGCACCGATCGCCTCGATCTCTACCGGGAGCTGGGTTGGCGGTTCGACGCCGGGTTGTTCGGTGAGGAAGTGTTCGCCATCGATGTAGGCCACCGTGGCGCCGGACAACGCGAGACGAACCAGCACATCGGTGAGGGGTTCGAACTCGCAGGGACCGGCCTCGATGTTTTTGTCGTTGATCACCCAGGTCGGTGTCGCGATCACGGTCAGGGACGGGTTGATGTCCAGTCGTGGGTACAGCGATGCGAGGACGGGGCGCAAGGCATTGGAGGCAACTTCGGTGAGCGACGGGCCGGTGATCAGTTGAGTGAGTACATCAACTGAGCTGGGCGTGGAGGTTTCGGGCATGGCCATATCCTTGGCTGACGTTTGAGAGAATCAGTGCAAGGTAGTGCTCAGGCCGTGGCGATTGGCGGTAGATAAATAGTGCAGGCAAAAAAAGACCCGCGAGTGCGCGGGTCTTCGGTTTCAGTCGTTGTTTCAGGTTCCGGATTTGATTTTGGTCCAGGCCCGGGTCCGCGCCCGTTCGGCATCACGCGGCAACGGTTGCAGCGTATAAAGCGTGGCCATGGCCGTGTCGGTCGGGTACAGGTTCGGGTTGTTGCGGATCGCCGGGTCGACCATTTCCGTGGCGTCCTTGTTCGGGTTCGGGTAGCCGACGAAATCGCTGACCGGCGCGATCACCTGTGGCTGCAGCAAGTAGTTGATGAAGGTGTAGGCGTCTTCCGGGTTTTTTGCGCCTTTGGGGATCGAGAGCATGTCGAACCAGATCGGTGCGCCTTCTTTCGGCAGGCGCATGTCGACGATCACGCCGTTCTTGGCTTCCTTGGCGCGGTTGGCGGCCTGGGAGAAGCTGCCGGAATAACCGACCGCGACGCAGATGTCACCGTTGGCAATGTCAGCCATGTACTTGGAGGAATGGAAGTAGGTGACGTACGGACGAATCTTCATCAACAGCGCTTCGGCCTTGTCGTAGTCCGCAGGCTTTTTGCTGTTGGGGTCGAGGCCGAGGTGTTGCAGGGCCAGCGGCAGAATCTCCGACGGCGAGTCGAGCAGCGCCACGCCGCACTGCTTGAGCTTGCTGATGTTCTCTTCCTTGAAGATCAGGTCCCAGCTATCGACTGGCGCATCGGCGCCCAGTGCGGCTTTGACCTTGTCCGGGTTGAAGCCGATCAGGATGGTGCCGTACATGTACGGCACGGCGAATTTGTTGCCGGGGTCGTTGGCTTCGATCAGCTTCATCAGCTTCGGATCGAGGTGGTTCCAGTTCGGCAGTTTGCTGCGGTCCAACGGCTGGAACACGCCGGCCTCGATCTGTTTGGCCAGGAACACGTTGGACGGCACCACCACGTCGTAACCGGAGTTGCCGGTCAGCAGCTTCGCTTCCAGTGCTTCGTTGGTGTCGAAAATGTCGTAGACCAGTTTGGTCTGGGTGTTCTGGGTCTTGAAGTCTTCCAGGGCTTTGGGGGTGATGTAGTCGAACCAGTTGTAGACGCGCAACGTTCGCTCTTCAGCGTGAGCGGCACCACTGAGCACCGTGGCGCACAGTGCTGGAGCGATAAAACGCTTGAGTCTGTTCATTGTTCTAATTCCTCATTGGGCGCTTTCAAAACCTTCGAGAACGTTCACGGCATTGATGCCGATTTCTTCTACCGCGTAGCCGCCTTCCATCACGAACAGCGTCGGTTTGTCGAGGCCCGCGATGCGTGCGCCCATGGCCAGGTAATCCGGGCTGTCGAGCTTGAACTGGGAGATCGGATCGTCCTTGAACGTGTCGACGCCCAAGGACACGACGACGATGTCTGCGCCGTAGTTTTCGATCTCTTTGCAGGCCTGTTCCAGCGCGGCGCTCCAGCTGTCCCAGCCGCTGCCGGCGGGCAGAGGGTAGTTGAAGTTGAAGCCTTCGCCCGCGCCTTCGCCGAGCTCATCTTCGTAGCCGAGGAAGAACGGGAACTCGGCTTCCGGGTGGCCGTGGATCGAGGTGAACAGCACGTCGCTGCGCTCGTAGAAAATCGATTGGGTGCCGTTGCCGTGGTGGTAATCGACGTCGAGGATCGCGACCTTTTTGTGGCCCTGATCGAGGAACGCCTGAGCGGCGATGGCCGCGTTGTTGAGGTAGCAATAACCGCCCATCAAATCGCTGGCGGCATGGTGTCCCGGTGGTCGGCACAAGGCGAAGGCACTGCGCGCGCCGCGCTGGATCACCGCTTGTGCGGTCAACGCCACTTGCGCCGCGCTGTACGCCGCTTGCCACGTGCCGGCGGTGATTGGTGCGCCGCCGTCGAAGCTGTAATAGCCGAGCTGGCCGTGCAGGCTGGTGGGCATGATTCGGCGCAGGGTGCGGGCGGGCCAGGTGTAGGGCAGCAAGTCGCCGTCGGTGTTGAATTCGGTCCAGCGCGCCCAGGCGCCTTTGAAGAAATCGAGGTAGTCGCGGCTATGGATACGCGCGATCGGATCAAGGCCGAAATCCTGTGGCGCTTCGACCGGACCGAGGTCGCGGTACTGCACGCGTTGCAGAACATGGTCGGCACGCGAAGGCATTTCGAAGCAGGGCATCAGTTGCCCGTCCATCAATTCACAACGGCCGTGGTGCAGGTGATGATCGTCCGAGTAGATCGTCAGCATTTCTTGTTCTCCGCAGGCTGATTCGGTTGAACACAGTCTTGCGGCGGACGGGGTTTGGGAGAACGGCAGGAAAGGCCAAAAGGGGATAGATATGGCCAAAATAGTTGACCGAAATTCGCCCCTTATTGGCGCAGGTATGCCCTCTGGCGGGGCGTGGAATGCCGACCTTGTGGGAGCGGGCTTGCCCGCGAAAGCGGCGTTCCGGCCAATGGAGATGTGCCGAATGTACTGGCGCCTTCGCGGGCAAGCCCGCTCCCACAGGGATTGTCAGTGGGGGCGGAACTGGCTGGGTGCCACGCCACTCCAGCGCACAAACGCATGGCGGAAACTCGCGGTCTCGCTAAACCCCAACGCTTCGGCAATCTGGTGGATCGGCAGTTGATCCTCGCACAGCAGGTGTTTGGCCTGCTCGAAGCGCAACTCATCGAGCAATTCCTGATAGCTGCAGCCAAGGTCCTTGAGGTGTCGGCGTAACGTCCGCGCCGAACAGTTCATCTGCTCGGCCAAGCCTTCCAGGCCAGGCGCCGCGTTCAGCTGCGCGCTGAGCAGGTGGCGAATCCGCCCCAGCCACGCCTGGCGCCCGGTGAATTCCGTGTTTTGCTTGCGGCAGCGTTCGGCCATGGCTTGATGGGTGATGACATCGGCCAATGGCAACGGTTGATCAAGCCAGCGCTTGTCGAACGCAAACGCGTTGTCCCGCGCGTCGAAGTGCAGCGGGCCATTGAAGTGTTCGGCGTAAGTCGCTTCATAATCGGGGGCGGCATGTTCGAAGCGTGCGGCCAGCAACGGTAGCGGATGGCCGAGGAGGTCGTCGCAGATGACTTTCAGCGACACCAGGCAGAACTCGGCGTTGAATACCGCCAGCGCCGGGTTCTCCCGGTAATCGGCGGCGACGAACCAGATGCGCTCGTCATCTTCTTCCAGGCTCAGCTCAAAAAGTGTTCCCAGCAGCGCCGGATAACGAATCGCCAGGCGTAACGCGTCACCGAAGGTGGCACTGGTGAGCAGCGCATACCCGAGCATGCCGTAGGACGAAACGTGCATCCGCCGGCCTAGTTCCAGGCCGATATCGCGCTTGAGGGCGACGGCGTTGGCGCAGACCTGCATTTCCTGATTGGTGGTGATGCGTGTGTCCGCCCGGCTCAGATCCGCCGCGCTGATGCCGCTGCCAGCCAATAACTCTTCACTTGAAAGCCCTTCGGCCTTGAAGACATTGAGCACCAGCGAAACTGCATTCAGCGTGGTGAGATGGGAGTGGAGCATGGGGAGTTTCCAGCCATGGGATGCTGGAACAGCAGCAAGTTACATGCCGCGTGGAGATCTTCTGTAGGAGCGAGGCTTGCCCGCGAAGGCGTCCTTGCTAACGCTAAAAGCTTCGCGGGCAAGCCTCGCTCCTACAGGGTCGGTGTGGTGTCAGCTGAGTTCGCCGCAGAGGTTGAGTTCTACCAGGCGCCGCACTTCAGCGGTTTCGAGCCCGGCGCCCAGCAGCGCGTGCAGCTTGCCGAACGCTGCCTCACGCGTCATGCCGCCACCGGACAACACGCCGACGCCACGCAAACGGCTGCCAGCCTCATACACATCCAGCTCAACGCCACCTTCATGGCATTGCGTAACCGCGACCACCACCACACCGTTGTCCCGCGCACGGCCAAGGCTGGCGAGGAATTCAGGGTTGTCGCTCGGCCCGGTGCCGCTGCCGTAGCACTCGAGCACCAAACCTTGAATGCCGCTGTCGAGCAGGCCATCCAGAATCCTGGCGTCGATGCCTGGGAACAGCGGAAGCACCGCGACCTTCGCCAGTTGCTTGCCCTGGTTGTAATTCAACTGCGCCGGCAACGAAGCCGCTTTCACGCCGCCACCCTGACGCTCCAGTCGCTTGAACGGATGGCGCCCAAAACTGCGCACTTTCGCGCATCGGGTCGGGTCCAGCCGTTCGCCGTGGAAGTACAAGTGCACGCCCGGTGCCAGGCCTTGGCCCAGCGCAACCAGCGCGCCGCTGAGGTTTTCCCAGGCATCGCTGTCGGTCACGCCGGCCGGCAGCATGGAGCCTGTGAACACCACGCGGGCATGCAGGCCGAGCAGTTGAAAGCTCATGGCCGCCGCGCTGTAGGCCAGGGTGTCGGTGCCGTGCAGGATCAGCACGCTGTCGCAGCCTTGGACATCTACCGCGTCGACCACGGCTTCGCGCAGTTGCTGCCAATAAGTCGGGGTCATGTTGGCGCTGTCGATCAGCGGCGACATCTCGCGAAAGCGCCACTGCGGGACCACGAGGTCAGGTTGGCTGTGCAGATACTCGCGCATCCGCAATTCGAAGCCGGACGCCGGGGCCAGGCCATGGGCGCTGGCTTGCATGCCGATGGTGCCACCGGTGTAGAGCACCATGACGTGCTGGGCGGCAGGAAAGGAATTGGGAACCATGGGGAAGTCTCCGCAAGAGATGACAGGTGGGAGCGAGCCTGCTCGCGATAGCGGTATGTTAGACACTAATGTGTCATCTGACAGTCCGTCATCGCCAGCAGGCTGGCTCCCACAGGTTGTGCACCCGTCGTTTACCGATCAGCGTTGCGCTGCGGGTACGCCTTGCGGCTCAGCTTCAGCCTTGGGGGCGGCGGCTGGCGGGTTGGCTGGCCAGGCTTTCAAGTCCAGGTCCAGGTCCGGGAATTTGCTCGAATCGAACACCGGCGTCTTGATCCCGGCAGCACGCTGGTCATCGTAGTCACGCAGGATGCGCATGCCGACCTTGAACAGCAGGAACAGCGCGATCAGGTTCACGAACGCCAGCAGGGTCATGGTGATGTCGGCGAAGGCGAACACGGTGCCGAGGTTTTCGATCGCACCCCAGAAGATCAACACCAGGACCAGCGCGCGGTAGCCGATCAGCGCCTTGCGGTTTTCACCGATCAAAAAGCGCAGGTTGCTCTCGCCCAGGTAGTAGTTGTAGAGGATCGAGGTGAACACGAACAACGCCAGCGCCACGGAAATGAACATGCGGCCCCAGTCACCGACCACCGCGGCCAGGGAGTTTTGGGTCAGGGCAATGCCGTCGCCTTCGAAGCCCGGGGTGTAGAAGCCCGAGAGCAAAATCAGCAACGCGGTGCAGGTGCAGATCACGAAGGTGTCGAGGAACACGCTGAACGCCTGCACCACACCTTGTGCCACCGGGTGCTCGACCGACGCGACCGCTGCTACGTTAGGCGCACTGCCCAAACCCGCTTCGTTGGCGAACACGCCACGCTTCACGCCCATGACGATGGCACTGCCGATCAAGCCACCGAACGCCTGGTCCAGACCAAACGCGCTTTTGACGATGGTCATCAGCATGGCCGGAACGTGGTCGAATTGCAGCACGATCACGTAGATCGTCACGCCGATGTACACCAGGGTTTTCACCGGCACCAACAGGTCGGCGACCTTGGCGATGCGCTTGATCCCGCCGATGAACACCAGGCCGAGCAACACCGCCAGGGCCAGGCCGGTCCAGGTGGTGTCGAGGCCGAACGCGTTGTTCAGCGAGTGAGTTACGGCGTGGGATTGCAGGCCGTTGAAGGCGAACCCGAAGGTCACCAGCAACAGGAACGCCATGATCATGCCCAACCAGCGTTTTTGCAGGCCGTGCTGGATGTAATAGGACGGGCCGCCACGGAACGTGCCATCGGAGTCAGTGCGCTTGTAGAGTTGGCCGAGGGAGCATTCAAAGAAGCTGCTGGACATGCCGACCAGTGCGGTCACCCACATCCAGAACACGGCGCCTGGGCCACCGAGTGTCACGGCAATACCGACACCGGCGATGTTGCCTGCACCCACGCGGCCGGCGAGGCTGAGCATCAGGGCCTGGAATGAACTGAGTTGACCGGCGCTGCTTTTGAGGCTGTCGCGGAACACCGCGAACATGTGGAAGAAGTGACGCAATTGAACGAAACGCGAGCGGATCGTGAAGTAGCTACCGAGCCCGACAATGAGCACGATCAGTACTTTCCCTGAGAGGAAGTCGTTAATGACTTCGAGCATGGAGTATTCCTCGCTGTTTTTTGTGTAGGCAAATGTTGGCCGGAGAGAAACATCGCGTTACACCGGTTTGCGCGCGGCACAACAGGTGAGGCGAAGATTCGTCCCGGTTTCATATCGCGGGTTTGTTATTAGTTCGGGTTTCGCATGGGTTTGGGCCTCGTTACCGACGACCGCTTACGCGAAGAGGGGCGGCACTATACCTATGAGTGTGCCGTCCGTCTGCACGGTTGTGGTGCACGCGCCGAAACGAGGGGTTTTTGGGTTGTTGTTCAGGGCCTCTTCGCTGGCAAGCCAGCTCCTACGGTGGTTGGTGGGCGTCCACACATGCTGCGTTCCCCTGTAGGCGCTGGCTTGCCAGCGAAGAGGCCAGCACGAACACACCAAAATCGGCTTAAAAAAAAGGGCCTGGGGAATAAATCCCCAAGCCCTCAAAAGGTGAGAGGTGTCTAGTCCCTCGACCTGGTGAGCGGTGCTACACGTAACGCGTCGGATCAGGCTTTAAGCGGAACCAGACGCGGAGCAATCATGTTTTCCGGGCGCAGGATGTCGGCGAGCATGGCGTCGTCGAGCAAGCCTTCTTCGCGCACCAGTTCCAGCACGCCGCGGCCGCTTTCAAGGGCGATACGGGCGATGCGGGTGGCGTTTTCATAGCCGATGTACGGGTTCAGCGCGGTGACCAGGCCGATCGAGTGTTCGACCAGTTCGCGGCAGCGCTCTTCGTTGGCGGTGATACCGACGATGCAGTGTTCGCGCAGCATGTCCATGGCGCGTTGCAACAGGCGGATCGAGTCGAAGATCTTGAACGCGATCAGCGGCTCCATCACGTTCAATTGCAGCTGGCCGCCTTCGGCCGCGATGGTCAGCGCCAGGTCGTTACCGATGATCTGGAACGCCACCTGGTTGACCGCTTCCGGGATAACCGGGTTGACCTTGCCGGGCATGATCGAGCTGCCTGGCTGACGCGCTGGCAGGTTGATTTCGTTGATGCCGGTGCGTGGGCCGCTGGACAGCAAACGCAGGTCGTTGCAGATCTTCGACAGCTTGACCGCAGTGCGCTTGAGCATGCCGGAGAACAGCACGAAGGCGCCCATGTCGGAGGTGGCTTCGATCAGGTCGGCCGCTGGAACCAGTGGTTGACCGCTGATCAGTGCCAGGCGCTGAACGGCCAGGTGCTGGTAGCGCGGGTCGGCGTTGATGCCGGTGCCGATCGCGGTGCCGCCCAGGTTCACTTCGGTCAGCAGCTCAGGCGCCAGGGTCTTCAGGCGTGCCAGGTCTTCACCCAGCGTGGTGGCGAAGGCGCGGAATTCCTGGCCCAGGGTCATCGGCACGGCGTCTTGCAGCTGGGTACGGCCCATCTTCAGGACGTGGCTGAATTCTTCACCTTTGGCGGCGAACGACTGGATCAGGCTGTCGAGGCTGGCCAGCAGGGCGTCGTGACCCAACAGCAGACCCAGGCGGATCGCCGTCGGGTAAGCGTCGTTGGTCGACTGCGCCATGTTCACGTCGTTGTTCGGGTGCAGGTATTGGTATTCGCCCTTCTGGTGACCCATGGCCTCCAGCGCGATGTTGGCGATGACTTCGTTGGCATTCATGTTGGTTGAAGTGCCAGCGCCGCCTTGAATCATGTCAACCACGAACTCTTCGTGGAAATCGCCGCGGATCAGACGTGCACAGGCTTCGCTGATGGCAGCGTGCTTGGCTTCGCTCAGGTGACCCAGCTCGCGGTTGGCGTCAGCGGCGGCCTGTTTGACCATGGCCAGACCGACAACCAGCTTCGGGTAATGCGAAATCGGAACGCCGGAGAGACGGAAGTTGTTCACCGCTCGCAGGGTCTGGATGCCGTAATACGCTTGAGCAGGTACTTCTAGTACGCCAAGCAGGTCTTTTTCTGTGCGGAAAGATGCAGCGGAGGACATGATAGAAATCATCTCGATATGGACCCGGTCTGTGCCGGAACACTGCAAATGCTAGGCTTGTGGAGAATTTAGAGCCAATGCTGTTAAACACTAGCCTATGCACATTCGGCATAATGCCCGTGTGACGCCGCGTTGGCGGCGAGCGTGTGACCTAAATTGGTGCGTGTCCGGGAGGACGTGATGAATCTGGAAAGTAAATGGCTCGAGGACTTCAGCGCCCTGGCCGCCACCCGCAGCTTCTCCCAGGCTGCGGAACGACGCTTCGTGACTCAGCCGGCGTTCAGCCGGCGGATCCGCAGCCTGGAAGCCGCATTGGGGCTGCAATTGGTCAATCGTTCGCGCACGCCAATCGAGCTGACGGCGGCGGGGCAATTGTTTCTGGTCACCGCGCGGACGGTTGTTGAGCAGCTCGGTGAAGTGCTGCGCCATCTTCATCATCTGGAAGGCGGGCAGGGCGAGGTGATGCAGGTCGCCGCCGCTCACTCGCTGGCCCTGGGTTTCTTCCCGCGCTGGATCGCGCAGTTGCGCAACGAAGGCTTGAACATCGCCACCCGACTGGTCGCGACTAACGTTGGCGATGCGGTGCATGCGCTGCGTGAAGGCGGCTGCGACCTGATGCTGGCGTTCTACGACCCGGACGCAGCGATGCAGATGGACCCCGAGATTTTCCCCTCGCTGCACCTGGGCCAGACCGAGATGCTGCCGGTCTGCGCCGCCGATGCCGATGGCAAGCCGCTGTTCGATCTGGAAGGCGAAGCCAGCGTGCCGCTGTTGGCCTACAGCGCCGGGGCGTTCCTCGGGCGTTCGGTGAACATGCTTCTGCGCCAACGGGCGCTGCGTTTCACCACCATCTACGAAACTGCCATGGCCGACAGCCTGAAAAGCATGGCGCTGGAAGGGCTGGGGATTGCCTGGGTGCCGCAGTTGAGCGTGCGTGCCGAACTGGCGCGCGGTGAACTGGTGGTCTGCGGTGGCCCGCAATGGCATGTGCCGCTGGAGATTCGCCTGTACCGCTGCGCGCTGGTGCGCAAGGCCAACGTGCGGTTGCTTTGGCGCAAACTCGAAGGTGGCGCGGCTCATGGTACAACCGGTTCCTGAGATTGCTGAAGATCAAATGTGGGAGCTGGCTTGCCTGCGATAGCGGAGTGTCAGGCAACATCAATGTTCGCTGGACCGACGCCATCGCAGGCAAGCCAGCTCCCACAGGAGATTTGTGTGTAGTTGACTGACTCTGAGGTCAATAAAACCGGCACTTTGCGCCATAGGACAGATGGTCGTAACGGGGGCTGTTTATCTGCCACATTGCGGTATACTGCGCGGCCTTCGGCCGGTTCGCCCGGCCATAATTCGTACAATCAAGCCACGCATTTTGCGTGGCTTGTTGTTTTTTGACGCGCCTGCGGGCGCCCAGAGAGAAGAGGCACGACGATGAGTGCACTGGTTGGCGTGATCATGGGCTCCAAGTCCGATTGGTCCACCCTTAGCCACACCGCCGATATGCTGGAAAAGCTCGGCATTCCTTACGAGGTGAAAGTGGTCTCTGCCCACCGCACCCCGGACCTGCTGTTCCAGTACGCTGAAGAAGCCGAGGCGCGTGGCATCGAGGTGATCATCGCCGGTGCCGGTGGCGCGGCCCATTTGCCAGGCATGTGTGCGGCCAAAACCCACCTGCCGGTGCTGGGCGTACCGGTACAGTCTTCGATGCTTTCGGGCGTCGATTCGCTGCTATCTATAGTGCAGATGCCGGCGGGCATTCCGGTTGCGACCCTGGCCATCGGCAAGGCCGGCGCGATCAATGCTGCCCTGCTCTCGGCGAGCATCCTGGGCGCCAAGCACCCGCAGTTCCACGCGGTGCTGAAAACTTTCCGTGCTGAGCAGACAGACAGCGTCCTGGAAAATCCAGACCCACGCATCGCCTGAGGTTGTTGACGATGAAGATCGGTGTAATCGGTGGCGGCCAGTTGGGTCGCATGTTGGCGCTGGCGGGCACTCCGCTGGGCATGAACTTCGCTTTCCTGGACCCGGCGCCGGATGCTTGCGCAGCCGCGCTGGGCGAACACCTGCGGGCCGATTACGGCGATCAGGACCACCTGCGTCAGCTGGCCGATGAAGTCGATCTGGTGACCTTCGAGTTCGAAAGCGTCCCGGCCGAAACCGTGGCGTTCCTCTCGCAATTCGTCCCGGTCTACCCGAGTGCCGAAGCCCTGCGCATCGCTCGCGATCGCTGGTTCGAGAAGAGCATGTTCAAGGACCTGGGGATTCCCACCCCGGCGTTCGCCGACATCCAGTCGCAAGCCGATCTGGATGCTGCCGTGGCTTCCATCGGGCTGCCGGCCGTGCTGAAAACCCGCACCCTGGGTTACGACGGCAAGGGCCAGAAAGTCCTGCGCACTGCTGAAGACGTGGTCGGCACCTTCGCGGAACTGGGTAGCGTGGCTTGCCTGCTGGAAGGCTTCGTGCCGTTCACCGGCGAAGTTTCGCTGATTGCCGTGCGTGCTCGCGACGGCGAAACCAGGTTCTATCCGCTGGTTCACAACACCCACGACAGCGGCATCCTCAAGCTGTCCGTGGCCAGCACCGACCACCCGTTGCAAGCCTTGGCAGAAGACTATTCCAGCCGTGTGCTCAAGCAGCTGAATTATGTGGGCGTGATGGCGTTCGAGTTCTTTGAAGTCGACGGTGGCCTCAAGGCCAACGAAATCGCCCCGCGCGTGCACAACTCCGGTCACTGGACCACCGAAGGCGCCGAGTGCAGCCAGTTCGAAAACCACCTGCGGGCCGTTGCCGGTCTGCCGCTGGGTTCGACTGCCAAGGTCGGCGAAAGCGCGATGCTGAACTTCATCGGCAAAGTGCCGGAGACCGAGAAAGTCCTGGCCATTGCCGATTGCCATCTGCATCACTATGGCAAGGCGTTCAAGGTCGGCCGCAAGGTCGGTCACGCCAACCTGCGTTGCGCAGACCGCGAGACACTGGCCGCGCAGATCCTCAAGGTCGAAGCGCTTATCGCCGAATAAACAGTTTCATGTGGCAGCGGCGGAACCATTCAAGGGCCGCCGTTCTCTCATGGCAGTATGCGAAAGTCTGACTAGTCTTTCGCATAGCCACTTAACCAGAGGGAAATGCCATGGGAATTATCGGAACCATCTTTATCGGCTTGATCGTCGGCCTGCTGGCTCGGGTCCTGAAACCGGGCGATGACAGCATGGGCTGGATCATGACCATCCTGCTCGGTATCGGCGGTTCGCTGGCGGCTACCTACGGCGGCCAGGCCCTGGGCATCTACCAGGCCGGTCAAGGCGCAGGCTTCATCGGTGCGCTGGTCGGCGCGGTGGTGTTGCTGGTGATCTACGGCTTGATCAGAAAGAACTGATTCAAAGCGACAAAGCCCTCTCTGCCAAACGTGCGGGGAGGGCTAGAATGCTCGGCGACTTATCGTCTTTCCTTACCGAGCACCTCAATGCGCCGTCTTCTGTTGACCTTTCTTTTACTGGGTACGGGCCTTGCCCATGCCGGCGAACTGCCGGAAACCGACTGGCTCGAGCTGATGCCCAAGTCGGACCAGAAAGCCCTCGAGGCCATGCCCGAAATCGACCACAACTCCCCCGAAGGCAATGGCACCTTTACCGAAAAGGGTGGCATGAAGCAGAGCAAAGGCTTGCCTGCGGTGATGTACTCGACCAAAACCGTACCGTCGATGAACGACAAGAACATCCGCATCGGCGGTTATCCGGTGCCGCTGGAATCCGACGCCAAGGGCCGCAGCACATTGTTCTTCCTCGTGCCTTATCCGGGCGCCTGCATTCACGTGCCACCGCCGCCGCCTAACCAGTTGGTGCTGGTGCGTTATCCGAAAGGCTTGAAGCTGGATGATATCTACACGCCGCTGTGGGTGACCGGCAAGCTGAAGATCGAGAAGGTCAACAACGACCTGGCCGATGCGGCGTATGCGCTGGATGCGGCGAAAGTGCGGGTGGTGAAAGAGTCCGATCTGTAGCTGGCTGGCAAAGATCAAATGTGGGAGCGGGCTTGCCCGCGATGAGGCCATAACATCCGGTGTCTATATTGGATGTGAAGCAGCCATCGCGGGCAAGCCCGCTCCCACAGTGGTTTATGGTGTTGCTTATAGAGGTGCGCTACCGATGCTCACGCCAAGGGTATGGCTGGCACCCGGCGCCAATGTCACCACGTCATCCATCACATTCGCCGTTTCGATGCACAGCATGCGCTGCCAGCCGTCGTCGGCCATGTCGCTGAACACTGCGGCGCGGTCAATCCACGGGTTCCAGATCACTGCCGAACGCGAACCGCTGCTGGTCAGCTCGACGCGCCGTTCCCAAGCCGGGTCGACAATGCTCAGCGTCGCCGGGGTATCGAGGTAGATGCGGTCGGTTTCGCCGGTAAAGCGCAGATCGCCGGCCTGGGTGACGGTGTTCCAGTCGTCCAGCGTCTCGATATAGCGCAAGCCATCCAGCCCCTCGACATGCACGTTGCGCACATCGCTGACGGCGAAATAGCTGTGCAGCGCCTGGCTGATGGTGACGTTGTCCGGGCCTCGGTTGTGGCTGGTCAGGCTGATGTGCAGTTGCTCATCCAGACGAATGCTCAGCTTCAAATCCACCTGATGCGGCCAGCCTGGCAAGCCGCCTTCGGGGTAGGGCAGCACAAATGCCACTTTCAGGCTTTCGCCCTCGGCTTCGATACCTACCAGCTCCCAGTCCATTGCCCGTACCAGTCCGTGAGCGGTCGGCGGTTCGTTGCTGACGCGCATCGCTTGAACGCTCTGCGGGTTGCGCGAAAAATTGCCAAACCACGGCCAGCACACGGGCACACCCGCGCGGATGCTTTTGCCGGTCTTGAACACGGCCTCGTCGTTGAGCCAGATCAGCGGCGGTTGGCCGGCCAATTGATAACTGAGGATGTGCGCGCCTTGCTGGGCGACCAGCAATTCGGCCTGGCCGTGGCGAATACGCCAGCAGTTCAGTTCATCCAGTTTTACGGCTTCAACGTTGGGCGTGCTCATGGGACAGCTCTCGATCGGGAACAATGACTGCAATGGACCGCGAAACGGACGCAGTGTTTAACGCGCGCGTGGCGGAACCGAGCGAGTGCGACCGCTGCCGTCGATGGCGACGAACACAAACACCGCTTCAGTCACTTTGCGCCATTCGCTGGACAGCGGATCGTCGCTCCAGACCTCGACCATCATCTGGATCGAGCTGCGCCCGATTTCCAGCGCCTGGGTATAGAAGGAGAGCTGGGCGCCCACCGCAACCGGAACCAGGAACGCCATGCGGTCAATCGCAACAGTCGCCACGCGACCCCCCGCGACCTTGCTGGCCATGGCGGTGCCGGCCAAATCCATCTGCGCTACCAGCCAACCGCCGAAAATATCGCCAAAACCGTTGGTTTCGCGGGGAAGGGCGGTGATTTGCAGGGCCAGGTCGCCTTGCGGGATTGGATCTTCTTGTTCGAGCTCTATCATGCCGGGGGTGCCTCTGACCCGTGACTCTTCATTGGTACTTCAAGGTGAATAGCCGTCTCAAAGAAAAACGATTCAGCCCCGAACATACTACGTTCGTCACGTTTTTCGTAAGGCGCCTAAAGGGAAACTCTGCGAAATCGACTGGTAGCGCCAGCAACGTCTTCGCACAGCAACCCTTGCAAGCTGTCGCAAGATAGCGAGTATATCGGTCGGTAGACCCCGAGACGACCGTCCGGTTCTCATTTTGACCGTCAAATACGCACCTCTATGTGCTTTTTCGAACAATTTGCTATCGTGCCGGACCTGCCCAAGCCTCCGCCAGCGTTGTTGGGGTTGCAGATCCGACTATAAGAGAAGCCCTTGCCATGACCACAGCGCCCTCGAGCATCGCGCAGCCATCACAGTCCGCACGACCGCTGACCCGCAACGACTACAAGACTTTATCGCTGTCTGCCCTCGGCGGCGCGCTGGAGTTCTACGACTTCATCATCTTCGTGTTCTTCGCCACGGTGGTGGGCAAGCTGTTCTTTCCGGCCGACATGCCCGAGTGGCTACGCCTGATGCAGACCTTCGGCATCTTCGCCGCCGGCTACCTGGCGCGGCCGCTGGGCGGCATCGTGATGGCGCATTTCGGCGACCTGCTGGGGCGCAAGAAGATGTTCACCCTTAGCATTTTCATGATGGCCGTGCCGACCCTGATCATGGGCCTGCTGCCGACTTACGCGCAGATAGGCATGTGGGCGCCGATCCTGTTGCTGCTGATGCGGGTGATTCAGGGCGCGGCGATTGGCGGTGAAGTGCCGGGGGCGTGGGTCTTCGTTTCCGAACACGTGCCGCAACGACACATCGGCTACGCCTGCGGCACCCTGACCTGCGGCCTGACGGCCGGTATTTTGCTGGGCTCGTTGGTCGCCACCGCGATCAACAGCATTTACACCCCGGTGGAAGTCGCGGATTACGCTTGGCGGATCCCGTTCCTGCTGGGCGGCGTGTTCGGGTTGTTCTCGGTGTACCTGCGTCGCTGGTTGCACGAAACCCCGGTGTTCGCCGAGCTGCAATTGCGCAAAGCGCTGGCTGAAGAGGTGCCGCTGCGTGCGGTATTGCGTGACCATCGCGGGGCGATCCTGATTTCCATGTTGCTGACCTGGCTGCTGTCCGCCGGCATCATCGTGGTCATCCTGATGACTCCGACTGTGTTGCAGACGGTTTATCACTTCTCGCCAACCACTGCGTTGCAGGCCAACAGCCTGGCGATCGTGTTCCTCAGCGTGGGCTGCGTCATCTCTGGTGCGCTGGCTGACCGCTTCGGCGCTGGCCGGGTGTTCGTGTTTGGCAGCGCCGCGCTGCTGATCAGCTCGTGGACCTTCTACCACAGCCTGTTCAACCACCCGCAATGGCTGTTCCCGATGTACGCCCTGACCGGCTTCCTGGTCGGCACCATCGGCGCCGTGCCATACGTCATGGTCAAAGCCTTCCCGGCGGTGGTGCGCTTCAGCGGCCTGTCGTTCTCCTACAACCTGGCCTACGCCATCTTCGGCGGCCTGACGCCGATGGTCGTGACGCTGCTGCTCAAGGAAAGCCCGATGGGGCCGGCCTACTACGTAGCGATTATTTGTGGCGTGGGGATTCTGGTGGGCGCTTATCTTTGGAAGAAGGGGCGCTAAGCCGACTTTTCTTATCGTCTGCGCTGACGCCTTCGCGGGCAAGCCTCGCTCCTACGGATCCAGTTGACCTGTAGGAGCGAGGCTTGCCCGCGAAGAACGATGACGCGAAATATCCTGCAAAAAAGCCGAATGCTGGCCTTTCATCCAATTGTCATATTTCAGCCATAGAGTGTTCACACGGCCTGCTGATACTTGGCCCCGACTTAACACACCCTATCTGCTAGGAGTAAGGCATGAAACTGAAGCGTTTGATGGCGGCAATGACTTTTGTCGCTGCTGGCGTTGCGACTGCCAACGCGGTTGCCGCTGTTGACCCTGCGATCCCGAGCTACACCAAGACCACTGGTGTATCGGGCAACCTGTCCAGCGTCGGCTCCGATACCCTGGCCAACCTCATGACCCTGTGGGCTGAGAACTACAAAAAAGAATACCCGAACGTCAACATCCAGATTCAGGCCGCTGGCTCCGCCACTGCGCCACCTGCGCTGACTGAAGGCACCGCTAACCTGGGCCCGATGAGCCGCAAGATGAAGGACACCGAACTGGCTGCCTTCGAGCAGAAGTACGGCTACAAGCCAACCGCAATCCCGGTTGCCGTGGACGCCCTGGCTGTATTCGTACACAAAGACAACCCGATCCAGCACCTGACCATGGAACAAGTCGACGCGATCTTCTCGTCTACTCGTCTGTGCGGCGCTAAAACCGACGTCAAGACCTGGGGCGACCTGGGTGTGACCGGCGACCTGGCCAACAAGCCGGTTCAACTGTTCGGCCGTAACTCGGTATCCGGCACTTATGGCTACTTCAAAGAAGAAGCCCTGTGCAAAGGCGACTACAAGCCAAACGTCAACGAACAACCAGGCTCGGCTTCGGTCGTGCAGTCGATCAGCTCCTCGCTGAACGGCGTTGGTTACTCGGGCATCGGCTACAAGACCGCTAGCGTGAAGACCGTGGCACTGGCCAAGAAAGGCAGCACTGACTTCATCGAAGACACCGAAGAAAACGCCCTGAACGGCAAATACCCGCTGTCGCGTTTCCTCTACGTCTACGTCAACAAAGCCCCGAACAAGCCTCTGGCCCCGCTGGAAGCCGAGTTCGTGAAACTGGTTCTGTCCAAGCAGGGCCAGGAAGTTGTGGTGAAAGACGGCTACATCCCACTGCCAGCCAAGGTTGCTGCAAAAGCACTGGCTGACCTGGGTCTCGCGGAAGGCGGCGCTGAAGTCGCAAAAAAGTAACACCCTAGGCCCGGGGCTCGCCCCGGACCTGTGTAGGAGCGAAGCTTGCTCGCGAAAGCGGTGGGTCAGCCAACAGTGATGTTGAATGTGCCGACGCCTTCGCGGGCAAGCCTCGCTCCTACAAATGCCGGTCAATACCGGCCCCCCAAATTTCCGGTCCACTGCCAGTTTCCGCTGGCGGCGGATTTGTTGCGTCACTGCATTGTCATCTTTCTGTCATACAGGATCGCTAGGGTGTGCGCATGAATGATCTGGCCAATTCCACCATGACTACTAATCCCCCCAAGCGAATTGATTTCAATACGCCTGAGTTGCAACGCAAGCGCCGTATTCGCGCGCTTAAAGATCGCCTGACCCGCTGGTACGTCCTTGTGGGCGGCCTTGCCGTTCTCGGCGCGATCACGCTGATCTTTTTCTTCCTTGCCTACGTCGTCGCGCCGCTGTTCCAGGGTGCGAGCCTGACCGCCAAGGACGCCATCACACCAGCCTGGATGCAAGACGCCGGCAAGCCGTTGCTGATCTCCCTGGAAGAACAGAACCAGGTGGCCATGCGGGTTTCCGACAAGGGCCAGGCGCTGTTCTTTGATATCGACAGTGGCGCCGAACTCAAGCGCGTCGATTTGCCGATCCCGGCCGGCACGACCGTGACCGCCATCGCCGAAGACCAACCGGGCCATCCATTGGTCGCGGTGGGCTTGTCCAACGGTCAGGCGCTGGTGTTCCGTCACACGTATAAAGTCAGCTACCCGGACGGCAAGAAGACTATCTCGCCGGCTGTCGAATACCCGTACGGTCAAGCGCCGATCGCGTTGAATGAGGCGGGCGGGGCGCTGGAGCACGTCAGCCTTAACGCCACAGACACCACCCTGATGCTGGTCGGCGCCACCGGTTCGCAACTCAATGTGCTTTCGCTGTCCAGCGAAGAAAACATGATGACCGGCGAAGTGACCACCGAGCAGAAGCGCATCGATCTGCCGCAGATGAACGAGCCGGTGAAGAACATCTTCGTCGACCCGCGTCAGCAGTGGCTGTACGTGATTAACGGTCGTGCCCAGGCCGACGTGTTCAGCCTGCGCGACAAGAGCCTCAACGGTCGCTACAAACTGCTTGAAGACGGCGAAGCGCAAATCACCGCCAGTACCCAACTGGTGGGCGGTATCTCGCTGATCCTCGGCGACTCCAAGGGTGGCCTGGCCCAGTGGTTCATGGCTCGCGATCCGGATGGCGAACTGCGCCTGAAGCAGATCCGTACCTTCCAGATGGGCACCACGCCAATTGTTGAAATCACCGCTGAAGAACGCCGCAAGGGCTTCGTTGCCCTCGACGCTTCCGGCAAGCTTGGCGTGTTCCACAGCACCGCCCACCGCACGTTGCTGGTGGATCAGGTTTCCGAAGGCCAAGGCGTATTCGGTCTGTCGCCACGGGCTAACCGCGTGATCGTCGAAGCCGACGGCAAGCTGCACCCACTGCTGCTGGACAACCCGCACCCGGAAGTTTCCTGGAGCGCGTTGTGGAGCAAAGTCTGGTACGAGAACTACGACGAGCCTAAATACGTCTGGCAATCGACCGCCGCCAACACCGATTTCGAACCCAAGCTGAGCTTGTCCCCGCTGACGTTCGGTACGCTGAAAGCTGCGTTCTACGCCATGCTGCTGGCCGCGCCACTGGCCGTTGCCGCTGCGATCTACACCGCTTACTTCATGGCTCCGGGTATGCGCCGCAAGGTCAAACCGGTGATCGAGTTGATGGAAGCGATGCCGACGGTGATCCTCGGTTTCTTCGCCGGCCTGTTCCTCGCACCGTATGTCGAAGGGCATCTACCGGGCATCTTCAGCCTGCTGATGCTCCTGCCGATCGGCATCCTGGTGGCCGGTTTCATCTTCAGCCGCCTGCCTGAATCGATCCGCCTGAAAGTGCCGGACGGCTGGGAAAGCGCGATCCTGATCCCGGTGATCCTGTTCGTCGGCTGGCTCTCGCTGTACATGAGCCCGTACATGGAAACCTGGTTCTTCGGCGGCGACATGCGCATGTGGATCTCCCACGATCTGGGCATTACCTACGACCAGCGCAACGCACTGGTGGTCGGTCTGGCCATGGGTTTCGCGGTGATCCCGAACATCTACTCCATCGCCGAAGACGCCGTGTTCAGCGTGCCTCGCGGCCTGACCCTCGGCTCCCTGGCCCTCGGTGCTACGCCGTGGCAGACCATGACTCGCGTGGTGATCCTCACCGCCAGCCCGGGCATCTTCTCGGCGCTGATGATCGGCATGGGCCGTGCGGTCGGTGAAACGATGATCGTGCTGATGGCCACCGGTAACACCCCGGTCATGGAAATGAACCTGTTCGAAGGCCTGCGCACACTGGCCGCCAACGTCGCGGTGGAAATGCCGGAGTCGGAAGTCGGCGGCAGCCACTACCGCGTGCTGTTCCTCTCGGCGCTGGTGCTGCTGTTGTTCACCTTCGTCATGAACACCCTCGCGGAACTGATTCGTCAGCGTCTGCGCAAGAAATACTCGTCGCTTTAAGAAAGGTAGAAGTCTGTGAAACAGAACTCCCTGAATGGATGGTTCAAGAGCGGCGCCCCCGGCGTCTGGATCAGCGGTGGCGCGGTGTCCATCGCGGTCATCATGACCATTGGCCTGCTGGCAGTGATTGCCGTGCGTGGCCTGGGTCATTTTTGGCCGGCGGACCTGATACACGCCAGCTACGACGTACCGGGCCAGGCTAATCACCTGGTCATCGGCGAAGTGGTACAGAAAGAAGAAGTGCCGCGCGAGCGCCTGAAAAGCGCTGGCTTGCCGGTGCCCGATCAGGGCCCGGAGTTCATGACCCGCGAGCTGATCAAAGTCGGCAACCGTGACCTGAACGGCAACGACTTCACCTGGATCGTCGGCGAGTGGCTGACCAACCAGAAGACGCCGCCAGAGCTGATGACCATTGAGCGTCGCGAGAGGGGCAATTTCTACGGCTACCTGGTCAACGTCAAACAGGACGGCAAGGTCATCGCTGAAGGCGAGGCCGCGTGGCCAGAGCTGCAGGCGCGCGTGGATCGCGTCAACAAGCTCGCGGCACAGCTCAAGTCCCTGGAGAAATCCGACATCGGCGCGATCAACGCCGGCCTGGAACGCATCCGTCTGCACAGTCGCAAACTGGAACTGGCAGGCCAACTGGACGCCACCGCACAAGCGGACATGGAATCCGAGCGCGCCGAACTGAACGCCCGTTATCAGGACATCGAAGCACGCCTGAGCGATTTGCACGCGCAGTTCAACCGCGACAGCCTCACCGCTCGCGATGCCAACGGCAAAGAGCTCGAAATCGGCATCGGCAAAGTGGTTCACGCCTACCAGCCGAATGCGATGGGCACCTTTACCAAAGTCGGCTTCTACTTCAGCAAGATGTGGGAGTTCCTCAGCGACGACCCGCGTGAAGCGAACACCGAAGGCGGGATCTTCCCGGCGATCTTCGGCACCGTGATGATGACGCTGATCATGGCCATGATCGTTACCCCGTTCGGCGTATTGGCGGCCGTCTACTTGCGCGAATATGCCAAGCAGAACGTGTTGACCCGGATTATCCGCATCGCCGTGAACAACCTGGCGGGCGTTCCGGCGATCGTTTACGGGGTGTTCGGCCTGGGCTTCTTCGTTTATGTGTTGGGTGGCTCGGTCGACCGGTTGTTCTTCCCTGAAGCACTGCCGGCGCCGACCTTCGGTACGCCGGGCCTGCTATGGGCTTCCCTGACCCTGGCGCTGCTGGCGGTGCCGGTGGTGATCGTGGCGACCGAAGAAGGCCTGGCGCGGATTCCTCGCACCGTGCGTGAAGGCTCGTTGGCCCTCGGCGCGACCAAGGCTGAAACCTTGTGGAAAATCGTGCTGCCAATGGCCAGCCCGGCGATGATGACCGGGATGATCCTCGCCGTGGCTCGCGCCGCCGGTGAAGTGGCACCGCTGATGCTGGTGGGCGTGGTGAAACTGGCGCCGTCGCTGCCGGTGGATGGCAACTACCCGTACTTGCACCTGGACCAGAAGATCATGCACTTGGGCTTCCACATCTATGACGTCGGCTTCCAGAGCCCGAACGTCGAAGCCGCGCGGCCGCTGGTGTACGCCACGGCGCTGCTGCTGGTGCTGGTGATCGCCACGTTGAACCTGTCGGCGGTGTGGATTCGTAACCACCTGCGCGAAAAATACAAAGCACTGGACAGTTAAATTTGCAGGTCGGCGCGGCCCCTTGTGGGAGCTGGCTTGCCTGCGATGGCACCACCGCGGTGTTCCTGAAAGACCGCGTCGTCTGCATCGCAGGCAAGCCAGCTCCCACAGGGACCGGCGTCCGATAGAGATTTTGAGTAAGCCGCTGGCTACGAGGCCAGCGGTTCAAAGAACCGAATTTGTTAGCACAGGGAGCCTCCCATGCAGCACGAAGCACACACCCACGGCATCAACATGTCGGCTCTGGGTCGCGACAAACAGAGCTTGAGCCTCGAGCAGGAAACCGTCGCCATCGAAGTGCCGGGCCTGAGCCTGTTCTACGGCGAGAAACAAGCGCTGTACGACGTCAGCATGAACATTCCGAAACAGCGCGTGACCGCCTTCATCGGCCCGTCCGGCTGCGGCAAGTCCACGCTGCTGCGTACGTTCAACCGCATGAACGACCTGGTGGATGGCTGCCGCGTAGAAGGTGAAATCAACCTGTACGGCAACAACATCTACCGCAAGGGCGAAGACGTGGCCGAGCTGCGTCGTCGCGTCGGCATGGTGTTCCAGAAGCCGAACCCGTTCCCCAAAACCATCTACGAGAACGTGGTCTACGGCCTGCGCATCCAGGGCATCAACAAGAAGCGCATCCTCGACGAAGCCGTCGAGTGGGCGTTGAAGGGCGCAGCGCTGTGGGACGAGGTCAAAGACCGTCTGCATGAATCGGCACTCGGCCTGTCCGGTGGTCAACAGCAACGTCTGGTGATTGCTCGCACCATCGCCGTGGAGCCAGAAGTGTTGCTGCTCGACGAGCCGTGCTCGGCACTCGACCCGATCTCGACACTGAAAGTCGAAGAGCTGATCTACGAATTGAAATCGAAGTTCACCATCGTCATCGTGACCCACAACATGCAACAGGCCGCTCGGGTTTCCGACTACACGGCGTTCATGTACATGGGCAAACTGGTGGAATTCGGCGACACCGACACCCTGTTCACCAATCCGGCGAAGAAGCAGACCGAAGACTACATCACCGGTCGCTACGGCTAGGAGCTGTGGTTGCTGATTGAACTGACGCTGCGGTCCACCGCACCTTACCGGACGCTCCAAGGACGCCAACATGATTAGTAAAGAAGGCCTTACCCATCACATCTCTGCGCAGTTCAACGCTGAGCTCGAGGAAGTGCGCAGCCACCTCCTGGCCATGGGCGGGCTGGTTGAAAAGCAAGTCAACGATGCGGTCACCGCGCTGATCGAGGCCGATTCCGGCCTGGCCCAGCAGGTTCGCGAAATCGACGACCAGATCAATCAGATGGAACGCAACATCGACGAAGAATGCCTGCGCATTCTGGCCCGTCGTCAGCCGGCGGCCTCTGACTTGCGCCTGATCATCAGCATCTCCAAGTCGGTGATCGACCTGGAGCGCATCGGCGATGAGTCCACCAAGATCGCCCGCCGCGCCATTCAATTGTGCGAAGAAGGCGAAGCCCCGCGCGGTTACGTCGAGGTGCGCCACATCGGCGACCAGGTGCGCAACATGGTACGCGACGCACTGGACGCCTTTGCCCGTTTCGACGCCGACCTGGCGTTGTCGGTGGCGCAGTACGACAAGATCATCGACCGCGAATACAAGACCGCCCTGCGGGAACTGGCGACCTACATGATGGAAGACCCACGCTCTATCTCGCGGGTCTTGAGCATCATTTGGGTGCTGCGTTCCCTGGAGCGGATCGGCGACCACGCGCGCAACATCTCGGAGCTGGTGATTTACCTGGTGCGCGGCACCGACGTACGTCACCTGGGCCTCAAGCGCATGAAAGAAGAAGTTGAAGGCACAAGTGGCGAAAGCGCTAATGTTCCGGGCAAAGTTGACGATAAGTAAGATTGCCTGAGAAAAGCGCCCGGCCTTTTGGCCGGGCGTTTTTGTTTGCGGTTTATAAAGTCGACAGCAGCACCCGCGAACGTAAAGTCCCGGCGTGACTGAAGGTTTTTGGCAATGTGCCATCAGCAAGACGGTATGCTTGCCGGGATTTTTTAAAGGGGTGATGGATGAGTAAGGTCAGTGTGTTGGTCGTGGACGATGCGTCGTTCATCCGTGACCTGGTGAAGAAGTGCCTGCGCAACTACTTCCCGGGGATCCGGATCGAAGACGCGGTCAATGGCAAGAAGGCTCAGTCGTTGCTGGCGCGGGAAGCGTTCGACCTGGTGCTGTGCGACTGGGAAATGCCGGAAATGTCCGGGCTGGAACTGCTGACCTGGTGCCGCGAGCAGGACAACCTCAAGACCATGCCGTTCGTGATGGTGACCAGCCGTGGCGACAAGGAGAACGTCGTGCAAGCGATCCAGGCCGGGGTTTCCGGCTACGTCAGCAAACCGTTCACCAACGAGCAACTGCTGACCAAGGTCAAGCAGGCGCTGAACAAGGTAGGCAAGCTCGACACCTTGATGAACAGTGCGCCGACCAAGATGAACTCGGCGTTCGGTAACGACTCCCTGAACGCATTGACGGGTGGCAAGGCTGCCGCAGTCGCGCCCGCTCCAGCCCCGGCTGCCGCACCGTCCCGTGGCTTGCTCAACAGCCCGCCGGTCAAGGCGCCTGCAGCCTCCGTGGGGGCTGCAGGCGGTCGTGGCCAAGGCCAGCTGCGCCTGCCGAACGGCATTCAGCAATGCGTGATCAAGGCCTTGAGCCTCAAGGAAGCGCTGCTGGTGGTAAAACGCACCGACAGCCTGCCGCAAGTGCTCGACAGCGCCGTGCTTGACCTGGAGCAGGGCGACAATGCTGAAGTCGCCCGCCTTAACGGTTACCTGCACGCCATCGTCGCCCACGAGCAGAAGCCTGACAGCGAATGGCTGCAACTGACCTTCCGGTTCGTCGATCAGGATGCGCAGAAGCTCGACTACATCTCCCGCCTGATCGCCCGCGGCACGGCGCAGAAGCACTTCGTCCCAGGCGCTTGATCTTCGTCGCCTGACAGTCCGTCTTCGCGGGCAAGCCTCGCTCCTACAGGTTCACCACCGACCTGTAGGAGCGAGGCTTGCCCGCGAAGGGGCCCTCGAAATCACCACACATCTGTTGACCCGCCCATTTTGAAACATCTGCCGACTACTCGGGTCCATTGCAGCTGCTAGGCTCCTTCCCAGGCCTTACTCGACAGACTCTTTGCCCATGCTCGCGCGCCTGCTGTTTTTCTGTGGTCTTGTCATGGCCTCCACCTCGGCTGTGGCCATGACGATCTACAAGTCCATCGACGCC
This sequence comes from Pseudomonas sp. RIT-PI-q, assembly GCF_001297125.1. Lineage (GTDB taxonomy): Bacteria > Pseudomonadota > Gammaproteobacteria > Pseudomonadales > Pseudomonadaceae > Aquipseudomonas. The sequence goes on from NZ_LHPC01000025.1 coordinate 223,226, forward strand.
AATGGCGTGGTCTCCTACAGTGACCGCCCCACGCAGGGCTCCCAGGTGTTCGTTTTTCGTGATCGCATGGTCGAGCACCTTGAGCGTCAGGTGTACGTCGATATCAAGAAGCAGAAGGGCATGGACAGCGTGTACGTGCGCAATGACCTGTACGCGCCCGTCGAGATCGAGTTGAGTTTCGCCGGCTTGAAGAACGTCAGTGGCGCGCCGAGCCGACCGATTCGCCGGGTGATGCCGGCCCGCAGCAACATTCGTCTGGCGCTGCTCACGGCCACCCAGGCAGGAAGGCCGCTTGTGTACGCCCCCAAGTTTGAATATTCCCTGGGCGACCCCTCAGGCGCCGCCATGGCCTATCGATACCCGTTGCCCTGGCGTGGTGGGCCGTTTCGCTTGAGCCAGGGTGCCAATGGCCAATACAGCCACTTCGGCCCTAAAAACCGGTATGCCATGGACATTGCCATGCCCGAGGGCACGCCGATCATCGCTGCGCGTGGCGGGGTGGTGGTGAAAACCGAGAATGCCCAGACCGGGCGCGGCACCGATCCGTCGGGCAACTTCGTGCGGGTATTGCACGATGACGGGACCATGGGCGTGTACCTGCACCTCAAGCAAGGTTCGGTGAGCGTTCGCGAGGGGCAGCGGGTGGCGGTGGGCAGTGCGTTGGCGCTGTCGGGCAATACCGGCAACAGCAGCGGGCCGCACCTGCATTTTGTGGTGCAGCGCAATACCGGGTTGGGGCTGGTGTCGATTCCGTACCAGTTCAATCAACCGGTGGGGGCATTGCCCAACTTTGCGCTGGGCAAACAATGATGTGTTGTCTGTTCTGACGCCATCGCGGGCAAGCCCGCTCCCACAGGTTATGCACTGACCTTGTGGGAGCGGGCTTGCCCGCGATGGGAGCGACGCCGACTTGGATTAACCGATCAATCGAGCATCAACACCTTGGCCAGAATGATCTTCGGCCCTTTCATCTTCTTGATGATGATCCGCAAACCTTCGACTTCCAGCACTTCTTCCTCTTCCGGCACCCGTTTCAGGGTTTCGTAGACCAGCCCGGCGAGGGTTTCGGCCTCGACGTGGTCGAGGTCGATGCCCAACAGGCGTTCAACCTTGAACAGCGGCGTATCACCCCGCACCAGCAGCTTGCCCGGCTGGTACGCGAGGATCCCGCGCTCAGCCTTGCGGTGTTCGTCCTGAATATCGCCGACCAGCACTTCCAGCACGTCTTCCATAGTCAGGTAGCCGATGATGTTGCCGTCGGCTTCTTCGACCAGCGCGAAGTGCGAGCCGCCCTTGCGGAACTGTTCCAGCAATTGCGACAGCGGCAGGTGGCGCGACACGCGTTCCAGCGGGCGGGTCAGTTCGGCAAGGTTGAACGACTCGGGAATGTGGTCCAGGGCCGCCAGTTCCAGCAGCAGGTCCTTGATGTGCAGCAGGCCGACGAACTCCTGACGATCGCTGTCGTACACCGGATAGCGGCTGAACTTGTGACGACGGAACATCGCCAGGATTTCCTTCAGCGGCGCATTGAACTCCAGCGTCACCAGGTCTTCCCGGGAGTTGGCCCAGTCGACCACTTCCAGCTCGCCCATTTCCACCGCCGAGGCCAATACACGCATGCCTTGGTCGCTCGGGTCCTGGCCACGGCTGGAGTGCAGGATCAGTTTCAGTTCTTCACGGCTGTAATGGTGCTCGTGATGAGGGCCGGGTTCACCTTGGCCGGCAATGCGCAGAATGGTGTTGGCGCTGGCGTTGAGCAGGTAAATGGCCGGGTACATGGCCCAGTAGAACAGGTACAGCGGCACGGCCGTCCAGAGCGACAGCAGCTCGGGTTTGCGGATGGCCCAGGATTTCGGGGCCAGCTCACCGACCACGATGTGCAGGTACGAGATGACGAAGAACGCGGCGAAGAACGACACGCCTTTGATCACTTCGGCCGACTGCACGCCGACGGCTTCGAGGATCGGCTCGAGGATGTGCGCGAACGCCGGTTCACCGACCCAGCCAAGACCCAGCGAGGCGAGGGTGATACCCAATTGACACGCCGACAGGTAAGCATCGAGCTGACTGTGCACGGTGCGCAGGATGTGCCCGCGCCAGCCGTTTTTATCAGCGATGGCCTCGACCCGGGTCGAACGCAATTTGACCATGGCGAATTCCGCCGCAACGAAAAAACCGTTGAGCAAAACCAGGATCAGAGCAAAAAGAATCATGCCGAAATCGGCGAAGAGTGTCGCGAGGGTCAAGCCAGGGGATGGGTCCATGATGGAGTTTTGCGGTTTCCGTGTATTCAAAAAAGAGGGAAATGCGGTGCCTGAAGGGCAGGCACAAGTCAGCCAATGTAGCGGCTGACTGGATGATTGCCTAGTGTCGCGTGCTGGCCGGTATCAGTCGGCAGCGCTGATAACCCGGGATTTGGTGACCTGGGCCGGCGCAAAATGGCAGGTAAACGTGCTGCCGTGGCCCGGCACACTGCTGATTTCCATCCGTGCTCTATGACGCAGCAGCACGTGTTTGACGATCGCCAGCCCCAGGCCGGTGCCGCCGGTGTTGGAATTGCGGCTGGAGTCGACGCGGTAGAAGCGTTCGGTCAGGCGCGGCAAGTGTTTGCTGTCGATGCCGATCCCGGAATCCTGCACGCTCAGGTGTGCGCCTTGCTCATCGCCCCACCAGCGAATGCGGATGTTGCCTTCGGCCGGGGTGTATTTCACCGCGTTGAACACCAGGTTGGAGAACGCGCTGCGCAATTCGGCTTCGCTGCCCTTGAGCAGAATCGTCGGATCGGCTTCCAGGGTGATCTTCTGATTGCGCTGGGCCGACAACTGCTGCGCGTCGCTCTTGATCGATTGCAGCAAGCCGTCGATGGCCACCGGCTGGTTGTCCGACGGGTAGTCGGTGGCTTCCAGTTTGGCCAATAGCAGCAAGTCATTGAGCAAGGTCTGCATGCGCCCGCCTTGCTGCTGCATTTGCTGCAGGGCACGGGTCCAGCGCGGGTTCACTTCCTCGACGTTGTCGAGCAGGGTTTCCAGGTAACCACAGATCACTGTCAGCGGCGTACGCAGTTCATGGGACACGTTGGCGATGAAGTCTTTGCGCATCTGTTCCAGCTGATGGATACGCGTGACGTCGCGCACCAGCATCAAATGTTCGTTGTTGCCGTAGCGGGTGATGTACAGCTGAATGCGCAGGCGATCGTTGATCGGCGAAGGGATTTCCAGCGGCTCGGCGTAGCTGTCCTGCTCGAAGTATTCCTTGAAGCGCGGATGGCGCACCAGGTTGGTCACCGGCTGGCCGCTGTCTTGCGGCGTCTTCAGGCCGAGCAGGGTTTCGGCGGCGCGGTTCCACCATTCGAGGTTGCCGTCGCTGTCGAGCATGATCACAGCGTCTTTGAGCGCGGCGGTGGATTCCTGGACCCGGTCGATCACCGCTTGCAGGCGCCCGCGTACGCGTTGATCGCGGCGTTGCAGGTGGTAGATGCTGTCGAACACTTCGCCCCACAGGCCATAGCCATCGGGCGGTGCTTCATCAGGTTTATGCAGGCGCAGCCATTCGTGCATGCGCAGCAGTTGCTTGAGGGTCCAAGCCAGGTAAAGGCCCAGGCCGGCAGCCAGGCTCCAGCCGTAATAGCCGGTGATCAGGCCGATCACGAAGCAGCCGGTCACCAGCAACAGCATGTGGCGAATCAGGGTGCCATGCCAGTTTTGGTTCACTTGAACACGCGTCCTTGTCAGCTTCTCGGGCGGGAATAGTCCGGGTCAGGCTTTGGTAGAAAAGCGATAGCCGGTGCCGCGCACGGTTTGTACCAGATTTTCGTAGGCGTCGCCGAGGGCTTTGCGCAGGCGACGGATGTGCACGTCGACGGTACGCTCTTCGACATAGACGTTGCCACCCCAGACCTGGTCCAGCAACTGGCCACGGGTGTAGGCGCGTTCCTGGTGGGTCATGAAAAATTGCAGCAGGCGGTATTCGGTCGGGCCCATCTCGGCGGGTTTGCCGTCGATGGTCACGCGGTGGCTGATCGGGTCCAGCAGCAGGCCGCCGACTTCGATTGGCGCTTCGCCATCGGAAGGGCCGGCACGGCGCAGTACGGCCTTGAGGCGCGCCACCAGCTCGCGCGGGGAAAAAGGTTTGGTGATGTAGTCGTCGGCGCCGACTTCCAGGCCCTGGATCTTGTTGTCCTCTTCACCTTTTGCAGTGAGCATGATGATCGGGATGTCCCCGGTCAGCTCATCGCGCTTGAGGCGGCGGGCCAATTCGATGCCGGAGGTGCCGGGCAGCATCCAGTCGAGCAGGATCAGGTCGGGCTTGCGGTCGACGATGATGGCGTGGGCCTGCTGGGAGTTCTCCGCCTCCAGGCAGTCATAGCCGGCCATTTCCAACGCAACGGCGATCATTTCGCGAATGGGCGCTTCGTCGTCGACGATCAGAATGCTCCTGCCAACCATGCCTTTAATCCTCTTGTCATTTAACTGTCTTGCGCCGCATTAGATAACGGAATTATTGCAGTCGTGTGACAGTATTTTAGTCGCCCGGCGATTGTCATGATCCTGAACTAAGCTCTAAGTCCGAATCCTGACAACCGCAAAAGGAAGGTTTCCATGAAGCAATACCCGCATTCCTTCAAAGCTCTGCTGTTGGCTGCTGCCCTGGCGTTGCCAACAATGGCCTTCGCTGCCGAGCCGGTCATGATGAAAGACGGCGTGATGGCCGACCATAAAGGCATGACCCTGTACACCTTCGACAAGGACACTGGCGGCAAGTCGGTGTGCACCGGTGAGTGTGCAGAGCACTGGCCGCCGTTCAAGGCGGAGGCGGGCGCCAAGGCCGAGGGTAAATGGACAGTCGTCAAACGTGACGATGGCACGATGCAATGGGCCTACGACGGCAAGCCGCTGTATTACTTCGTCAAGGACAAGAAGCCAGGCGACAAGGAAGGCGACAAGATGAAAGACGTGTGGCACGTCATCACCAACTCCGGGCCGAAAATGTAAGCGATTTCCTTAACCGTAAACCTCGCTCCTTCCTTGTAGGAGCGAGGCTTGCCCGCGAAGGCGCCAGCCGTCTCAACGCATTCCATAATCAAAAACAATCCCCAGGAAAATCGCCAACCCGGCCCAGTGATTGTGCAAAAACGCCTTGAAGCAGCGCATCCGGTCCTTGCCGCGGGTGTACCAGAACTCCCACACAAAACAGCCCGCCGCCGTCAACAAGCCGAGGTGGAACCAGCCGCCGAGCTCGAATTTCGACCCGGCCAGCAACAGGCAACCCAGCGCCATCCCTTGCAGGGTCAGGATGATCACCCGGTCCGCGTCGCCAAACAGAATCGCCGTGGATTTCACGCCGATCTTCAAATCGTCGTCGCGATCAGTCATCGCGTAATACGTGTCGTAGCCCACTGTCCACAGCAGGTTAGCGATCCACAGTAACCACGCCGCCGCCGGCAATTCACCGGTTTCGGCGGTGAACGCCATCGGCATGCCCCAGGAAAACGCCGCGCCCAGCACCACTTGCGGGTAATAGGTGTAGCGCTTCATGAACGGGTAACTGAAAGCCAGCGCCAAGCCACCGAACGACAGCCAGACCGTCTTCGCATTGGTACACAGCACCAGCAGGAAACTCACGCCCATCAGCAGCGCGAAGAACACCAATGCTTCCTTGGAGCTGATCTTGCCGCTCACCAAGGGCCGCTGCTCGGTGCGTTTTACGTAACCGTCGACCTTGCGGTCCGCCCAATCATTGATCACGCAGCCGCCGGCGCGGGTCAGGACCACGCCGAGGACGAAAATCACGACGTTGGCCAGGGACGGCGAACCTTTACCGGCAATCCACAGCGCCCACAGCGTCGGCCACAGCAACAGATAGATGCCGATCGGCTTGTCCATGCGGGTCAGCTGAATGAAATCCCAGGCCCGAGGATTCAAGCGATTCAGGGACTTGAGCAGGCTCTGGTACATCAGCAGTTCTCCGGATGGGCACGGGTGGCGAGCCACAAGGTCGGCAAGAAAACTTCAGCCCCCAGCACGCTCAAGGCACCGCGGTCGAAGCGCGAACGGCGGCCCCACAGCTCGGGTGCTCGTGATTCCGTCGGCAGCCATTCCTGAGGATAGTGACAAACCTCGATGGCGCGGCGCTGAAACGCCTGATCGCAAAACAGCAACTCGCCCAGCGAGCGGCTGCCCAATTCGTCCATGTGCAAACCGTCACCCTGCAAGGCGCTACGCGCGGCGACGCTGCGGGCAAACACCCACGCCTCGCCATGACCGCGCAGATACACCTCGCGCACCCAGCCTTCGCTGCCCTCGGCAAGGTCCAGCGCGGCACATTCATCGGCGCGCAACGGCTGCCAGCCTTCGAACAGCGGCGTGACGCTGAAACCGTCATTCGACAAACGGATCAGCCGTCGCGTCAGCGAGCCTTCGTCGAACAACCAGTCGAGGGTAGACGCGTCGGGGAGGGGAGCGAGCAGGCTTCGGGAGAGCCAGTGCGGGGCCGTGCGGGGGAGAGTTGAGTGCGGCACAGTGAGTCATTATTGGCAGCAAATGAGGCGGCGAGCTTACCATGTCAGCTAATAATTTTGAGTGATATGGCCGCCCGTTGCGTCGAACAGGCTTGCATCTGCCCGGCCCCATCAGTACAAAACGCCCTGAGCCGGACGGCAACGCTTTATCCATCGACCGTTCGCGCCAGTAAAAGCCTGAAACCTGAGGATGTACCTGAATGAAAAAGTGGCAATGTGTGGTCTGCGGCCTGATCTATAACGAAGCCGACGGCTGGCCGGACGACGGCATTGCGCCTGGCACCCTGTGGCAGGACGTACCGGAAGACTGGCTATGCCCGGACTGCGGCGTGGGCAAGATGGATTTCGAAATGATTGAAATCAACTAAGACATTTAGAGGAGTAAGGAATGAACGCACCTGTCGTGATCGTTGGTACTGGGCTGGCTGGCTATAACCTGGCCCGCGAGTTTCGCAAGCTCGATGCTGAAACCCCGCTGCTGCTGATTACTGCCGATGACGGTCGCTCCTACTCCAAGCCGATGCTGTCCACCGGTTTTGGCAAAAACAAAGACGCCGACGGCCTGAGCATGGCCGAACCCGGCACCATGGCCGAGCAACTGAAGGCCGAAGTGCGCACCCATACCCGTATCAGCGGCATCGATCCGGGTCACAAGCGCCTGTGGATCGGTGAGGAAGCGGTGATTTACCGCGACCTGATCCTCGCCTGGGGCGCAGAAACCGTGCGGGTGCCTATCGAAGGTGATGCGGCGGATGCGGTGTTCCCGATCAACGATCTGGAAGACTACGCACGCTTTCGCGCAGCGGCGGCCGGCAAGCGTCGGGTGTTGCTGCTGGGCGCCGGCCTAATCGGCTGCGAATTCGCCAACGACCTGATCCTCGGCGGCTACGAGGTGCAACTGGTTGCACCGTGCGAACAGGTCATGCCGACCTTGCTGCACCCGGCGGCAGCCGCTGCGGTCCAGGCCGGGCTGGAAAGCCTGGGCGCGCGTTTCCACCTCGGTCCGGTGCTCAATCGCTTGCAACGTGTCGCTGAAGGGCTGGAAGCGCACCTGTCCGACGGCCAGGTCATCCTGTGCGATGTGGGGGTGTCGGCCATCGGCCTGCGTCCGCGCATCGACCTGGCGGCGGCGGCCGGTCTGCAGGTCAATCGCGGTGTGGTGGTCGACCGCCACCTGAAAACCTCCCACGCCAATATCTACGCATTGGGCGATTGCGCCGAGGTCGATGGGCTGAATCTGTTGTACGTGATGCCCCTGATGAGCTGTGCGAGAGCGCTGGCACAAACCCTCGCCGGCAACCCGGTGGCGGTGAACTACGGCCCGATGCCCATCACCGTGAAAACCCCGGTTTGCCCCTTGGTGGTTTCGCCGCCGCCACGGGGCACGGAGGGCGTCTGGACGGTCGAAGGGCAGGGCGCCGACATCAAGGTTTTATGCCGCGATGCCAACGGAAAACTGCTCGGTTATGCCCTGACAGGCGCGGCCGTGATGGAAAAACTGGCCCTGAACAAAGAGCTTCCGGCACTGCTGGCGTAAATACCGGTCGTTCTGTCGGAATCACCCCGCTTTTGCCCCTACAAAGGTCGCGCCGAGACTGGCGCGGCTCTCTTGTGCATGCCATTCTCACTCCCGTCTGCCGCAGAGTAGAGCACCTGCGGCGCTTTGGGCGCTGTTCCAACGAGAACAGCACGGACATAACAACAAAAAACCGTCAAAGGGGCTTCACTAATGCGTAAACCAGAACTCGCCGCCGCCATCGCGGAAAAAGCAGATCTCACCAAAGAGCAGGCCAACCGCGTTCTCAACGCCGTTCTCGAAGAAATCACCGGCGCTCTGCACCGCAAGGACAGCGTTACGCTGGTAGGCTTCGGCACCTTCCTGCAACGCCACCGCGGGGCCCGCACCGGCAAAAACCCGCAAACCGGTGAGCCAGTGAAAATCAAGGCCAGCAACACCGTTGCCTTCAAGCCAGGCAAATCGTTGAAAGACAGCGTCAACCCGTAACACGCACCGACTGCCTGCATAGCGGGTGAGCGGAATAAAAAATGGGCACGCCAACGAGGTTGGGTGCCCATTTTTTTGGCCGCAACACCGGTCCTTGTAGGAGCCGGCTTGCCGGCGAAAGCGGCGTGTCAGTCGACATCAATGTTGATAGATGCGCTGGTTTTTGTGCTCCCAGCTGTGTGCTGGGCACCGTGACGCGAAAACCCCGATGGCCAGAACACTCCCATCGGGGTTATTTACCGCTTGGTGAGTTAGCAGGCTGGGCTTTGTTGTTTGGTGAGAATCGCGGCCATTTCCGGTTCATCCAGATCATCCAGTGCTCGCTCCACCAACAAATGCACCCCGTCGGCCATGCGGCTGAGTGCCAAAGCTACGGAGCGGCGTGAGCCGTCCACATCGTCAGCGAGGTTAGCGGCGATGGCACTGATGGACAACAGGTCTTCCGAGGCGTTGGCGAGGAGGGCTTCAGTGTTGATGTCCCGGCAGACGCTGAAGAGTTGGCCGTTGCGTTTCGGTGGTTTCTTTTCGGTTGGCGGGAAGTGATGGTCGAGGGCGCGTTCGGCGGCTTCGTTTAGTTTGTTTGAATCGGGGCTTTCATAGGGGGAGACCGGATCGGTGTCCGGCGGGTTTGGCGTTACTTTGCACATAGTCTTCAATTCCTTGGGTGATGCTGACAACACTTCGCCGACTAAACGAAGGGGTGGCAGCTGTACGCAGGTTAGTCGGACCGGGGAATTGAAGAAGCCGGCGCACCCGAAGGTGCCCTACGCACAGCCGCCATCAAAAACAGGTAGGAACTACCTGTTTGAATGACGCTTGTGCAACTTCAATTACCGGCAGGCGACTAAACCCGATCACTGATAGGCAGTGACAGGAACCAAGTTACCGAGCAGCTACGAGACGCACAAGCCGGCGGATTCTGGCGTAGCCGTAGGCAACGGCGCAAGGTGTTGTAGCTTGCAGGAAGTAACTTGCAAGGCTTTTAAACAAGTAATATCGAGCCGTGTTTAATGCGCTGGCACTGAACTCTCCTGTTGGCGTATCCGCGCTACACAATCGAGTCAATATCCAAATGGTACGGGGCGCCCGGCGCAAACCCTCCCGTTATCGCCGCAATTGCCGCCTCATGGTCTTCGGGGTCTGGCGGAATCATCGCCAGTTGTTCCTTGGCGGTATTTTCTGGGTGAGCTCTCCAACGAAGCAGACTGTCTTGCACCCACTCGGGCTGGTCAGCGTAGCTGCCATAAACTTCAGCCTCGGTGACCGTCTGACGGTGCAACGCGAACAGGCGAGCCTGGGTCTGCGCTATCTTTTCCCTTTCTTTTTTTAGAGTTTCCGTCTCTTGGATATTTTGCTGGTGATTGCGATGACCGGTGGGGTTTCCTTCAATGCGCCGATTGAGGTCGCGAAGTTGTTCATCGATGCTTTTCAACGCGCCGCTGATCCATTCGTATTCATTTAGGGTGACCAGTGAACGCTTGAGTTCCTGCGCCTCCTGCCAACGACGCAGGCTCGCCCAGCAGGCAGGAATGTAACTGCTGACCATCGAGTGATGGCCGTTATCTATCAGCTGCCGCAGGAATGAATCACGCTTGGGCAAGCCATTGATCTGTCGCAGCTCCTCGGCGCAGCCATGGTCGTTGATCGTGCTGCAACCCGGTTCCCAGAGAATAGAGGATCGGCGTCCATCGTCGAAGTCCACCGGCATGAAGTGACGTAATTGGCCGTGATGGCCATAAGGGTCACCCATGAAGTTGATGATCCCGCCGATGAAGAAAGCCAAACCACCGGCCGGCTGCAGGGCAAGCACCACCCCATGAGTGGCATACGACGGCAAGCGATTGGACGGCGTATTCATCCAGGTGGAGGGAACGCTCGGCACCGGGTCGTTGTGGTTGACGATTCGGTGGTGGATGAGCGGCTTGGCGCCTTCGAGGAAGGTAGAATCGGCGGCGCGGGGGGCGCCGTAGGTGTAAAGCAAGATATCTGGGGTAAATCGTTTGTCGCGTCGCAACATCTCAGACAGGATTAACGCCACCGCCCCGCCCAGACTGTGCCCGGTAACCACCACTTTTTGTCCGCTAAAGAACTTATCCAGGTATTTCACAACAAACGCGTACGCTACCTTGGCAGCCCGATAAAAGCCGTTGTGCACTTTGCCATCCCCTTCCTCGAAGGGTACTTGGTGGGCATCCGCATCAAGCCAAGCGTCGGGACCTATCTCACTGGTTCCCCTGACGCTCACCAATATCAGCCCGTCGTGATGAATGATGAAGGCCTGCGTGTCGGTATTGTTTGCTTGGTTGCGATCATCAAGGAAGTGCAGCTTGGTCGGATTTTCCTGCTGATCACCCAACTCAGGGGCATTGACCTCTGGGTACAACTGCGGGTCGAACGGCACCACTTCCAATCGTTTGGAGTAAGGCACCTCCTCATACAGCGGATAGTGCTTTGCGGTCTGTGTGGCATCGACTTGCCACAGCTCATCAAATTGCGGCAGGGCATGACCGAACCAGTTGCCGCTGCTGGGCTGCAACGGAAATGCAACGCTGTTCGTTTCTACGGGCTGGGTGTTCGGGTCTTGACCAAAGTCGGTGTAACTCAACGTCGACATCAGCGCCAATTGATAGAGGTTGAGTGCGCAAAATTCGTTGCCGGTCGACAGCATTGGGCGCAGTGCCCTCATCGGACGCACTTCCAGCACATGATGTTTGTTCGGCAGCAGGGCGATGCCCTTTGGCTTGGGCAGTGGCGGTGCAAATCCCAGCTCGACCATGGCCGTGTCCATCGGGCTGACGACAGCGCTCATCCCGCCATCCGGGGCACCTGGATTTTGAATCGTGAACGTTCTGGTTTTGGCAGGTTGGCGCATCAGCGTGTGCACCACCATGTTGGGTGGGTCACTGCGAAAGGCCAAGGGCGGCAAATGCGCTGCGTGCTTTACCAGCTCACTCACTTCAATCTGGTAGTAGGCGCCGGGATCAGCGAGGTCTTTTGCTGGGTTCTCTTGGGTGCGTATACCGGTTTTGTTGAAGAAGCGGGTTTTTTCGGCGCGTACTTGTAGTTCGGTGATGGGGAGTGGGTAGTTCGGTCTTTCACATAAAAACGAGTATGTTTTTTCACGACCGCTATATGGCTGACTCAGCTTGAGCAATACCGGGCCACAGAAGTGGTTGTCTACCTTTCCGAAACCGGCTGCATCGAGTTTTCCTTTGTAAACGGTGTCTTCGTAATCAGTAACCTCGTAGGGCAAGCCAGCATAAGGTTTGCCGTTCCCCAACTCGTCTACTAACTGAAAACTCGTCGAATGACCGCGTAACGGGCAGGCGTGAATATTGCCACCCATAAATGGCGTATCACTCGCGGCTAAAGTTTCAATGCTCATGGGTTTCCTCCTTGTTTTCCGTGCAGCCCGGGTAGATGGTGCAGATCCGTTCATCCAGCATCTTGAAGGTGCTGAAATCCTTGTGATTGCCGTAGCAAAACGCATATTGGTCTTCAAAGTTGTCTCCCATGCAGCGCTTCCATCCACCGGGCACTTTGATCCAGGTATCGCCGATTGCTGGTCGTTCCACCTCGGCCAACGTGATTTTCAGCCTCACGGTTTTCCCCGGTAGCTGATCCAGCGTGTAAGCCGTAAAAGGACGACCTCTGATGACATTGCCTTGCGTATCGGTTTTTTTGCAGTCGAGGATTTTTGTGATGTAGCGCTTGGGGCCAACTGTGCGGAACAACCATTGGCACTGTCCGGAAAAACTGCCTTCGCCTTCAGAGTTGAAGTCGCCTTTGTATTTCTCAAGCAACTCATGGCGCACTGCGATTGAGATAAATTCGTAGGTGGTGTAACTGCGCTTGCTATCTCTGCCGATGACCCCAACGATTTTGACCTCTAAAAGGTTCAACGCCACCGGGCAGTTTTCAACCGTCCTGTACAGCTCTATCTCAGAAGTCGTTTCGTATTTCATCCCGATTTTGTTGAAACCGAGCTGAGCGTTTCTCCCTCCCGCGAGGGTGCATGTTTGCCCTTTGGCAGGAAGGTATACGGCCTTAAGTTCGTACGTGAAGTCAGGTGGAAAATCGGGAATGAAGGTAAAGGTGTCTGGCTTGCCAACAGCCGCACAACCCACGATCAGCGAAAGACAAGTGCCGAGGGCCAGTCTTTGAATGGCACGTTTCATACAGGAGCATTTCCCTGCCAATACAGCACTTGCTCATACACCCGCTCAAAATGTTCCGCCGAGTCTTCTTCCGGCTTAGGGAGCCAAGCCTTGGGTGGGAGGTAACCCGGCGTTTGCAGGCTCTGCGTCAACAAAAAATGCACCTGCTCAGGTTGCTGCCAGCCCCATAAACGGGCCGTTTGAATCAAGCCCCACAACCAATCATCCACATTCAGCTGTGTGGCCAGGCGAGCCAAGGCGTCAGTGTGCTCACGGATCAGGTAACGGCGCGTGTTTTCGAACTGCACGTTTGAATAGACAGTTTCCGGCGTCGGGGTTTTCAACCAGGCGGGGTCGAGCGGCAGCGGATGTTCGCCAGGGTCAGGGTTATCAGTGACCGTCCATTGATCAGCCTGCCAGTAACAGACGCTGGCAATCGGTCCAAGAAAATCGGCGCGCTGCTCAGGTTGCAGAAAGGTCAGGGCGCGCCCCAGTACCCGATTATCGTGGAAGCGATACACCGCTTGATTCGGGCGCTCACCGACGATTAGCCGGTCGCGCCAGTGAGAGACCAAAACATCCAGGTCAATGTTGCTGGCACTTGCCAACCAGCCCCAATGACGCTCGGGCGTGTCGAGCAGTGCCTCGATGACCGGATGTTTGACGGTTCCCATCTGAAAAAGAAAAGGACCTGTTTGCGCCAGTGAATTAGCCACCGTGCCCACATACAGGCTGCGGTACTGATGGGCTCCCAGTTCGATGACCAGCGCCGTGCGCTCGTCGAGATGGCCGTCAGTGTCGAGCATCAGGTAGAGGTCCCGACCGGACCGGGATTGCTCGAGCAGCCATTGATCAAGTGTGTTCATGCCACTTCTCCAATGCTGCATTCGCCAGCGAAACACGCCTCGCAAAGCGGGCAGTAGTCCGCCGCCTGCTGCCGAGCGGCGGACACGATAGACAGTGGGCTGGCGATGACGGGATTGGGGTAGCTGGCCACAGCCTGTGATGCCTGTAGCGGCCGAATACCCGTCAGTGGCGTACCGCCCTCGACGATGGCCACGCTGCTGAAAATCCCGCCGGCGTTGATGACGATGTGGTGACCACCCGCCGTTAGCGTCAGGCTCATGCCCGCGTCAATCACCACGTTGGTGGCGGTGACATGCGCCTGTTGACCGGCTTGGATAATGAGCGAACCCACGGACGTCGTGCTGCTATCGCCGCTAATAGTGATCAGCTCATTACCGCCAATCACCGTGCTTCGCACACCTTGGGTGGTGTGCAACTCCTCACCCTTGATCAGGCTGGTGCTGTTGTTGTTTACCTGCTCGAAGCGATCGTTGCTGATCAGGCTGTGGCTGTCGTTGAGGATCAGTTGCTCCATGTCGCGTTGGGCACGCAGGTAGATTTTTTCCTGCCCGGCGCGGTCTTCAATCGACAGTTCGTTGTAGCCGCCATTGCGCGGGGAGCTTTGGCTGCGCAGCACCGTTTTGGTCTTGTTCTCGGGCAGTTTATGAGCGACGGATGTGACCTTGTTGACCACGCAACCGGTGATGACCGGTTGGTCCGGATCGCCCTCCTGAAACGTCACGATTACTTCCATCCCGACGCGGGGGATGGTCACCGCACCAAACCCCGCACCTGCCCAACTCGATGAAACCCGCAGCCAGCAACTGCTTTTTTCGCTGTTGAGCCCGGCTCGATCCCAAGGCAGCTCGACACGAACCCGGCCGTGCTCATCGCAAAATATTTCCTCGCCGGGTGGCCCTGTGACGCGAGCGGTCTGGCAAACCAGTACAGGTCTGCGGGGAGGCAGCGGTGGGCGGTAGAGCACGTACGAAGGAATCGCAGTGAAGGTGTTGCGATAGCCCTGGGTGAATCCGTCGGCAGATTTGTCGTCGGTGATGAATGCCTCTTCCAGGGATTGCGGTTGTTTCCCTGTGTGATGGAGGCTGAGCAGTAACCACATATCGTTGCAGGCTTTGCGCGGATGGTCGGTCAGGTCGAACAAGTGACCGCTGCGCAGCGTCGGCTGATCACTTTCACCCTCGACCAACTGATAGTCGCTACGGTGTCGCTCCAGAGCCTGGCGCACGAGCTGTTTGGCATGTTCTTCAGTCTTCATCAAAAGCGGATAGCGATAGTCTTCCAGCACGGGGGTGAACTCGGCCGTGAAGCGCTGCTCCAGCAATAGGCTCGGGCGTTTCAGGTCGTAGTTACGACGTGTGACCGTGCTAGTGCGAGTGCTGAAGCCCATGGCGAACTGGTTGACGACCGGATGCTCGGCGACCATGCCAGCGTCTTGCCGATAGGGGGTTGCATCCAGCGTCGGGAAAAATACCTGGTCGTCGGTGAACACCAGCAAATGACCTTCTGGCGAATGCTGGTGATGCCATGCAATACCGTCTTCGGCGCACAGGCGCTGGACGAACTCGAAGTCATTTTCCCCATATTGAGTGCAGAACTCGCGTTCGGCGCTGGTGCTGACATGGAAGGTAAACACATCAGTCTGGATGCCATGCCCTTGGAGAACCTGAGTGATGATTTGCGGCACCGTCAGATTCTGGAAAATTCGCTGATCGTGACTGAGTTGCAAGTAGTACAGCGCAGGCACCAGGGTCAGGTGATAGCGGGTCAGGCGTATTCCGGATTCACTCACGAGCACGTTTTCGATGTGGCCATGAATGCCTTCGTTATTAGGGCCGAATTGAAGAAAAGCCGGTTGACCAAGCAAGCTTTCCAGATCGAAATCAGGGTACTCGCTGACCAGATCGACGCGGATGGCATACAGGGTGCTGATGGCTTCGGTGCCTTCGAAGGCCAGTACTTTGAAATCGTTGCGAACCGTTGGGATCACGAGCGTGAAATGAGCTGAATTAGCCATTGCGAACATGCGCTTATCCTTTTGCCTTTTTATTACCTCGTCCTTGAGCTGGAAGTGAAAACAAAACTTGAGGCGCAAACCCCTTTTGGGCTTGAACCTGCATTAATTGCTGAAACACGCTAACAAGGCATTGAAATGATTAATGTAGGAAAGCTCTCCTACATTGGTCAGAAACTTCCCGTATTGCAGGATGTTGCATAAGAGACGGAATTGCATGGCGGTAACTATTCCTACTTCAAAGTGCCATTAATCCGATGGCTCTTTAATTAACAGCTTTCATTTCTATGCATTTTCAGAAGCGTCCTACATTTTTCCTTTTCTATTTTTGTCATTCTCTGTGCCGGCTTCGGCTACAGGGTGATTGCCTCATTGAAACTCTAATTGGCGATTGACCCTAATTCTTAATAAAGGCCATGGATGACTTACTCAAACAAACTTTCCGCTCATTATCTCGAACTCGCGAAAGTCTCTGTGTCCCAAGAGAGTTTCGCGGGCGAGGACGTTCGTTTTTCGATCGACTATGAGGCGTTGGAAAGTGAGTTGGGCAAAGCCCAATCCATGCACGAAAGCGGTCAGATCGACTGGCTGAAAATCCGCGATAACAGCGAAAAACTGCTGCGTAGCCAATCCAAGGATTTGCGGGTGGGTGCCTGGCTGACGTGGGCTCTGTACCAGCGTGAATCCTTCCAGGGGCTGCTGGCGGGTCTCGGTTTGCTGCACCATTTGTGTGAACACCACTGGACCGATATTTACCCGAGTAAGGGCCGCACGCGCTCCGCGGCCATCAGTTGGTTGGTGCCGCGTCTTGAGCAGGTCCTGAACGAAAACATCGCGATCAAGGAACAACTGCCCCTGTTCCGCCGTCTGGTGGAGCATCTGGAAGGCCTCGATGCGGCTTGCACCCAGCACCTGGGTGACGATGCGCCTTTGCTACTGCCGATCTCCCGCCGCTTGAAAAACCTGGTCCAGCGCGCCGCCGACAACCAGCCGGAGCCTGGTGTAGTGAGCGCGGCTGTGGCTCAGGTCAAGCAGGCCGCTACGCAGTTGTTCACCCCCGGCGCACCGATCGACAACGAGAAAGAAGCCTACAAGGCCTTGCGCGCCCAACAGGAAAACGCACGCCCGTTGTGCGCCTGGTGGCTCAAGCAGAAAGCGACCGACCTGCGTGCGCTGCGCCTGAATCGCACGCTGCTTTGGTTGTCCATCGACGCCGTGCCCGAGCGCAACGCCGAACAGATCACTGCGCTGCGCGGCTTGCCGGCCGACAAACTCAAGTCCTTTCAGGACCGTTACGACCAAGCGAAGTACGCCGACTTGCTGGTGGAACTGGAGATGAGCCTGGCGAAGGCGCCGTTCTGGTTTGATGGCCAGCGAATGGTCTGGGAATGCCTTCAGGGCCTGAACGCTGAAATGGCCATGCGCGAAGTGGAAATTCACTTCTCGCTATTGATTCAGCGCCTGCCCGGCATCATCGAATTGCGTTTCCATGACGGTGCCCCATTCGCCGATCCAGCCACCCGCGTCTGGATCAGCGCCCACGTCATGCCGCATTTGCAAAGTGCCAGTGCGCCACGCAAGGCCGAAGTTGTCGGCACCCAACCGGCCTGGGAACTGGCCCTGGAAGCCGTGTTGCCGATCCTGCGCAAGGACGGTCTCAAGGCTGCCGTACAAATCCTCAAGCAGGACCTGCAAAGCGCCCAAGGCGGGCGCGTTCGGTTCTTCTGGCAGTTCGCCCTCGCGCGGCTGTGTTTCATGGCCAAGAAATACGAACTGGCCAAGACCCAACTCGAAACCCTCGACCAAACATTACAGGACTCAGGCCTGAACGCCTGGGAGCCCGACCTTGCGCTGGAGGTGCTGCATTTGCTGCATAGCTGCTGCGAGTTGTTACCGCAGAACCATGCCGTCCGTGAACGCAAGGAAGAGATATATCGCAGGCTGTGCCATCTCGATCTCGAAGTGGTACTCGAATAGGCCCACGGGCCTCAACCGCAAGGAAATTAGCCATGGCCAAAGAAGGCTCGGTAGCCCCCAAGGAACGCATCAACGTCACGTTCAAACCTGCCACCGGCGGTGCCCAGGAAGAGATTGAACTGCCGCTTAAACTACTGGCAATCGGTGACTACACCCACCGCAAGGACGAACGCAAAGTCGAAGATCGCAAGCCGATCAGCATCGACAAAATGACGTTCGACGAGGTGCTGGCCAAGCAAGAGCTGCAACTGACGCTGAGCGTGCCGAACCGTCTTCAGGATGAGGGCAGCGCTGAAGAGCTGGGTATGCAACTGCGCATCAAGTCGATGAAGGACTTCAATCCGGCCAGCCTGGTCGAGCAAGTGCCTGAACTGAAAAAACTGATGGAACTGCGCGACGCGCTGGTCGCCCTCAAAGGCCCGCTGGGTAACGCGCCTGCGTTCCGCAAAGCCATCGAGGGCGTTCTCGCCGACGACGAATCCCGCGGTCGCGTACTGGGTGAGCTGGGCCTGAACGCCGCAGCGCAGAACGCTTGAGTCTCCATCAGCCAAGGAAGCCAACACTATGAGCACCAGCGCAGCGCAGCAAAAGAATAACGAGACCGGCGAATACAGCATTCTCGACAGCATCATCGCCGAAACCCGCCTGACTCCGGACGACGAAGCCTACGACATCGCCAAACGCGGCGTGTCGGCGTTCATCGAAGAGCTGCTCAAGCCGCAGAACGATGGTGAGCCGGTCAAGAAAGCCATGGTCGACCGCATGATCGCCGAGATCGATGCCAAGCTCAGCCATCAGATGGACGAAATCCTCCATCACCCGCACTTCCAGTCCCTTGAGTCCTCGTGGCGTGGCTTGCAGCTGCTGGTCGAGCGCACCAACTTCCGCGAAAACATCAAGATCGAAATCCTTAACGTCTCCAAAGAAGACCTGCTGGACGACTTCGAAGATTCGCCGGAAGTGATGCAGGCGGGCCTGTACAAGCACGTCTACACCGCTGAATACGGCCAGTTCGGTGGCCAGCCGGTGGGCGCGATTATCGCCAACTACTTCATGTCCCCAAGCTCGCCGGACGTGAAGCTGATGCAGTACGTGTCCAGCGTTGCCTGCATGGCCCATGCGCCGTTCATTGCCGCTGCCGGTCCAAAGTTCTTCGGTCTGGAAAGCTTCACCGGGCTGCCAGACCTGAAGGATCTGAAAGATCACTTCGACGGCCCGCACTTCACCAAATGGCAGAGCTTTCGCGAGTCGGAAGACGCCCGTTATGTTGGCCTGACCGTGCCGCGTTTCCTGCTGCGTAACCCGTACGACCCTGAAGAAAACCCGGTCAAATCGTTCGTGTACAAGGAAACTGTCGCCAACAGCCACGAGCACTATCTGTGGGGCAACACCGCTTACGCGTTCGGCACCCGGCTGACCGACAGTTTCGCCAAATTTCGCTGGTGCCCGAACATCATCGGCCCGCAGAGCGGTGGCGCCGTTGAAGACCTGCCGTTGCACCACTTCGAAAGCATGGGCGAAATCGAAACCAAGATCCCGACCGAAGTGTTGGTGTCCGACCGTCGTGAATACGAGCTGGCCGAGGAGGGCTTCATCTCCCTGACCATGCGCAAGGGTAGCGACAACGCGGCGTTCTTCTCCGCCAGTTCGGTGCAGAAGCCGAAGTTCTTCGGCATCAGCGCTGAAGGCAAGACAGCCGAACTGAACTACAAGCTCGGTACACAACTGCCGTACATGATGATCGTCAACCGCCTGGCTCACTACTTGAAAGTGCTGCAGCGCGAGCAACTCGGTTCGTGGAAAGAACGGACCGACCTCGAACTGGAACTGAACAAGTGGATCCGCCAATACGTGGCCGACCAGGAAAACCCGAGCGCCGAAGTCCGTGGCCGTCGCCCGCTACGTGCTGCGCAAGTCATCGTCAGCGATGTCGAAGGCGAGCCCGGCTGGTATCGCGTCAGCCTGAACGTGCGCCCACACTTCAAGTACATGGGTGCCGATTTCACCCTGTCGCTGGTTGGCAAGCTGGACAAAGAGTAAGCGGAGCCCACTCATGACTGGATACGGCAGCCTATTCGAACGCCTGGGTGGCGACGCAGACAAACGCGTCGGCTGGAGCCGCGAGGTCTCCGCCATGGCGTCGGTTGCTGCCCATCTGGCGAAGATGCTCAGTACCCGTGCGGGCAGCGTGCAAACGTTGCCCGATTACGGGCTGCCCGATCTCAATGACATGCGTCTGAGCCTGCATGACGCTCTGAGTCAGGCCCGTTTGGCCATCGAACATTTCATCGAAGCCTACGAGCCACGCCTGAGCAATGTGCGTGTCATTTCCCTGCCGCGTGAACACGATCAGCTTCGCCTGTCCTTCAGTATCGAAGGCTTGCTGGAAGTCGAGGGTTTCAAGCGTCAGGTCAGTTTTGCCGCGCGCCTGGATGGCAGCGGTCAAGTCAACGTCCGCTAACGACAAGCAGGTATTGCGCGTGTCCTTTAACCACTACTACCAAAGCGAACTCACCGCACTTCGCCAGTTGGGTCGTCGATTCGCCGAGCGTAGCCCGGCGTTGGCGCCGTTCCTGGGGCAGGCCGGGCGTGATCCGGACGTGGAGCGGTTACTGGAAGGCTTTGCATTCCTGACCGGTCGCCTGCGCCAGAAGCTCGACGACGAATTGCCGGAGCTCAGCCATTCGCTGATGCACCTGCTGTGGCCCAACTACATGCGGCCGCTGCCGGCGTTCAGCATTTTGCAGTTCGATCCGTTGACGCGCTCCGGTCCGGCGCTGGTGGTCGAGCGTGACACACCGGTTGAGAGTGTGCCGATAGACAACGTGCACTGCCGTTTCCGCACTTGTTATCCGACTGAGCTTTTGCCACTGGCTCTGGCCGCGCTTACATACTCGGTGAAAGGCGACGGCTCGCTACTAAGCCTGCGGCTGCAGATGAGTGCTGACGGTCATCTTGGTGAAGTGGAGCTGAGTCGGCTTCGCCTGCATTTCGCCGGCGAGCGTTATATCAGCCAGATGCTTTACCTGAGCCTGTTGCGCAATCTGGAAGGCATCGAGCTGATCCCGCTGGACGGTGCCGGTGAGCCCATCAATGGCGTCAACGACACGCCGATGGCGTTCAAGATACCCGGCAACCGCGTGCAGCCGGTGGGGTTTGCCGAAGAAGAAGCGTTGATCCCATACCCGCTGAACACGTTCCGCGGCTATCGCTACCTGCAGGAGTATTTCGCCTTCCAGGACAAATTCCTGTTCGTCGACATCAATGGGCTGGACCTGCTCAAAGCCTTGCCGGAAGACACCCTCAAGCAGATGCGTGGCCTGGAACTACGCTTCGATATTCGCAAGAGTGGCATCCAGCGCCTGCGGCCGACCCTGGACAACGTGAAGCTCTACTGCACGCCGATCGTCAACCTGTTCAAGCACGATGCGCTGCCGATCCGTCTCGACGGCAAGCAGGACGAATACCTGCTGCTGCCGGCCAAATACGATCTGGAAAACTGCGGCGTGTTCTCGGTGGAAACCGTCACTGGCTGGAAACCCGGAGGCTTCGGTTACCAGGAATACGTGCCGTTCGAATCCTTCGAGCACGACCCGAGTTTCGACGTCCCCACCAGCCGTCCCCACTACAGCATTCGCCAGCGTCCATCTTCGCTGCATGACGGTCTGGACACCCACCTGAGCTTCGGCATCCGCCACACCGTAGCCCACGAAACCCTGTCGATCGAGTTGATGTGCACCAACCAGAATTTGCCGCGAAAACTCAAGCTCGGCGACATCTGCCGGTCCTGCGACAAGACGCCGGAGTTTTTGAGTTTCCGCAACATCACCCCGGCCACATCGAGTTTCGCACCGCCGCTGAACCGTGACTTCCTGTGGAAGCTGATCAGCAATATGTCGCTCAACTACCTGTCCCTGAACGACGTCAACGCGTTGAAGGTGATTCTCGAAACCTACGACCTGCCGCGTTACTACGACCAGCACGCGGCCAAAGTCAGCAATCGTCTGCTGGGAGGGCTCAAGTCGATCAAACATCAGCACGTCGACCGACTGCACCGAGGGTTGCCGGTACGCGGGTTGCGCACCGAGCTGACCATCGACCCGCAAGGGTATATCGGCGAAGGCGATGTGTTCGTGTTCGCTTCGGTTCTCAACGAGTTTTTCGCGCTTTACGCCAGCCTCAATTCGTACCACGAGTTGCGGGTAAAAAGTACACAAGGAGAGGTGTACCAATGGACACCACGTATGGGGCTGCAACCCCTGCTTTAAGCGGGCTGACCCGAGTGATACGCGAATACTCGCTGTTTCAGGCCGTGCTGCTGGTGGTTGACCGGTTGCGTGAGGCGCACCCGCAACTGAGTGAAGACGACCTGTACGACCAACTGGAATTCCAGGCCAATCCGAGCCTGGGTTTCCCCGGCAGCGATGTCGATCGCGTGGAGTTTTTCGAAGAACACGGGCAACTGCGCGCGCGCCTGAGGTTCAACCTGATTGGCCTGGTGGGTTCCGGTTCGCCGCTGCCGGCGTTCTACGGTGAACAGGCATTGGGCGACAGCGAAGACGGCAACCCGACTCGCAACTTTCTCGACCTGTTCCACCATCGCTTGCAACGATTGATGCTGCCGATCTGGCAAAAGTACCGCTATCGCGCGCGCTTCCAGAGTGGCGCCCTCGACCCGTTTTCTGCGCAGTTGTTTGCATTGATCGGCCTCGGTGGCGAAGAGATCCGCAGGGCCCGGGAGCTGAACTGGAAACGCCTGTTGCCATACCTGGGCCTGCTCAGCTTGCGGGCGCACTCGGCGGCGCTGATCGAAGCGGTGCTGCGTTATTACTTCAAGCATGCCGAGCTGACTATCGAGCAGTGCATTGAGCGCCGCGTCGAAATTCTCGGCGAGCAGCGCAATCGTTTAGGGCGCGCCAACAGCCTGCTCGGAGAAGACCTGGTGCTGGGCGAACACGTACGCGATCGCGGTGGAAAATTCCGCATTCACATCCGCGAACTCGACTGGCCGCGCTTTCACGAATTCCTGCCGATCGGTTTCGGCTACCAGCCGCTGTGCGCGCTGGTGCGGTTCACCCTGCGCGATCCGCTCGATTACGACATTCGCCTGGTCCTGCGCCAGGAAGAAATTCGCGAACTGCGCATCGGCGAGCAGAACGCCTGTCGCCTGGGATGGACCAGTTGGCTCGGCCGCGAAAAAGCGGACGGCGTGGTGACACTGGGCAGCAAAACTCATTAAGGACGTGAAGCCAATGATCAACGTAGACCTACAACAACTGATCCAGTCGCTGGACGCCGAAACCCGTCGTGACCTGGAAAGCTCTGCCGAACGCTGCGTCGCCCGTGGCGGTAGCAAAATCCTCGTCGAAGACCTTCTGCTGGGCCTGCTGGAGCGCCCGCAAGGCCTGCTTGCACGCGCGCTGCAAGACGCTGAAGTGGATGCCGGTGAACTCAGCGGCGCGTTGCAATCGCGGGGTGAGTACAGTGCTTCGCGCAATCCGGTGTTCGCCCCGGAACTGGTGCAGTGGCTGCAAGATGCGTTGCTGGTGGCCACCCTTGAATTGGGTGAAAGCCAGGTCGAGCAAGCGGCATTGATCCTCGCGCTGCTGCGCAACCCGATGCGCTATGCCGGCAGCCGCTACCAGTCGTTGCTGGCCAGGTTGAACATCGAGCGCCTGAAAGAATTTGCCTTATCACAGAAAGAACAAACGACCACCGGCCAATCAGCCGTGCCGGGTGAATCACTGCTGGAGCGCTTCACCCACAACCTGACGCAACAGGCCCGAGACGGCCAAATCGACCCGGTGTTGTGCCGCGATGGCGCGATCCGGCAGATGATCGACATCCTCGCCCGTCGCCGCAAAAACAACCCGATCGTGGTCGGTGAAGCCGGCGTCGGCAAAACCGCCATCGTCGAAGGCCTGGCCTCGCGCATTGCCGCTGGGGAAGTGCCGCAAGTGCTCAAAGGTGTTGAACTGCTGTCACTGGACATGGGCCTGCTACAGGCCGGTGCCAGCGTCAAAGGTGAATTCGAACGCCGCCTCAAAGGCGTGATCGACGAAGTCAAAGCCTCACCAAAACCGATCATCATCTTTATCGACGAAGCCCACACGCTGATTGGCGCGGGCGGCAATGCCGGCGGGTCCGATGCAGCCAATCTGCTCAAGCCGGCCCTGGCCCGCGGCGAGTTGCGCACTATCGCCGCGACTACTTGGGCGGAGTACAAGAAGTATTTCGAAAAAGACCCGGCGCTGGCCCGTCGTTTTCAACCGGTGCAACTGCACGAACCGACCGTCAGCGAAGCGGTGACCATCCTTCGTGGCCTGGCTCCGGTGTATGAAAAGAGCCACGGCATCTACTTGCGCGATGACGCCGTGGTAGCGGCGGCCGAGCTGTCCGCCCGTTACCTCGCGGGTCGTCAGCTGCCGGACAAAGCCGTCGATGTGCTCGACACCGCGTGTGCTCGCGTGCGCATCAGCCTCGCCGCCGCCCCGGAAAGTCTGGAGCATCTGCGAAGCGAGTTGGCCGAAGGTGGCCGTCAGCATCAGGCCCTGCGCCGCGATGCTGAAGCAGGCTTGCTGATCGATCATGAAGCGCTGGATGCTTTGGAAGATCGACTGGTCGCCGCCGAGGACGAAAGGGGCGCACTGGAAACCCGCTGGACCGAACAGAAAGAACTGGCCGAGCACCTGCTGGACCTGCGTCAGCAACTGGCCAAGGCCCGCGAAACCACTGCCGTCGATGAAACCCCAAGCGTCGAATCCCTTAAAGCCGCGTTGAACGAAACCCACCGCGCCCTGACCGATGCCCAGGTCAAGGAACGGCTGGTGAGTTTCGAAGTCTGCCCGCGTCTGGTGGCCGAGGTGATCAGCGCCTGGACCGGCGTACCGTTGGCGCAGTTGGCCCGCGAACACAACGCCAAGGTTGCGAGTTTTGCCACCGATCTGCGGTCACGCATTCGCGGTCAGGAGCAAGCCGTTCACGCACTGGATCGCTCGATGCGCGCCACCGCTGCCGGCCTGAACAAGCCGGATGCACCGGTAGGCGTGTTCCTGCTGGTGGGCCCGAGCGGCGTCGGCAAGACTGAAACCGCACTGGCCCTCGCAGACTTGCTGTACGGCGGCGATCGTTTCATCACCACCATCAACATGTCCGAGTTCCAGGAAAAGCACACCGTCTCGCGCCTGATCGGTGCGCCACCAGGTTACATCGGTTATGGCGAAGGGGGCATGCTCACCGAGGCCGTGCGACAGAAGCCGTACTCGGTGGTGTTGCTCGATGAGGTCGAGAAAGCCGACCCGGACGTGCTCAATCTGTTCTACCAAATTTTCGACAAAGGCGTGGCTAACGACGGGGAAGGGCGCGAAATCAACTTTCGCAATACGCTGATCCTCATGACCTCGAACCTGGGCAGCGAGCGCATCAGCGAGCTCTGCGAAAACGGCGCGCGGCCCACCGCGCAAGTGCTCGAAGAAACCATCCGCCCGGTCCTCAGCAAGCACTTCAAACCGGCGCTGCTGGCGCGCATGCGCGTGGTGCCTTACTACCCGGTGGGCGGACCGGTGCTGCGTGAGCTGATCGAAATCAAACTCGGCCGCTTGGGCGAACGGCTGAACCGTCGTCAGCTGGATTTCACTTACTCGCAGGACCTCGTCGATCACCTGGCCGAATGCTGCACCCAAAGCGACAGCGGCGCACGCCTGATCGACCATTTGCTGGATCTGCACGTGCTGCCACTGTTAGCCGATCGTTTGCTCGATGCGATGGTCACCGGCGAAAGCCTCAAGCGTGTTAATGCAACGCTCGACGGCAATGCCTGCGTCATCTGCGAGTTCGCTTGAGGTGGGTGTGATGTTCACTCAGGTGCCACAACCACTGGTGTATGCCGAAGCCTTGCTGGCGCAATTCGCCAGCCTGTCGCGGGTGGCGGACGGTGCAGCGTTGCTGGGGGAATTCGTGCGCGGGTTGGCTGAGCTCAGCGGGTGTGAGCTGACGCAGCTATACCTGCTGGACGCCACTCACACGAGCCTGGGAATGAACGCCGAGTGCTTGAACGGTATTGTGCAACCTCGGGAATCGGCGAGCCTGCCGGCGGATTACGACGGTGAGCAACTGCTGCAATTCGCCCTGCGCCAAAACCGCGTGGTATGCCTCAGCGAGTTGAGCGGGAGCCTGCATGAAACCAGCTTCCTGCCGGCCCAGGCCACGCCTTGGCAGTCGCTGCTGTGCGTGCCGCTGGTCAATCAGCAGAAGACTGTCGAAGGGTTGCTGGTGTGTGCCAGTTGCCGGCATATCGACCTGCAAGGCTTTGCCGATTCCCTTGGTCAACTGGGTTCGTTCGTGCTTGATCAATGGCGTCTGCAGCAACGGCTACGTCGGCCATCTGGCGACGCACGACCGGCACCGACCAGCGTTCCGAGCGCCAATGGGTTTGGTCTGCTCGGCAAGAGCTTGGCCATGCGCCAGACCTGTTTGTTGATCAGCAAGGTGCTGAACAGCCCTTACACGGTGCTGTTGCGTGGCGAGACCGGCACCGGCAAGGAAGTAGTCGCGCGAGCGATTCACGACTGCGGCCCGCGGCGCTCCCAGGCATTCATTGTGCAGAACTGCGCGGCGTTCCCCGAGAACCTGCTGGAAAGCGAGCTGTTCGGCTACCGCAAAGGCGCGTTCACCGGCGCCGACCGTGACCGCGCCGGTCTGTTCGACGCAGCCAGCGGCGGCACCTTGCTGCTGGATGAAATCGGCGACATGCCGTTGTCCCTTCAAGCCAAGTTACTGCGTGTTTTGCAGGAAGGCGAAATCCGTCCGCTGGGTTCCAACGACACCCACAAAATCGACGTGCGCATCATCGCCGCGACTCATCGGGATTTGTCGGTGCTGGTGCGCGAAGGCAAGTTTCGTGAGGACTTGTATTACCGCCTCGCGCAATTCCCGATTGAGCTGCCAGCCCTGCGACAGCGTGAAGGCGACATCCTCGATCTGGCCCGGCACTTTGCCGACAAGGCCTGCTCGTTCTTGCAGCGGGATATGGTGCGCTGGTCCGACGCAGCGCTGGACCATCTGTCCGCTTATGCCTTCCCCGGCAACGTACGGGAGCTCAAAGGTCTGGTCGAGCGTGCGGTGCTGTTATGCGAAGGCGGCGAGTTGCTGGCTGAGCATTTCTCCCTGCGCATGGACACCACGCCGAAAGCCAACAGCCTGAACCTGCGTGAACGGTTGGGGCAGGTCGAACGCAGTCTGTTGCTCGATTGTCTGCGCAAAAACGACGGCAACCAGACCCGCGCAGCCCGAGAGCTCGGATTGCCCCGCCGCACGCTGCTGTACCGCCTCGGGCGCCTGAATATCCATCACGGTGCCTTCGATGGCTAGGTAACGGACCGTCGATTCCACCTCAACCGCTTATTGCAGCGCAGCCCGAACGGGCCGGTGCATTGTGCATTGTCTACCCCTGGAGACCCTCTGATGTCTGTTCGTCACTGGCAAGCCGTCCTGCTGACCCTCGTCGTTCTATGCGGCCTCGGCGGCTGCAGCGGCAATTACAAATTCAACGACGACACCTATCGCCCCTTGGGTGATCCGCAGGCGGTCAATCGCGGCAAGTGACCGCAAGGAGTATCACCATGGAATTGGTTTTCGAAATGCTCAACACCAAGCAGTTCGTGCCCACGGACTTGTGCCAGAAGACCTTCAATCAGGCCGGCGGTGTGATTTGCCGGGGCAAGGATTGCGACTGGATCATTCCGGATCGCAAGCGTCACCTGTCCAACCACCACGCATTGATCAGCTACTGCAAAGACGCGTTTTTCCTGACCGATACCAGCAGCAACGGTATTCAAGACAGCGAAAGCGGCGCGCGCCTGCGCAGGGGCGAAGCGATGCGCCTCGAGCACGGCAGCGTCTATGTGCTGGGTGATTTCGAGATCCGCGCACGGCTGGTGCGCGCCCCGGCGACCTTCGACGTCGAAGCCGGCCGGCCGCAAATCGCGGGCAGCACCATTCCGGACAATGCGTTCCTTGACCTCGACCCGCTGAACGCCCTCGACGAGCAAGAGCACGGGTACTCGGAAATCGATGAGCTGACCGCGCTCAACGCACCCCGTCAGGAGCCGGAGCAACGCGCTGACTACGCGCGTATCGACATGGAAAGCCTGATGGTCCCGGAGCTGATCGACGCCCCGGTCGAACCAGCACCAGCCCTGGGACTGAAGGCAGTCGAGCGTCAGAGCGAAGGTTTCTGGGAGCATTTCGGCGCCGCGTTGGGCGTGGACCTCAATGGCCTCGACCACGACGCCCGCGAAGCCTTGGCACTGGATGCTGCACGTCTGCTCAAACAGAGCGTCGGCGGTTTGCAGCAGAGCCTGCGCACCCGTAGCGAACTGAAAAATGAACTGCGGCTGGCCCAGACCACTGTGCAAGGCACCCACAAAAACCCGCTGAAATTCGCCGTTGATGTCGATGAAGCGTTGGGCATTTTGTTGCAACCGAAGAGGCCCGGCCAGTTACCGGCCGAGCAGGCAATCTCCCGGGCGTTCCGCGATTTGCAGGCGCACCAGGTGGCTTTGCTCACCGCTACTCGCGCCGCTGTGCGCAGCACGCTGGAGCACTTCTCGCCTCAACAATTGACCCTGCGTTTCGAGCGCGACAACAAGCCGTTGCTCGCCACGTCCGGCAGCCGTTGGAGAGCTTACGGCCGCTATCACCAGGCCCTGCGTCAGGACGATGACTGGAGCGAACGCCTGCTGGCTCGTGACTTCGCCCAGGCCTACGAAGAACAGATCCGCCTGATTTCCACTCTTCACTCCGACCACCAAGGATGATGCGCATGTCTCGCTGCTCGACCGTTTTTTTCAAAACACTGGCTGCGCTCATGGCCTTGGTGCTGCTGGCTGGCTGCTCGTCGCTGTCACCGTATTCTCACGTCACCAAACTCAACCTGAAGCTCACCGCCAGCGATCAGCTGAACCCGGACCTCAACGGTCGTCCATCACCCATCGTCGTGCGCCTGTTCGAACTCAAGCACCCGGTGGCTTTCGAGAACGCAGACTTCTTCAGCCTGTACGAGCGCGCCAAGGAATCCCTGGCCCCGGACTTGCTGGCCAGCGAAGAAGTCGAATTACGCCCGGGTGAAACCGTCGAACTCAAGCTCAGTGTGCAGGAGGGTAGCCGTTACGTGGGCGTCCTTGCAGCCTATCGTGACTTGCCGGAAACCAAATGGCGCTACACGGTGCAAGTCACTCCAGTGGATGTCACCGAGGCTGATCTGACCCTCGACCAGGCCGGTATACGCAACAGCAACGAAGCGCTCGCCAAGGCGGATGACTGATCATGAACACCCATAAAGTCATTTGGCAGGAAGGCATGCTCCTGCGTCCGCAGCACTTGCAGCACAACGATCGTTACTACGACCACCAGATGAAGACCCGCACTCAGTTGCTGGGCAGCTACACCTGGGGTTTCCTGAACCTGGAGATCGACTTGCAGTTCCTCAACATGGGCAAACTGGTGATCAGCCAGGCCTCGGGGATTCTGCCGGACGGCAGCCTGTTCGAACTCAGTGGCAGTACCGAGCCGTTGGCGCTGGATGTGCCGCCGAACACTGGCAACATGCCCATCTACCTGGCGCTGCCGCTGGTCACCGGCAACCACATCGAGTCGCGTCGTCCAGAGCAATCCGACGTGTTGGCGCGCTACACCGCGTACGAAACACAAGTGGCCGACTCCAATGCCGGTGACGACTCCGCCAGCCAGGTCAGTTGCGCCCGACCTGATTTCCGCTTGTTGCTCGGCGAGCAGCAGAGCGATCAGGCTTACGTGAAGTTGAAAATCTGCGAAGTGCTCGACACCACGCCCGACGGCGTGATCAGCCTCGACGCGGATTTCGTGCCGACCTTTATACAGGCGCATTCGTCGAGCTATCTGTTGTCGTGCCTCAAAGAGGTCATCAGCATGCTTGGCCATCGTGGCGACACGATCGCCGAGCGGATTCGCTCCAACGGCAAGGTCGGCGGGGCGGAGGTCGGCGATTTCATGATGCTGCAACTGATTAACCGCACCGAGCTATTGCTGCGTCACTACCTTGGCCTGGAACAGATTCACCCGGAAGCGTTGTACCGCACGCTGCTGACCATGCTCGGCGATCTGGCGACGTTCTCCAGCGACAGCAAACGCCCACGTCTGGATAGCCGTTACCAGCACAGCGACCAGGGCGCGAGCTTCCGCAAACTGATGGAAGCGATCCGTCAGGTGCTGTCGATGGTGCTCGAACAGCACGCCATTGAACTGGTGCTGCAAGCGCGTCAGTACGGAATCATCGTCTCGCCGTTGCTCGATCACAAACTGCTCGGGTCGGCGTCGTTCGTGCTGGCAGCCAGTGCCAATTGCGACTCCGAAGAACTACGCCATCGCTTGCCGGCCCATCTCAAGGTGGGCCCGGTGGAGCACATTCGCCAACTGGTCAACCTGCATCTGCCTGGCTTCAGGGTCAAACCCTTGCCGGTGGCCCCACGGCAGATCGCGTTCCACTCCAACAAAACTTATTTCATTCTCGAACTCAGTGCAGAAGACCTGGCGCAACTCGAGCGCTCCGGCGGCTTCGCGTTCCACGTGTCCGGAGAATTTGCCGAGCTTGAACTGAAATTCTGGGCCATCAGGAACTGACCGACATGATCAAGGACAGGGAACATGACCAGGACGACAAAACTGTCCTGCTCGACCATCAGGGCCATGGCCCGGCGCAACGTCCGCTGACAGATTTCGCGTCACCGCCACGTTTCGAAGCGCTGGCAGAGCGGATGATCTACACCGCACGTTTGGGTCAGGCAGAAACCTTCAATATTAGCCTCAACCCGCTGGTGGCCGCCGGGTCCGAGCTGTTTTCCGAAGTGGTGCGCCTCAAGCGCGGCGACACTCGTGAAGATGTGTACGCGCTCAAAGAACGACTGGTCGCCGCGCTGAAACTGTTTGACGTGCATGCGTTGCACAACGGTGCCGAAAACAGTCAGGTGATTACCGCTCGTTACGTGC
Organism: Pseudomonas sp. RIT-PI-q; assembly: GCF_001297125.1. Classification (GTDB taxonomy): domain Bacteria; phylum Pseudomonadota; class Gammaproteobacteria; order Pseudomonadales; family Pseudomonadaceae; genus Aquipseudomonas. The sequence continues at coordinate 253,783 of NZ_LHPC01000025.1, forward strand.
TCTGCACCGTGGTCGACGAAGCGGTCGTGACCACGCCATGGGGCAATGAAAGCGAATGGTCGCAGATGAGCCTGCTCAGCAGCTTCCACAACGAAACTTTCGGCGGCGAGAAGTTTTTCCAGCTGCTGGATCGCCTGTCGAAAAACCCGGTCAAGCACTTGCCGATGCTGGAGCTTATGTACCTGTGCCTGTCCCTGGGCTTCGAGGGCAAGTACCGCGTGCAAGCGCGCGGCATGCTCGAGCTCGAAGGCCTGCGCGACGCCTTGTATCGCCAGATTCGTCAATTGCGTGGTGATGTTCCTCGCGAACTGTCGCCGCATTGGCAAGGCTTGAACGATCGGCGCCGCAGCCTGGTGCGCATCGTGCCGGCGTGGATGGTGGTGCTGTTCACCGTGGCCTGCCTGATGGTGATGTATTCGGGATTCGCCTGGGTACTGGGCGAGCAACGCGAAACTGTGCTGCAACCTTATCAGCTGCTTGATCCGGCGGCGGTTCAGCCGCTGCCGTAAACAGGGATGTGTGATGAAAAAGTTTTTCAAGAAAGTCGGCGCATTCTTGCGTCAGGCCTGGGTCTGGACCTTGCTGTTGGTGCTGTTCGTAGCGCTGCTGGTGTGGTCCGTCGGGCCGCTGCTGGCGGTCGATGACTACAGATTCTGGGAAGGTTCGACCTCCCGCTTGTTGACCATTAGCGTGCTGTTTCTGATCTGGGGCCTGACCATGGTCTTCGTCAGCTGGCGTGCTGGCGTACGTAAGAAAGCCTTCGAAGACACCGAAGATGGCCAGGATCGTATCCGTAGTGAGGGGCAGATCGACGAAGAGCAAAAAGTGCTTCGCGTACGTTTCAAGGATGCGTTGAAAACGCTGAAGACCTCAAGCCTGTATCGCGGCCGCAGTGAACACTGGCGCGATGATTTGCCGTGGTACTTGCTGATCGGCCCGCAGGGCAGTGGCAAGACCAGCCTGCTGGACTTTTCGGGCCTTGAATTTCCGATTAACAAGATCGAGCGCAAACTGACCCGCGACACCCTCGGTACTCGTCATTGCGACTGGTACTTCGCCGACCACGGCGTGCTGATCGACACCGCCGGCCGTTACTTCACCCAGCCGGATGCCGAAGTCGACGGCAACGCCTGGTTCAGCTTGCTTGAGCTGCTGCGCAAGCGTCGTCGCAACCGCCCGTTGAACGGGGTGTTGGTGGTTATTCCGGTGGAAATATTGCAGGAGCCCGCCGGGCGGGGGGGCGCCACGCGGGCTAGCCAAGTGCGGGCTCGCCTGCAAGAAGTACATCAGAAACTACACGTCGATTTGCCGATTTATCTGGTGTTGAGCAAGGCTGATCAACTGCTCGGTTTCGACGAGTTCTTCGATCAACTGACCCGCGAAGAAAGCGATCAGGTACTGGGTACGAGCTTTCGCAATGAGCAGAGCGGCACCGACGTCGCCATCCTGCGCGTCGAGTTCGAGGCACTGCTGCGTCGCCTGAACAGCCAGGTCATCATGCGCATGCATCAGGAGCGGGACACCCAGCGCCGTGGTCGCATACTCGATTTACCGCATCAATTGGGGCTGATCGGCGAGCGCTTGTGCCTGTTTGTCGACATGGCTTTCACCGGCAACCGTTATCAGCGTGCCAGCCAGTTGCGTGGTTTCTACCTGACCAGCGCGCCGTACCTGATCGAACAGTTGGACCAGACCACCGCCGGCGTCGGCGCCAGTCTGGGCATTGACGCCGGTGTGCTGCCAACTCTGCGCAGTGGCCGTTCGCGGTTCATTCACCATTTACTCAGCCGGGTGGTTTTCCCCGAAGCCGATCTGGCCGGACTCGATAAGCGTGAACGTCGGCGCATTCATTGGGGGCAACGTGCGTTGTACGTCGGTGCATTGGCGGCGTTGGGCCTGTTCGGTCTGTTATGGGCGAGCGGCTACTCCGCCAGCTACGAACGCCTGGAAAACCTGCGCAACCTTGCACAAGCCTGGACTCAACAGCGCTCAGCCCTGACTGCTCGCGATGATTCCATGTCGGTACTCAAGCCCCTCGATACCCTCTACGCCGCAACTCAGGTCCTCCCGAAAAAAGGCGATGTGTCCTATCACGAGCGTGGCGGTCTGTACCAGGGCGAAAAGGCCAACCCGGTGGTCAAGGCTGCCTACGAGCGTGAGCTTGAAGTGCAACTGCTGCCACGGGTCGCGACGCTTCTGGAAGGGCAGATCCGCGTCAACATGAAGGACCGCGAACGCCTGCTCAACAGCCTGCGCGCGTACCTGATGCTGAACATGAAAGAGCGTCGCGATGCTGCGTGGCTCAAGGATTGGGTCGCCACTGACTGGTCCCTGCGTTACGCCGGAAACACCGTGGTGCAAAACGGTTTGAACATGCACTTCGAGCGCTTGCTGAAGCACCCGTTTACCTACCCGCTGAACGATCAACTGGTGGCCCAGGCGCGTCAGGTCTTGCGCAGCGAGTCGCTGGCTAACGTGGTTTACCGGATGCTGCGCGAGCAGGCCCGCCATCTGCCGGAATACCGCTTCAACCAACACTTGGGTCCACAGGGTGGATTGTTTGTCGGCACCGATTACGTGATCCCCGGGTTCTACACCCAGCAGGGTTATCAGCAGTATTTCTCGGTCCAGGGCTCGGCGCTGATCACCGATATCCTGCGTGACAATTGGGTGCTGGGCGAAGGGGCGGGTATCAGTGACATGGACTTGCGTCGGCTGATGGTGGAGCTGGAGCAACTGTACTTCCGTGATTACGCCAACTTCTGGAGTGAAGCGGTCGGTCAGGTTGCCCTGCAACCTGTCAACGATGCCGGCGAAGGCGCCGAGCAACTGGCGGGCCTGACTTCGGCCCATTCCCCGGTGCTGCAATTGCTGGTGGAAGTGCGCAAGAACACGCGCTTCCCGGTGATCGCGGACAGTGCAGATGACGCAGCCGCGGCTGCTGGAAAACTTGGAGAGAAGGTCGGCAAGCTCGGAAAGCTGACTGCGGCAGTCGCTGATAAAGCATCGGACATGGCGATGAGCCTGCCGGACACCGCGAAGAAATCCCTGCAACGTCGCTTCGAACCGCTGCACCGTATGCTGGATAAAAACAACGGCCCAACCGCCGATTTGATTCCGGCACTGACGGCACTCAACGACCTGCAAATGCAACTGGCGAGCCTGGCCCGCGCCAGCGCTCCGGAACACGCCGCGTATGAAATGGCCAAGACCCGCATGAGCGGCCAGCGTGATGCGCTGAGCAACTTGCGCAATGCCTCGAGTCGGCTGCCGCGCCCCCTCAGCGTGTGGTTCAACGTACTGGCCGAAGACACCTGGCGCCTGGTGCTCAACGATTCCTACCAGTACCTGAACCAGCGTTATCAGCGCGAGCTGTACAGCTTCTACGGCAAGGCAATCAACAAGCGCTATCCGTTCAGTGCCCACAGCACCAGCGACGTGGCGATCAGCGACTTCCGCGAGTTCTTCAAGGCTCAGGGCATCGCCGATCGCTTCTTCGAGAACTACATGCGTCCGTTTGTGAGTGGCGATCCAGGCAACTACCGACTGCGCAGCATTGACGGCCACAGCCTGCCGATCTCCAAGGTTTACCTCGACCAGATGGCCGCCGCACAAGTGATCCGCCAGAGCTTCTTCTCGATCAACCCGGCCGAGCCACACGTGCAGTTCAAACTGGAGCCGTACACCCTCGACCCGGCAGTCAGCCGTTCCGAGTTCAAGTTTGGCGACAAGACCATCGAATACCGCCATGGCCCGATCGTGCCGGTGTCGTTCAAATGGCCGACTGACGCTGAAGAGGGGCGCACCAGCCTGGTCCTCGACAAAATGGTCGGTCGCCCGATTGGAATCGAGAAAAACACCGGCCCATGGTCGCTGTTCCGTCTGTTCGACCTGATGCAGACCGAGTACCTGAGCGGTCGCGATGTGCTGGTATTGAAAGCTGACCTGGGAGGCCTGCGCGCCAACTACCTGCTGTCGAGCCAGCGCACACCGAACCCGTTCGACATGGGCGTGCTGCGTACCTTCCGTATGCCGGTGCAGCTCTGATGCCGATTGCCAGTCCCTGGCGCAGCGCTGCGCGCACCGACGCCGGCAAGGTTCGGGCGCGCAACGAAGATGCTTTTCTCGACTGTCCACAGCAGGGGCTGTGGGTGGTCGCGGACGGCATGGGCGGTCATCAGAGCGGCGACATCGCCAGCCAGTTGATCGTCGCCAGCCTGGCGGAATTGCCAGTGCAGGATGACTTCGACGAACGACTCAAAGGCGTGCGCCAGTGCCTGCACTGGCTCAACCGCCGCTTGGGCCAGGAGTTGACCGTCACGGCCGGGCGCCACGACAGCATCATGGGCAGTACCGTGGTGGTGCTGCTGGTGGAAGGCCAGCGCGCGGCCTGCATCTGGGCCGGAGACAGCCGCTGCTACCTGTGGCGCGGTCAGCGTTTGTATCAGCTGTCCAGGGACCACTCGCTGCAACAGTTGCTGATCGATGAGCAACAGATGAGCGTCGAGCAAGCCAAGGCGCATCCTTCTGCCCATGCTTTGACCCGTGCGATCGGGGCTGCCGAGCAATTGACTCTGGATGTACTCGAACTGGAGGTGTACCAAGGCGATGCGTTTCTGTTGTGCAGCGATGGTTTGTACAACGGGCTGAGCAGCGATGCCCTGGGCAATGCCCTGAGCCTGATCGCGCCACATATTGCGCTGGAGCGTCTGTTCGATAGCGCTTTGCGTGGTTCGGCACGGGACAACCTGACTGCCGTCGTGATTCGAAAATGACTCAACCCATACCGCTGCTCAACGACTTGCTGGTGAGCGCAGAGCAAGCCAATAACCTGACTTACTTTGCGTTCGCCAAGTCGCACCAGGCTGAGCCAGCGCTGGTGCCGACTCGTGTCAGTGTCGGCGAAATGCCGGATGTGCTGGCAGGCCGTTACCGTATCGAGCGTCTGCTCGGTGCCGGCGGCATGGGCACGGTTTACCGCGCACGGGACCTGCTGGGCGAGCAATTCGGCGATCCCGCCCCTTACATCGCGCTGAAAATCCTCAGCGAAGAGTTTGCCGAATCGCCGGACGCCAGCGCCTTGCTCTTCAGTGAGTTTGCCCTGACCCGACGACTGCGCCACAACAACGTGCTGCGTTTGCACACCTTTGAAGTGGACACCGACTGCCAGCGCGCCTTCATCACCATGGAGCTCATGCGTGGGCTGACCCTGGACAAACTGCTTTGCGAGCGGCCTCTGGGCCTGCCGTGGAAAGAGCTGCGCGACATCGCGCTGCCGCTGCTCGACGCGCTAGCCTACACCCACAGTCGCGGCGTGCTGCATGGCGACATAAAGCCGAGCAACGTGATGCTCAGCGAAGAAGGTGTGCGCCTGTTCGACTTCGGTCTGGGCCAGGCAGAAGCGGGAGTCCTGCCCGGTCTGCCGCACCTGAGCCGTAGCCGATTCAACGCCTGGACCCCGGGCTATGCCGCGCCCGAATTGCTCGACGGCCAACCGTTGTCGGCCCGCGCCGACGTCTACGGCGTGGCGTGCGTGCTGTATGAATTGGCGAGCGGTAAGCACCCGTTCCGTCGCTTGCCTTCGACCGAGGCCCGGGATGGGTATCTCGACCGCGAACTCCAGGCACCAAAGAATCTACCCAAACACTGCTGGCCAGCCCTACGAACGGCCCTGACTTTTGATGCGGCCAAGCGCATGGTCACTTCCGCTCAACTGCGTGACACCATGGGCGCCTCTTCATTTTGGCTGCAAAGACTGCGCAGTCGGGCGTAACACAAACCTTGTAGGAGCTGGCTTGCCAGCGAAGGCGGCGTGACAGCCAGCGTTGATGTGGACCTGATGGCTTCTTCGCTGGCAAGCCAGCTCCTACTGACTGCTTTTGGCCTCATGGACCGATTTCAGATGCGTGACTTGGCAGTCATCATGCGAGAAAACCCCTTCATCGTCCTCTAACGTTACCGGATAGTGGCGTTATTACCTGAAGCCGCTACACTGCGCCGGCCGTTCATTTTTTTCTTGAGGCTGTGCGCATGAAATTTCGTTTTCTGCTGTGGATGCTGGGTGTGTTGATGGGCAAGGCCAGTCGGACCAATCCTGCGTTTCAGCAGCAGTTGGGTGACAAGGAATTGGTGTTTCAGCTACAGACCCTGGACGGGAAAGTGGCGCGGCATTTCTTTGTGAAGGATCAGCGCATCACCAGCAAGTCGGGCGTGTATGCCGAACCTGCGTTTGCGATTGCCTTTAAAGATGCGGCGTATGGCTTTGCCACGATGCAGGCGAAGAACAAGCAGTTGGCGTTCATGACGGGGATTCAGGACAAGTCGATCCAGATCAAGGGCAACCCGGCGCTGGTGATCTGGTTCCAGGGGTTGACCAAGTATTTGAAGCCGCGCAAGGCCAAGGCAAAAGCCAAGGTTTGAGGCCTTTCAGGTAGCCCGCGGGGAGGCTTCGAGAGCAAGTTTGCCTCTTCAGCCATCCGACTCGGGAGGCTCGCGGGTGTCGAGTGGCTTCGTCCGGTATGTCTTGTAGATCTGCTGGACTTCCGGGCTGTTCAGGCTCTCGTATGTGATGCCTTCCTTGTCCAGGCCATCCAGGCCTTTGATGCCACTGATGGTCTCTGGCCACTCGTCACGACTGGATATGTCGATGACGAACGGGTTGAGGTAGTGATCGAGAGGTCTCTCACGAGGCTCTCTGATCTCATCGCTCATGGCCCGAAGATAGTCATCCTTGTTTGTCTTTGACCAGTCGATGGCGAACCCGGCCCGATAACAGAGCTCCATGAAGACTAATAGAATCGTGCGTCCGTTGCCGTCCAGGAAGGGGTGTGCGAAGGCCAGCTGGCCCATCACCCCGCCGGGATGGTCTCTGAAGCGTTTCTTGTCTGCCGCTAGCTTAAGCGCATAGTCGACAGACATTTTGATGGAGTCTGGGCGCTCGAAGACGGTGCTTCGGGGATCGCCGTGGGAGCCCTTGAAGACTGCCAGGTGAGGGACAAGCTCGTTCCGATCTTTCCCTGCCCAGTGATAGAAGCCGGAGAACGGGATTGCGTGAACGTTGAGTACTGTCTTGTAATCGATGGGCTCTTTCTTGGCCAAATAGGCAAGGGCATCTTCGATACTCAATTCGAACGAAAGATGCTCTGACTCTTTAACTTCAGTGGGATCTTTCAGTTGCAGCGAATTTTGTAGGTATCCAGCAGTTTCGAAGTCGCCGAACGGATCAAAACTCATGCGCTACGTTTCTTTGAACGCCTTTCCTGAAGGTAGCGTCCTTGGAGCGCCAGAATCTCAGACTTGCTCAGCACGCCTTTTCTCTTGAGGTTGACGAGCAACTGTTCGATACCATCCAACTCGACAGCATCGCCAGCCAAACGGGTAATGCTCACGGCCATACGACTCATGCCGTCACGTTCAGCAGTGACCTTGTGGTCTTTAGCAAGTTTGCGGACCTGGCTTGCAACACTGACAGCAGCTGATTGGGTCATCGGAAAGCCCTCTATTTGCCGTCAAATCATAGCAGCGTGCTTGTTTTTTGTCGTCGTTGGCTCATAGGCCATAACCATGCAGTCTGTCAGTTAGACCGAGGTGGATTCTTCGCGGGCAAGCCTCGCTCCTACAGGGTTTAGGTTGTTCCAATGGGTTGAACAACACGATCCTGTAGGAGCGAGGCTTGCCCGCGAAGCTTTCTAGGCCTGAGAGAATTGCGAAGCGAGCTCGCGCAGCAGCACTTCAGCTTCCAGCACTTTGCTGACGACGTCGTTGGCTTTGTCGCGACTCAGGCCAACGCGTTCGAGCAGGGCGTCGGGGATGTCTTCATCCGGACCGGAACCGATCCCACGGCTACGCAGCAGGCGTACAGCCAGGCACACCAGGTTTGGGTATTCGGCGTAGTCGCCGTCATAGCCCGGATCGTGCTGGAAGCGCAGGGCGGTGGCCAGTTCTTCGGGCATGTCCCAGTAGCGCATCAGCCATGAGCCGATCTGTTCGCGGCTGATGCCCAGCAGGTGCTGCTCGACATAGCTGTGGCACAGGTGCGGGTTGACCTCCAGGTGGCGGCAGATCAGCGAGAAGTGCGGTGGGAACACGTGGGCCAGCAGCAAGTAGCCAAAGTTGTGCAGCAGGCCGGCGAGGTAGGTCAGGCCGGCTTCAGGGCGCTGGGCGCGGGGCATGGCGCGGGTCAGGCCTTCGATGACGGCGGCGGTGTAGATCGATTGCTGCCAGTACGGCGTGGTCTGTTGCGGGTGGTCTTTGGGCAGGCTCAGGGTTTTGCCCAAGGCCAGGCCCAGTGCCAGGTTGATCACCAGGTCGAAACCCAGCACCCGGACGATGGCGTCTTCCACTGAGCGAATCTTGCCCGGCGAGGCGTAGTACGGCGACGCCGCCCAGCTCACGACTTGCGCGGCCAGGGCCGGGTCGGTTTCGACGACGCCGGTGATGTCGTCGATGGTGGCGTTGGGGTCGACCCGCAGCTTGATGATTTTCTGCGCGGTCTCGGCCAGCGGCGGTATTTCGATGGTCGATTCCAGGCGTTGCTGGATGCGCCGCGCGGTGAACGCTTGAACGGCCTGGGTGATTTCCTGGCGGTCATCGTCGGGGCGGTCGAGGTTCGGGCGGATGCTGGTCAGGGCCTCGCCGAAGTTGGCGGCGCTGGCCTTGGTCAGCAGGGTTTTGAACGCTTCGCTGGTGACTTCCAGCAACACGCCGGGCTCGCCCGAGTTGATCAGCAATTTCGGTTCGCGCAGCAGGCTTTCTTCGTACAGGCACGGCGAGCTGGTCAGCGCCGGCAGGCCGGGCAGCAGGCTCAGGTTGTGCTTGCCGAGCATTTTTACCAGGCGTTCGCTGGACACGGCGGTGAGGCGCCGGCCCGTCAGCTCGGCGAGGCGGTTGAGGTCGAGCAATTGGCTTTGGGGAAACAGCACCATCAAGGTGCCTACGGCATCGTCCACCAGAACAGCCTGCACTTTGCGCGCGGCGTTCAGACCGTGGTGGTCGAGGACTTCTTCGTAGGCAATGCCCAGTTTGCCCAGCAGCAGCCGAATAGCCGACGGCGCGTGCGGGATGGCGGGTGCGAGGGCAACTTCGGTCATGGTCTGTATCCGTTTTAAAACAATGGCAGGAGTATAACCAGCTTGCTCAGGACGATGGATCAGAAACTGCGACGGTGCTCACACTTGGCCGTATTGCTGCCCATGACGCAACCAGCGGTCGAGCAACGGGCTGACGTGATCCGGCCAGCGCTCCAGCAATGCCTGGGCAGCGTCGCGCACGGCGGGCAGCAGATCGGCGTCACGCATCAGGTCGGCGACCTTGAATTGCAGCAGGCCGGTCTGGCGGGTGCCGAGCATTTCGCCGGGGCCGCGCAGTTCGAGGTCCTTTTCGGCGATGACAAAACCGTCGTTGGTTTCGCGCATGATGCCCAGCCGCTGACGACCGATCTGTGACAGCGGCGGATGGTAGAGCAACACGCAATGGCTGGCGGCGCTGCCTCGACCGACGCGGCCACGCAATTGGTGCAGTTGCGCGAGGCCGAGGCGTTCGGGGTTTTCGATGATCATCAGGCTGGCGTTCGGTACGTCGACGCCGACTTCGATCACCGTGGTGGCGACCAGCAGTTGCAGGTTGCCAGCCTTGAATTCGGCCATGACGGCGGCTTTCTCGACGGGCTTCATACGGCCGTGGATCAGCCCGACCTTCAATTCGCCAAGGGCGGCGGTGAGGTCTTCGTAAGTGGTTTCGGCGGCCTGGCAAGTCAGCTCTTCCGACTCTTCGATCAGCGTGCACACCCAATAGGCCTGACGCCCCTCGGCGCAGGCGCCGCGTACGCGTTCGATGACTTCGACGCGCCGGGTATCGGTGATCAGCACGGTATTGACCGGGGTTCGACCGGGCGGCAGTTCGTCGAGGATCGAAGTGTCGAGGTCGGCGTAGGCGCTCATCGCCAGCGTCCGCGGAATCGGCGTGGCGGTCATGATCAGTTGGTGCGGACACATCCGCCCGCCGACGCCTTTCTGCCGCAACGCCAACCGCTGCTGCACACCGAAACGGTGTTGTTCGTCGATGATCGCCAGCGCCAGGTTCTTGAACTGCACTTCGTCCTGGAACAGCGCGTGGGTGCCGACCACCATCGGCACGCCGCTGGCGATTTGCTCCAGCGCGGCCACGCGGTTCTTGCCCTTGAGCTTGCCCGCCAGCCACGCGACTTCAATACCCAGCGGTTCGAGCCAGCGCTTGAAGGTGATGAAGTGCTGCTCGGCGAGGATTTCGGTGGGCGCCATCAACGCAACCTGATAACCGGCCTCAAGCGCTTGAAGCGCGGCGAGGGCGGCGCCCCCGGTTTTACCCGCGCCGACATCGCCCTGAATCAGCCGCAGCATCGGCTCGTGCTGACTCAGGTCGTAAGCGATTTCGTTGCCAACGCGTTGCTGCGCCCCAGTCGGCGTAAAGCCGAGATTGGCCAGGTACTTGGCCGGCAGCTTGGTGGCTTTCGGCATCGCCGGCGCGCGCAGGGAACGCATGCTCTCGCGCAGGCGCTGCTGGGACAGTTGATGCGTCAGCAGTTCTTCGAAGGCGAGGCGATGTTGCGCCCAGTGATGCCCGAGGGCGAGTTCGTCGACGTCGGCATCGGCGGGCGGGTGATGCAGGTAGCGGATCGCGTCGGCCAGTGGCGCCAGTTGATAGTCCCGGGCCAGTTCGGTCGGCAGCCAATCGGGCAGGCTGGTGGGACCGAGCATGGTCAGGGTTTGCATGCACAGTTGGCGCAAGCGTTGCTGGGTCAAACCTTCGGTGAGCGGATACACCGGGGTCAGGGTTTCGTCCACCGGCGGCGGCTCGTCGCCAGTGATCGCGCGGTACTCCGGGTGGTAAATCTCCAGCCCCGATGCACCGGGCCGCGCTTCACCGTAGCAGCGAATGCGCGTGCCGCGTTTGAGGCCTTCTTTCTGCGCGTTGCTGAAGTGATAGAAGCGCAGGCTCAGCCCGCCGGTGCCGTCCTGAATACGTACCACGAGACTGCGGCGACGGCCCATGACCACGTCGGCGCCGCTGACGGTGCCTTCGATCACGGCGTCTTGCCCGGGCCGCAAGTGGCCGATCGGGACCACACGGGTGCGGTCCTGATAACGCAGCGGCAGGTGAAACAACACGTCCTGGAGATTCTCCAGGCCGACCTTGGCCAATTTCTCGGCCATGGCTTCGCCGACACCCTTGAGTGCCGTCACTGACACTTGCGACAACTCGGTCATGGCTGCGGCTTAACCTGCGGCCACTGGCACCGGCGGCTTGGCCACCGAGCACAGGCGAATGGAGTCAGCGAGGATCTCGATGGCTTTTGGACGCGGGAAGCTTGCACGCCAGGCGATGGCCACGGTGCGGAACGGCACCGGCGGCGACAATGGGCGCACTTCGATCACGCCGGGGGCGTAGTGATGGCTGTCCACCGCCGAGAGCGGCAGGATCGAAATGCCGAGGCCGGAGGCGACCATGTGGCGGATGGTTTCCAGGGAGCTGGATTCCACCGTGGTGTGCTTGGCGCCGTCGTTGCCTTTGGCCAGGGTCGGGCAGGCCTCCAGCACCTGATCGCGGAAGCAGTGACCTTCGCCGAGCAGCAGCAGGCTCTTGTCATTGAGCAGGGCGGCGTCGATGGTTTCTTTTTGCGTCCACGGGTGCTGGGCCGGCATCAGGACGTAGAACGGCTCATCGTAGAGCTGCAGTGTCAGCACGTCGGCTTCGTTGAAGGGCAGGGCGATGATGATCGCGTCCAGCTCACCGTTGCGCAGTTTGTCGCGCAGGATGTGGGTGAAGTTTTCTTCGATGTACAACGGCATCTGCGGGGCGACCCGGTGCAGTTGTGGGATCAGGTGCGGGAACAGGTACGGGCCGACGGTGTAGATCGCGCCGACTTTCAGCGGGGCGGTCAGCTGGTTTTTGCCAGCCTGGGCCAGTTCGCGGATGCCTTGGGCCTGTTCCAGGACTTTCTGTGCCTGGGCAACAATGCCTTCGCCGACCGGCGTCAGGCGCACGGCGCTTTTGCTGCGCTCGAAAATCAGCACACCGAGTTCGTCTTCAAGCTTTTTCACGCCCACCGACAGGGTCGGCTGGCTGACGTGGCAACGCTCGGCCGCGTGGCCGAAGTGCTGCTCTTGGGCGAGGGTAACGATGTAGCGTAATTCAGTAAGAGTCATAGCAAGCGTCCATGAAGTTGCGGGCCAAGCATACCGGCTGCAATCGATAGACGCACGTTATCAGAGTGCGTGTGGTGGGCGACACCGGGCAATGCCGGTTTGCCGCGGATAGATAGGCAAAAGGCACCTTTCGGTGCCTTTCTGGCTGTTGCATCCCCCTGTAGGAGCGAGCTTGCTCGCGAAAAAACTGAGATCGCCCCGGGGATTCAGGCTTCAAGCGTTATCGTTCGCCTCATTCGCGAGCAAGCTCGCTCCTACAGTGGTTCTGCGGTTCTCAGCGGCGGCGTTTTTCCAGCGAGTAAACAAACGGTGCAACGATTTCGATGGAGCCGTTGTTCAGCATGTCGGCCGGTGGCTTGGGCAGCGGTTGGGCGCGCTTGATCATTTCCAGGGTGGCCCGGTCGAGATCGGCAGTGCCGGGGCCGCCCACCAGTTGGTCCGACAACACGTACCTTCGGCGTCCACCACGAAGCGCAGACGGTTCATGCCTTCCTTGCCCCGCGCCTGTGCACTGGCCGGGTACTTTTTGTACTTGGCCAAATGAGCGAGCAGGGTGCCTTGCCAACTGGCCTTGGCCGCTTGCTGCGCCGGCGATGGGCCCGGTGCCGGTTGTGCGGATTTCTCCGTTGGCGCCTGGGTCGGTTGCGCGTCGCTCGGTTTTTCCTCGGACGGCTTCTCCTTCGGCGGCTCCGGCTTCTGTTTCTCCACAGGCTTGGGCGGTTGAGGCTTCGGCTTGGGCTTGACTGGTTTCGGCCCCACGATCTCGGCTTTCGGTACTTCAGCCAGTTTCGGAATCGGCAGTTCTTCCACCGGGGCAGGTGGCTGTGGCGGCGTTATGACCTTCGGCGGTGCCGGTGGTGGCGGGGCTGGAACGGGCGCCAGCTCGACCATCATTGCCTGAGGCGGCAATTCGATCGGCGGGCGGGCGGTCCAGTTCATCGCCAGCGCAATGGCCAGCGCGTGAACGCCCAGCACCACGGCCAGGCTCCCGCTATAACGCGTCAGCTTATGGCGCGTCGTGATCATTTCTTGGCTGCCGTCTCGAGTCCGACCAGACCCACCTTCAGGTAACCGGCGGAGCGCAGGTTGTCCATCACGCTCATCAGGTCGCCGTAATCCACGCCTTTGTCGGCCTGGAAGAAGATTGTCGTGTCTTTCTTGCCCTGGGTCTTGGCGTCCAATGTGGCGCCGAGTGCTTCGGCCTTCACTTCGACTTCGCCGAGGAACAGGCGCTGGTCAGCTTTAACGCTGAGGAACACCGGTTTCTCCGGCCGTGGCGCCGGTTTGGCGCTGGAGGCAGGCAGGTCAACCTTGATGTCCACGGTGGCCAACGGGGCGGCCACCATGAAGATGATCAACAGCACCAGCATCACGTCGATGAACGGCGTGACGTTGATTTCGTGGTTCTCGGCCAGATCGTCGTCTGCGCCTTCTTTCAAATGCAGGCCCATGGCCGATTACCCCACTTTCACCATGTGCGGTTGCGAGCTGCGCTCAGGCTGGTGGTCGAGGTCGCGGCTGACCAGCAGCAGGACTTCTGCCGACGCGTCGGACACTTGCGCCTTGTAACCGGCGATGGAGCGGGCAAAGACGTTGTAGATCACCACGGCCGGAATCGCCGCAACCAGACCCAACGCAGTGGCCAGCAAGGCCTCGGCGATGCCGGGGGCCACGACGGCGAGGTTGGTGGTCTGGGTTTTGGCGATGCCGATGAAGCTGTTCATGATGCCCCATACGGTGCCGAACAGGCCGACGAACGGCGCGGTGGAACCGATGGTGGCGAGTACGCCGGTGCCGCTGCTCATGTTGCGACCGCAGGCTGCAACCAGGCGCTCGAGGCGGAAGGCAACGCGTTCCTTGATGCCTTCTTTCTCGCGGCTGTTGGTCGACAGGCGCATTTCTTCCAGGGCGTCGTGCACCAGCAGGTTGGCGAGGGTGCCGGCCTTGGTGGCGGTAGCACTGGCTTCTTTAAGGGTGGTGGCTTTTTTCAGGTGGACGATTTCAGTGCGCAGACGACGCTTGGCGCCCATCAACTCGAAACCCTTGGCGATCCAGATCGTCCAGGTGATGATCGACGCGATGGCCAGGCCGATCATCACGACTTTCACGATGATGTCAGCGTTCTGGTACATGCCCCAAGGCGACAGGTCGTGGGCCATGCCCAGGGTGTTGTCGGCTTCGAGGACTTCAGGAACGTCTTCGGCGGTGGTGTCTACAGCCTGGGCCGGGTCGGCCGCAACCGGGGTCACGGCTGGAGCGGCGTGATCGGCTGGCGCTGGCGCCGTGGCGGCGGCCGGAGTGGCTGGCGCTTGTGCATCAGCGAAAGCGGCGGTTGGCGCCAGCATCAGGCTGAGCAGCAGGGCGGCCACCGCGCTCCAGGCGCGAGGTCGTTTGGTTGGCGAAGCGGGGAATTGATTGCGTGTCATGCTGGCCGGACCTGAGAAAGAAAATCGGTAAATGCTCTTCCAGGCCTCGCGAGGCCGAGAACAAAAGTGGCGGGCATTATTGCAAGTAATTCTTGTTAACAAAAGTAATAGAGTTTCTTTTTTTCTACCATTGCTAGCCGCTCGTCCATTGCCGGCGCTAGTCTGTGCCTTTCTGACGGGAGTTTTCTGATGTCCGCGCCATCTGTTTTGATCGCCGGTTGTGGTGATGTTGGCAGTCGTCTGGCCACCCAATTGCTGGCTTTAGGGTGGGAGGTTCATGGCCTGCGGCGTGACGTCTCACGCCTGCCCCAAGGGGTGATTGGCGTTGCTGGCGACTTGTTTAATGAAGACTGCCCGCAGACGTGGCCAGTCGGTGCGGTGGATTACCTGGTGTATTGTGCAGCCGCGACTGATCACGATGAAGCCGGTTACCGCGCGGCTTATGTGCAGGGTTTGCAGCATGTGCTGGAGTGGCTGACCGACTATGGGCAGGTGCCCGATCGACTGCTGTTCGTGTCCAGCAGTAGCGTGTATGGGCAACAGGAGGGCGAGTGGGTCGACGAGACTTCACCGGCCGTGGCGGCAGGCTATTCCGGGCGTGTGATGCTGGAAGCCGAGCAGGTGGCCCTCAACAGCGGCATCCCGGCGAGCATTGTGCGGTTGACCGGTATCTACGGTCCGGGCCGTGAGTGGTTGCTGACTCAGGTTCGCCGGGGTTATCGCGTGGCGGTCGATCCACCGCTGTATGCCAATCGCATTCATGCCGACGACGCGGCAGGATTGATGGCGTGTCTGCTTGAGGCTGATCAGCGCGGTGTGGCGCTGGATGACGTCTATATAGGCGTTGATGATGCGCCGGCAGCGCTGGCGGAGGTGGTGGGTTGGTTGCGCGAGTATCTGGGCGTGACCGAGTGGTCCGAAGATGCGAGCGTGCGGCGTACCGGCAGCAAACGTTGCAGCAATGCACGGGCGAAAGCCTTGGGCTGGGTGCCGAAGTACCCAAGCTATCGCGAAGGCTATGCCGCGATTCTTGAAGGCCGCTGCTGAAATCCAGTTTCACACAAACAACTGTGGGAGCGGGCTTGCCCGCGATGGCGGTGTAACAGTCAGCCTGGATGCTGACTGTTATGGCCTCATCGCGGGCAAGCCCGCTCCCACAGGGTTATCTGTTGGCTTCAGATCCGGGTTACTGCTTCTCGAGCAACCACTTGCGATCACCCGGCGTGAACGAAGGCATTTCATCCGCCTGCGCCGTGTTCACCGCCTGGAGAATCTCCAGTTCCTTGCCCTTGCGCGCAAAGATCCAGGTGTTGCCCTGGCCGTTCAGTTGCAACCACATGTTGTCGTTGCCGCCGCTCATCGACGCGCAATCGCCCGCCAGGCACAGGGCATAACGATCCGCGCCGGGCAAACCGGCGACCTGACCGTCGGCCTGGAATTGCACGGTGTTGCCTTCACCCGGGCCGCTGACGACTTTCCAGCTGCCACCCATATAAGCCGAATACAACGCACGCTCGAAGCTGGCGCCGATCGGTGCGCCCTCCGGCACCGGGATCAGTGCACGGTCGAAGACCTGCGCCGACTCGTTCTCGGTCGCGGACTGGCTCAGTTGCTTGCCATCACGCTTCAGCTCACTGCCGGAACTGCCATAAAAGTCGACTTTCCACGCGCCGGACTCTTCGCCCAGCAGCTTGCCTTCGACATTTTCAAAACCATTGGTGTAGCGGGCCTGATTGGCCTTGGTGTTGACGTCCCATTCCAGGTTCGGACCATAGGCCTGGAGTGCTTCGCGCAGTGGGCCGCCTTTGGAGGCAGCATCAATCGCCACCTGATTGATCCAGGTGCCGCTGATATCACGGTCGGCAGGGTTGCTGGCACAACCGCCCAAGAGTAGGGCGACCAGCGAGATAGCTAGCGCTTTGCGCATGGTGGAATCCTTTCAAAACGCCTTTTATACGTACGCCAGCGACACAGCCTTGAAAGGCTGCGCCGCACGCATTACTCGATGACCAGAATGGCATCCATTTCAACCTGCGAACCCTTTGGCAGGGCGGCTACGCCGATGGCGGCGCGTGCAGGGTAAGGCTGGTCAAAGTATTTACCCATGATCTCGTTGACCTTGGCGAAGTGGCTCAGGTCGGTGAGGAAGATGTTCAGTTTGACGATGTCCTTGAACGAACCGCCGGCCGCTTCGGCCACGGCTTTGAGGTTCTCGAACACCTGGACGGTCTGGGCTTCGAAGCCTTCAACCAGTTCCATGGTTTTTGGGTCCAGAGGAATTTGACCCGACATGTAAACGGTGTTGCCAGCCTTGATCGCCTGGGAGTAAGTACCGATGGCGGCCGGGGCCTTGTCGCTGGTGATAACAGTCTTGGTCATGAATGACTCCTTGTAATAGTGGGCTTAGGCACGCATGCGGGTGATGCGAATCACCCCGGTCAGAGCGCGCAGTTTCTTGATCACGCGGGCCAGGTGCACGCGGTCGTGCACGCTGACCACCAGTTGGACCACGCTGATGCGACCATCGCGTTCGTCCATGCTGATTTTTTCGATATTGCCGTCGGCCGCGTTGACGCTGCTGGCCAGCAGGGCGATCAGGCCGCGCTGGTGTTCCAGCTCGACGCGCAGTTCGACGTTGAATTCGCCGGTGACATCCTTGGCCCACGAGAGCTGGATGCATTTTTCCGGGTTGTGGCGGATTTCGCTGATGTTGCGGCAGTTGTCCAGGTGCACGACCATGCCTTTGCCCGCGGACAGGTGGCCGACAATCGGGTCGCCCGGGATCGGCGTGCAGCACTTGGCGTAGCTGAGCACCAGGCCTTCAGTGCCACGAATCGCCAGCGGGCCTTCCGCGCTCGGCAGCTGTTCGCCTTCGCCGAGCAGGCGGCGGGCGACCACATAAGCCATGCGATTACCCAGGCCGATGTCTTCGAGCAGGTCTTCGATCAGTTCGAGGCGGTACTCGGTGAGCATCGCCTTGACGCGCTCGCCCGGGACCTTTTCCAGGGAGCTGTCGAAACCGTTGAGGACCTTGTTCAGCAGGCGTTCGCCGAGGCTGATGGACTCGGAGCGGCGTTGCAGTTTCAGCGCATGGCGGATGTGGGTCCGCGCCTTGCCGGTGACCACAAAATTGAGCCACGCCGGGTTCGGCCGTGCGCCGGGAGCGCTGACGATCTCGACCGTGGAGCCGCTTTGCAGCGGTTCGGACAGCGGCGCGAGACGGCGATTGATCCGACAGGCGATGCAGCTGTTGCCCACGTCGGTGTGCACCGCGTAGGCGAAGTCGACCGCCGTGGAGCCTTTTGGCAGCTCCATGATCCGGCCTTTGGGCGTGAACACGTAGACCTCGTCCGGGAACAGGTCGATCTTCACGCTTTCGATGAATTCCAGCGAGTTGCCGGCGCGTTGCTGCATTTCCAGCACGCCTTTGACCCACTGGCGCGCGCGGGCATGCGTGCCTTTTGGCTGCTCGTCGCCGCTGGATTTGTACAGCCAATGGGCGGCGATGCCATTGTTGGCCATCTCTTCCATTTCACGGGTGCGGATCTGGATCTCGATCGGCACCCCGTGCATGCCGAACAGCGTGGTGTGCAGCGACTGATAGCCGTTGGCTTTCGGGATCGCGATGTAATCCTTGAAGCGCCCCGGCAACGGTTTGTACAAATTATGCACAGCACCCAGCACGCGGTAGCAGGTATCGACCTTGTCGACGATGATCCGGAACGCGTAGACGTCCATGATCTCGTTGAAGGCCCGACGCTTGCCGCGCATTTTCTTGTAAATGCCGTAGAGGTGTTTCTGGCGACCGCTGACCTCGCCCTGGATTTCATCGATGGCCAGGCAATGGCTGAGGGATTCTTCGATCTTGTTGACGATTTCCTTGCGGTTGCCCCGGGCGCGCTTGACCGCCTGGTTGATCCGCGCGGAACGCATCGGGTGCATGGCCTTGAAGCCGAGGTCTTCGAACTCTATGCGGATGGCGTGCATGCCCAGCCGATTGGCAATGGGCGCATAGATTTCCAGGGTTTCCTTGGCGATCCGTCGGCGTTTTTCGCCGGACAGGACTTCCAGCGTGCGCATGTTGTGCAGGCGGTCGGCGAGCTTGACCAGGATCACGCGGATGTCGCGGGCCATGGCCATGGCCATTTTCTGGAAGTTTTCAGCCTGGGCTTCGGCCTTGGTCTCGAAGTTCATCTGGGTCAGTTTGCTGACCCCATCGACCAGTTCGGCCACGGTTTCACCGAACTGCGCTTGCAGCGCTTCCTTGGCAATACCGGTGTCTTCGATCACGTCATGCAGCATTGCAGCCATCAAGCTCTGATGGTCCATGTGCATGTCGGCAAGAATATTCGCCACCGCAAGAGGATGCGTGACGTACGCCTCGCCGCTACGGCGGCGTTGGCCGTCGTGGGCTTGTTCGGCGTAGAAGTACGCTCGGCGGACCAGGTTGACCTGGTCCTTGCCGAGGTAGGTCGATAAGCGATCGGCGAGGGCGTCTATGCTCGGCATGATAATTCCTGCCGTTCGCTGTGACCCCGCGCCGTGCTACGTCGACCAGGCATGACTTAGACTGCCTCGTTGGACTCGTCCTCGAACGCTGCGAACAGCGGTTCGTCTTCGACGATTTCAGCGTTGGCGATGAACTCGTAGCTCATCAGGCCTTCAGCGATTTCACGCAAGGCTACAACGGTAGGCTTGTCGTTTTCCCACTGAACCAGGGGCTCTTTGCCGCCGGTGGCCAGTTGACGGGCACGCTTGGTAGACAGCATGACCAGCTCAAAGCGGTTTTCCACGTGGTTTAGGCAATCTTCAACGGTTACGCGGGCCATGGTATTCCTCGGAGCGAATGCAATATGCGCGCTGCCCGGTTGGGCGAGCGGACTCGACAGTTTAAAAAATCACCAGCGTTTAGGGAAGCGCTGATTTTTTGACCAAGCCCTTCAACGCGCTGCAAGCACCAATGTAAAGCCCTTGCAGCTGTTTTGGGAAGAGCGAATCAACCCAGCAATTCAGCCAGCAATTTGCCGTTGCGCTGTTGCTGACGCTTCTGATGCAGCTGATTGGCACGGAAAATCGCCTTCAGATCGTCCAGGGCGTGGGCGAAATCGTCGTTGATGATCAGGTAGTCGTAGTCGACGTAGTGGCTCATCTCGCTGACGGCTTCGCGCATCCGGCCTTCGATGATCTCGTCGCTGTCCTGGCCGCGATTGGTCAGGCGCTGACGCAAGGCTTGCTGGCTCGGCGGCAGAATGAAGATCGAACGGGCCTGCGGCATCAACTTGCGCACTTGCTCGGCGCCTTGCCAGTCGATTTCCAGAATCAGGTCGTGGCCTTCATCCAGGGTCTGCTGCAAGTGGCTTTGCGACGTGCCATAGAGGTTGCCGAACACTTCGGCGCGCTCCAGGAAATCACCGTGCTCGATCATCTTCACGAATTGTTCGCGCGAGACGAAGTTGTAGTTCACGCCGTCCACTTCGCCCGGACGCATGGCGCGGGTGGTGTGGGAAACGGACACCTGAATCTGCGGCTGAGCGTCGATCAGCGCCTTGACCAGGCTGGTCTTGCCGGCGCCCGAAGGCGCGGAAATGATGTAGAGAGTGCCGGTGCTGTGGGTCATTTCAGGTTTGCCTTACTCAATATTCTGCACTTGTTCGCGCATCTGCTCGATCAACACTTTGAGGTTGACCGCAGCCTGGGTGCTGCGCGGGTCGAAGGCTTTGGAGCCCAGTGTGTTGGCTTCGCGGTTAAGTTCCTGCATCAGGAAGTCCAGGCGCCGACCCGCCGCGCCGCCGGACTTGAGCACCCGGCGAACTTCGATGATGTGAGTGCTCAGGCGATCCAGTTCTTCGGCGACGTCGCTTTTTTGCGCGAGCATGACCATTTCCTGTTCCAGCCGCTGCGGGTCCATCTCGGCTTTCATGTCGGCGAAGCGGTCGAGGACTTTCTGGCGCTGGGTGGCGAGCATCTGCGGGACCAGTTCACGCAGGGTCACCACATCGCCTTCAATCGAAGTCAGGCGATCGTTGATCAACCGCGCCAGCTCCGCGCCTTCGCGCTCACGGCCGGCCTTCAGTTCTTTCAGGCCTTCGTTGAACAGCGCCAGCGCTTCGGCATTCAACGCTTGCGGGTCGGTGGCATCGCCCACCAGCACGCCTGGCCAGGCGAGGACTTCCAGCGGGTTCAGCGCGGCCGGGTTTTTGATCAGGCCAGCGATTGTCTCGGCGGCAGCGACCAATTGCGCGGCGCGCTCGCGGTCAACTTGCAGGGGTTTGTCGGTGTTTTCTTCGGTGAAGCGCAGGGTGCATTCGAGTTTGCCCCGAGAGATTCCCTGGC
Organism: Pseudomonas sp. RIT-PI-q; assembly: GCF_001297125.1. Classification (GTDB taxonomy): domain Bacteria; phylum Pseudomonadota; class Gammaproteobacteria; order Pseudomonadales; family Pseudomonadaceae; genus Aquipseudomonas. The sequence goes on from NZ_LHPC01000025.1 coordinate 274,724, forward strand.
GCAGGGCTTCGCGGACCGCGCCTTCGAGGTCGCGAAAGGACTCCGGCAAACGCAAGTGGGGTTCCAGGTAGCGGCTGTTGACCGAGCGCAGTTCCCAGCTAAGGGTGCCTTGGGCGCCGGCTTTCTCGACGCGGGCGAAGGCGGTCATGCTGTGCACCATGGAGATACCTCGCAATGCAGGTCAACGCTACCCTGAGGTTTCGCGGACCCGATATCTATTAATAAAAGCCGACAGGCAGCAAAGGCGCAGGATTGTAGCGCAGTGGGGCGGATGCGCCCAAACACACGGTGTGACAAAGGGCTGCAGGCCGTCGGCAATGCGTCGTCCAAGGCGCAGATCAGAGCCTTCAGTCGTCGGAGGATTTTTTTAGAAGTGCCCAGTTGTGGCCAGCGGCTCTATAATGCTCGGCAGTTTTCCGTCCCCGTACAGGTATTCCCTATGAAACGTCCAAGTGGTCGCGCTGCCGATCAGCTCCGCTCGATCCGCATTACCCGCAACTACACCAAACACGCCGAGGGTTCTGTACTGGTCGAGTTCGGTGATACCAAAGTCATCTGCACCGTCAGCGTCGAAAACGGCGTGCCGCGTTTCCTCAAAGGCCAGGGCCAGGGTTGGTTGACCGCCGAATACGGCATGCTGCCGCGTGCTACCGGCGAGCGTAACCAGCGTGAAGCGAGCCGTGGCAAGCAAGGCGGCCGCACGTTGGAAATCCAGCGCCTGATCGGTCGCTCCCTGCGTGCTTCGCTGGACATGTCCAAGCTGGGCGACGTCACCCTGTACGTCGATTGCGATGTGATCCAGGCTGATGGCGGTACTCGCACCGCGTCCATCACCGGCGCCATGGTTGCACTGGTCGACGCCTTGAAAGTGATCAAGAAGCGCGGCGGCCTGAAAGGTGGCGACCCGCTCAAGCAAATGATCGCGGCCGTTTCGGTGGGCATGTACCAGGGCGAGCCGGTGCTCGACCTCGACTACCTGGAAGACTCGGCTGCCGAGACCGACCTGAACGTAGTAATGACCAGCACTGGCGGCTTCATTGAAGTGCAGGGTACTGCCGAAGGCGCACCGTTCCAGCCTGAAGAGCTGAACGCTATGCTGGAGCTGGCGAAGAAAGGCATGAACGAAATCTTCGAGCTGCAAAAGGCTGCACTGGCCGACTGATCGGGCCCGCTCCAGGCAAGGAGGACGTATGAGTGACGAGCAACAGCTGCTTCCCACCCCGAGCAAAGAGGTTCGGCAGTGGGCGATGTTTTGTCACCTGTCTGCCTTGCTGGGGATCTGGATTCCGTTCGGTACGCTGATCGGCCCGCTGATTCTCTGGCAGATGAAGCGCGAGATGGACCCGTTCGTTGATGCGCAGGGCAAAGAGGCGCTGAACTTTCAGATCACCGTAGCCATTGTCTCGGCGATTTGCTTCTTGCTGATGGTGGTGATCGTCGGGTTCTTCCTGTTTGGGCTGGTTGCGATTGGTGCGTTGGTGCTGACGATCATTGCCGGGGTGAAAGCCAATGAAGGGTTTCCTTATCGTTACCCATTTACTTGGCGGTTGATCAAATAAGCTTCGAACAAATCCCCTGTGGGAGCGGGCTTGCTCGCGATAGCGGTAGATCTGTCAACTTCAATGTTGAATGTTAAGCCGCCTTCGCGAGCAAGCCCGCTCCCACATTGCGATTTAAAACAAATGCCCTGACTTGTCGGGGCTTTTGTTTTTTTGCAATAGGACTTTTCTGAAACGCTATACAGCGGTCGCTATTTAAGTTGAATACTGAGTTCCTCAAAGTCTGCTTGTCTTCCTTACACTTCTAGTCACAACTGCACGGCTTCAGCACCTCCTATAGGCTTGGCAATAAGACTGTGTGGTTGATAAAGTTGCCCGGCGCAATATCTTTTAAGAAATATTTCGATACGTTCAGACCATTGACGGTCCCTGAATCTAATACCAATCAGTGTTGAGACGAATCAACCTGTTCAAGAGACGTGCACAGGTAAAAAGTTCGCCTCTGAATGTATACCTAAGAATATCCCAATGCTTCAGCTCGATTTCTACGGAACACTTGTGGCCGCCTCTTTAGTGCTTTTACTCGGGCGCGGACTTGTTACACATGTCGGTTTTTTACGTGCCTATAATATTCCCGAGCCAGTAGCGGGCGGCCTGGTAGTTGCCCTGGGTCTATTGGCTTTGCGGGCCCTTGATATTGAAGTCCGATTTGATACTTCACTGCAGACGCCTTTGATGTTGGCGTTTTTTGCCACCATTGGCTTGAGTGCGGACTTCGCCAGCCTGAAGAAAGGCGGGCGCGTAGTGGGGGTTTTTGTGCTGGCGGTGACCGGGCTTCTGGTGGTCCAGAATGCCTTGGGCATAGGGCTCGCAAAGGCGTTGGGACTCGATCCTTTAATGGGACTGCTGACCGGCTCGATATCGTTGGCGGGCGGCCACGGAACAGGCGCTGCGTGGGGAGCGACGTTCAGTGAGAAGTTCGGTCTGGCTTCCGCCTCTGAACTGGCGATGGCCTCTGCGACGTTTGGCTTGGTGCTCGGCGGGTTGATTGGTGGTCCGGTCGCTCGCCTGCTCATCAAGCGTGTCCAGACACCTGGCTGCCAGCAGGAAAAGCCACGGCTGCCAAAGGGTTTTGAGCAGCCGAACAAAGAGCGCTCGATCACGCCATTTTCGTTTATCGAGACACTTGCCCTGATCGCTGTCAGCTTGCTGGCAGGCTCTCTGCTAAATGGCTTGCTGCACGGAACCGCATTTGAGTTGCCGACGTTCGTTTGTGTGTTGTTCGTGGGTGTGGTTTTACGCAATGGACTTTCAGCGCTTGGCCTTTATCAGGTGTTTGAGCGTGAAGTCTCGGTGCTGGGGAATGTCAGCTTGTCGCTGTTTCTGGCGATCGCTTTGATGTCGCTCAAACTGTGGGATCTGGCCGCACTGGCGTTGCCATTCTTTATCATCCTGGCGGCGCAAACGTTGGTCATGGCGCTGTTTGCGATTTTTGTGACGTTCAGAATGATGGGCAGTAATTACGATGCGGCCGTGCTGGCGGCAGGACACTGCGGTTTTGGCCTGGGTGCCACACCAACGGCCATCGCTAACATGCAAGCGGTGACGCAGCGCTACGGACCTTCGCAGATAGCGTTCCTGGTGGTGCCGATGGTGGGGGCGTTCTTCATCGACATCATCAATGTCATCGTGATCAAGTTGTACCTTGCGCTGCCGTTTTTCGCCGCGGCTTGAAGGTCTGATCACTGCTGAAGATCCATAAAAAATGCCCGTATCTTGCGATACGGGCATTTTTTACCGGCCAGTTTTCTCTCATCGAAAAAACTTAGATGGTCAGCGTCCAGTCGTAGTCCACGATCAGCGGTGCGTGCTGCGAGAACCGTGGCTGACGTGGCAAACGCGCGCTGCGTACAAAGCGGCGCAGGCCTGGGGTCAGCAGCTGGTAGTCGAAACGCCAACCGAGGTTGAGCATCTCCGCCTGTTCATTGTCCGGCCACCAGCTGTACTGGTCGCCTTCACGGCTGACTTCGCGCAGGGCGTCGACATAACCCATGTTGCCGACAATCTCGTCCATCCAGGCACGTTCAGGTGCCAGGAAGCCCGGGGATTGCTGGCTGTCGCGCCAGTTCTTGATATCCAGCTTCTGTTGCGCCACGTACAGCGAGCCACAATAAATGTACTCGCGACGTTTGCGTCGCTGTTTATCCAGATAACGGGCGAAATCGTCCATTAGCTTGAACTTCTGGTTCAAATCTTCATCGCCGTTCTGCCCCGAAGGGAGCAGCAAGGTCGCGATGCTGACCTTGTCGAAATCGGCTTGCAGGTAGCGCCCGTAGCGGTCGGCTGTCTCGAAGCCGAGACCGCTGATGACTGCCTTCGGTTGCAGCCGCGAATACAAAGCCACGCCACCTTGGGCGGGTACTTCGGCTTCGCAGGCATAAAGGAAGTAGCCATCCAGTTGGAAAGCTGGATCGTCCAGTTCAAAGGCGGAGGCGCGGGTGTCCTGCAGGCAGATGACGTCGGCATTCTGTGCTTGCAGCCAACTGAGCAACCCTCGCTCCACTGCAGCCTGAATACCATTGACGTTCACACTGATGATCCGCATAAATGGCCCCAAAAATCGCGTGCGTGTATGATACACGGCGTCAACCTAATTAGCTAAATCCGTGGTATTTGGGGTTTTTTTCATGCAAGCGTATCAGCGCGATTTCATTCGTTTTGCCATCGATCGCGGCGTTTTGCGCTTCGGCGAGTTCACCCTGAAGTCCGGGCGTACCAGTCCTTACTTCTTCAATGCCGGCCTGTTCAACTCGGGTTCGGCCCTTGCGCAGCTGGGGCGTTTCTACGCGGCAGCCATCGTCGAGAGCGGCATTCCCTTCGACGTACTGTTCGGTCCAGCCTACAAAGGTATTCCGTTGGCGGCGACCACGGCAGTGGCCTTGGCCGAACATCACGCCCGTGATCTGCCATGGTGCTTCAACCGCAAGGAAGCCAAGGCTCACGGCGAAGGCGGCAGCCTGGTCGGCGCACCGTTGACCGGCGAGGTGCTGATCATCGACGACGTGATCACCGCTGGCACCGCGATCCGCGAAGTGATGCAGATCATCGCTTCCCAGGATGGCGCCAAGGCTGCGGGCGTACTGATCGCCCTGAACCGTCAGGAGCGCGGCAACGGCGAGTTGTCGGCGATCCAGGAAGTGGAGCGTGACTTTGGCATTCCGGTGATCAGCATTGTTTCGCTGAACCAGGTGCTGGAATTTTTGGCCGACGACCCGCAGCTCAAGCAGCACCTGCCAGCCGTCGAAGCCTACCGCGCCCAGTTCGGCGTCTGACACCGCAGACCTGTAGGAGCGAGCTTGCTCGCGAAAAACGTCAACGATAACGCGGGGCACCTGATGCCCCGCGGTGTTCTGACGTCCATCGCGAGCAATCTCGCTCCTACAGAGATTGTGTGGGTCAGTGCAGTCTTCGCCATTTCCCGACCAGTCTTACTGCCAACCCCAGGTTGAACAGCGCAAACACCAGCAGTGCCAGGACGACTAACACGTACAGCGTTCGATCCACGTCGAAGTCCCATAGATCCAGTGTGCTGGTGCTCATGATCCTCACGGCGGCTGGCAAGTTGACGTAAAACAACGCCATGAAGGCGCACGTCAGCGGCACGGCGCAACCCAACAAAACCCCCAGCACTTTCCCCCGGCTGCGTTTTCTGGCCAGCGGACCTGATTGTTTTTCATCCAGCTCCAGTGCTTCATGCAACCTTGGCCAAGCCAGGTTGAACATGAAAGTGGTCAGGGTCAGCAGCAAGCCACTGACCGCCACAATGTCATTGAACGGCATCGATCCCCAATGTTGCGCACAACAGGTCGTGGGAGTCTTCGCTGATTTCGAACTGCCCGGCGCTACCCTTGCGCTTGGTGATGGGTTTGAAGGTCGGCTGGTTTTGCGTGATCAGCATGTTCAGTTCATCGCGGATCACGTCTGAAGTGATCACTACCAGATAAACCGTCTGCGCATGTTCTGCCGTCTCGATCACGGCCCTCATGCTGTGCTGAAGGATGTCGTCGAGTTGATTGCGAAACCGTGAAACCGTGTTTTTCAGCAAGGTTTTGCTCTGGCTCTGAGTCAGCTGGAAAATCGTCGATATCTGCGACTCGGTCGGCAATGTCTGTCCGAAGTAGCTTTGAATCAGATACAGCAAACGATCCTGCTTGGCCTCATCGGCCCTGCTGGGCATGCCACCTTCGACCAGCATCTTCAGGTATTCGGTCAGGCTTGCCTTGGCTATCCGCTGCAGGGCGTGGGCGATTTCGCCGTCGCAAATCCTCAAGGTTTTTTTGACCGGCTCCTTTTGCTCGAGGTCGAAGGCCTGGGCGTCGATCGTGAACGAGATCAGCATGTTCAGTCCCCCGTGGTCACTTGGAAGGCTCGTTTGGGTACGGATCTGCCTCGGCGTCGCCTTGGCCGGTCAGGATCTTCCAGCCATTGAGCACGTGCGTGCTTGGTTTGAAGTCAGGGCATGGCGGAAGCGAAGTCTTTGACTGATTGCTGTATTCGCGCCCGCAGTCTGCGCACTCATAGGTGCCTGCTGAAACATCACTGCCGTAGGGAACGTGGTTTTTTTGCATGGGGAAGATCTCCTGTGGATTCAGGGAAGATCCTATGCAGATTGTTTCTTTTGCGATGTCGGACGTTTCGCTTACTTAAGTCGGACAATTCCTGCAGGCATAAAAAAGATCGCAGACTTCGTCAGCTCCTACAGGAATTTCGTACATCCGAAAAATCCTGTAGACGCCGCCGAAGGCTGCGATCTTTTGAGGTGTTTGAATCAGTGACGCTTGCGATTGCTGATCAAGGTGCCCACACCGGTGTCGGTGAAGATTTCCAGCAGAATCGCATTTGGCACCCGGCCATCAATGATCAACGAGCTGCCCACGCCGCCCTGAACTGCTTCCAGCGCGCAACGGATCTTGGGCAGCATGCCGCCGTAGATAGTGCCGTCAGCGATCAGTTCGTCGACCTGTTGAGTCGTCAGGCCGGTGAGGACCGTGCCCGACTTGTCCATCAGGCCGGCGATGTTGGTCAGCAGCATCAGCTTCTCGGCTTTCAGCGCTTCGGCCACTTTGCCGGCCACCAGATCGGCGTTGATGTTGTACGACTCGCCGTTGGCGCCGACACCGATTGGCGCGATCACTGGAATGAAGTCACCTTTGACCAACAGGTTCAGCAGATCGGTGTTGATCCCGACCACTTCGCCCACCTGGCCGATGTCGATGATTTCCGGCTGGGTCATCTCCGGCGTCTGGCGGGTCACGGTGAGCTTCTTCGCACGAATCAGCTCGGCGTCTTTACCGGTCAGGCCGATGGCGCTGCCGCCATGACGGTTGATCAGGTTGACGATGTCCTTGTTGACCTGGCCGCCGAGGACCATTTCCACCACGTCCATGGTCTGCGCGTCAGTCACGCGCATGCCGTCGATGAAGTGGCTCTCGATCGACAGACGCTTGAGCAGGTCGCCGATTTGCGGACCGCCGCCGTGAACCACTACCGGGTTAATGCCCACGGCTTTCATCAGCACGATGTCGCGGGCGAAGCCGGTTTTCAGCTCCTCGCTTTCCATCGCGTTGCCGCCGTATTTGATCACCAGCGTCTTGCCGACATAGCGGCGAATGTAAGGCAGCGCTTCGGACAGGACCTTGGCGGTGTTGGCGGCGGCTTCGCGTTCGAGGGTCATTCAGGGCTCCGGGTGCTTCAGAAGATCAAAACGGTAATTGGAGATCAGGGGCAACACGCTTCAACTGGACTTTGAACACGTCCTTGATGCGCTGCAATTCAGCCTCGTCATCGGCCTCGAAACGCAGCACCAGCACCGGTGTGGTGTTGGACGCGCGCACCAGGCCCCAGCCTTTGGCGTAGTCGACTCGCACGCCGTCAATGGTGGTCAGGTCGGCGCCTTCGCCCCACTTCGCGTCGTGCAGAGCATCAATGATGCTGAATTTGCTCTCTTCGGTCACATGGATATTGATTTCCGGCGTAGAAATATCGTTCGGGAAGGTCGCAAACAGCTCTTCCGCAGTGGATTTTTCCTTGCTGAGGATCTCCAGCAGACGCGCGGCACTGTAAATGCCGTCGTCGAAACCGAACCAGCGCTCCTTGAAGAAGATGTGCCCGCTCATTTCGCCAGCCAACAGGGCGCCGGTTTGTTTCATTTTCTTTTTGATCAACGAGTGACCAGTCTTCCACATGAGCGGGCGACCGCCGTACTCCTTGATCAGTGGCGTCAGGCGACGGGTGCATTTGACGTCGAAAATGATTTCCGCGTCAGCGTTGCGCGCCAGCACGTCGCGGGCGAACAGCATCAGCAGGCGATCGGGGTAGACGATGCTGCCGGTGTTGGTCACCACGCCCACGCGATCGCCGTCGCCATCGAAAGCCAGGCCAATGTCGGCGTTGGTTTCCTTGACCTTGGCGATCAGGTCGACGAGGTTTTCAGGCTTGCCCGGATCCGGATGGTGGTTCGGGAAGTTGCCGTCGACGTCGCAGAACAGCGGGATGACTTCGCAGTTCAGCGCTTCGATCAGTTGCGGAGCGATCACGCCAGCGGCACCGTTACCGCAGTCGACCACGACTTTCAGGCGGCGGGCCAGTTTGATGTCCTGGACGATTTCGGTGTTGTAGCGATCGAGAATCTCGACCTGGGTGATGCTGCCCTTGCCGCTGCTCAGGTTGTTGGTCTTGAGGCGGTCGTGCAGGGCCTGGATCTGTTCGTTGGCCAGCGTGTCGCCCGCGATAACGATTTTGAAGCCGTTGTAGTTCGACGGGTTGTGGCTGCCGGTGAGCATCACCCCGGATTTGCCGGCCAATACGTTGGCGGCGTAGTACAGCGCCGGCGTTGGCACCAGGCCGACGTCGCTGACGTGGCAACCGCTGTCAGCCAGGCCTTTGATCAATTGCTCCACCAGCTCGGGGCCGGACAGACGACCGTCGCGGCCGACGGAAACGTTCGGTTCATCCTGGGCCAGGCTCTGGGCACCGATGGCACGACCGAGCCAATAAGCGGTTTCAGCGTTCAAGAATTCCGGGACGGTGCCACGAATGTCGTAGGCGCGGAAGATGCTGTCGGGGAACTTGGGTGGGACTTGGGCTGGGTTGCTCATTACTGGAAATGCTCCATCTCGAAGGTGGCTGGACCTGCTGGCGAAGAACTCGCCGACCGGCTCAAACTGAAGGGTATGACGGCTTTTTCCACTGAGAGTTCGTGGTGTGTAAAGGCCATGCCACCAGCGTTTGCATGGGAATGATCGGCCAATGCCTTGATTTTTGGCGGTAAACCTTCCAGATGAACTTTATAAATTGTGGCGGGGGGGGTGGCCTTGTGTAGGAGCTGCCGAAGGCTGCGATCTCTTGATTTTCGTTTTTAAGATCAAGAGATCGCAGCCTTCGGCAGCTCCTACATGGATCAATGGCTGCCGGAATGCCCAAAGCCGCCCGCACCGCGCTCGGTTTCAACGAACTCTTCGACCATCTCGAAGTGCGCTTGAACCACTGGCACCAACACCAGCTGAGCCAGGCGCTCGCCGACCACCATGTTGAAGTCGGTTTGCCCACGGTTCCAGCACGACACCATCAGCGGACCCTGATAATCGGAGTCGATCAAACCGACCAGATTGCCCAGCACGATACCGTGCTTATGGCCCAGGCCGGAGCGTGGCAGGATCAACGCGGCCAAACCTGGGTCGCCGATGTAGACAGACAGGCCGGTCGGGATCAGCACGGTTTCACCTGGCTTGATCACGGTGTCTTTTTCCAGCATGGCGCGCAGGTCGAGGCCGGCGGAGCCTGGGGTGGCGTACTGCGGCAGCGGGAATTCTGTACCGATGCGAGGGTCGAGGATTTTGGCTTGCAAAGCGTGCATGTAAATTAAACCTGGTTCAGACGTTCGGCGATAAAAGTGATCAGCTGGCGAGCGATTTTGCTCTTGCTGGTCTGGGCGAAAAGTGTGGCGTGGAGCTCACGGTCGATCACGCTGCAGGCGTTTTCTTCGCTGTTGAAGCCAATACTCGGGTTGGCGACGTCGTTGGCGACGATCAAATCGAGGTTCTTGTCTTTCAACTTGCGCGCAGCGTAATCGAGCAGGTGTTCGGTTTCGGCAGCGAAACCAACACTGAACGGACGGTCGGGGCGCGTGGCGATGGTGGCCAGGATGTCTGGGTTACGCACCATTTGTAGTAACAAGCCGTCGCCGTTCGTAGGGTCTTTCTTGAGTTTTTGTGGGGCGACGACTTCCGGGCGGTAGTCTGCGACGGCTGCCGAGGCGATAAACAGATCGCAAGGGATCGCGGCTTCACATGCGGCGAGCATGTCGCGGGCGCTGACCACGTCGATGCGGGTGACGCGATCCGGCGTCGGCAGGTGCACCGGGCCGGTGATCAGGGTCACACGGGCGCCGGCTTCCACGGCGGCTTCGGCCAGGGCAAAGCCCATTTTGCCGGAGCTGTGGTTGGTGATGTAGCGCACCGGGTCGATGTTTTCCTGGGTCGGGCCCGCCGTGATCAGCACGTGTTTACCGGTCAGCGCCTGGCGCTGGAAGCAGTCGGCCGCGCACTGGGCGAGGTCGGTGGCTTCAAGCATGCGACCCAGGCCGACGTCGCCGCAGGCCTGGCTGCCGGAGGCCGGGCCGAAGGCTTTGATGTCGCGGCTTTCGAGGGTTTGCAGGTTGGCTTGGGTCGCCGGGTCGCGCCACATGGCCTGGTTCATCGCCGGGGCAACGGCGACCACGGCGTCGGTGGCCAGCACCAAGGTGGTCAACAGGTCGTCGGCAATGCCTTGGGCCAGACGGGCGATCAGGTCCGCGGTGGCGGGGGCGATCAGCACCAGGTCGGCCCATTTGGCCAGCTCGATGTGGCCCATGGCGGCTTCAGCCGCGGGGTCCAGCAAGTCGAGGTGGACCGGGTGCCCGGACAGCGCCTGCATGGTCAGCGGAGTGATGAACTCGGCGCCGCCACGGGTCATGACCACGCGCACTTCGGCGCCCTGGTCCATCAGACGGCGAACCAGATCGGCGCTTTTGTAGGCAGCAATGCCGCCGCCGACGCCCAGAACGATGCGTTTCCGATACAGCCGCTGCATAGGTCTGCCTTTCATTTCGTTGATGACTGCGTGGCGATACCCCCTCCCCAGGGATGAAATCGCCCGCAAAAAAGATGGGCTACGATATCACAGCGACCGCTACGGAACAGCGGCGCCCATATTCCAGGGAGGTGCTATGAGTATTCGTGATTGGCCGGCGGCTGAGCGGCCGCGGGAAAAGCTTCTTGAGCAGGGACCGGCGAGTCTGTCCGACGCCGAGTTGCTGGCAATCTTTCTACGAACCGGTGTAGCCGGCAAAAGCGCGGTGGACCTGGCGCGACACCTGCTGCATCAATTCGGCAGCCTGCGCACGTTGCTGGAGGCTGACCAGCTAACGTTCAGTAAGCAGTTGGGACTAGGGCCGGCAAAATTTGCCCAGTTGCAGGCCGTGCTGGAAATGGCTCGGCGCCATCTGGCCGAGCGGTTGCGGCGTGATTCAGTGATGGAGAGCCCGCTGGCGGTGCGCGACTACCTGAAAGCGATGCTGCGACACGAGCCGCATGAGGTCTTCGGTTGTCTGTTTCTGGACTCCAAGCATCGGGTGCTGGCGTTTGAAACGCTGTTTCGCGGCTCCATCGACAGCACCAGCGTGTATCCGCGGCAGGTGGTCAAACGCGCCTTGGCCCACAACGCCGCAGCGCTGATCCTCTGCCACAACCATCCGTCCGGCAACACCGACCCCAGTCAGGCCGACCGAATGCTGACCAAGCGCCTGCAAGAGGCGCTGGACCTGATCGATGTGCGGGTGCTCGACCATTTCATCGTTGGGGACGGTGACCCACTGTCCATGGCCGAGTACGGGTGGATGTAACTCAAAACTCTGTAGGAGCGAGCGTGCTCGCGAAAAACCTGAGACCGCCACGGGGTGTCAGGTTTATCGCGTTATCGTTGACGATCATCGCGAGCAAGCTCGCTCCTGCAGGGCGCCTGGCTATTTGAGGTTGACCTTCGAGTAGTCCTGGCGACCGAAGGGGCTGACCGAGTAACCCTCGACGTCCTCACGCGTCAGCGCGAACGCAGTCGGGTGCGCCAGCGGCAGCCACAGCGCCTGCTGCTGGATCTGCGCCTGGGCCTGTTCGTAAAGCTTGGTGCGCACACCTTGCTCGCCGGTGGTCTTGCCGGCGCTGATCAGCTTGTCCAGGTCCTGGTTGCAGTAACGGGCGAAGTTCGTGCCGGATTTGACTGCCGCGCAGGAAAATTGCGGCGTGAGGAAGTTGTCCGGGTCACCGTTGTCGCCAGCCCAGCCCATGAACAGCAGGTCGTGTTCACCGGCCTTGGCACGGCGAATCAACTCGCCCCATTCGATCACCCGAATCTCGGCCTGAATGCCGATTTCCGCGAGGTCGGACTGAAGCATTTGCGCGCTGAGGCTCGGATTCGGGTTCAGCAGGCTGCCGGAAGGGCGGGTCCAGATCGTGGTCTTGAAGCCGTCCTTGAGCCCGGCCTTGGCCATCAAGGCTTTGGCCTTTTCTACGTCATGCGGATAACCCGGCAAGCCTTTGGCGTAGCTCCAGGTGTTGGGTGGGTACGGGCCATTGGCGGGCTCGGCGGTGTCTTCGAAGACGGCTTTGATGTAGTTGGCCTTGTCGAACGCGAGGTTGATCGCCTGGCGCACCTCAGGTTTATCCAGCGGCGGATGCTGGCTGTTGATGCCGACGAACGCAGTCATGAAGGCGTCAGTCTTTTCGACTTTCAACGTCGGCTCTTTCAGCGCGGCCTGTACGTCCAGCGGCTTGGGCGACAGGGCGATCTGGCACTCATTGCGGCGCAATTTCTGCAAGCGCACGTTGGCGTCCGGCGTGATGGCGAAGATCAGCGGGTCCACCGATGGCTTGCCACGGAAGTAATCCGGATTGGCCTTGTAGCGGATCGAGGCGTCTTTCTGGAAACGCGTGAAAATGAACGGGCCGCTGCCGATTGGCTGGCTGTTGAGCTTCTCCGGGGTGCCGGCCTTGAGCAGTTTGTCGGCGTATTCAGCCGAATAGATCGAGGCGAAACCCATGCTCAGGGTCGCGAGGAAGGTCGAGTCCGGGTGATCGAGGGTGAACCGGATGGTGAGCGGGTCCAGTGCGTCGATCTTCTTGATCAATGCCGGCAACTGCATCGACTGGGCGTGCGGGAAGCCGCTCTGGGCGACTTTGTGCCAAGGGTGCGCCGGGTCGAGCATGCGGTCGAAGCTGAATTTCACGTCTTCGGCGGTCAGTTCACGGGTCGGGCTGAAGTATTCGGTGCGGTGGAATTTCACCTGCGGGTGCAGCTTGAACACATAAGTCAGGCCATCCGGCGTGACTTCCCAGCTGTCCGCGAGGCTGGCGACCACTTTGCCGCTGGCCGTGTCGAAGTCCACCAAACGGTTCATCAGCACATCGGCCGAGGCGTTGGTGGTGGTCAGCGAGTTGTATTGCACCACATCAAACCCTTCCGGGCTGGCCTCGGTGCAGACGCTCAGGGCGGCGGCAAAAGCCTGTGGGCTCAGCAGAAGCGGGGCAAGCAACAGCGGTAGGGCAGCGAGGCGCATGGTCGGATTCCTTTACAGATCGAAGGCCCATCTGCAAGTGCAGTCTGGAAAAGGCTTACCCTAGTGGGCTCTTTTGCAAATGACTATCCCCTTTTTCATTTTAAGGGGAGTATGTGCGATTGTTTTCGGTGAGCGCTGGCTGAGAAAAATCCTGAATTGGCCTGTTGGTCGATTCTCTGCGACGAGCGGTCTGCATCGACGATAGCCTTTATCCAAGGCGCTCGGCGCCCTGAAAATGGGGTTTTTATCAACTCAACGCACACGGAATGTTGTTGCTCTCTAGTCTTTCTGGTATAAAGCAGCGCTCTTTTCTAGGGGCCCGGTTCCTTCACTGTAGGTGTAGCCGGTAAGACCTCTAAAGAAACGCGGCGCCTGGCGCCAAATGACTGAGAGATTAAGCGGCCAACCCATGCCGGGTTGGGCATGTGGTTTTAGAGGGCTGAGGCATGTCGAGAGTATGTCAAGTTACCGGTAAGGGTCCGGTGACTGGGAATAACATTTCCCACGCAAACAACAAAACCCGTCGTCGTTTCCTGCCGAACCTGCAGCATCACCGCTTTTGGGTTGAAGAAGAGAAACGTTTCGTGCGTCTGCGCGTATCTGCCAAAGGCATGCGTATCATCGACAAGCGTGGCATCACTGTCGTGCTGGCCGAAATCCGCAAAGCTGGCAAGATCTAAGGGAGCTAATCATGCGTGAATTGATTCGTTTGATTTCGAGCGCCGGTACTGGTCACTTCTACACTACCGACAAGAACAAGCGTACTACCCCGGACAAAATCGAGATCAAGAAATTTGATCCGGTTGTTCGCAAGCACGTGATCTACAAGGAAGGCAAAATCAAGTAATTGATTTTTCCGACTGATGAAAAAGGCCCGTATCGCGAGATACGGGCCTTTTTTGTTGCCTGCGGATTGTGCAGTGCCTGTTAGTGCCCCTTCGCGGGCAAGCCTCGCTCCTACAGGGGATTGGTGGCGTTCACAAAACCTGTAGGAGCGAGGCTTGCCCGCGAAGAGGCCGGCCCAGCTAACACAAAACCTCAAGCCTTCTGTTCAAACGCCACATAGATCTTGCGGCACGTTTCCAGCACCTCCCAGGTGCCCCGGAACCCGGCCGGGATGACGAAACGGTCCCCCGCGCGAACGGTCTTGCTGTTGCCGTCGTTATCACGCAGCACGGACACGCCCTGAACGATTTCGCAGTATTCATGCTCGGTAAAATTCACCAGCCATTGGCCGACTGCACCTTCCCAAACGCCGGCGTTCAACTGGCCGCAAGGGCTGTTGTAGTGGTTGTACACTACTTGTTCGGGGTCGCCCTTGAGGACTTTCGCCTGGTCCGGCCGATAGCGATCGGGCTGGGTGGTGGCCTGGCTGAAGTCGACGACATCCTGGATATTCATTTTGTTGTAATCCCCCGTGATTGCGGCGCGATGGCTGAAAAGACCCAAAGTCTATGTTTATTAAAATGAACACTGCAAGGCCGTTTGCCGACCTTGTGTCAAATATATTGAAACAACCCCGGCCACTGGTTTAGGGTGGCAGGTGCCTTGGGCCGATAAGCAGGCTGGCCGGGCAGAATTCCTGAGACCGCCCGCGAAGACCGCGGGGCGCTCGTATTCAACAAGAGGAGGACACTCGTATGACCACCCTGACTCGTGCCGATTGGGAACAACGGGCTCGCGATCTGAAGATCGAAGGCCGCGCCTACATCAATGGCGAATACACCGATGCCGTCTCCAGCGAGACCTTCGAGTGCATCAGCCCGGTCGATGGCCGTCTGCTGGGCAAGATTGCCAGCTGTGACGCCGCCGACGCGCAACGCGCTGTTGAAAACGCCCGCTCCACGTTCAATTCCGGCGTCTGGTCGCGCCTGGCGCCAACCAAACGCAAAGCCACCATGATCCGTTTCGCCGGCCTGCTCAAACAGCACGCCGAAGAACTGGCGCTGCTTGAAACCCTGGACATGGGCAAGCCGATCAGCGATTCCCTGTACATCGACGTTCCCGGCGCGGCGCAAGCCCTGAGCTGGAGCGGCGAAGCCATCGACAAGATCTACGACGAAGTCGCCGCCACTCCGCACGATCAATTGGGTCTGGTCACTCGCGAGCCAGTCGGTGTCGTCGGCGCCATCGTGCCGTGGAACTTCCCGTTGATGATGGCCTGCTGGAAACTCGGCCCGGCGCTGTCCACCGGTAACTCGGTGATCCTCAAGCCGTCGGAAAAATCGCCGCTGACCGCCATCCGCATCGCTGCACTGGCCGTTGAAGCCGGCATTCCGAAAGGCGTGCTGAACGTGTTGCCGGGCTACGGGCACACCGTCGGCAAGGCCCTGGCCCTGCACAATGACGTGGACACCCTGGTGTTCACCGGTTCGACCAAGATCGCCAAGCAACTGCTGATCTACTCCGGCGAATCGAACATGAAGCGCGTCTGGCTCGAAGCCGGCGGCAAGAGCCCGAACATCGTGTTCGCCGATGCGCCGGACCTGCAAGCTGCCGCTGAAGCAGCGGCCGGTGCCATCGCCTTCAACCAGGGCGAAGTCTGCACCGCCGGTTCGCGTCTGCTGGTCGAGCGTTCGATCAAGGACAAATTCCTGCCGCTGGTGATCGAGGCCCTGAAAACCTGGAAGCCGGGCAACCCGCTGGACCCGGCGACCAACGTCGGCGCGCTGGTGGACACCCAGCAGATGAACACCGTGCTGTCCTACATCGAATCCGGCCATACCGACGGTGCCAAACTGGTGGCGGGCGGCAAGCGCATTCTTCAGGAAACCGGTGGCACCTATGTTGAGCCAACAATTTTCGACGGCGTGAGCAACGCGATGAAAATCGCTCAGGAAGAAATCTTCGGCCCAGTGTTGTCGGTCATCACTTTCGACACAGCCGAAGAAGCCATTGCGATTGCCAACGACACGCCTTACGGCCTCGCCGCCGCGGTGTGGACCAAAGACATCTCGAAGGCTCACCTGACCGCCAAGGCCCTGCGTGCCGGTAGCGTTTGGGTCAACCAATACGACGGTGGCGACATGACTGCGCCGTTCGGTGGCTTCAAGCAGTCCGGCAACGGTCGCGACAAGTCGCTGCACGCGTTCGACAAGTACACCGAGCTGAAGGCGACCTGGATCAAGTTGTAAGTCGGTTTCCCTAACGACGTAGATCCCCTGTGGGAGCGGGCTTGCCCGCGAAGGCGCCGTGACAGCCAACGATGATGTTGGATGTGATGGCCTCTTCGCGGGCAAGCCCGCTCCCACATTTGTTTTGTGCCGTCTGAAAATAATATCCACAGGAGCGTGGAACATGCGTTGGGCGACTTATTTCGCCGTGTTGGCGTCTGTCTTGAGTGTCGGCCTGGCCCTGGGTGTCAGCATGCCGCTGGTGTCGTTTCGCCTGGAAGGCTGGGGTTATGGCTCGTTCGCCATCGGTGTGATGGCGGCGATGCCGGCCATTGGCGTATTGCTGGGGGCGAAGATTTCCAGCCATCTGGCGGCGCGCCTCGGCACGGCCAATCTGATGCGCCTGTGCCTGTGGGCCGGGGCCGTGTCTATCGGCTTGCTGGCGCTGTTGCCGAGCTATCCAGTCTGGCTGGTGCTGCGGCTGATGATCGGGGGGATCCTGACCCTGGTCTTCATCCTCGGTGAAAGCTGGATCAACCAACTGGTGGTCGAGCAATGGCGCGGACGATTGGTGGCGCTGTATGGCAGCAGCTATGCGCTGAGTCAGCTGGCCGGGCCGTTGCTGCTGGGGGCTCTGGGCACCGAACACGATTACGGATTCTGGGTCGGTGTCGGTTTGCTGATGACGGCACCGCTCCTGTTGCTGGGCCGCAGCGGCGCGCCCTCCAGCGAAGCCAGCAGCGTGACCTTCGGCGACTTGCTGACCTTCTGCCGTGGCCTGCCGGCGATTGCCTGGGCGGTGTCGCTGTTCGCGGCGTTTGAAGCGATGATCCTGACCTTGCTGCCGGTCTATTGCCTGCGTCAGGGCTTCACCACGGAAATTGCGTTGGCGATGGTCAGCACGGTGGTGGTCGGTGACGCGTTGTTGCAATTGCCGATCGGCGCGCTGGCGGATCGTCTGTCCCGGCGCACGTTGTTCACCGGGTGCGCGGTGATCTTGCTGCTGTCGAGCCTGGCGATTCCGCTGTTGATCGACACGTTGCTGATCTGGCCGCTGTGGGTGCTGTTTGGCGCCAGTGCCGGCGGTTTGTTTACCTTGTCGCTGATTTTGATCGGCGAGCGTTATCGCGACGATGCGCTGGTGCGGGCCAATGCGCATATCGCGCAGTTGTGGGGGATTGGTTGTCTGGTCGGGCCGCTGGCGGCCGGAGCTGGCAGCCAGTGGATCAGTGGGCACGCATTGCCGCTGCTGATGGCGGCCGGTGCGTTTGGCCTGGTGATTTTGCTGTCGCGCCAAGGTGCATTTGGCGCCGTGCAACCGGCATAGATCAGAAGATCGCAGCCTCGTTTCACTCGACAGCTCCTACAGGGGGAGCGCGTTCTCTGTAGGAGCTGTCGAGTGAAACGAGGCTGCGATCTTTTGATCTACAACATTCGCTCAAGTCCGACGGTGGTGCTCATCCACGCATTGAAGCGCCGCCACCAGCTCGCCGGTTCCTTGGTCAGCGTGTGCAGTTTGCCGTCATCTTCGGTTACCCAAACGATCTGCCCCTGCTCCAGTTTCGCCTGATAACTCAGGGGCGGCGCCATGCCCTGCAAGGCCAGTTCGCGCACATGCGCGGCCAGCTCCGGGCTATCCACCAAGACGCCGACTTCGGTGTTCCACAGCACCGAGCGCGGGTCGAAGTTGAACGAGCCGATGAAGGATTTTTGCTGGTCGAAGATCATCGCCTTGCTGTGCAGGCTGGAATCGGAACCTTGTGATGATTTGCTGGCAAACAAATGCGGCCCGCTGCCACCGCCCTCGCCGGGTTGGCGACGCAGCTCGAACAACTTCACGCCATGCTCCAGCAGCGCCTTTCGATACGGCGCGTAACCGCCATGCACCGCCGGTACATCTGTGGCTTCCAGTGAGTTGGTGAGCAAACTCACCGACACCCCGGCATCGGCGCGCCCGGTCAGGTACACCAGCCCCGGTGGGCCGGGTACGAAGTAGGCCGAGATCATGATCAGTTCTTTGCTGACGCCATTGAGCTCGGGCGCCAATTGTGTGGTCAGCAGCAATTGCGGGTCAGGCTCGCCGTCGGACAGCACCTTGCTCGGTGCGTCCCATAACGCCTGGTTCCAGGCCCAGATCAACTCCCTGCGCCAGACATCAAGGCGCGGGTGAGTGGCGTAGGTCATCAGTTGCTGATAGAGCGCGTGATTCTGTTTGCGCGTTTCCTCCAGCGATTCTTCCAGCCGGGTCCGGGTGTTTTGCAGGTCCTTGGCGGTCGGTTTGCTCGAGAGGAATTCGTCGATCGGCTTGCTCAGGGCGCTGTTCCAGTACTGGTCGAAACTGTGGCCCAGTTGCTCGGCGACCGGGCCGACGCTGAGCATGTCGATGTCGGTGAAATTCAGATTGGGCTCGGCATCGAAATACTCGTCGCCCAGATTGCGTCCGCCGACGATGGCCACGCTGTTGTCGGCCAACCACAGCTTGTTGTGCATACGCCGGTGGTGCAGCGACAGGTTGAACAGCCGCCCCATGGTTCGCGTCACGCCGGTGCTGCGGCCCAAGTGCAGCGGGTTGAACAGGCGGATCTGGATCTGCGGGTGCGCGGCCAGGGGGGCGATGATCCAGTCCAGGCCATCGCTGGTGGTGTCGTCGAGCAGGATGCGCACGCGCACACCACGGTCGGCCGCCTTGAGCAGTTCCTCCACCAGCATCCGCGTGCTGATGCCGTCATGGACGATGTAGTACTGCAAGTCGAGGCTGCTTTGCGCGTTACGGATCAGTTCGGCACGGGCGGTGAAGGCTTCGGTGCTGTTGGACAGCAAGCGAAATCCGGACTGCCCCTCATGGGGCGCCGCTTGAGCCTGGATCGAACGGCCGAATGCGGAATCACTGGCGGGCAGCGCCTGGCTCGGTTCGCGCTGTACGTCGAAGCTGGCGCAACCGCTCAGGAGCGAGGCGAGGAGCAGAAAAGCGAGCAGGGGCTGTCTGACTCTCACGTGGGATCGTTCCGTTTGGCGGCTGGGGTCGGCATATGGACGCTGGTTTCCCGAGAAAGGTCAGTCGGTAATGCTGTCAGTTTCCGCCAGCAGTTTGATGGCCAAGGCACCGACCTTGCGCACCGCCTCTTCAATCTGCGGTGTTGGCTTGGCAGCGTAGTTCATCCGCAGGCAATTGCGGTATTTGCCGGAGGCGGAAAAAATGCTGCCGACGGCAATCTGTACGCCCTGGTCGTGCAAGGCACGATTCAGTTTCAGCGTGTCGAAGCCTTCCGGCAGTTCGACCCACAGCATGAAGCTGCCTTGCGGGCGACTGGCGCGGGTGCCGGCCGGGAAATAGCGGCTGACCCAATCGATCATCAGGTCGCGATTGCGCTGGTATTGGGTGCGCATCCGCCGCAAATGCGGTTCGAAGTGCCCGGCCTTGAGGAATTCCGCAATTGCGATCTGTGGTTGCGGCGCCGTAGAGCCGGTGCTGATGTATTTCATGTGCAGCACCCGCTCGAGATACCGGCCCGGTGCAACCCAGCCGATACGCAGCCCTGGCGCGAGGGTCTTGGAAAATGAACTGCACAGCAGGACGCGGCCGTCCTCGTCGAAGGATTTGATCGTGCGTGGTCGCGGGTAGTTGTAGGCCAGTTCGCCATACACATCGTCTTCGATGATCGCCACGTCGAACCGCTGTGCGAGCGTCAACAACGCGCGTTTGCGCGATTCCGGCATGATGTAGCCCAGCGGGTTGTTGCAGTTTGGGGTCAACTGTATGGCCTTGATCGGCCATTGTTCCAATGCCAGTTCCAGGGCGTCGAGGCTGATCCCGGTGAGCGGGTCAGTGGGGATTTCCAGGGCTTTCATGCCCAGGCCCTTGAGGGTCTGCATGGCGCCGTGAAAACTCGGCGAATCCACGGCCACGATGTCCCCGGGCTCGCAGATCGCGCGGATGCTGGTGGACAGCGCTTCATGGCAACCGGTGGTGACCACCAGGTCGCTGGCACTTAACTGGCAGCCGGAATCGAGCATCAGGCGGGCGATTTGTTCGCGCAGTTCGAGGGTGCCGTGGATGTTGTCGTAATACAGACCGGGCATGTCCTGACGCCGACTGATGCGCGCGAGATTGCGCAGCAGCGGTTTCATGGTCGGCGTGGTGATGTCCGGCATGCCACGACCCAGTTGCACCACATCCTTGCGCGGCACTGCGCGGATCAGCTCCAGCACCTGTTCCCACTGGGAAATATCCACCGGCCGTTGCGCCGGACGACCAATTGCCGGCAACTCCGGCAGTTCTCGGCCCACAGGCACGAAGTAACCCGACTTGGGTTTCGGCATCGCCAGCCCGCTGTCTTCCAGCATCCGATAGGCCTGCTGCACCGTGCTCAGGCTGACCCCGTGCTCGACACTCAACGCCCGCACTGACGGCAGCCGGTCACCGGGGCGATAGAACCCCTGTTCGATACGCGTGCCAAGCAATTCGGCGAGGTTGACGTAAAGGGTCATGGCGCAGTCTCGGTAGATGGATTCGGATGACCAGTACAGATTAGGCAAAAAACTGAGATTCAGAGGTTACAGCGCGGGATCTGTATGGAATTAATACTGCCGTGTTGAATCTGTAATGCTTTTCGCCGTCCACGCATCATGAAAGCTCTGGCTACCCAAGTAAACAGGAGCAATCAAAATGAACGGCTTGAGTGATGTGCGGCTGACGTTATGCAGTCAGGAACTGGCGGCAGGGCAAAATTACGGTATGCGCGAGGCGGTCAAGCGCAACGCGCCGTCCGACCTGAGTCGCTGGGGTCTGTTCTGGCATCGTCTGCACACGCGCAAGGCGTTGCTGAGCCTGACCCCGGAGCAGCTCAGGGATGTCGGGTTGAGTCGGGATCAGGCGCAGGAGGAGGGGCTTAAGCCGTTCTGGCGGATCTGAGTTCTTTGGCGTTCTTGCGGCCTAATCGCGGGCAAGCCCGCTCCCACAAGGTCTGTGTCGCTCACAAATCCCTGTGGGAGCGGGCTTGCCCGCGATTGGGCCCGTAAGAACACAGGTAAACTGTCAGACCAACTCTTTCAACCGATGCCACAACATCCCCAACGCCAACAACGGCGAGCGCAAATGCTTGCCGCCCGGAAAGGTAATGTGTGGCACCTTGGCAAACAGATCGAAACCGCCACTGTGCTGCCCAGTGAGTGCTTCAGCCAACAACTTCCCCGCCAGGTGCGTGGCATTCACGCCATGACCGGAATACGCCTGGGCGTAATACACATTCGGCTGGTCCTTTAGCCGGCCGATCTGCGGCAGCCGATTGGCACCGATACCGATCATCCCGCCCCATTGATAGTCGATCTTCACGTCGGCCAATTGCGGGAAAACTTCCAGCATCTTCGGGCGCATGTAAGCCGCAAGGTCATGCGGGTCGCGGCCTGAATAGTGGCAAGCGCCGCCGAACAGCAAGCGCCGATCCGCCGAGAGCCGGTAGTAATCCAGCGCCACTCGTTGATCGCAGACGGCCATGTTCTGTGGCAGTAGCGAGTGCGCCAGTTCTTCACTCAAGGGTTCGGTGGCGATGATGTAGCTGCCGGCGGGCAGCACTTTGCCGCTGAGTTCGGGGTTTAGCTCATTGAGGTAGGCGTTGCAGCCGAGCACCAGCGTCTTGGCGCGAACCGAGCCTTGGGCGGTATGAACCTTGACCTGAGGGCCGTAATCGATACGGGTCACCGCCGACTGTTCGAAAAGCTTCACGCCCAGTTGCTGTGCGGCGGCCGCTTCGCCAAGGGCCAGGTTCAACGGGTGCAGATGCCCCGAGCCCATGTCGATCAAGCCACCGACGTAGCGGTCGGAACCCACCACCGAGTGCATTTCATGGGCTTGCAGCAGGCGGGTTTCGGAGCGGTATCCGAGACCGCGCAGTTCTTCGGCGTCTTCGGCGAAACCTTCCAGGTCGCGGGGCTTGTTGGCGAGGTCGCAGTAGCCCCAGGTCAGGTCGCAAGGGATCTGAAAACGCTCGACCCGCTGTCGGACGATTTCCACCGCTTCCAGGCCCATGAGTTTCATCTGACGTACGCCGTCTGCACCGATGACATTGGCGAACTGATCGAGGCCATGGCCGACCCCGCGAATCAGTTGCCCGCCATTGCGGCCGCTGGCGCCCCAGCCGATCTTGTGAGCTTCGAGCAGCACCACGCTGAGGCCGCGTTCGGCCAGTTCAAGCGCCGTGTTCAGCCCCGAAAACCCGCCACCGACCACGCACACATCGGCCACCAACTCGCCGGCGAGCACCGGATGATCAGGCTGCGGCAGGCTGCTGGCGGCGTAATAAGAAGCGGTGTGCTGAGCGCGGGCATTCATGCGCGGAATCCTGATTTTTTGTGTTTCGAAAATTTGACGGAGCATAAGCCGGACCTTCACAGACGGGCAACACTGGTCGGTTGGTGCTGTCTGGATCGGGGCTTTTGCGTCAGAATCCCGGTCTATTCCGCTTTTGGTTACCGCTTCGATGAGCTGCAACAGTCAGAAAATTCGCACGCTTCGGCAGCAGATTCCCTCGTTCGAGTGCGTGCCCGGCTGCCATGACTGCTGCGGGCCGGTGACCACCTCGCCGGAAGAAATGTCGCGCCTGCCGCGCAAGACCCGCGCCGAGCAGGACACGGCGATGGATGAGCTCAATTGCGTACACCTGGGGCCCAACGGCTGCACCGTGTATGACGAACGACCGCTGATTTGCCGGTTGTTCGGCACCACCAAGACCTTGCCATGCCCCAATGGGCGCGGGCCGGTGGAGCTGATTCATCCGAGGGTCGAGAAGCAGATCCATGAATATATGGCCAGCACCCGGCAGGTGTTGGTTTAAACAGTGGTGTTAATTTAGTCAGCCCGAGTCGACTCCATCGCGGGCAAGCCCGCTCCCACAGGTATGGCGTCGAACCTTGTGGGAGCGGGCTTGCCCGCGATGGGGCCAGAACAGGCAGCATAAATCTCAATCCGGAATCGGCAGATTCAAGCTCTCTTTCACCTCTTCCATCACGATGTAGCTCTTGGATTCGCGCACATGCGGCAGCTTGAGCAGGATGTCGCCCAGCAGCTTGCGGTACGAGGCCATCTCGGAAATCCGCGCCTTCACCAGATAATCGAAATCCCCTGACACCAAATGGCATTCGAGCACGTGGGGCAGTTTCAGCACCGCGCGTCGGAACTCTTCGAAAGTATCGCCGGATTTGTAGTCGAGGCTGATCTCGACGAACACCAGCAGACTGCCCTTGAGGTGCTGCGGATTGAGCCGGGCGTTGTAGCCCATGATGATCCCTTCGCGCTCCAGGCGCCGGACCCGCTCAGTACAGGGCGTGGTCGAGAGCCCGACCTTTTCCCCCAGTTCGGTAAAGGAGATGCGCCCGTCCGTTTGCAGGATCCGCAGGATGTTGCGATCGATCTTGTCCAGCTCACGTTTGGTCTGAGTGTTGGTACGCATAGGGGATGCGCCTCCGTGAAAAGGGTTTTTGCCGAGAATTGTCGCCAAATATAGGCACTTATATAGTGAAAAGCACTGCCTAATCTTTTTTACACTGCGCACATCAATGCTCGACAACTACGAACGTCAGCGGCAAGCCGCGATGAGGGATATGAAAATGCGCGTTATGGTCTTGGGTAGCGGCGTCATCGGTACTGCCAGTGCTTATTATCTGGCCCGTGCCGGGTTTGAAGTGGTGGTCGTGGACCGTCAGCCGGCCGCTGCCATGGAGACCAGTTTCGCCAACGCTGGCCAGGTTTCGCCGGGTTATGCCTCGCCGTGGGCCGCGCCTGGCGTGCCGCTCAAAGCCATCAAGTGGCTGTTGCAGCGTCACGCACCGCTGGCGATCAAGGCCACCGCCGACATCGACCAGTACCTGTGGATGGCGCAGATGCTGCGCAACTGCACCGCCAGCCGTTATGCAGTGAACAAGGAGCGCATGGTCCGTCTGTCCGAGTACAGCCGTGACTGCCTCGACGAACTGCGTGCCGAAACCGGCATTGCCTACGAAGGCCGCAGCCTCGGTACTACACAATTGTTCCGCACACAGGCTCAACTCGATGGCGCTGCGAAAGACATCGCCGTCCTGAAAGAGTCCGGCGTGCCGTTCGAACTGCTCGACCGCGCCGGCATTGCCCGCGTCGAGCCGGCCCTGGCCAGCGTCACCGACATCCTCGCCGGTGCCCTGCGCCTGCCGAACGACCAGACCGGCGACTGCCAGATTTTCACCACCCGCCTGGCCGAAATGGCTGTGAAGCTGGGTGTGGAATTCCGTTTCGGCCAGGACATCCAGCAACTCGACTACGCCGGTGATCGTATCAACGGTGTGTGGATCGACGGCAAGCTGGAAACCGCCGACCGCTACGTGCTGGCCCTCGGCAGCTACTCGCCGCAATTGCTCAAGCCGCTGGGCATCCGTGCCCCGGTGTACCCGCTCAAGGGTTACTCCCTGACCGTGCCGATCACCAACCCGGCGATGGCCCCGACGTCGACTATTCTCGACGAGACCTATAAGGTCGCGATCACCCGCTTCGACAACCGTATCCGCGTCGGCGGCATGGCTGAAATAGCCGGTTTTGAGCTGTCGCTGAACCCGCGTCGGCGCGAAACCCTGGAGATGATCGTCAACGACCTCTATCCTCAGGGCGGCGATCTGGCCCAGGCGAGTTTCTGGACCGGTCTGCGTCCGACCACTCCGGACGGCACACCGATTGTTGGTGCCACGCCGTTCAAGAACCTGTTCCTGAACACCGGTCACGGCACGCTGGGATGGACCATGGCGTGCGGCTCCGGTCGTTTGCTGGCTGACCTGATGGCGAAGAAAACGCCGCAGATCAGCGCCGAAGGCCTCGATATTTCTCGTTATGGCAACAAAACCCAGGAGTCCGCAAAACATGTCAATCCAGCGCCAGCTCACCAATGAGCGCATGAGCCAGATCGTCGTTAACAACGGCACCGTGTATCTGGCAGGGCAGGTCGGCGACGATATGAACGCCGGGATTGAACAGCAGACCCGTGAAACCCTCGCCAACATCGAGCGTCTGCTCGATCTGGCCGGGACCGACAAGAGCCGTTTGCTGTCGGTGACGATTTACCTGAAAGACATTGATGCGCACTTCGAAGGCATGAATGCGGTGTGGGACAAGTGGCTGCCAAAAGGCGTCGCCCCGGCTCGCGCCACGGTTGAATCGAAGTTGTGCGAACCGGAAATCCTGGTTGAGCTGTCAGTTGTAGCCGCTCTGCCATAAGCCTGTCAGAAAGATCCCTCTTCCGGTGCTGCTGGCGGTTTACGCCGTCAGCCAGCGCCGGTTTTTTTTCAATGACCGACCAGAAGTCTGCCGCCATGCGTCCTGCCCGTGCCCTGATCGACCTTCAAGCCCTGCGTCACAACTACCAGATCGCCCGTGAAATCACCGGGGCCAAGGCCCTCGCGGTGATCAAGGCCGATGCCTACGGCCATGGCGCGGTGCGTTGCGCCCAGGCGCTGGAAGCCGAGGCGGACGGGTTCGCCGTGGCGTGCATCGAAGAAGCCCTGGAGCTGCGCGCTGCGGGCATTCGTGCGCCGGTGTTGCTGCTGGAAGGTTTTTTTGAGGCCGATGAGTTGTCGCTGATCGTCGAGCATGACTTCTGGTGCGTGGTGCATTCGCTGTGGCAGCTCGAAGCCATCGAGAAAGCCGCGCTGAGCAAGCCGATCACGGTCTGGCTCAAGCTCGACTCGGGCATGCATCGGGTCGGCCTGCATCCAAAAGATTACCAGGCGGGCTATCAGCGGCTGCTGGCCAGCGGCAACGTGTCGAAAATCGTGCTGATGAGCCACTTCGCCCGCGCCGATGAGCTGCACAGCCAGGCCAGTGCCGAGCAGGTCGCGGTGTTCGAAGCGGCGCGTCAGGGTTTGTCAGCCGAAGTCAGCTTGCGCAACTCGCCAGCGGTGATGGGTTGGCCACAGGTTCCAAGCGACTGGGTGCGCCCGGGCATCATGCTGTACGGCGCGACACCCTTCGAAGAAGCCAATGCCGTGGCGTCCCGCCTGCAACCGGTGATGACCCTGGAATCGAAAGTGATTTGCGTGCGAGAACTGCCGGCCGGCGAGCCGATCGGCTACGGCGCCAAATTCATCACTCAGAAGCCGATGCGCGTTGGCGTGGTGGCGATGGGGTATGCCGATGGCTACCCGCGTCACGCACCGACCGGCGCGCCCGTGAGGGTTGCCGGGCAACGCAGTCAGTTGATCGGCCGGGTGTCGATGGACATGCTCTGCATCGATTTGACCGATGTGCCGCAAGCCGGCCTCGGTTCGACCGTCGAGTTGTGGGGCAAAAATGTCCTCGCCAGCACCGTGGCTGAGGCTGCCGACACGATTCCTTACCAGATCTTCTGCAACCTGCGCCGGGTGCCGCTGCTCTATTCCGGGGCTTGACCCGAAACGTTGCGCACCGGAAGTCGCTTCGCCGAACAGGATTCAGGCCAAAGTGTTGTAAATACTGAACGCTGTCGCCATGATAACGCTCAATATTCCTACAACCTGAATCCTGGAGGCGCAAGCTTGGACGTCGGTGAACGACTGCAATCCATCCGAAAGCTCAAAGGTCTTTCGCAGCGTGAACTCGCCAAACGCGCGGGCGTCACCAACAGCACCATTTCGATGATCGAGAAGAACAGCGTCAGCCCCTCGATCAGTTCGCTGCGCAAGGTTCTGGGCGGGATTCCCATGTCCATGGTCGAGTTCTTTTCCGAAGAAATCCTGCAGGAAAAACCGACTCAGATCGTCTACAAAGCCAACGAGCTGATCGATATTTCCGATGGCGCAGTGACCATGAAACTGGTCGGTCGGGCTCATCCGAGCCGGGCCATCGCGTTCCTCAATGAAATCTATCCGCCTGGCGCCGATACCGGTGACGAGATGCTCACCCACGAGGGTGAGGAAACCGGGATTCTGCTCGAAGGGCGACTGGAGTTGGTGGTCGGGCTTGAAACTTTTGTGCTCGAAGCCGGCGACAGCTACTACTTTGAAAGTACCAAGCCGCATCGCTTCCGCAATCCGTTCGATGCGCCGGCGCGACTAATCAGCGCAGCCACACCCGCGAATTTCTAAGGGAAGAGGCGTCCTGCTAGCATTGCGCAGGCGCCCAAGCAGTTTTTCCGCCGATGATAAGACCCCTTCGACTTTGGGGTTGTTTCAGAGTGGCGGGCTTACCGCTATACTTGCGCCCGCCTGCGAACCGTGGCCGTAGGCGTGACTAGCCACCATTGAGGGTGAACGCGTGAACCTAATTATGAAAATGCTGGCTGCACCAGCAACCGTATTGGCCCTTTGGGCAGTGAGCGCACAAGCAGCAACCAACGACGATATCGCTAAACGCCTTGAGCCAGTCGGCCAGGTCTGTGTTCAGGGTCAAGAGTGCAAGGGTATGGAAGTCGCTGCTTCGGCAGGCGGCGGTGGGGCCAAGACCCCGGACGAAGTGATTGCAAAACATTGCAACGCTTGCCACGGCACCGGCCTGTTGGGCGCGCCGAAAATCGGTGATGCCGCCGCTTGGGGCGAACGCTCCAAGAAAGAAGGTGGCGTTGATGGCCTGCTCGCGAAGGCGATCTCGGGTATCAACTCGATGCCGCCAAAAGGCACTTGCGCCGATTGCGCAGACGAAGAGCTCAAAGGTGCCATCCAGAAGATGTCCGGCCTGAAATAAGCCTTCATCTTCATCGAAAAGCCGCTTACGAGCGGCTTTTTTGTGCCCGCGGATCCCTGATCCCCTTTTCTCTGTAGGAGCGAGCTTGCTCGCGAAGAATTCGAAGACGCCGCGGGGTGTCAGGTTCGCCGCGTTATCGTTGACGTCCATCGCGAGCAAGCTCGCTCCTACAGGTTTGAGTGTTTGGTTTTTTGAGGCTGTTCATTGCAGCAAAGACCCGGCAAGCTCGGTCCAACCCCAATTCACGGAATGTAAGGGAGGATCAGATGGTGCAGCTGTGTTCTATCGAGCAAGCGGTCGATGACGTTTTGGCACGGTTGCCAGCGCATATCCACATGGGCCTGCCCCTCGGCCTGGGCAAGCCCAACCCTTTCGTCAACGCGCTGTATCGGCGGATCGTGCAACTCCCTGAGCGGCAGCTAACCATTTACACCGCCCTGTGCCTCGGCCGCCCGTCCTTGGGTGACGGTTTGCAAAAGCGCTTTCTCGAACCCTTCATCGAACGGGTATTCGGCGACTATCCAGAACTGGATTTCCTCGCCGACCTGCATCGCGACAGTGTGCCGTCGAACATCCATATCCAGCAATTCTTCATGGCGCCCGGCAGCCTGCTCCACAGCACACAGGCCCAGCAGGACTACATCAGCAGCAACTACAGCCACGCCGCCCGCGACATCAACGCCGCCGGCTTGAACCTGGTCGCGCAACTGGTGGCCAGCCATGGCGAACATCCCGATCGCCTGAGCCTGAGCTGCAACCCGGACATCACCCTCGACCTGTTGCCGATGATCGCCAAACGCCGCGCGGCGGGGGAGACGATCCTGCTGGTAGGCCAGGTGCACAACGACTTGCCCTACATGCCGGGCGACGCGGAAGTCGGCATGGATACCTTTGACCTGCTGATCGACGAGAAGGACAACACCACGCTGTTCTCCACCCCGAACATGCCGGTGGGTTTCCAGGATCACTTCATCGGCCTGCACGCCAGCACGCTGGTGCGCGACGGCGGCACCTTGCAGATCGGCATCGGCGCCATGGGCGACGCGCTGACCGCTGCGTTACTGGCGCGGCAGGCGGATAATGGCGGTTATAAGGCCTTGCTGGCCGACGTGAACCTCAGCCAGTGGGCGCAGTTGATTGAGCGCGAAGGTGGTCTCGAGCCGTTCGCCCAAGGCCTCTACGGTTGCAGCGAAATGTTCGTCAACGGCTTGCTGGTACTGGCCGATGCCGGGATCGTGCGGCGCAAGGTCTACCCGGACGTGCCGACCCAACAGCAAGCGAATGCCGGCACCCTCGACGAAGCCGCGCAGACTGATGGCATCTCGGTGCATGGCGGTTTCTTTCTCGGGCCGCGCAGTTTCTATGAGCGCTTGCGCGAGTTGCCGCAGAACAAACGGCTCGAATTCAACATGACCCGCATCAGCTACATCAACGAGCTCTACGGTCAGGAAGAACTCAAACGGCTGCAGCGCCTCGATGCACGCTTCATCAACACCGCGTTCACCATGACCCTGCTCGGCGCTGGCGTGGCTGATCAGCTGGAAGACGGGCGCGTGCTCAGCGGCGTCGGCGGGCAGTACAACTTCGTGGTTCAGGGGCACGCGCTGGAAGGCGCGCGTTCGGTGTTGCTGCTGCGCAGCTGGCGCGAGGCGGGCGGTGAGGTGAGTTCGAACATCGTCTGGGAATACGGCCACTGCACGATCCCACGCCATCTGCGCGACATCGTGGTCACCGAATACGGCATCGCCGACCTGCGCGGCAAGAACGATGCGGCGGTGATCGAGGCGTTGCTGAACATCAGCGATTCACGCTTTCAGCCGGGGCTGATCGAGCAGGCGCAGAACGTTGGCAAATTGCCGAAAAACTTCCGCATCGATCCACGTTTCGCCGATAACAACCCGCAGCGTTTACAGGCGATTCAGGCGCTGCACCCGAACCTGTTTCCGGAATATCCGCTGGGCTGTGATTTCACCGAGGTTGAGCGCGATCTGCTGCGAGCGCTGAACTGGTTGAAGAGCAAGTTCAAACTCACCGAGATTCTGGAATTGGGCAAGGCGGCTCTGGACGCACCGGAGCCTGCAGCGTTTCCCGAACATCTGGAACGCATGCAGCTGACCAACCCGGAAGGGCTGAAAGAGGATTTGTTCCAGCGGCTACTGCTCACCGGCCTTAAAGCCACCGAGCAATAACCAGACACCACAATCCCCCGTATGAACTGGCTTGCCAGCGAAGAAGCCATCACATCCAACGTCAATGTTGGCTGTCACACCGCCTTCGCTGGCAAGCCAGCTCCTACAGGTTTATGTCGGCCACAAAATTTGGCACGACACAAACCCTGTAGGCGCGAGGCTTGCCCGCGAAGAACGATGACGCGGTTCATCAGAAGAACCGCATCACCCTTATTCGATAAACGTCACAACACCGCCCGCCAAGGACTGCACGCGAGCCAGCGATTCAACCCGATAACCCTGCGCATCCAGTTCCGCACGGCCACCCTGAAACGACTTCTCGATCACGATCCCCAAACCAGCCACTGTAGCGCCGGCCTGTTTGATGATCGAGATCAGCGCTTGCGAGGCCTTACCGTTGGCCAGGAAGTCGTCGATGATCAGCACGCGGTCGCTGCTGGTCAGGTGGCGCGGGGAGATGGCCACGGTGCTTTCGGTCTGTTTGGTGAACGAGTAAACGGTCGCCGACAGCAGGTTTTCGGTCAGGGTCAGGGACTGGTGCTTGCGGGCGAAAATCACCGGTACGCCAAGGTTCAGGCCGGTCATGATCGCCGGCGCGATGCCCGAGGCTTCGATGGTGACGATTTTGGTGATGCCCGAGTCCTTGAACAGCGTGGCGAATTCGTCGCCGATCAGCTTCATCAGGGCGGGGTCGATCTGGTGGTTCAGAAAGGCGTCGACTTTCAGGACCTGGTCGGAAAGCACGATGCCTTCTTCGCGGATTTTCTTGTGCAGTGCTTCCATGAAGCTTTCCTCTAATGACGCCTGTGCGTCCAGGGCTGGTTAAAAAGTAGTCGATTCTAGCGCTTTAACATCGCGCGTATATCCGCCAATGCGGTATTGCCGCGAACGGCTTTGACTTCAACGGGTGTGTCGTCGGTGCCTTCCCAGGCCAGGTCGTCCGGCGGCAGTTCATCGAGGAAGCGGCTCGGCGCGCAGTCGATGATCTCGCCGTATTGCTTACGCTTGGCGGCGAAGGTGAAGGCCAGCGTCTGACGTGCGCGGGTAATGCCCACGTAGGCCAGGCGGCGCTCTTCTTCGATGGTGTCGGCTTCGATGCTGGAGCGGTGTGGGAGGATTTCCTCTTCCATGCCCATGATGAACACGTAGGGAAATTCCAGACCCTTGGAGGCGTGCAAGGTCATCATCTGCACACCTTCGGCACCGTCTTCCTCTTCCTGCTGACGTTCCAGCATGTCGCGCAGGACGAGTTTGCCGATGGCGTCTTCGACGGTCATCTCGCCTTCTTCGTCCTTCTCCAGCGTGTTCTTCAGCGCCTCGATCAGGAACCAGACGTTGCCCATGCGGTAGTCGGCGGCCTTGTCGCTGGAGCTGTTGGTGCGCAGCCAGTTCTCGTAGTCGATGTCCATGACCATGCTGCGCAGGGCCGAGATCGGGTCTTCGCCGGCGCATTGCTCCCGGACCCGGTCCATGAAGCGCTTGAAGCGCGACAGGCGATCGGTGAAGCGCGCATCCAGATGTTCGCCCAGGCCGATTTCGTCGGTGGCGGCGTACATTGAGATTTTTCGCTCGGTGGCGTAGTTGCCAAGCTTTTCCAGCGTGGTCGAACCGATCTCCCGGCGTGGGACGTTGATCACCCGCAGGAAGGCGTTGTCGTCGTCCGGGTTCACGATCAGGCGGAAGTAGGCCATCAGGTCTTTCACTTCCTGACGTCCGAAAAAGCTGTTGCCGCCGGACAGTCGGTAAGGAATCTGATGGTGCTGCAGCTTCAGCTCGATCAGCTTGGCCTGATAGTTACCGCGATACAGGATGGCGAAATCGCTGTACGGCCGATCCGTGCGCAAGTGCAGGGTCAGCAATTCCACGGCCACGCGCTCGGCTTCGGCGTCTTCGTTGCGGCAACGGATCACGCGGATCTCGTCGCCGTGGCCCATCTCGCTCCACAGTTGTTTTTCAAACTCGTGGGGATTGTTCGAAATCAGCACGTTGGCGCAACGCAGGATGCGGCTGGTGGAGCGGTAGTTCTGCTCCAGCATGACGACTTTCAGCGACGGATAGTCGTCCTTGAGTAGCATCAGGTTTTCCGGGCGGGCGCCGCGCCAGGCGTAGATCGATTGATCGTCGTCGCCCACCACGGTGAACTGGTTGCGCGTGCCGATCAGCAGTTTCACCAGCAAGTACTGGCTGGCGTTGGTGTCCTGGTATTCGTCCACCAGCAGGTAGCGGACTTTGTTCTGCCATTTTTCGAGAATGTCGGCGTGTTCCTGGAACAGCTTCACCGGCAGCAGGATCAGGTCGTCGAAGTCCACCGCGTTGAACGCCTTGAGCGTGCGCTGATAGTGGGTATAGACGATGGCGGCGGTCTGCTCCTTGGGATTACGCGCGTTTTCCAAGGCTTCGGCCGGCAGGATCAGGTCGTTTTTCCACGAGCCGATCATGTTCTTGATCTCGTCGACGCCGTCGTCGCCCGCGTATTCCTTCTGCATGATGTCGGTCATCAGCGCTTTGACATCGGTCTCGTCGAAGATCGAGAAACCCGGCTTGTAGCCCAGCCGCACGTGTTCCTTGCGGATGATGTTCAAGCCCAGGTTGTGGAAGGTGCAGACCGTCAGGCCGCGACCTTCGCCACCCTTGAGCAGGGTGCCGACCCGCTCCTTCATCTCGCGCGCGGCCTTGTTGGTAAAGGTCATGGCGACGATGTACTGGGCGCGGATGCCACAATTCTGGATCAGGTGCGCAATTTTGCGGGTGATCACGCTCGTCTTGCCGGAGCCTGCGCCGGCGAGCACCAAAAGAGGGCCGCCGACGTAGCTCACGGCTTCTTGCTGCCGGGGATTGAGTCGGGACATACAGGATTGTCGGAAGTCGTTTGCGAAATGGGCCGGCATTTTAACAGGCTCAGCGAATTGTGCTGCTCTCTCCGACTTGTGACGCAGCACGCGATCTCTAATTGCCGGTTTTGTTACTTTCACGCAGGATGCGCAGTGGAATTGCGACTAATGTCCGTAACGCCTGATGCTAAAGCCACGTTTGATAATCGATGTCATTTGGTCATTGGTTAGGGGCGCGGCATAATGCCCGCCGCCTACATCTTTGCAGAGTCTAGGGAGCTAGCTTGTCTACGCCTGTCGAACCCTTGCGTTTGCTGCTACTGGCTGAAGAGCCAGCGTGGGCAGCGTTGTTGCGCGAGTGTCTGGCTCCGATGGGGAGCTCGGCCGTGCTGATCAGCGCGCCGAGCTGGGAGTCAGTCAGCAGTCTGTTCGAAGACAACCGCAGCGCGGTGTTGTTGACGATCCCGGCTCTCCAGCCTTTGCCTGGCCAATGCAGCCTGCCGACCGTGTTGCTGCTCGAGCATGAGCCGCTGACGCCACCCGACGGTGTGAGCGACTGGCTGGTGCGCGATCTGCTCGATCCCGGCATGTTGCGCCGTTGCCTGCGCCATGTGCGCGAGCGTGGCTTGCTGGAAAACACCCTGCAACGGCTGGCCGAGCAAGACCCACTGACCGGCATCGCCAACCGCCAGGGTTTCCAGACCTTGCTGGCAGCGCGCCTGGTGGAAAACGACGGTCGCGGTTTGGCCCTCGGTCACCTCGACCTCGACAACTTCCGTCACGCCAACGATGCCCTCGGTCATCAGGCTGGCGACCGCCTGATCTTGCAAGTGGTCGCGCGGTTGAAAAGCCAGCTTGAGGCCGGCGATCAACTGGCGCGGCTGGGCAGCGACGAGTTCGCCCTGCTGATCGACACCCGCCGCGCCCCGCAGCGCGCCGAGTGGATGGCCGAACGCATCACCGAAGCGCTGGCCGAACCTTATTGGGTCGACGGCGAAAGCCTGTTGATCGGTTCCAGCCTCGGTATCGCCCACGCCCGCGCGCAAGCCGGTGCCGACCCGCTGATGTGGCACGCACACATCGCCATGCAGCAGGCCAAGAGCACGCAGGGCTGCACCTTTCACATCTTCAACGAGCGCATCAACCGCAATGCCCGCAGCATGGCCGACCTGGAAAGTGAGCTGCGCCGGGCCTTGCGTCGCGATGAGCTGGAATTGCATTACCAGCCACGCCTGAACCTAGAGGACGGGCAGATCGTCGGCCTCGAAGCCTTGGTGCGCTGGCGTCACGCCGAGCGCGGGTTGCTGGCGCCGAGCGAATTTGTTCCGTTGGCCGAGCAAAGCGGTTTGATCGTGCCACTGGGTTACTGGGTTATCTCCCGGGCCTTGCGTGACATGCAGGCGTTGCGCGAACGAGGTTTGCCGGCGCTGCACATGGCGATCAACCTGTCGTTCCGGCAGTTCCAGGACAGCCAATTACTGTCGACCCTGAGCCGGCTGATTGCCGAGCGCGGTGTCGAGGCGCAATGGCTGGAATTCGAACTGACCGAAACCGCGGTCATGCGCCGCAGCGATCTGGTGAAGCAGACCATGGACGCCCTCGGACGCTTGGGTGTGCGCTTCTCCCTCGACGATTTCGGCACCGGGTTCTCCTCGTTCGTGCACCTCAACAGCCTGCCGATTGCCTTGCTCAAGGTCGACAAGAGTTTTGTCGGCGGCATGGAGGAGCGCGAGGAAAATCGCAAACTGGTGCACGCGATGATCAACCTGGCCCACAACCTCAACCTTGAAGTGGTCGCCGAAGGTGTGGAAACGGCTGAGCAGCTGGAGTTGTTACGCGGCTTCGGTTGCGATCAGGTGCAGGGGTATCTGATTAGCAAGCCGTTGCCGCTGGCGGGGGTGATTGGGGACCTGACCTTCGACAGCCGCCCGCAGCCGCCACTGGAAGTCGTGAGCTAACCCTCCTGGACCGAACCTGTAGGAGCGAGGCTTACCCGCGAAGGCGTCGTATCAGTCGACATTGTTGTTAACTGACACGACGCCTTCGCGGGCAAGCCTCGCTCCTACAGGGATCTCATTCGGTCTGAATGGCCTCGAAACGTTGTTGTGCCGGCTCCCGCCGAATCCTCCGCTTCATCTTCCACTCAAACGCCAATGTCAAACTCACCGCCGCGCACGCCAGCCCCAGCGCCAGGCCCCACCAGACGCCCGTCGGGCCCCAGTGCAAATGGAAGGCCATCCACCAGGCGGCCGGTGCACCAATCAGCCAATAGCAACCCAGGCCAACAAGAAAGGTGGTCTTGGCATCCTTGGGCCCGCGAATGCAGCCCAGGGCGATGGTTTGCGTGCCGTCGAACAGCTCGAGCCGCGCTGCCACCGCCAACAGGCTCACCGCCAGGTTGATGACGTCGCGAAACGCCGGGTCATTATGGTCGAGGAACAAGCCGATCAACTGGTTCGGCAGCAGCCAGAAGACCATCGCAAAGCCGAGCACCGCCGCCGCGCCGAAGGCGATGCCGACCCGGCCGGCCAGCCGTGCATCGAGCAATTGCCCGGCGCCATAGTGCTGGCCGCTGCGCATGGTGATCGCATAGGAAATGCCCGCCGGAACCATGAACGCCACCGAGACGATTTGCAGGGCAATCTGGTGGGCGCCCAGTTGCGTACTGCCCATGGTGCCCATGCACAGCGCGGCGAAGGCAAACAATCCGACTTCCACCGCGTAGGTGCCACCGATCGGCAGGCCGAGGCGCCACAGTTCTTTCAAGTACCGACGGTTGGGCCGCGACAACCCCTGGCGCAACGGATAGGCGTCGTAGGCCGGATGCTTGCGAAGGTGCAACGCCAGCGCCACGGCCATCAGGTTGGCGACAATCGCGGTCACCAGGCCGATCCCTACCAGACCCATTTTCGGCAAGCCGAACATGCCGGTGATCAACGCATAGTTGAGTAGGAAGTTGGCCACGGTGCCGCCGAGGCTAATGACCATCACTGGCGTCGCCCGGCCGATGGCGCTGGTGAAACCGCGCAGGGCCATGAAGCTCAGGTAGCCGGGCAGGGCGAACGGCAGGATCAGCAGGAACTGCCCGGCCGCCTGGACGTTGGTTTCGGTTTGCCCGAACAGTAGCAACACCGGTTTGAGGTTCCACAGCAGCAGCCCGGCCACCAGCGCCATCAACCACGCCAGCCACAACCCGGCCTGGGTCAGCCGCGCGGCACCGACGATGTCGCCGGCGCCCTGACGGATCGCCACCAGGGTGCCGACCGCCGCGATCACGCCAATGCAGAAAATCGACACGAACGAATAGGACGCCGCACCCAGTCCGCCACCGGCCAGGGCTTCGGGGCTCAGGCGCGCCATCATCAAGGTGTCGGTGAGGACCATTAGCATGTGCGCCAGCTGCGAGGCGATCAGCGGCCCCGCCAGCCGCAGGATGGCCCAGAGTTCAATACGCGCTGGATGCTTCATGATCATCACGCTCGGCTATTTAAGAGGAAAAGGAAAACCCAAAGAGATCTGGAAGGGTCGATTCTCGGCGCTCTGGAGGGTTTGCACAAAGGGATAAAAAGGATGGGTGGCATGATTAAAACTCATGCAGGGGAGTTTCTGATAAGTTGGCGGAATCCCGTTATAGGAGCTTTCCGAATGTCCCGTCGTCTTCCTCCCTTGTATGCCCTGCGCGCATTCGAAGCGGCGGCGCGGCATAGCTCGTTTACTCGCGCTGCCGAAGAGTTGTCGATCACCCAAAGTGCGGTCAGCCGGCACATTCGTACGCTGGAAGAGCATTTCGCCTGTCGGCTGTTTCATCGCAGTGGGCGCAATCTGCAATTGACCGAGTCGGCGCGGCTGATCCTGCCCGGCATTCGTGAAGGCTTCACGGCGCTTGAGCGGGCCTGCAATACCCTGCGCGCCGAGGATGACGTCCTGCGCATGAAGGCGCCGTCCACCCTGACCATGCGCTGGTTGCTGGCGCGGCTCAGCCGTTTCCGTCATTTGCAGCCGGGCAACGAGGTGCAGTTGACCAGCGCCTGGATGGACATCGACACCGTGGACTTCAACCACGAACCCTTCGACTGCGCCGTCATCCTCAGCAACGGAAATTTCCCACTGGACTGGGAGGCGACATTGTTGTTTCCGGAAGAGCTGATTCCAGTGGGCGCCCCCAATTTGCTGGACGACCAGCCGTGGGACGTTGCACGCCTGGCCAGCACTGAGCTGCTGCACCCGGCACCGGACCGTCGCGACTGGCGCAATTGGCTTGAGCGCATGGGTCTGTCTGATCAGGTGTCGCTCAAGGGCGGGCAGGTGTTCGACACGCTGGAGCTGGGCATGATCGCCGCCGCCCGAGGGTACGGCGTATCGATGGGCGATCTGCTGATGGTGGCGGAAGATGTGGCGCAGGGACGTTTGAGCCTGCCGTGGCCGACGGCGGTCGCCAGCGGTGAGAAATATTACCTGGTGTGGCCGAAAACCCGTCCCGGTGGCGAGCGCATGCGTCGGCTCAGCGACTTCCTCCAAGGCGAAGTCCGCGCCATGGAATTGCCCGACGTCGAGCACTTGAGCTGAATCGATAGAGCCGTCGCAATGGCGGCCTTGAGCTATATCCCGGCTAATCACTCAAGTATACAGGTTTGGCGCCGAAAATCTGCACATGGAACCTTCGTGCAGGTTCGACGTATTCCCCATCATTGGAAATTTTGCCGAGTGTGCGTCGGGATCAGGATGATCCGCTCACTCGGCCAGGAGCTGTCATGCCTCAACCTCGTGCCCGGATCGCCTCACAGCTTGGTCTTGCGCTCGCCGTGATACTGGCGATTGTCATCAGCGGCAGCACCGTGTTCGCCCTGCGCTCGCTGGACACCGCCAATCTCGCCACCCGCGAAGAGCACCTGGCCAGTGAAGCCCGGTTGCTGGCCGATCAGTTGCGCACGTTTCACGGCACCCGGCGTGAAAGCACCCAACGCCTGGCCGGCCTGTTCGAGAAACGCTTTAGCGCGGGGCTGAGCGTGCACCCGGACGAACCGGTGGCCGTGGCCGGCGCCCAGACGCCGGGCCTGCACCTGGGCAGCGAAGTGCTGAACAACAACTTCAAGGAAGTCGACGAGTTCAAGCAAATGACGGCGGGGGTCGCCACGGGGTTCGTGCGCAGTGGCGAAGACTTTATCCGGGGCAGCACTTCCCTTAGCAAACAGGACGGCAACCGGGCCATCGGCACGCTGCTCGATCACGCCAATCCGGCCTATGCACGACTCATGGCGGGGCAGAGCTACGTCGGACGCGCGTTGCTCTTCGAACGGTCCTACATGACTCAGTACACCCCCGTACGCGACAGTGGCGGTAAGGTGATTGCCGTGCTGTTCGTAGGATTCGATTACACCGACGCGCAGAACGCGCAGTTCGCCAACCTCAAACGCTTTCGCATCGGCCAGACCGGTTCGTTGGCGTTGCTGGATGAGCAAAACAAATGGCTGGTGCCGATTGCCGGTGTGCAGGCGCCGGATCAAGCCGTTACGGCCATCACCGGGCTGGCGAAGACGCCGGGCAAAGGCGAGTTCTGGAGCGACAAGTCCGAAGCGTTCTACAGCATTGCCGTGCCGTTCGAAGGCGGGCCGGGGTCGGTGGTGGCAAGCATGCCGAAAACCGAAATCAGTGCCGTGACCTGGAGCGTCGGTATCCAGTTGGCGATCGGCAGTCTGCTGGCGATGTTGATCGCGGTGGGTTCGGCGGTCGGGCTGCTGCGCAGCAAACTCGCGCCGCTGGGCGATCTGGTGCGTCAGGCCGAAGCGTTGGGCGCCGGTGATTTGAGCGTGCGATTGAACGTGTCGAGCAACGACGAGATCGGTCAACTGGCCCGCGCCTTCAACCAGATGAGCCAGGCTTTGTCGACCATGGTCGAGCACATTCGCAAGGCCTCGCAAGAGGTCAACAGCCGTGCCCAGGCGTTGTCCGGCCTGTCCGGTGGCGCCTATGAAGGGATGGAGCAGCAATCAGGCGAGATCACCAGCATGGCCGGCGCCGTGGAAGAATTCAGCGCTACGTCCCTGAACATTGCCGACAACATGGGCAACACCCAGCGTCTGGCTCAGGAAAACGCACAGCAAACTCAGATCGGTCGTACGTCGATGGACGAAGCGTCCTCGTCACTGGAGCAAATTGCCGGCGCACTGAACAGCACCGCCACCGTGATCAACACCTTGGGTCAACGCTCTCAGGAAATCGGCGGCATCGTCGGGGTGATTACCTCGATTGCCGAGCAGACCAACTTGCTGGCGCTCAATGCCGCCATCGAAGCCGCCCGGGCTGGCGAGCAGGGGCGTGGGTTTGCGGTGGTTGCCGATGAGGTTCGCAACCTGGCTTCACGCACTCGTCAGGCGACGGACGAAATTTCCGGGATGATCCAGAGCATCCAGCAGGAAACCGGCAACGCCATCAGCACCATGGAACAGGGCAACGTGCTGATGCAGGAAGGTCTGTCGCGCAACGCCAACGTCGCCACGGCGCTGGCGCGGATCGATGAGCAGAGCCGTTCTGCGGGCCAGCAATTTGCCGCGATCACGACGGCGACCCAGGAACAGAGCAGCACCGCGACGTTGCTCAGCAGCAATCTGCAAAGCATTGCCTTGGCGAACAGCGAGCAGCGGGAGGTTGTTTCCAATCTGGCCATCACCGCCAAAGAGCTGGAGAAACTCGCAGCGGACTTGCGGCATGAGGTTGACCGGTTTCGTTGACGCGCCGCTGAAACCGCCATCGCGGGCAAGCCCGCTCCCACAGAATTTGTGTTGATCGCAATTGCGCAAACGCAGCAATACCTGTGGGAGCGGGCTTGCCCGCGATGGGATCAACTCAGCTCCCCGGTTTTAACCCCAAAACCCACATCACTATCAATTTGCCTTCGGATCAGTGCTTTTTAAACTTGATGAATCGTTTCAGCAAGACTATAAAAACCGCACAACTCCAAAAAAGGCTCCCCTCATGACCCCGCTCAAACTCGCGATAACCCTCGGCGCGCTGACCGCTGCCTCCCACGCCATGGCTTGGGATTACGTGCTGCTCGACACCGACCAAGCCGCGCAAAACTGGCAAATCACCAGCCAACAACTCGGCGTAAAAACCGACAAACCCTTCTCCGTGACCCTGCGCACCTTGCACGGCGGTCGGCAGGAGGGCGTCAGCATTGTCGACATCGATAACGGCACCCTGAAACTCTCGGTAGTGCCGACTCGCGGGATGAACGTCCTGCAAGCGTCGGTAGGCACTGTGCGCATGGGCTGGGATTCGCCGGTCAAGGACGTGGTCAATCCGTCCTTCATCGAACTCAACGGCCGCGGTGGCCTGGGTTGGCTTGAAGGCTTCAACGAACTGGTCACCCGCTGCGGTTACGAATGGGTCGGCCACCCCGGCATGGACAATGGCGAACTGCTGACCTTGCACGGTCGCGCCGCCAACATCCCTGCCAGCAAAGTCACCCTGCACATCGACGAAAAACCGCCCTACGCCATCAGCCTGCGCGGTGAACTGAAAGAGCAGGCGTTCAAGAAAGTCGACTTCTCGGTGCTCACCGAACTCGTCACCGAGCCCGGCAGCGTAGTGTTTGCCCTCAACGACACGCTGACCAACAACGGCGACTATCCGAAGGAGTATCAGGCGCTGTACCACAGCAACTTCAGCACGCCATTCCTGGAGCTAGGCGCGCGTTTTGTTGCGCCGGTCAAACAGGTATCGCCGTTCAACGACAAGGCCAAGGGAGATCTGCCGGACTGGCAAACCTACCGCGCGCCGACCAAGGATTACGACGAGACGGTTTACAACGTCGTGCCGTATGCCGATGCCGAGGGTGACACCCTGACCGTGTTGCATAACAAGGCGGGCAGCCTCGGGGTATCGGTGGGTTTTAATACCCAGCAGTTGCCGGTGTTCTCCCTGTGGAAAAACACCGACACGCAAGGGCAGGGCTATGTCACCGGGTTGGAGCCGGGAACCAGTTTTTCCTACAACCGCCGGTATCAACGGCCGCTGAACCTGGTGCCGACGATTGGCCCTAAAGAGCAGAAACAGTTTCAGATCAGCTACAGCTTGCTGGCGGATAAAGGGGCTGTGGATAAGGCGTTGAGTCGGGTGAAAGAGATTCAGGGTGGGCGGGAGACGGAAGTGCGACAGGCGCCGTTGGTGGACCTCACCAAGGAGTAAACCGATCAATTGGCGCTTGGCCGATATTGCAGCGCTTCGGCCAGATGTTCACGGGTGATGCCATCGACTTGCTCAAGGTCCGCCAAGGTACGCGCCACTTTGAGCAGTCGATGGGCTGCTCGCAGGGACAAGGTCAAACGCTCGCAGGCGGTTTCCAGCCAGGTTTCGTCGGTTGTGGATAACTTGCAGTGGCGGCGCAGGCCAGGCAGATCGAGGAATGCGTTTGCGCAGCCCTGACGTTTTTGTTGCCGCTCTCGTGCATCGGCCACCAGGGCGGCAGCGGTGGCCGTGTCGTCACCGGGCTTGAGCGCAGGATTCAACGCAGTGGCCTCCCGAGCGACGGTCAGGTGCAGGTCTATACGATCCAGCAGCGGGCCCGACAGTTTGTTGCGATAGCGTTGAACCATGTCGGGCGTGCAACTGCATTTGCCACTGGGTTCGCCAAGGTATCCACAGGGACACGGGTTCATCGCCGCCACCAATTGAAAGCGCGCCGGGAAGCGCACGCGGTCTTTGGCGCGGGAAATCACGATGCAACCCGACTCCAATGGCTCCCTCAAAACCTCCAATACCTTGCGATCAAACTCCGGGAGCTCATCGAGGAACAACACGCCATGGTGGGCGAGGGTGATTTCGCCAGGTTGTGGCTGTGAGCCGCCACCCACCAACGCCGGGCCAGAGGCGGAGTGGTGGGGCTGGCGGAAAGGGCGCTGTGGCCAGTGGCTTAACGGTACGCAACTGGTGACGGATTGTATGGCCGCGACTTCCAGCGCTTCACTCTCGGACAATGGCGGTAACAGCCCCGGCAAACGACTGGCCAACAGAGTTTTTCCCGTGCCCGGCGGCCCTCTGAACAGCAAGTTGTAATCAAATGCACCAATTCAGAAAGACGTACGTTCCTTGTGAAAATCTGCTCGCCCTGCAAGCACAACCCTCGCAGCATCATGCAGGAGGTGGCCTGAAATTTTAGGGCGTCTACCGCTTATCAATATTCGCTTGCATTATATGTAGAACTGTGATTTGCATCTTGACAAAACCAAATATGTGTGTTTAAATAGGTATATTGTTAGAAGCACTTCTTGGTAACTCCCCCCTGCTCGACAATATAGTTAGCTTTGATCCTGCCTGACTATGTTGTTAAATACTTGTTGTCGATTCCAAGTGCAGAAGATCGACTTTATTCCTTGAGAGTTGTTGCCGTTGTGGTTATAGAGTTAGGCATATCTCTATTGTCGTAATGTCAGTTCTTGGCCGTCAGGATGCAACAGGAGACGGTCGCTAATTCATTTTCCCTGCAACGCAGGAAAAGTCTAAGCACTATTCAGTGCACGCAACCTAACAGCTAAGCTCCCCGAGCCTCTCTATAAAGAGGGTGGGGATTTTCCTTGGCTGCTGCTTTTCAAATTAAGAGATATATCCTATGACAAAACGTTATCCCCTCAAACGTAAGGTCTGCGACCACTGTGGTGCAACTTATTACGCACGTAGTCACAGAGCACGCTGGTGTTCAGCGGTCTGCCAGAGTCAGAACTGGCGGGCAACCCAGAAGAAGACACAAGCGGAACTCGCAGTAGAGTTCGTTGCTCAGGAAGCAGAGCAAGTTAATAATCAGGAAACACACAATGACTAATACGGTTTTCCTGGAAGTGGATAAGGCCAATGGCGCCATACTGTCTTACAGTAACGAGAAACTAAAGTCTTCGACTTCAGACTTTATTGAAGCTACGGCAGTAGAGTTGAACTACTTGAATTATCTGGAAGCCAATGTGCTTCCTGCTGGCATGATCACTACCCTTGCAGACTTACAAGATTACCGGACGAAGACTAAGGCACTTGCCCAGGCAAAGGCAAAGGCCGCCCAGTCCAAGCTCCAGCTTGCCAAGAGTGAGGCAGCCGTTAGGGCAGCCAAAGCCAGTCTAGAAATTTTCATGAATGCAGAAGCGGCTAAGCGGAACATCTCCCGTG
The DNA here is from genome assembly GCF_001297125.1 of Pseudomonas sp. RIT-PI-q. Classification (GTDB taxonomy): domain Bacteria; phylum Pseudomonadota; class Gammaproteobacteria; order Pseudomonadales; family Pseudomonadaceae; genus Aquipseudomonas. Next base: position 317,826 of record NZ_LHPC01000025.1, read on the forward strand.
CAGAGTTGGAATCCCTTCTAGCAGACCGCCAGAAGCGTCTTGCAGCCGCCAACGATACAAACAATACCAATCCACCCCCTGATGATGATAAGGCCCGTCAAAGCCTTATTCAGCAGATTAAAACACGTAACAACTTTAAGTAACCAAAGGAAAATCAGTATGGATAATACGCAATACAGATATGGCAGTGAGGTTGTCGAGTTCTTTAAGTATGATGATGAAGAGCTACAGGCACTAATTAAGCAGAGAGAGGCGCAATACTTTCGTAACTGTATGTCGTCAGCTTACCCGGATTTAGGCGTTAATGTGTCTTGGGTTAACGAGGAGCCGCTAACTGTGGCTCTCAATGAACTAGCAGGCTGGCTTGTTCAGGGGTACACCGTTGCAACTTCTCTTTGTCGCCCGCTATATCTTAGCGTGCAGCTTAAGAAGCCGGCGACTATTGTCGATGCCGATCTTCTTGAAGTTGCAGAGCAGGCGAAGGTTGATTATGCCGCAAGCCGTTATACCCGCAATATTGGAGAAACGAAACGCCAGATTGCTATCAGCGTAGAACGCAGGACGAGAGAACATGCAGCGGCGGCCGCCAAAGTTGCCGCAGAACATCAAGCAACAGAAGAAGCACGGGCGCTGGCTGATTTGCAACAGGCCTACTCGCCAAAGAAAGCCTCGACAGCCAAGTAAATTCTTCTGCATCATATCCGCCTTCCCTGATACAGCCTCCCGATAGTCAAGCCGAATGGCCCAACTGACTACGTCGGTTTTCTGCTGTCTGGCGAAAGGCGTTTAGTGGCGCTAGGTAGGCTGGGGATTGCATCCGTTTCAGGCTATAACACCTGATTTAGACGCCTCCAGCCGGCTTTCACTTTGCATAATTTCCATTTCTACGGAGTACCAACCATGAGGATTTCCCTCAACAATTCATCCACAGGGCGTCTGCTGGCCTTCATGGCCGAACGTGGCATCACCAACCCAACACACGGCCTGAACGTGCTCATCACAGAGGCCGCACTACTAAACCTGATCCCGGAAACAGCGGACAAAGATGGCAACGACACCCGTAACTACAAACAAGCAGCGTGAGTTCGCCTGCACCAACTGCGGAACAATGTTCAATCGTCGGCCCGGTGGCCGTTCCACCTGCAAGAGTACCTGCAAGTCAGCAGCACAGCGTAAGCAGAAGGCACCCAAGATCACCCCCCAGCAGCAGAAGGTGCAGCGCCGTAAAGAGCGCCTGACTGAGAATCCGTTTGGCTTGTGGTTCATCGAACAGGCCGAGCGGGCAGGCACCGTCCAGACTTATCAGGGCATCGATGCTGCTGGCCTGCACCAGCTATTGGCCATGCACAACTTCCGTAAGAAGCGGTACGGCTGGATTGATAAAGGCCACGGTAAAGATGCATATCACCTGTGCCACGTGCAAGGTCTTAAGGGGCGTGATGGTTCTACAGGCTTGACAACTTCACTGAATCTGTTCGTTGGCCTCGACTATCTGAACCAGCAGCACGGCAACAAACCCGTAAACGCTTGGGCGGGTGAATCGATCCCCAAGTCTGCCCGGAAACGTAAGTGGGACATCACCCCCAGCATGACGTTGGATCAGAAGCTACAGAAGCTTGCTGACTTCCTCGGTGCCGAGCTGGACACCTTCCTTGATGAGCTGGACGAGATGCCCCAGCGGACTGCACGACTACGGTTAGCCAGGTCAATTCACAAGGGGCAGGGCGACGAACTGTTAGAGCCGCTAGACCGTCGCTACACATTGGCGGAACTTGGGGCATTGAAGCTACCGGAGTTGCAGGCACTGGCAACCATGCAAGATGGCCGAAATCGGGACAAGGAACGTATTTTCAGGAACTGCCCACCCGATTCCCAGTTGGGCGTAATGCACGATGAGTTGAAGCGATTCTCTACGGATTTGCCGGAAGGCAAGCATCGGGATAACTGTCGGTTCATGTTATCGCTGGTGCGAGTGCTCGGTAGTTATCTTGCCCCGATCAACGACGCACAAGGTAAGGCCAGAGGTCGCTTCGACTTTCCGAACGCAAGCTGGTCTCCACTACAGTACTGCAACCCAGTTTACCCGTGGAGAACACCCGTTAGCCTTCTGGAGTCCGACCGACAGGCTTTGGTTACGTCGATCATCGAAGCAGCCCACAACGCATTACAGGGGCTGAACATTGACGGAGAAGCATTGGAGGCACAACTAGAAGTACGCCTGCATCTGCAAACATTGGTGCCGGTAGTGATGGCTCCCGACGAGATGACTTGGGAAGCCTGTGGAGCGAACTGGATCACCTACATCGACGACTTGTACAACTCGTTTGAGAGTACATGGCAGGCGCTGCTGGATCTGGGTATCTGCACTGAATCGCAAGTCTTTGCCGCTCAGGATGGCGTCCTGCGGAGTTTGCAAGCTGCTATAGAGCAGGGGCGTGAACAGTATCGTAATAACCGCATGCACACGGTGTACGGCGTGCAATTTCAACGCTACCCGGCGTATCTGGAATACCCGCCAATGGCCGTAGATGGGCAACAACTAGCAGTATGAGGGGACTGCCCACCGGGCGTGAAAGATGTCTCCAAGATTAGGGGCATGTTGTAGCGGGCATCTCCCTCAAATAACTAATGCAACATCTATTGCAATATCTAATCCTAGTATCCTGATATCTCGCCTCTCAGGCTGCCATCACACCCTCTATCCCCGCCAAGTCCCCTATAAATGGTGCGTTGCCGCTACAGGGGCTAAGCCAACCTCTCTTTTCGTGGAACTTTCAATGAATGCAACTTTGCGTTGATGTCTCACGCCATAAGTGTGCGAAAACTGCCCATTTCTCCGGACTCCTCCAGCCCATTTGATGGTCCAGTTTTGGATCCTAGAAGTGAAGCTGCCACAGCAGCCGTACCTAGGCAGCCCTGACTTTTCAGGGTTATCTACTGTGTCATTTCGGGTATGCATCAGGTGCTACGGAATAGCTACACAGAAGGTGACCCGAAAACCTCCTAAATATGTGTCATTTAAAGGCTTTACCAACCCTATGTAACACGTTACTGTGTGACACATCCTAAGTGATACAAAGGGGCTTCACCATGTTCATCCGTGCTTACCTTCGCGCTTCAACTTCTGAACAGGATGCGTCCCGTGCCAAGGCGGCCCTTGTAGCGTTCGCTGCAAAGCATGATCACAAGGTGGCAGCCTTTTACATAGAGAACGAATCCGGCACCAAGCTTGACCGGCCAGAGTTGTTCCGCCTGCTGGAAGACAGCCATGAAGGCGACATACTGCTGATCGAAGGCGTTGACCGCCTGTCCCGACTCACTGCCCCAGACTGGGACTTGTTGAAAGCGAAGATCGCAGCCAAGCGAGTGACGGTGGTATCTATCGACTTGTCTACCAGTCACGCAGCCTTGAAGCCGGCCCAAGGGATGGACGACTTCACGAAAGGAATGATTGCAGCCGTTAATGGCATGTTGCTCGACATGCTAGCCGTGGTGGCCCGTAAGGACTATGAAGACCGTCGTCGCCGGCAAGCTGAGGGTATCGAGAAGGCAAAGCAGGGCGGCGTGTATAAAGGCCGTCAGGTGGATACAGACCTTCGCGACCGCATCACGGTATTGCTGAACGACGGTAAGAGCATTCGCGGAGTAGCCCACATAGTGCATTGCAGTACGACCACAGTTCAAAGGGTGAAGGCCGCCCTGAATTCAGAACTATAAGCTCCTGTAGAAGTGCCCAAGCCCCGCCAAGTGCGGGGCTTTTCATTGGGTCTCGATATTTTGAACTCATAATTGCCGGCAGCAAGGTGGCACGGCAATGGCGTTAAGGACCGAGCCAGCCTAGGTCAAGATTTCGCCTTTTGCCGGATACCCGTCACGATATTTCGTATGCAACTTCACGGGCCATGTACGACCTGGGGCAAGTGTCAGTTTGAAAAGTTTCGGGTATCAGCGGATTAGTAAGTGATCCCCAGCGAGCGGCGAGATGGACTTAGTGTTTTGACGACATAACCCCGAATAAATATTGTTTCTCGTGGACGAAAACCCTTACGCCCTATAACGTAGGGGTGAAGGCCCTGAAGGACGCCCATCTTTGCGTCCACCAAAGCGAAGGAATGCTATGAGTAAAACCTCGGATGGATTGCAAACATCAGTGACGCCCGGTATCCAGAATGAACTCGTGCAAGATTATTCGGTATTAACCGGTCATGTGTCGCTGCAAGTAATTCAAATGCTTAACTTGCAGGATCTGGAAACTTCACAGTTTGTAGAGCGTTTAGAGCGACAGCATCAGGATCTGGTAGTTGCCAAATCAGCGAGTGTCGATGCTCAACCAGATGAGTTATTAAGAGTAGCCCGGCAGCATTACAAGCTTGAGGCAACTAAAAAGGCGATTATGACATTCGAAAGTTCCGCAAGCATCCTCGCGGGCTCTATTTTGCAGATTGTTCAGCAAGGTATGTCTAGAGTTCACTCCAGTATTAGGACGTACCCTCATAAAGGTCGAACGATCCATGGAGTCAGTTTGTGTGATTTGGTTTGGCAAGGGCGCAATCAGGCCATGCATTATGAAACCACGGCAAAGAGAGCTGATTGGAGTGCTGTTTTTGCGACTCTAAACGTCGCTATGCCTAGTGCTTTTTCAATTGCACCGCCTTATGTCTCTCGTGCCAAATCGATTTTTGATTTGCTCGGATGGGGAAGCTACTCCGTTTATGAGCGCGATGTGAAGTTCCTGCTGCTGGGTTGCCGGGACAGCGAAGAGCAGCCTCAATAAGCAGTTCCAAAAGTTAAAGGTAATTCTATGAAACGCTTCATAGCGGTCATGCTTTCCGTAGCTTCAACTACCGTCGATGCCGCAACCTTGGAGGATCAGGTTAAGGCGACGAAAACTGTAGAGCAGCAGTATCAAGAAGCTGTTAAAGACCTAACCGACAACGTCTTCCTCAAGTACCGAGATAATCTCCAAATAGATACTCCGGTGCTTGAGGTAGTGTCTAGCACCAGCAAGACGGCCGATATAAAAATCACGTATACGTGGCGCGTGCCAGAGTTAGTCCTCGTGCAGATGCGGGACACTCTGGGCAAATACTTCCTGACGACGCTGTATGAATCAAAAATCACTGTCGGCACGTACAACTGTAACGGTCACATCGGGAGTAATTATTGTAGCATCAGGGAAAAGCTAGGGCGATTCTTGGAGTCAAAGTCAGTAGGGACTGAAGTAAGTCTGCTTGGAGTGAAAGATGTCTTTTCTTATAATCACCGTGGGATAGAATTTCCAGAGTCTCGAACATATAGCATCATTTACACTGTCGACAAGGCGAAGATTAAAGGTGATCCAACTCCGAAATTTGAAACCCACGTCTATAATATCAGTGGATGCATTCCGTTCCAACCAGAGTGTAATATAAAGGGCGTGTACCGGAAGTAACTGGGTCAATACAGTACTAAGGCTATTGGGCGTTTCTACCAGTCATGGGTATGGTTAGTTCTTGATGTCATTACGTTGTTAGTCCAAGGACTAGGTATTGTCTTTAGTGTGGTCACCATACGCATAACCCATCCGCGATGTTTCCCGTTCCCTGTCACGGCTATACATGTCACTAAGCGTCCACTTCAACCGCTCGTGTTCAATCTTCAGGGCGGCCAGCTCCGTCGAGCTTTCCCGGTACATGACAATCAATCCAGCGATGTTCTGGTGGGCCTTCCTTAAGTCCCGGCGCGTTGTCTCCAGCTCGGCACACAGCAAATCACATTGGTGCTTGAGCATCTCTACGCGGGTGGGCATCCCCAATTCAAAGCCATTATCGTCGATCAAATCGTCTTCCATCACTCACGCTCCGCATACTGTATGTTCGTACAGTATACGGCTGGGTGACGTTGTTCAATCTGTCTGCGATGGGTGGGTTGCCGCTTATTTGGTCTTCCCGAACGCGCTTCCAAACCATTGTCCGTCAATGCCGCCTTCGTAGTCGCGGTTGACTTCCTCGGATGTGATTTCGCCCTGTTCGATCTGCCTGCCAAAGACATCGTTGTCCAACGCTTGCACCGTCAAAACTCCATCCTTATAGAGGATACCGAACAGCATCTGATCAATCTCCTCGGTGATTTCCTCATTGGATTTGTCGAGCACCCAGCATCTGAAGTTTTTGGGGCTGTGCCGCTTGAACAGGACGACAATGCGGAGTCGTTTCAACAGGCTGTTAGCAGCCGCCCTGCCTTCGTAAGTCACGAGGTCTAGCTTCTGGAAAAAGTCTTCTTTGCTAATTACGTGGGTTGATGCGAGCTGCTGCCGAAGTTCATCGCGTTTTGTCGAGATATCTTCGTGTTCCTGCTCTAAATCGTGCAGAAGCTTTCCCCCTGCTTTCGACGGGAATGCGGTTTGGGCTTCGGTTGCTTGGTCCAGTTTCCTCATAACCCCTACCAGCCTACCTTCGGCAACCTCCAGATTCTTCCGGATCTCTGCACTTCTCCCGTGGACGAGCGACATACTGTCCACCTTCGCCAAGACTTCCTTAAACACCAATTCCGCATGTTCAATTCGGATGATGCCGTTCTTGCAGATGCCTTTTTTGGTGCCGAAGCATTGAAGGTAGACGTAGCCCTTAGGCGGCTTCCCCTTGTTAACCAGGTGCATTGCATCGCCACATACACGGCACCTTGCAAGTCCCTGCCAGCAGTTGAAGTTCTTGGTTTGTTTGGTGGCTCCGCTGGTCTGGCGCTGACTACGTGCAGCTTTCGCCTGTAGGAAAATGTCTTCCTCGATAACAGGCGGGTAGAAGCCCGTAACAACCTCTCCGTCATTGCATCGAACTCCGTCGACGATGTGCATCGGCTGGTACTCTCCCAGCAAAGAGCGATTGTTAAGAATCTTCGATACCGAACTGGTGCCCCAAGCGCCACTCATGTTCCGGCGCTTCTCACCCACGGTGCCAAACACCGGAATGCCATCTTCGTTCAGCCGCTTCGATACGGCTGTCTGCCCGTATCCTTGAATGGTCATTTCGAAGATTTTGTGAATTACGTTCACTCGTATGTCATTCGGCTTATACGCTCCGTTCTCTAGCACCAACCATGCGGGACAAGCATTACCGAGTGGCACTTTCTTCTCTCGAGCGAGGTTTCGCTTGTTCTGCCACGCTGCCGACACCCGCTTGCCCTTGGTGGCACTCTCTTCGTGTGCCCGCATCATCACCGTGATGCTGATGATGAGTTCCATAGCGATGCTGGGTGAGTCCTCGGAATAAACCCTCTTATCAGACAGGGTCACGATCCTGATGCCCTTGCGGAGTAAGTCTGTGAACTGACTTAGGGCAACCATAACCTTGTCTCTGCTCAAGCGGTCGAGCGACTCCACCAGCAGGTAACTACCTGCGAGGATCGTCCCACTATCAACGTGAGTCAGGAACCGGGCAAGCTCGCCTGAATCATCTATATGCTCGCCCGTGTAGGCACTGCGTCCCGAATCGAAAAACCGATACTCCCGTGTGTTGGCCAGTTCCAGCCCATGTTCCTTGCAGTAGTTCTCAGCCGCTTCCCGCTGCCTTCTCTGGCTGTCACCCTTGGCTTGCTCTGGACTGCTGAATCGTATGTAGCTGTAAGCCTTGGGCTTCATCAGAACTGATCCTGAATAGGTTTTGGTGCATTGTTACACAACAATAACAGGTTATGAGCGCCCGCCGCTGCGATCAGCAATGCGCGCTTGGCTGCGATTTGGCCCTGCACTTCATTCAAATCGGGATACGGTTTGCTGGCGTACAACAATCCATTGGAAACGTAAGGCTCAACCGGTGTGTGACCATTAAAGTGCGCCACGGCTTCCAGCAGATGATCCACCGCAATTACCTTCAGCCCGGAAGCCAGGCACGCCTCTTCAGCATTCGCTCGCGGCACCACTAGCGACCGCCCGGCCTTGCGCGCCGCCAGGGCCGCAGGCAACACGCCCCGAACCGCCCGCACCGCGCCCGACAGTGCCAATTCCCCAAGGCATTCCACATCGTCCAGCGTCAACGTCGGGACTTGCACGCTGGCGGATAGAATCCCGAGGGCAATCGCCAAATCAAATCGCCCGCCGTCCTTGGGCAAATCGGCAGGAGCGAGATTCAACGTGATGCGCCGAGCGGGGAATTGCAGACCCGAATTGATGATCGCGCTGCGCACCCGATCTTTGCTTTCCTTTACGGCGGCTTCGGGCAAACCCACCATCGTCAACGACGGCAAGCCGTTGGCCAGATGGACTTCTACGGTAACGGCGGGCGCATCCACACCTATCTGGGCGCGGCTGTGGACGATGGAGAGGGACATGGTCGTTCCTTGAGTTGGCGGGAGCCGCTTCCTGCGGGTTTTTGAAGGGTAGACGGGGGCGATGGATTTGGGGCGTGGTCACGCAGGCAAACTTTCACTGGATGTTGCGGACATGGAGCGGGGTAGTTGCGAGGCACAAAAAAACCGCCATTCAGACGGTTTTTTTCAAGAAGCGGTATTTAGTTTCTTCCACCGGCCAACCATCCACTTGGTTCAAGTTCTTTGCCACGGGCCGCAGCGACCTCAAAAAAGCGGAGTTGATTGGCTGACACGTTCCCGGCTAACCGGCGTGCCTCGTTATGAAGTTCAATGATGTGTAACAGTTTTGCGCGACGGCTTTTTTTCATAGCGAGCTCCAGTTGTGTTGTGATCTATTTTTCGGCCAGTCAGCTTAAGAGGCGAGCACGGTCTGGACGCAATCAGAATTGCCGTTTGTTTTTGTAGGAAGCAGCCGGATTTCAATGACTTTCTGAAGGCCGCTCGTAGTCCTTTTCCTAGAGTTTTGAAAGGGTGGTCAAGCTTTAATGCAGCGCGTTTGCATTTATGATTTCGGGTTATACACTCAAGATTAATGCATAACGTTAAGCTTTAAATTATGATCGTTAGCTTTAAGTGTTCTGAGACCGAGTACCTGTTTTGCAACGGTAAGACCCGTTTGTGGTCAGCCATTCTGAGTGTCGCGGAACGAAAGCTGACGATGCTTGATGATGCTGTCGTGCTGAAAGACCTTCGATCTCCGCCGGGCAATCGCCTGGAGGCGTTGGAGGGAAATCGAAAAGGTCAGCACAGCATCCGCATCAACGCTCAATGGCGAATTTGCTTTGTCTGGAGCTGCAACGGGCCGGAGAATGTAGAAATCGTCGATTATCACTGAGGTGAGTAATGACTAAGAATGGTATGCGCCCGGTGCACCCTGGCGAGATCCTCAAAGAGGAATACCTGGAGCCTCTGAGCCTGACGGCTGCCGCTCTGGCCAGAGCGTTGAACGTGTCGACACCTACGGTCAACGATATTGTGCTTCAGCGTCGGGGTGTCAGTGCTGATATGGCTCTACGGCTATCTATCTGTCTGGATACGACCCCGGAATTTTGGCTCAACCTTCAATCGACCTACGATTTGCGTAAAGCCGAGATTGAGCGAGGGGCCGCGATTCGGGATCAGGTCGAGCGGCTTGCACACTGCGCCTGATTGTTGTCTTGGATTTAACGAACCCCACGCCAAAAGCGTGGGGTTTTTTTATCAGAATGCGTGAAGCATCTTCGTGGCTCTTTTCCACCAAGGCGCACTGATAGCAGGCCTTGAAGTCTTCTGATCAGGCAACATCTGCGGAACATCCTGCAACCGAATCCACGGCTGGTTATTCCAATGCAGCAAGCTCAACGACATTTCCGGCCAGTTCAGCAGGCTCAGTTGTGGGCGTTCGGTTGAGGTGGGTTGCTGGGCGTCTCTGAGGGCGGGGACGACGTCGTGGGTTAGCCATTCGCGCAGCGCCCGGTATTCGGGGCAGTAGTGGTAGACCAGTAAGGCGTAGACGCCGGATTCGCTGATCATCAGGGTGGTTTCGAGGCTGCAGTGGATGAGCATCCGTATTGACTGGTGTTGGTCGGGATCGAGTTTTCGGACGGCGCGTTCATTGAGGTAGAGGCGTAGCAGGCGGCCCAGGTCGCGGGCGCTGAACCAGGGTTGGTTTTCCAGGAGGAGGGCGTGGAGGTGGAGTTTGTGGCGGGTGAAGACTTGGGGGATTAGATAGTTTTCGTCCATAGCGCAGTACCCAAAATTCGCTTGATAGATAACTGCCACTTATCGTCGCCAAACAATAAGGGTGGCAGCTGCGTGCGGGTTGGCGAACCGGCCAAGCGAATACCGGCAGACCCGAAGGTCTCCCACACGCAGCCGCCATAATTCGAATCGGAAGAGATATCCATAATCGAATGAGGTTGCGTAGCTTGGTTCCAGGTCGCCAAACCCGGTGCTGAACATTCAGCATTGGGTGAGCTTAGGAACCGGAGCTTTGCGACGCAATCGGACGGCGGTGTGATCTTTGTAGGACGTTGCCGAGATGGTGGCGAGGCGGAAGATCAAAAGATCGCAGCCTTCGGCAGATCCTACAGGTGAAGCGGAAGGTCGTGCCGACCTTCAATCGCGAGCAGGCTCGCTCCCACAGGGGTTGTGGCGTTATTCGGCAGGTGGATTCAGCTTCGCTTCCAGCTCTGCAACCTTCGCTTCAAGACTCTCCAGCCGAGCGCGGGTGCGTGCGAGCACGACCATCTGGCTATCGAACTCTTCCCGGCTGACCAGATCCAGTTTGCTGAAGCCGCTTTGCAGCAAAGCCTTGAACTGGCTTTCGATTTCGCTTTTCGGCAGTGGGGTGTCGCCGCTGAAGAGGCGGGAGGCGGTGCCGGTCAGGGCGTCGAGGAAGTCTTTGGGCGCGAGCATGGGAAATGTCCTGTCAACAATGGCGGGCAGTGTATCACGCAGTGTCTATAGTCAATCCCGACCGCTGGCCGTGCACGCTTTTCGCGCATGCGGACGGACGGCATCGCACTGTTGTTGTGCGTAACACGGCAGGAGTTGCGGCGAAGTGGTTGGCATCTACGGTCAAGGGCTTGAAAACAGAGGGTTTTGTGGAGATGGCAAGCTTTCTGCTTAGTCGGTAGTGACCCATGCACTGATGCAGTCGCTGTGACGAATGCAGTGCGCCAAGCGGAACGGGGGGATGCGTTTCGTGCGGAGTGGTTAGCAGGCGTCGGACGGGCAGGTAAGGCCGACGATGCGTTACAAAGCCAGGCACTGCGCTTAGACTTGAGTCGGGTTTGTTTTCCTGGGGCAAGTCCACCAATTCGGGAGAGAGTTTTCATGAAGCTAGTCACTGCCATCATCAAGCCGTTCAAACTGGACGACGTGCGCGAGTCGCTGTCCGAGATCGGCGTGCAGGGCATTACCGTTACTGAAGTCAAAGGCTTCGGGCGGCAGAAGGGTCACACCGAGCTGTATCGCGGCGCGGAATACGTGGTCGATTTCCTGCCCAAGGTGAAGATCGATGTCGCCATTGACGACAAGGATCTTGACCGGGTTATCGAGGCGATAACCAAGGCTGCCAACACCGGCAAGATCGGTGACGGCAAGATCTTCGTGGTCAATCTGGAACAGGCGATTCGCATCCGTACCGGCGAAACCGATACCGACGCAATCTAAGCCGCCACAAACCCAACGCCCCAGGAGAAAACAATATGACTCTGCGTAAATTCGCAGGGCTAGGAGCCCTGTTGTCCCTCGTAATGCCCAGCCTGGCCATGGCGGCAGACGAAGTGGCGGCCCCAGTCCTCAACTCCGGCGACACCGCCTGGATGATGACCTCGACAGCCCTCGTGCTGTTCATGACCATTCCCGGCCTCGCGCTGTTCTACGGCGGCATGGTTCGCTCCAAAAACATTCTTTCCGTGATGATGCAGTGCTTCGCCATTACCGGTCTGATCAGCGTCCTGTGGGTCATTTATGGCTACAGCATCGCGTTCGACACCACCGGCATGGAGCAGGGCGTCGTCAATTTCAACTCGTTCTTTGGCGGCATGGGCAAGGCGTTCCTCGCCGGCATCACGCCAGCCAGCCTGACCGGGCCTGCGGCACTGTTCCCTGAAGCAGTGTTCGTCACTTTCCAGATGACGTTCGCCATCATTACCCCAGCGCTGATCGTCGGTGCCTTCGCCGAGCGGATGAAGTTCTCCGCCATGCTGGTCTTCATGGGCATCTGGTTCACCCTGGTTTATGCACCGATCGCGCACATGGTCTGGTCCGGTAACGGCGGCCTGCTGTGGGACTGGGGCGTGCTGGACTTCGCCGGCGGCACCGTGGTGCACATCAACGCCGGTGTGGCCGGTCTGATTTGCTGCCTGGTACTGGGCAAGCGCAAAGGTTTCCCGACCACCCCGATGGCACCGCATAACCTCGGTTACACCCTGATGGGCGCGGCTATGTTGTGGGTCGGCTGGTTCGGCTTCAACGCCGGTTCCGCCGCTGCCGCCAACGGCACGGCCGGTATGGCGATGCTGGTCACCCAGATCGCAACCGCCGCTGCTGCACTGGGCTGGATGTTCGCCGAGTGGATCACTCACGGCAAGCCAAGTGCACTGGGTATCGCTTCGGGTGTTGTCGCCGGCCTGGTTGCCATCACTCCAGCCGCTGGCACCGTGGGCCCGATGGGCGCTCTGGTGATCGGCCTGGCAGCGGGCGTGGTGTGCTTCTTCTGCGCCACTACCTTGAAACGCAAACTCGGTTATGACGACTCCCTCGACGCCTTCGGCGTGCACGGTATCGGCGGTATCCTCGGCGCGATCCTCACCGGTGTGTTCGCTGCGCCGTCCCTGGGTGGCTTCGGCACCGTCACCGACATCGCCGCACAAGTCTGGATTCAGTGCAAAGGCGTGGGCTTCACGGTGATCTACACCGCGATCGTCACCTTCATCATTCTCAAGGTGCTGGACGCGGTCATGGGGCTGCGCATCACCGACGAAGAAGAGGCTGTCGGCATCGATCTGGCACTTCACAACGAACGCGGCTACAACTTGTAAGCACGCGCATAAAAAACTTGCCCGGCTTGCCGGGCATTTTTTTGTCTGGCGTTTGTCAGTGTAGGAACTGCTGAAAGGTTTTTTCGTACACGTTTAGTAGCGTTTACGACGGGTGATTTTCTGCGGCCAATGGCTTACATGATTGAAGGAATATTAGGGCCTTTGTTTTTTCCCAGAGCGCGCTAGAATGCGCCCCGAACGTGCGGAGAACTGTATGTGGCAACAGACTCTGATTACCCTGCGGGCGAGGCCCCGGGGCTTTCATCTGGTAACGGACGAGTTACTCGCCGGCCTGCCTGAACTCAAGGCATGTCGGGTCGGTCTGTTGCATTTGTGGCTGCAGCATACCTCGGCGTCGTTGACCATCAACGAGAACGCCGATCCGGCGGTACGTCGCGACTTCGAACGATTTTTCAATCGTCTGATCCCACAAGGAACAGACGGCTATGAGCATAACGACGAAGGCCTGGACGACCTCCCGGCGCACTTCAAGGCCAGCGTACTTGGCTGTCAGCTCAGTTTGCCGATTTCGGCAGGCCGACTGGCGTTGGGGACCTGGCAAGGCGTTTATCTGGGCGAGCACCGTGATCATGGCGGTGCCCGTAAAGTCCTCGCCACCTTGCACGGTGAAGGGGCATAAGCCGCTGGTTACCAGCGGTTGTAGAATTTTTTCCGGCGGCCTTCGACAGACGGCGAAGCTGGGCTATAACTAATCTGCTTTTCGCAAGTCATGAGGTAGAACATGAGCGACGATGATCTGGAAAACGACGACCTCGAAGTAGGCGACGACGACGAAACCGAAGAAGGTCTGGAAGCAGCGGCGGACGACGTCGTTGAAGACGACGGCGGTGAAGCGCCCGTTCCGACCGCCAAAGGCAAAGCCAAGGCAGCGGTATCGGTCGATGAGCTGCCGAGCGTCGAAGCCAAAAACAAGGAACGTGATGCCTTGGCCAAGGCCATGGAAGAGTTCCTGGCCAAGGGCGGCAAGGTGCAGGAAGTGGAGGCCAATGTGGTCGCCGATCCGCCCAAGAAGCCTGATAACAAGTACGGCAGCCGGCCTATCTGAGCCCGCTGCTTGCTTGCTGAAAAAGCCCGCCGTCGCTGCGGGCTTTTTCATGGGTGGAATATAAGTCTCGAATCTGCAGTGATCCCTGTGGGAGCGGGCTTGCCCGCGATAGGGACGTCATATGCGCAATTGTTGTTGCCTGACACACCGCTATCGCGGGCAAGCCCGCTCCCACAGGATTTGTGTCAGGCCGAAGCAGCGTTCCACCGGGCCAGCAGCGCCGGCAACTCGGTCAGGCTGCGAATCTCGGCATCCGGGGCCTTGTCGGCTTCCCAGGCTTTGCCCGCCGGGTTGAACCAGATTGCCCGCAACCCCGCCTGCTGCGCACCGGCAATGTCATCACCCGGATGATCGCCGACATGCACCGCCGTCGCGGCCGTTGCCCCGCCACGCTGCAACGCTTCGTGAAACAGTCGCGCATCCGGCTTGGCGATGCCGATGTCTTCGGCGCACAGCGCAAACTTGAAGTAATCCGCCAGCCCTAAACGGCGCACATCGGCGTTGCCGTTGGTGACCACGCCCAAGGCGTAATGCTTGGCCAACGTCTCCAGCGTCGGTTCGACTTCAGGGAACACCTCGATCTGATGGCGAGCATGCAGGAACACTTCAAAACTCTTGTCGGCCAGGTCCGAAGCCTGGCCGTGGTCGTAACCGGCCTCTTCCAGCGCATGGAACAGCACTTTGCGGCGCAAGGCACTGATGCGGTGCTTGAGGTTCGGTTCGCTGCTGAGGATTCGTTCACGAATGGCCCACAAGTGCTCCACCGGCACGGCACCGAGGTTTGGCGCGTGCTCGGTCAGCCATTCACGCAATATGGCTTCGGCGCTGACGATCACCGGAGCGGTGTCCCACAGGGTGTCGTCGAGGTCGAAGGTGATCAATTGAAGCGTCATGAATCATCGCCCTTTATGCGTTTGGCCCGTGGATGGGCGCTGTCGTACACCGTGGCCAGGTGCTGGAAGTCCAGGTGGGTGTAGATCTGGGTGGTCGTGATGTTCGAGTGGCCTAGCAGTTCTTGTACCCCTCGCAGGTCTTGGGAAGACTCCAACAAATGGCTTGCGAAGGAGTGCCGCAACATGTGCGGGTATAGGTTTTGCCCCAGTTCACGCGCTCCCGCCGCTTTGACTCGTAGCTGGATTGAGCGTGGGCCAAGGCGCCGGCCTTGCTGGCTGATAAATACCGCATCGTCTGCCGGGTTGGCCATGGCGCGGAATGGCAGCCAAAGCTCCAGAGCTTCGCGCGCCTTTCTGCCCACCGGCAGCAGGCGAGTCTTGCTGCCCTTGCCGAGCACCTGAACCATGCCGTCAGCCAGGTCCAGATGATCGAGATTGAGCCCGGTCAGCTCCGACAAGCGCAAACCCGATGAGTAGAACAGCTCCAGGATCGCCTGGTCCCGACGGGCCAGGAAATCATCCTCCACCGCGCCTTCAAACAATTGAAGAGCGCGGTCGGTGTCGATGACTTTCGGCAGCTGACGTTTGTCCTTGGGCGTCGCCAGACCGCTCGCAGGATCGTGTTCGCATAAGCCTTCGCGGTTCAGGTAGCGATAGAGCCCACGCACCGCCGATAGCAATCGCGCCAGGCTACGGGAGGATTGACCCTTGCCATGCAGGTGGATGATCAGGCCACGCATTCGCTGAGTGTCTAGCGCAGCCCAGCTGCCGATGTTCTGTTTAACGCACCAGCCCAGCACTTTGTCGAGGTCGCGGCGGTAGTGGTAAAGCGTATGGGGCGACACCTGCCGCTCACTGCGCAGGTGTTCGCAGTAAGCGTCCAGTTGCCGTTCCACGATCAGCGTACCGAGCGCAGAGAGTTGTTGACCCGTGGCAGCACGCGGCCCATGACTTCGGCGATGTAGCTGAGGAACAGCGTGCCCACCGAACTCTTGTAGTGCTGCGGATCGCGGCTGGCGATGGCCAGCACGCCGTGGATGCCCTGGTAGCTGATGGCGACGACGGCGGTGGAGCCGATCTGCTTGCGTTGTTCTTCGCCGAACAGGAAGTCCAGTTCGTGTTCACGCAGGCTGCCGCTGACGCTTTTGTCTTCCGAGAGCAAGCCGCCAATGGCCGTTTGCGCGTCGGCGTGGGTCACCCAGCGGCCGACCGGCATCGGGTTGTCACCCAGCAGGATCAGGCTGACAAAGGGCACCTGGAAGTCTTGGCGCAGGCTGTCTTCGACGCTGATCACCACGTCTTCCAGGCTGCTGGCGTCCATCAACGCGAGAATCAGGCGGCGGGTCTTGTCGAACAGCCGGTCGTTGTCGCGGGCCACGTCCATCAGGTGCGAGAGACGATGACGCAACTCGATGTTGCGGTCACGCAGGATGGTCATCTGCCGTTCGACCAGCGAAATGGTGTCGCCGCGCTGGTGCGGAATGCGCAAGGCCGGGAGCAGTTCTTCGTGCTCGACGAAGAAATCCGGATGAGCCTCCAGGTACGCGGCAATCGCCGCCGCCTCAAGGCTTTCGGAAGGGGATTCGTCGGGCTGTAGGGCGGGGACCTGAGGCTTATCTTTCATGGATTTGACTCTCTCAAAGACGCACTTGTCCTTCATATACGCGTACTGCCGGGCCGGTCATCATGACCGGTTGGCCTGGGCCTGCCCATTCAATGGACAAGCGCCCGCCAGGCAGGTCGATCAATAGTGGCGAATCCATCCACCCCTGGCTGATCGCGGCCACTGCTGCAGCGCAGGCGCCGGTTCCGCAGGCCTGGGTTTCCCCGGCACCGCGTTCCCAGACGCGCAACTGCGCGCGGTTTCGGTCGATGACCTGGAGAAAACCGACATTGACCCGCGCCGGAAAGCGCGGGTGATGTTCGATTTTCGGCCCGAGTTCATGCACCGGTGCATTGTTGATGTCACTGACCCGCAGCACGGCATGGGGGTTGCCCATGGACACGGCGGCCAGCTCGATCGGGGTGCCGTCGACGTCAATCTGATAGCTCTTGGCCTGTTCCGGCGCGTCGAATGGAATGTCGGCCGGCACCAGGCGCGGCGCGCCCATGTTCACACCAATCTGGCCGTCGCTGCGGATATCCAGCTCGATAATGCCACTTTTGGTTTCGACGCGAATCTGCCGTTTTGCGGTCAGGCGCTTGTCGAGCACGAAGCGGGCGAAACAGCGCGCACCGTTGCCGCACTGTTCCACTTCAGAGCCGTCGGAGTTGAAGATCCGATAACGGAAATCCACGTCCGGATTACTCGGTGCTTCAACGATCAGCAACTGGTCGAAACCGATGCCGGTGTGCCGATCGCCCCATTGCTTGGCGTGTTTGGGCAGGATATGCGCGTGCTGGCTGACCAGGTCGAGGACCATGAAGTCATTGCCCAGGCCGTGCATCTTGGTAAAACGCAGCAGCATGGTTTTACTCCGGCAGCAGGCTTTCGCCAGCAAACAACTCGGCTACCGTCTCACGGCGACGCACTTCAATTGCTTGATCACCGTCCACCAACACTTCAGCGGCGCGGCCGCGGGTGTTGTAGTTGGAACTCATGACAAACCCATAGGCACCGGCCGAATGCACGGCCAGCAGGTCGCCTTCTTCCAGGGCCAGCTCACGGTCCTTGGCCAGGAAGTCGCCGGTCTCGCAGATCGGCCCGACGATGTCGTAGGCACGAGCGGCGGCAGTGCGCGGGCGCACGGCGGTGACGTCCATCCAGGCTTGATACAGCGCCGGGCGGATCAGGTCGTTCATGGCCGCGTCGACGATGGCGAAGTCTTTGTGCTCGGTGTGCTTGAGGTACTCGACCTGAGTCAGCAGCACGCCGGCGTTGGCGACGATGAAACGGCCCGGCTCGAACACCAAGGCCAGGTCGCGACCGTCGAGACGCTCGCGCACGGCTTTGATGTAGTCGGCAGCCAACGGCGGCTCTTCATCGCGATAACGCACGCCCAAGCCGCCACCGAGATCGATGTGGCGCAGGTAGATGCCGCAATCGCCGAGGCGGTCGACCAGGCCCAGCAGGCGATCGAGCGCGTCGATGAACGGCGGCAGGGTGGTCAGTTGCGAGCCGATGTGGCAATCGACACCGACCACTTCCAGGTTAGGCAGTTGGGCGGCGCGGATGTACACGTCTTCGGCGTCGGCAATGGCGATGCCGAACTTGTTCTCTTTGAGACCGGTGGAAATGTACGGATGGGTCCCGGCATCGACGTCCGGATTCACGCGCAGCGAGATCGGCGCGCGAACGCCCAGCTCGGCGGCGACAACCTGCAGGCGCTCCAGCTCGTCGGTGGATTCGACGTTGAAGCAATGCACGCCGACTTCCAGGGCGCGACGCATGTCGTCACGGGTCTTGCCGACACCGGAGAAGACGATCTTGTCGGCGCTGCCGCCAGCGGCCAGTACGCGTTCCAGCTCGCCACGGGAGACGATGTCAAAACCGGCGCCGAGACGCGCCAGGACATTCAGTACACCCAGGTTGGAGTTGGCCTTGACTGCAAAGCAGACCAGGTGTGGCATGCCGGCCAGCGCATCGGCGTAAGCCAGGTACTGGGCTTCGATGTGCGCGCGGGAGTAGACGTAGGTCGGTGTACCAAAGCGCTCGGCGATGGCGGACAGGGCAACACCTTCCGCGAACAGCTCACCGTCACGGTAGTTAAAAGCGTCCATGGTTTTCCCTTATTGGTAGACGTCGTGCTTGTGTGCTTTGGACGGTTGCTTTTGCGAGGACTGGGCCTGCTCCGCAGGATCCTGGTTCTCGTCAGGCAGGTACAGCGGGCCTTTTTGACCACAGGCCGACACAAGGCAGGCAACCGCGACGGCCGCAGCAAGGGAAGAGATCAGGCGCTTCATGGCGAAATCCTTGAAAATGCGTTAATTGCGCCGGAGTATACCGGCCACCCGGCAGCTTGCCTATGTAACGGAGCTCCCGTCCGGCGGGGCTTGGACTGATGCAGGCGGGCCATACACAATACCTGTGGGAGCGGGCTTGCCCGCGAAGACGGAGTATCAGTCAACAATTATCTTGAATGTGCCGGCCTCTTCGCGGGCAAGCCCGCTCCCACAGGTCGGGTGTTTAACCTGGCAGTATCGACCCCTTGGTCGTTATCCTTTGCAATCACCGGGGCTCGCCCGTATCTTGCGGCGCTTGAGCGTGAGTAGACACTTTTTGAGGTTGCCGTAATGAGTTTGACCGAAGCCCGTTTCCACGATCTGGTCGATGCCACCCAGCAGACGCTGGAGGATATTTTCGATGAGAGTGACCTGGATATCGATCTTGAGAGCTCGGCCGGTGTGCTCACCGTCAAGTTCGAAAACGGCAGCCAGTTGATCTTCAGCCGTCAGGAACCCTTGCGTCAGCTGTGGCTGGCGGCCGTGTCCGGTGGTTTCCACTTCGATTACGACGAAGAGAGCGAGCGCTGGATGTGCGACAAGAGCGAAGAGCAGTTGGGCGAGATGCTTGAGCGTATCGTCAAGCAGCAAGCGGGCGCTGATTTCGATTTCGAAGGCCTGTGAGATCGTGACCCAGCCTGCGCCCGCTCGCCCGCCCAAGCCGCTCTACAGTAACGTCAGCCCGGCGGTGCCTTCGCCGTGCAGCGGCGTGTGTCGGCTGGATGAGCAAAAGGTCTGCCTCGGGTGTTTTCGCCATGTCGAAGGCATCCGTGAATGGCGCTCGGCGGACGACGAGCGCCGCCGGGTCATCTGCGCCGAGGCAGCTCAACGCAAGCATAACGGTTGACCCAACCTCCTGTAGGAGCGAGCTTGCTCGCGAAGAACTTGAATGCACCGCGTTCATCAGGCAGCCCTCGTCATCGTTAGCCCCCTTCGTCGGAACGCCGCCCGGAGACAAGCTCGCTCCTACAGAAGCGGTGGCGATTGCAGGCTGTCCGGTGCTCACTTGTATATTTATTGAGCTGTGATAGTGTCCGGGTACGCCTCAACTCATCGAGGCTCGTGAAAACCCCGCCTTTTTCTGGCGGGGTTTTGCTTTTTTCGTGCAGAAGAAAGGAGTCTGCCCTGATCATGACCGCACCTTCCATCACCCTTACCCGTCTGGACGTGCAACGTCTGGAGCGCCTGATCGACAGCCTGGATGACACGCTGCCGGGCGTTATCGCGCTGCAAACCGAACTGGACCGCGCCGATACGCTGGTCAGTCACGAAGAAGTGCCCGCCGATGTCGTGACCATGAACTCCCGTGTACATTGCCGTGAAGAAATCAGTGGCAAGGACTATCACCTGACGCTGGTTTATCCCAAGGACGCCAACGCCGACGAAGGCAAGATTTCCATTCTGGCGCC
Source organism: Pseudomonas sp. RIT-PI-q (assembly GCF_001297125.1). Taxonomy (GTDB): domain Bacteria; phylum Pseudomonadota; class Gammaproteobacteria; order Pseudomonadales; family Pseudomonadaceae; genus Aquipseudomonas. The sequence continues at coordinate 338,008 of NZ_LHPC01000025.1, forward strand.
TGTGGGCAGCGCATTGCTCGGCCTGAAAGTTGGCCAGCACATCGACTGGCCGGCACCGGGCGGCAAGACGCTGAAACTGACCCTGCTGGAAGTTGAATCGCAGCCAGCCGAGGGCGGCCACTTTCCGGAATAAACCCGTCAGACCTGCTCGAGCGCCTCATTCAACGCGCGCTCCAGGTCAGCCTTGTAGCGCAGATAGATATTGCTTGAACTCTGACCATCACCGAGCAGGCCCGACAGATCCAGGTCGGTGATGTAGCAGCGGTAGCGTTCGGTCTCGCGGCGCTGCCCGACGATTTCCCGGGCGACCGCGCTGAACAGTTGCTCGCCATGCTCCAGCTCTGAAAACTCCCGCTGATTGCAATACAACGTGACCTGCACCTCGCCCGGCGCGGCTTTGCCGACGATTGCCTGCACGTCGTAGAACGGTTTGTTGACCGGGGTTTGCGGCGCCGGCCTGGCTTCGACCCGGCGCGCTCGGCCGGGGCCTGATGGCAGCAGTTGGCAGTACAAGGTTTCCAGGCTCATGGGCTGGGTTGCGTCCATCGGCAGCAAGGCGTCGCGCCGGTACTGGATCGATTGCAGGAAACGTTGCAACGGCACCAGCAGGCTTTGTTCGTCATGCCAGGGCAAGCGCTGCTGCCACAGGGCGTTGAATTCATCGAGCACGTACAGATCGGCCTGGTCTTCGTTGATTCGGTAAAACACCTGAATACAGTCAGGCTGACCCATGGGCAGGAGCAGTGCCAGGTCGTGATCTTCCAGTGCCATCGGGTCCAGATGCAGCGGGCTGTAGCTTGCGAGTTCTTCGCCCAGGTAATCGACCAGCGCCGGCAGTGTGGCGAGAGCGACGTGGTTGACCTGGCCGGGCACCAGCTCCAGCACGTGGTAATGCTGCTGGACCTGGATCAGGTAGCGATGATTGAGTTTGCTCAGCAACAGGTTCTGCGCGGTGTCGAGGATTTCTTCGACCCGTCGGGCAATGAACTGCGCGCGGTTGTGGCAGAAGCAACGGACTCGCAACTTTGGTTGCTGTAGCCCGCCGGGCAGCCCGTTGAGGTAATCGCGCAGGCAGTCGAGCAGCGCGTGGGGCCCGTCGAAGCGGTTGACCAGCACCTCGTTCCAGCTATTGAGCGTGACCTGGTCCAGGGTCAGCACCAGGTTTTCCCTGACGCCTGCGTAACTCAGGGAGTCGGTGCGCTCGGTGGTCATCAGGATGTTCAGGTCGCGATGATGTTTGAGCGGATCGACGCCGACATTCACCAGAATCAGCACTTCGCTCGGCACGCTGGCGCGCAACAGCGGCTCTTCGGCGACGGTCGTCAGGGGCAGGGCGATGCTTTGTTGCAGGCTGCCGAGCAGGTTGAACAGTTCGAACTCGCTCAGGTCGCTGCTGCCAGGATGCAAGGCCAGGCGAGTGCTGCTGTCGATCACGCCGTTGCGGTGGCACCAGGTCAGCAGTTCGAGCAATTGGCGGCTGCGCTTGATCGGCGCGAAATGCTCCCACTCGTGGGCGGTCAGGCTGCCGTTATACAAACCCCATTGGGTTTGCCCCGATTCCTTTTTGTTCGGCGCCTGCACCAGGGTCAGTGTGTCTTCGGCCAGGTCCGGGGCAATGCCCGGATTGATGAATTCGATCTTGTCTGCCTTGCGCTCGAAGGCCGCGTAAAGCCGTCGGCCCAGCACGTTGAGGTCGCGTTTGTTGATCAGGCTGACCGTCTGTTCGTGGCGGGCAAACTGGGTCAGGAAGCGGTAGCTGTAATTCAATTCGTTGACCAGGGCTCGGCGTTCAGAGCTGACCTGGCGGACTTTCCACTGGCTGCGGCTATCGAGCAGGGCCAATTGGCGATGATCCCAGCGCCATTCGCGGGCCAGACGCTCAAGCAGCGAGCGCTGCCAGCTCTGGGTGCGACTGCCGCTGCCGGTGAGTTTGCGATTGACCTTCAGGTACAGCGCCCGACGTACCAGTTCCAGGCGTTCCGGCTCACCACGGCCGAGGAGGTATTCCTCGATGCGCCGGTAGACCACGACGTACGGGTCCAGCTCATCAAGGTCCAGTTGATTGGCGAATACGGCTTGCTTGAACCGCAGGCTCAGGCAATGGACCTTGGGGTGTTCGCTGGCGTAGACCTCGGTCAACAGCAGCTTGAGCACCGATTTGTACGGCGACTCGATGCCCTTGAACAACTGCCAGAGCCCGGCGCCAATGAATTCGCCGGGCGGAATGAACGCCAGATGCCCCAGGTCCAGGGTTTCGTCTGCACGAATGAAACGCTTGGACAGCAATGTGTGGGTGTAACGGTCGTAAGCCGATTCTTCGTAAACCGGCACCAGCCACCAGATCGGCGTGCGCCCGGCCAGCCAGATCGCGGTGCGGTAAAACTCATCCAGCAGCAGATAGTGCTGGGTGGTGCCGCAGTCTTCGGAACTCAGTTGATTGTCACGCTCGCCCAGTACAAAGCGCGCCGGGTCGATCAGGAAGAAATGCGCCTCGGCGCCCTGGCTGGCGGCCCAGACTTCAAGCAACTGGCACTTTTTGCGCAGCTCGATGAGCTCGCTTTCGCTCAAGTCCGGTGCGTGACACACCCACACGTCCATGTCGCTCTGGTCGGCCTGAGCCAGTGTGCCGAGGCTGCCCATCAGGAACAGGCCGTGAATGGGGCGCGGCGGATTGTTGCTGTGGCGGGGCTTATAGGAAAACGAACGGGTCAGGCGTTGGGCTTCGGCGAGGGTGTTGCTGTCCGGCTCGTAGTTCGACAGCCCGGCCGGCGTGCTGCCCGACACGTAGCCCGGCAACAGCGGATGATTGACGTGGAAGAACAACGGCAGCAGGGTCAACACCCCTTGCTGGCGGGTCGACAGCCCTTCCATGGCACGCGCCATGCGACCTTCGTTGAGCTTCAGAAATCGTGCGCGCAGTTGGCTGAGCACCTTGCGGTCGATTCCCTCGTCCAGGTCGGGTCGGATTTCGTGGGTGCGGGTCATGTCAGCTCAAACCGGCTCGCAGGGCTCGGACGTGGGAGGTCTCAGGATGAGGGGCAGTTTAGCGCCTCGGCCTCGGGACTTTTTAGCTGATTTTGTTTTTTTGGCGTCAGATTTCTATCGTCTGGCGACAGCAGGCAACAGAACTGCCCGCGGAAATCCCTTAGCAGGGTTTCCGTGGGCGATGCAGTGATAGTCAGGCTGTTTCCTGGACGTTCAGAATGGTCAGGACGGTTTGCACATTTTGCGCGGCGTCACGACCCAGGCTGGTCAGGTAACCGCCATCGGGCTGGTCGATCAGTTCTTTTTCGTACAGGCGTTGGGCGGCGGCAATGGCTTTCGGGGCAGCGGTCTGATGAATTTTCAAACCTTCCTGGGAACTGTCCAGGTTGAAGAGGGCAAGGATTTCCAGTTCGGCAACCAACTCAGGGGTAAGCGACATAAGGACTCCAGACTTTCTAGGAATTGGACGACAGCGCCCCTAAGGTGAGCCCACTCGTGCGGCATGTCCAGTGCTCGCAACAGGGTTTTTTCGCCTCGGGCCACATTCCCCGGTAACGGGGTGTTGTAGGAGCGAGGCTTGCCCGCGAAGAACGGTGACGCGGTTTTTCTGATAGACCGCGGTGAGGCCTTCGCGGGCAAGCCTCGCTCCTACAGGGGAGGGGTGTTGGACTATTTCTTTTCTGGTGGCAGCTCTGGCAATGCACGTAGCGCGGTTTCGTACCATTCGGTGTTGAACGCGCGGTCTTCTTCGAGGATCGCGTCGATTTCTACTGCCAAAACGTGGGCCATCAGGTTGAGGATTTCTTCACGCTCGTAACCCACCAGGGTCAACTTGTTGAAAGTCGCCTTGGCGGCCGGCGGGTTGTCGCTTTCGATCTGGTTTTCGATGGCTTCGATCAGGGTGTTTTCGGCGAACTCTTCTTCGTCGATCTCGATATCAGTTGGCTCGCTCATGGCAGGCTCCTCAAGTTAAGACGGGCAGTTTACCTGCATTCAGCGCTGTGATGCTGCTGGCGAGAAGCGCCGGAGCGTTCTATAACTGGCGCTGCCAACCCCCTGCACGGCCTGGAGGCTATGTGATGCTCAAGCTTTATGGATTTTCGGTCAGCAACTACTACAACATGGTCAAGCTGGCGTTGCTGGAGAAGGGACTGCCGTTCGAAGAAGTCCTGTTTTACCCGGGCCCGAGCCCCGAAGCGCTGATCATCAGCCCGCGCGGAAAGATTCCGGTGCTGGGCGTCGAACAAGGTTTCGTTAATGAAACCAGCGTGATTCTCGAATACCTCGAGCAAAGCCAGAAAGGCACGCCGCTGCTATCGAGCGATCCTTTCGAGCGTGCGCAGGCCCTGGCGCTGGCCAAGGAAATCGAGCTGTACATCGAACTGCCGGCGCGCGCCTGTTATCCCGAAGCGTTTTTCGGCATGACCGTGCCGGAGGCTATCAAGGACAAGACCAGGACCGAGTTGCTGCTGGGCTTTGCTTCGTTGGGCAGGCACGGCAAGTTCGCCCCTTACGTGGCAGGCGAAAGCTTGAGCGTTGCAGATTTGTATTTCCTGTACAGCGTGCCGCTGGCCTGTGCGGTGGCGCAGAAGCTGTTTGACCTGGATTTGTTGGCTGAGATGCCGGCAGCCAAGGCGCTGCTGGAGCGTTTGGAGCAGAACCCGAACGTGCAGCGGATCGCGGCGGACAAGGAAGCGGCGATGCCAGCGTTTATGGCGATGGTCGCGTCCAAGAAGTAAGTTTTTTGTAGCGTTCTGAAGTCAGTCATCGCGGGCAAGCCCGCTCCCACAGGTTTCTCTGTGCGCCACCAATCTATGGCCACTTAGAGATTATTGTGGGAGCGGGCTTGCCCGCGATGCTTTTAGCGGCTGGCGAGCAACGCCTGACCGCGAGCCACGGCTTTCTTGACCTGCGCCGGCGCAGTGCCGCCGATATGGTCGCGGGCATTCACCGAGCCTTCCAGGGTCAGCACGGCGAACACGTCCTGATCGATCTGGTCGCTGAACTTGCGCAGTTCTTCCAGACTCATTTCCGCCAGGTCCTTGCCGCTTTCCACGCCGTACTTCACGGCATGGCCAACGATTTCGTGGCAGTCACGGAACGGCAGGCCACGACGCACCAGGTAGTCGGCCAGGTCGGTCGCGGTAGAGAAACCGCGCAGGGCCGCTTCGCGCATCATCGCGTGCTTGGGGTTGATCGCCGGGATCATGTCGGCGAAAGCCCGCAGCGAGTCGCGCAAGGTGCCGGCGGCGTCGAACAGCGGTTCCTTGTCTTCCTGGTTGTCCTTGTTGTAGGCCAATGGCTGGCCTTTCATCAGGGTCAGCAGGCCCATCAGCGCGCCGAATACACGGCCGGTCTTGCCGCGAACCAGCTCCGGCACGTCCGGGTTTTTCTTTTGCGGCATGATCGAGCTGCCGGTGCAGAAACGGTCCGGCAGATCGATGAACTGGAACTGCGCGCTGGTCCACAGCACCAGCTCTTCGGAGAAGCGCGACAAGTGCATCATCGCGATGCTCGCGGCCGAGCAGAATTCGATAGCGAAGTCACGGTCGGACACGTTGTCCAGCGAGTTGCCACCGACGGCATCGAAGCCCAGCAGTTGCGCGGTGAATTCGCGGTCGATCGGGTACGTGGTGCCCGCCAGCGCGGCGCTGCCCAGAGGCATGCGGTTGGTGCGCTTGCGGCAGTCGACCAGACGCTCGTAGTCGCGGCTGAGCATTTCGAACCAGGCCAGCATGTGGTGCCCGAAGGTCACCGGCTGCGCGGTTTGCAGGTGGGTGAAGCCCGGCATGATGCTGCCGGCTTCGCGCTCGGCTTGCTCCAGCAGGCCTTTTTGCAGGCGGGTGATTTCGCTCAGAATCAGGTCGATCTCGTCACGCAGCCACAGGCGGATGTCGGTGGCGACCTGGTCGTTACGGCTGCGGCCGGTGTGCAGCTTTTTACCGGTCACGCCGATGCGGTCGGTCAGGCGCGCCTCGATGTTCATGTGCACGTCTTCGAGGTCGATGCGCCAGTCGAACTGGCCGGCCTCGATTTCACCCTGGATGGTCTTCAGGCCATCGGTGATGCTGTCGCGCTCGGCATCGGTCAGCACGCCGACCTTGGCCAGCATGGTGGCGTGGGCGATCGAGCCCATGATGTCGTGGCGATACAGGCGCTGGTCGAAAGTGACGGAGGCGGTGAAGCGGGCGACGAAGGCGTCGACGGGTTCACTGAAGCGGCCGCCCCAGGACTGATTGGTCTTGTCAGTGCTCATGAATTCGCTCGTATCGGTTGAAGAAAGATGGCGTTGAAAGCTGTCGCGGATAATAACAGGGATGCCAATCCTGTCGCTGACACTGGTCGATACGTTTTTTTCTCACGGTGCAGCCCATACTCGGGGCAAGACTTGGGGGGAATTGCGCAACGATATTTTTCATTTGAGCAATATCGTCCCGGCAACCGTCTACAGTTGGACAGTAGGATCAGCGCACTTCTTGACGCTGCAGCTGACTATAAGAAGAGGGGTGTTCGTATTGTGTATCAGCAAACCCTACGGCGATGCCTCGCAAATGCGGGCCCGGGCCGCCAAACGCCCGGCAGATGAAAATTTAGCCGCCCGACCAGCGGCACTTTTTGGCCTTCGCGCTAGTCTTAGCGTGGATCGCGGTGACGGACGTCACTTCACCTGTCTACGCTATCCTTGTGCGAGACTCACGCAGGAATCCAGCGCAATATGAATGTCCTGATCGTTGATGACGAACCCCTTGCCCGCGAGCGCCTGAGCCGAATGGTCGGCGAACTCGAGGGATACAGTGTCCTGGAGCCCAGCGCCACGAACGGCGAAGAGGCGTTGGCGCTGATCGACAGCCACAAGCCGGATATCGTACTGCTCGATATCCGCATGCCAGGCCTCGACGGCCTGCAAGTGGCTGCACGGTTGTGCGAACGCGAAACCCCGCCCGCCGTAGTGTTTTGCACCGGACCCGATGAATTTGCCGTGGAAGCCTTACAGGCCAGCGCCGTAGGCTATCTGGTGAAACCTGTGCGTACAGAACATCTACACGATGCTTTAAAGAAAGCCGAGCGCCCCAATCGCGTCCAGCTTGCCGCCCTGACCCGCCCCGCCGCCGAAAGTGGCAGCGGCCCACGAAGTCATATCAGTGCCCGAACACGTAAAGGTATCGAACTGATCCCGTTGGGTCAGGTGGTCTATTTTATTGCCGATCACAAATACGTGACCTTGCGCCACGAAGGCGGCGAAGTGTTGCTGGATGAACCGCTCAAGGCCCTTGAAGATGAATTCGGCGACCGTTTCGTGCGCATCCACCGCAACGCACTGGTCGCCCGCGAGCGTATCGAACGCCTGCAACGCACGCCCCTGGGACATTTCCAGCTGTTCCTCAAAGGCCTGAACGGCGACGCGTTGATCGTCAGCCGCCGCCATGTGGCCGGCGTGCGCAAGATGATGCAGCAGCTGTAATTTCGCGGCTCGCAGCGAATCTCACACCCGATCGCCGGACATCCGGGGCCAGGGAGGCCAAGCAGTTTCTGATACAAGTCAAAGTGGATTTGGCTGAGCTGTTATTATCCGTCATATCTATTCAGTACGGATTGATCCATGTCCTCTCGCGAAATCCGCATCGCCACCCGTAAAAGTGCGCTCGCCCTGTGGCAGGCCGAATACGTCAAAGCCCGTCTGGAAGAGGCCCATCCGGGTCTGCTCGTGACGTTGGTGCCCATGGTCAGTCGCGGCGACAAGTTGCTCGACTCGCCGCTGTCGAAAATCGGCGGCAAGGGCCTGTTCGTCAAGGAGCTGGAGACGGCGCTGCTGGAAAACGAAGCCGACATCGCCGTGCACTCCATGAAAGACGTGCCGATGGACTTCCCCGAAGGCCTCGGTCTGTTCTGCATCTGCGAGCGTGAAGACCCGCGTGATGCCTTCGTCTCCAATACCTACGCGAGCCTGGATGAGTTGCCGCAAGGCAGCATGGTCGGCACCTCCAGCCTGCGCCGCCAGGCCCAGTTGCTGACCCGGCGCCCAGACCTGGAAATCCGCTTCCTGCGCGGCAACGTCAACACCCGTCTGGCCAAGCTCGATGCCGGCGAATACGACGCCATCATCCTCGCCGCCGCTGGCCTGATTCGTCTCGGCTTTGAAGATCGCATCACCGCTGCCATCAGCGTCGACGACAGTCTGCCGGCCGGTGGCCAGGGCGCGGTGGGAATCGAATGCCGCAGCGCCGACAGTGAAATCCACGCCTTGCTCGCGCCGCTGCACCACTTGGACACCGCCACCCGCGTCACTGCCGAGCGTGCGCTCAACAAACATTTGAATGGCGGCTGCCAAGTGCCGATCGCTTGCTATGCCGTGCTTGAAGGCGAGCAGATCTGGTTGCGTGGTCTGGTGGGCGACCCGAGCGGCGGCCTGCTGCTCAGCGCCGAAGCCCGCGCGCCGCGCAGTGATGCCGAGGCCTTGGGTGTGCGAGTTGCCGAGGACCTTCTGGGTCAAGGCGCCAACGACATTCTCAAAGCGGTCTATGGCGAGGCAGGTCACGAGTGACTGGCTGGCGACTGCTGCTGACGCGCCCTGCGGAGGAGTCGGCGGCGCTGAGTAGCGTTTTGGCCGAGCAGGGGGTTTTCAGCAGTAGCCTGCCGCTTTTGGACATAGCGCCGATTCTGGCCTCTGACACAATGCGTGAAGTGATTCAGTATCTGGATCGCTACTGCGCGGTGATCGTGGTCAGCAAGCCGGCCGCCAGAATTGGCGTCGATCTGCTCAGTCAGTATTGGCCGCAGCCACCGGCTCTGAAGTGGTTCAGCGTGGGTGCGGCGACCGCACAGATTCTCGAGGATCACGGGTTGGATGTGAGCTTCCCGGCGGAAGGGGATGACAGCGAAGCCTTGCTGGAACTTCCTCTGTTGCGCGAGGCTATTGCCCGCTCCGACGCACGCGTGCTGATCATGCGCGGGGAGGGCGGACGCGAGTTGCTGGCTGAGCGTTTGCGCGAGCTTGGTGCTAGTGTCGAGTATCTGGAGTTGTATCGCCGCGAGCTACCGCAGTACCCACCGGCGGCGCTGCCAGACCGGATCCAGGCGGAACGCTTGAACGGGCTGGTGGTCAGCAGTGGACAGGGTTTCGAGCACCTGCACCAATTGGCCGGCGATGCCTGGCCGATACTGGCACGGTTGCCGTTGTTTGTACCAAGCCCCAGGGTCGCCGAGCTGGCACGTGCCGCCGGGGCCCAAACAGTTGTGGATTGTCGTGGCGCGAGTGCCGCGGCTTTGCTGACGGTGTTACGGGAGCATCCCGAACCCGTTCTCTAATGCAAAGGATGGATACGTGAGCGAAACAGCCTTGCCTAAAGATGACGTCCGGCCAGTGCTTGATGCATCGGTTGAAACACCGGTTGAAACGGCGCCACCTGCTGCAGAACAGCGCCGGGGCAATGGGCTGGCAATCGTCGCGCTGCTGCTGGGCGCTGCCGGTGTTGCCGTGGGTGGTTGGGGTGTCTGGCAGGTGCGTCACCTGCAAGCCAATACTCAGCAGCAGTTGAGTCAGGTCCAGGCATTGAACGACCAGGCGCAGGACCTGAAGCTCAATGAGCAGCGCCTGACTGCCCGCCTTGATCAAATGCCTGCCGCCGACGAACTTGATGCGCGCAGTCGTTTGGTCACTCAACTTCAAGGCGACCAGCAGCGTTTGAATCAGCGACTGGAAACCGTCCTCGGTGCCAGCCGCAAGGACTGGCGACTGGCCGAGGCCGAGCACTTGCTGCGCCTGGCCAGCCTGCGTCTTTCTGCGTTGCAAGACATCAGCAGCGCCCAGGCCCTGGTGCAGGGCGCCGATGAAATCCTCCGCGAGCAGAACGACCCCGGCTCCTTTGCCGCCCGTGAGCAAGTCGCCAAAACATTGGTGGCGTTGCGCAGCACCGAACAGCCGGACCGCACTGGGCTGTTCCTGCGCCTGGGCGCGTTGCGCGACCAGGTCATCAGCCTCACCGAACTGGCGCCCGAGTACAAAGACCGTGGCGAATCCCTGCTGGGTCTGACGGCGGATGGCGACGGCGCCAGTCGCTGGTCGCAGTGGTGGGACCAGGTTTCGCGCTACATTCGCATCGACTTCAACGCCGACAAGAACGTTCGTCCGTTGTTGGCCGGGCAGAGCCTGAGCCAGGTGCGCCTGGCCCTGAGTCTGTCACTGGAGCAGGCGCAATGGGCCGCGCTCAATGGTCAGGCCGCCGTCTACACTCAGGCGCTGGCCGAAGCCAGGGACGTGCTCAAAGGCAATTTCAACCCGGACAACCCGCAGAGCAAAGTGATGCTTGAGCAGGTTGGTGAGTTGAGCAAGCAGCCAGTCACCGTCGTCACGCCGGATCTGACCGCCACGCTGAGCGCGGTTCAGGGGTATCTGGAACGGCGCAATGTCAACGCCGAGGACTCGATCAAGCCGCTGCCGAAACCTGCCGCGAGCACCGCGCAGGAGGCTACGCCATGAAACGCCTCTATGTGATCGTGTTCCTGGTGATCGCTGCTTCCGCCGCACTGGGGCTGGCGATTGCCGAGCATTCCGGTTACGTGTTGATCGCCTACAAAAGCTTCCGTTTCGAATCGAGCCTGTGGGCAAGCCTGGCGTTGGTGGCCGTGCTCTGGCTGGTGTTCTGGGGCATCAAGGCGCTGGTCGAACTGGTGACGACCTCCAGCGGCGTGGTCAATCCGTGGTCGCGACGCAATCGCAGCCGTCGAGTGCAAGTGGCGATCGAACATGGTCAGCTGGATCTGGCGGAGGGTCGCTGGGCCAGCGCACAGCGTCATCTGCATCGGGCCGCCGAAGCCGAGCGCCAGCCGCTGCTGTACTACCTCGGTGCTGCCCGCGCCGCGAACGAACAAGGTCACTACGAGGAAAGCGACAACCTCCTGGAGCGCGCCCTCGAACGTCAGCCCCAGGCCGAGTTGGCGATCGCCTTGAGCCACGCACAATTACAGACTGACCGCGGCGACACCGAAGGTGCTCTGGCGACTTTGCAAGTCATGCACGAGCGTCATCCTCATAACGTCCAGACCCTGCGCCAGTTGCAGCGCCTGCATCAACAGCGCGGCGACTGGTCGGCGGTGATTCGCCTGTTGCCGGAGTTGCGCAAGGATAAAGTCCTGCCGCCAGCCGAGCTGGCCGAACTGGAGCGCCGGGCCTGGGGTGAGAACCTGTCCCTGGCGGCGCATCAGGAAGAGGACGGAACGGTCGGCTTGCAATCGCTCAATCGCGCCTGGCAACAGCTCACGTCCGCTCAGCGCCAGGAACCTCAGTTGGTGCTCGCCTATGCCGAGCAACTGCGGCAACTGGGCGCTCAGGTCGAGGCTGAAGAGGTCCTGCGTGGGGCGCTCAAGCGCAGTTACGACAGCCATCTGGCGCGACTTTACGGACTGGTTCGCGGCAGCGACCCGGCACGTCAACTGCACACCGCCGAAGGCTGGCTCAAGGACCATCCGGCTGACCCGAGCCTGTTGCTGACCCTGGGCCGCTTGTGTTTGCAAAGCAGCCTTTGGGGCAAGGCCCGGGACTATCTGGAAAGCAGCCTGCGCGTACAGCGCAACCCGGAAGCCTGCGCGGAACTGGCACGGCTGCTGGCCCAATTGGGCGACACCGAGCGCAGCAATCAGCTGTTCCAGGAAGGGCTGGGCCTGCTGGACGAGCGCCTGCTGGCGGCCCCATTGCCGGTTCCCGCCTGACCCGATCCCTTGTAGCAGCTGCCGAAGGCTGCGTTCGGCTGCGAAGCAGTCGCCAGTCCTGCTGATTCGGTCTACCTGAAACACCGAGGTGACTGGATTTGCGACTGCTTCGCAGCCGGACGCAGCCTTCGGCAGCTGCTACAAAAGCGTGGTTCGCAAGGGTTGTTTACAGAGTCGAAATTCGTGGGGTTTTTACTGTCCTATGTCTTCGTCGGAGGTGTCCTACAGCGGACTACATCTGATCCTCTCGCTCCTGTCGGGAATTCCCTACATCGCTGTTGAAGTGTCCCTGCTGGCCCGCCTTGAAAGGCCGGCACACTTTCCTCTACCGTAACCGCTTGTCTCTACTGTTACGGAAAAGCCATGTCTTTGGCCTGCTCACGCTCCTTGTTTTTCATGGTTTTCATTGCGGCTGCCCTGGCCCTGGGCGTTTCTTATTACCTGGAATATGCGATCGGCCTCAAACCTTGCGGGTAGTGCCTGCTGCAACGTTTTTCCCTGGCGTTGCTCGTGGGTGTCTGCCTGCTGGCGTCAGTGCATGGTCCCGGCCGAATCGGTTCATTCGTGTATTGGCTGCTCGGTCTGTTGTGCAGTCTGGCAGGTACTGTCACGGCGTGGCGGCAGGTGTTGTTGCAGAGCGATCCAATGCAACAGCTGCCGACTTGTTCGCCCAATCTGACGGAGGTGTTCGCAAACACACCGTGGGAATTCATCGTGCAGCGAATGTACGAAGGCACCGCGGACTGTGCGCAGATTTCATGGACGCTGTTCGACCTGAGCATCCCGGAGTGGAGTCTGCTGTTCTTTGTCGCGATGATGATCGTGGGTGTTTATCAGTTGCTGCGCCTGGTCTGGATCGCCTGTCAGCGACCGCTCAGCGGCGAGTCGTCGCACCGGGTATTGGCGGGTGATTAAACACTTGTATGAACTTTATCTCCTGCGTACCTTGAAGCCATTGTCGCGCGGGCATAATCTGGCCCGCACGTGTCATTGGAATTATGTTGCTCGAATGACGCTCTGCCTGGCCGATACTTGACCTTCAAGTGTGCGACAGGTGTAGGGCAGCATGACCCACAAGGGAAGAGAGATCACCATGCTCGAAAGTTGTCAGAATGCTCAGGAACGTTGGGGTGGAGTGCATCTGCTGATCGATCGCTGGTTGCAGGAGCGTCACGAACTGGTTCGGGCCTACGATGCTCTCGGCGCCAAGCCCGAGGCACTGGGCGAAGACCGAAAACCTTTGCAGGAATTCTGCGGAGTGTTGGTCGATTACGTGTCTGCCGGACACTTCGAGATCTACGAACAGCTGACTGGCGAAGCCAAGGCGTTTGGCGACACTCGCGGTCTGGAGCTGGCCGAGACGATCTATCCGCGCATTGATGTCATCACCGAGAAGCTGCTCGCGTTCAATGACCTGTGTGACGCCGGCAAATGCGTCGCAGAGAAATTCAAGGAGTTGGGTGGCCTGTTGCATGAACGCTTCGAACTGGAAGACTGCCTGATCGAAGTGCTGCATACCGCTCACAAGGAAGAAGATTCGGTTCAGGCCTGAATCGTTTCCCTGCAAGACCCGCTGCTTGCAAGTAGCTAAAAACGGTGCGCACTGCGCGCCGTTTTTCGTTTGTGCTGTTCAGCCGGTGGCGCCGCGCAATTCGACTTCGAATACCAGCGGCGTGAACGGCTCGATCAAGTCGCCGGCACCGTCGGCGCCATAGGCTTGGGCCGATGGAATCACCAACCGCCACTTCGCGCCGACCGGCATGTTTTGCAGTGCGCTGCGCCATCCGCTGATCACACTGTCGAGACTGAACCACTGCGGCTGACTGTTCTGATCGAACACCGTGCCGTCGGGAAGGCGACCGACATACAGCACCTGGACCTTTCCGTTCGGGCCGGCTTTCGCGCCGGTGCCTGGCGCCAGTTCCGTCAGCAGTATTCCATCGGCCAGTTCACGAACGCCGGGTTTGGCTTTTTCCTCGGCGAGAAAACGTCGCTCCTTTTCGAGGGCCGCCTCGCTCTGCGGCATGGCCGGTTGCAAGGCAACCTGAGCTTCGTGCTCATTCAGAATCTGTTCAATCCGCTCATCTTTCAGGGCCAGGGGTTTGCCTTGATAGGCCTGTTGCAGACCTTCCACCAGCGCTTTCAGTTGCAGGTCGGGAACCTCCTGGCGCAAGCGTTCACCGAGGCTGGCGCCCAGGCTGTAAGCGAGATCGTGAGCGTCATTTTCGTTGGTTTTTTCGGCGGCCTGGACCGCGGAAAAAAACACGCACAGGGATAAAAAAAGGTAACGCGACATGGGCACTCTCCGGCCTGAGATGCGGCGGATTATGCCAGTGTGAATGCACTCAAAGGTGAACTGGTTTTCGCACCTGCGCAGAAGAATTTCAATCCGTTGCAACGTAGCGCTTTGGATACTGTCAACATGCCCTAGCGGCGGTAGCAGCAGAGGTCTAGTATGAGCCGCACCCACGTCAGCCAGGAGGTAAACCATGTCGGCCACCAAGAAGCCTGTAAATACCCCGTTGCACTTACTCCAACAACTTTCGGGCAGCCTGCTCGAGCATTTGGAAACCGCTTGTTCCCAAGCCTTGGCTGATGCTGAAAAACTGCTCGCCAAACTGGAAAAGCAGCGCGGAAAAGCGCAGGAAAAATTGCACAAATCCCGTACCAAATTGCAGGACGCAGCGGCGGCCGGCAAGGCCAAGGCACAGACCAAAGCCAAGGATGCAGTGAAAGAGCTTGAGGACTTGCTCGATGCCCTCAAGGATCGTCAATCTGAAACTCGCAGCTACATTCTGCAACTCAAGCGCGATGCTCAAGAAAGCCTGAAATTGGCCCAGGGCGTCGGTCGTGTACAAGAGGCTGTCGGCAAGGCGTTGTCCCTGCGTTCGGCCAAGCCAGCTGCGGCTCCTGCCAAGAAAGCCGCTGCCAAACCGGCTGCTGCAAAAGCACCGGCCAAGCCTGCTGCCAAACCGGCTGCCAAAGCACCGGTAAAAGCCGCAGCAAAACCTGCGGCGAGAAAACCAGTCGCTGCCAGCGCTGCGAAACCGGCTGCTAAAACGACGGCTGCGAAGCCTGCCGCCGCGAAGCCAGCCACTGCAAAAACGGCTGCTGCAAAACCAGCCGTGGCGAAAACTGCCGCTGCCAAACCCGCAGCAAAAACGGCCGCTAAACCTGCAGCCAAACCAGCTGCCAAAACCGCTGCGGCGAAACCGGCTGCCAAGCCGGCTGCAAAACCTGTCGCAGCTAAAGCTGCTGCAAAACCAGCAGCCAAACCGGCTGCAAAAACGGCCGCTAAACCGGCCGCCAAACCAGCTGCCAAAACCGCTGCGGCGAAACCTGCTGCCAAGCCGGCTGCAAAACCTGTCGCGGCTAAAGCGGCTGCAAAACCAGCTGCAAAACCAGCGGTAAAAACTGCTGCAAAACCAGCCGCTAGACCGGCAGCAAAACCTGCTGCGGCAAAACCTGCCGCTGCTGCCAAGCCGGCCACCGCCAGCGCTGCAAACCCGGCCGCAGCCAAACCGGCGACCGCGCCAGTTGCCAAGCCAGCCAACCCGGCTCCGGCGGCAACGTCTGCTTTAGCAGCCGCCACCTCGACAGCCACGCCAGCGCCAACGCCGGCCGCCGCGTCGATTGCAGCAACCACCCCAACCAGCGCCTCCTAAGAAGTGCCGGTTGCCGCGACGCGCAGCTGATGCAGCGCGTCGCGGGGCAGGTGAGCGGCATTTGCCGTCCCACCTTCCAGCCAGGCCGATAGACCGGTCCCCTCACACTGCGGCCAACCCTGCGCCGATCGCTCCAGCCGCAACAACAGATGTCGCTCGGCTTCCAGCTCCAGTGTCTTCACTTGTTCGCGCAACCTATTGAGTTCGGCATCTTCAGTCGCGACGGCTTTCCATTGCATGCGCAAGGCTCGCAGCGGTCGAACGACATCGGCGTCCCAAGGCTCGGCGACATTGCGCAGTTGCTGCAATCGTTGCTCATTGCAGGCCACCCCACGCTGTTCCAGCCATAACCCACACAGCAGCAGGCACACATTGATACCGGCCGACTGCAAGTGCAGGCACGCGGGTTCAACGCCGGGACGGGCGTAAGTGGTCAGGGAAAAGCTCCACAGGTCAGAGGACATAGTGCTACTCGCGCCAGTTGCGAGCGAAGCTGGTAGACTCCGCCGCCATTATGATTCGACTTCAGAACCTGACTTTACAGCGTGGCCCGCAACGTCTGCTAGAAGACGCCGAGCTGACCCTGCACGCCGGCCACAAAGCCGGCCTCATCGGTGCCAACGGCGCCGGCAAATCGAGCCTGTTCGCCTTGCTCCTGGGTGAACTGCACCCGGACTCGGGTGATTGCTTCTTGCCGGCCGACTGGCGCATCGCCCACATGCGCCAGGAGATCGACACCCTCGATCGCATCGCGGTCGACTACGTGCTCGATGGCGACCTGCGCCTGCGCGAGGTGCAACGTGACCTCGCCGCAGCCGAAGAGGCCCACGACGGTGCCGCTCAGGCCCGCCTGCACGCAGAGCTCGACAGCGCCGACGGTTACACCGCCGACGCCCGGGCCCGCAAGCTGCTGGCCGGCCTTGGGTTCACCAACGATCAGATGGATCGTCAGGTCGGAGATTTCTCCGGTGGCTGGCGGATGCGTCTGAACCTGGCGCAGGCATTGATGTGCCCCTCGGACTTGTTGCTGCTCGATGAACCGACCAACCACTTGGACCTCGACGCCATCATCTGGCTCGAAGAATGGCTTAAAAGCTATCCCGGCACTATGTTGCTGATTTCCCACGACCGCGACTTCCTCGATGCCGTGGTCGATCACGTGGCCCACGTCGATCAGCGCAAGATCACCCTGTACCGCGGTGGTTATAGTGCCTTCGAACGTGCCCGCGCCGAACGTCTGGCCCAGCAACAACAGGCTTACGAGAAGCAGCAGGCGCAACGTGCGCACATGGAAAGCTACATCGCCCGCTTCAAGGCCCAGGCCACCAAGGCCCGTCAGGCCCAGAGCCGGATCAAGGCGCTGGAGCGGATGGAAGAGTTGTCCGCCGCCCACGTCGATTCGCCGTTCGATTTCGTGTTCCGCGAGTCGGTGAAAATCTCCAGCCCACTGATTGATATCTCCGACGCTCGACTGGGTTACGGCGAGCGAGCCGTGCTGGAGAAGGTCAGGCTGCAACTGACCCCCGGCGCGCGCATTGGTTTGCTCGGCCCCAACGGTGCGGGTAAATCGACCCTGATCAAAAACCTCGCCGGTGAACTTGAGCCGTTGTCCGGCCGACTGACCCGTGGCGAGAACACCGTGGTTGGCTACTTCGCCCAGCATCAGCTGGATTCACTGGATTCAAAGGCCAGCCCGTTGCTGCACATGCAGCGCCTGGCGCCGACCGAGCGCGAGCAGACGCTGCGCGACTTCCTCGGTGGTTTCGACTTCCGTGGTGCGCGGATCGATGAGCCGGTGCTGAATTTCTCCGGTGGCGAGAAGGCGCGACTGGCCTTGGCGTTGATCGCCTGGGGCCGGCCCAACCTGTTGCTGCTCGACGAACCGACCAACCACCTGGACCTGGAAATGCGCCTGGCGCTGACCATGGCCTTGCAGGAGTTCAGTGGTGCGGTACTGGTGGTCTCTCACGATCGCCATTTGCTCAAAAGCACTACCGATAACTTCTATCTGGTGGCGGACGGCAAGGTCGAGGAATTCGACGGCGACCTCGAAGACTACACCCGTTGGCTGGTCGACTATCGCCAGCGCAATGCCCCGGTCAGCAACACGCCGGTCAATCCGGACAAGACCGACAAGAAAGCCCAGCGCCAAGCCGCCGCTGCGTTGCGTCAGCAACTGGCGCCGCACAAGCGCGAGGCCGACAAGCTCGAAGCCGAGCTGGGCAAGCTGCATGAGAAACTGGCGAAGATCGATGCCAGCCTCGGTGACAGCGACATTTACGAACCGATGCGCAAGAACGATCTGCGTGATCTGCTGGCCGAACAGGCCAAGCTGAAGGTGCGTGAAGCCGAACTGGAAGAAGCCTGGATGGAGGCTCTGGAACTGCTTGAAAGCATGCAGGCGGAGCTGGAGGCGTTGTCCTGATGGAAGCGTTCCGGCTGCCATTGCCCGCCGTGTGGATCGAGCCGATCTGGCTCGTCACGCAAATCCTGCTGATTCTGTTGGCCGGTTATTTCACCCAGCGCTTTGTCGCTAAATGCCTGACCCGTCTGGGCGAACGCTATCCGTTTCCGCCGCAATTGCTGATGCCGCTGCGCGGTGGTCTGCGCTGGCTGATCATGGGCAGCGCGCTGATCTTCGTGCTGGAACGCCTCGGGGTTTCAGCGACGGTGCTCTGGACGGCGTTGTCCGGTTTTGTCGCGGTGGCGGCGGTGGCGTTTTTTGCCATGTGGAGCGTACTCTCCAATCTGCTGTGCGCGATCCTGATCTTCACCGTCGGCCCGTTCCGCCTCGGCGACGTGGTCGAACTGGTGGACACCACCGACAAGCCCGGCGTCAAAGGTCGGGTGGTGGCGATCAATCTGCTTTACACCACGTTGATCGAGGCCGAAGAGCTCGGCACCGGCAGCGCCATGGTGCAAGTGCCTAACAGCCTGTTCTTCCAGCGCTCGGTTCGGCGCTGGCGGGGTAGCGATGTATTCCCTTCGAGCGGGTTCGAAAAGTAGGCCTGCTTGCGACTAAAGCGTTCAAGCCAAAAAGATCGCAGCCTTCGGCAGCTCCTACATTGGAATGCGCCCTCCTGTAGGAGCTGCCGAAGGCTGCGATCTTTTGCTTTTGGCGTTTCGCGATCCTCGTTTCCGACAAAAAATCGATGGTCATCGGCCCAAAGCCGCATTAGCTTAGACGTCTGTCACGAGTCTGAGTCGAGGTGTGCAATGGAGCTTCAAACATGGCTGGCGTTTTTTGCCGCCTGCTGGGTGATCAGCTTGTCCCCCGGTGCCGGCGCCATTGCGTCGATGTCCAGCGGTCTGCAATACGGTTTCTGGCGCGGTTACTGGAACGCCCTGGGCCTGCAATTGGGCCTGGCGGTGCAGATTGCGATTGTCGGCGCCGGTGTTGGCGCAATCCTCACGGCTTCGGCCACGGCCTTCTACGCGATCAAATGGTTCGGCGTGGCGTATCTGGTTTACCTCGCGATCAAGCAATGGCGCGCGCTGCCCAGCGATATGAGCGACGACGCGGCCATACGGCCGATCGGTAAACCACTGGTTCTGGTGTTCCGTGGTTTCCTGGTGAACATCAGCAACCCCAAGGCACTGGTGTTCATGCTGGCCGTGCTGCCGCAGTTCATCGACCCGCACGCGCCGCTGCTGGCTCAGTACCTGATTATCGGCGTGACCATGGTCTGCGTTGACCTGATCGTCATGGCCGGCTACACCGGGCTGGCGTCGAAGGTATTGCGCCTGTTGCGTACGCCCAAGCAGCAAAAACGCATGAACCGCACCTTTGCCGGGCTGTTCATCGGCGCGGCGGCATTCATGGCGACGCTGCGCAAAGCGACGATGTAAAACCGTCAGGCACAAAAAAAGGCGACCCTTGCGGTCGCCTTTTTCATTCAAGACTTCACGGAGGTTCTCTCCGTCAACGCGTCAGCAGGCAGTTCATTGCGAACAAAGCTTGAGTGAAAGTCATTGGAAGTGAACAATGTGTTACTTCGTATTTCCAATTGAGATTCATTCATGACTGCCCCGTCCCGTTTACTGGCCTGGCTGGTGTTCCCGTTGTTTGCCCTGTGCAGTTTCAACCTGCTGGCCGACACCGTGGAAGGCGCACCACAAGCGCTGCATTTGCTCGATTACATTGGCGCTGACTATCCGGAATCGGTACAAGCGGGCAAGGTCATCAATGAGACGGAATACCGCGAGCAGCTGGAATTCATCAAGGTGCTGCAAGGCTTGATCGCCGCCATGCCGGCCAAACCGGAAAAAGCCGGGCTGGAGCAAGGCGTCGGTACGCTGCGCAACGCGATCACCGCGCGTCAGGATGGCGCGGACGTCGCCCGCCAGGCTCGTCAGCTCGGTGCGAAGCTGGCAGTCGCCTATGAAGTCAGCCAGGCGCCGATCATTACCCCGGACCCGACACGTGGAGCGCCGCTGTACGCTCAGCACTGTTCGGTCTGCCATGGCGATGCGGGTGCCGGCGATGGCCCGGCAGGTGTCGGCCTGACGCCGCCACCGGCCAATCTTCGTGACACGGCGCGTCTGGACCACTTGAGCCTCTACGCGATCTACAGCACCTTGGGCCTGGGTGTCGAAGGCACTGACATGCCGGCCTTCGCCGATCAGCTCGACGATCGTCAGCGTTGGGACCTGGCCACCTATATCGCCAGTTTCAGCGTCGATCCGGCGGCGGCTAAATCCGAAAAGACCTACAACATCGCCGACCTGGCCCGTCAGACGCCGGCTGAAGTGCAGGCTGCCGACGGCCCGCAAGCCGCGGCGACGTTCCGTACTCAGCGCGCGCAACCACCGCAGGTCAAGCGTGGCCCGGCGCAATTGCTCGACTATACCGCCGCCACGCTGGACAAGAGCGTCGCAGCCTACCGCGCCGGCGACCACGATCAGGCCTACGACCTGTCGGTGGCCGCGTACCTGGAAGGTTTCGAACTGGTCGAAAGCTCCCTGGACAACG
The DNA here is from genome assembly GCF_001297125.1 of Pseudomonas sp. RIT-PI-q. Lineage (GTDB taxonomy): Bacteria > Pseudomonadota > Gammaproteobacteria > Pseudomonadales > Pseudomonadaceae > Aquipseudomonas. Next base: position 358,336 of record NZ_LHPC01000025.1, read on the forward strand.
TCGACGCCAACGTGCGCAAAGACACTGAAAAATCCTTGATGGCTTACCGTCAGTCGTTGCAGGACGGTTTGCCGGTGGCCCAGGTCCAGGAGCGTCTGGACGCGGCCAAGGCCAAGTTGAAGACGTCCGCCGGGTTGTTGGGCAGCGATGGCTTGAGTTGGTCGCTGAGCTACATCTCCGGCCTGCTGATTCTGTTGCGCGAAGGCCTGGAAGCGATTCTGGTGCTGGCGGCGATCCTCGCGTTCCTGCGCAACACCGGTCAGCAATCGGCAGTGCGCAGCGTCAACGTCGGTTGGGGCCTGGCGCTGTTGGCCGGCTTGGCGCCCTGGGCGCTGGCGGCGTATGTGATCGATGTCAGCGGTTCGCAACGCGAATTGCTGGAAGGGGCGCCGGCGTTATTTGCTGCGGGGGTGGTGCTCTGGCTCGGCGTGTGGATGCACGACCGTCGTCACGCAGCGGCGTGGCAGGATTACATCAAGAGCAGCCTGGTGGGCGGCGGTGGCCGATTCGGCTTTGCGACGCTGGCGTTCTTCTCGGTGTATCGCGAACTATTCGAAGTGATCCTGTTTTACGAAACCCTGTGGTTGCAGGCAGGCCCTGCGGGTCATAACGCGGTGCTGGCGGGCGGCGCGACGGCGTTGGTGTTGCTGGTCGGTCTGGCCTGGGTGATCCTGCGCGGCTCGGCGAAACTGCCGCTGTCATTGTTCTTCAGCATCAACGCCGGCCTGCTCTGCGCGCTGTCGGCGGTGTTTGCCGGGCACGGGATGAAGGCGTTGCAGGAAGCCGGGGTCTTCGGCACCCGGCCGGTGCCGTTCTTTGACTTCGACTGGCTGGGGATCCACGCTGATGCGTATTCGCTGAGTGCTCAGGCCGTGGCGATCATTGCGATCATCGTGTTGTATGGCCGCAGTCGGCTGGCTGAGAAGCGGCGGGTGCAGGTTTCTTAAAGCATTCGCTGCGCTCACATTCGCGGGCAAGCCCGCTCCCACAGGTTTAGCGTTAACCTTGTGGGAGCGGGCTTGCCCGCGATGCTTTTCAACAGAGGAAAACCCAATGCGTGTGTGGATCGATGCCGACGCTTGCCCGCGGGCGGCCAAGGATCTGGTGGTGAAGTTCGCGCTCAAGCGTCAGTTCGAAGGGGTGCTGGTGGCCGGACAGCCGCAGATCAAACCGGGGCGGGCCCTGGTGAAGCTGATCGTGGTGCCCAGCGGCCCGGATGCGGCGGAGGACTGCCTGGTGGAACACGCCGTGCCCGGCGAACTGGTGATCTGCAGCGACGTGCCGCTGGCCGACCGGCTGGTGAAGAAGGGCGTTTCAGCGCTGGACCCTCGGGGCAAGGAGTTCGATGCGCAGAACATGGGTGACAGGCTGGCCGTGCGTAACCTGTTCACCGATTTGCGTGAACAGGGTCAGATGAATGGCGGCCCGGCGCCGTTTGGCGAGCGCGAGAAGCAGGCATTTGCCAATGCGCTGGACCGGATCCTCACCCGACTATCGCGCAAACCCTGAACCCCGCAACCCCTAACCCCCGCAACCCCTGTAGGAGCTGGCTTGCCAGCGAAGGCTATTTAACAGCCAACAAATAATGCGTTGAATGTCATGGCCCCTTCGCTGGCAAGCCAGCTCCTACAGTAAACCGGGTCAGGCGTCGTTTTCGTGGGTCAGTTCGAGCACGCGGTCGACCAGTTTGTTGATGCCCGACGCCGCTTCGCTGATCGATTGCGCCAGCATGTAAGCCGGAGTGCTCACCAGTTTGCGCGCCTTGTCTTCGACGATCTCGCTGACCGCGCAATCGGTGTGGGTCGCGCCCATCTTGTTCATGGCCGCAGCGGTGTCGGCGTCGTTGCCAATGGTGCAGGTCACACCCGGCCCATAGATCTTCGCCGCCAGCGCCGGCGAGATGCAGATCAGCCCGACGGGCTTGCTTGCTTCGGCAAACGCTTCAGCCAGTGCCAGGACTTCCGGCTGCACGCTGCAACCAGCGCCTTCGATGGCGAAGTTCGACAGATTCTTGGCTGCGCCGAAACCACCGGGCACGATCAACGCATCGAAATCTTCGACGTCCGCTTCGCGAATATCCTTGATGTTGCCCCGAGCGATTCGCGCCGATTCCACCAGCACGTTGCGCGATTCGGGCATTTCTTCGCCGGTCAGGTGGTTGATCACATGCAACTGCGCAATATTCGGTGCGAAACACTGCACCTGAGCGCCTCGTTGGTCCAGGCGCAGCAAGGTAATCACGCTTTCGTGGATCTCGGCGCCGTCGTAGACGCCACAGCCGGAAAGGATCACTGCAATTTTTTTGCTCATGGGCTTTTCTCCAGATTCATGGCGTTAAATGTCCACTAATTTGTCACTCGTTGCCATAGGGTTAATTCACGGCTACACCTAGCATCTGTCCTCAAGATTCCGACTCAGGGCGTGTCATGGACTTCATTCTGTATGCGGTGCCGTTTTTCTTTGTGCTGATCGCCGTCGAACTACTGGTGGATCGTTGGCGCGGGGTGAGCAATTATCGCGTGGCCGACGCGATCAACAGCATCAGCACCGGCGTGTTGTCGACCACCACCGGCCTGTTGACCAAGGGCGTGGGCCTTGTGACCTATGCGTTCGCCCTCAAGCACCTCGCGTTGTTCGAACTCTCGGCCGAGAGTGTTTGGGTCTGGGTATTCGCCTTCGTCCTCTACGACTTCTGCTACTACTGGCTGCACCGCATGGGCCACGAGCGCAACATCCTCTGGGCGGCGCATTCGGTGCATCACCAGAGTGAGGACTACAACCTCTCCACGGCCCTGCGCCAGACCAGTACCGGGTTCCTGCTGAGCTGGATTTTCTACCTGCCGATGGCCGTGCTCGGTGTGCCGTTGCTGGTGTTCATCAGCGTCGCGTCGCTGAACCTGCTGTACCAGTTCTGGGTGCACACCCGGCACATTCCCAAGCTCGGCTGGTTCGAGTGGTTCTTCGTCACGCCGTCCAATCATCGGGCTCACCATGCACAGAACGCTCTCTACATGGATCGCAACTACGGCGGGGTGTTCATTATTTGGGACCGTCTATTTGGCTCGTTCCAGGAAGAGGACGATAACGAACCGGTGATTTTCGGCGTGACCACGCCGCTGGCGAGCTGGAACCCGGTGTGGGCGAACGTGCAGTTCTATGCGCAATTGTGGGCCGATGCGCGGCGTGCCGAGAGCACCTGGGACAAGCTGCGGATCTGGTTCATGCGCACCGGTTGGCGGCCGGCGGACGTGGCGGCCAAGTACCCGATGAACAAACCGGACCTGAGTCAGTTCCGCAAATTCGAAGTGCTGCTGGAGGGGCGTCAGCAGGTCTATGTCGTGCTGCAGTTTTGCGTCTACATCGCGCTCGGCAGCTATTTGATGAACCTGGAGCCGAGTCTGCCGACCGCCGCCTTGGTGCTGGGCTGGAGTGCGGTGGCGCTGGGCTTGTTTGTGCTGGGCGTGGCCCTGGAGAATCGCCCGTGGGCGTTGAAGCTGGAGCTGCTGCGGCTGGCATCGAATGTGCCGCTGGTGTGGCTGGCGCCGGTGGTCGGGCTGTGGCCGGCCAGCGCGGTGGGCTGGGTCGGCCTGATCAGTTACAGCCTGCTCAGTGGTATCGGTCTCTACTGTTGCAGAAACCGTTTCACTCGGCTGGCGTCTTAGTCTCGGCAGCCTTGGCCAATTCGGCCTGCTCGTCGGCGTAGATCTTCTTCGCCAGACGGGCATTCTTGAAGCGTCGACGCAGCCACAGGACGAAGCCCAGCACCAGCAGGGCGCCGAGCACCCACAGCTCGTATTTCTTGACGCTGCCGAGCATGCCTTCCAGCACCGCACCGAAGTGATAAGCGGCAGCCGCCAGCGCCGTCGCCCAGATCGCCGCGCCAATCCCGTTCAGCAACAGATACCGGCCCGGCGGATAGCCCGACAAACCGATCGCCACCGGCATCACCGTGCGCAGGCCATAGACGAAGCGGAAGCTCAGCACCCAGATGTCCGGATGCTTGCGAATATGCTCCAGCGCTCGATCGCCCATCATTTGCCAGCGCGGCTTGCGTGCCAGCAACTTGCGGCCGTGCTTGCGCCCCAGGAAGTACCAGAGCTGGTCGCCGGCATAGCTGCCGAAGAACGCTACGACGACCACCAGGTTGATGTCCATGTATCCACGGAACGCGAGGAAGCCTGCGAGCACCAGAATGGTTTCGCCTTCGAAGAACGTGCCGAGGAAAAGGGCAAAGTAGCCGAAGTCATGCAGAAATTGTTGGAGCATTGTCTGGGTGCTGGCGAAATGAACGCGCAGCCTAACCCTTCGTGCACATTCATGAAAGTGTCCAAATGTGTCTCGACGTGAACATTTCCTACAAGGACAATGGAATGCGACTACCTGTCACAGGGGTGCACACAACTGTAATACGACCGTCATAATGGTCGCTTATAACTGTCACGCTCGCCCGCCAGCGCGGGCTCTGGAGTCTGCCGTGAGCTTTACCCCCGCCAATCGTCTGTTTCCTGCAACCCGCCTGCGTCGCAACCGCCGTGATGATTTCTCGCGTCGATTGGTCCGTGAAAACGTTTTGACCGTTGATGACCTGATCCTGCCGGTGTTCGTGCTGGACGGTGAAAACCGTCGCGAAGCAGTGGCCTCGATGCCTGGCGTTGAACGCCTGACCATCGACCTGTTGCTCGAAGAAGCGGCCAAGTGGGTCGAGCTGGGGATTCCGGCACTGGCGCTGTTCCCGGTGACGCCGCCAGAGCTCAAGTCGCTGGACGCCGCAGAAGCCTGGAACCCCAACGGGATTGCCCAGCGCGCAACTCGCGCCTTGCGTGCGCAGTTCCCTGAACTGGGTGTGATCACCGACGTCGCCCTCGACCCGTTCACTACTCACGGTCAGGACGGTATCCTCGACGAAGAAGGCTACGTGCAGAACGACATTACCGTCGATGCACTGGTCAAGCAGGCCCTGTCCCACGCCGAAGCCGGCGCTCAGGTAGTGGCCCCGTCGGACATGATGGACGGTCGCATCCAGGCGATCCGCGAAGCGCTTGAGCTGGCCGATCACGTCAATGTGCGGATCATGGCTTACTCGGCGAAGTACGCCAGCGCCTATTACGGCCCGTTCCGCGACGCGGTCGGTTCGGCGCTGAACCTGGGCAAGGCCAACAAGGCCTCCTATCAAATGGACCCGGCCAACGGCAACGAAGCCCTGCACGAAGTGGCGGCGGACTTGTCAGAAGGCGCGGACATGGTCATGGTCAAGCCAGGCATGCCGTATCTGGATATCCTCTACCGGGTCAAAGAAGAATTTAAAGTGCCGACCTTTGTTTATCAGGTCAGCGGTGAATACGCCATGCACATGGCGGCAATCCAGAATGGCTGGTTGAGCGAAGGGGTTATCCTCGAATCCCTGACCGCTTTTAAACGTGCAGGCGCCGATGGCATCCTGACTTACTTTGCCGTTCGTGCTGCTCAATTGTTACGAGAGCAAAAATAGCCCTCCCAGGAACATTCGATGAATACCGAAGGACTCACTGAAGTTGCTGTAAAAGATGCTCAACCCGTGGTGGAGCAAATCTCCGAAACCCCGCCGGAACTGGAGCCTGCTCCACCCGCGGTGGTCGCCGAGCCCGTTGCGGCGGCACCGGCGATTGCCATTCCCGGCCTGGATGACAGCAGCCTGTACATCCATCGCGAGCTCTCGCAACTGCAGTTCAACATCCGCGTGCTGGAACAGGCGCTGGATGAGTCCTACCCGTTGCTGGAGCGTCTGAAGTTTCTGCTGATCTTCTCCAGCAACCTGGACGAGTTCTTCGAGATTCGCGTTGCCGGCCTGAAGAAGCAGATCACCTTCGCCCGTGAACAGGCCGGCGCCGATGGCCTGCAACCGCACCAGGCCCTGGCCCGGATCAGCGAGCTGGTGCACGGCCACGTCGATCGCCAGTACGCGATCCTCAACGACATTTTGCTGCCGGAACTGGAAAAGCATCAGGTCCGCTTCATTCGCCGGCGTCACTGGACCACCAAACTCAAGACCTGGGTCCGCCGTTATTTCCGTGACGAGATCGCGCCGATCATCACCCCGATCGGCCTCGACCCGACGCACCCGTTCCCGTTGCTGGTGAACAAGAGCCTGAACTTCATCGTCGAACTCGAAGGCATCGACGCCTTCGGTCGCGATTCCGGTCTGGCGATCATCCCGGCACCGCGTCTGCTGCCCCGGGTCATCAAGGTGCCGGAAGAAGTCGGCGGCCCTGGCGACAACTATGTGTTCCTGTCGTCGATGATCCACGCTCACGCCGATGACCTGTTCCAGGGCATGAAGGTCAAGGGCTGCTACCAGTTCCGCCTGACCCGAAACGCCGACCTGTCCGTCGACACCGAAGACGTGGAAGACTTGGCCCGCGCCCTGCGCGGCGAGTTGTTCTCCCGTCGCTACGGTGACGCGGTGCGCCTGGAAGTCGCCGACACGTGCCCGAAACACCTGTCCGACTACTTGCTCAAGCAGTTCAACCTGCACGAGACCGAGCTGTATCAGGTCAACGGTCCGGTCAACCTGACCCGACTGTTCAGCATCACCGGCCTGGACAGCCAGCGCGAACTGCAATACCTGCCGTTCACGCCGCAGATCCCGAAACTGCTGCAGAACAGCGAGAACGTTTTCAGCGTGATCAGCAAGCAGGACATTCTGCTGCTGCACCCGTTCGAGTCGTTCACCCCGGTGGTCGACCTGCTGCGCCAGGCGGCCAAGGACCCGCACGTACTGGCGGTCCGTCAGACCCTGTATCGCTCCGGCGCCAACTCGGAAATCGTCGACGCGCTGGTCGATGCGGCGCGTAACGGTAAAGAAGTTACTGCGGTGATCGAGCTGCGTGCGCGGTTCGACGAAGAGTCCAACCTGCAACTGGCCAGCCGTCTGCAAGCGGCCGGTGCGGTGGTGATCTACGGCGTGGTCGGCTTCAAGACCCACGCCAAGATGATGCTGATCCTGCGTCGCGAGGCCGGCGAGATTGTCCGTTACGCCCACTTGGGTACGGGCAACTACCACGCAGCCAACGCCCGTCTGTACACCGACTACAGCCTGCTGACGTCCGACGACGCCTTGTGCGAAGACGTCGGCAAACTGTTCAGCCAGTTGATCGGCATGGGCAAGACCCTGCGCATGAAGAAGCTGCTGCACGCGCCGTTCACGTTGAAGAAGGGCATGCTCGACATGATTGCCCGCGAAACCCAGTTCGCCCTCGACGGCAAACCGGCGCACATCATCGCCAAGTTCAACTCGCTGACCGACCCGAAGATCATCCGCGCGCTGTACAAGGCCAGCCAGTCCGGGGTGCGTATCGACCTCGTGGTGCGTGGCATGTGCTGCCTGCGTCCGGGCATCGCCGGGGTTTCGCACAACATCCACGTGCGCTCGATCATTGGTCGCTTCCTGGAACACACCCGGGTCTTCTACTTCCTCAACGGTGGTGAGGAGCAGATGTTCCTGTCCAGCGCCGACTGGATGGAGCGCAACCTCGACAAGCGCGTCGAGACTTGCTTCCCGGTCGAGGGCAAGAAGCTGATCATGCGGGTCAAGAAAGAGCTGGAGCTGTATCTCACCGATAACACTCACAGCTGGAGCCTGCAGTCGGATGGTCGTTACATCCGCAACACGCCGACTGGCAACCAGAACCCACGCAGCGCCCAGGCAACCTTGCTGGAGCGTTTGGGCAGCCCGATTCTGGCTGTTCGTTAACGCTGGTGTGAGGTAAAAAAAAATGGCGATCCCTGCGGATCGCCATTTTTGTTTCCGCCACCGCCCCCTGTAGGAGCTGGCTTGCCAGCGAATGGCCTTCAAGCCTTGCATCGATTTCAAGGATGCCTTCGCCAGCAAGCCGGCTCCTACAAGGACCGTGTCCGACGAACGTTTACCGGTGTGCATTGAACGCTTTGGCAGCCCGATTCTGACTGTCCGGTGTGATGTAAAAAAATGGCGATCCCTGCGGCTCGCCATTTTTGTTGCCCCACCGTCCCCTGTAGGAGCTGGCTTGCCAGCGAATGGCCTTCAAGCCTTGCATCGATTTCAAGGACGCCTTCGCCAGCAAGCCGGCTCCTACAGGACCGCGCCCGGTAAACGTTTACCGGTGTTTTAGCGAACGCTAAGCACGAAGCCAACCCGTGTCAGCCATTCCGCTTCGAGGGCGAAATCGGCCTGGGTCAGCTGGTTTTCGTCCAGCCAGTTCTTCGGGAACTGCACATCAAGGCTGTCGCCATTGGCATGCAGCACGACCTGGGGCATTTCCTGGGTGCCGCGGATGTGATGGAACAGGATCGCAAAGCGCAGCAGCACGCACAGGCGAATCAGCTTGATGCCTTCGTCGCCAAAATCGGCAAACCGGTCCCGGGGAATATTGCGGCGGTGACCGCGCACCAGCAGCGCGAGCATCAGTTGGTCTTCGCGGGAGAATCCGGCCAGGTCCGAATGCTCGATCAGGTAAGAGCCGTGCTTGTGGTACTGATAGTGAGCGATGTCCAGGCCCACTTCATGGACCTTGGCCGCCCAGCCGAGCAGCTCGCGCCAGACGCCATCGTCCAGGTCCCAATCCTCGGCCACTTGATCGAAGGCATGCAGCGCTTTGCGCTCGACCCGCGCCGCTTGTTCCAGATCGACGTGATAACGCTCCATCAGCGAGCTGAGGGTGCGCTCACGGACGTCTTCGTGATGATGACGGCCCAACAGGTCGTAGAGCACGCCTTCGCGCAGGGCGCCTTCACAGTGGTCCATGCGTTGCAGTTCTAGGGCGTCGAAGATGGCTTCGAGAATCGCCAGGCCGGCAGGGAAGATCGCCCGGCGGTCGGGCTTGATGCCTTCGAAGTCGATCTTTTCGACGTCGCCGAGCTTGATCAGTTTGCGCTTGAGCCAGGCCAGGCCTGGGGCGTTGACTTCACCTGCACCGTGACCGCCGGCCTTCAGCGCCAGGCCGATGGCGCGAATGGTGCCCGAGGAGCCGATGGCTTCATCCCAGGTCAGGCGGTGCAGGGCGTGTTCGATGCTCATGATCTCCAGCCGCGCCGCGGTGTACGCCTGGGCGTAGCGGGCCGGGGTGATCTTGCCGTCCTTGAAATAGCGCTGGGTGTAGCTGACGCAGCCCATTTGCAGGCTTTCGCGCAGCAGCGGTTCGAAGCGCTGGCCGATGATGAATTCGGTACTGCCGCCGCCGATGTCGGCCACCAGGCGCTTGCCCGGGGTGTCGGCGAGGGTGTGGGAGACGCCGAGGTAGATCAGGCGCGCTTCTTCGCGGCCGGAGATGACTTCCACCGGGTGGCCGAGGATTTCTTCGGCGCGGCGGATGAATTCGCCACGGTTGCGGGCTTCACGCAGGGCGTTGGTGCCGACGATCCGCACGGCGCCAGTCGGCATACCGTTGATCAGTTGGGCAAAACGCTTCAGGCAATCGAGCCCGCGCTGCATGGATTCTTCACTGAGCTGGCGCTCATCGTCGATGCCGGCGGCCAGCTGCACCTTCTCCCCGAGTCGTTCGAGAATACGGATTTCGCCGTTCTGGGCCTTGGCCACGACCATGTGAAAGCTGTTGGAGCCCAGGTCGATTGCGGCGATCAGGGACAGATTCTTGGCTTGGGATTGCGGCATGGTCAGGGGGTCTCGGTCGATAACCTCGACATCGTGCCACGATCAAACGCTGCCGCCAACGCATAGGGGCTGCCGAAGGCTGCGATCTTTTACCACGGGGCATCCGAGGTGTTGCGAATGGCCTCTTCGCGGGCAAGCCCGCTTGTATGGTAGGACTTGAAGGGAGGAGGAGGGACAAAGCCCGATTCTGACTGTTGACGCAGTACAGATCCGTGGGAGATTTCGCCTCTCCTCCTTTCACCCAAGCGCCGAT
>NZ_LHPC01000009.1 GCF_001297125.1 Pseudomonas sp. RIT-PI-q
AGGTGCATGTTCCTTCCTTAGATCAACACTGACTTCCAGACACCGAAGTATGGAAGAGGAAGGAACGGACAACCTATATCGTAAGGCCGAGTGGAGGTTCTGCGCAGTGGGCAACCCGGCATGGATGGCCGATGGCGGCGGGCCCACGGAGCAGGACCGGAGCGAGGGCATGCCGAGCCTAGGCGAGGCACCGAACGAAAGGGGCAAGAGCCCTTGGTTACTTGGGGCTTTTCCAAGTGACCCGCCGTAAGGGCGGAACCAATAGCAGTCATCACCGAAGTAACGGATGTGTGCACCATCAAAGAGCCCACTCAACCAGACTTCACGACTTCTTCCTCAGGTAAACGCTCAGGCTCAGGATTCAACTCATCCCACAACTCCGCCGCCCCCGGAAACTCAGTGCCATCCTCAGCGCCCAACTCATCCGGGTCATAACGACTCAAACACCCCTCCCCCAAAGTAGCGGGTGCCCTGGAAGTCGCTTTATCGAGTGGATCAGCCATGAACATATCCTCAAGTCAGAAACAACAAAGGGCCTGAAGCGATTGAACGCCCAGGCCCTTCGAATTTCAACCGTGCCGTATGACTATCAGAACACCACGGTTTTATTGCCATGCACCAACACCCGGTCTTCCAGGTGATAACGCAGACCACGGGCCAATACCATCTTCTCGACATCGCGCCCGAAACGCACCATGTCTTCGATACTGTCGCTGTGGCTAACCCGCACCACGTCCTGCTCGATGATCGGACCGGCGTCCAGCTCTTCGGTCACATAGTGGCAAGTAGCGCCAATCAACTTCACACCCCGCAACGATGCCTGATGATACGGCTTGGCCCCCACGAACGATGGCAGGAAGCTGTGGTGAATGTTGATCACCTTGTGGGCATATTCGCTGCACAACTCCGGCGGCAGGATTTGCATGTAGCGGGCAAGTACCACCACCTCGGCATCGTGCTGTTTGACCAGGCGCGAGACTTCGGCGAAGGCCGGCTCTTTGTCCTGCGGATTGACCGGGACGTGGTAGTAAGGAATACCGTGCCACTCGACCATGCTGCGCAAATCGTCATGGTTGGAAATCACGCAGGAAATTTCGCAATCCAGTTCATCGCTGTGCCAGCGATGCAGCAAGTCGGCCAGGCAGTGCGACTCACGACTGGCCATCAATACCACGCGTTTCTTCTGCTCGGTATCGGTGATGCGCCAGTTCATCGAGAACTCTTCGGCAATCGGTGCAAACGCTTCGCGAAACGCCTCGATACCGAAAGGCAGCGAATCGGCACGAATTTCGTGACGCATGAAGAACCAGCCACTGAGATTATCCGAGTGATGGCTCGCTTCAGTGATCCAGCCGTTATGTGACGCCAGAAAGTTACTGACTTTAGCAACGATGCCGACGCGGTCCGGGCAAGCAATCACCAGCCGAAAAGTGCGCATGAGGGGGAAACTCCAGAACTTCGCAAAGGCCGCCATTCTAGCGATTGCGCAGCAAAACTGCAGTATTGATGACGTCTCGCGTTGCACGAAGGTCGGCGACGCCGGTTTCTGGCGGTACGCGCTGCCCGCGCGTTGGTGCTCTTAAGCCAATCTTCAAGAGCGTAATTGTGAATATTCGTGATGACTGCATGACACTTTATTTAACTGCACATCCAATTTATGCCCGACCCATCGCAACTAAATTAAATAAACTCCGGTTTAATGTTTACTTGATGAAACACCCTGACTATTATTGCCGCACTGTCACCTGCCATCCAGCGCCCAACATAAGGTAGTCCTCATGTCCTTGATCAACGAATACCGCGCCACCGAAGAAGCTATCAAAGAGCTGCAAGCCCGTTTGAAGAACCTGTCCCAAGACGACAAACTGCAAACCGAGCTGGAATTCGAAGGCAAACTGCGCACCCTGATGGGCGAATACTCCAAGTCCCTGCGTGACATCATCGCGCTGCTGGATCCAGAGTCTAAATCCAAAGCTCCACGCGGCGGCGCAGTAAAAACTACTGGCACCAAGCGTGCTCGTAAAGTTAAACAATACAAAAACCCGCACAACGGCGAAGTCATCGAAACCAAAGGTGGCAACCACAAGACTCTGAAAGAGTGGAAAGCCAAGTGGGGCGGTGACGTGGTTGAAGGTTGGGCTACTCTGCTGGGCTAAGCCGCAGAGCTTGTCAAAGACTTGTCCGCGACAAAAAATAACGCCAGCAGCTGCTGGCGTTTTTTTATGCCCGACATTCAGGCAACGGTATTTTCGTTTTCAAAGATTTAAACGTTTGCGTAATCCCTGGACATAATCCTGCCATTGATCAAGCACCTCTCGCTGAAACGATGTAGCAGCAACCGTCAATTGGGCTGCAGCCTCTACAAAAGTTTCAAGGGTATTGGGTGCCCCACACTCGGGATCTGTCAAACGTTGCTGACAGAATATTCGCCAGCGTTCTTGCTCTTCGAAACTCAACGTATCGGGGAAGTTACGTGCGCGATATCGAAACAATAATTCAGGCAAACGCTCATCATCGAACGGCCATTGCTCTTGTGCTAATTGCGCAGGGTCGGCCGCTCTGACTTGCTCGCAAAGACGCCGATCCCGATCACCGATAAAACCTGCGTATAACTGTTGCTCGGGGTCTTGGCTTGAGGAAAAGTCCTCGCTCGCATAAATGGCCTGAACTTTATCTCGCCAAACTTTTTGTGCGTCACTTAGCCGCAGCGCGCGTTCCTGATAAAGCGCCATATCGAGCCCCAGGCGTTGCTGATCTTCAGGACGAAGTACCGACAACGGTGCCACCACCGGGCATTTGTTGATATGGATGAGCTTCAGTGGCACCGGCAACTCGCCATCGGCCAGGTCATCGCGACGGGTATACAGCCGTTGGCGCAAGGTTTCGGCATCCAGATCGAGCAAACCCTGAGGGTCCAGGTGCAGGTCACAGACAATCAACGCATTCTTGTTGCGCGGGTGCCAGGCCAGTGGCAGCACCACACCGACATAATGGCGCGCCGCCGAAAAGCGCCCGGAAATATGCACCATCGGCTGCAACAGTCGAATCTGATCCATCACCTTTTGTTTACCGCGCAATTGAAACAGCCAGTCATACAGTTTCGGCTGCTTTTGCCGAATCAGGCGCGCCAGGGCGATGGTCGCGCGAACGTCCGACAGCGCTTCGTGGGCATTGCCGTGATCAATGCCATTGGCGGCGGTCAGGCGTTCAAGTTTGAGCGTCCCCCGCCCCTCTTCATCCGTCGGCCAAACGATGCCATCGGGGCGCAACGCATAGGCCGCGCGCACCACATCGATCAGGTCCCAACGGCTGTTGCCGCCCTGCCACTCGCGCGCATAAGGGTCGAAAAAGTTGCGGTACAGGCTGTAGCGGGTCATCTCGTCGTCGAAACGCAACGTGTTGTACCCCGCGCCACAGGTGCCGGGCGCCGCGAGTTGGGCATGCACGCGAGTCATGAAATCGGCCTCACCCAGGCCTTGGTCGGCCAGAACGCCGGGCGTAATACCGGTGATTGCGCAGGCCGCCGGATGAGGCAGGATATCCTCACTGGGCTGGCAGTAGAGATTGACCGGCTGGTCTATTTCATTGAGATCGAAGTCGGTGCGCAGTCCCGCCATTTGTAGCGGGCGGTCGCAACGGGGGTTGATGCCAGTGGTTTCATAGTCGTACCAGAAGATGGAGGTCACAGGCTATTCCTGAACTGAAGATCGGCGAAGTCTAGGCGTTCACATCCCGCCCCGGCCAGTAGTCTTGTCATTCAAACACCTCTGGCTACTCACCGTGCAATACATAGTTATGTCGTTTTTCCCCGAGAGGCTGCTAGCATCGAACGGACAGAGTATCCCGATCAGGCCACATCATCAGGTAGCCCATGCTCGCGACCACAGCACTGCCAAGGAAAGCAACGCTGTCCCCGCCACTGGATACGCGGTATCAGGTCGAAACGCCGGAAGGCATCGACTTGCCACTGCGCCCTGCCGGGTTGATGGTTCGTGCGCTGGCGTTCTCCATCGACCTGGGGTTGCGCGGGCTGATTCTCGGCCTGCTGTTTATTGCCCTGGCCTTCCTCGGGAAGCTCGGGGCCGGGCTGGGTTCGATCCTGCTGTTCGCGGTGAGCTGGTGGTACATGGTGCTGTTCGAAGTGCTCAATCAGGGGCGCTCGCCCGGCAAACAATGGATGGGTTTACGGGTGGTGCAGGACGATGGCACGCCGATCGGCTGGTCCGCTTCGCTGCTGCGCAACCTGCTGCGATTTGTCGACATGCTGCCGTTCGGCTATTTCCTCGGGGCCATCAGTTGCCTGCAACATCCCAGTTTCAAGCGCCTCGGTGACCTGGCCGCCGGTACGCTGGTGATCTACCGCGAACAACCGCTCACGCGTCCGCAACTGCCCGACGCTCAACCTCTGCGTCCGGCTTTTACCCTGACACTCACCGAACAGCGGGCCATCCTCGGGTTTGCCGAACGCCAGGGCGAGCTCTCCGAGGCACGGGTCAGAGAGCTCGCATCCATCCTCGCTGAACCGCTGCAGGTTCCCCCTCCACTGGCAGTCGCCGAACTCAATGGCATCGCCCGCGGCTTGTTGGGCCCCGCATGAAGCAAAGTCTTTTCGAGAATCGCCACAAGGCCGAATGGGAGCAATTTGCCCTCCTGCTTGAACGGCTGGAACAGGGCAAGGACGCCTCGCAAGCCGGCCATTTTCCAAGTGACTATCGTCGTCTGTGCCAACACCTGGCGCTCGCCCGGGAGCGCGGTTACAGCAGCTTTCTGATCGACTCGCTACAACAACAGGTTCTGCGCGGGCACCAACAGCTTTATCGGCATCGCAGCCGATTGGGTGCCAACGTGCTGGGCTTCATCCTTGCCGACTTCCCGCGACTGGTGCGCGAGCAGTGGCGTTTCGTGCTTGCCGCCAGCCTGATGTTTTTTGGCAGCCTGATCGGCTTCGCGCTGCTGGTCTACCTGTTCCCGGACCTGGTCTACAACGTGATCCCGGTCGAGCAGGTCAGCGAAATGCAGGGCATGTACGACCCTGAAGCCGGGCACCTCGGGCGTTCGGTAGAACGGGCAGCCAGTGAAGACTGGGTAATGTTCGGTTACTACATCATGCACAACATCGGCATTGCCTTTCAGACCTTCGCCAGCGGCTTGCTGTTTGGCCTGGGCAGCGCGTTTTTCCTGCTCTTCAACGGCTTGATGATCGGCGCGGTCGCCGGGCACCTAACGCACATCGGCTTCGGGCAGACCTTCTGGTCATTCGTGATCGGCCACGGCGCCTTCGAACTGAGCGCCATCGCCCTCGCGGGGGCCGCCGGCCTGCAACTGGGATGGGCATTGATCGCACCGGGACGCCTGCGCCGCGCCGAAGCCTTGCGATTGGCGGCGCGCAAGAGCGTGCTGCTGATTTGCGGAGTCATGCTGTTTCTGCTGATTGCGGCGTTTATCGAAGCCTACTGGTCGTCCATGACCGGACCTGCGCCCATGACCAAATTCCTGGTCGGCGCGATGCTTTGGTTGTTGGTGATTGCCTATTTGCTGTTTGCCGGACGAACCCGCCATGCGCCTGAGTGACGCCAGTGTCGTCATCCGTCCGCGCCCGACCTGGGAAGCCATGGACCTGGGCGTGCTGCTGAGTCAGCGGCACCGACGCTTGCTGATGACCAGTTGGGCCATCGTGACCTTGCCGGTTTTCGCCCTGCTCAGCGTGATGCTGTGGGATTCACCGTCCCTCGCCGTGTTCATCTTCTGGTGGCTGAAACCGGCGTTCGACCGCCTGCCGCTGTACATCCTGTCCAAAGTCATGTTCGGTGAAACACCCACGTTGAAGCAGGCGTTGCTTGAATGGCTGCGCCTGCTCAGGCCGCAACTGCTGGCCAGCCTGACCTGGCGACGATTGAGCCCGAGCCGCAGTTTTCTGATGCCGGTGGTGCAGCTCGAAGGCCTGAGTGGCGAGGCGCGACAACAGCGTTTGCAGGTGTTGTTGCAGCGTGACGCCGGTGCCTCGCGATGGCTGACGATCATCGGCGTGCACCTGGAAAGCGCGTTGTGGATTGGCTTGATGGTGCTGTTCTATTTGCTCTTGCCGCAACAGGTCGAACTCGACTGGAGCTGGCAGACCCTGATCACCGCCGCCACACAAGACTGGCGCTGGCTGGAACACCTGACCAACGCCTTCTACGCACTGGTGCTGGTGGTATGGGAACCGATTTACGTGGCCTGCGGCTTCAGCCTTTATCTGAACCGCCGCACGGTGCTGGAAGCCTGGGATATCGAACTGGTGTTCCGCCGCCTGCGCCAACGCTTGAGCGGTGCCGCCATCGCCCTGCTGCTGGCGACGTTCCTGCTGACGCCCCCGGTGCAAACCGCCTGGGCCGTCGAGCCGGTCATTTCACCCGATAGCCCGCGTCTGCTGGACCAGCCACTGACCAGCCAGGCGTCCCGGGACAGCATCAAGGCAATCCTCGAGCAGCCACCATTCAAGAACAAGGAGACAGTCACGCGCTATCGTTTTGGCGACGAACAACCGACTGGCGAAACGGCGGACGACAGCCAGACTCCCGAATGGCTGAAGGCGCTGTCAAAGCTCTTGGACAGCCAACGTTTCGACGTATTGGCCACGCTGATCGAGGTGCTGCTGTGGAGCACGGTGATGGGTGGCCTAGGGTTATTGATCTGGTATTACCGAGACGGGTTGCACGCCCTCGTCAGCCGTCGACCGGCCCTGCACCGAAAAATCGCGCGACCGTTACCGCAGCAGGCGTTCGGCCTGGACCTCAACCGCGAACCCCTGCCGGCCGACATCGCCGCCAGCGCCGAAAGCCTCTGGCAGTCCAACCCTCGCGAGGCGCTCGGATTGCTCTATCGCGCCCTGCTCAGCCACTTGCTGCATGACTTCAATATTGCGCTGAAAGCCGCCGACACCGAAGGCCAGGTGCTGGCGCGCGTCGAGCAACTGCAGCAACCGGCCTTGCTGGCCTTCAGCAAAAACCTGACCGGGCACTGGCAGAACATGGCCTATGGGCATCGCCTGCCACCCGCGCATCTGCAACAGGAACTCTGCGACGCCTGGCGTGCCTTGTTCGGCCCGGGAGCTGCCCGATGAACCGGCAGAGGTGGCTGGCGGCCGGCGTGTTGACTGCCGTGCTGTTGGGCGCGCTGAGTGTTTATCTGTACCTCAAGGCCACGCCCTATCAGGCAGAGATCGATCACGGCCCCTCTCCCGAAGCCCTGGCCAATCCCTACCTGGCCGCCGAGCACTTTCTGCGCAAACAGGGGCTGAACGTCAGCCATGCCAACAGCCTGGATATCCTGCCCACCCTGGAGCCGCATCAACACAGTCTGTTGTTGCTTGGGGACCGCTACAACATGACACCACGACAGATTGATCAAGTGATGAACTGGACCCGCGCCGGCGGGCGTGTATTGTTTGTTGCCCAATCGCTGTGGGATGAAAAGACCGGCCAGAGTAATGACCTGCTGCTCGACCGGGTGCAGCTGCACCAGTCGCTGAGTAAAGACCTGAGGGACCCGCCACCCGACATCCTCGATGATCCCTACCCCAAACTGACCAAGCTGTACCTTGAAGATGAAAACGCGCCGGCCTACGCCAGCTTCGATACCGCGTTCCATCTCGAAGACCCGAAAAACCTCGCCCAATCCTGGGCCAACAGCGGCAAGGCCACGCACATGATGCAGCTGAACCACGGGCTCGGTTCAATCATCGTGGTCACCGACGCCGACCTGTGGAAAAACCCGGCCATCACTCTATACGACAACGCCTGGCTGCTTTGGTACTTGACCGCCGACACAAAGGTCACGCTGCTGTTCAACATCCATTACGACAGCCTGTTGTCTTTGCTGCTGCGCTATTTTCCGCAGGCGTTGGTCGCGCTACTCGCCCTGATCGGCCTTGGATTTTGGCGTGTCGGCGTGCGCCATGGCCCTGTGCTGGAGCCGGCCCCAAGGGCCCGTCGGCAACTTCAGGAACACCTGCGCGCCAGTGCCGATTTCATGTTGCGCCGCAAGGGCCAGGGCAACCTGCTGCACGCCTTGCAACAAGACATCCTGCGTCGCGTGCGGCGGCGTCATCCAGGCTTTGAACAACTCGGCGTTGCCGAACAATGGCTGGTGCTCGCACGCCTGACCGGCCAACCCACACGCGCAATCAGCCAGGCCATGAGCCCGCGACCGAAGCAGCGGCTTTCCAGCGTTGAATTCAGCCGGCTGGTCGCCCACCTGCAAACCTTGAGGAACGCCTTATGAGTGAGATCGAGCCCGGCGCACCGAGCCATGCCGCGCAGCAACGTCAGCGCGCCAGTCAACTGGCCCAGGCCGTTCGCCTTGAATTGCAAAAAGCACTGATCGGCCAGGACACGGTCATCGACGACGTTCTCACGGCATTGATCGCCGGTGGCCACGTGCTGCTCGAAGGCGTGCCGGGGCTGGGCAAGACGTTGCTGGTGCGAGCCTTGGCGCGCTGCTTCGGCGGCGAATTCGCACGCATCCAGTTCACCCCCGACCTGATGCCCAGCGATGTCACGGGGCACGCGGTGTACGACTTGCAGACCGAGCAATTCAAACTGCGTAAAGGACCGTTGTTCACCAATCTGTTGCTGGCCGACGAAATCAACCGCGCACCGGCAAAGACCCAGGCGGCTCTGCTCGAAGCCATGCAGGAACGCCAGGTCACCCTCGAAGGCCGCGCCCTGCCGATCGTGCAACCGTTCATGGTGCTCGCCACGCAAAACCCTATCGAACAGGAAGGCACCTATCCCCTGCCGGAAGCCGAACTTGACCGCTTCATGCTCAAGGTCCGCATGGACTACCCCGACGCCGAGCAGGAGGTGAACATGGTTCGTCAGGTCAGCCGCTCGACCCGGGCCGACATGCTCGACGTGCAACCGCTGCGCACCGTGTTGCAGGCCAAGGATGTACTGGCCCTGCAACGCATCGCCAGTGATTTGCCGCTGGACGATCAAGTCCTCGACTACGCCGTGCGCCTGGCCCGCACCACCCGCAGCTGGCCAGGCCTGACCCTTGGCGCCGGGCCTCGGGCGTCCATCGCCCTGGTGCGCTGTGCCCGCGCGCGAGCCTTGTTGCGCGGTGGTGAATTCGTGATTCCCGATGACATCAAAGGCTGCGCGCTGGCGGTGTTGCGCCATCGTGTGCGCATTGCGCCAGAGCTGGATATCGAAGGGCTGGAAGTCGATCAGGTACTGCGCCAGCTGCTCGATCAAGTGCCGGCGCCGCGCCTGTGAAACCGTCGCGCCTGCTGTTGATCTGGCTCGCTTCGCTGCTGGCCATCGGCATCGCGCTGGGCACATTAAGGGCACTCGACATCCCGCTTCCATCGAACCTTGTGTCGATCAATTGGGGGCTGCTCCTGGCGCTACTTGCGTTGGCGATACTCGACGCCATTCGCCTCAAACGCCTGCCTTCTCCCCGCGTCCAACGACAGATGCCGGGCAGCCTGGCGCTCGGTCGCTGGGGCGAAGTGCGGCTGCAGGTCGAACATGATTTCCAGCAGCCACTGAACATAGAGATCTTTGACCATGTACCGGAGGGCCTGAGCTTCGAAAACCTGCCACTGTCGGTCGAGCTTCAGCCCGGTCAACACAGCCAGATCAACTATCGCCTGCGTCCGCTCAAGCGTGGCCACTTCAGCTTCGAGTGCTGCGAAATCAACCTGCCGAGCCCACTGGGCCTGTGGTCCGACAAACGCCTGTCAGATGTGACCGGCAATACCCGCGTCTACCCCGACTTCGCCCGCCGCTACGGCGGGCAGCTGCTGGCGGTGGACAACTGGCTCAGCCAACTCGGCGTGCGCCAACAGCAGCGACGCGGCCTGGGCCTGGAGTTTCATCAGCTACGGGAGTTTCGTGAAGGCGACAGCCTGCGCCAGATCGACTGGAAAGCCACCGCCCGCCAGCGCACGCCGATTGCCCGGGAGTATCAGGACGAGCGTGATCAGCAGATTATTTTCATGCTCGATTGCGGCCGGCACATGCGCAGCCAGGATGGTGAACTGGCGCACTTCGATCACGCGCTCAATGCCTGTCTGCTGCTCAGTTACGTCGCGCTACGCCAGGGCGATGCCGTGGGCTTGAGCACCTTTGCGGTCGAACAACCGCGCTACCTCGCCCCGGTAAAAGGCGCCGGGCAACTCAACGTATTGCTCAACACCGTCTACGACCTGAAAAGCACTCAACGCAGCGCCGACTATCAGGCCGCAGCCACTCAACTGCTGGCGCGACAGAAACGCCGGGCTCTGGTGGTGCTGGTGACCAACCTGCGGGACGAAGACGACGATGAACTGCTCACCGCCGTTAAACGCCTGGGCAAACAGCATCGGGTGCTGGTGGCCAGTCTGCGCGAAGACGTGCTCGACAAGCTGCGTCAGACAGCGGTGCAAACGTTGCCTGAGGCACTGACCTATTGCGGGACGGTGGATTATTTGAATGCACGGGCCGCAGTCCATGAACGATTGAATGCTCATGGCGTAGCCGTGCTGGATGCAACCACCCATGAGCTGGGCGCTACGCTGGTGACGCGCTATCTGGAATGGAAAAAGGCCGGGGTGTTTTAAATCAGGATCAAAAGATCGCAGCCTGCGGCAGCTCCTACAGTGACCGCGTTTTGATCCTGTAGGAGCTGCCGCAGGCTGCGATCTTTTGCTGTATCAGGCAGAAGCAGGCAATGGCTGAAAACTGAAATACTGCTTCAGCGCCTCCACCAATTGCCCATATTCCGGGGGTGCCTGTTGCAGGCTGAACCCGGCGTCATAGTGGTGGGGAGTTGCGTCTTCATGGCACCACAGGCAACACGCCCGCAGATCGATGACCTGCAGGATGCCGTCGCTGGCCGGGATTTTCAGGCGCAAATCGAAATCGGCGCCGATCATCATCGGCAATTGGCTGATCAGCATCAATCCGTCTTCAGAAACGTTGCCCAGAAAGCCGATGGGTTTGTCGGTGACGCTGTTGAACACTCTCAGAAAATACGGCAGTTGATGCCGCTCGATCCGGCGGTCGGTAAACATGCTGAATTCGCTATGCAAGGCCCTTAAGCAGGGCCGCACTAATGCTTTCGGAACGAGCCTGCATCAACGATGCGGGCCGCTCTCCCCGATCCCGGTGCGACAGTCCAACAAACCGCCGCCGCTTACTTCTGCCGATATCAGGTGTTACCTCGGTTTAGAAAAAACACTCTAAAAACGATTTATTCGACTATAGCTCACCACCGCCGGTCGGCCAGCTTATGAATGGCAAGGGCAATCAGAACCGGGTCGGGCGCACGACCGCCGCGCTGCGCAACGGGTAGTGGCCCAATGACTGCAAGGTTTCCAGGCGCGCACGGGCGCGGTAGGCGTATTCGCTTTGCGGGTACGAGGCGATGATGAATTGGTAGGTTTGCGCCGCATCGACAAACAGTTTCTGCCGCTCCAGGCACAAACCGCGCAGCATCGACACTTCCGGCCATACATAAGGCCGCGCACGGCTGGCGCGTTCGACTTTGGACAGTTCGAGCGTCACCTGCTCGCAATTGCCACGATCGTATGCGCTGTAGGCATTGTTCAAATGATGGTTCATCGAGAAACGGGTGCAGCCCGTGACACTGAGGGCCAGGGCGGCAATGAGCACAAATCGCATGAGGGTTCTCCTGTCTTGAGCTCTGTATCGACCCGTTGGCGGAAATCTTCAGGAATGTTCATTTCAAAGAAACAACGAATAAGTAGTGCACACGAACAATGACTACAACTTCGGACCATAGTAGCCTCACTCAGCGCTTGAACTCAGGAGTCTATGCATGTCCGTCCGTCGCACCAAAATCGTCGCTACCCTTGGCCCGGCCAGTAACTCGCCGGAAGTTCTCGAACAGCTGATTCTGGCTGGCCTGGACGTCGCCCGCCTGAACTTCTCCCACGGCACCCCCGACGAGCACAAGGCTCGCGCGAAGCTGGTGCGTGACCTCGCTGCCAAGCACGGCCGTTTCGTCGCCCTGCTGGGTGACCTGCAAGGCCCGAAAATCCGTATCGCCAAATTCGCCAACAAGAAGATCGAGCTGAAGATCGGTGATCAATTCACCTTCTCCACCAGCCATCCTCTGACCGAAGGCAACCAGCAAGTGGTCGGCATCGACTACCCGGACCTGGTCAAAGACTGCGGCGTGGGCGACGAGCTGCTGCTCGACGACGGTCGCGTAGTGATGCGCGTTGATACCGCCACGGCTACCGAACTGAATTGCACCGTACTGATCGGCGGCCCACTGTCGGACCACAAAGGCATCAACCGTCGCGGTGGCGGCCTGACTGCTCCGGCCCTGACCGAGAAAGACAAGGCCGACATCAAGCTCGCTGCTGAAATGGAAGTCGACTACCTCGCCGTGTCCTTCCCGCGCGACGCCGCCGACATGGAATACGCCCGTCAACTGCGCGACGAGGCCGGCGGTACTGCCTGGCTGGTGGCGAAGATCGAACGCGCCGAAGCCGTGGCTGACGATGACACCCTCGATGCGCTGATCAATGCCTCCGACGCGGTGATGGTTGCCCGTGGTGACCTCGGTGTGGAAATCGGCGACGCCGAGCTGGTGGGCATTCAGAAGAAAATCATTCTGCACGCACGCCGCCATAACAAGGCCGTGATCGTCGCGACCCAGATGATGGAGTCGATGATCCAGAACCCGATGCCGACCCGCGCCGAAGTGTCCGACGTAGCCAACGCCGTGCTCGACTACACCGACGCCGTGATGCTCTCGGCTGAAAGTGCTGCCGGCCTGTACCCGCTGGAAGCCGTGCAAGCCATGGCGCGCATCTGCATCGGCGCTGAAAAGCACCCGACCAGCAAGACCTCCAGCCACCGCATCGGCAAGGTCTTCGAAAGCTGCGACCAGTCCATCGCCCTGGCGGCCATGTACACCGCCAACCACTTCCCGGGCGTGAAGGCGATCATCGCGTTGACCGAAAGTGGCTACACGCCACTGATCATGTCGCGCATCCGCTCCTCGGTGCCGATCTACGCGTTCTCCCCGCACCGCGAAACCCAGGCGCGCGCCGCCATGTTCCGTGGTGTCTACACCGTACCGTTCGACCCGGCATCGTTGCCGCCTGAGCAAGTCAGCCAGGCCGCAATCGACGAGTTGCTCAAGCGCGGCGTTGTAGAAAAAGGCGACTGGGTCATCCTGACCAAGGGCGACAGCTACCACACCATCGGTGGCACCAACGGGATGAAAATCCTGCACGTTGGCGACCCGATGGTCTGAGTGACCGGCCGCTGAAAAACAAAAGCCCCGCCATGTGAATGGCGGGGCTTTTGTTTTTCTGGTCCAGACAATGTGTTGTTTGGGCGGGCCTCTTCGCTGGCAAGCCAGCTCCTACAAGGACCGCGTTGTATCTGTAGGAGCTGGCTTGCCAGCGAAAAGGCCCGCCCAGCCAGCGAAAATTCAATGCTTGCCGATAAACCCCGACAACGCCGCAATCGCTTCCGGCGAGCGCAGCCGCTGGGTGAACAACGCAGCCTCTGCTTCGATGGCCTTGCGCAGCGGCTCGCGGTCCGGGGCCTTCATCAACTGCTTGCTGATGCGCACCGCCTCCGCTGGCAGTGTCTCGAAACGCAACGCCATCTCCCGCGCCTTGGCCAACGCCGCTTCGCCACTGCCCAACGCTTCGGTGGCGATGCCCCACGCGGCCGCCTGTTCACCACTGAAACCTTCGCCGAGCAGCAACAATTCCGCCGCTTTGGCGTGCCCGAGCAGGCGCGGCAAGATCAAGCTGGAACCGAACTCCGGGCAAAGCCCAAGATTGACGAACGGCATGCGCAACCGCGCATCGCGACTGACATACACCAGATCACAATGCAGCAGCAGCGTCGTGCCAATGCCCACCGCGGCGCCGGCCACGGCAGCGATCACCGGTTTGCGGCATTCAAGCAGCGTGAGCATGAACTGAAACACCGGGCTATCGAGGTCGCTCGGTGGTTGTTGAAGGAAATCGGCGATGTCGTTGCCCGCGGTGAAGCACTCGCTTGAACCGGTGATCAGCACTGCGTTGATTTCGGGGTCGGTGTCCGCCTGCTTCAACGCTTCGGCCAGATGGCTGTACATGGCGCGGGTCAGGGCGTTTTTCTTGTCGGGGCGGTTCAGGCGCAGGGTCAGCAGGCCCCGTTCGCGCTCAACAGTGATGGCATCGGTCATGGCAGGTCTCGCGTCTGAAAAGTCAGCGCTCAACCGCGAGGCAGGAAGACATCGGCCAGCAGTTGATTGCGCGGCAGCCCCGCCAGGTACAGGCGCCGGGCAAAGGCGTCGACGCTGTCGGGGGCCCCGCAGAGTAAGGCTTGGGTTTGTCGGGAAACAAGCCGCAGTTGTGCCAAAACATCTGGTAGCTCGGCCGGGGTCCACAGCTCAATGCTCAGGTTGGGGCGGCTCGCGGCCATGGCTTGCAGCGGTTTGGCCAGATAATGCTCATCGGCATCGTGGGCCAGGTGAATGACCCGGATGGCACCCTGGTGATCCTGGCGCAGCGCTTCGCGCAAGACGCCAAACAAGGGGCCCAACCCGGTGCCCGCCGCCATCAGCCAGAGCGGTCGGGTGTGCCAGTCCGCGTCGTAATGCAAGGCACCGCCGCGCAACTCGCCGAGGCGGATCGAATCGCCGATCTTGAATTGCCGGGCCGCATCGCTGAACGCCCCCGATTGGCGGCAATCGAGATGGAATTCCAGAAATCGGTCGTCGCCCGGCAGGCTGGCCAGGGAATACGGCCGGGCAACGAGGTCCGCCCACAACACCAGATGTTGCCCGGCGCTGTAGCGCAACGGACGCTGCGGGGTCAGGCGCAAACGCAACACATTGGCGCTCAGCCAATCGACGGCAGCCACTTCGGCCGGGCGACCATCCTGTTGCGGGTCGAAAGTATGTACCTGCAAATCCTCGACCACCTGACACTGGCATGCCAGGCGCCAGCCTTGCTGACGCTGTTCGGCGCTCAAGGCATCGGGGCGGTTGTCGCTTGGCAGCCCTGGCACACACTGCACCAGGCACGCATGGCAACTGCCGGCGCGACAACTGTAGGGCACCGATACGCCGTTCTGATTCAGTGCATCGAGCAGGTTGCTGCCCGCCGCCACCGACCATTGGCGCTCGCCGACGCGCAACTCAGGCATCGACGTTCTCCCACGCCGCCGCGCAACGATTGCGGCCGTCACGCTTGGCCCGATAGAGCGCCTGATCGGCCCGCTGCAAGGCTTCGTCGAGGTCGTCGCCCAATTCCAGCAACGTCATGCCCGCCGACAAACTGAGGTGACTGACATTCAGGCCGATCAGCTCGACATCGGTGAAGGCAATCCGCAGCCGCTC
Organism: Pseudomonas sp. RIT-PI-q; assembly: GCF_001297125.1. GTDB lineage: Bacteria > Pseudomonadota > Gammaproteobacteria > Pseudomonadales > Pseudomonadaceae > Aquipseudomonas. Next base: position 15,346 of record NZ_LHPC01000009.1, read on the forward strand.
GCAGCACGAGGTCAGGCGTTCGGGGTTGCAGTCGGGCAACAGCACCACGAATTCTTCACCGCCGTAGCGGGCCAGAACATCACCCTCACGCAAGCAAGCGGTGGCCACGGCGGCAAAGGCTTGCAGCACCTGATCGCCGGCGGCATGGCCGTGCACATCGTTGATGCGTTTGAAATGGTCGAGGTCAATCAGCGCCAGGCCATGCACGACACCGGCGTCCATGGCGTTGAGTTCGCGCGAGGCCAGGCGCAGGAAATGCCGGCGGTTGAACAGCCCGGTCAGCTCGTCGGTGGCGACCAGGTCTTCGAGCTGGCGCATCATCCCGCGCAGCGTGTCCTGATGCGCCTGTAAAGCAAACCGCCGCTGACGCATGCGTTGTCGCGAAGCCTGAACGTAACGGGCATACAGTTCCAGCCAGACCAGCACGATAAACAGCACGCACACCTGCAACGCCGCCAGCGCCGGGTCGAGCAACTGGAAGTGGTAGCCCTCCCACAGCGTGATCGCGCTGAAACTGAAGAACACCATCAATGCACAACGCAGGAAGGCCCGGCGCGACAGGTGGAACAGGCCGAACAATAGAATCAGCACGTAGAACACCAGAAACGCGCCGCGGGCTTCGTCGAGGTTGGCGATCAGCCAGGTTTGCCAACCCAGGCCCATCAACACCTGGATTTCGGTCAGGCTGGGGTCGGAAAAGCGTAAATTGCAGCCGCTGTAAAACACGGCAAACAAGGCGCCCTGGCTGATGACTACCAGCGCACTGCCGACGGCCACGCTGGCCAGCGGTTGATCGTAATGCCCGGTAAAAAACGCCAGCCACAGTAGCAGCAAGGCCAGGGCGTAGGTGCCGGCGGCGAGGGCAAAGCGTTTGAGCAAAAGGCGCTGGATAGCGTTATGGGTCAATCGTTGACTCACCGTGCGAAAGGAGACCGTCAGAGTGTCCTACTCTACAGGTCGGATGCCACTTTAGTGGCGCGACCGATAAATGACCATTCAATTTTCGGGACGAAGATCTGGCGGCAAGCCGTGATCTGTCACCCTTGTAGGAGCTGGCTTGCCAGCGAAGGCGTCTTCACAGGCGAAACAGTTGTTGCCTGACCCACCGCCTTCGCTGGCAAGCCAGCTCCTACAGGGGTTTATGTGCAGCTATGCGACCAACGATTGATTGCCGGCGGGTGTGTACGGCACCGAGGCGCGTTATACTGCCGCGCCTTTTTAGCGTCGCGCCAGCATGCCCGGCGTGCCTTGAAAGGTGCTTGCAACCGACCGATGCACCCAAGCTGCAAGCACCTTATTGAATGTTCCCGTCTTTTAGAGGAGCGCGACTCATGACCGTGATCAAGCAAGACGACCTGATTCAGAGCGTTGCCGACGCCCTGCAATTCATTTCCTATTACCACCCCGTTGACTTCATCCAGGCGATGCACGAGGCCTACCTGCGTGAAGAATCGCCGGCAGCCCGCGATTCGATGGCGCAAATCCTGATCAACTCGCGCATGTGCGCCACCGGCCACCGCCCGATCTGCCAGGACACCGGCATCGTGACAGTGTTCGTTCGCGTGGGCATGGACGTGCGTTGGGATGGCGCCACCATGGGCCTGGACGACATGATCAACGAAGGCGTGCGCCGGGCTTACAACCTGCCGGAAAACGTCCTGCGTGCCTCGATCCTCGCCGACCCGGCGGGCGCTCGCAAGAACACCAAGGACAACACCCCGGCCGTTATCCACTACTCCATCGTTCCGGGTAATACCGTGGAAGGGGACGTGGCAGCCAAGGGCGGCGGTTCCGAGAACAAGTCGAAAATGGCCATGCTCAACCCGTCCGACTCGATCGTCGACTGGGTTTTGAAAACCGTTCCGACCATGGGCGCCGGCTGGTGCCCACCAGGCATGCTCGGCATCGGCATCGGCGGCACCGCCGAGAAAGCGGCGGTCATGGCCAAGGAAGTGTTGATGGAATCCATCGACATTCACGAGCTGAAAAAGCGCGGCCCGTCCAACCGTATCGAAGAGATGCGCCTGGAGCTGTTCGAGAAGGTCAACCAACTGGGCATCGGCGCCCAGGGCCTGGGTGGCCTGACCACCGTGCTCGACGTGAAGATCATGGATTACCCGACCCACGCCGCTTCGTTGCCGGTGTGCATGATCCCGAACTGCGCCGCCACCCGTCACGCGCATTTCGTGCTCGACGGTTCCGGCCCGGCGTCGCTGGAAGCGCCACCGCTGGCCGCCTACCCGGAAATCGTCTGGGAAGCCGGTCCATCGGCACGCCGTGTCAACCTCGACACCCTGACCCCGGAAGACGTGCAGAGCTGGAAGCCGGGCGAAACCGTCCTGCTCAACGGCAAGATGCTCACCGGTCGCGACGCCGCGCACAAGCGCATGGTCGAGATGCTGAACAAGGGTGAAACCCTGCCGGTGGACCTCAAGGGTCGTTTCATCTACTACGTCGGCCCGGTTGATCCGGTGCGCGAAGAAGTGGTGGGCCCTGCCGGCCCGACCACCGCGACGCGGATGGACAAGTTCACCCGTCAGATCCTCGAGCAAACCGGCCTGTTGGGCATGATCGGCAAATCCGAGCGCGGCCCGACCGCGATCGAAGCGATCAAGGACCACAAAGCCGTTTACCTGATGGCTGTCGGCGGCGCGGCTTACCTGGTGGCGCAAGCCATCAAGAAATCCCGCGTGGTGGCTTTCGCCGAACTGGGCATGGAAGCGATCTACGAGTTCGACGTCAAAGACATGCCCGTCACTGTTGCAGTCGACAGTAAAGGCGAGTCGGTCCACATCACCGGTCCTGCCATCTGGCAGAAAAAGATCAGTGATAGCCTGGCGGTGGAAGTGCAGTAAGCGCTTCGACTGATTCAGCAAAGGCGACAGGGGAATTCTCCTGTCGCCTTTTTTATTGCACCCTATTCCCCTGTAGGAGCGAGCTTGCTCGCGATGGAGTGTCAGTCGACACCTGTTTAGCTGACACACCTTCGCGAGCAAGCTCGCTCCTACAGAGGGACATGTTATCGTGCGGCCCCCTGTAATCATTGTGTTATGCCCCGCATGTTCGAGTCTTCCCGCCCTCTGCGCCTGACGCTGTACACCTTGCTCATCCTGGCCGGCACCGCCATCGCAGCCACCCTGGCCATGCGTCACGCCGAGCGCCAGGCCCTGGTGGAAGACGCCGCCCGCGCCAATCAGCAATTGGCGCTGTACGCCACATCGCTGCACACCTTGATCGAACGCTACCGCGCCCTGCCCGCCGTGCTGGCACTGGACCCGCAATTGCGCTCGGCGCTCAACGGCCCGGTGACGCCCGAACAACAGGATGCACTGAACCGCAAACTGGAAAAGATCAACGGCGTCGCCGAGTCCTCGACCCTCGAACTGCTCGATCACACCGGCCTCGCCGTGGCCGCGAGCAACTGGCGTTTGCCCAGCAGTTACGTCGGCCACAACTATGGTTTTCGCCCCTATTTCAGCCAGACCCGCACCCAAGGCACCGGGCGTTTTTACGCTGTGGGGGTGACCAGCGGGATCCCGGGTTACTTCCTCTCCAGCGCCGTCACCAACGACGATGGCCAGTTTCTCGGCGCGATGGTGGTGAAGCTGGAATTCCCTGAACTCGAACGCGAATGGCGCCAGGGCAGCGACACGCTGCTGGTCAGCGATGCCCGCGGGATCATCTTCATCGCCAACCAGCCGGGCTGGCGCTATCGCCTGTTGAAACCGCTGAACGACAGCGATCACGCCGAACTCAAGGTCACCCGCCAATACGACAAGCAGCCGCTGACGCTGCTGGACTATCAGTCGCTGCGACGTTTCGACGACAACAGTGACCTGGCGCGAGTCGATGGCCCTGATGGCAAGGCCGATTACCTGTGGGAATCCCTGCCACTGGCCGCCGAAGGCTGGACGCTGCACCTGTTGCGCCGCCCGCAAGTGGCGTTTGAAGACAGCCGCAATGCCGCGCTCGCCGCTGCCGGTGTGTGGTTGACGCTGGTGTTCCTGCTGCTGTTTCTCAACCAGCGCTGGCGTCTGGCGAAAATGCGCCAGCGCAGCCGCGAAGAACTCGAACAACTGGTGGAAGAACGCACCCGCGACTTGCGCACGGCCCAGGACGGCCTGGTGCAATCGGCCAAACTCGCCGCGCTGGGCCAGATGTCTGCCGCACTGGCCCATGAAATCAACCAGCCGCTGACCGCCCAGCGCATGCAGCTGGCGACCTTGCGCTTGTTGCTCGACCACGGTCGGATCGATGACGCCTACAAGGCGCTCAAACCGGTGGATGACATGCTGACGCGCATGGCCGCCCTCACCGGTCACCTGAAAACCTTCGCCCGCAAAAGCCCCAGCGGTTTGCGTGAACGCCTGGACCTGGCGGCCGTGGTCGACCAATCATTGCAACTGCTCGACACCCGGCTGCGCGACGAACAGGTCAGCACGGTGCTGCATCTGACGCGCCCGGCCTGGGTGCGTGGCGATGCGATTCGTCTGGAACAGGTACTGATCAATTTGCTGCGCAATGCCCTCGATGCAATGCACGACAAACCCTGCAAACGCCTGGAGATTCGTCTCGAAGCCGACGAGCAACTGTGGCGCCTGACCGTTGCCGATAACGGCGGCGGCATTGCCGAAGAAAATCTGTCGAAGGTCTTCGATCCGTTTTTCACCACCAAACCGGTGGGTGATGGCCTGGGCATCGGGCTGGCGGTATCGTTCGCCATTGTTCACGAATCGGGCGGTCGCCTGAGTGTGGAAAATCAGGGCAACGGCGCGGCATTCACCCTCACCCTGCCGATCGATCTGGAGGCTCATGGCTCATGCTGAATTCAGTGATGGTGGTCGACGACGAAAGCAGCATCCGCAGCGCCGTTGAACAATGGCTGAGCCTGTCGGGTTTCGAGGTGCAGCTGTTCAGCCGCGCCGATGAGTGCCTGGCGCAGTTGCCTGGGCACTTCCCCGGGGTAATTCTCAGCGACGTACGCATGCCCGGCATGACGGGTCTGCAATTGCTCGCCGAAGTTCAGCGTCGCGATCCCGACTTGCCGGTGATCCTGCTGACTGGCCACGGTGATGTGCCGATGGCCGTCGACGCCATGCGCGATGGCGCCTACGACTTCCTCGAAAAGCCTTTCAGCCCTGAAACGCTGTTGGGCAGCCTGCGTCGAGCGCTGGAAAAACGCCAGCTGGTGTTGGAAAACCGCGCACTGCACGAACAGGCGGATAACCGCAGCAAACTGGATGCGACGCTGCTGGGCGTGTCCCGTGGCATGCAGACGCTGCGCCGGCAGGTGCTGGATTTGGCAGCGCTACCGGTCAACGTGCTGATCCGCGGGGAAACCGGCAGCGGTAAGGAACTGGTTGCCCGTTGCCTGCATGACTTCGGGCCCCGCGCCGACAAGCCCTTTGTGGCATTGAACTGCGCGGCGATCCCCGAGCAGTTGTTCGAAGCCGAGTTGTTCGGCCATGAGAGCGGTGCGTTCACCGGCGCTTCCGGCAAACGCATCGGCAAGCTCGAATACGCCGATGGCGGCACACTGTTTCTCGATGAAATCGAAAGCATGCCCCTGGCCCAGCAGGTGAAATTGCTGCGGGTGTTGCAGGAGCAGAAGCTGGAGCGGTTGGGTTCCAATCAGAGCATCCGTGTGGACTTGCGGATCATTGCCGCGACCAAACCGGATTTGCTGGATGAAGCACGGGCCGGACGTTTTCGTGAGGATCTGGCTTATCGGTTGAACGTGGCTGAGTTGCGCCTGCCACCGTTGCGCGAGCGTCGCGAAGACATTCCGTTGTTGTTCGAGACATTCGCGCAGAATGCCGCCGAGCGTTTGGGACGGACGTTTCCGCCGCTGAGCGGCGCGCAGTTGAGCCATCTGCTGAGCCACGACTGGCCGGGCAATGTGCGCGAACTGGCGAACGTTGCCGAGCGTCAGGTGTTGGGGCTGGGCGAACCTGTACCGGCGGGCATCGATCCTGGGCAGTCGCTGGCGGCCCAGCAGGAAGCGTTTGAAGCACACTGCTTGCGCGCGGCGTTGACCCGGCATAAAGGCGATGTGAAAGCGGTGCTTGAAGAGCTGCAACTGCCGCGCCGGACCTTCAATGAAAAGCTGCAGCGGCATGGCCTGACACGCGAGATGTTCCTCTAACGGCCTACGCAAAACCTGTAGGAGCTGGCTTGCCTGCGATGGTCGTCAACGATGACGCGTCTCGGCGGGTAAAACGCGGTGATGCGGGATCCTTCGCTGGCAAGCCAGCTCCTACAGGATTGTGGGTGTGCGCGGAAATCCGCTTGCCACCCGGCCAGCAATAAGCGGATTTCCGCTCAATAAACCGCCCTCCCCCCTCTAAACCGGCCCTCCTTCGATTGGCACAGCTCCTGCTATAGCCCAGGCAGGCTGCGTTTGAACGCGCTCCACAAAAACAATTAAACGAAGGATCCTTCAATGGATAACTCCAATACCCTGCCGCTTGGGTCGGCTGCCGTGCCGGCCAAAGCAAGAACCACGTCCAGCCGCATCAAATCGATCTTCAGTGGCTCGGTCGGCAACATGGTCGAGTGGTATGACTGGTACGTCTATGCCGCCTTCTCCCTGTACTTCGCCAAGGCCTTTTTCCCTAAAGGCGACACCACCGCACAACTGCTGAACACCGCCGCGATCTTCGCCGTGGGCTTCCTGATGCGTCCGATCGGCGGCTGGCTGATGGGCCTGTATGCCGACAAAGTCGGGCGCAAAAAGGCGTTGATGGCGTCGGTGTACCTGATGTGCTTCGGCTCCCTGCTGATCGCCCTTAGCCCCGGTTACGAAACCATCGGTATCGGCGCGCCGATCCTGCTGGTGTTCGCACGGTTGCTGCAGGGTCTGTCGGTCGGTGGCGAATACGGCACCTCGGCAACTTACCTCAGCGAGATGGCGACCAAGGAACGTCGTGGCTTCTTCTCCAGTTTCCAGTACGTGACCCTGATCTCCGGCCAGCTCATCGCGCTGGGTGTGCTGATCGTGCTGCAAAACGTGCTGACCACCGAAGAGCTGTATGCCTGGGGCTGGCGTATCCCGTTCGCCATCGGCGCCCTGTGTGCCGTCGTCGCGCTCTACCTGCGTCGTGGCATGGAAGAAACCGAGTCGTTCACCAAGAAAGCCAAGGCCAAGGAAAGCGCCATGCGCACCTTGATGCGCCATCCGAAGGAACTGATGACCGTGGTCGGCCTGACCATGGGCGGCACCCTGGCGTTCTACACCTACACCACGTACATGCAGAAATACCTGGTGAACACCGTCGGCATGAGCATCTCCGATTCCACCACCATTTCCGCCGCCACGCTGTTCCTGTTCATGTGCCTGCAACCGCTGGTGGGCGGGCTGTCGGACAAGATCGGTCGTCGGCCAATCCTGATTGCCTTCGGTATTCTGGGGACGCTGTTCACCGTGCCGATCCTCACCACCCTCCACACCATCACCACCTGGTGGGGCGCGTTCTTCCTGATCATGGCGGCGCTGATCATCGTCAGCGGCTACACCTCGATCAACGCGGTGGTGAAAGCCGAACTGTTCCCGACCGAAATCCGCGCACTGGGCGTTGGTTTGCCGTACGCGCTGACGGTATCGATCTTCGGCGGCACCGCTGAATACATCGCGCTGTGGTTCAAGAGCATCGGCATGGAAACCGGTTACTACTGGTATGTCACTGCCTGTATTGCCGTGTCGTTGCTGGTCTATGTGACCATGAAAGACACCCGCAAGCATTCGCGGATCGAGACCGACTGACAGCAAGATTGATGGTGGCTGTAATGGCCCCATCGCGGGCAAGCCCGCTCCCACACTGGATCGGTATACACCAGACCTGTGGGAGTGGGCTTGCCCGCGATGGGGACGCCTCGGTATCAAGACACCTCGCAACCCCCTCCAGCAGATAACGATCGGTTAATGCTCCAGCGGCATTCTGCAACTGACCGCATCCATATCAACGCGGCGCACGTATATCCGTTACAGGCCCTGAATCAGTGCCTGAATGCATTCACTGCGAACGAATCTGGAGTACACATCATGAAAATCCAACTGATCCTCGCCCTGGCCCTTTCCGTCCTGGCCGCCAATACCTTCGCTGCCGACGGTTACGACAAAACCGGCTCGGCCTCCTTCGGCTCCGAAGCCAGCGCCGCCATCGAACGCACCCACTCGGACACCTATGCCGCCGACGGTTTCGATAAAACCGGCACCGCAGAGGCTATCGGCTGAACGCTGGACATAAATCCCGAAATTGACACAACCCCTGTAGGAGCGAGGCTTGCCCGCGAAGGCGATTTCACATTCAACAAATCATTTGCCTGAAACACCGCCTTCGCGGGCAAGCCTCGCTCCTACAGGGATCCAGGTGACTGGACATTAGCCGTTCGTCCTTGCACTATGGCGCGATCGCGAATAAGCCCAGGAACCCCTTCCATGCCCGACGACATCCACTACTACGAACCCGCCAACGGCCACGGCCTGCCCCACGATCCGTTCAACGCCATCGTCGGCCCGCGCCCCATCGGCTGGATTTCTTCGCAGGATGCCGAGGGTCGCCTGAACCTGGCGCCCTACAGCTTCTTCAACGCCTTCAACTACATTCCGCCGATCGTCGGTTTTTCCAGCGTCGGGCGCAAAGACAGCCTGAACAACATCGAACAGACCGGCGAATTCGCCTGGAACCTGGCGACCCGGCCATTGGCCGAGCGGATGAACCAGAGCAGTGCCATGGTGCCGCCCGACACCAACGAATTTGAATTGGCCGGGCTGACGCCTGTCGCCTCGACAATCATTCAGGTGCCACGGGTTGCCGAAAGTCCGGTGTCTTTCGAGTGCAAGGTCACGCAAATCATTCAGTTGCAGCGGGCGGACGGAAACGTGGTGCCAAGCTGGCTGATTCTCGGCGAAGTGGTCGCCGTGCATATCGCCAAATGGTTGTTGAAAGATGGCGTGTACGACACCGCCGCGGCAGAACCGATTCTGCGCGGCGGCGGGCCAGCGGATTATTTCCAGCTGGGGCCTGAGGCATTGTTCAAAATGTATCGCCCAGGGGCGAAAAAATAACTTACCAGAGCAGGTCAGCGTCTTCTTTGACGTCTTTGAGGCGGGTCAGCTCTTTGGCGGCGGCCAGATCGGCCTCGTTTGCAGTCTTGAAGATTTGCTCCTCAAGCACTTTATGAAAACGTGGCGCACCGGTGCCACCGATGGCTTTGACGGCGATCGCGGCGTGGTAGCCACCCTCGCCCGGTACTACAGCGGAAACAGCTTCGAAATGATCAAAGGCTTTACGTGCCATGTCGCGGATCCTGGCTGATTGAGAATTGCGCCATTAAACCCTCAACCGGCCAGTTTGTGTACCGGTGCCTGAGGGTGACCGAGCGCCTGCGCTGCTGACACTTCCCTGAAGGTATGGAAATCCAGGCTGTTGACCACCAGGTCTTGCACCAACTCGGCAAAAACCTGCATGGCCGGACTACCGAAATAAGCCGTCATGGCCTGCTGACTGGTCCAGAAACCGGACACCAGCCACAACTCCGGATCGCATTGCGAATGCTGCAAGGCAAAGCTCAGGCAACCCGGCGCGGTGCGGGACGGTTCGATCAAGGCGCTCAGGCGTGCACCAAGTTCCGTCGAACGCCCGGCGCGGGCGCGGACAAAGGCCATATGACTGACGGGGATCTGCGTAGACATGTTCAACCCTCCCAGGTAGTCGACCGCAGCCGTGGGACGGGCTGCGACAGGATCCAAGGTTAAGTGCGCCGGGGCCATTGCGGTTAGTCGATTCCTGCCGCCGTATTGCACGATCCTGCGCGGCTTGCAGAAAAAGCTGTAACAACCTGTAAATGCCTTCACCCCTGTGAAACATGGCTTTCAAGCAAGTTTGCCTGGGGTTGCCCTGATGTAGAGGCACGGCGGCTGCACTCAGTGCAGAATCAGGCAAGCTTGAGGCAGGATGTGTCTACCGCTTCGTCTTGCACAAACTTAAGCTCGGCTCATTACCCACGCCTCACCGAGGATGCCTTGCATGTCGTCGCTCGATCACTTTCAAGCCCCGCTGGACGCCGATATGGAGAAACAGCGCGCAGAACTGGCCGCGATCATCCGTCGCAATACGATGGAGGATGGCAATTATGCGACTGCCGTCGGCTCGCTGTTCATGGCAAAACACAGCCAGTCCCATGACTTTGCCCCGGTACTGGCGCAACCCGCGTTGTGCATCATGGCGCAAGGGAGCAAAGAGGTCAGGCTGGCCGACGAATACTTCAATTACGACCCGCTGAATTACCTGGTGGTCTCGGTTTCGATGCCGCTGAGCGGGCGGGTGGTGAATGTCACCTCTGAAGAACCGATCCTCTCGGTGCGACTGGACATTGATCCGGCGGAAATCACGGCGTTGATTGCCGATGCGGGTCCCTTGGGCGTACCAACCCGCCCTACCGGCCGCGGCCTGTATGTCGAACGGATCGACACGGCGATGCTCGACGCCGTGCTGCGCCTGGCGCGCCTGCTGGACACGCCGAAAGACATCGCCATGCTCGCGCCGCTGATTCGTCGGGAGATTCTCTATCGGTTGTTGCGTAGCAAACAGGGCTATCGGCTATATGAAATCGCCATCGCCAACAGCCAGAGCCACCGCATCAGCCAGGCGATCAAATGGCTCAACGGCAATTTTGAACAGCCGTTGCGCATTGATGATCTGGCGAAGGAAGTGAATTTGAGCGTGTCGACGTTGCATCACCGGTTCAAGGCGATGACGGCGATGAGTCCGTTGCAGTATCAGAAGCAGCTGCGCTTGCAAGAAGCACGGCGGTTGATGCTGGCGGAGGGGCTTGAAGCGTCGGCGGCGGGGTATCGCGTGGGGTATGAAAGCCCGTCGCAGTTCAGCCGGGAGTACAGCCGCTTGTTCGGGGCGCCGCCATTGAGGGATTTGGCGCGGTTGCGGTTGACCGTCTGATCCGGATTGACACACAACCTGTAGGAGCGAGGCTTGCCCGCGAAGGGGCCATCACTGGCGCTAAAAGCTTCGCGGGCAAGCCTCGCTCCTACAGGGACGGTGTTGTTTTTCAGGCACCCAGTACGCGGCAAGACTCGGCCGGAATCGTTACCGACACCGGGTTGCCAATGCTCAACCCAAAGCCCTGGCACGGCGTGCTCAGCGCGGTAAACGAAACCCCTGAACACTCCACGGTCGTTTCGATGGTCGCGCCGATATCGCGCACAAACGTCACCTTGCCCAACAAACGATTACCCGCTGTCGCCTGCGGATGCGACAGTTGCAGGTCCTCAGGGCGAATCAGCATCTTCACTTTCTCACCGACCACAATGCTGCTGCAGATCGGCACTTCCAGCGCGTCGCCACCGGGCAAGCTGATCTTGCCGTTACCCAGCGCAGTGGCCGGGAAGATGTTGCCCGAACCGATGAAATCCGCGACGAATTCGTTGGCCGGGTGCCGGTAAATCTCGATCGGCGTGCCCACTTGCTGCACGCGATGCTCGCCCAATACGACGACGATGTCGGCCATGGTCATGGCTTCACGCTGGTCGTGGGTCACCATGATGGTGGTAATGTTCAATCGCTGTTGCAGCTGACGGATTTCCACCTGCATCGATTCACGCAGCTTGGCATCCAGCGCCGACAACGGTTCGTCGAGCAGGAGGATTTTCGGGTGGTTGGCAATCGCCCGGGCAATCGCCACGCGCTGACGCTGACCACCGGACAGTTTGGCCACCGGGCGATCAATCATTTCCTGTAATTGAATCAGCTCAAGCAACTCCACTACCCGCGCCTGCTGATCAGCCTTGCTGACCCCGCGCAGCTTCAGTGGGTAGGCGATGTTCTCCCCCACCGTCATGTGCGGAAACAGTGCCAGGGATTGAAACACCATGCCGAAATTGCGCTGGTGCGCCGGGGTGTGGCCGATGTCTTCACCGTCCAGGCGAATCTCGCCACCGCTGAGGGTTTCGAGCCCGGCGATCATCCGCAGCAACGTGGTTTTGCCACAGCCCGAAGGGCCGAGGAAACACACCAGTTTGCCTTCCGGCAAATGCAGGTTCACATTTTTTACCGCGCAGGCCGAGCCGTAATGTTTCTCGACGTTTTCCAGAATCAGACCAGTCATGTTGCACCTCAAGAATCAGAACGAAACGCCACCTTCACCAACCAGCTTCTCCAACGCCCAGATCAGGACGAAGTCGATCAGCACGATCAGCACGGCAAACGAGAAAACGGTTGGGTCGAGCGAAGACACGGTGCGGCTGTACATCCAGATCGGCACGGTCATGACGTCGATGGTGTAGAGGAAATAGGTCACGGTGAATTCGTTGAACGAGACGATGAACGCCAGCAGCATCCCCGCCAGAATCCCCGACTTCATCAACGGCACCACCACATCGACAATCGCCCGCAGCGGTGAAGCGCCGAGCATTTGCGCGGCCTCTTCGACTTCGCTGCCGATGGAGAGCATCGCCGCCGTGCAGTTTTTCACCACGAACGGCAAGGCCAGGATCACGTGGGCAATCACCAGGCGCGAGGTGGTCATCTGAAACGGCAGGCTGTCGAACACCAGCAACAACGCCAGCCCCAGCACCACCATCGGAAACACCAACGGCAGCGACATCAGTTGCAGCGCCACGGCCTTGCCGCGGAACTCGCAACGGGTCAGCGCGTAAGCCGCCGGCACTGCCACGATTGTTGCGAAGACCATGGTCAGGCACGCCACCATCAAGCTGGTGGTCATGGCTTTGCCCAGGCTCAGCACATCGCTGGTGTCCGGCGACACGAAGGTGTGCCAGGCAGCCTTGTACCATTGCAGGCTGTAACTGCTCGGCGGGAAGTCGAGGTTCGACGCACCGCTGAACGACATGACAATCATGGTCAGGATCGGCAACACCGCCAGCAGCAGGATGAAGCCTGACAGGATGCCGGCGAACTTGCCGGTCTCGCCGGGCAACAGCCCATAACGCTTCTTGGTCACAGTGCTCATTGCGAAGCCTCCAGCATGCGCCGACGACGGCCAGTAATGAATTCGGACAAGGTCATGATCGCGAGGGTGGTGACGATCAGCACGACACCGGCAGCGGACGCGGCGGGCCAGTTCATCAGCGGGGCGATCTGGTCATGCACCATCACCGCCAGCATCGGCACGCGACGGCCACCGAGCAGCAAAGGCACCACGAAGCTGCTGGCGTTGTAGGCGAACACTAACGTCGCACCGGTGATGATCCCCGGCATGCTCATCGGCAACACCACTTGGCGGAACACCTGAAAGCGACTGGCGCCCAGGGTCGCGGCGGCTTCTTCGTAAGTACGGGCGACGCCGCGCATGGCGCTGGCAATCGGCAACACGGCCAACGGGAACGCGGTTTGCACCAGGCCCATCAGGACGCCGTTCTGGTTGTACAGCAGCATGATCGGTCGCTTGATCAGGCCCAGGCCCATCAACGCCTGATTGAGCATCCCGCCCGGGCCGAGAATCACCAGCCAGCCGTAGCTTTGCAGCAGCAGGTTGACCAGCAACGGCAACAGCACCGCGGCGAGGAAGATCCGGCGCACGAAGGGTGAAGTCAGCCGCGACATGGTGTACGCCACCGGGATCGCCAGCACCACGGCAATCACTGCGCTGATCAGGGCCAGGCGCAGAGTCAGCAGCAAGGATTTGAGGTAATACGGTTCCAGCAATTGGGCGTAGCTGGCCAGGCTGAACCCGGTCCATTCCGCACCTTTGGTGCCCACGCTCATGCGCAGTACCAACAGGCTCGCGGCAATCAGCACGCCTAGAAACAGCATCGACGGCGAGAGAAAAAACCAGGCACGCGTCGTCGGCGAAACACCCCGATTGGCACGCACTGGAGTGGCGCTTACCGGATGAGTCAGAGGTTGGTGTTCCATAGCAAGGGTCTCGTCAATGGAAAATCAATGGCACACGGATGCGGGGTGTCAACCCGATCCCCTGTAGGAGCGAGCTCGCTCGCGAAGGGCGTGAGAGCGCTGCGTTCATCCAGGCAGCTCTCTTCATCGTTAACGTCCATCGCGAGCAAGCTCGCTCCTACAGATCAGGAAGAAAAGATTTCCGTGTAACGACGAATCCATTGGTCATGCACGGTGGCCAGGAAGGCGTTGTCGTGCATGATCGCCTTCTCGGCAATCTGCTCCGGCGTGAGGATGTACGGGCTCTTGCGCGCTTCGGCGGAGATGATCGCCTTGGCGTTGACCGGGCCGTTGTAGATGTCTTCAGCCATCTTGCCCTGCACCAGCGGGTCCAGGGAGTGGTTGATGAAGGCGTAGGCCAGGTCGGTATCGCCCGGACGATTCTTCGGCATCACCGAGAGCATCAGGTCGGTGTAGAAGCCTTCCTTCATGCCGAAGGTGGCGCCCAGGCCGTAAGCCGGATCGCGAATCTGTTTCGGGAAGAATGCCGGTGCGTACAAGCCGCCCATGTCCAGCGAACCGGTGCGGAACAGTTCGGCGATCTGGTTCGGGTTTTCACCCAACGTCACCACACGATCTTTCAGCTCGGCGAGTTTCTTGAAGCCCGGCTCAATGTTGTGTTCGTCACCACCGGCCAGTTTGGCGGCGATGATGATCAGGTCCATGGCCTCGGTCCAGTTCGGCGGCGGCAGGAAGATGTTCGGCGCCAGGTCGGCGTCCCACATGGCGGCGTAGCTGTCTGGTGCTTCCTTGATGGTGCGGGTGCTGTAGACCAGGCTGTTGCACCAGAGCAGGTAACCGATGCCGTGACCATTGGCGCCGGTGCGGTATTTCTCCGGTACATCGACCAGGTTCGGGATGCGGTTGAGGTCGGGTTTTTCCAGCAGGTTGGCGGCGGCCAGACCTTCGGCGCCGACGCCTGCCAGGGTGATGATGTCGTACTGCGGACGATCACCGCCGGCCTTGAGTTTGGCGACCATTTCCGAGGTGCTGCCGGTGCGGTCAGCGATGACCTTGCAGCCGTACTTGTCTTCGAAAGTCGCAGCAATGTTGCGCAGTGCGGCAAGGCCCGTGTCATCGGACCAGGTCAGCAAACGCAGGGTTTTGCCCTGGAAGCGTGTGTCGCTGGCATTGGCCCGGATGAACGGCATGCTCATGGCGGCCGCGGCAACCGAGGCTACGCCCACGGTTTTGATAAATTGACGTCTGTTCAGATCATGCTCGCCCATTACGGACTCCCTTTGTTTTTGTAGGTATAAGGCAGGTCGAAACTGTTGCATCCGCGCGACCGGATCAGCATTGGCCCCGTATTTTCGGGGTTTGGCTACACCGGCGAGTTCATCCTGAGGTTGTGCAAAACTACTGACTATCGATAAAAACTCATTGAAGCCATGACGCCGACGCATGCCTCATGTAGGAGCGAGCTTGCTCGCGAAAGAGGCACGAACGACGCGGGCTGTCTGGCTTCCCGCGTCATCGTTGAGGTCCATCGCGAGCGAGCTCGCTCCTACAGGTGACCAGCGTCAGAGGGCGCGAATCACGTGCTTTATTTCCTGGAAAGCCTGCAAGCCCCACGGGCCCAATTCACGGCCGATGCTGCTCTGTTTGTAGCCACCCCAGGCGGTCTGCGGGAAGATCACCTGCGGCGCGTTGATCCACACAAGCCCTGCCTGCAAAGCGTTGGCGACGCGATCGGCCGCTGCGTTGTCCCGGGTGACCACGCTGGCCACCAGACCGAACTGGCTGTCATTGGCCAGGGCAATCGCCTCGGCTTCAGAGGCGAAACTGCGCACGCAGATCACTGGGCCGAATATCTCTTCACACCACAGCGCACTGTCTAGGGGCACTTCGGTGAAAACCGTCGGCTGCAAAAAATAGCCGCGCGTCAGTTCCGCCGGACGATTGCCGCCGCACACCAGCTTGGCGCCGGCACTCAGACCGCGATCGATGTGGCCCAGCACGCGCTGGTATTGCGCCTGATTGACCAGTGCGCCCATTTCCACGTTCGGGTCGAACGGGTCAGCCACGCGAATCGCTTCGGCGCGGGCCTTCAAACGGATGAGGAATTCATCGGCCAGTTCATCGGCGACCAGCACGCGACTGGTGGCGGAACACATTTGCCCGGCGTTGAAGAAACCGCCACCGCAGGCCACTTCCACGGCCAGTTCGATGTCGGCGTCCTTGAGCACCAGCAGCGAGGATTTGCCGCCCAGTTCCAGGCTCACGCCTTTGACGGTTTCCGCCGCGCGTTGCATGACCTGCACACCGACGGCGTTGCTGCCGGTGAAGGAAATTTTGGCGATGCGCGGATCAGCCGACAGCGGCGCGCCGACGGCCAGGCCGGTGCCGCAGACCAGGTTGAACACGCCTTTGGGCAGACCGGCTTCGGCAATGATCGCCGCCAGTTCCAGTTCCGGCAGCGGCGTCACTTCCGAAGGCTTGAGCACCACGCAGCAACCGGCGGCCAGGGCCGGCGCGAGTTTCCACGCGGTGGTGACCATCGGGAAATTCCACGGCACGATCAGGCCGACCACGCCGCACGGTTCGCGGCGCACACGGGCGCTGAAGTCGTCGGTGGGCAATTCCACGTTGCTGTCTTGCCTGGCATCGAGCCCTTCGGCCAGGCCGGCGTAATACTCGAAGGTGGCGATCACGTCATCGACGTCGATGGCTGCTTCGAACAACGGTTTGCCGTTGTTGCTCGACTGCAAGTGCATCAGGTGTTCGCGCCCGGCTTGCACGCCGGCAGCGATTTTGCGCAGGATCGCGCCGCGCTCGGCACCGCTGGTTTTCGACCAG
The DNA here is from genome assembly GCF_001297125.1 of Pseudomonas sp. RIT-PI-q. GTDB lineage: Bacteria > Pseudomonadota > Gammaproteobacteria > Pseudomonadales > Pseudomonadaceae > Aquipseudomonas. The sequence goes on from NZ_LHPC01000009.1 coordinate 32,076, forward strand.
TCGCCGAAGGCTTCGGTCGCCGCACTGACGGCGTGCTCAACAGCCTGTGCATCGCCGCCGTTGACGGTGGTCAACAGGGCTTCGGTCGCCGGGTTGATCACGCGCAAGTGTTCGTTGCCGGCCGACCATTGGCCATTGATGAACAGGCCGTCCAACGTGGTTGGGAAAGTCATTTCGACACCGCCTTCATCCACACGGTCTGGTCGATTTCAATCAGGGTCGGGCCCTGGCGATCAGCGGCGATGCGCAAGGCGCTGCGCAGTTGCTCGACACCGTTGACCGCTTCGGCGGCACAGCCCAGGGCCTTGGCCACACCGATGAAATCCGGGGTATAGATGTCCACGCCAACCGGTTCGATGGCGCGGTTGACCATGTACTTCTTGATCTCTTCGTAGCCCTGGTTATTCCACAGCAGGACGATCACCGGCGTGCGCGCTTCAACGGCGCTGGCCAGTTCCGGCAGGGTGAATTGCAGGCCACCGTCGCCGATCAGGCACACCACGGGAGGCCGCGCACCGCTTTCGACGCTGCCGCCGAGCCAGGCGCCAATCGCCGCCGGCAAGGCGTAACCGAGGGTGCCGTAACCGGTGGACGAGTTGAACCAGCGACGCGGGCGTTCCGGGTTGAATGTCAGGTTGCCGGTGTACACCGGTTGGGTCGAATCGCCGACGAAGACCGCGTCCGGCAATTCATGCAGGACGGTTTCCAGGAAGCGCGTCTGCGCCAGGGTCGGGGCGTCCCAGGTAGCGGCCAGTTCTTCGCGCAAACGGGCGGCACGCACCTGGCCCCAATCGTTGCGGCGCTCGGCCAGCGACTTGTGCGACAAGGCGCTGAGCAAAGCCTGGGCGGCATTGCGCGAATCGGACACCAGCGCCACGTGCGGCGGGTAGTTGCGCACGGTCTGGTCCGGGTCGATGTCGACACGCAGCAGTTTGCCAGGAATCTCGAAACCACCGGCGAAGGTCACGTCGTAGTCGGTCTCGGCCAGTTCGGTGCCGATCGCCAACACGACATCAGCCTCGGCCACCAGGGCGCGGGTGGCGACCAGGCTCTGGGTCGAACCGATCAGCAACGGATGGTTGGATTCGAGCATGCCTTTGGCATTGATCGTCAGGGCTACCGGAGCGTCCAGCAGTTCGGCCAGTTCAGTCAGTTCGGCGGCAGCATCGATGGCACCGCCACCGGCCAGAATCAGTGGACGCTTGGCACCGGCCAGCAATTCGGTCATGCGCGAAACGGCGGTCGGCGAGGCGCCGGCGCGGTCGATGTTCACCGGCACGCTGGCGAGCAGCTCATCGGCTTCTTCGACCAGCACGTCCAACGGAATTTCAATGTGCACCGGACGCGGACGACCGGCCTGGAACAGTGCGAAGGCGCGGGCCAGAACGCCTGGCAATTCGGACGCCGACATCAGGGTGTGGGAGAACGCTGCCACGCCGCCGACCAAGGCGCTCTGGTTCGGCAGTTCGTGGAGCTTGCCGCGTCCGCCACCCAACTGGTTGCGGGTCTGCACGCTGGAGATCACCAGCATCGGGATCGAATCGGCGTAGGCCTGGCCCATCGCGGTGGTGATGTTGGTCATGCCGGGGCCGGTGATGATGAAGCACACACCCGGCTTGCCGCTGGTGCGAGCGTAGCCGTCGGCCATGAAGCCGGCGCCCTGTTCGTGACGCGGAGTGACGTGGTTGATGCTCGAACGGGCCAGCCCGCGATACAGCTCCACGGTGTGAACCCCGGGAATGCCGAACACCTGCTCAACTCCGTAACCTTCGAGTAACTTGACCAATACTTCGCCGCACGTCGCCATGTCTTTGCCCTTTTTGTTCGTTTGAGACGCTGGGCCTGCGCAGTGTTTATGATGGATGGGCAGGTCCAGGGATGGCCTCATTGGAACGGGCGACACGTAGCCGCAACAATGGATAAAAAGTCATACTAGCCATGTCCTCACGTCATACCTTGGATCCCAATGAAACGACTGCCTCCTCTTCCGGCACTGCACACTTTTCTGATCACCGCGCAGTGCTGCAACTTCACCCGGGCCGCCGAACAGCTGTTTATCACCCAGGGCGCGGTGAGTCGGCAGATCGCCGGGCTGGAAGAGCATCTGGGTTATGAGCTGTTCATTCGCCAGGCCCGGGGCCTTGACCTGACCGCCGAAGGACGTGAGTGGCTGCCACGGGTGCAGCAGATTTTCGAGTTGATCGACGAGGCGGTCGAACAGGTCGGCGAGAAGCGCGAAACCCTGCAACTCAAGGCCCCGACGTGCGTCATGCGCTGGCTGTTGCCGCGGTTGGTGCAGTGGCAACGGGAGCGACCGGATGTGCCGGTGGAATTGACCACCACGGTCAAGCACGGCGTGGATTTTCATCGCGAGCAGTTCGATGCGGCGGTGATGTACGGCGCGCCGCCGGACAGTTCACTGGTGTCGCAAAAACTGTTTGACGAGCAACTGACGCCGGTCTGTTCCAAGCCCATGCTCGAAGGCCCGGTGCCGCTGCTGGCGCCGGAGGATCTGGAACAGCACATGTTGCTGCACCCGACCCGGGACGAACGCGATTGGAAAGCCTGGCTGGCGAGCGCTGACGTACGCTTGAGCAATGTCGCCAAGGGCCAGCACTTCGAAACCCTTGACCTGGCGATGTCGATGGCGTCCCAGGGGACAGGCGTGGCGATTGGCGATTGGTCGTTGATCGGCGATGACTTGAGTGCTGGACGACTGGTCATGCCGTTTGAATTGAAGGTAAAAACGGGGCTGGCTTATTACCTGGTTTTCCCGGAAAAACCCGGACCTTCGCCGAAATTACGCGAATTGATGGGGTGGTTGGTGGAGCAGGCTCAGAGCCGTTGAAACCCTAAAAGCATCGCGGGCAAGCCCGCTCCCACAGGACTGCGCAAATCCTGTGGGAGCGGGCTTGCCCGCGAATGGATTCAAGCCGCGCTATCAATACCCAATAGTAAACCGCTGCCGCGAATGCTTTGGCACTTGCACTTCATCGAGCATTGCAATCGCGTAGTCGGCGAAGGTGATCCAGCTCCGCCCTTCGCGGCTCACCAGCAAATCATCCTTGCCGATCCGAAACACGCCCGTGCGCTCGCCTTCGACAAACTCTGCCGACGGCGACACAAAGGTCCAGTCCAGATCCTTCTCCTGACGCAGGTTCTCAAGAAACTCGGCCCCCGCACCGGCCTCGGCCTTGTATTCCTCCGGGAAACCTTCGCTGTCGATGACGCGGGTGCCGTCCGGCAGCAACAGCGAACCGGCACCGCCCACCACCAGCAGGCGTTTGACCCCGGCCTTCTTCACCGGCCCGACGACGGCGCTGGCAGGCAGGGTCGAGAAGTGCGCCGCGCTGATCACCACGTCATGGCCGGCGACGGCTGCTTGCAAGGCATCAGCGTCGAGGGCATCCACGTTCTTGCTGACCACACCTTCACGCGGGGCGATCTTCGAGGTATCCCGGGCGATGGCCGTGACGCTGTGGCCACGACGCAGGGCTTCTTCCAACAGTTGGCTACCGGCACGACCGGTGGCACCGATGATTGCGATTTTGCTCATGATGTTCTCCGTTGGCTTAGCTAAATAACTTGCTCACAAACGCCCTCTCTCTCTGTAGGAGCTGTCGAGTGCAACGAGGCTGCGATCTTTTGACTTTGTTTTTTAACGAGATCAAAAGATCGCAGCCTCGTTGCACTCGACAGCTCCTACGGGGTCAGGTGCGTTGGGTAAAACGGGTTACCACTTCATCTCGCCCTTGGCGACTTTGGCGCTCAGTTCCAGGGAGCTTTCTTCGCCGAGCGTCGGGTAGCGTTTTTTCATCGAGGCAATCAGCGCGGCGGCGTCCTTGGCCTTGGCCGTTTCTTCGTCGAACGCCTTGATGTACTCGGCGGTGAACTGCACGGCGGCCAGCGAGCGGGCGCTCTCACCCAGGTAATGGCCCGGCACGATAGTGTTCGGTTTCAGGGTTTCGATGGAATGCAGCGTAGTCAACCAATCGGCATGGGACTGCGGGGTTTGGGTGTCGGCCATCCACACGTGGATGTTTTCCGCGACGACCACACCACCGACCACTGCCTTGATCGACGGAATCCAGACAAAACTGCGATCCGGCTGTTTGCCCTCAAGACCCACCACCTGCAACTTCTGCCCTTCGAGCATCAGGCTGTCGCCCTTGAGTACGCCCGGCACGATGGTTTTGGCCGGCACGTCAGCGCCCATTTTCGGGCCCCAGAACGCCAGTTTGCCGTCGACGGTTTTCTTGATGTGGTCCACGGTCGGTTGCGAGGCGAGCACTTTGGCGTTAGGGAAAGCAGCCGTCAGGGTGTCGAGACCGAAGTAGTAATCCGGGTCGCCGTGGCTGATGTAGATGGTGGTCAATTGCTTGCCACTGGCGCGGATTTTCTCCACCACTTGCTCGGCCTGGGACTTGCCGAATTGCGCGTCCACCAGAATCGCGTCCTTCTCGCCGCGGACCAGTACCGAGGTCACCGGGAAGATCGCCTTGTCGCCGGGGTTGTAGACATCCAGCGTCAACGTCGATGCCGCTGTGGCATGAGCTGACAATCCCAGCATAGCGGCTAGAAAAACGCGTTTGAAAGAGGTGAATCCGATCATCTGTTACTCCATTGATTGTTGAACGCTTTTGTAGGAGCTGGCTTGCCAGCGAAGGACGTCAACGATGACGCGTGTTTACCGGATGAACACAGCGCCTGGGCGTTCTTCGCTGGCAAGCCAGCTCCTACACAGTGAGGCAGAGCTTAGTTGCCTGACTCAGTACAAAAAATGCGATGCTGGAACATAGTTTGTTTCTGAAAGCGGGCAAATCATGGATCGTCTACAAGCAATGCGGGTGTTCGTCACGGTGGTCGACCTCGGCAGCCAGTCGGCCGCCGCCGATCATCTGGACCTGTCACGGCCGGTGGTTTCGCGGTATCTGGCGGAGCTGGAAGACTGGGTCGGTGCGCGCCTGATGCACCGCACCACACGCAAATTGAGCCTGACCGCCGCCGGTAGCGAAATCCTTCCTCGCTGCCGGCAGATGCTCGACTTATCCACAGACATGCAAGCCGCCGTCAGCGAGCCGGACGACGCACCGCGTGGCCTGCTGCGGATCAGCGTCAGCACCTCGTTCGGCCAGGCGCAACTGGCGGACGCCATGGCCGCTTACGTCAAACGCTACCCCGGCGTCAGCATCGATATGCAGATGCTCGATCGCACGGTGAACCTGGTGGATGAGCGCATCGATCTGGCGATTCGCACCAGTAACGACCTGGACCCGAACCTGATCGCGCGCCGGCTGACGGTCTGCCGCTCGGTGATCTGCGCCTCCCCCGCCTACCTGCGCGAACACCCGACACCGCAGCGGGTCGAGGACTTGAGCCTGCATAACTGCCTGACCCACTCCTACTTCGGCAAAAGCCTCTGGCATTTCGAGCAGGACGGCGAACCGGTCTCGGTGCCGGTACAAGGCAACATCAGCGCCAACGAGGCCAGCACACTGTTACGCGCGACGATGGCCGGCGCGGGTGTGGCGATGCTGCCCAGTTATCAGGCTGGCGTGCATATCCACAGCGGCGAACTGATCCGGCTGCTGCCCCAGGCCGAACCCCGGCAAATGAACGTGTACGCGGTGTACGCCTCACGTAAACACATGCCGGCGGCGCTGCGCAGCATGCTGGATTTTCTGGTGCTGAGATTTCCCGAAGAGCCGGAGTGGGATGTGGGGTTGTAAACACCGATCCCTGTAGGAGCTGGCTTGCCAGCGAAGGCGTCATTGGCGTCACCGCACAAATCTGGTCGCGCCCTTCGCTGGCAAGCCAGCTCCTACACAAGCCAGCTCCTACAAAGACCCTCTGACTGGCAACTCACCACCCCTGACCTATGCTGAAAGTAATACCGAAGGGTATTCGTTCAGAGGTCCACGCCATGAACACCAGAACAAGAAGATACCTCGCGATTTTCATCACCTGCGCGGCCACGCTTGCGCTGTACGGCACGGCGGCCTGGCGCGTCGAGCAGTTGCGGCAACTGCCCCGTGAATACGCGAGCTGCAACTTCGAGCGCTGCATTCCCCACAACGCGACCCTTAATGCCCTGCGGTAACGAAGGGGATCAGGCCTCGTTGTCCTGATCGGCCTTCAAGCGGTCGCGAAAAGCCTTGGGCGAGATCCCCACACGACGTCGGAACAGGCGCGTGAAGTTGGTCGGATCGGAAAACCCCAACACGTCGGACATTTCATAAATGGTCATGCTGGTGTAGGTCAGCAAGCGCTTGGCCTCCAGCAATTGACGCTCGTGCATGATCTGCAACGCCGGCTGCCCCGCCAATTCACGGCAAGTGCCGTTGAGGTGCGACACCGAAATCCCCAGCCGATGCGCCAGGTCCTCGACCTTGACGTGCTGGCGATAAGTTTCTTCCACCAGTTGAATAAAGCCGTTGAGGTATTCCCGGGCACGTTGCGGACGCTGATTCGCGGAGCGGCGCTGGATCACCTGACGGCTGACCCACACCATGATCACGCTGACCAGCGAATGCATGAGCATTTCCCGCGCCGGTTGATGGCCGGTGTATTCGTTTTGCAGCGCAGAAAACAGGCTGTTGAGATACTCGTCGTCCTTGCCCACTGGATAACTTTCGGCCTGGGCCAGTGCATTCACCGAGTTGCCCAGTTGCGACTGAAGATGGGCGACCAGCGGCGCGGCAAGAGTCACGACAAAGCCTTCGACGTCTTCGGAAAAGCGATAACCATGCACCGACAGCGGCGGCAGGATCAGCATTGCCGGCTCCGTCAGTTGCGTACGTTTGCCTTCGATTTCAAGCTCTGCCTGACCTTTGAACACGAAGAGCAACTGGCACAAATCAGCGTGGCGGTGGGGTTTTATTTCCCATTGATGTTCGCGGCTGCGTTTGGAAATGGTTTCGCAGTGCAACAAATCCGGGGTCGGCCAGTCCAGGCTTTCACCATAGAGTTTGAACACTGGAATCGAAGGTAGGTCAGGCTTGTTCATAACTTCAATCCAGGCCTCGGAAGGTGGCGGGCGATAATCGCACCGATTGGCAGAATGTACAGGTATCGGCTCAGTTTTCACCTTCAATTGACGGACTCGCAAGTGAAAAATGCAAGCACTCGATCCATAAAAATCATTCACCGGCCTTGGCCGCGTGGAGCTTGCGAGTCATAAAAACAATGAAAATGCTGAAAACCCAAGTGGCCATCATCGGTGCCGGTCCTGCTGGTTTATTGCTCGGCCAGTTGCTGCACAACGCTGGCATCGACACCCTCATCCTCGAACGCCAGACCCCGGACTATGTACTCGGGCGAATCCGTGCCGGCGTCCTCGAACAAGGCATGGTAGAGCTGCTGCGCCAGGCCGGGGTGGGCCAGCGCATGGACGTCGAAGGGTTGGTCCACGGCGGCTTCGAACTGGCCCTCGGCGGGCGCCAGGTACACATCGACCTGCACGCCCTGACCGGTGGCAAAACCGTGATGATCTACGGTCAGACCGAGGTCACCCGCGACCTGATGGCCGCTCGTCGGGAGGCCGGCGCGCAGACGATTTACCAAGCCAGCAATGTCGTCCCTCATGGCATGAAAACCGAAGAACCGTTCGTGACGTTTGAGAAGGACGGCGAGCTGTATCGCCTCGATTGTGACTACATCGCCGGGTGCGACGGTTTCCATGGCGTGGCGCGGCAGTCGATTCCCGCCGAGTGCCTCAAAGTCTTCGAGCGGGTTTATCCGTTCGGCTGGCTCGGGATTCTGGCTGACACACCGCCGGTCCACGACGAGCTGGTGTACGCCCGTCACGAGCGCGGTTTTGCCTTGTGCAGCATGCGTTCGGCCACGCGCACTCGCTATTACCTTCAGGTGCCGGCGGATGAGCAGGTCGAAAACTGGTCCGATCAGCGTTTCTGGGATGAACTCAAGACTCGCTTGCCAGAAGCGTTGGCGGAAAAACTGGTGACCGGGCCGTCCATCGAAAAAAGCATCGCGCCGCTGCGCAGCTTCGTGGTTGAACCGATGCAGTACGGGCGGATGTTCCTGGTCGGCGACGCCGCGCACATTGTCCCGCCTACCGGCGCCAAGGGCCTGAACCTGGCGGCCAGCGACGTCAGTACGCTGTTCACTATTTTGCTCAAGGTTTACCGCGAAGGCCGGGTCGATCTGCTGGATAAGTATTCCGAAGCCTGCCTGCGCCGGGTGTGGAAAGCCGAACGGTTTTCCTGGTGGATGACCTCGATGTTGCACCGTTTCGATGAGCACGATGCCTTCAGCCAGCGCATTACCGAGTCGGAACTGGCGTACTTTGTCGACTCCGAAGCCGGTCGAAAAACTATTGCAGAAAATTACGTCGGGCTTCCATACGAGGCTATCGAATAGCCTGCTATCGACTTACACTGGCGAGCATTCCCGCTCGCCACGCTTCTTGCGGGTCCATCACCGCAGGTTTTACCCCGTGACCAATCTCAACCAGCCTGAAACAACCAAACCGGCCATTCGCAGCGTGCTGATCGCCCTGATGCTGGCGATTTTTCTCGCTGCCCTGGACCAGACCATCGTCGCCGTTTCAATGCCGGCCATTTCCGCGCAGTTCAAGGATGTCAGCCTGCTGGCCTGGGTGATTTCCGGCTACATGGTGGCGATGACCGTGGCCGTGCCGATCTACGGCAAGCTCGGCGACCTGTACGGCCGACGCAAGTTGATGCTGTTCGGCATGGGGGTGTTCACGCTTGCTTCGTTATTTTGCGGCATGGCGCAAAGCATGGAGCAATTGGTGCTGGCGCGGATTATTCAGGGCATTGGTGCCGGCGGAATGGTGTCGGTGAGCCAGGCGATCATCGGCGACATCGTGCCGCCCCGTGAGCGCGGTCGCTATCAAGGCTATTTCAGCAGCATGTACGCGGTGGCCAGCGTGGCAGGCCCGGTATTCGGCGGTTACATGACCGAATACCTGTCCTGGCGCTGGGTGTTTCTGATCAACCTGCCGCTGGGCCTGGGCGCGTGGCTGGTAGCCAATCGCACACTGGTGGGGCTGCCGGTGCCGCAGCGCAAGCCGGTCATCGATTACCTCGGCACAGTGCTGATGATCATCGGTTTGACTGCATTGCTGCTGGGCATCACTCAGGTCGGCCAGGGTTATTCGTGGCGCAGCGCCGAAGTGCTGGGCTTGCTCGTTTGTGCGGTATTGGTGCTGGCGCTGTTTGTCTGGCATGAGCGTCGGGCGCGGGAGCCGTTGCTGCCGATGCACCTGTTCGCCAACCGCAATGCGATTCTGTGCTGGTGCACGATTTTCTTCACCAGTTTCCAGGCGATCTCATTGATCGTCCTGATGCCGCTGCGCTTCCAGAGCGTCACCGGTGCCGGGGCCGACAGCGCTGCGCTGCACCTGTTGCCGCTGGCCATGGGCTTGCCGATCGGCGCCTATTTCGCCGGCCGCCGGACCTCGGTCACCGGGCGCTACAAACCGATGATCCTCGGCGGCGCGGTACTGATGCCTATCTCGATCCTCGGGATGGCATTCAGTGCGCCTCAGGCAGTTTTACTCAGCAGCCTGTTCATGTTGCTCAGCGGGATCGCTTCCGGCATGCAGTTCCCGACTTCGTTGGTCGGGACACAGAACTCGGTGGCTCAACGGGACATCGGCGTCGCCACCAGCACCACCAACCTGTTCCGTTCGTTGGGCGGCGCGGTGGGTGTGGCGTTGATGTCGGCGCTGCTGCTGGCGTTGTTGCAGGATTCAAGTTTCGCCCATCTGGCCGGGTCGACGCTGATTGCCGAGGGCAGTTCCGGGAATGTCTTGCTCGATGGTTTGAACGCCGCGCCAGGGGACGCGCAGAACGCCTTGCGTGCAGAGCTGCTGCTGACCTTTCGGCATTTGCTGATGGTCAGCGCGGCGGTGTCGTTGCTCGGGCTGGCGGCGGCGATTGCGATGCCGAACATGTTGTTGCGTGGGCGTGAGGATAAGGTTCGGTAGACCGAGTCGCCTGCATCGCGGGCAAGCCCGCTCCCACAAGGACCCTGCAAATCCTGTGGGAGCGGGCTTGCCCGCGATGGCGTCGTTACTGACACCCTAAAATCACGGGCTGTAATACCCGACAGCCACCAGAAAATGCCCGACCTTTTTCAGGTAGGCATGTTTGTCCTCGACCTTTCCGGTCACCGGGTTTTTCCAGCGGTATTCGTATTCGCCGTAATCCTGTTTGGCGATCAAGGCCAGGATCGGCTCGCCCACCGGCTTGCCTTCCGGGTCGTTGACCTTGCTGAAATCGGTGTTGATCAACCGCAGGTTGGTGCCGTGGGCCACGTAACGCTGGGTGTTCAGGTCGACGACGAACACATACAGGTCATCCTGCAAATAGCCGCCCTTCAGGGAGTTGATCGCCATGAGTGTGCCCTTCTCGTCCTTGACCAGATCGGCCGCTGCTTTATTCAGCAACGCCATCGCCTGTTCCGCCGAGGCCCGTGGCAGGTAGTAACCGACCGCCAGAATCCGCTGACCGATACGCTGGTAGTACACGTGTTTGCGCTCGACCTTGCCATCGGACCAGTTCTGCCAACGGTATTCCGCCTGCTGAATGCCATTGCCTTCGGGGACTTTCAGGGCGTCCTTGAAGGCTTTCTGCAAATCCGGCCCGAGGGTTTCGGAGACATCACGGCCGATCAGCGCCGAAGACGGCCCGCCGCTGGCGAGCATCACGCCCTTGGTGTCGACCACGAACACGTAACGATCCTTGTCGACAAATTCACCCTGGCGGCTGAAGGCAGCGAAGGCTTTGTCGCCATTGTCGTGGTAGTAGGCCAGGGCTTTTTCCAGCAGGGCCTTGGCGGCCTGGCTGTCATCCTTTTCCGTCCCGGCGGCCTGGGCCTGGCCGAAGCACAGCAAGAGCATCGCGCCCAGCACGGCCACCTTCTGCAATAATCCCATTGCGCATCCCTCGTTCTTCTTGGTGTTTGAAGAGCGTAGACGGCTTGGGGATTTGTACGAGCATTCAGGAAAACGCAGTGGGCCTCTGTAGCAGCTGCCGAAGGCTGCTACAGGTGGTTGCGCAACGCCTGGAAACTAAGGTCGGGCGCGCAGTTGTTGCTGCAGATTCTGGATCTGCGCTTGAAGGGTGTTGATGTTACGGGTGACCTGGCCGCGGAAAGCGTCGAACTCGGCAATGTTGGCGGCACCGGCGGACGGCGTCGGGCGGTTGTCCTGTTGGCTTTTGAGGATAACCACTTCCTGTTCCAGACGTTCGATGGCCGCGCTCGGATTACCTTGTTTCTTCAGCGCAACAATATCGGCGCCGAGGCTTTTCAGCTGGGCGTCGAATTGGTCAGTGTCCGCCGGGGCGCTTTTCAGCACGGCCACGTCACTGTTCAAGACTTTGACCTGAGCCTGCAATTGGATGGTGGCGGTCTGTTGCTCAGTGCCCTGGGCGGTCATCTGCGCCAGGCGTTTATCCAGTTCGGTGGTTTGCGCGGTCATCTGTGCCAGACGCTTGTCCAGCTCCGAAGCCTGGCCGGCAACACCTTGCTGCTGTTTGCCCTGATCCAGGAGCTTGCTTTCCAACTGCTTGATTTGCAGTTTCAAGGCTTCGCTGTCGCTGGTCACGTTGGTCTGGCTGGCGACTACCTTGCCGGAAATGTCCTGCAAGCGCCCCGCCGCTTCCTCACTGATACGCGCGAAACTTTCCTGGGTCGCCACCAGTTGCTGTTCCATCAGCGAGATCTGCTGAAAGCTCCACCAGGCAAGGCCGGCGAACGCAAAGAGCAAGGCGCCGACCAGCGCCCACAACGGGCCGGTGCTCGGACCTTTGACCTTGACCACGGGCGCGGTCCGCGAATGCACGGTGGTACGGGCGGTGGGCACAAAATCATCGTCGTCGAGGCTGTTGGCACGCAGGCTCGGTACATCGTCGAAGTCGTCGTTGGCATCGTTACGCATGGACATTGAGGCAACCTTTGTGGAACGCGGTGATGGCTTGATGCGGCGCAGTATAAACCCCATCGCTGCACCGATTGACCCTCGGGCCCAAACTCGGTTCAGTATCGGCGTGGTCAGCGAATGTCCTGGGCCTTCCACCAGCCGCAGAATTCATCGAGGGCGGTCCAGAGGCTGACTTTCGGATCGTAGTCCAGATAATGCCGTGCGCGGCTGATGTCCAGGGTGAAATTTTTGTTCATGACTTGCATGCCCAGGCGCGACAAGGTCGGCTCGGGGCGCCCCGGCCACAGCTTGCACGCGCCTTCGTTGAGCGCGGCGACGGTGTAGGCCAAGCCGTAGGAACGGTAGCGCGTCACCTGTGGGATATCCATTTTGCGCATGACGTAATTGACCACGTCCCACAACGGAATCGGCGTGCCATTGCTGATGTTGTAAGCCTTGCCCAGCGCCGAACCGCTGGCCAGTAAACTGCTGAGCAACGCTTCGTTGAGGTTTTGCACGCTGGTGAAATCGACCTTGTTCAGGCCATTGCCGACAATCGACAAACGCCCTTTGCGCTGCATGTTCAGCAAGCGCGGGAAGATGCTCATGTCACCTGCGCCCGTCACGAAGCGCGGGCGCAGGGCCAGGGTTTCGAGCCCGAACTCCTGGGCGCCGAAGACCTTTTGCTCGGCCAGGTACTTGGTCGCGGCGTACGGGTGCTTGAAGCGCTTGGGCACTTGATCTTCGGTCAAGCCCAGATGATCGCGGCCATCGAAGTAGATCGACGGCGACGACAGGTGCACCAGGCGTCGGACCCGCTGTTTCAGGCAAGCCTCGACGATGTTTTCGGTGACCTGGACGTTGCCTTGATGGAAGTCCTGATAACGCCCCCACAGGCCGACCGCGCCGGCGCAATGGACCACGGTTTCGACGTCGGAACACAGGTCGCGCGCCAGTTCCGGGTCGCTCAAGTCACCCTGAATGAACTCGGCGCCACGGCGCACCAGATGCTCCACACTCTCGGCCCGGCGACCGTTGACCCGCACGTCCAGGCCCTGCTCCAGGGCGAAACGCGCAAAGCGCCCGCCAATGAAGCCGCTTGCGCCGGTGACCAGAATCTTCATGAATTGCTCCGAATATTTCGTTTTGCGTAGTGCGTGAGGTCTTGACGCTGCCCGTCAGTCCAACGGCACGAGCCATTGTCTGGACGAGCGCACCAATTGATCGGTGAGCAGCCCCAGCAACTGGCCGCCATTGCGCCAATGATGCCAGTACAGCGGCACATCGATCGGCTTATCTGGCAAAAGCTCCACCAGCACGCCGCGCTCCAGTTGCTCGCGCACCTGCAATTCAGGCACCAGGCCCCAACCGAGGCCAGCTTCCGTGAGGCGGATGAAGCCTTCGGACGAGGGGCATAAATGGTGTTCGAATCCGCCATCTACGCCGAGGGACGCAAGGTAGCGATGCTGTAGGAAATCGTCCGGGCCAAACACCAGGGCTGGGGTTTTCGACAACTGATCGGCGCGCACACCTTCAGGAAAATGCCGGGCGATGAACGCCGGGCTGGCCAACGCCCGGTAGCGCATGGCGCCCAGCAACACGCTGCGTGCACCGGCCACCGGACGTTCACTGGCGCAGACACACGCTGCCACTTCGCCGGCGCGCATGCGTTTGAGGCCGACGGTCTGGTCTTCCACCACCAGATCGAGCAGCAGATGTTGTTCCGCGCAAAAATCGCCCACCGCCACCGCCCACCACGTGGCGAGGCTGTCGGCATTCAGGGCGATGCGCAGGCGTTCCGGCAAGCCTTCTTCGTCGAGTGCCGGCACCAGCGTTTGCAAATCACGCTCCAGCAAACGCACTTGCTGCACATGGTTGAGCAGCCGCCGGCCGATTTCGGTCGGCGCCGGCGGGGTCACCCGCACCAACACTGGTTGCCCGACCCGCGCCTCAAGCAATTTGATCCGCTGGGAAATCGCCGATTGCGACAAACCCAGCACCTGCGCGGCACGCTCGAATCCGGCCTGCTCGACCACCGCGGCCAAGGCAGAAAGCAATTTATAATCGAACATCAGTTCTCCTAATGAGCGATCAGCAGGATTGGTTTTTCTTATACAACGCCACACCGGAGAATGGCCAGCAAGAACTCTTGAACAAGGATCACCGACATGGCTGGCGAAACTTCATTGGCAACGCTTCTTAAAAGCATGAGCCCGCAACTCAACGCCGGCGACTACGTGTTCTGCACCCTGCGCGACGGCAAGCTGCCCGCTGGCCTTGAGATTGTCGGCAGCTTCCGCGAACAGGAAGGCCTGACCGTCATTCTGGAACGCTCCCACGCCGAGCAGGCCGGTTTCAGTTTCGATTACGTCGCGGCCTGGATCACCTTGAACGTGCATTCGGCCCTCGAAGCCGTCGGCCTCACGGCCGCATTCGCCACGGCCTTGGGCCAGGCCGGAATCAGCTGCAACGTGATCGCCGGCTATTACCACGACCACTTATTCGTCGGCCAGGCCGATGCTGAACGCGCCCTGCAGGTACTGCGGGACCTGGCAGCCAACGCGGAGTAAAAATCTCATGTGGCAAAGTTATGTAAACGGCCTGCTGGTGGCCGCCGGGCTGATCATGGCGATTGGTACTCAGAATGCATTTGTGCTGGCCCAGAGCCTGCGGCGCGAACATCACCTGCCGGTGGCAGCGCTGTGCGTCACTTGCGATGCGCTGCTGGTGGCCGCCGGGGTGTTCGGGCTGGCGACGGTGCTGGCGCAAAATCCGACGCTGCTGGCGGTTGCCCGTTGGGGTGGCGCCGTTTTTCTGATTTGGTACGGCACCCAGGCGCTGCGTCGGGCCTGCTCGAAACAAAGCCTGCAACAGGCTGAAAACCAGACCGTGCGTTCATTGCGTGCGGTGATGCTCAGTGCCTTGGCGGTGACGTTGCTCAACCCGCATGTCTACCTGGATACCGTGCTGCTGATCGGCTCCCTCGGCGCCCAACAAACCGAGCCCGGCGCTTATGTGGTGGGCGCGGCCAGCGCTTCGTTGCTGTGGTTTTTCACCCTGGCGCTCGGGGCGGCGTGGCTGGCCCCGTGGCTGGCACGGCCAAGCACCTGGCGAATTCTCGATCTGTTGGTGGCGGTGATGATGTTCGCGGTAGCGTTCCAGTTAATCGTTGCCGGGTGATTTATTCCAAAAGGCTCTGGAACCTCTATTCCACACAGTTGTTGCGTGGTTATGCCGCACCCCCGGTGCTATGATCCGATCCGATGCGCCGCAAAGAGTACAAACTCCCCGGCGCTTGTCTGGCCGCCCGTGATCGGCCTTGCGCTCACCGCAACTGACCTGATTAGGAGAATCATCATGGCTTTCGAATTGCCGCCGCTGCCTTACGCACACGATGCCCTGCAGCCGCACATTTCCAAGGAAACTCTGGAATACCACCACGACAAGCACCACAACACCTACGTCGTGAACCTGAACAACCTGGTGCCAGGCACCGAGTTCGAAGGCAAGACTCTGGAAGAAATCGTCAAATCTTCCTCGGGCGGTATCTTCAACAACGCCGCTCAAGTCTGGAACCACACTTTCTACTGGAACTGCCTGGCGCCAAACGCCGGCGGTCAACCAACCGGCGCACTGGCTGAGGCCATCAACGCTTCTTTCGGTTCGTTCGACAAGTTCAAGGAAGAGTTCAGCAAGACTTCCATCGGCACCTTCGGTTCCGGTTGGGGCTGGCTGGTGAAAAAAGCTGACGGTTCCCTGGGCCTGGCCAGCACCATCGGCGCCGGCAACCCGCTGACCAACGGCGACACCCCGCTGCTGACCTGCGACGTCTGGGAACACGCTTACTACATCGACTACCGCAACGTTCGTCCGAAGTATGTCGAAGCGTTCTGGAACCTGGTCAACTGGAAATTCGTGGCTGAGCAGTTCGAAGGCAAAACCTTTACTGCTTAAGATCGACGCCAGACAAAAAACCCGGCTTTTTAGCCGGGTTTTTTTATGGGTCAGGGGAAGGTTCAGAGCCTGTGTCTCCATGAAAACCTGGGTCAGTCGGAAAGGGGCCCCTGTAGGAGCTGGCTTGCCAGCGAAGCATTCGAATGCGCCACGTTTATCCTGATGAAACGCGTCATCGTTGACGTCCTTCGCTGGCAAGCCAGCTCCTACAGGGGATTGGTGGGCTAAATGAATAAGAGGCCGCACACGGTCAAGGTAGGAGCTGGCTTGCCAGCGAAGCATTCGCATGGGCCACGTTTATCCTGTTGAAACGCGTCATCGTTGACGTCTTTCGCGAGCAAGCTCGCTCCTACAGGGAGAATGCATACGCAGAAATCAGGCCGGCCTGCAGGCCGCCGTGCTTTTGATCTTGATGCACCGCCGCCTCGAGAGGCCGAGTGGAGGTTCTGCGCAGTGGGCAACCCGGCAGGGATGCCGGGTTAGCCGCCCCCGGCCCAGAGTGTGCAAAAACGTGGAAACAAACCCTTGCTATGATTTCCCAGAATTTATCGCAAGGGTCGCCCATGAAACGCTTCATCCAAGGTGAACATCGAGGTCAAAGCACCTTGCTCCCCGAGAGCC
>NZ_LHPC01000016.1 GCF_001297125.1 Pseudomonas sp. RIT-PI-q
AGGTAGTCACCCCAAAGTACTTCGGCGATATCCGCCATACCCATAGGGGCACCGGGATGGCCGCTGTTGGCTTTTTGCACGGCATCCATGCTGAGGGCACGAATGGCGTTGGCACGCTCACGACGGCTGGGCATCGCTGTTCTCCTGCGGATTGAATCGAGAGTGAATAAAACGAAACGGAAAAAAGGCGAGCATTTTCCCTCACCCACCCGCCTCGGGGCAATGACAGATAATCATCTGAAGGCGTTTTTCCAATGGTTAACAGCGTATTCGACGGGTGAAACCTTTCCGCTGTTCATTTGTTGACTAAACCTAACGCCGAGAAGTGCCATCTATCGAGCAATATCAAAACTTTTTGATATTGCCCTTGCGATGCTTTCTGACCGTCACTAGACTGCTGGCCTTATGAATTTACGCGCGCCCTCGATTCGACATGACGATTGCGATGAGCTGTCGGCCCTGTGCAAAGCCGCTGGCGATCCACTGCGCCTGAATGTATTGCGCGCGCTGGCCAACGATTCGTTTGGCGTGCTGGAACTGGCGCAGATCTTCGGCATCGGTCAGTCCGGCATGAGTCATCACCTCAAGGTACTGGCCCAGGCCGACCTGGTGGCGACGCGCCGTGAAGGCAACGCGATTTTCTACCGTCGCGCCCTGCCCCACACCGACCTGCCGGGCGGCAAGCTGCATGCAGCCCTGCTCGAAGAAGTGGACAACCTGACCCTGCCTGCCGATGTGCAGTCGCGGATTGGTCAGGTCCATGGGCAACGAGCGGCGGCCAGCCAGGACTTTTTCTCACGGGTGGCGGAGAAGTTTCGCGCCCAGCAAGACTTGATCGCCGGCCTGCCGCAATACCGCGAAAGCGTGGTGGCCCTGCTCGATAAGTTGAGTTTCAGCGAAGGCGCCACCGCCATTGAAGTCGGCCCCGGAGACGGTGCATTCCTGCCGGAACTGGCGCGCCGCTTCACTCAGGTGACAGCGCTGGACAACAGCCCGGCCATGCTCGATCTGGCGCGCCAGGTCTGCGAGCGTGAAACGCTGAGCAACGTCAACCTGCAACTGGCCGACGCACTGAACGGCGTCAGCCTCAAGGCCGATTGCGTTGTACTGAACATGGTCCTGCACCATTTTGCCGCGCCGGCCGAAGCGCTCAAACACATGGCCGGCTTGCTGCAATCAGGTGGCAGCCTGCTAGTGACCGATTTATGTAGCCACAACCAGAGTTGGGCCAGGGAGGCCTGCGGTGATCTATGGTTGGGGTTTGAACAGGACGATTTGGCCCGTTGGGCCACCGCTGCGGGACTCGTTCCCGGGGAAAGCCTCTATGTAGGCTTACGTAATGGTTTCCAGATTCAGGTCCGCCACTTTCAGCGACCGCCTGGCGACACTCACCATCGGTAATTTCAGGAAAACATCGAGATGAGCGAATACTCCCTCTTCACCTCCGAGTCCGTGTCTGAAGGGCATCCGGATAAAATCGCCGACCAGATTTCCGACGCGGTGCTGGACGCAATCATTGCTGAAGACAAGTTCGCCCGCGTGGCGTGCGAGACTCTGGTGAAAACGGGTGTGGCGATCATCGCCGGCGAAGTCACTACCTCGGCCTGGGTTGACCTGGAGCAGATCGTTCGTGACGTGATCACCAACATCGGCTACACCAGTTCCGACGTCGGTTTCGACGGTGCAACCTGCGGCGTGATGAACATCATCGGCAAGCAGTCCCCCGACATCAACCAGGGCGTCGACCGTGCCAAGCCTGAAGACCAGGGTGCCGGTGACCAGGGCCTGATGTTCGGCTACGCCAGCAACGAAACCGACGTGCTGATGCCTGCACCGATCACCTTCTCTCACCAATTGGTGCAGCGCCAGGCTGAAGCCCGCAAATCCGGCCTGCTGCCGTGGCTGCGTCCGGATGCCAAGTCCCAGGTCACCTGCCGTTACGAAAACGGCAAGGTGGTCGGCATCGACGCTGTTGTCCTGTCGACCCAGCACAACCCTGAAGTGTCGTACAAAGACCTGCGCGAAGGCGTGATGGAGCTGATCGTCAAGCACGTGCTGCCTGCCGAACTGCTGCACAAAGACACTCAGTTCCACATCAACCCGACCGGCCAGTTCATCATCGGCGGCCCGGTGGGCGACTGCGGCCTGACCGGTCGCAAGATCATCGTCGACACCTACGGCGGCATGGCTCGTCACGGTGGCGGTGCGTTCTCCGGTAAAGATCCATCGAAGGTCGACCGTTCGGCCGCCTACGCCGGTCGTTACGTGGCCAAGAACATCGTCGCTGCCGGCCTGGCCGAGCGTTGCGAGATTCAGGTTTCCTACGCGATCGGTGTGGCCCAGCCTACGTCGATTTCGTTGAACACCTTCGGCACCGGCAAGATCAGCGATGAGAAAATCATCAATCTGGTCCGTGAAGTGTTCGACCTGCGTCCGTACGCAATCACCACCATGCTCGACCTGCTGCACCCGATGTACCAGGAAACCGCGGCGTACGGCCACTTCGGTCGCACTCCGCAAACCAAGACCGTGGGTGACGATACCTTCACCACCTTCACCTGGGAAAAAACCGACCGCGTCGACGCCTTGCGCTCTGCTGCTGGCCTGTAAGACTTCCCCCGGCGGAACCAAAAGCCCCGCACGGTTCGCCGTGCGGGGCTTTTTATTGCCTTCACTCAAGACCGAGTCGCGGCCATCGCGAGCAGGTTCGCTCCCACAGTTGACCGCATTCCCCTGTGGGAGCGAACCTGCTCGCGAAGGCGCCGGCCCAGTCACCACCAGAAACACCCGGCAAAACACCCTTCTGCCTCCCCCCAAAATACTGACTAGCCTTGAAGCATTCCCCTGAGCAAGGACGCTCACAATGCTTCCCTCCCTGCACCTGTCTTTCGGTTTCCTGCTGACCTTTGCCTGCCTGACCGCCAACGCCACCGAGTGCCCCGACTGGCCGCCAGGACGCGCCCAAAACGAAATCACCGCCCTGCAAAAACAAATCGACCTCTGGGACGATAACTATCATCGCCAAGGCCGCTCATTGATCGCCGATGAACTCTACGATCAGTCCCGCGCCCGCCTGACTGAATGGCAGCACTGTTTCGACTCACCACGCCCACCCGCAGAACCACTGCGCACGGCGGGCGGCACAATCCCCCATCCCATTGCCCATACCGGCCTGGAAAAACTTCGCGATGGGCCCGCCGTCGAAAACTGGCTGCGTGACCGCACGGACATCTGGGTCCAACCCAAAGTCGACGGCGTGGCAGTGACACTGATTTACCACAAAGGCTTGCTGGCCAAGGCCATCAGTCGCGGGGACGGCGTAAACGGCCAGGACTGGACGGCCTCGGCGCGGCAGATCGCCGCCATCCCTCAACGACTGCCACAGCCGCTGGATTTGCTGGTCCAGGGCGAACTCTATTGGCGCCTGACCGCGCACATTCAAGCCAAGGCCGGCAGCCTCAACGCCCGCGCCACCGTAGCGGGCTTGATGGCGCGCAAGGAATTGAACGCCGAGCAAGCCGAAAGGATCGGTCTGTTTGTCTGGGACTGGCCCCAAGGATCGGGCAGCTTGTCCGCCCGCGTGTCGGCACTGGATGAACTGGGTTTCCCGAGCACCGCGCCCTACAGTCAGCCGATCAAGGCATTTGCCGACGCTGAACGCTGGCGCGAGCACTGGTATCGCACGCCCCTGCCCTTTACCAGCGATGGCGTAGTCCTGCGCCAGGATCAACGCCCGCCCGCCGAGCGCTGGCAGGCAAAACCGCCTTATTGGAGCGTCGCCTGGAAATACCCATTCGCCCAGGCGCTGGCCGAGGTGCGCAAAGTTCACTTCAAGATTGGACGAACCGGCCGAATTACACCCGTGCTGGATCTGACACCAGTGAAACTGGATGACCGGCAGATCAAGCGAGTCAGCCTCAGCTCTCTGCGGCGCTGGCAAGAACTGGACATCCGCCCCGGCGATCAGGTGTCCATCAGCCTGGCCGGCTTGACCATTCCCAGACTGGATGGCGTCATACTGCGCAGCACCGAACGCCCTGACATACAGGTGCCGCTGGCAGCGGACTTTCATCAGCTCAGTTGCTGGCAGCCAACACCGGAATGCAGGAGTCAATTTCTTGCACGCCTGACCTGGCTCAGTGGCAAACAGGGACTGGCGTTGCCCCACGTCGGCCCTGGCACTTGGGAGAAACTTCTCGAAACAGGCCGCCTGAACGGCCTGCTGGATTGGTTGACCCTCGATGCCCAAGAGCTTGCTAACATTGACGGCTTCGGCGAGCGCAGCAGTGCTCGTCTTTTGAACAGTTTCAACAGCGCCCGACAACAGCCTTTCGCTCGTTGGCTCAAAGCCCTGGGCTTGCCGCCGACCGGGCAGGCACGCCTCGCCGATTCATGGCAGGAACTGGCGCAGCGAAACACCGAACAATGGCAGGCTGAAGCCGGCATCGGCCCGGGACGCGCAGCGCAATTGAGCGCATTCTTCCGCGACCCGCAGGTACTGGCCTTGAGCGAAACATTACGTGTTGCGGGTGTCGACGGTTTTTAGCGGCCGATGATACGCCTCAACCCGGGAACCCTATGGTGGGGCTGGGCTCAAACGACCCATCGCCACGATCGCTTTTTCACATGGAGCTTTTATGAAATTTCTACCGCTCGCCTTGTTGACCCTTTGCAGCGTGATGGCCGCGCCACTGATGGCCACCGAAGAAGCTCCGGGCCTGACCGGCTGCGCCGCCAAGAAACAGGGCATCATCAACCAGATCGAGCTGGCCAAATCCCACGGCAACGCCGATCAGCAGGCAGGCCTGGAAACCGCACTGAACGAAGTCACCGCCCACTGCACCGACGCCTCCCTGAAGAAAGAACGGGAAAACAAGGTGCTCGACGCCAAACACGAAGTCAGCAAGCGTCAGGCGGATCTCGACAAGGCGATGAAAAAAGGCGACCCGGAGAAGATCAACAAGCGCAAAGACAAACTCGCCGAATCCCGCAAGGAATTGCAGGACGCGCTGGATGAGCTAGACAAATAACCTGTAGGAGCTGGCTTGCCAGCGAAGCTTTTGGCGATCTTGAAGGCCCCTTCGCTGGCAAGCCAGCTCCTACGCGCACAATCTCAATGATCGCGAAACTCTTTATGGCATGCACTGCACGCATCTTCGACCTTCTGCACTGCCGGGCCGAGGTTGCTGGCCTTGTAGGGTTGAACCTTGCTGGCAACCACCAATTCACCGGTGGCGGTTTCAAGGGTGCGAGCCATTTCCTGGAAGCGTTCCTGCTTCTGCCAGACATCGCTTTTGGCACTGGTGTGATCTTCTTCACGCACCTGCGGGAAATGTTTCCACGGCTCATGGGACAGTGCATCGAGCTTCACTGCGCCGTCAGCGAATTTCGGACCGTCGAACGGAATGCGGCCACGCAACATGCCGCCCAGGTCTTCACCGGTCTTGAGCATTTGCTTGAAAATCGCCTTGCGCTGACCCAACGGCGAGTTGGGGTCGACACCACCGCAGGCGGACAAGGTCAGACAGGCCAGCAATACAACAGAAAGTCTTTTAAGAGTCATGGTGGCTTCAGGTCACGGGAACGGCGGCCAGTATCCTCGTGTCATCGGCAAAGACCAATAGCCCTATTATCAATACGGGTTGTTTGAGCGCATGGAGCACTCAGGCAACCGGCAAAGGAATTACTCCATGAACAGCCGTTTCAAGGCATGGCGCCACAGCCTGGCCTGGACCCTTCCGATGGTGGCCGTGCTCGCTGGCTGCACCGGGGGCGACAACAACAAGCCAAAAACCCATGCGCTGGCCACTTACTCCAGCGCCACGTGGGAAGCGCTGCCGAGCGTGTCCGACAACGACCTCGTCGCCGGCTTCGGTTCGTGGCGCAGCGCCTGCACCCGACTCAAGGCCGATCCGGTATGGGGTTCGACCTGCGCGGCTTCCGCCAACGTGCCGCAAACCGCCAACGAGATTCGCGGGTTCCTCAAGCAGAATCTCGATGTTTACGGCCTGCGTGCAGCCAATGACAATCCCAACGGCCTGATCACCGGTTACTACGAACCGGTCTACCCCGGCAGCCTGACCCAGACCGAAGCGGCGAACATTCCGGTGTACGGCGTCCCCGAGGACATGATCATCGTCGCCCTGGACAGCCTCTATCCGGAACTCAAGGGCAAACGCCTGCGCGGACGACTCGAAGGTCGCGTGCTCAAGCCGTACGACGATGCGGCAACGATTGAGACCAAGGGGGTCAAGGCACCGGTCGTGGCCTGGCTGACCGATCCGATGAACCTGCAATTTCTGCAAATCCAGGGTTCGGGTCGCATCCAGCTCGACAATGGTCGCCAGTTGCGCATTGCGTATGCCGACCAGAATGGCCATCCGTATCGACCGATCGGCCGCTGGCTGGTGGAGCAAGGTGAGCTGAAGAAAGAAGACGTGACCATGGGCGCCATCAGCACTTGGGCCAAGGCCAATCCGACGCGCATCCCGGAACTGCTTGGCAGCAACCCCAGCTACGTGTTTTTCACCCGTAACCCGGACAGCAACGAAGGGCCTCGTGGCTCGCTGAATGTGCCGCTGACGGCCGGTTACAGCGCGGCGGTGGATCGCAAGGTGATTCCGCTGGGCAGTCTGTTGTGGCTATCGACCACCAAACCGGACGGCACCGCGCTGGTACGTCCGGTGGCTGCTCAAGACACTGGCGGCGCCATTGCCGGCGAAGTGCGTGCGGACCTGTTCTGGGGCACTGGCGAGGCGGCCGGGCAACTGGCCGGGGATATGAAACAGCAGGGGCAAATCTGGATGCTGTGGCCAAAAGGCGCGGCGTTGCCGCAAGTGCCACAGGTGGCTGACAAACTTTAAAGTCAAAAGATCGCAGGCTGCGCCAGCTCCTACAGAGATCGAAGTGACGACACGGTCACTGTAGGAGCTGACGAGTGAAACGAGGCTGCGATCTTTTGATCTTGCCCCTAAACAGACACAAAAAAGAAACTGACGATCAACCCCAATCCCACCAACCACACCAGCGACCGCAACATCGCCCAGTCCGCCAGGTAGCAAATGATGTACAGCAGCCGACTGGTGATGAACAACACCGACAGCACATTGATCGTCACCAGTTCGGCATTGCCGGCCAGGTGCGCGACAATCACCGCCGCCGCGAACGCGGGAGTCACTTCAAAGCTGTTCAGGTGCGCCGCATACGCGCGGCGACCCACACCATTCAGTGATTCGAGAAAGTCTCGGGGGTCATGGTTGTCTTTCGGCCTGAACCCGCCACAGGCCCTGGCGATGCCCGTGCAGATATAGGGCAGGACAATCGCAATCAAAATGCACCACAGAGCAACCGTCATAAAGCAGTCCTTTTTTCACGTTTCAGAACAGTCAGAATTTCATTACCAGCATGCCGATCAGCACCAGCCCACAGGCTAAGAGCCGTGGCCGGCCGAAAGGTTCTTTCAGATAGCGCATGCCAAACAGCACCACCAGAATCACGCTGATCTCGCGCAATGCCGCCGCTTCGGCAATCGAGCCCAGCTGCATGGCCCACAGCACCAGAGCGTAGCTGAACAACACGCAAAACCCGACCGCCAACCCCAGTCGCCATTGCTCACGCCAGAACAGCATGAATGCCGGGCGCTTGCGCACCAGCGCCAACAACGGAAACGGCCAGGCACTGAGTAGCGTGACCCAAACCAGGTAATCCAGCGGATGAGACCAGCGCCGCAAGGCCTGGCCATCGATGAAGGTGTAGCAACCGATGCACAAGCCGATCAGCGCCACCACCGGCAACATCGACCACGGCAAACGCGCACCGCCCCCGCCCTGCCACAGCAGGCAAAGCATGCCGAACGGGATCAGCAGGATGCCGAAGATCTGCTGGTGGGTCAGTACCTCCCCGGCGAAAATCAGCGTGAGCGCCAGTACCACCAACGGCGACAAGCCGCGCATCAGCGGATAGACCAGACCGAGGTCGCCGACCCGGTACGCCTGGATCAACAGATAGCGGTAGAGCAACTCGAACGCTGCCGACGCGAGAATCCACGGCCAGATATCCAGTGGCGGCAGTGCCACAAAGGGCAGCATCACGGCGACAAACAACATCGCCACACTGTCCATGCAGGCCACCACCAACAGCCGTTCGGCACTGAATTTGATCAGGGTATTCCACGCCGCGTGCAACAACGCCGCCACTAACACCAAAGCCGTCGCAAGCACGGCACACTCCTTCTTGTTGTCCGCCCCTCCCTTGTAGGAGCGAGGCTTGCCCGCGAAGGCGTCCTTGAGATCGCCTTCGCGGGCAAGCCTCGCTCCTACAAGGAATCGGGGTGGAGAATTGATTCGCCATATGTCAGCAGCTGTTTATACTGCAAGCGACCACGCCGCACTCAGTTGCGCACAGACTAATTCCAATAATTTCTGCTCCTGCCCGCTCTCTTCGAGAACGGTCATCGGCAGGCGTATGCCTGATCAAAGCGTCAAGACTACCGACAGAGACCTTGCGCATGCCACTCGCCTTGCTTGCCCTCGCCGTTGCCGCGTTCGGCATCGGCACCACCGAATTCGTCATTATGGGCTTGCTCCCTGATGTCGCCCGCGACCTTGCCGTGAGCATCCCCGACGCCGGCCTGTTGATCACCGGCTACGCCCTGGGCGTAGTGTTCGGCGCGCCGATCCTCGCGGTCGGCACCGCCAACATGCCGCGCAAAGCCACGTTGCTGGGCATGACGCTGATGTTCATCCTCGGCAACATCCTCTGCGCCCTCGCGCCGAATTACGCCACGTTGATGGCCGCGCGCGTGATCACCGCGCTCTGCCATGGCGCGTTCTTCGGCATCGGCTCAGTCGTCGCCGCCGGACTGGTCGCACCGAACAAACGGGCCCAGGCGATAGCCATGATGTTCACCGGCCTGACCCTGGCCAACGTGCTTGGCGTGCCGTTGGGCACCGCGCTCGGGCAATACGCCGGCTGGCGCTCGACGTTCTGGGCCGTGTCGGTGATCGGCGTGATTGCCGCCATCGCACAGTGGGTCTGGCTGCCGAAGGACATCGCCATGGACAAGGCCAACCTGGCCAGCGAGTTCAAAGTGCTGGGCAAGCTCAATGTGCTGCTGGCCCTGGGCATGAGCGTATTGGCGTCGACCAGTCTGTTCAGCGTGTTCACCTACATCGCGCCAATCCTGCAGGACATCACCGGCGTCAGCCCCCATGGCGTAACCGTCATGTTGCTGTTGTTCGGCGTGGGTTTGACGGCGGGCAGCGTGCTCGGTGGTCGGCTGGCTGACAGCCGTTTGCTGCATTCGCTGGTGGGCATGGCGCTGGCGGTGCTGGTCGTGCTGGCTGCGTTTACCCAGACCAGTCACTCGGTGATCCCGGCGGCGATTACGCTGGTGCTGTGGGGGATTTTTGCCTTCGCGCTGTGCCCGATCCTGCAACTATTGATCATCGATCAGGCTCATGAAGCACCGAATCTCGGTTCAACCCTGAACCAGAGCGCATTCAATCTCGGCAATGCCGCCGGGGCGTGGATTGGTGGGTTGGTCGTCGCCAGCGGTGCGGATCTCGCGGATTTGCCGTGGACCGGCGCGCTGGTCAGCGGGCTGACGGTGCTGGCTGCTCTGCTGTTCATTTACCGGCAACGTCGCGGTGTGGCTGCGGTCAATGTGTCCGGCTGACAGCCAGTCAGAAAAGCGGTCCTGAACGTCGAGGCGTTCAGGACGCCCGTTGTGTGAATTTTCTTCAGGCCGCTCGACGGGCGGCCTGACACCCCGCTGAAAGCCTCTAAACAGAGCCTTTCAGCTCATGACAAGGCCCTGCGCCAACCGTCTTTGCGCTTGTGTTCCCAATTGATACGCAACGATCTTCCGCGCCCTCGACTCTTTTAAAGTGCCGCTTCCGCAAACGCGCTCAAAGGAAGAGGCACTCATGATCAGTATCGGCAACCCCCTAACACCTTCCCCCAGTTCATCGTCCCTCACGGAAAATAATGCACAGCGCTCAACGTCAGGTCCGATAGACCATGACTGGGGTGATTTCATGAAGGGGTCAATGGAAACAGGTCAAGGTAAGCTCGAAACGCTTGCGGACTCATTGACTGATCGAGACATGACTATCCGCCGTTACAAAGAAAACGGCGTGGTCGAAATCGACCTCAAGCGCCCCAACATCGAACGCCTGGTACTCAGCGGCGGTGGCGCCAAGGGCGTCGCCTTCTCCGGGATGGTGAAAGCGCTGGAGGACAATCAGGCACTGGACAAGATCCGCAGCATCTCCGGTTCCTCGGCCGGCGCTATTTCTGCGGCGTTCCTGGCCAGCGGCATGGACCACGCAGGCTTCGACAAGATGTCGGACGAGACCAACCTCGTTTCACTGCTCGACAGTCAGAACAAGGTGCTGGGACCCCTGCAACACGCCAGCTCCGCCTTGGGCAAAGGCGCCGCGAAAATCCCGGGAAAGGCTGGCGACATCGGGAGGTTGCTGTTCGACCTGATGCCTCGCCTGCAAACCAAAGCCATGCCGCTGGAAGCCCTGATCCGCGAAAAGATGATTGAGTCAATTCTGGCGCGTTTCAACCAGGCCCGTAACGATTCACAACGAGGGTTACCAGAAAAGGTTGAAGATCAGGTCAAGGAAATACTGAACAGGAATTTTGTGACCTTTGGTGATCTGGCGACGCTGAGCAAGGACATACCTGAAATCAAGCAACTGCACATTACCGGCACGGCCATGTTCGACGATCGACCGCAGATGGTGGTGTTCAATGCCAGCCTGACGCCCGACATGGACGTGGCGGCCGCCGCTCATATTTCAGGTTCGTTGCCTGTGGTCTTTCAAAAGCCTTCGGAACAAGGATTGGCTTTTCAGGCTGATGGAGAGCGGACTGCATTCCAGGACGGCGGGATCATGCTCAACACACCGGTCATGGAGCTTTACGAGCCTCAATTTCCGATGAGCATAATTCCCGAAAGCGATCAGTTGATTCTCAAATTCCAGAGCGAGAATGGCGGCAAAAAAAATGATCGCGGAACACTCTCCTCTGCGATGGCCGACAAGCTTGTCGGCGTGGCCTACTCGGCTCGAGACGCACAAGAAGCCGATGGCATCAAAGCGTTTGAAAAGAGTACGGTCATCGTTCCTCTAAAGACCGAACGCGGCAACTTTACCGGCACGATAAAAGGCACCGTCAATTTCAGCATGCCGATAGAAGACAAAAACCACCTGCAGCAAAAACTGCAAAGTGCAGTCCACATGCACTTGGCCGGGCGCAATGAAACCGGCGAAACGTACACCTTCAACTCCATCGGCGGCGCCCTGCTCGCCCTCGATGATCGACTGTACGACGCCGCGGTGCTTGAGCTGAAGAACGATCCAGCAAGTGAACCGGCCATCACTTTCCGGCAGCAAGCTGAACAAGCAATGACCGATTTAAAACACGCCTTGATTGATGCCAAAGCCACAACCAAGGGCTCGCTGTCACTCACCACAGAGATGCGTAACGCCATCGATACTCTGGATCAGCTCGGCGACACACCGGGAAAAGCCGAGTGGCTGGCAAAAAAACTCAATCATGGAAACGTCCCGGATTACATGGAGCTGCTTCAAGCAGTCAAGCGCATGGATTCCGGAACAACAGGGCCAAGGTCTGCCGTCCTGACCGAAGCGATCAAAGAAATGGGCGCCCGCGACATCACCACCAAAAGCGAAAACTTCATTCGCGAAGTGATCTATCCCTCCGTGTATCGTCTTGACCAGCCTGATTCGAACATCAAGCTGTTAAAGAAGGCCATCGTCGACCTGCGAAAATCCACCAGCGCCAAGGATTACAACGCTGTACTCCATCGGATTGCCGATCAGTACGTCTCGCGGAGCTTCCCGAATTCGTCGCGTCCTTTCAATTCGACCACCGTCGATCAAGCCCGTGCATGGTTGATTCCTGGCTGATAAACACGACGTCCGTTCGGTCGGGCGAGCTTTGATGCCTCGCCCGGCTAGTGTTCGTCAGACGCTGACTGCGTTTCGCTCCCCTTGTCCTTTGGTGGGCCGGACTCACTGCGAATCTGCGCATGACTTATCAACGCGAAGATAAAACTGCCGCCGACGATGTTCCCCACCAGCGTCGGACCGGCGAACACCAGCCAGAAATCCTTCCACGGCAACTCGCCGGCAAACACCAGGTACGAGACCTCGGCCGAACCGACCACGATGTGAGTGAAATCCCCCAGCGCCATGAGGTAAGTGATGAGGATAATGATCCACATCTTGGCGCTCTCCATGGACGGGATCATCCAGACCATGGTGGCGATCATCCAGCCCGAGACGATGCCTTTGGCGAACATCTGGCTGGCGTCGTTTTCCATGATCTTGCGCCCGATATCGAGGAAGGCCAGGTCGGTCTTGCTGTCGAATATCGGCAGGTTCAGCATCACATACGCCACCAGCAACGTGCCGCAGAGGTTGCCCACCAGCACCACCGACCATAAGCGCAGCAATCGGCCGAAGTTGGCCAGCGTGGGCTTGCTCATGATCGGCAGCACGGCGGTCAGGGTGTTTTCGGTAAAGAGTTGCTGACGGGCGAGGATCACCGCGAGAAAACCGGCGCAGTAGCCAAAACTGGCGATGACCTTGAAGCCTTCGCCGTCCGGCAGGCGGGAGTTGAGCAACCCCATGGCCATCAGCGATAGCCCCATGGTCAGGCCGGCGGCCAATGCCGACCACCACAACGCGGCGACGCTGCGTTCGAGTTCCTGATCACCTTGGGTGCGGATGATTTCGTGCAGCACCGCGGCACGCGGAGGCTGGCTCTTGTCGACCTCGTGCTGCTCTTTAGGCGAGAGGTCCGGGGTCTTGCCGTCTTTTTGCGTGTCCATAGAGCTCCTGAACCGGTGGCGTGTCATGTAGGTACGACACGTGGGGTTCGGCGCTGTTCACTACCCGCCCAAACGAAACCGCCCTTGTAGGAGCTGGCTTGCCAGCGAAGACGTCCTTGGCATCACCGCAGAAACCGAGTCGTGCCCTTCGCTGGCAAGCCAGCTCCTACAGGGTTGGGTGTTATTCGTCCTTGAACTGGTCTTTGACGTACTTGATCTCGGTCTGGCCGTGAGGCGCGGGCAAGCCGTCTTCACCCAGGTTGACGAAGACAATCTTGTCCACCGTCAGGATGCTTTTGCGGGTGATCTTGTTACGCACTTCGCACTTGAGGGTGATCGAGGTACGACCGAATTCGGTGGCGGTGATGCCCAGTTCGATGATGTCGCCCTGGCGCGAGGCGCTGACGAAGTTGATTTCGGAAATGTACTTGGTGACCACGCGCTGGTTGCCCAACTGGACGATGGCGTAGATCGCCGCTTCTTCGTCGAGCCAGCGCAACAGGCTGCCGCCGAACAGCGTGCCGTTGGGGTTGAGGTCTTCGGGTTTTACCCATTTGCGGGTGTGGAAATTCATATTCACTCCTGAGCGTCTTGCCGAATGATGGTGGGCATCATGGCAGAGCCCGACCTAGAGCTCTATCAAGCTTCGACTATGGTCTCGATTACCGTTCAGACATTGATCAACAGAAAGGCTTTGGAAGTATCGCTCACACGGCTATAATCGCCACCGTTTCAAAACGGTCATCTTCGATTGATACCGTTTTCCCGCCACCTGTCCGAGGGGCGCTGCAGCAGGTTCGACCTGTCAGGCTCGGATGGGGCGTTGCCTGGTCGCCAGCGACCAGACACTAAACGCACAACGGCGCCCATTCGCATACATTACGAATGGAGGCTCATCATGAGCGCTGTTATCACGCCTGCAGATTTTAACGATTACAAAGTCGCCGACATGTCCCTGGCTGCCTGGGGCCGTCGCGAAACCATCATCGCCGAATCCGAAATGCCGGCCCTGATGGGTCTGCGCCGTAAATACGCCGGTGAGCAGCCGCTCAAAGGCGCGAAGATCCTCGGCTGCATCCACATGACCATTCAGACTGCCGTGCTGATCGAAACCCTGGTTGCCCTGGGTGCCGAAGTGCGTTGGTCGTCCTGCAACATTTTCTCGACTCAAGACCAGGCCGCTGCCGCTATCGCTGCTGCCGGCATCCCGGTTTTCGCCTGGAAAGGCGAGACTGAAGAAGAGTACGAATGGTGCCTTGAGCAAACCATCCTCAAAGATGGCGCGCCTTGGGACGCCAACATGATCCTCGACGACGGCGGCGACCTGACCGAGCTGCTGCACAAGAAATACCCGGCGATCCTGGACCGCGTCCACGGCGTCACCGAAGAAACCACCACTGGCGTTCACCGCCTGCTGGACATGCTGGCCAAGGGCGAGCTGAAAATCCCGGCCATCAACGTCAACGACTCGGTGACCAAGAGCAAGAACGACAACAAGTACGGCTGCCGTCACAGCCTGAACGACGCGATCAAGCGCGGCACCGACCACCTGTTGTCCGGCAAGCAAGCGCTGGTCATCGGCTACGGTGACGTGGGCAAGGGCTCGGCACAGTCCCTGCGTCAGGAAGGCATGATCGTCAAGGTTTCCGAAGTTGACCCGATCTGCGCCATGCAAGCCTGCATGGACGGTTACGAGTTGGTCTCGCCGTTCATCGACGGTATCAACAACGGCACCGAAGAAAGCATCGACAAAGCGCTGCTGGGCAAGATCGACCTGATCGTGACCACCACCGGCAACGTCAATGTTTGCGACTCGAACATGCTCAAAGCCCTGAAGAAGCGCGCTGTTGTCTGCAACATCGGCCACTTCGACAATGAGATCGACACCGCTTTCATGCGCAAGAACTGGGCATGGGAAGAAGTGAAGCCACAGGTTCACAAGATCCACCGTACCGGTCCTGGCGCATTCGATGCCCAGAACGACGACTACCTGATCCTGCTGGCCGAAGGCCGTCTGGTTAACCTGGGTAATGCAACCGGTCACCCAAGCCGCATCATGGACGGTTCGTTTGCCAACCAGGTTCTGGCGCAGATTTTCCTGTTCGGCCAGAAGTACGCCGACCTGTCGCCAG
The DNA here is from genome assembly GCF_001297125.1 of Pseudomonas sp. RIT-PI-q. Lineage (GTDB taxonomy): Bacteria > Pseudomonadota > Gammaproteobacteria > Pseudomonadales > Pseudomonadaceae > Aquipseudomonas. The sequence goes on from NZ_LHPC01000016.1 coordinate 15,001, forward strand.
CCCAGAAAGCCGAGCGCCTGACCGTTGAAGTTCTGCCGAAGAAACTCGACGAAGAAGTGGCCCTGGAAATGGTCCGTGGCTTCGGCGGCGTCGTGACTCAACTGACCAAGACCCAGGCCGACTACATCGGCGTGACCGTCGAAGGTCCGTTCAAGCCGCACGCTTACCGCTACTGATTCGCCACAGGTTTGCTCGCGATTGCGGTGCGCCTCGCGCACCGCGTCGCTTGCATCGCCAGCAAGCCGGCTCCTACGAGAATGCATTTGTACCCCGTAGGAGCTGGCTTGCCAGCGAAAGCGGTGTCATTGACACAACCTGTCGATAGCGGAAAAACCAGCCCCACAGGCTCACGTGTTTCCAAGGATATGACCATGTCCCAAGACCGTCGCTACAGCTTCGAGTTCTTCCCTACGAAGACCGATGCTGGGCATGAAAAGCTGATCGCCACTGCTCGTCAGTTGGCCACATACAACCCCGATTTCTTCTCCTGCACCTATGGCGCTGGTGGTTCGACTCGCGATCGCACCCTCAACACCGTGTTGCAACTCGAAAGCGAAGTCAAAGTACCTGCCGCACCGCATTTGTCTTGCGTTGGCGACAGCAAGGCCGACCTGCGCGGCCTGCTGGCGCAATACAAGGCCGCCGGCATCACCCGCATCGTTGCCCTGCGCGGCGACCTGCCTTCGGGCATGGGCATGGCCAGTGGCGAAATGCGCCACGCCAATGACCTGGTTGAATTCATTCGTGAAGAGACCGGCGATCATTTCCACATCGAAGTCGCCGCTTACCCGGAGATGCATCCGCAAGCGCGAAATTTCGAAGACGATCTCGCCAACTTCGTGCGCAAGGCCAACGCTGGCGCCAACAGTGCGATCACCCAGTATTTCTTCAACGCCGACAGCTACTTCTACTTCGTCGAGCGTGTACGGGCGATGGGCGTGAACATCCCGATCGTGCCGGGGATCATGCCGATCACCAACTACAGCAAGCTCGCACGCTTCTCCGATGCCTGCGGTGCGGAAATCCCGCGCTGGATCCGCAAGCAACTGGAAGCCTACGGCGATGACACCCAGAGCATTCAAGGCTTTGGTGAGCAAGTTATCACCGAAATGTGCGAACGCCTGCTGCAAGGTGGCGCTCCGGGGCTGCACTTCTACACACTGAATCAGGCTGAGGCGAGTCTGGCGGTGTGGAACAATCTGAAGTTGCCGCGCTAAAAGCAAGATCAAGAGATCGCAGCCTCGTTTCACTCGACAGCTCCTACAGGGAATTGCGTTCTCTGTAGGAGCTGTCGAGTGAAACGAGGCTGCGATCTTTTGCGTTTAATGCCCTTTTACTGTGCAGCAACACACTGGGTTAGAGCTTCTGGATCCCGTTTCTGGCTCTTTCCGGTTTCTCGTCGTAATCTCAACCCATGCCTTTGATCGCGCAGTTACTCACCGTGTTTCTTTTTACTTGCCTGAGCTTCGCCGCTCGGGGCGAGAAGCTGCGCATTGTCACGGAACCGTGGGCGCCGTACGTGTATGAGCAAAACGGCAAATCCCTGGGGCTGGACTACGAAACCACGGCCATCGTCTTCAAGCGCCTGGGAATCGAAGTGGAATGGCAGTTCCTGCCCTGGAAACGCTGCCTGTCGATGCTCGAAACCGGCCAGGCCGACGGCGCGCTCGACATTTTCCATAGCGATGAACGTGACGCCACCCTGCTCTACCCCAGCGAACCGCTCTCGGAAGTCGAGTTCGTGATGTTCTACGCCAACGAGCGACCCCATCCGTTTCGCACCCTGGACGACTTGAAGGGCCTGACCATCGGCACCTCACCGGGCTATCTCTACAGCAAGGATTTCAGTGACTCGACCCTGTTCACGCGGGAGCCGGCACCGACTCATGAAGCCAACTTCGGCAAACTGGTGCGCGGGCGGATCGACCTGCTGATCACAGATCGCCGGGTCGGCCAGCATTTGCTGGATGAATTGAACATCCGCGACCAGATCAGCGAAAACCCGATCGTCATCAGCCAGCAAAGCCAGTTTCTGGCGGTGCGCCGCAACGCGGGCATGGATTTGCTGGTGCAGCGCTTCGGTGCCGAACTCAAACGCTTTAAGCGCGAACCCGCCTACGCCGAACTGAGCGCCCGTTATGGCGCCGAACCGGCTGCAGAAGTAAAAGCCGTGAGGGCCACCGCTGCCAGCGGAAAAACCGTTGAGCAGCAGGAAAGCGGCGCGCAGTGATTGCTCTGTTATACTCCGGCCTTCCCGCCAGGCTCACGCCCGGACGCTCGGACTTGTTCAAGGCATCTCGACCCCGCTACAGCGCAGCTTTTCAGCCCGCGCGAGCGCTCCAGACGAGCTTTCAAGCCCCAGCAGGACCGGACGGGATTGCGTTCCTCATAAACGCCATTCGCGCCAGGCAAGACTCCCATTGGGCCAAGCCCTAACTAAAACAGGATTACTCATGTCCTTTGCTTCCCTCGGTCTCTCCGAGGCTTTAGTCCGCGCCATCGAGGCAGCGGGCTATACCGAGCCTACTCCGGTGCAACAGCGGGCCATTCCCGCCGTGTTGCAAGGTCGCGACCTGATGGTTGCGGCACAGACAGGTACTGGTAAAACCGGTGGCTTCGCCCTTCCGATCCTGGAGCGGTTGTTCCCTAACGGTCACCCGGACAAATCCCAGCGTCACGGCCCGCGCCAACCGCGCGTACTGGTCCTGACCCCTACTCGCGAACTCGCGGCGCAAGTGCATGAAAGCTTCAAGGTCTATGCCCGTGACCTGAAGTTCGTCAGCGCCTGCATCTTCGGCGGCGTCGGCATGAACCCACAGGTTCAGGCCATGTCACGCGGTGTTGACGTGCTGGTGGCCTGCCCTGGCCGCCTGCTCGACCTCGCCGGCCAAGGCAGCGTCGATTTGTCCCACGTGGAAATCCTCGTGCTGGACGAAGCCGACCGCATGCTCGACATGGGCTTTGTCCATGACGTGAAGAAGGTCCTGGCCCGTCTGCCGAGCAAACGTCAGAACCTGCTGTTCTCGGCGACCTTCTCCAAGGACATCACCGACCTCGCCGGCAAGTTGCTGCACAACCCGGAACGCATCGAAGTCACGCCGCCGAACACCACGGTCGAGCGTATCGAACAGCGCGTATTCCGCCTGCCAGCCAACCACAAGCGTTCGCTGCTGGCGCACCTGATCACCGCTGGCGCCTGGGAACAGGTGCTGGTGTTCACTCGCACCAAGCACGGCGCCAACCGCCTGGCCGAGTACCTGGACAAACACGGCCTGAGCGCCGTCGCGATCCACGGTAACAAGAGCCAGAACGCCCGCACCAAAGCCCTGGCCGACTTCAAGGCCGGTGAAGTGCGCATCCTGGTCGCCACCGACATCGCCGCTCGCGGCCTCGACATCGACCAGTTGCCACACGTGGTCAACTTCGAGCTGCCGAACGTTGACGAAGACTACGTGCACCGTATCGGCCGTACGGGCCGTGCCGGTCGTTCGGGTGAGGCGATCTCGCTGGTTGCTCCGGACGAAGAAAAACTGCTGAAAAGCATCGAGCGCATGACGAAGCAGAAGATTGCCGACGGCAACCTGATGGGCTTCGACTCCAGCGCTGTAGAAGCCGAGAAGCCAGAAGTTCGCGAGCGTCCGGATGTGCGTAACCCGCGCAACCCACGTGGCCCGCGCGGCGACGGCCCGAACGGCACCGGTGGTGGCGGCGGTCGTAAAGACAAAGGCAAGGACAAGGGCGGCAAGGAAAAACCTGCAGCCACTGGCCGTGGCGATCGCCCGGCGCGTGAACACAAGCCGCGCGAAGGCACCCCGGCTCGCGAGCAACAGCGCCCGGCTCCTCGCGCTGCCGCTGACCGAGCTCCGGACGAGTTCCTCGACGACGATATCGATAACTTCGGTAACCGCGTCGACTACGTCCCTCAAGCCAAACCGGCCCAGGGCCGTGGCCGTCGTCCGGGTGCTCCGGCACAAGGCACGGCAACTGGCGCAGGTGCTCCGCGCACTGGCGGCAAGCCGCAGGGTCGTCAAAGCGGTCCGCGCAGCAGCGATGGCGCCACCACCGGCACTCCGCCGGCCAAGCGCAGCGGCCCACGCAACGGCGCTCCACGTGACGGTCAGGCCCGTCGCGAGGAGCCGCGCACCCGCCGCCCGGCCCGTGCCGACGCCCAGCCGCGTTCGGAACCCGCCGTGCAAAACCCGCGTGGCCCGGCACCGAAGATCATTCACAAGGAGTCGAAAACCGATCGTTTCCCGACTCCTGAGCAACTTGATCAACTGCCAGGCCGTCCGCGCGGCGAAAAACCAGCATTGCTGACCCGCAACCGCTGATTTAACGCTGCCATAAAAAATGCCCCTGATCTCACGATCCGGGGCATTTTTTTAGGATGGCGAATAACCCTGTGGTAGCCATGCCATTTGTGTTTGGCAATAAAAAACGCCCGCGATCGTGAGATCGGGGGCGTTTTTTTGTCAGGCGCGAAGGTTACTTCGCTTTGACACCTTCAAACGAAACGTACAACTCGACGGCGTCAGACGATGGGCCCAGGTCTTTCTGCTTGCCGAAATCGGAACGCTTGAGGTTGGTGGTGCCTTCGAAACCGGCACGGTAGCCGCCCCATGGATCCTTGCCTTCACCCAGGAAGGTGGCTTTGACCACGACTGGCTTGGTCACGCCAGCGATAGTCAGGTCGCCGGTCACATCGGCAGTGTCTTTGCCAGCGGCGTTTTTGCCGGTGGATTTGACGCTGGTGGAAACAAACGTGGCTTTAGCGAACTTGCTCGCGTTGAGGAAATCACCGCTGGCGATGTGCTTGTCGCGCTCAGCGTTGTTGGTGAACACGCTGGCGGTGTTCACATTGAACTCGATCTTGCTGTCTTCAGGCTTGGCAGCGTCGAAGCTGAACTTGCCGTCGATATCCTTGAAAGTACCGGTGATGTAGCTGTAGCCCAGGTGGCTGATCTTGAAGTCAACGAAGGCGTGCTGGCCTTCCTTGTCGACGACGTAGTCAGCAGCCATTACGTTACCGGCGGACAGCAGAGCGGAACCGATTGCCAGAGCGGCGAGGGTCTTTTTCAACATGCTTTCTATTCCTTTGGAGTCGAGGTTGAACTTCAAGCTTTGCGGCCCAGCATTCGAGTCAGGGTCGCATCACGATCGATAAAGTGGTGCTTCAGTGCAGCCAACGCATGGAGACCGGAAAAAATGACCAGCACCCACGCCAGATACAGATGAATCACACCGGCGGTATCTGCCTGGTCCGGTAGTCCGGAAACCAGCGCAGGAACTTCAAACAGGCCAAACACCGAAATCCCGACACCGTCTGCGGTGGAAATCAGGTAACCGGCAATCATCACAGCGAACAACGCAAAGTACAGGAACAAATGGCCGAACTTGGCGCCAATGCGCGTCATGCGGCTGTAGCTTTCCAGTTCCGGCGGCGGTGGGCTGGTAAAGCGCCACAGTACCCGTAGAACCATGACGGCCAACAGCACCAGACCAATGCTCTTGTGCAGCTCCGGCGCATCTTTACGCCAGGTGCTGTAGTAGTCGAGACCGACCATCCACAAACCCAACGCAAACAAACCAAAGACTGCCAGCGCCACGCCCCAATGCATGAAGATGCTGACCCAACCGTAGCGGGAAGTAGAGTTACGTAGCTGCATTGCCCAAATCCTGTGAGAACTGCGACCAAGACTATCGAGTTATCTATCGAATTAAAGCGGAAAATTTCGCTTTGAAATATCGAGAAATACGATCAAGAGTCTGAAATAGGTTAGTTAAGGAAAGATTAAAGACCACCGCGTGAAAAAAAATGAAGCTCAACTAACGAACACCTGCGCCATAAGGTTTATTCGATACTTTTTCTTCAGGCATAAAAAAACGCGGCATCTCTGCCGCGTTTATTTAGTCTCAGCGCTTACTGCGCTTTGGTATCCGTTGCCGGGGTCGCAGCCGGTTTGGCCGCTGGCTTCTTGGCCGGCTCAGTTTTCTTCGCCGGAGCTTTTTTAGCCTCGGTTTTGGCCGCAGGCTTTTTCACCGCAGCTTTGGCCGGGGCTTTCTTGGCAGGCTCGGCTTTCACCGGCGCTGCTGGCTTCGGTGCTTCAACCGGAGCAGGCGCAGGGGTCGGCGCAGGCGTTGGAGCCGGGGTCGGTGCAACCGGAGCCACTGGCTCTGGCGCTTTAACCGGTGCTGGCTTGTCGTCCGAACCACCGAACAGGTTGGTGAAGAAGTTGCCTTTCTTCGCCGCTACTGCGCCAGCCGCTACAGCGGTCGCCGCCGGCACAACTTTGGCCGGTTCAAACGACTTGCCCGCCGCCAGGTCTTCAACCTGACTGGCTGCACGCTGACCAGTGCGCAATGCGCCTTCCAGAGTGCCCGGGTACAAGGTGTCGGTGTGTTCGCCGGCAAACGCTACACGTTGCAGCGGACGCTCCCACAAGCGCCAGTATTTGCTGATCTGGCCCGGGCCGAAGGCCAGGTAAGCGCCGCCCATCGACGGGTCGGTGCTGTAGCGACGAATTTCATAACCGGTGAACGCGCCGCGCGCCTGTGGATAAAACGCGTGCAGGCGGATCAGCACCTGATCAACCATCTGCTTGTCGCCGAAAGCCTGCATCACGCGGGCGTTGTCGCCAGACAGGTTGATCACCACGTTGGCGCCACCCTTCAGGGCTGGCTCAACCCACAACATGCCCAGGCCGGTGTTGCTGTAGATTTCGCCGGACATGCGCGCCTTGCTTTCCCACACTGGCGTCTTGAACTTGAGCATGATCTGGTCGCGCCAACCGTAGTTGGTGCCTTTGATCGCGCCCATGTGCTGGGCATCCAGGGACGGGGTCATGGCAATCTTGTTCAGTGCACGCAACGGCACGGCGACCACGACATAGTCAGCCTGATAACCCACGCTGCCGACTTTGACGGTCACGCCGTCCTTGTCCTGGGTGATGGCCGAGACCGGGGAGCTGGTCTTGATGGTCTTCAGCTCCTTGACGAACGCCTGGGCCAGCACCGGGCTGCCGCCGAGCAGACGCGAAGCGCGCAGGTCACGGTCGGAGACGCCACGGTAAACCCGGCTCTGCTGTGCGAAGTACAGCAGCGACAGGCGCGAAGGTTCGTCATAACGGGTACGAATCTGCTGATTCACCAACTGACGGGCCGTGGCTGGCAAGCTCAGGCGATCGAGCCAGTTGGCCACGTTGATCTGGTCCAGGGCGAACAACGTACTGTTGGCGGCCGGGTTCTGCGGATCTTCGATCGAGCGAGCCAGGTCATCCACAGTCTTTTCGTAGCGCTTGAGCGCCTCGCTGGTGGCCGGTTCCTTGGTGGCCAGATCGGCAGCGGTGTAATACACACCGTCGATCAGATAGCTGGGCGTACGCACGAATTCAGGGGCTGGCGTGGTGCTCAGCTTGAAGGTCGAAACGTACTTGTTCAAAACCGGCTGGGTCTTGTCGTTGCCGATCCACTCACTGGTGGCCATGCCGGAACGCCCACCCATGCTCGGCTTGGCTTCCAGCAACGTGACCTGCCAGCCTTTATTCTGCAGCTCATAAGCAGCAGTAAGGCCTGACAGCCCGCCGCCGATCACGATCGCGGTTTTATCCTTGGCCAGCGCAGACACGCTGAACAGCCCCAACATCACCAGCGCACAGGCGCGCAGCCAACCAGCAGACATTCAGCGAACTCCGGAAATACACGAGGAAATAGCGGTTTTACGAGTCAGACGACTCAGAGAACCGCGAAGAATACGTCAGCCATCAAAAGGCCGCCAGCAACGTCTATCGCCCTATACAAAGTAGTTGAAACGACACAATAGGTTGTCCCCGGGCGACGCATTGCATAGGCTTGCGCGATTGTTTGTCCGCGCGTGTCACGGACCGCCTCGAGGAGACTGAAAATGGGCCTGAATAATCAGTGGATGCAACGCGATCTTGCGGTGTTGTGGCATCCCTGCACCCAGATGAAAGACCACGAACAGCTTCCGCTGATCCCGATCAAGCGCGGTGAAGGCGTCTGGCTGGAAGACTTCGAGGGCAAACGCTACCTCGATGCGGTCAGTTCCTGGTGGGTCAACGTATTCGGCCACACCAACCCGCGCATCAACCAGCGCATCAAGGATCAGGTCGACCAACTGGAGCACGTAATCCTCGCCGGCTTCAGCCATCAGCCGGTGATCGAGTTGTCTGAACGCCTGGTGAAGATGACGCCCGAGGGCCTGACCCGGTGCTTCTACGCCGATAACGGTTCGTCCTGCATCGAAGTCGCGCTGAAAATGAGCTTTCACTACTGGCTCAACCGCGGCCAGCCAAACAAGAAGCGCTTCGTCACCCTGACCAACAGCTACCACGGCGAAACCATGGCGGCGATGTCGGTGGGCGACGTGCCGCTGTTCACCGAAACCTACAAGGCCCTGCTGCTGGACACCATCAAGGTGCCGAGCCCCGATTGCTACCATCGCCCTGAGGGCATGAGCTGGGAAGAGCATTCGCGCAACCTGTTCGCCGCCATGGAACAGACCCTGGCCGAGAACCACGACAGCGTGGCGGCGGTGATTGTCGAGCCGCTGATCCAGGGCGCCGGCGGCATGCGCATGTACCACCCGGTGTACCTCAAGTTGCTGCGTGAAGCCTGCGACCGTTACGGCGTGCACCTGATCCATGACGAAATCGCCGTCGGCTTCGGCCGCACCGGCACGATGTTCGCCTGCGAACAGGCCGGCATCCGTCCGGACTTCCTGTGCTTGTCCAAGGCCTTGACGGGCGGCTATCTGCCGCTGGCGGCCTGCGTGACCACCGAAGACGTCTACAGCGCCTTCTACGATGACTACCCAACCCTGCGCGCCTTCCTGCATTCGCACAGCTACACCGGCAACCCGCTGGCGTGCGCGGCGGCCTTGGCGACGCTAGACATCTTCGAAGAAGACAACGTCATCGAGAACAACAAGGCCCTGGCCCAGCGCATGGCGACCGCCACCGCGCACCTGGTCGATCACCCGAACGTTTCGGAAGTGCGCCAGACCGGCATGGTCCTGGCCATCGAGATGGTCAAGGACAAGGCCACCAAGGAGGCCTATCCGTGGCAAGAACGTCGCGGCTTGAAGGTGTTCCAGCATGCGTTGGAGCGCGGTGCTTTACTTCGTCCGCTGGGCAGCGTGGTGTATTTCTTGCCGCCTTACGTCATTACGCCTGAGCAGATCGACTTTTTGGCCGAAGTGGCCAGTGAAGGGATCGACATCGCGACCCGTGACAGCGTCAGTGTGTCGGTGCCGAAGGACTTTCATCCGGGGTTTCGTGATCCGGGTTGATTGATTTCACCTAAGCTCCAGCGCTGACCGGACTACCGTCATCGCGGGCAAGCCCGCTCCCACAGGTACAGTGCAATCCTGTGGGAGCGGGCTTGCCCGCGATGAGGCCGCCAGACTTTCAGACCCTTTTCAGAGACTCCGCATGAGACTGTCCCGCTTCTTTATCGACGCCCCCCTGAGCACTGGCGAACACGAGTTGCCCGAGGCCCAGGCCCATTACATCAGCCGCGTACTGCGCATGGCCGAGGGCGATGCGCTGCAATTGTTCGACGGCTCGGGCGAGGAGTTTCGTGCCACGCTGGTGGAAGTCGGCAAGAAGCGCGTCGTGGTGCAGATCGATGAAAGCTTTGCCGGGCAGATCGAGTCGCCGCTGGCGATCCATCTCGGCCAGGGCCTGTCCCGTGGCGAGCGAATGGACTGGGCGATTCAGAAAGCCACCGAACTGGGCGTGACGGAAATCACCCCGATCTTCAGCGACCGCTGTGAAGTGCGCCTCAAGGACGAACGCGCCGATAAACGCCTGATGCACTGGCGTCAGGTGGCAATCAGTGCGTGCGAGCAATGCGGGCGTTCACGGGTGCCGGTGATTCATCCGCCGCTGCTGTTGGCGGACTGGTTGAAGCAGACCGAAGCAGAATTGAAGTTGGTGCTGCACCCGGTGGCGGAGCCGTTGGTGAGCCATGCGAAACCGGCGACGCTGGCGTTTCTGATCGGGCCTGAGGGTGGGTTGTCGGATGCGGAAGTCGAGCAGGCCAAAGGGGCTGGTTTTCATGCTGCCCGCCTCGGCCCTCGGGTGTTGCGCACAGAGACCGCGCCGGTTGTTGCGCTTGCGGTGGCCCAACAGCTTTGGGGTGACTTCTAGGCCCACATAACCTGTAGGAGCGAGGCTTGCCCGCGAAGGCATTATCAGCGACACCCCAAAAACCGAGGTGAAGCCTTCGCGGGCAAGCCTCGCTCCTACAGGACATAAAACATAATCGCCACAAAGTGCAGCAAGCTCCCGGCAATCACGAACAGGTGCCAGATCCCATGGGCATGCCGCAGCCGATGATCCAGGGCAAAAAAGATAATCCCCACGGTGTACAACACCCCGCCCGACGCCAGCCAGGCAAAGCCGGTACTGCCCAGCGCCGCGAGTAACGGCTTGACCGCCACCAGCACGATCCAGCCCATCACCGCATAAATCACGATCGACAGAATGCGCGCTTCCGAACGCGGTTTGATCTCTTGCAGAATGCCGATCAGCGCCAGCCCCCAGACAATCCCGAACAGCGTCCAGCCCCACGGCCCGCGCAACGTCACCAGGCAGAACGGCGTGTAACTGCCGGCGATCAGCAAGTAGATCGAAAAGTGATCGACCTTCTGCATGATCTCTTTCTTGCGCCCGCGCACGCTGTGGTAAACGGTCGACGCGCTGTAGAGCACCAGCAAGGTGAAACCGTAAATCGCCACGCTGACAATCTTCCACGGGTTGCCGTCCACCCCGGCGATCACCAGCATCCACACCACACCGACACACGCCGCCACCGCCCCGACCAGATGCGTCCAGGCATTCAATCTTTCCCCGTGATACATGTGTTGCTCACCTCAAAATCCAGGACAACATTGCACAAGGCTCAGCCCTCGAGACTAAAAGCGCAATGTTTCAAAACACAATCCCCCCTGTAGGAGCTGTCGAGAGAAACGAGGCTGCGATCTTTTGATCTTGAAGAATGCTGAAGATCAAAAGATCGCAGCCTCGTTTCTCTCGACAGCTCCTACACAAAGGCTCGCATGCGTGCACAATCAAGTCATTCCAAAAAGAGTCTGGCCCATGCTGATCGATGAAGAGTTGACCCTGAAAAAACTCGAGGTGTTCCTGGCCTTCATGCGCACCGGCAACCTGGCCCGGGCCGCCGCCGAGTTGCAGACCAGCAATGTCAGTGTGCACCGGGCGATCCATTCACTGGAAAGCGCCCTGCGCTGCCCGCTGTTCAAGCATGAAGGCCGCAACTTGACGCCACTGGAAAGCGCTTATGTGCTTGAAGAACGGGCACAGAAGCTGATTCAGGACGTGGTCGAAACCGTGCGCCTGACCCGCGAAGCCGCCGGGTTCTCGGCTGAACGCTTCAAGCTTGGCTCGTTGTATTCGCTGACAGTGAAGACCGTGCCGCAACTGATCATGGGCCTGAAGATCCGCCGCAGCGAGCTCAACATCGACCTGATCCTCGGTTCGAATTTCGACCTGCTGTACAAGCTCAAGAACATGGAAGTCGACGCGATCCTGGTGTCCCTGGACGACAGCGTCAACGACCCGGATTGCGAGCAGATTGCGCTGTTCTCGGACGATATTTTTCTCGCCACGCCGGCCGATTCGAAGTTTGCCCAACGCACGGAGGTCGACCTCGCCGAGGTGCGCGACGAGACCTTCATCACGCTGACCCAGGGCTTCGCCACGCACCAGGACGGCAATCGGGTGTTCAAGCAGGCGGGGTTCGAGCCGAAGGTGGCGATGCAGGTCAACGACATCTTCACCCTGCTGAGCATGGTCAGCTCGGGGGTGGGTTATGCGTTGCTGCCGGGGCGGATTGCGGCGGTGTATGAGAACCGGGTGAAGCTGATTCCGTTGCAGGAAAAGTACCGGTTGCAGCAGCACATTGGTGTGGTGTTTTTGAAGGCCAAGGAGCGCGATCCGAACTTGCTGGCGTTGCTGGCGGAGTGCCGGATGTATGCCAATCGCCAGGCCTGACAGACCGAGTCGCCTGCATCGCGGGCAAGCCACGCTCCCACATTGGAATGCATTCTCCTGTGGGAGCAGGCTTGCCCGCGATGGCGTCAGCACATTCAGCATCAATCCAACGGTTTAACCGACAATCCCGCGAACAATGAAGTACAGCAACGAAGGCCCCAGCAAGCACCCAAGCCCGGTATGGAACGTCGCCGTCAGCGCGCCATAAGGCACCAGCCGCCGATCCGTCGCCGCCAGCCCCGCCGTCACACCGCTTACGGTCCCGGCCAACCCGCCAAACACCATCGCCGAGCGCGGGTTATCCAGCCCCATCCATTTCGCCGCCATCGGCGTACCCACCATCACAAAAATCGCCTTGATCAACCCGGTGGCAATCGACAACGCCACCACATCCGAACTCGCGCCAATCGCCGCGCCCGTCACCGGTCCGACGATGTACGTCACCGCGCCAGCACCAATGGTGGTCATGCTCACCGCATCGCGATAGCCGAATGCCCAGGCAATGCTCGCCCCGACAATGAACGGCAGTATCGTGCCCAGCAGCAGCGCAATCGCACCGATCAAGCCGGCCTTTTTCGCTTCGGTGGCTTGCACCTCAAACGCCGTGGCGACGATCGCAAAGTCCCGCAACATGGCGCCGCCCATCAGGCCAATACCGGAAAACAGCGACAGGTCCGCCAGGCCCTTTTGCCCGCCGGTCATGGTGCCGCCCACCCAGGCCAAAACCAGCCCGATGACGATGGCAATCGCCGAGCCGTGAATCCGTCCGTAGGTCAGGCGCTTGGACAACACCACCGACACCCACATGATCACGCCGACGAACGCGAATGCCGTGACCAGACCGTTATGTTCCAGACCTTTTTCAATGAGATCCCACATATCAGCGGCCTCCTACAGGTGTGCCGACGGGGGTGACTTCCGTCGGTTCATCGGGCAAGGGTTCGCCTTTATGAGTGCGGCTGATCAGGGCAATCGTGCAGCCGCAGATCACCACCGAACCGATGGCCGCGAGCACGGCCACCGGGCCGCCGTGCAGCGCGGTCACGACGTTTTGCTGCGCCGCCATCGCGACCACCACCGGAATGTACATGGCGCCCCAGAAGCCGACGCCCATCTCGCAATCCTTGGTCATGCCGCCGCGTTTTTGCATCCACAACCGCGCGCAGATCAGCAGGATCATCGCGATCCCGACGCCGCCGACGTTTGATTGCACACCCAGCAACACGCCGAGCATGTCCCCCAATATCACCCCTGCCAGCGTACAAATCGCCAACAGCGCCACACCGTAAATAATCATTGTTGTCGTCCTCAAAGTGCATCGTCGAATGTTGTTTTTGTTGTTCGAAGGCCTGAGTCGGTGGTCTAGGGTTAGCGGCTTCCCTCCTCACGCAACAGCGCCTGCAAGGTGTCGAGCCGTGCACCGTCAAAAGCCATCACGGTGCCCTGCTCGAACACCCGGCGCGCCAGCCCGGTCAGCACCGCACCGGGCGGCAGTTCGATCTGTAGCCGTACGCCGCGCTCGTAGGCGCTTTGTACCGTGCCGCGCCAATCCACCACGCGGCACATGTTGAACGCCAAGTCGTCGCGCAAGGCTTCGATGCGGGTGACAGGCCGGGCGCGGCTGCCGCTCAAGTAACCCAGCGTCGGCGTTTTCAATTGCACCTTGGCGAAGGCTTCGGCCAGGGTTTTGGCGGGTGCGTCCAACAGCGGGCAGTGCGAAGGCACGCTGACCGCCAGACGCTTGGCCAGACCGGCACCGCGAGCTTTCGCCAACTCGGCCACCGCTTTCATCGCCCCGTCGCTGCCGGCAATCACCACCTGGTTATCAGCGTTGATGTTGGCCAGGTACACCGGCGTGTCGACGCTGTGAACCTGCGCCAGCAACCCTTCCACCGTCGCCAGCTCCAGACCGATGATCGCGGTCATGCCGTAGCCCTGTGGATAAGCCTGCTGCATCAGTTCACCGCGCAGGCTGACCAGATGCAGCGCATCGCTGAAATCCAGGGCACCGGCGACGACTGCTGCCGTGTAGGCGCCGATGGACAGGCCGGCGACGTAATCCGCTGTCAGAGACAGCTGGCGTGCAGCAGCAACGCCGGCGATCAACAGGCACAACTGAACCGCCCTCGTCGACTTCAACGCTTCAGCAGAATCCAGCAGCAAGGCGTCTTCGCCGAGGACTTCACTGGCCTCGCTCACCGTTTCCCGAGGCAAACGATGGAGCATGCCTGGCTGTTGCGCGCCTTGACCGGGGAACACCAGCAAGCTGCTCACGCTGCTTGCTCCTGCGGGTTCCACGGATCAATCACCAAGCAGGCTTCAGTGGCATTTTTCAGCAAAACCCGACGTGCAGAGCTGGCCCATTCGCGCAAGGCGACAGCACCGAATGGCGTCTGCAATTGCAGGTCCACCTGGCAGACAGTAGCGTCGAGAAATTTCACCATCTCGAGCGCTTGAGTACGCGCCAGCGGTTGCGGTGTACGCAGGATCAAGTCGAGATCACTGCGTTCATGCAAGGCTGCAAATCCGCTGGCCAACTCGAACCCGGCACTGCCGCTGACACCCCACACCCAACCGCTAGCGTCGAGCATTGGCCGCAGGTGATTCAGGGCACGCAGTGCTGGCAAATCCCGACCGATATCGACATGACAAAGCTCTTCCGGCTGCACCCGACGCGATATCGCAGCAGTCGCCATCGACGTCGCATAACGCTGCTCACGCAAACGCCCACGCACGCCGACCGCGATTTGATCCGGCGCGCTCAACGCACGCCGAACCACCACCGGTTGACCCGCGCTGATCGACTCGATCACCCACGAAGGTGCGTCCGCAGGGAGCTGCTCCGGGGTCACCCCCCAGAGCAGGTCGTGGGCCAGATACGTGTTCACCACTGTTCTCTCAGCAGTTGGCGAACCTTGCTCGATGCGGCGCGGTTTGCAGCGCCCAAACGACTGCTCAGATCACGTCCTTTAGCGGCAACATCAGCCACCGCCAGACTCAGGCATTCAGTCACGCGTGCCAGATCCGCCGCCGTTGGCTGCTCGATCTGCTCCACCGACAAGGTTTCCCACAGTAAACCGAGGCTGGAGTAGCTGTCGATGTCATACGCCATCGGCGGCACGCTGGCGGCCAGGGTTTCGAGTTCTTCGACGCTGCGCAAGGTCACCCGCGCCGCCGACGCCTTGCCCATCGCATGCACCATCACGCCGGGATCACGCAGCGCGATCAGCCGATTGGCCTGGTAACCATGAGCGAGAAACGCCCCGGACATCGCCTTGCCCACCAGCAGACCAATCACGGCGTGACCGGCCAGCCGGGCGCGGGCATAACTGTCTGCCGCACCGGCCAGTGCCTGATGAATCCCGAGCGCTTCTTCGCGCCGACCGTAAGCCTGACTCGGCACATCGACAATGGCGATCAAGGCACGTTTTTGCGGTTTATCCAGGTCGGCGGCAATGACTTCATCCACCGCCTTGGCCAGGCCCCAACCTTCCAGCAGACCGACTTCGCCATTACGAGCGCGGACGAAACGGTTGTCGGGATCGGCCACCACCGCGATGAAGCGAACCGGTTGGTCGCCCAACACGCCATCGGCCACCTTCAGTGAAGCGGGCAAACCTTCGACGGCGTTGGCGCCGGCACTCAAGGCGTTGAACCAGCTCAAGCCTCTCAGGGAATACGAACTCATGAGCGCTCTCCTTGATACAGATCGCGAACCGTCGCCGGCTCGATTTGTGGCTCGGCGTCCAGACGGGCCAGCCGTTGCAGGAACAGTTCGGCCTGTTGGCTGCGTGGCTGCTCAGGCAAACCCTGTTGCAGCAATTCGCTGATTTGCTGCTGAACCTGCGCCACGTCATCCGCGACAAAGCGATCCACCAAACCACTGGCGAAACGCTGCTCGCCACCGGTCAGGCTCCAGATGAAAGGACGATCACGGGAGTCGTATTCCTCAAGCCCGGCTTCCTGCTCGATCACTTGCGGACCGTTGAGGCCAAGGCGCGCTTCCTGGGTCACTAGCAAATAACTGCACAACCCGGCCGCAATCGACATGCCGCCAAAACAACCGACGCTGCCCGCAACTACGCCAACGACAGGTTGGTACTGGCGCAGGTCGACAATTGCCGCGTGGATATCGGCAATCGCCGCCAGCCCAAGGTTGGCTTCCTGCAACCGTACGCCACCGGTTTCCAGCAGCAGCACGGCGCGCGTCGGAGTGCCGTTGCGGTTGTCTTCGGCGGCCAGTTCCAGCGCACCGGCAATCTTCGCTCCGCCGACTTCACCGAGGCTGCCACCCTGGAAAGCGCCTTCGATGGCCGCGATCACCACCGGCAATCCACCGATGCTGCCCTTGGCGATCACCACGCCGTCATCGGCTTGCGGCACCACGCCCTGGCGCGACAGCCAGGGCGACATGACGCGTTGAAACGGGTCGAGCAATTCGCGGTAGGTGCCGGCGTCGAGCAGCGCTTTCGCCCGTTGTCGGGCACCGAGTTCGACGAAGCTGTGTTTGTTGAGGAGATCAGTCATGGCCGATCTCCTCGAAGCCTTGTTCCAGACGCAAGCGCACCACGCCCGGCGTCGCGCCGAAATCGTGGATATCGATGGCCATTGCCGGTGGTGTCTGGCCATCGAACATCCGCGCGAACAGATGCTGCCAGCGTTGTTCGGCGCCGTTGACCGAGGTCTGCACCTTGATCGTCAGCTTGCCGGCCTGACCTGGCTCGATCAGCACTTCCAGATCGCCCGAGCCGACACAGCCCACCAGCGTCTTGCCGCGTGGCGGCTGCCCGGCGGGGAATTCAAAGGATAAAGTTTCCATCACAAAACTCCCTGGTTGAGGCCGTCGCCAGACTCGATACGGTCGATGAACAGGCTGGCTGCGAGCAGGTCGGCAGCGCCACCGGGCGAGGCATTCAAATCAATCAGTTGTTCGTCCAATTCATGCAGACGGCGGCGGCCGGCGAGGCTGGCGCTGCCGCCCGCGTCGAGCACGGCTTGGGCGCCGAGTTGCATGGTCTGCAGGCCTTGCTCGCCGGCGCGGTACAACACGCAGGTGTCGGCCAGTTGAGTCATGATCGCCAGCAGCGCATCGAGCCGGGCGTTCTGCTCACCATGGCCCGCGGCGCGGCTGTGCTTGAGTTGCGGCAGGGCGCGTGGAATCACCGCCGGGAAGCCGAGTTGCGCTTCTTCACGGGCACCGCGTGCGCCGTAACGTTGCGCGACTTGGGCGCCGTGGCTGAGCGAACGTGGGGCGTAGCGGTCGTCGAGTAACGCCAGGCGTGCGGCGCGCAACGAGATGGCGCCAGCGCTGCTGGATTGAGGTTCCAGCGCAGCGGCGGCGACCAAAAGACCCAACGCCCAAATCGCCCCGCGATGAGTGTTCACACCGTTGGTGGTGGCGAGCATCGCTTGTTCGCCTTCACGCCCGATCAGGCCAATGGCTTCACGCAGCGGCAAACCGACTTCGCCGAACTCGACGGCGGCCTCCGCCATTTCCTTGAACGCCGGCCATAACGCCAACGCGGACGCGTGCATCAGCCCGAGGTGCAAATCGGTGTGGGCGCCATTGCCGCGACGGTCGACCAGCGCCGGTTTCGGCGACAGGTCCGCTTCGTCGATCAGCGCGTCCACTGCCAGGTCCGCCAGCCGTTCGGCCAGCGAGAGAGGTTTGGGTTGCAGGTTGAATGCGTGCATTACCAGCTCCTGAACTTGGCGGGCGGGTTGTAGAGGCCACCGGACCACTCGACCAGGTCCGCCACGCTTTTCGCCGCGAGCAGTTCACGGGTGGCGTCGGTACGACGGATGCCGAGGTCTTCGGGCAAGGCGATCAAACCTTCGCGGCGCATGCGCGCGGTGTCTTTCGGGTTGTGGCGCAGGCCGATAACGGTGACGCCTGCGACCGCAGCGATCATCGCCTGGCGTTCTTCCAGCGAACGCGCCTTGTACAGATAGGCGATGCCTTCTTCGGTCAGCAGGTGCGTGACGTCATCGCCGTAGACCATGATCGGCGCCAGCGGCATACCGCTTTTGCGCGCAACTTCCACGGCGTCGAGGGTTTCGACGAAGGTCGGTTTGCCGCCTTCCTGGAAGGTCTCGACCATTTGCACCACGAGTTTTTTGCCGCGTTCGAGCATCGGTTCTGGCGCGTCGGTGTGGCGCATGTCGAGCCAGGCTGGCGTGCCGTGGCGGCGACCGCGCGGGTCGTGGCCCATGTTTGGCGCACCACCGAAACCGGCCAGGCGGCCGCGCGTGACGGTGGAGGAATGGCCGTCGCCATCGACTTGCAGGGTGGCACCGATGAACAGGTCCACCGCGTATTGCCCGGCCAATTGACAGAACATCCGGTTGGAACGCAAAGACCCGTCGCGCCCGGTGAAGAACACGTCGGGCCGGGCGGCGATGTAGTTTTCCATCCCCAGTTCGGTGCCGAAGCAATGCACGCTTTCGACCCAACCGCTTTCAATCGCCGGGATCAACGTTGGGTGTGGATTGAGTGTCCAGTTGCGGCAGATCTTGCCTTTGAGGCCGAGGGATTCGCCGTAGGTGGGCAGGATCAATTCGATGGCGGCGGTGTTGAAACCGATGCCGTGGTTCAGGGACTGCACGTTGTGTTTTTCGTAGATGCCGCGAATCGCCATCATCGCCATCAGCACGTGTACGGGCTTGATGTGCCGAGGGTCGCGGGTGAACAGCGGCTCGATGTAGAACGGCTTGTCGGCCACCACCACGAAATCCACCCAGGAGGCAGGGATGTCGACGCGAGGCAGATCGCTGACGTCGTCCACCAACTGGTTGACCTGGACAATGACGATGCCATCGCTGAAGGCCGCCGGTTCAATCAGCGCCGGGGTGTCTTCGGTGCTCGGGCCGGTGTAGATGTTGCCGGCGCGGTCGGCCATGAAACCGGCCGAGAGCACGACGTTGGGAATCAGGTCGACCACCAGTCGCGCGTAGAGCTCGATGTAGGTGTGGATCGCGCCGATTTCCAGCAGGCCGTCTTCGAGCAATTGGCTGATGCGCAAGCTTTGGGTGCCGGCGAAGGAGAAGTCGAGCTTGCGGGCGATGCCGCGTTCGAACAGGTCCAGGTGCTCGGAGCGTCCGACGCTGGGCATGATCATGTGCAGGTCGTGCAGCTTGGCGGGATCGACCTTGGCCAGGGAGCGCGACAGGAAATCCGCCTGCTTCTGGTTATTGCCCTCCAGCACCACTCGGTCGCCGGGCAGGATCAATGCCTCCAGCGCTGCCACGATCTTGTCGGTGGGCAGAACTGCGCCGTCGGCAAAGCCTTTGACCAACTCGAGACGCCGCTGCTTTTCGCTGCGCCGCCGCGTCCATCGCGAGTCGGGGGATATTGTTGTTGTCATGACCACTCCACGGGTTCGCTGTCGTGGGGTCACATTAGGAGTGTTGGGTGGGAAGCATCAATCAAGCGCAGCGTTGGATCGTTACGCTCAGGGTAATGGTTGGTTGTGCTGACGCCTTCGCGGGCAAGCCTCGCTCCTACAAGGTCGCGGCGTACACATTTTCTGCGAACGGCATAAACCCTGTAGGAGCGAGGCTTGCCCGCGAAGGCGTCCGTCAGATTAGCCCGGCACTCACCAACAACCCCTCCAACCCCAACAAATCCGGCACTTTCGCCACTTGATCCCCGACCTGCACCGCCGCCTGTTCCAACGCACACAACGGCACATCGACGTAGCTCAACTGACTGTCCAACTTGTACGAGCGCGGAATCCCCTGCACCAGCAACGCGATGAATTTCAGTTCAGGTCGCCCGCCCAAGGCATTGAGAATGACGATCCGCGCCCGCTCGCCGATGACGATTTTCTGGCCGCACGCCGACTCGAAACTGAGCAGCGGAATCTGCCGGTCGCGCCACGTCACCCGGCCCAGATACCACGGCGGTGTATCCAGGTCGAAGGCGCCGGGCTGGTAGTCGATCAGCTCGGCAACGGCGACGTTGGGCAGGATCAGGTTGCGATCAGCCAAGGGCAGCAGCAGGCCGGTGAGGTTGCTGGTGCGGTGCTCAAGCATGGGTTTTGCTCCACAAGGCGATGCTTTCGAGCAGCACCGATTCCTGGTACGGCTTGCCGAGGTAGTCGTTGACGCCGATGGCCATGGCGCGGTCGCGGTGTTTCTGCCCGGTGCGGGAGGTGATCATGATGATCGGCAGGTGCTGCAAACGCTCATCGGCGCGCACCTGGGTCGCAACTTCGAAGCCGTCCATGCGCGGCATTTCGATGTCCAACAGCATCAGGTCCGGCGTGTGCTCTTCGAGCAGCAGCATGGCGTCGACACCGTCCTTGGCGGTCAGCACGTTCATGCCGTGGCGTTCCAGCAGACGGCTGGTGACCTTGCGCACGGTCACCGAGTCATCCACCACCAACACCAGCAGCGGTTTGTGCGGCTCGACCTCGACATCCTGAGTCAACGTGCGCTGCGGCACATGCGCCTGCATGGCGCGGATCGGTGCGAGTAAATCGAGAATCAGCACCACCCGGCCGTCACCGAGAATCGTCGCCCCGGACAGCCCCTGCACCGCCGCAAATTGTGGGCCGAGGCTTTTGACCACGATCTCCCGGGTCCCGGCCATGGCATCGACCTGCACGGCGATGTGGCGTTCATTGCACTGCACCAGCAACACCGGCAGCGGCAGGCTCTGCCCCAACAGTTTCGGACGGGTGCTGGTTTTCAGCAGTTCGCCGAGATAGCACAGTTCATAGTGTTGTCCGGCGTATTTGTAGGTCGGTGGATCGAGCCGGTAATGGCCTTCGAGTTCGTTGGGCAGCACGCGCACGATGCCGTCGATGGTGTTCAGCGGGATCGCGTATTGATCCTCCCCGCACTGCACCATCAGTGCCCGGTTGACCGACACGGTGAACGGCAGGCGGATACGGAAATGCACGCCCTGCCCGGGCACGGAGTCGATGCTCATCGTGCCGCCAAGTTGCCGGACTTCCTCGTGAACCACGTCCATGCCGACGCCACGCCCGGAGATCTGGGTGATTTTCTCGGCGGTGGAAAACCCCGGTTGCAAGATAAATTGCAGCACGTCGCGGTCGCTGATATCGCTGTCCGGCGCCAGCAAGCCGCGCTTGATCGCCTTGCGCCGCACCGCGTCAAGCGGCACGCCGGCACCGTCGTCGCGGATGTCGAAAATGATGTCGCCGCCCTCTCGGGACAGGTCGAGGGTGATCCGCCCTTGAGCCGGCTTACCCGCGGCGATACGCACCTCGGTGGATTCCAGCCCATGATCCACGGCGTTGCGCAGCATGTGTTCCAGCGGCGCGGCCATGCGTTCGAGAACGTTGCGGTCCATCTCGCCTTCGGCGTTGCCGACAATGAACTCCACATCCTTGCCCAGCTCACTGGACACCTGACGGACGATGCGCTTCAAGCGCGGCAGCATCCGTTCAAATGGCACCATGCGCGTACGCATCAGGCCTTCCTGCAATTCAGTGTTGATACGGCCCTGCTGTTGCAGCAGGTTTTCCGCGTCCTGATTGCGCCGCTCGAGGGTTTCCTTGAGGTCGAGCAGGTCGGAGGCGGATTCAAACAGCGCGCGCGACAGCTGCTGCAACTGCGAGTGACGGTCCATTTCCAGCGGGTCGAATTCTTCGTAGCCCAGGCGTTCGGCGTCGACTTGCTGACGGCTGAGAATTCGCCCCTGGGTTTCGGTATCGAGGCGGCGCAGTTGATCGCGCATCCGTTCGATGGTGGTTTCCATTTCGCTCAGGGCCACCCGTGCATCGTTGACCTGTTGTTCGATCCGGCCTCGGAAGATCGAGGTTTCGCCGGCCAGGTTGACCAGGTCGTCGAGCAGTTCTGCCGAGACCTTGACCATGTCGGCGCCAGCGTCGGCTTGCGGTGCGAGTGTCTCGGGTTTAGGCGCAGAGGATGCCACGACCGGTATTTCGGGCACCGCCGGGTGGCTGAAATTCTTGATCGCGTCGATCAGTCGATCAGCCGGTGGCAAGGGCTGACCGGCGCGGGTCGCATCGAGCATCTGTGCCAGTCGATCGTGACTGCTTTGCAACAGCGCGAACAACGCAGCGGTCGGTTGCAACACGCCCGCAGACAAGCCTTCGTAAAGGAATTCCAATTCATGGGCGAGGTCGCCGATCGGGCCGATTTCGACCATCCGCGCGCCACCCTTGAGGGTGTGCAGATCGCGCAACAGGGTTTCCATTTCCTGGCGATTCGACGGCTCGGCCTGCCAGCGCAGCAGCGCCGCGCCGGAGTTTTCGATGATGTCGAAACCTTCCTCGAGGAAGATCTCCAGCAGCTCCGGGTCATGGCCCGGTGAATCCTCACCCCGTGCAGGTTCGAGCGTTTCAGCCGCGCCGGGATTGCCCTTGCGGAATTCGCGAATGGCTTCGATCAGCTCACCCGGATCGCCCAATGGCTGCTGGTTGTGCATTTGTTCAAGCAACGCGGCGAGCCGGTCATGGCTCTGTTGCACCAGTTGCGCCAACGCTTCACTGTGGTTGTAGCGGCGATCGACCAGGCCTTCGTAAAGGCTTTCCAATTCATGGGCCAGGTCGCCGACCGGCTCGACCTCGGCCATCCGCGCACCGCCCTTGAGGGTGTGCAAGTCTCGCTGCAACGACAACAACGGCGCGGCGTTGTCCGGGTCGCTCAGCCAGCGCTGCAAGGCTTGGCCCGCGCTTTCGAGAATATCCACGGCTTCTTCGAGGAAGATCGAAACGATTTCATCGTCCAGTTCGACGGTGCGGTTTTCTGTAGGAGCGAGCTTGCTCGCGATGGACTCACAGGCGTCGCGTTTTTCCGATGACAACGCCTCATCGTTGACGTCCATCGCGAGCAGGCTCGCTCCCACAGGGGGTAGGGTGTTTTCCAGTTCGGCGGTGGCGTCACCCAAATCACGAATACTCAGGGTGCGGCTGCCGTCGCTGCGGATCAGGCCCATGGCCGACGGATCGAGGCTGGTGTCGAGCAAGTCGCGCAAGGCCCGGATACGTTCCGGTTGCGGGCTGACTTCCTGGCCGGCAGCCAGTTCGTCGAGCATGTTGATCAGCGCTTCGTGAGCACTTTGTGCCTCATGGAAAAACGTCTCGCTGACCGCCAGGCTGCTCTCTTCTACCGCGCCATACAGGTCGAGCAAGGCTTCGCAGAGGTCATCCACCGGGTGCAGGTCGGCCAGGTGCGCGCCTTCGCCGAGGGTGGTCAATTCGTCCAGCAGCGCGCTGAGTTCCTGACGCTCGCCGGGGTGCTGCTGCCAGCGTTGCAACAGGCTCTCGGCGTCCAGCAGGATGTCCATGCCCTGGGCGAGAAAGTTGTTGATCAGTTGCGGATCGCGCTTGGTGCGCAGTGCCGTGTGCGGCGCACTCAGGAGTGCTTGCAGACGTTCGGCCAACAATTGCCGGGTGCGCGCGATCAACGAAGGGGCGTCGGGAATCTCGGCCAGCGGATCGGTCTTGAGTTGACGCAAGCCGAGCCGGAACAGGCCTTCGGCTTCGAGCAGCAGTTCCACTTCGTCCAGGTCCAGGGCAATCAGGTGCGCCTTGTACTCACGGGCCAGTTGATCCAGCGACGCCGCGAGCTCGGCAATCGGCAACACGCCGGCCATGTAGGCGCTGCCCTTCAAGGTGTGCAACGCGCGCTGCAACTCGTCGCTGGCCTGCAACGGCACATGCTCGGCGGCTTGATCGAGGAAGCGGTTGAGGCTGTTTAAATGGGTCTCGGCTTCTTTGCGGAAGATCTCCAGCAGCAGCGGATCGAGGGCGGCGACATCCTGCGTGTCCTCATCACTGGCCTGCTCATCACCCTTGGCCAAGGCGTGCGCATGAGCTGCCAATTGATCGACATCGTTGCGCTGGCGTTGGGCATTGGCGGCGAATTCGGCCACCAGTTCCGGCAACAGGTTCAGCGCATCAGCCACTAGTTGCTGGACCGCAGCACCGGGGGCGACGCTGTGTTCGAGCACGCGATTGAGCAGGTTTTCCACGGCCCAGGCGAGTTCGCCGAGGACCAGTGCACGAACCATCCGGCCACTGCCCTTGAGCGTGTGAAAGGCCCGGCGCAATTCACTCAGGATCGACTCACTGTCAGGATTGGCTGCCCAGCGCGGCAGGTATTCGCGGAGTATCTCCAGGACTTCGTCGGTTTCTTCGAGGAAGACTTCCCGCAGTTCGTCGTCCACGGGTTCTTCACCTACCGGGGGCGGCAACAGGCTGCCGGGGGTGTTCAGGGCGGGCGGATTGACGGCGGAAACGGGACTGCCCAGCACCTCGGCCAGGGTCTGCACGACCTGAGGATCGTCGAGTGCCTGCTGCTCCTGCATGACCTGCGCTTCACTCGGGCTCAGTACATCCTCAAGCACCGGCACATGCTGCTCGCTGGGGAAAAAACCGAGTGAGGCGAGGCTCTTCTGCGCGACGTCGAGCAACTGTTCACCGGGCGCTTCGGGGTCGTCGCTGAGGCGCTCCAGGTAATACTCGATGCTGGTGACCACATCGGCCAGGCTGTCCAGTTCCTGCCAGCCGGGCTGGTCCGGTTCCAGCAGCAGATGCTCGCGGATGAAGTGGTTGCAGGCCTCGATCAGGCTCGCCGCACGGCTCAACGGAATCATCGCCAGCGCCCCACGCACCTGGGTCAGCAAGGCCGGCAATGGCTGCAAGTGCTGTCGGTCCCAGTCGGCGTCGATGTAGTCGACGATCATGTCCTTGGCCTGTTGCAGGCAGATGCGCGCTTCGCGGATGACGATCTGGTGAATCTGCGTCAGGTCGGTGGTCGGCAGGCGGCTTTCTTCCTGGCTTTCCGGTTCCACGGTGCCAACCATGCCGGCGAGGGTCGCCTCGACGTAAAGCAAGGCCCCGGCGACGTCCATGAGGATCGCGTCGTTGGGTTCGCGCTGGCCCTGGGCGAGGCTCAGCACCACCGCCAGTTGATCGATGATGACCTTGCGCGGCTGGCCGAAACCCAGCACCGCCAAGGTGTCGGCGATCTGACGCAAAGGCGCCAGCAGGCTTTCAAGGTCCGAGGTGTGCTGGCGGTCGCTGCGCACGAACAGGTCCAGGCGCTCTTTGACCCGCACCAATTCTTCACACAACGCCGCCAACACCGAACGCATGGCGTCGCGGTCGGGGCCAGCCAGCCGTGCGCGTTCTTCGTCGACCATTGCGCTGTCGGGCAGCGCGTCGTCCAGTCCGTAGCGATCTTTCATGGTCAGCATCTGCCCGGTGGGATGTTCGGCCTTGGCAATGTAAAACAGCAAACTCTTGAGCAGCTCCGGCGGCGCCGGTTGATTGATGCCGCGCATGCCCTGTTCGAGCAGGCGCTTGAGTTCTTTGTCGGCGTCCTTGAACAGGCTGCGCAGCGCCGGACTGTTGGCGATCGAACCGCTGCGCATGCCTTCGACCAGCGCCGAGGCGACTTGCCACAACGGGCTCAGCGGCGCGTTGCCACACAACCCTTCGAGGCGCGCGAAGACCTTGGCCAGGTAATCGAGAGTGGTCTGGTTATCCTGCTCACGCAGGAACCCGACCAGGGCCATTTGAAGCATCTGGCGCAATTTGCGCAGCACATTGGGCAATTCTGCCGGTTCCAGCAACGCCAACGACTCTTCGTCCAGCGCGGGCAATTCCGGCAGTTGCGGGCTGAACAGGCTGGTTTCCGAGAGCAGGCTTTCGCCACGGGCGCTGCGCAAGTCGTTAATCAACGGTAGCACCACCAGCGGCAGGTCACGGCGCGCGCCTTGCACCCGGTCAAGGTAAATCGGCAGCTGCCCAAGCGCCTGCATCAACAGGTGGATCGATTCGTCGCGATGGCTGACGCGATCCTGCTGCAAGGCGGCGGCCAGTTGCTCCATTTCTTCGGCGAGCAATGCCGCGCCGTAGAACTCGACCATCTGCAAACTGCCGTGAACCTGATGGATGCACGCCAGGCATTCACTGAGGGCGTGCGTCGCCTGCGGATCATCGAGCAAGGTTTCGATTGCCTGATGAGCCACTTTCAGTGTTTCGGCAATCTCGCCTTTGACCCACTCGAGGGCCACATAGTCGTGCCGATCACCCATAACCACTCCAGTCCCCACGCCAATCAAGAATCATCCGCCCGCAGGCATTCACGCTTTGTCCGCTGCCGTGGCCCTGGCGGCCGGCAAGGTGAAACCGGACACCGAACGCCGCAGCTGGCTGGCCATTTTCGCCAGGTTGCCGATGCTCTCGGCGGTGGCGGTCGAGCCTGACGACGTCTGCGAGGTGATCTGCTGGATCACGTTCATCGTCAGGGAAATCTGCCCGGCCGAAGACGTCTGTTGCTGCGCTGCGTTGGAGATACTCTGGATCAGCGCCGCGAGGGTCTTCGATACGCCTTCGATTTCTTCCAGGGCCACTCCGGCATCCTGCGCCAGACGCGCGCCGCGCACCACTTCGGTGGTGGTCTGCTCCATGGAAATCACCGCTTCGTTGGTGTCGGTCTGAATCGCCCGCACCAGGGTTTCAATCTGCCGGGTCGCGGCGGACGAGCGCTCGGCCAGCCTCTGCCCTTCGTCCGCCACCACCGCAAAACCACGTCCGGCGTCACCGGCCATCGAGGCCTGGATCGCCGCGTTGAGCGCGAGAATGTTGGTCTGATCGGCAATGTCATCGATCAGGCTGACAATGTCGCCGATTTCCTGAGAAGACTCGCCCAGACGCTTGATGCGTTTGGCGGTGTCCTGAATCTGCTCACGAATATTGTCCATCCCGTGAATGGTGTTGTGCACCACCTCGTTGCCTTTGTTGGCGATCTCCACGGAACGCTCGGCCACCGCCGAGGATTCCGCCGCGTTGGCGGACACCTGGTCGATGGACTGGGCCATGTCGTTGATCGCGGTAGAGGCTTCGGAAATCTGTTGCGCCTGATGCTCCGAGGCCTGGGCCAGGTGCATCGCTGTGGCCTGGGTTTCCTGCACGGCGGCGGCGACTTGGCCGGCGGTGAGGTTGATGGTCGCCACCAGATCGCGCAGTTGGTCCACGGAATAGTTGATCGAGTCGGCGATGGTCCCGGTGAAGTCTTCAGTCACCGAGGCAGTGACGGTCAGGTCGCCGTCGGCCAGGTCCTCGATTTCGTCGAGCAGACGCATGATCGCGTTCTGGTTGCGTTCGTTCTTCTCGGCGGTTTCGCGCAACTGGCGATTGGTTTCGCGCACCATCACCAGGCCAATCAGGATGATCGACATCAGCGCCGCCAGGCCCAGCACGTAGCCGCCAATGGTGTCGGTATCGCGCCCGCCGGCAAGGTTCTCGAAACCGGTGGCCAGGTGCGAGGCTTCGTCGAGCAGGGTTTGTGACAGGGTGAAAATGTTGCTCGCCGATTCACGCACCTTGAACAGCTCCGGCGAAGTTTCGAGGATTTCATCCACCGAGCCGGACACGAATTCGAACAGCTCGGAAATCTCGGTCAAGCGGGCGCGGGCATCGCGGTCTTCGACCTGGCTGACCCTCAGCGTCGTGTTGCCCTGAAGCATGCCGTTGAGCACCTGGCCAAAACGCGCGGCGTCGCGCCCGAAGGCGTCGGCAGCCTGTTGCGAGTTTTCATCACCGGACAACACGGTGTTCACCGCGCCTAGAATCCGTTCGGCCAGCAGCGACTGGCGCTGGGCCATCGCCACTTGAGTCGCCGGGGCGCCACGTTGTAGCAGAATTTCGACGACTTTCTCGTACTCGACCTGCAACTGCGGCACGGTTTCGGCCAGGGTCGCGGCAACCTGATGCAGGGACAACACGGTCTGTTCGCTGGAGAGGATCGCGTCGGTGTTTTTCAGCAGGCGCTCCCAGTCCAGCTGCACGGCGCGCATTTCCGGGCGCACGGTGGACGGTGCCGGCGGCAGGCCCGTGGATGGGTCGCCCTTCTTCAGATAACCCCAGCGCTGGGCGAAATCATTGCGCGCATCGCTCAGCAACTTGAACGCCGCCGCTTTGCCGGCAGCGGCTTCGGTGGCGTTCTTGGCAATGCGCTGGGACAACACGCGCAGCTCACCGGCGTGGGCGATGTACTGTTTGTCGTACGTGGCCTGGGTGTTGAGGTAAGCGAAGTTGGCGAACAGCAGCATGATGAAGACGATCAGCGCGATGAACAGCACGATGATCTGCGAGCGACTGCGCGACCCTTCTGGCTTGCCTGTTTTTGCTTTTATCATCGGTCCTCGCCTAATACAGCTCAATCCTGTGGGAGCGGGCTTGCCCGCGATTCAGGCGCCGCGCAATTACAGTTGCACCGCGTTATCGTTCATCGCGGGCAAGCCCGCTCCCACAAGGGCCGCGCTACGCCCGCTAAATGGCGACATGCATAAAGCTCTGGGATTGCACCAACGCAAACGGGCTGAACACCTGCCAGCTCTGCTCGCGCTGGAACCGGCCTTTGATGAACGGTGCAATCGGGCCGCCCAGGGTCTCTATGGGTTCAAGACTGTCCTGGGCAAAGTGCTGGAGGCCGAAGACTTCATCGACCATCAGCCCGGCAAACACGTCTTCATGCTCAACCACCAACACCCGCCGCTGCTTACGCACCGCCGACAGCTCATGACCGAAGAAGCCGCACAGATCCATGATCGGCAGCAGCCGCCCACGCAGGTTGGCCACGCCCTTGACCCAGGGTTTGACCCCCGGCAGCTGGGTGAAACGCGGCTCATGCAGCACTTCGCTGACTTCGCCCATGGGCGCGACGTACCAGTGTTCGCCCAAGCGAAAACCGATGCCGCTCCAGCTATCCTGCCGGGTCGGCTGGGACGGCAAGTCCGCCGCCAGCAGACGACAGCGCTGGTCGATCTGCAGCAGCAGTTCGAAAGCCGTCAGCGACGCGGTCATGGCCGGACGATCAACCGGCCAGCACGTTGTTCAGGGTCTTGATCAGGGTTTCTTCGTCGACCGGTTTGGTCAGGTAGTCCTTGGCGCCCTGGCGCGTGCCCCAGACCTTGTCGGTTTCCTGATCCTTGGTGGTGATGATGATTACCGGGATGTGCCCGGTTTCCGGGTCTTTGGTCAACTGGCGGGTCGCCTGGAAACCATTGAGGCCGGGCATGACGATGTCCATCAGCACCGCGTCGGGTTTTTCCTGGCGGGCCAGGGCCACGCCGTCGGCGCCGTTTTCGGCTTTCAACACTTCATGACCGTGCTTTTCCAGCATGCCGGTCAGTTTGTACATTTCAGTCGGCGAATCATCGACGA
Source organism: Pseudomonas sp. RIT-PI-q (assembly GCF_001297125.1). Taxonomy (GTDB): domain Bacteria; phylum Pseudomonadota; class Gammaproteobacteria; order Pseudomonadales; family Pseudomonadaceae; genus Aquipseudomonas. The sequence goes on from NZ_LHPC01000016.1 coordinate 44,207, forward strand.
TCAGAATACGTGCCATGGTCTTCCCCATTCTTGTCGGCGCCGGGCCCGCTGGCCGAGCGTCACTGTGCGTGTCCTACTGCGGCAAAACGGCGGCGAAGCCCGGTACATGGGCCTGGATCGCGTTCAGCAGTTCTTCCTTGCTGAAAGGCTTGGTCAAAAACTGGTCGGAGCCGACGATGCGCCCCTTGGCCTTGTCGAACAGCCCGTCCTTGGACGACAGCATAATCACTGGCGTGGACTTGAACGCACTGTTGTTCTTGATTAAAGCGCAGGTCTGATAGCCATCCAGGCGCGGCATCATGATGTCGACAAAGATAATGCCGGGATGATTGTCGGCAATCTTGGCCAGGGCATCGAAACCATCGATGGCCGTGATGACTTCACACCCCACATTCTTCAATAGCGTTTCGGCGGTGCGGCGAATCGTCTTCGAATCGTCGATCACCATGACCTTCAAGGCGCTGGAATGCTGTTCCATAAATGCTCTACCGTCGCCTTTGCGAATCAATTTGTCCGTTTCCGGGTAACCGGTGGCTCGAAACCCTTGTTGTTCAAGGGCCAGCACGACATGGCAGCCTTTTTAGCACAGTCTCCATGTCCAATCTATCGGGGGACCTTCGAGGTGGTTTTTCCTTGACCGGGAACACACTCAGCGCCACTCTGACGCCACTTTTATACGTCACTTTGGCCCGACCTACTGTAGGAGCGAGCTTGCTCGCGATGATCGTCAACGATAACGCTGATCGCCTGACACCCCGAGGCGCTCTCAGGTTTATCGCGAGCAGGCTCGCTCCTACAAAGGATCACCATTAGCCCCCAATTTTCGAGGAAAAACCCATGAGCGTTCGCGTCGGGATTGTCATGGATCCTATTGCCAGCATTTCCTATAAAAAGGATAGTTCGCTGGCCATGCTGCTGGCCGCACAGAAGCGCGGCTGGGAACTGTTCTATATGGAACAGCGCGATTTGTACCAGGGCGAAGGTGAAGCACGAGCACGGATGCGTCCGCTGAAGGTGTTCGCCAACCCGGAAAAATGGTTCGAACTGGAAGCCGAGACCGACGCGTTGCTGAGCGATCTGGACGTGATCCTGATGCGCAAGGATCCGCCGTTCGACATGGAGTTCGTCTACTCCACGTACCTGCTGGAACAAGCCGAGCGCGCCGGCGTGCTGGTGGTCAACAAGCCGCAAAGCCTGCGTGACTGCAACGAGAAGCTGTTCGCCACGCTGTTCCCGCAGTGCACGCCGCCGACCGTAGTCAGCCGCCGCGCCGACGTGCTGCGCGAGTTCGCCGCCAAGCATGGCGACGTGATTCTCAAGCCGCTGGACGGCATGGGCGGCACCTCGATCTTCCGTCACCGCGCGGGTGACCCGAACCTGTCGGTGATTCTGGAAACCCTGACCGCGCTCGGCGCGCAACAGATCATGGGCCAGGCCTACCTGCCGGCGATCAAGGACGGCGACAAACGCATCCTGATGATCGACGGCGAGCCGGTGGATTACTGCCTGGCGCGGATTCCGGCGGCTGGCGAAACCCGTGGCAACCTCGCGGCCGGTGGTCGCGGCGAAGCCCGTCCGCTGACCGATAAAGATCGCTGGATCGCCGCACAAGTCGGCCCGACCCTGCGTGAGAAGGGCCTGTTGTTTGTCGGCCTCGACGTGATCGGTGAGCACCTGACCGAAATCAACGTCACCAGCCCGACCTGCATTCGCGAGATTGATAACGCATTCGGCACCGACATTGGCGGCCTGCTGATGGATGCCATCGATCAGAAGCTCAAGGCTCGTTGATAAGCCAAACCAACATTGCGTTATCATGCGCGGCCTGTGAAAACGCGATGTTGGTTTCCTTGTTATGACCCTGCCGTCCGATCTGCCCGCTGAACTCGCCCATCGTGGCGTGCGCCCGGCCGATCGCCTCGGTTTTACCCTGTTTCTCGCGGCGTTGATTCACCTGGCCTTGCTGTTGGGCGTCGGCTTTACCATGGTCGAACCCAAGCAGATCAGCAGAACCCTGGAAATCACCCTCGCCACGTTCAAAAGTGAAAAGAAGCCTGAAAAGGCCGATTTCCTCGCTCAGGAAAATCAGCAAGGCAGCGGCACCCTGGATAAAAAGGCAATTCCCAAGACCACCGAGGTCGCGCCGTTCCAGGACAACAAGGTGCAGAAAGTCACGCCACCACCGGCCGCCAAGCCTGAAGTGCAGGAAGCTGCGCCCAAGGCTGCGGTAACGACTGTCGCGCCGAAGCCGAAAAAAGCCGCCGCAAAAACCGAAGAACCCAAGCCCGCCAACAAACCTGCAGTCGCGGCGCCGACGTTCGACACTGAACAGCTGTCCAGCGACATCGCCAGCCTGGAAGCGGAACTGGCCAACGAACAACAGCTGTATGCCAAGCGCCCGCGTATCCACCGCTTGAGTGCGGCGTCGACCATGCGCGACAAGGGCGCCTGGTACAAGGACGAATGGCGCAAGAAGGTCGAGCGCATCGGCAACCTCAATTACCCCGACGAAGCGCGGCGCAAGCAGATCTACGGTAATTTGCGGCTGATGGTCTCGATCAACCGCGATGGCTCGCTGTATGAAGTGCTGGTGCTCGAGTCCTCCGGGCAACCGCTGCTGGATCAGGCGGCGCAGCGGATCGTCAGGCTGGCGGCGCCGTTTTCGCCGTTTACCGGGGATTTGTCGGACATCGACCGGCTGGAAATCATCCGCACCTGGAAGTTTGCGCGCGGGGACAGACTCTCCAGCAACTGATCACCGCAAATCCCTTGTGGGAGCGGGCTTGCCCGCGATAGCGGTGTGTCAGACACCTGAATTTTTGAATGTACCGCCGCCATCGCGGTGTAGAAACGGATACATCCTTTACAAACGAAACCGGGGACATCCTTTACGTTTCTGTTGGCTTGAAAGGCGGCTTTCGCCGCTTTTCAACCTGCCTAAAAGGTAGTTGCAGAGGTAAATA
>NZ_LHPC01000041.1 GCF_001297125.1 Pseudomonas sp. RIT-PI-q
GGAAAACCAGCACCGTCTATGACGAAAAGGCTTACTTGCAGGCATTAACGCGGCGTGGATCAACGCTGGTAGTGGCGCCGATGGAGGTGGTCACAGGTTGACGGACAGGCTCAGGGCGTGAGGGGGCGGTGCATCAAGATCAAAAGCACGGCGGCCTGCAGGCCGGCCTGATTTCAAGGCAATGCATTCCCCCTGTAGGAGCGAGCTTGCTCGCGAAGAACATCAATGATGGCGCGTTTCAGCAGGATAAACGCGGTGCCTATGATTCCATCGCGAGCAAGCTAGCTCCTACAGGGGATCGGCGTGATACAAATAGATGGGCACACACGGTCAATGTAGGAGCTGCCGAAGGCTGCGATCTTTTGATCTTGCCGTTGCTTTGCTTTGCTTCGGCTTTAGCAGCCGTTACCGCAGCAACGGATATGTACACGGTCAAAAAAGCTCCCGCCCCTAAGCCTGCTTAAACCTCAACAACTTCTTCAACAGCGGCCGCCCCAGCATCAGCAAAAACACCGGCCCCCCCACCAGCAAATAAAAGTAATACGTCACCGCCCGCCAAATCAGAATCGCCGCCGCGGCCGTCGATTTCCCCACCATCGGCGCCAACAACGCCGCTGAAGTCAACTCCGCCGCCCCAGCACCTCCGGGCAACAGACTGAATTGCCCCGCACTCAGCGAAAGCATCTGAATCAGAAAACTCCAGGCCCACTGCAAATCCGCGCCGAGCCCCCGCAACGCCAGATACAGCACGCTGTAACGCAAAATCCAATGCAGACAGGTCAAGGCAAACACCGTGATCAATGTCTGAAAGGGCAACTTCAACGTGTCAGTAAACGCCGCTAAAAAATGCAGGAGCTTTCGCGCCCAGCGCAGTCGGGTGGTGGCTTTGACATTGAGGCGAACCAGCAACCGACCGCTCAGGCGAATCAGCAAGCGGTGGTAGCGGGCCACCACCACGCAACTGAACAACCCACCGAACATCGAAATCGCACTCACCATCAACAGCCACTCCATGCGCTGGCTGAGGTGCTGAAACAGCGCATAAATCAGGATCCCGCTCAGCGCGCAGAGAAAAAACAGCAAATCGCTCAACTGATCCATGGCGAACACCGCGCTGCCCCTGGCCGGACGCACCCCCTGACGGGCCAGCAGCGCCATGATGGTCAGCGGTCCGCCACTGCCACCGGGCGTGGCGCAGTAAGCGAACTCGGCAGCCATCACCACGCCGAGGCTTTTGATCCGGCCCACCTTGTCGCGCTGATCCCCTAACAACAGACGCAGGCGCATGGTGTTCAGCACCCAGCACAACAGGATCATGGCGAACATGATCAGCAGCCATCCCATCGGAAATTTGCCCAACCGAGACCAGGTTTCACCACCACCCAGCAACGAAGGAATCAGCACCGCGGCGAGCAGCGCGACGAGCAGCAGAATCCCGCGACTCATGCGGCGCGACCGATACGGTCGGATTGCTGCGCCAGCCAGTGGGCCTTGGTCATTGGTACACGGCCCTGGTCGAGCAAGCGTTTCAAGGTATTCAGCCAGTAAGTGCGCGAGAACGCGTGGCGCATGTCGACCGGGTGCAGGCCGAGGCGAATCACCGGCGCCTGCCGCCAGCGTTGTTCGCGCTGATCGCTGACCAGCTTCGACAACCCCCGACGCCAGGCGCTGCGTGCGCTCCACACCAGGCCCGGGGCATCGATCGCGGTGAAATCCGGCAGGCGATACAGGTGCTGTGGATCACTGGTATAGCTCAGCGGCAATTGGCGCAGGGCCTGGCGTGTGCCTTCGCTCATCAACCAGGCCGGGGCGACGAAGCCATGAAGCGGCCAGTTGTAACGCTGGAACACGTCGATGCCGGCGCTCAGGCGAGCGAGGGCGGCGTGTTGTGACAGGCTGTAAAACTCGCCTTCGTGGGTGTAGATCCGGCGCATGAACCAGTCTCGGGGATTGTCGGGGGCCGCGTCTTCATCGCAGTGAAAGTAGCCGTGCAGCGCCAATTCGTCACCTCGGGCAATACGGCTGGTGAGCCAGCGTCGAAATCGTGGATGGGCCTCCAGGTCGTTGTGCTTGTGAAAATCCGGAACCACCAGCCAGGTCATCGGCACCTCGCCCAAGGCGTCGACCGCTTCGACGAAGGGTTGGTAATCGCCCCAGGTTTGTGGCGCGACATCATGCAGTACCAGTAACAGGCTGGGCGCGTTCATGGGCTCAACCATTGGCCGCCAGCGGCCATTGGCTGCCGAGCACGGCGTGATAGTGGCCCAACAGGCTGTTGACCACCGTGTCCCAGGCGTAATGCTGCTCGACATGGCTGCGCGCCTGTTTGCCCCGCACAGCGCTGCCCGAGCTGAACAACTCGCGTACGGCGTTGGCCATTGCCATTGAATCGTTCGGCGCGCAAAGCAAGCCGCAGTGTTCGCTGACGATTTCCTGAAAAGCCCCGGCCGCCACGGCCACCACCGGAATGCCGCTGGCCATGGCTTCGAGGATCACCAGGCCGAAGGTTTCCTGATCGCCGGCATGCAGCAGCGCATCGGCGCTGGCCATCAATCGCGCGACTTGCGTCGCCGGGCAGAACTCATCGATCACGGTGACATTGTCCGGCACCAGGGCCGGCATCGACGAACCCACCAGTAGCAAGTGATAGCGCCGGCCCAGGCGTTTCATGCAGTCGAGCAGGACCGGCAGGTTTTTTTCCTTGGAGCCGCGTCCGGCGAAGATCAACAGGTGCGTGTTTTCATCGATGCCCAGTTCGGCCCGCAGGCCTGTGTCTCGTGCGCTGGGATTGAAGGTTTGCAAGTCGACGCCCAGCGGCTGTACGAAAACGTTCTTCACCCCAAGGCCAACCAGTTTGTCGACCATGACCTGGCTCGGCGCCAACACCCGGTCGAAGTTGCCATAGAGTTTGCTGACATAGGCTTCGACATTGGGGGTGACCCAATTGCCCATGCGATTGCTGACCAGCAAGGGCAAGTCCGAGTGATAGAAGCCGATCACCGGCACATCGAGTTGCCGCCGGGCATCCAGGGCTGCCCATGCGGTGAGATAAGGGTCGCCGACTTCGATCAGGTCGGGCTGCAAATCCTGCAGGACATTGCGCCAAGGCGCGAGACGGAGAGGGAAGCGATAACCCTTGCCGAAGGGCAGGGCGGGGGCCGGAACCGTGTAGATGCCATCTTCTTCGCCTAAAGACGACCCAGGGATCAGAAGACTATGGCGAATGCCTGGCTTGATGCCGAGGCGACGGTGTTTTGCATCCAGATAAGTGCGCACGCCACCGCTGGCAGGGGCGTAGAACATGGTTATGTCAGCGATATGCACGATGAACATCCCTCCGGTCCGTTGTTCTCCCTTGGTTGACCTTTATGAAGAATAGATGTTCGGTTGGGGTTTTGTGGCGGGGTGTCAGTGAGGTTTCGTGGTGTTTGGCAGTCAGCCTTCGCGGGCAAGCCTCGCTCCTACAGGGGACGATGTGAATCTGTAGGAGCGAGGCTTGCCCGCGAAGAGGCCCGTTCAGACGCTAAATACGGAAACTGCCTACCAGCTGCGTCAACCGCGCCGCCTGCTGCTCCAGATCCGAGCACGCCCGCAACGTCGATTGCAGGTTTTCCACCCCTTCCTGATTCAGTGTATTGATCTCGGTAATGTCGACGTTGATCGATTCCACCACGGCATGCTGCTCCTCGGTCGCAGTGGCCACCGACTGGTTCATCCCGTCAATCTCCCCAATACGCAAAGTCACGCTGTTCAGGCGTTCGCCGGCCAGGTTGGCGATTTCCACACTGTCCTGACTGTGGCGCTGACTGTCGCTCATGGTGCTGACGGATTCACGGGCGCCCACTTGCAGCTCCTCGATCATCGTCTGCACCTGTTGCGCCGACTCTTGAGTACGGTGCGCCAGGTTGCGCACTTCATCGGCGACCACGGCAAAACCGCGTCCGGCTTCACCGGCGCGGGCCGCTTCGATAGCCGCGTTGAGTGCCAGCAGGTTGGTTTGCTGGGAGATGCTGGTGATGACTTCGAGAATCTGCCCGATGTTCACGGTTTTGCTGTTCAGCGATTCGATGTTGCTGCTCGAAGCGCTGAGCATGCTCGACAGTTGATTCATCGCCGCAATGCTACGATCCACCACTTGTTGGCCATCTTCGGCCAAGTTGCGGGCATCACTGGCCTGACTCGACGCCTGAGCGGCGTTGCGCGCGATTTCCTGGGCGGCGGCGCCGAGCTGGTTGATCGCTGCGGCGACGCTGCTGGTGCGCGAGGCCTGTTGGTCGGAGTTGAACATCGACGAGTTCGAAGCGGCCACGACCCGCAAGGCCACCTCGTTGACTTGCCCGGTCGCCGACGATACTTCGCGGATCGATGCGTGAATGCGCTCGACGAAACGGTTGAATGCAGTACCGAGGATGCCGAATTCGTCGTTGTTCTGAATGGTCAGGCGTTTTGTCAGGTCGCCTTCACCGTCAGCGATGTCGGCCATCGCCCGAGTCATGACGTGCAACGGCTGGATCAGGATGCGGATCAGCATGCCCAGCAGGGCAATGATGATGGCCACGGCGATGATCGTCGCAACGACCGCCGAGGCGCGGAATTCGCTGAGCATGGAGAACGCTTTGCCCTTGTCCACCGACAGACCGATGTACCAGTTGACCGAGGACAGGCCTTTGATTGGCGTAAAGGTCACGATGCGCGTCTTGCCATCGACGTCTACTTCACTGAAATCGCTGCTGATGCGCGGGGTGTTTTTCGGATACGCCTCGCTCAAGGATTTCATGACCAGTGCTTTGTCCGGGTGCACCAGGATTTTGCCGTCGGCGCTGACCAGGAAGGCATAGCCCATGCCGTCGAAGTCCAGTGCGTTGAGGCTGTCGGTGATGGCCTGCAAGCTCAGGTCACCCCCGACCACGCCGATGTTCTGACCGTCCTTGAGCACGCTGTTAACGATGGAAATCACCAACTGGCCAGACGCCAGGTCGATGTAGGGTTCGGTGAGGGCAGAACCGCTGGTGCTTTGCGCGCTCTTGTACCAGGGGCGGGCACGCGGGTCATAACCGTCGGGCATCTTGCTGTCCGGGCGGATGATGAAGCTGCCATCCTTGTTACCCAGGTAGGCGCCCATAAAGGTTGACGACACGGCCTTCTGTTCCAGCAGGTTGGAGACGTTGGCTTTCTCTGCGTTCAACGCAACGGTTTGCGACAGGTTTTCGATCAGCAGGCTGCGCCCGGCCAGCCAGGTTTGAATGTTTTTGGCGGTGACGTTACCCATTTCTTGCAGGTAATTGTCGAGGTCGCGGCGTATCGCATTGCGCTGCAGATAGTCGTTGTACAGGGTAAACGAGGCGAAGGCGGCAATAACGATGAGGGCGGCGGCAAGCAGGATTTTATGGCTGAAGCGCAGATTTTTGTTCATGGCTTGGGGTTCCGCTAAGGTCTTAATGTCCAGGGCGTGCTTTTATAAAGGCACGCAAAACGGGCAGTGTTGAAAGCAAGCTGATATTTCCGTCCTCTCCTTAGGGAATTACCGACGCTATTCAGTTTTTGATATCGGCCGTGAACGATCAAAGATTAACCATGGGTGACAAAATGCCTGACTCATTGCAACTCGTTATCGGTGCCGATCTCGCGGGACAACCGATTGCCCAGGCCATGCGCCTGGCCAACCGTCATGGTTTGGTTGCGGGCGCTACCGGGACCGGTAAAACCGTCACCCTGCAACGGCTGGCCGAAGCGTTCAGCGATGCCGGCGTGGCGGTGTTCGCCGCCGATATCAAAGGTGACCTGTGTGGCCTGGGCGCCGCTGGCAACCCTCAAGGCAAGGTCGCCGAGCGGATCGCCGGGATGCCCTGGCTGAACCATAAGCCTCAGGCGTATCCGGTCACGCTGTGGGACATTCACGGTCAGTCCGGTCATCCATTGCGCACGACCTTGAGTGAAATGGGCCCGTTGTTGATTGGCGCCCTGCTGGAACTGACCGACAGTCAGCAGTCGGCGCTGTACGCCGCGTTCAAGGTCGCCGACCGCGAAGGGTTGTTGCTGCTCGACCTCAAGGATTTGAAGGCACTGCTCAATCACCTGCGTGATAACCCCGAAGTGCTCGGGGACGACGCCGCGCTGATGACCACCGGTTCCAGCCAGGCGCTGTTGCGCCGGCTGGCGACCCTGGAACAGCAGGGCGCCGAAGCGTTGTTTGGCGAGCCGGCGCTGCAACTCGAAGACATTTTGCAACCGACGGCCGATGGCCGCGGGCGCATTCACTTGCTCGATGCCAGTCGTCTGGTCCACGAAGCGCCGAAGGTCTACGCGACGTTCCTGCTGTGGCTGTTGGCCGAACTGTTTGAGCAGCTGCCGGAGCGCGGCGATTCCGACAAACCGCTGCTGGCGCTGTTTTTCGACGAGGCGCATTTGCTGTTCGCCGACACGCCCAAGGCGTTGCAGGATCGTCTTGAGCAGGTGGTGCGGCTGATTCGCTCGAAAGGTGTGGGCGTGTATTTCGTCACTCAATCGCCGGGCGACTTGCCGGATGACGTGCTGGCTCAACTGGGTTTGCGTATCCAGCATGGTTTGCGCGCATTCACCGCCAAGGAGCAGAAGTCCCTGCGAGCGGTTGCCGAGGGTTTCCGCCCGAATCCGGCATTTGACGCCTTGTCGGTGCTGACCGAGCTGGGGATCGGCGAGGCACTGGTCGGTACTTTGCAGGACAAAGGCACACCGGAGATGGTCCAGCGCGTGTTGGTCGCACCGCCGCAGTCGCGGATCGGGCCGTTGACCGAGACTGAACGCACGATGTTGATCGCGGGTTCGCCATTCAAGGGGCGGTATGACAAACCGATCGATCGCGAATCGGCCTATGAAGTGCTGATGAGTCGTAAAGGCCTGGCGCCGGAGGCTGAAGCGGCGCCGGGTAAGCCTGCGCCAGAAGAACCGAGCTTCACCGACAAGGCCGGGGAATTCCTCGGCACAGCGGCAGGGCAGGCACTGAAATCAGCCATGCGACAGGCGGCCAATCAATTGGGCCGACAGTTGGTGCGTGGTTTGATGGGCTCATTATTAGGCGGCAGTAAGCGCCGCTGAAACGCACTTGAAGGGTAGGAGCGAGGCTTGCCCGCGAAGAGGCCCTTGAAATCGCCAAAAGCTTCGCGGGCAAGCCTCGCTCCTACAGGGATGGGGGACTTCAGGTTTTGGGTTTGGCATGCGCCGCAAGGCGTTCGAGCGCCGCCCGCAGATTCGGATCGCTGATGCCATCGGCCGTGGCCTGAATGGTCGCGCCCGCATCCGTCGACAGGCTGATGGTGTGCCCGGTCGCGCCCTGCTGAACGGTCGGTGGTTGCACCTTGAACAGAATCCGCGTCTGACTGGCGAACTCATCGAACATCTGCAGTTGCCGTTGCAGGCGCTTTTGCTGGTAACGCAGGCGGGTGGCCCAATGACCGTCGGTGACGATCAGCAACAAACTGCCTTCGCGCCACGACGCCACATGGCAATGTTCGCGAGCGGCGGGCTGCAATTGGCTTTCCAGCAGACGTTGTAAATGACCCAGGCGTTGAGCGTGGCCGAAAATGGCTTTCAGCGGTTTGGCTTCGCGAAGCAGAACGGCGGGTGCTCTGGCCGTGAGAGGGCGAAATGCCATGATCAGACACCTGAAGTAACAGAGCCGCCATGGTAGCAGAAAGCACTGGATGCGCCCGACCCATTGCTTTGCGAGCGCTTTACCCATTAAATCAACAAGTAACTTCTGCCGTGAATGGCTTGAAGTTAAGCAAAAAGCCCTTATTTTAAGTGAGCCCCGTCACAGCGCTGTGCCAGCATCGTGGAATAACGCCACTTTCCTCACCATCGTTTCCGGGTAGAATGCTCGTTCGCATGCGGCCATGAGGGCTGCACGGGCGACTCACGGGGCCGCCCTCCATCCCTTTAGTGTGGAAGATCCTGCCGATATGTTTGCGCCTTTGTTAAAGAAACTTTTTGGAAGCAAGAACGAGCGTGAAGTCAAACGCATGCTCAAGACGGTGCAACTCGTCAATGCCTTCGAAGAGCAAATGGTAGCCCTTTCGGACGATCAATTGCGTGCCAAGACAGACGAGTTCAAGGCCCGCATCGCCAAAGGGGAAACCCTCGACAAGCTGCTGCCTGAAGCCTTTGCGGTCGCCCGTGAAGCCGGTAAGCGTGTCATGGGTATGCGTCACTTCGACGTCCAGCTGATCGGCGGCATGACCTTGCATGAAGGCATGATCGCGGAAATGCGTACCGGTGAAGGCAAGACCCTGGTGGCAACACTGGGCGTTTACCTCAACGCGCTGTCCGGCAAGGGCGTGCACGTTGTGACGGTGAACGACTACCTGGCCCGTCGCGACGCCAACTGGATGCGTCCGCTCTACGAATTCCTCGGCATGACGGTTGGCGTGGTTACACCGTTCCAGCCGCCGGAAGAGAAACGTCTGGCTTACGCCGCCGACATCACCTACGGCACCAACAACGAATTCGGTTTCGACTACCTGCGCGACAACATGGCGTTCAGCATGGAAGAAAAATTCCAGCGTGAACTCAATTTTGCCGTGATCGACGAAGTCGACTCCATCCTCATCGACGAAGCCCGTACTCCACTGATCATTTCCGGTCAGGCCGAGGACAGCTCCAAGCTGTACATCGAGATCAACAAACTGATCCCGCAGCTTGAGTTGCACGTCGAAGAAGTCGAAGGCGAAGTCACCAAGGCCGGCCACTACACCGTCGACGAGAAGACCCGTCAGGTCGAGCTCAACGAAGCCGGTCACCAGTTCATCGAAGACATGCTGACCCGCGTTGGCCTGCTGGCTGAAGGCGAGAGCCTGTATTCGGCGCACAACCTCGGGCTGCTGACCCACGTTTATGCCGGCCTGCGCGCTCATAAACTGTTCAATCGCAACATCGAATACATCGTGCAGGACGGTCAGGTCGTCCTGGTCGACGAACACACCGGTCGTACCATGCCGGGTCGCCGTTTGTCCGAAGGCCTGCACCAGGCCATCGAAGCCAAGGAAAACCTGAACATCCAGGCCGAAAGCCAGACCCTGGCGTCGACCACGTTCCAGAACTACTTCCGTCTGTACAACAAGCTGTCCGGCATGACCGGTACTGCTGACACCGAAGCGTTCGAATTCCACCAGATCTACGGTCTGTCGGTGATGGTCATCCCGCCGAACAAGCCGCTGGCGCGCAAAGACTACAACGACCTGGTGTTCCTGACCGCCGAAGAGAAATACGCGGCGATCATCAACGACATCAAGGAGTGCATGACTCAGGGCCGTCCGGTGCTGGTGGGGACCGCCACCATCGAGACCTCCGAGCACATGTCCGCCCTGCTGGTCAAAGAAGGCATCGAACACAAGGTTCTGAACGCCAAGTTCCACGAGAAAGAAGCCGAGATCATTGCCCAGGCCGGTCGCCCAGGCGCACTGACCATCGCCACCAACATGGCCGGTCGCGGTACGGACATCCTGTTGGGCGGTAATTGGGAAGTTGAAGTTGCTTCGCTGGAAGCTCCGACCCCTGAGCAGATTGCCCAGATCAAGGCCGACTGGCAGAAACGTCACCAGCAAGTGCTGGAGTCGGGCGGCTTGCAAGTGATCGCTTCCGAGCGTCACGAATCGCGCCGTATCGACAACCAGTTGCGTGGTCGTGCCGGTCGCCAGGGTGACGCCGGTTCCAGCCGTTTCTACCTGTCGCTGGAAGACAGCCTGATGCGCATCTTCGCCTCTGACCGGGTGAAGAACTTCATGAAAGCCCTGGGCATGCAGCCTGGCGAAGCGATTGAGCACCGCATGGTGACCAACGCCATCGAAAAGGCCCAGCGCAAGGTTGAAGGTCGTAACTTCGACATTCGTAAGCAACTGCTTGAGTTCGACGACGTCAACAACGAACAACGTAAAGTGATCTATCACATGCGTAACAGTTTGTTGGCCGCTGACAATATCGGCGAAACCATCGCCGACTTCCGTCAGGACGTGCTCAACGCGACCGTCAGCGCGCACATTCCGCCGCAATCGTTGCCTGAACAGTGGGACGTCGCCGGTCTGGAAGCTGCGTTGCAGAGCGACTTCGGTGTGGCGTTGCCGATCCAGAAATGGCTCGACGAAGACGATCACCTGTATGAAGAAACCCTGCGTGAGAAGCTGCTGAGCGAATTGCTGGCTGCGTACAACGAGAAAGAAGAGCAAGCGAGCGCCGAAGCGCTGCGCACCTTCGAGAAACAAATCGTGTTGCGTGTGCTCGACGACCTGTGGAAAGACCACCTGTCGACCATGGATCACCTGCGTCACGGCATCCACTTGCGTGGTTATGCCCAGAAGAACCCGAAGCAAGAGTACAAGCGCGAGTCCTACACGCTGTTCTCCGAGTTGCTGGATTCCATCAAGCGCGACTCGATTCGTGTGCTGTCGCACGTTCAGGTTCGTCGCGAAGATCCGATCGAAGAAGAGCAACGCCTGCGTCAGGAAGCCGAAGCACTGGCTGCGCGCATGCAGTTCCAGCACGACGAAGCGCCGGGTCTTGAGCAACCGGAACTGCTCGGTGAAGAGGTCGATGTTGCCCTCGCCATCGCCCCGGTACGCAACGAACAGAAGCTGGGCCGCAACGAACTTTGCTATTGCGGTTCGGGCAAGAAGTTCAAGCATTGCCACGGGCAGATCCAGTAAAACCCGTTTCATACGCTGAAATACCCGCGCCGCGACCGGCTTATGCCGTCGCGGCGTTTTGCCATTTAAACCACCGTGCCACGTTAGAAGAACGGGGTAATGACGGTGCTGACATCATTTTTAAGGAGCGCATTCATGGCTGTTGGTCTTGGTCCTTTGCCAACGTTGCACCCGGTTGCCGGTTTTGAACTCGGTATCGCCTCGGCCGGCATCAAGCGCCCCGGGCGCAAGGATGTCGTGGTCATGCGCTGTGCAGAAGGTTCCACGGTGGCGGGCGTGTTCACCTTGAACGCCTTTTGCGCCGCTCCCGTGATCCTGGCCAAGCAACGCGTGCAAGGCCCGGTGCGTTACCTGCTGACCAACACCGGTAATGCCAACGCCGGCACCGGCGAACCTGGCCTGGCGGCTGCCGAGCGCACGTGCGCCAAGCTGGCTGAACTGACCGGTGTCGACGCCAGCCTCGTGCTGCCGTACTCCACGGGTGTGATTGGCGAGCCACTGCCGGTCGAGAAAATCGAAGGCGCGTTGCAAGCCGCACTGGACGATCTGTCGGTCAACAATTGGGAAGCAGCCGCCACCGGCATCATGACCACCGACACCTTGCCGAAAGGCGCCAGTCGCCAGTTCCAGCATGACGGCGTGACCATCACTGTCACCGGCATCAGCAAAGGCGCGGGCATGATTCGCCCGAACATGGCGACCATGCTCGGCTACATCGCCACCGACGCCAAAGTGTCCCGCGAGGTCCTGCAAAACCTGCTGCTGGACGGCGCCAACAAGTCGTTCAACCGCATCACCATCGACGGCGACACCTCGACCAACGACTGCTGCATGCTGATTGCCACCGGTCAGGCGGCACTGCCGGAAATCACCCGCGCCGAAGGCGAGTTGTTCGCCAAGTTGAAGCAAGCGGTGTTTGAAGTGTGCATGGACGTGGCTCAGGCCATCGTTCGCGATGGCGAAGGCGCGACCAAGTTCGTCACCGTTGAAGTCAACGGCGGCGGCAACCACCAGGAATGCCTGGACGTCGGTTACACCGTGGCCCACTCGCCGCTGATCAAGACCGCGCTGTTTGCCTCTGACCCGAACTGGGGCCGCATCCTGGCCGCCGTCGGTCGTGCGGGCGTACCGAACCTGGACGTGAGCAAAATCGACGTGTTCCTTGGCGAAGTGTGTATCGCCAGCCGCGGCGCGCGTGCCTCGACCTACACCGAAGCTCAGGGCGCGGCGGTGATGCAGCAGGAGGAAATCACCATCCGTATCGAACTGGGTCGCGGCGATTGCAGCGAAACCATCTGGACCACCGACCTGTCCCACGAATACGTGAAGATCAACGCCGAGTACCGTACCTAAGTCAGACCGCGTCGCCCCCTTCGCGGGCAAGCCCGCTCCCACAGGTTCAGTGCAAATCCTGTGGGAGCGGGCTTGCCCGCGATGAGGGCCGACCAGACACTAAAGATTCTGGCCCATACCCCCTTATCAAAAGGTCCCGAACATGAGCCTCCACCTGATCATCGGCGACAAACTGATTTCCTCCTGGTCCCTGCGCGGCGCGCTGGCCCTCGATCTGGCCGGTGCAGCCTATACCGAAGAACTGATCAAGCTGAACCAGCCGGACACCCGCGAACGCCTGCTCAAGCACTCGCCGACCGGCAAAGTCCCGCTGCTGAAAACCGAGCACGGCACCGTTGCCGACTCCCTGGCGATTGCCGAGTACCTGGCCGAACAGTTCCCTGACGCCGGCCTCTGGCCCAAAGACATCGGCGCGCGTGCCCAGGCACGTTCGGCCTGTGCACAAATGCACGCCGGGTTCTTCGCCATGCGTGGCAACATGCCGTTTGACCTGAGCCGCGACGCGCCTCTGTCACCGACGCCAGCAGACGTCCAGGCAGACATTGAACGCATGTTGGCGTTGTGGGCGGAGTGCCGTGCCGTTGCCACCGAAACCGGCCCGTTCCTGTTTGGCGGTGCGACCCTGGCCGATGCGTTTTTCGCACCGATCGCCGTGCGCCTGCGTACCTATCAGGTGCAACTGCCTGCAGTGGATGAGGCCTACGTCGAAACCCTCTACCAATGGCCAGCCTTCAAGGCCTGGCAGAAGGCAGGTCTGGAGGAGATTGGGCAGTGAAACGAGTCCACGTAGCCGCCGCCGTTATCCGTGATAACAGTGGCAAGATCCTCATCGCACGCCGCGCCGATACTCAGCATCAAGGCGGTCTGTGGGAATTCCCCGGTGGCAAGGTCGAGGACGACGAATCCGTCGAAACCGCCCTGGCCCGTGAGCTTCACGAGGAGTTGGGCATCGTGGTCAGCGCGGCGCGCCCGTTGATCAAGGTGAGGCACGATTACCCGGACAAGCAAGTGTTGCTGGATGTCTGGGAGGTTTCGGCCTTTACCGGCGAGCCGCATGGCGCCGAAGGCCAGCCTTTGGAGTGGGTCGCGCCGCGTGATCTGCTGAACTACGAGTTCCCGGCGGCCAACCAGCCGATCGTGGCGGCGGCACGGTTATCCGCGCAGTACCTGATTACCCCGGACGACCTGGAGACGCCGGCCTTGTTGCGCGGTATTCAGAAAGCCATCGCGGGCGGGATCAAGTTGATCCAGCTGCGGGCGCCTAACGGTTACGACCCCAAATACCGCGATTTGGCGGTGGACGCGGCGGGGCTGTGTGCCGGCAAGGCGCAGCTGATGATCAAGGGGCCGTTCGAATGGCTGGGCGATTTTCCGTCCGCCGGTTGGCACATCACGTCAGCGCAACTGCGCAAGTATGCGGCGGCGGGTCGACCGCTACCGGCGTCACGCTGGTTGGCGGCGTCCTGCCATAACGCTGAAGAGCTGGCGCTGGCCGAACAGATGGGCGTGGACTTTGTCACCCTGTCGCCGGTGAAGCCGACCCTGACGCATCCAGGGGCTGAGCCGTTGGGCTGGGAGCAGGCTTCGGTGTTGATCGAAGGTTTCAGTAAGCCGGTGTTTTTGTTGGGTGGTGTTGGCCCGGCGGATCTGCAGAAAGCCTGGGAGTCGGGTGCACAGGGTGTGGCGGGGATTCGGGCGTTTTGGCCTAAGGCTTGATATTGCGGTGTTTCTGCGGGCCTCATCGCGGGCAAGCCCGCTCCCACAGGTTCAGTGTGTACACAAACTTTGTGTTCGGCACGATCACTGTGGGAGCGGGCTTGCCCGCGATGAGGCCCTGACAGGCAATAGCTTTCGGGTCAAACCCCAGGCTTCGCCGCCGCCTGCCACAAAATCTCGGCAATCCCTTGGCGCTTGGCAATCAACCGCGCCACCACAAACAGCACATCCGACAACCGATTGATATACGCCAGGCCAACCCCGGCCAGCGGTTCAATCGCATTCAACTGCTGACACCGCCGCTCGGCACTTCGGGCCAGGCTGCGGCACACGTGGGCTTGGGCAATCAGCGCCGAACCGCCCGGCAGAATGAAATTCTCCAGCGGCCCCAGCTCTTCGTTCCACCGATCGATCGCGGCTTCCAGGCGTTCGATTTCAGCGGTATCCAGCGCCTGATACACCGGCATCGCCAGCTCTCCGCCGAGATCAAACAACCGATGCTGGCAGGGCGCCAAGACCTCGATCACTTCGTTCAACCCCGGAAATTGGTCGAGCTCCGCCGCCAACCCGGCCAATAAGACGCCCACCTGACTGTTCAGCGTATCGACCTCGCCAATGGCCTCGATCCGTGGATGGTCCTTGGGCACGCGGCGACCATCGCCCAGCCCCGTTTCGCCTTTGTCGCCGGTGCGGGTGTAAATCTTCGACAAGCGAAAGCCCATGGTTACCTCGATAGCTGATTGAGTTCTTGAGAGACAAGCGGGGTGCCCGCCAAGGGCAGGCGCAAGGTGAAACAGGTGCCTTGGCCCAGGGTCGATTGCACTTCCATCTGACCCTTGTGGTTATTGGTGATGATGAAATACGAGACCGACAAGCCAAGGCCGGTGCCCTGACCGATTTCCTTGGTGGTGAAGAACGGCTCGAACGTGCGTTTGCGCACACTCTCGCTCATGCCGACGCCATTGTCCTCGACCTGGATTTCCGCCCACGGTGGATTCAGTTTGGTACGCAGGATGATTCGCCCTGGCTCGCGGTCGTCTTCGCGCTGGTGAATGGCCTGGGCGGCGTTTTTCAGCAGATTGAGCAGCACTTGCTCCAGTTCGTTGGCGGTGCCGGGTACTGGGCCCAATGCAGGGTCGAACTGACGGATGATCGCCTGACCCTTGAAGTCAAAACCGATCGCCAGGTCGAAGTCATTTCCGGCGATTTCCACCGCTTGATCGATCAGCGCCGGCAGGTCGCACGGGGCCATTTGCCGGGTACTGCGGCGGCTGAAGCTGAGCATGTGCGTGACGATTTTCGCCGCCCGGGCGCCTGCCTGTTGAATGCCGTCGAGCAGTTGCGGCACTTCACGAACCTGCAGGTATTTGTTCACCGTTTCCAGCTCGATGCCGACGTGTTCGGCTTGTTCGAGGTTCTTCGGCAGCTCCGGGGACAGGCGCCGGCGAATGTTCTGCACGTTGTGCAGGATCGCACCCAGCGGGTTGTTGATTTCGTGGGCCATGCCGGCGGCAAGGCCGCCGACCGAGAGCATTTTTTCTGACTGCACCATCATTTCTTCCAGCGACAGACGCTGAGTGATGTCGTCGATCCGGATCACCACGCCGCGCCCGGCGCCACCCATCAACGGGTAGAAGGTCAGCGCGTAGTGCTTGGGTTCTTCGTCCTTGAACCAGGTGACCCGTTCGATCTTGGCCACCGTGTGCTGCTCGACGGTTTGCTTGAGCTGCGGCAGAAACGGCTTGAGCGGTTCGAAGGCGAGGAAGATCGGCTGGTTCAAGGCTTCGTCGAGGCGCGTACCGGAAAGGGCACTGGCCTCCTGGTTCCACTGCGTCACGTACAGCTGCTCGTCGAGGGCGATCAACGCCGATGGCATGGAGTCGATGATGCTGTTGAGGTAGTTCTGGAATCCGGTGAGTTTCTTCTCGATCTTGCTGCGCACCTGGACTTCGAGTTCCAGTTTGCGGTTGGTGTGGCGGGTTTCTTCGGCCAGGCCCTGCGCTTGGTCGTACGCGGCCTGGGAGTCGGCACGGGCGGGTTTGAGTTGCTGTTCCCGGGCTTCAATGCGCGAAAGCATTGTGTTGAAGGCTTCGGCGAGGCTACCGATTTCGTCGTGGTTGCCGCGTGAGGCGCGCAGGGCGTAGTTCTCTTCCCGGGTGACTTGCCGCGACAATTCTTCGAGTTGATGGATCGGGCGGGTAATCAGGCGTTTGATCGGCCGGGCGATCACCAGCCACAACAGCACGCTGAAGATCAGAATCCCCAGACTCGCGGTGAGGGTGCCGGGATAGAACGCCATCGGCAGTTCGCTGCTGGCGACCAGCAGCAGATGACCGGGGGCCGTGCCGGGGCGGGGCAGGGTGATCACTTGATTGCTGCGGAATTCGGTGGCTTGCCAGGACTCGATGTGCCGATAACGTTCCGGCAGGTTCAGTTTGTCGCCATGCTGCAACTGCGCCAGGCGTTCGCCCTTGCCGTCATAAAGGGCGGCGGCGCGCAGCGGCGAATAGCTGTTGAGTTCATTGAGCAGGCGTTCGGCGCTTTGCGGCGACTGCAAGGCTTCGGACACCAGGCTCGGGTTGGACACCAGGCGGCCGATGGTCTGCAAGGCTTGGGGCGCCATGCTTTCCTGGGAGATGTAGTACGCGGCGCTGATAAAGGTCAGGTTGGCGACCAGCAGGACAGTGGTCAACAGCACCAGCAGGGCGGCCAGCAGTTTCTGGCCGACCGGGAGGTTTTCAAGGCGCTGGCGCAATGGCATCAGGTTCATCGCTGCAAAGGAACAAGTGGCCAGCGTAGCCGCTGCTCAGTCGCTGGGCAATCCAAGGCTGCGCAGATGGGTGACCAACCTTGACTCAAGCTGATTGAGGTGCGGCAGGGTCAACTGATGCCGAGTGGCGACTTTGCAGACGTGACCCAGCAGGTAGCTGATTTCGGTCCGGCGCCGGTGGCTGACGTCCTGATACATCGAGGAGTAATTGGCGGCGGTGGCATGGATGACGCGCTCGACTTCCTGTTGCAGATCCTCGGCGGCTGCCGGCTGACCGCAACGTTCAAGCAGTTCGGTCAGTTCGCCGCAGAGGGTGGCGACTTCGCAGTGATGTTCCTGTAGACCGCCATTTCGGCAATCGTGCAGCACCGTCAGGGGATTGATCGCACAGTTGAGCGCCAGTTTTCGCCACAGCCTGGTGAGAATGTCGGTGCTCCACTCGTGGTGAATCCCGGCGGCGCTCAAGTCATCCAGCCAGATGGGCGCCACCGGATGCCCGGCATCCCCCAGCCAGGTGTAACCGTGGCCGGCGAACACGACGCGCCAGTCGCCATCACGGAATGCGCCTTCGGTGCTCGACGCGCAAATACAGCGAGCCTGCGGCACCTGCGCGGCAACGGCGTCCTGACTGCCCAGGCCGTTCTGCAACAGAATCAGTTCGGCACCGGGGGCCAGACGCGGCGCCAGTCGGGCCACGGCTTTCTCGGCATCGTAGGCTTTGCAGGCCACCAGCAGGCGGTTTATCGGCTCATGGCTTTCGGGTGTCTCGGCGGGCACTGGATAGAGTTGCGCTTCACCGTGTTCGACCAGTGTCAGTCCACCCGCCGCCTCATAATCCTGCAAGCGCGCGGCATCCCGCAGGATCAGGCGCACCGGCACGCCGGCGCGTGTCAGACGTGTGGCCCATAAGGTGCCGAGGCTGCCGGCGCCCAGAACATGCCAGGTGGTGGACATCAGCTTTTTGCTCTGTTTATGGCGCGCATCGGAGGCTCGCAGTGAATGATCGGAAAGACCCGTTATAATCAGCGCGGATTTTAACCGCAAGCCAGGTGTGCTCCCTCGTGATTGAGCATGCCCTTTATTGGAGAGATTACATGCCGTCGTTCGACGTGGTATCCGAACTGGACAAACACGAAGTCACCAACGCGGTCGAGAACGCCGTCAAGGAACTCGATCGTCGTTATGACCTGAAAGGCAAAGGCACCTTCGAGTTCAAGGAAAAGGACCTGACCGTCAACCTGACCGCTGAGGCCGATTTCCAGCTTGAAGCGATGATTGAGATCCTCAAGCTGGCCTTGGTCAAGCGCAAAATCGACGTGCAGTGCCTTGAAGTCAAGGATGCCTACGCATCGGGCAAGCTGATGAAGCAGGAAGCGGTCCTTAAGGAAGGCATCGACAAAGAGCTGGCGAAGAAAATCGTCGCTCACGTCAAAGACGCCAAGCTCAAGGTCCAGGCTGCCATTCAGGGCGAGCAGGTGCGCATTACCGGCAAGAAGCGTGATGACTTGCAAGAAGCGATCGCCGCCCTGCGCGCCAAGACTTTCGATATGCCGCTGCAGTTCAACAACTTCCGCGACTGACTTTCGAAGCGGGAACCTCTCGGCGTTTTCGGCGTCCGAGGCCCAAGCAACGGCAGAAACGATTGATCCCGGAAGGTTTCGGTCTTTTCTGCCGCTTATTTTTCGCGTGCCGGGTAGCCGGGAATCAGGAGAAAGAAGATGGATTTGAATGCTGAAGTAGACAACCTGGTCAAGGCGTCACAAGCCTGGATTCCGATGATCATGGAATATGGCAGCCGCGTGTTGCTGGCGGTGATCACCCTGGCCGTGGGCTGGTGGCTGATCAACAAGGTGACGCAAAAGCTCGGCGGCCTGCTGGCATTGCGTAACGCCGACCTGGCGCTGCAAGGGTTCATCAGCAGCCTGGCGAACATCATCCTCAAGGTGCTGCTGATCGTCAGTGTTGCGTCGATGATCGGCGTGGAAACCACCTCGTTCGTTGCGGCCATCGGTGCGGCCGGCCTGGCCATCGGTCTGGCTTTGCAGGGCAGCCTGGCGAATTTCGCTGGCGGCGTGTTGATTCTGTTGTTCCGTCCGTTCCGCATCGGTGACTGGATCGAAGCTCAAGGTGTCGCCGGCACCGTCGACAGCATCCAGATCTTCCATACCGTACTGCGTACTGGCGATAACAAAACCATCATCGTCCCTAACGGCAACTTGTCGAACGGGATTATTACCAATACAAATCGTCAGCCTACCCGCAAAGTTGTGTTCGACGTGGGTGTGGACTACGAAGCGGACTTGCAAAAAGCCCGTGCAGTATTGCTGGAACTGGCCAAGGACGAACGCGTATTGACTGACCCGGCTCCACAAGCAGTCATTTCTACCTTGGGCGACAGTTCGATTACTGTTTCCCTGCGAGTGTGGGTGAAAACGGCGGATTACTGGGATGTGATGTTCATGTTTAATGAGCAATCCCGGGATCGTCTGAAAACGGCAGGCATCGATATTCCGTTTCCGCAGCGGGTTATTCGTGTGGTGCAAGAATCTGCGGTGCAGTGATCGACCCGTTAACTAATGTCTGACTTTTAAGTCAGGCATTTGTGGCAAGAGTCAGTTTTTTTAAGCGTAAAGCAGCAGTCAAAAAAAAGGCCCATCCGAAGATGGGCCTTTTTTATACGTGCTAACTAAGCCACTGCGATTACAAAACCGACAGCGGGTAGTCGACGATGAAACGGAACTCTTTCACGTCGCCTTCGCCTTCGTCAGCGTTAGCGAAGTGCCATGCTTGACGAATACGGAAGGAAAGGTCTTTTGCCGGGCCAGTCTGAACAACGTACTTGGCTTCGAAGTTGGTTTCGTTGTGCTTGCCATCTTCACCGTACAGGCCGGTGTATGCGCTGCCTGCCGGAGTTTTGGTGCCGTCGATGTCCCAACCTTTCACGTAACGGGTCATGAAGCTCAGACCAGGAACGCCATACTCAGCCATCTTCAGGTCGTAACGGACCTGGGCAGACTTCTCGCCAGGGGCGTTGAAGTCAGAGTATTGGATGGAGTTGGCGAGGAAGATCGAGTCGCCGCCGCGGTTGTTCTTGCCGATACCGATGTAGTCGAACGGCGTGTCACCGTTAACCTTCTGGAAGGCGACAGTGATGGTGTGTGCTTTCAGGAACGAGAAAGCAGCTGCCAGGGAGTAGGCGGTGTTGCTGATATCGCCTGCTTTAGCGTCACCGGTATCGGTGGTGCGGTAGATGTTACCGTCCAGGTTAACCGACTCATCGCCACCCATTGGGATGGTGTAGTTCAGGTTGGCGTAGTACTGGTTCCAGATGTCTTCCAGCTTGGCGCCGTACAGCGATGCGCTCAGGTTGTCAGTGAGGCCGTACTTGCCACCGAAATAGTCGATGGAGTTGGCTTGCACGCCAGCGTAGGTTGCGAACAGATCGCCGTCACGGGCGTTTTTGTCCTGGCTGGTACCGGAGTAGAAGTGACCGGCTTCGAGGTCAAGGTCTTTGACTTCGCTGCTCTGCAGTTGGAAACCGCTGGCAGTTTGAGGAAGGATACGGGAACCGCCAACAGCAAACACTGGAGCAGTGCTTGGCTGCATGTCGCCGAATTTCAGCTCGGTTTTGGAAACGCGGAATTTAACGGCTGCGCCGGCTTTACCCTGGCTGTCGTTGACGTCGCGGCCGCCGTTAGCGTTAACGGTGTCGCTACGGCTCATGTTACCCGAGCCGGAAGTGCCATCGCCGCCATCCAGTTTGATGGCCAGGTAACCGAATGCATCAACGCCAACGCCGATCAGGCCCTGGGTGTAACCAGAGCTGAAGTTGCCCCAAATACCTTGGGTCCAGTCTTTGACGTCGCGAGCGCCATCTTTGTTGTCACGGTTGAAGTAGTAGTTGCGAACCAGCAAGTTCAACTTGGCGTCGTCAACAAAACCCTTGGCTTCAGCCTGGTCACTTACAAAAGGTGCGGCCGTAGCCATTTGAGTACTGGCTGCTGCTGCAACTGCCAGTGCGATCATGCTCCACTTCATCACGCGCATCGTGATTTGCTCCTTTGGTTTTAGAAGAGTACTGCCGTCCCACCTGTTTTATTATCTGGGCGGCTCTTTCTTTTTGTGTCGGCGCAAACTTATATCACGCCGACCATGTTGGCGATACTTGCGGATCTAACCTTTCGGCTTCTTTACGACCCTGTCGCAAACAGCTTGGTAGATGTCGCAAATTTACAGCCCCGACGCAAGCGGGCTGACAACTTTAGCGCTGTTTTCCAGGGCTTGAGCGTCGGTAAAAAGAGTCCCTGGTGAAACGTTTGAATCTCCATCGGGCAACCCTGCCACTGTTTTTATTTGCCGTAAGGCTTCCACTTCCAGCGGACGCTTTACAGGCGATGTGGGTGTGAATGCAACAAGCGTGCACAAATCAGTAATCTGCTGCTGTTTTTTTCTGACGGCCTGCCTGCAGCTGTAAAAACCTCATAAAACCGGGGGTTTCAAGCACCTTTTGTTCGGGCTTGACGCCATGGTTTGCATCGTGTTTCACCCTCCTGGCCGGCAGGGTGACAACCAAAAACGTTACCGGTTCACCCCTCCAGTGAGTAAATGGCGGATGTCCGAACGACTCAGCGTAGACGCACTGTGCGGTTTTGGTGCAAAAAATCTTAATCGCTGTACTGAATTCATACAGTGGGGCCACCTGGCAGATTTGAACACATCGTTGCTAATCAGTCATTTCGGCGTGGTTTGTGAAGTGATTGGTTCTGTAATGGTGCGCTCAGGCAAAAAATGTCTCATGTCGGGGCGTTCGCGGGTTTTCATGCCGATTTGGCAGCGGTTCGTCGTGAAGCAAGCGGCGATCGCAGGTATGCTGCCGTCCTGTCGCTTGGTACGCCGTCTCTCGAGAGGGGCGCTAAGCTGAAAAATGATGACCCGCCGGGAGTGCGCGCAGTGTTCGCTTTAGATCCACGACTTCAACAAGACACGCTACCGATCGGGGATTTCCCACTCTGCCGGCTGCTGTTGTCCAACGATTCGAACTACCCCTGGTTCATCCTGGTGCCACGCCGCGAGGATATCAGTGAGATATTTCAGTTGGGTGTCGCAGATCAACAGCAGCTGTGGCAGGAATCGACCGCTCTGGCGCAACTGCTCAAGGACTTGTTCGACGCGGACAAGATGAATGTCGCAGCGTTGGGTAACGTCGTCAGTCAGTTACACATGCATGTGATTGTGCGCAAGCGTGAGGACGCCGCCTGGCCAGCCCCGGTCTGGGGCAAGTACCCGGCCAAGCCTTACACGGCAGAGCAGGTCGCGGCGATTCACGAGCGGCTGCGGCGGGTGTTGACCGAAGATTTCACGTTTGTGGAGGGTTGAATCATGAGCCTGGAAGATCGCGTTACCGATCTGGAGAGTCAGTTGGCGTTTCAGGATGACACCATCCAGGCATTGAGTGATGTGCTGGCGACCCAGCAGCGTGCGGTTGAGCGCCTGCAACTGCAAATGGCGGCATTGCTCAAGCGGCAAGAAGAAATGGCCGGTCAATTCGAGACGTTCGAAGAAGAGGCGCCGCCGCCTCATTATTAAGTCATAACGCTCGACCTGTAGGAGCGAGCTTGCTCGCGAAGAACGTTAACGATGACGGTTTTCAACAGGATAAAACGCGGTGCCTGTGGGTCCATCGCGAGCAAACTCGCTCCTACATTGACCGTGAACAGCATTACGGCCATTGCCCGGCATTAAAAGCCGCGCAATAAAAAACCGCGAACAGCCAGGCTGTTCGCGGTTTTTTTTAGCCTGGAATCAGCGTCGCGGCAATGCGGCGATCACGTCTTCGGCTTGCAGACCCTTGTCACGATTCATGACGGAGAACTCAACGCGCTGGCCTTCGACCAGGACACGGTGACCTTCGCCGCGAATGGCGCGGAAATGCACGAAAATATCATCGCCGGAATCACGGGAAATAAAGCCGAAGCCTTTAGAGGTGTTGAACCACTTGACGGTGCCGGTATCGCGGTTGCTCATGTCATAGCTTGGCGAGGCGGCGGCCGGTGAAGATTTGTAGAAGCTGATGGCCAGGTGCAGAAGAACGGCGATCAGGGCAGCGACCAGGCTGAACAGAACGGCAGGTTGACCGGCGATGACAGGCATCGGCGCGAGCAGCGTCAAGGTTTGCAGGACGACAGTCAGGACCAGCAGGGCGCTGACCAGGTTCTGCAATTGATGACGCGGGCCTTTGTTCCAGTAAGGGATAACAGGAGCGAGGGTGAGGTTAAGCAGGCCGAAAAAGGCCAGGTAAAGCGCATCGGGTTGTTGCAGGTATGGAACAGCTTCGGATCGCAGGCTAGGGATGAAGGACAGCAGCAGGGCCGCTGCGCCCATTAGCAGGTGGACGATTTTCAACATTTTGATTAACTCACGTTAAGACGGATCACAAGGAAGAGCTGATGAGGCACGGTTCGCTTCAGAACAATAAGAGGCGTTGAGCACGTACCTGGTATCAGCCTATGCGCAGCGCCCGGAAAAATAGGTGCTAGCGACACACTGCTATTTAACAGCAAAGCCGCAGGCTACTCAAATCAAGGAGTCCAGCGGTGCACCGGGGGCGATTTGTCGCAGCTTGCCGGGTCATCCAGGGCTGCAGCGTGGCGGCAGGCTTGCTAGAGTGGTCCTGCACCTGTTGGATGAATTTTCATCACCTTTAGGGGAAAAGCATGGCAATCGATATCGGTATCAGTGAAGAGGATCGCAAGTCCATTGTTGATGGGCTTTCGCGTCTGCTGTCGGACACTTATGTACTTTATTTGAAAACCCATAACTTCCATTGGAACGTCACCGGTCCCATGTTTCGGACCTTGCACCTGATGTTCGAGGAGCAATACAACGAGTTGGCCCTGGCCGTCGATTCGATTGCCGAGCGCATTCGTGCTCTCGGATTTCCTGCCCCCGGTGCCTATTCTATTTATGCGCAGCTTTCTTCCATTAAGGAAGAAGCAGGTGTGCCCAGCGCCGAAGACATGATCAAACAACTTGTCGAGGGCCAGGAAGCGGTCACGCGTACGGCGCGCGGGATCTTTCCATTGCTCGACAAAGTCAGCGACGAGCCCACCGCCGACCTGCTGACCCAGCGCATGCAGGTTCACGAGAAAACCGCGTGGATGCTGCGTTCACTGCTGGATCAATAACCCTGTCAGTGCGCGAACGACGTCTATCAGGCGTTGTTCGCCCGCTGTCCTATTTCGCTTGTACTGTTGAGTGATCTTGCGCCTGGCTGTGTAGGAAAACGGCCGGAGTAGGACGCTCTCCACGATCCGCCCTCAGTTGTTGGCTTATCCTACGTTGATGGTCATAAAGTCATCTGGATATAACTTTGCGCCTGCGTTTTTATAAGAATCAGAACATGGCTCTTGTAAAAACCAGGGATGGCAAAGGAGTGTCGACGGTATGGTTTATGAAACCAGGAAAAGCGAGGGTCGGATCGGTCCACTTAAGGATATAAGGATTGACCCATTTGTCAGCGAGTTCGATATGGGGCTGGCCCAGCCTCTGTCTCGATCAGTACGCTTGAATGGCTTTGCCACGTGTTTGCGACTTGAACAGGTGTATTGGGATATTTTGGGCGAAATGGCCAGGATCAATTGCTGCTCGGTCAGTGCGCTGTTGTCCCACGTCGACCGCGAGGTGCATCTGCGTCACGGCGGGGTGAAAAATTTCAGCGGGCTGGTGCGGGTTGTCTGCGTTGTGCACAGCTTGAAGGAAGGGAGTTGCATCGTCATGGCGTAGCCGTTGGCGGTGGAAAGGGCAGAGTGTCGGTCTGTGCAGTCTTACGGCTGCACAGGCTGCATTTAATGGATATAATCCCGCTCTTTGCCGCAAAACCCTGCGTTTACGGTAGCAATCTGATCGCCGAGACAACCCCCATGCCGATGTACGACTATCAATGTGCTTCCTGTGGTCATCAGTTGGAAGCCATTCAAAAGATCAGCGCAGCACCGCTGGTCGACTGCCCTGCCTGCCAGGCGCCAGAGCTTAAAAAGATGCTGTCCATGCCGGGCTTCCGCCTTAGCGGCACCGGCTGGTACGAAACCGATTTCAAGACCGGTTCAAAGAAGAACCTGGCCGGCGGCGACAAAGCTGACTAGGGTCTAGAGCCTGAGTTGAACGACACGTGCGAGTTTTTGCATCATCCAGCACCTCTCTTGAGGGCGGGGCTGGTGCAGGATCTCCAACCGAATTTCGAATTACGAGAAGTGAAACCACGACCATGATGCGCAGCCATTATTGCGGCCAACTGAACGAAGCCCTGGAAGGCCAGGAAATTACCCTTTGCGGATGGGTTCACCGTCGCCGTGACCACGGTGGGGTGATTTTCCTCGATATCCGTGATCGTGATGGTCTGGCCCAGGTGGTGTTCGACCCGGACCGCGCTGAAACCTTCGCCGTCGCCGACCGCGTGCGCAGCGAATATGTGGTCAAGGTCACCGGCAAGGTGCGTCTGCGTCCGGCCGGTGCCACCAACGCCAACATGGCGTCGGGCATGATCGAAGTGCTGGGTTACGAACTGGAAGTACTGAACGAAGCGGAAACCCCGCCGTTCCCGCTCAACGAGTACTCCGACGTCGGCGAAGAAACCCGCCTGCGCTATCGCTTCCTCGACCTGCGTCGCCCGGAAATGCTCGAGAAGCTGCGTCTGCGTTCGCGCATGACCACCAGCATCCGTCGCTACCTGGACGAGAACGGCTTCCTCGACGTCGAGACGCCGATCCTGACCCGTGCGACCCCGGAAGGCGCTCGCGACTACCTGGTGCCGAGCCGAACCCACGCCGGTTCCTTCTTCGCCTTGCCGCAATCGCCACAGCTGTTCAAGCAACTGCTGATGGTCGCCGGCTTCGATCGTTACTATCAGATCGCCAAGTGCTTCCGCGATGAAGACCTGCGTGCCGACCGTCAGCCTGAGTTCACTCAGATCGACATCGAAACCAGCTTCCTCGATGAAAAAGACATCATCGGCATCACCGAAGGCATGATCCGCAACCTGTTCAAGGAAGTGCTGGATCTGGAGTTCGGTGAATTCCCGCACATGACTTACGAAGAGGCCATGCGCCGTTACGGTTCCGACAAGCCGGACCTGCGTAACCCGCTGGAACTGGTCGACGTTGCCGACCAACTGAAAGAAGTCGATTTCAAAGTGTTCAGCGGCCCGGCCAACGACCCGAAATGCCGCATTGCCGCGTTGCGCGTTCCTGGCGGCGCGAGCATGCCGCGCAAGCAAATCGACGACTACACCAAGTTCGTCGGCATCTACGGTGCCAAGGGCCTGGCGTACATCAAGGTCAACGAACGCGCCAAAGGCGTCGAAGGCCTGCAATCGCCTATCGTCAAGAACATCCCTGAAGCCAACCTCAATGTGATCCTCGATCGCGTTGGCGCGGTTGATGGCGACATCGTGTTCTTCGGTGCCGACAAAGCCAAGATCGTCAGCGAAGCCCTGGGTGCACTGCGGATCAAGGTCGGCAACGACCTGGACCTGCTGACCTGCAAGTGGGCGCCGATGTGGGTCGTCGACTTCCCGATGTTCGAAGAGAACGACGACGGCAGCTTCACCGCCTTGCACCACCCGTTCACCGCGCCGAAGTGCACCCCGGAAGAACTCGAAGCCAACCCGGCAACTGCTCTGTCCCGTGCCTACGACATGGTCCTGAACGGCACCGAGCTGGGTGGCGGTTCGATCCGTATCCACCGCAAGGAAATGCAGCAGACGGTGTTCCGCCTGCTGGGTATCAATGAAGCGGAACAGGAAGAGAAATTCGGCTTCCTGCTCGACGCCCTGAAGTATGGCGCGCCGCCGCACGGTGGCCTGGCCTTCGGCCTGGACCGTCTGGTGATGCTGATGACCGGCGCCCAGTCGATCCGTGAAGTGATCGCGTTCCCGAAAACCCAGAGCGCGGCTGACGTCATGACTCAGGCTCCGGGCGCGGTAGATGCCAAGGCATTGCGCGAATTGCACATTCGTCTGCGCGAAACGCCAAAGGCTGAGTAAGACTGACCCTGAAGGCGCATCCTTATGGGATGCGCCTTTTTTATAGGTCGAGATTTTTTTCTTGCTGGCCTGCGCGATTAAGCGCGGCGGGCAATGTTTCAAAGAGAATTCGGAGCGAGATATGGCGGGTCATTCGAAGTGGGCGAACATCAAGCACCGCAAAGAACGTCAGGATGCCAAGAAGGGCAAGATTTTCACCAAGTGGATTCGTGAGCTGACCGTTGCTGCCCGTCAGGGTGGCGCCGATCCAGGCTCCAACCCGCGTCTGCGCCTGGCGCTGGACAAGGCGCTGGGTGCGAACATGAGCCGCGACATCATTGATCGCGCGGTCGCCCGCGGTGCCGGCGCTGCCGATACCGACGACATGGTCGAGCTGACCTACGAAGGCTACGGCCCGGGCGGCGTAGCGGTGATGGTCGAGTGCATGACCGACAACCGCAACCGCACCGCAGCCGCTGTTCGCCACGCGTTCAGCAAGTGCGGCGGCAACCTCGGGACTGACGGTTCGGTGGCCTACCTGTTCGAGCGCAAGGGGCAGATTTCCTTCGCGCCGGGTGTTGATGAAGACGCGTTGATGGAAGCGGCGATGGAAGCCGATGCCGATGACGTGGTGACCCACGAAGACGGTTCAATCGATGTGTTCACTTCGTTCGCCGGTTTCTACTCGGTGCGTAACGCGCTGGAAGCGGCCGGTTTCAAAGGTGATGACGCGGAAATCGTGATGTTGCCGACCACCAGTGCCGAACTGGATCTGGAAGGTGCCGAGAAGGTGCTCAAGCTGATCGACATGCTTGAAGACCTGGACGACGTGCAGAACGTCTATTCCAACGCGGACATTCCGGAGTCGGTCGCCGCTCAGCTAACCTGAATGCTACGCCCTCATTGTAGGAGCTGGCTTGCCAGCGAAGAGGCCCTTGAACTTGTACAAGTCATGAGGCCGCCTTCGCTGGCAAGCCAGCGCCTACAATTCCCTCGGACATTTGCATCAGCGTTGCAGGCGTTATGACTTTAATTCTTGGTATCGACCCCGGTTCGCGCATCACCGGATACGGCGTGGTACGCGATACCGGACGCGGCTGCGTTTACGTGGCGTCGGGTTGCATTCGCACAGGCTCCGGCGAGCTGCATGAGCGCCTGCAAATCGTCTATCGCGGCGTGCGCGAAGTCATCCAGACCTACGGCCCGGTCACCATGGGCATCGAAAAGGTGTTCATGGCGCGCAACGCCGACTCCGCGCTGAAACTCGGCCAGGCCCGTGGCGCCGCCATCGTCGCCGGCGCGGAAGAAGCCCTGGAAATCGCCGAGTACACCGCGACCCAGGTCAAGCAGGCGGTCACCGGCACCGGTGCGGCCAATAAAGAACAGGTGCAGATGATGGTCATGCACATGCTGAAACTGACCAGCAAGCCGCAAATCGATGCCTCGGACGCCCTGGCCATCGCCATTTGCCATGCTCACACCCGTTCCAGCCTGTTGCCCCATGGCCTGGGTACGGCACGCAGTCGTGGCGGGCGCCTGCGTCTCTGATAGCATCAGCAAGCATTTTTAGGGAATGAGGGTTTTGCGCCTGGGTTGTCGGCGCAAAACCCTTGTTCTTTCAGTCGCCAGCCGCAGCGCTGGCCAACGCTCAAGGATCTGAAACGTGATTGGACGCTTGCGCGGCACCCTGGCTGAGAAACAGCCGCCGCACCTGATTCTGGATGTAAACGGTCTGGGGTATGAGCTGGAAGTACCCATGACCACGCTGTATCGCTTGCCGTCGGTCGGTGAACCGCTGACCTTGCACACCCATTTGGTCGTACGCGAAGACGCGCAGTTACTCTATGGCTTCTTCGGCAAGCGTGAGCGAGACTTTTTCCGCGAGTTGATCCGTCTCAATGGTGTAGGTCCGAAATTGGCCCTGGCCTTGATGTCGAGCCTGGAAGTCGACGAGCTGGTCCGTTGCGTACAGTCCCAGGACACCTCGGCGCTGACCAAGGTGCCGGGCGTGGGCAAGAAGACTGCCGAGCGTTTGCTGGTGGAACTCAAGGACCGCTTCAAGGCCTGGGAAACCGTACCGGCGATGTTCGCCCTGGTGCCCAACCAGCCGGGTGGTCCGGATGCCCCGGCCCCGGTGGCGACGGCCGAAAATGACGCGGTCAGCGCGCTGATTTCCCTGGGCTACAAGCCTCAGGAAGCCAGCAAGGCGATTTCCGCGATCAAGGAGAAAGGTTTGAGCAGTGAAGACATGATTCGTCGTGCCCTGAAGGGAATGATCTAAGTGATTGAAGCTGATCGTCTGATTGCCGCCACGCCGGGCCCTCGCGACCGAGAGGAAGTCCAGGACCGGGCGATTCGTCCCGTCAGCCTGGCCGAATACATTGGCCAGCCGACCGTTCGCGAGCAGATGGAACTGTTCATTCAGGCCGCTCGCGGGCGCAATGAATCCCTGGACCACACGCTGATTTTCGGCCCGCCGGGTCTGGGTAAAACCACCCTGGCGAACATCATCGCCCAGGAAATGGGTGTTTCGATCAAAAGCACCTCGGGCCCTGTGCTTGAGCGTCCGGGCGACCTGGCCGCGCTGCTGACCAACCTTGAACCACACGACGTGCTATTCATCGACGAGATCCATCGGCTCTCGCCGATCGTCGAGGAAGTGCTGTACCCGGCGATGGAGGATTTCCAGCTCGACATCATGATCGGTGAAGGGCCGGCTGCGCGCTCGATCAAGCTCGATCTGCCGCCGTTCACCCTGGTGGGGGCGACGACGCGGGCCGGCATGCTGACCAACCCGTTGCGCGACCGCTTCGGGATCGTCCAGCGCCTGGAGTTCTACAACACCGCCGACCTGGCGACAATTGTCAGCCGTTCGGCGGCTATCCTCGGCTTGCCGCTGGACCCGGAAGGCGCTTTCGAAATCGCCCGTCGTGCCCGTGGTACGCCACGGATTGCCAACCGCTTGCTGCGCCGGGTGCGCGATTTCGCCGAGGTTCGCGCCAAGGGACACATCACCAAACCGATCGCCGACCTGGCCTTGAATCTATTGGATGTCGATGAACGTGGCTTCGATCACCAGGATCGACGTCTGTTGTTGACCATGATCGAGAAGTTCGACGGTGGTCCGGTCGGCGTGGACAGCCTGGCGGCTGCCATCAGCGAAGAGCGTCACACCATTGAAGACGTGCTGGAGCCGTACCTGATCCAACAGGGCTACATCATGCGCACGCCACGGGGGCGAGTGGTCACGCGGCATGCTTACCTGCATTTCGGTTTAAACATTCCGTCACGATTGGGCGAAATGCCCGTGGTAGACGAGTTCCTCGATGCAGTGGACGATTAATTCACCTTTGCGCGCTGATTTTTCGGGCATTGTGCTGTCCTAGGACCGTACTTTCGCGAGAAAGCCGCAGAACATTGAAAAACAGTTGCCTGGCCGGATTGGCAACCTGAGGAGTAAGCACTAGAGTATGCGCGCGCAAAACGGGCTTGAGCCTTTCGCACTTCGTTGTCGCGTTTATTACGAGGACACCGATGCGGGCGGCATCGTGTATTACGTTAATTACCTCAAGTTTATGGAACGGGCTCGAACCGAGCGGCTCCGGGAGCTGGGCTTTGCCCAATCCCAGCTGGCCGGGGAGGACCTGTTATTCGTCGTGCATTCCAGCGAAGCGCGCTACCACGCGCCGGCGCGACTGGACGACGAATTGCTGGTAAGCGCTGAAGTAATCGAATTGAACCGTGTCAGCCTGCGTTTCAAACAGCAGGTCAGGCGGGCTACGGATAATGCGCTGCTCTGCGAAGGGCAGTTTTTGGTGGCCTGTGTGCGCACTGACAGTTTAAAACCCCGGGCCATTCCCGAAGCTCTACGTGCGGCCTTTGCCGACGTGAGCGGCGCGGGTACACACTCAAAGCAGGAGATAAAGCGTGGAAGCTAACGTCGTCGACCATTCCTCCATGTGGAGCCTGGTCAGCAATGCCAGTATCGTGGTGCAACTGGTAATGCTGATCCTGGTAGCCGCATCGGTGACCTCATGGATCATGATCTTTCAGCGCAGCAACCTGCTGCGCGCCGGTCGACGTGCCCTGGAGAGCTTTGAAGAGCGCTTCTGGTCGGGTATCGACCTGTCCAAACTCTACCGTCAGGCTGGCAGCAACCCTGATCCGGATTCGGGCGTCGAGCAGATCTTCCGTGCCGGTTTCAAGGAGTTCTCCCGTCTGCGCCAGCAGCCAGGTGTTGATCCGGAAGCGGTCATGGAAGGTGTGGCCCGTGCCATGCGCGTCGCCATTTCCCGTGAAGAAGAAAAGCTCGAGCAGAGCCTGCCGTTCCTGGCCACCGTCGGCTCCGTCAGCCCGTACATCGGTCTGTTTGGTACGGTCTGGGGCATCATGAACTCCTTCCGTGGCCTGGCCACTGCCCAGCAAGCGACCCTGGCCACCGTGGCTCCCGGCATTGCCGAGGCACTGATTGCCACAGCGATCGGTCTGTTCGCAGCTATTCCGGCCGTTATTGCTTACAACCGTTTTGCTGCTCGCAGCGAAACCCTGCTGAGCCGTTACTACACCTTCGCCGATGAATTCCAGGCGATCCTGCACCGCAAAGTGCACACCAGCGAAGAATAAGCAGGTAATTTCCAATGGCTTTAATCGCTCGAGCTCGCAAAAAGCGCAAGCCGGTAGCCGAGATGAACGTGGTGCCTTACATCGACGTGATGCTGGTACTGCTGGTCATCTTCATGGTGACCGCGCCGATGCTCAATCAGGGCGTGAAAGTTGATCTGCCCAAGGTTTCCAGCGAAGCCTTGCCGCAAGACAACAACACCCAGGTCCTGACCATTTCGATCAAGGCTGACAAGACCTACTACTGGAACCTTGGCAGCGAAGTCGACACCGAAAAACAGCAGGACAAGGCCATGACCTTGCCGCAGATGACCGACGCCGTGACCAAGATCATTCGCGCAGGTACGGAAGGCGGCAAGCGGACCCAGGTGTTTATCCGCGGCGACAAGACCGTCGACTACGGTTCCGTCATGGGCGCCATGGGCGGATTGCAGAAAGCCGGGGTCGGTAATGTTGGCTTGATTACCGAGGCACCCTGATGCAGCAAATGCGAGAGCCGTCCGCCTCGGAAAGCTATTTCTGGCCTAGTGTCCTGGCGATTGTCTTGCACGTGCTGGTGTTCGGCATGCTGTTTGTCAGTTTCGCCTTCACGCCAGAGCTGCCGCCTGCCAAACCGATTGTCCAGGCGACCTTGTACCAGCTGAAATCGAAAAGTCGGGCGACCACCCAGACCAATCAGAAGATTGCGGGCGAAGCGCAGAAATCTGCCGCGCGTCAGACCGAAGTCGAACAGATGGAACAGAAGAAGATCGAACAGGAAGCGATCAAAGCCGCGGAACAAAAGAAGGAAGACGCGGCTCAAAAAGCCGAAGAATCCAAGAAGGCCGACGAGACGAAGAAAGCGGAAGAGGCAAAAAAGGCTGATGAAGCCAAGAAAGCCGATGAAGCGAAGAAGACCGCCGAAGCCAAAAAGGTCGAAGAGAAACAATTGGCTGATATAGCCAAGAAGAAAGCGGAAGAAGACGCCAAGAAAGCTGCTGAAGAAGAGGCCAAGAAAGCGGCCGCTGAAGAAGCGAAGAAAAAGATCGTAGAAGACGCGAAGAAGAAAGCCGCGGAAGACGCCAAGAAGAAATCTGAAGCTGAAGAGGCGAAGAAGAAAGTCGCCGAAGACGCGAAGAAGAAAGCTGCTGCCGATGCTGCGAAGAAAAAATCGCAGGAAGCGGCACGTAAATCCGCCGAAGACAAAAAGGCTCAGGCCCTGGCAGATTTGCTTTCCGACACGCCACAGCGTCAGCAAGCCTTGGCGGATGAGCAGGGTGACGAAGTCGCGGGTAACTTCGATGATCTGATTCGCTCGCGTGCATCAGAAGGTTGGGCGCAGCCACCGTCGGCTCGCAAGGGCATGAAAGTGATCCTGCAGATCAACATGCTGCCTGACGGAACGATCTCCGGCGTATCGGTTGCCCGTTCCAGTGGTGATGTGCCGTTCGACAGTTCAGCAGTAGCGGCAGTAAAAAATATTGGTCGTTTGACCGAAATGCAGGGTCTGAAGCCAGCTGATTTCGCACCCTATCGTTCATTCAAGATGACATTCACACCTGAGGATCTAGCCTTGTGAGAAACCTTCTTCGAGGACTGCTTGTAGTCATGTTCTGCTTTGCAGGCTTGGCCACGGCAGATGAAAAAAATATCCTGGTCAGCAGTGGCAGCTCCCAGGCAACTCCAATTGCCGTTGTGCCATTTGGTTTCCAGGGCGGCACCGTGCTGCCGGATGACATGGCCGAAATTATCGGTAACGACCTGCGCAACTCGGGTTACTACGCGCCGATTCCAAAGCAGAACATGATCAGCCAGCCGAGCCAGGCCAGCGAAATCATTTTCCGTGACTGGAAGGCTGTTGGCGCCCAGTACATCATGGTCGGCAGCATTGTTCCGGCGGGCGGTCGCCTGCAGGTCCAGTACGCACTGTTCAACGTCGCCACCGAGCAGCAAGTGCTGACCGGCAGCGTCTCGGGCAGCGTTGATCAACTGCGTGACATGGCGCACTACATCTCCGACCAGTCGTTCGAAAAACTCACCGGTATCAAAGGTGCGTTCTCGACTCGCCTGTTGTACGTGACCGCCGAGCGTTTCTCCGAGAAGAACACGCGCTACACGCTGCAACGTTCGGACTATGACGGTGCCCGCGCTGTGACGCTGCTGCAATCGCGCGAGCCGATCCTGTCGCCGCGTTTCGCACCGGATGGCAAGCGCATCGCTTATGTTTCGTTCGAGCAGAAGCGTCCGCGCATTTTCATGCAGAACATCGACACCGGTCGCCGTGAGCAGATCACTAACTTCGAAGGCCTGAATGGCGCGCCAGCATGGTCGCCGGATGGTCAGCGCCTGGCATTCGTACTGTCGAAAGACGGCAACCCGGACATCTATGTGATGAACCTGGGCTCGCGTCAGATCTCTCGTGTCACCAACGGTCCCGGCATCAACACCGAACCGTTCTGGGGTAAGGATGGTTCGACTATCTACTTCACCTCCGACCGTGGCGGCAAGCCACAGATCTACAAAACCAGCGTCGGTGGTGGCGGTGCGGAGCGTGTGACCTTCATTGGTAACTACAACGCCAACCCTAAATTGTCGGCTGACGAAAAGACCCTGGTCATGATTCACCGCCAGGACGGTTTCACCAATTTCAAGGTGGCGGCCCAGGATTTGCAGCGAGGTAGTGTAAAGATCCTCACTGATAGCACTCTGGACGAGTCGCCTACTGTCGCGCCCAACGGCACCATGGTAATCTACGCCACCCGCCAGCAGGGCCGGGGAGTCTTGATGCTCGTGTCCATTAATGGACGCGTAAGGCTCCCGCTTCCTACCGCACAAGGCGAAGTCAGAGAACCTTCCTGGTCCCCTTACCTGAACTGACGCGGCGCTATACGTTTTACTTAACACACTGGGGTTCATTAGGAGTTTCACGATGGAAATGCTGAAGTTTGGTAAATTTGCTGCGCTGGCTCTGGCCATGGCTGTAGCTGTAGGTTGCTCGTCCAAAGGCGGCGACAATGCCGGTGAAGGCGCTGTAGATCCAAACGCTGGTTACGGCGCAAACACTGGTGCAGTTGACGGCTCCCTGAGCGAAGAAGCTGCACTGCGCGCAATCACCACTTTCTACTTCGAATACGACAGTTCGGACCTGAAGCCAGAAGCCATGCGCGCTCTGGACGTTCACGCCAAAGACCTGAAAGCAAACGGCGCTCGCGTTGTTCTGGAAGGCAACACCGACGAACGTGGTACTCGTGAGTACAACATGGCACTGGGCGAGCGTCGTGCGAAAGCCGTTCAGCGTTACCTGGTACTGCAAGGTGTTTCCCCAGCTCAGCTGGAACTGGTTTCCTACGGCGAAGAGCGTCCAGTTGCTACCGGCAACGACGAGCAGTCCTGGGCTCAAAACCGTCGCGTCGAACTGCGTAAGTAATTCGTCATGCGAACGTGCCGTCGTGCTGTAACTGTTCTGGCTCTCAGTCTCGCACCGCTTGCGGTGTGGGCTGCGGTTCCTGTGGTCGATAACGATTCCGGCTATAACAATAGCGGGACCAGTTATCCGCCTGCGGGTTACGGTACGAACGGCGCCTATGCCGGGGGAGGGGTTTCGGCCCCTGTCTCGGCACAGGGCGAGCTGTTCAACCAGCTGCAATCCATGCAAGAGCAGATCTCACGCCAACAGGGTGTGATTGAAGTTCTGCAAAATGAAGTAGCGCGCATGAAGCAAGAGAACCTGGAGCGATATCAGGATCTTGATCGGCGCATAGGAACCGGCGTTGCACCAGCCGCGACTCCTGAAAATTCTTCCACCGGTGGCAATTTGAACGCCCCCGGTGCAGCAGCCGGCGCAGGTGCAGGAGCGGCAGCCGCTCAAGCACCCGCCGCGGGTAGCGAGCCAGCTGATCCGGCGAAGGAAAAACTGTACTACGATGCAGCCTTCGACCTGATCAAAGCCAAGGATTTCGACAAGGCCAGCCAGGCTTTTGCCGCATTCCTGCGCAAGTACCCGAACAGCCAATACGCGGGCAACGCCCAGTATTGGTTGGGCGAAGTGAACCTGGCCAAAGGCGATCTGCAAGGTGCAGGTCAGGCATTTGCCAAGGTTTCGCAGCTGTACCCCAAGCACCCTAAAGTGCCTGATTCGCTGTACAAGCTCGCTGATGTAGAACGCCGCCTGGGTCATACCGACAAGGTCAAAGGCATTCTGCAGCAGGTTGTGTCCCAGTATCCGGGCACTTCCGCCGCTCAGCTGGCCCAGCGCGATCTGCAGAAAATGTAAGGCTGCTTGACCTGTTTCGAAGAAACCCGCGCTTGTCGCGGGTTTTTTCGTTAGAATTCACGCCCTTTTTATGAAACACGCTTTTTGGGATCTGCGCGGTGGCGGGGTTCCTTGAAGTGCCTGACGGAGGCGGACAGCCTGTTTAGCTGTTATGCCCGTGGCGACTATGCAAGACACATTGAGAATTACCGAAGTTTTTTACTCGTTGCAGGGTGAAACGCGGACTGCCGGGCTGCCCACTGTTTTTGTGCGCCTGACCGGTTGCCCATTGCGCTGCCAGTATTGCGACAGCGCCTACGCGTTCACCGGTGGCACCATTCGCCCACTCGACGACATCCTCGAGCAAGTGGCCGGTTTTCGTCCGCGTTATGTCTGTGTCACCGGCGGCGAGCCGTTGGCGCAGCCCAACGCCATTCCACTACTCAAGCGGTTGTGTGATGCCGGTTACGAAGTGTCACTGGAAACCAGTGGTGCGCTCGACATCTCGGCTGTAGATTCTCGGGTCAGTCGCGTCGTCGACCTGAAAACCCCAGGTTCGAAAGAAGCGCATCGCAACCGCTACGAGAACATCGAACTGCTCACGCCCAACGACCAGGTGAAGTTTGTCATCTGCTCGCGGGAAGACTACGACTGGGCCGTGTCCAAACTGATCCAGTACGGTCTTGATCGACGTGCCGGCGAAGTCCTGTTCTCACCAAGTCACCATGATCTCAATGCTCGGGACCTGGCTGACTGGGTGGTGGCTGACAACCTGCCTGTGCGTCTGCAATTGCAGCTGCATAAATATCTTTGGAATGACGAGCCGGGGCGCTGATATGACAGAACAACTGAACACTGCAGAAAAACGTGCGGTCATCCTGCTGTCCGGTGGTCTGGACTCTGCAACAGTTGTGGCCATGGCTCGTGCTGAAGGCTACAGCTGCTACACCATGAGCTTCGATTACGGCCAGCGCTCTCACGCCGAATTGCACGCCGCCGCCCGTGTCGCTCGCGACCTGGATGTGGTTGAACACAAGGTGATCGGCCTGAACCTGAACGGTATCGGCGGTTCGGCATTGACCGACACCAGCATCGACGTGCCGGAAGAAGCAGGCGAAGGTATTCCGGTGACTTACGTGCCGGCACGCAACACCGTTTTCTTGTCCCTGGCGTTGGGCTGGGCTGAAGTGCTCGGCGCTCGCGACATCTTTATCGGGGTGAACGCGGTGGATTACTCCGGTTACCCGGACTGCCGTCCCGAGTTTATCGAATCCTTCGAGCGCATGGCCAATCTGGCGACCAAGGCCGGTGTCGAGGGCAATGGTTTCCGCATCCAGGCACCGCTGCAAAACCTCAGCAAGGCGCAGATCGTTCAGGCGGGCGTGAAGCTTGGTGTCGATTACGGCCTGACCGTTTCCTGCTATCAGGCGGACGATAACGGCCGTGCATGCGGCAAATGCGACAGCTGCCGCCTGCGTGCTGAAGGCTTCGCGGCAGCCGGAATCAGCGACCCAACACCTTATTTTTGATTTATTTCAAATTAGGTGTTGAATAGTCCTTAGAAATCAGTATTATACGCGCCACCACACAGCGGGTCGTTAGCTCAGTTGGTAGAGCAGTTGGCTTTTAACCAATTGGTCGTAGGTTCGAATCCCACACGACCCACCATTTTTGTAGCAGTTTTAAAAGTCTGGAAGGCCCACGCAAGTGAGGATTTCCGGATTTTTTTTTGCCCGCGATTTAAGGTTGGCCCGAGCAAGGGCTGCACCGCATGGCGCAGGTCAGAATCATCTTTTGCATCAACCGGATATTCTGTAGCCTTGCGCAGCTCCAACGTTATCCGTGCCTGATGATACTCACTCTCCCGGCGGTGCCCTGAAGGGTCCGGAGCCGGGTGTATACTCGACTTTCGCGCGAACACGCCTGCAGGTCTTGCGAACATGACGCAGATTTCCGAACGCCTTCTGGTTCAAGCCCCCCTCGCCGCCAAGCAGCCCAAGCCGCTGACAGCCGAGGAAGAGGCCTATTACCGCGCCGCCATTGCTGCCGAGCTCAAGGCTCAGGACGCGGTGCTGGTTGCCCACTTCTATTGTGATCCGGTGATTCAGGCCCTGGCCGAAGAAACCGGTGGTTGTGTCTCCGACTCGCTGGAGATGGCCCGCTTCGGCAACGCCCATCCGGCCAAGACCGTGGTGGTCGCCGGTGTGAAGTTCATGGGCGAGACCGCCAAGATCCTCAACCCTGAAAAGCGCGTGCTGATGCCGACCCTGGAAGCGACCTGCTCCCTGGATCTGGGTTGCCCGGTCGATGAATTCTCGGCGTTTTGCGATCAGCACCCGGAGCGCACGGTGGTGGTGTATGCCAACACCTCGGCAGCGGTCAAAGCCCGGGCGGATTGGGTGGTGACTTCCAGTTGCGCGCTGGAGATTGTCGAAAGCCTGATGGATAACGGCGAAACCATTATCTGGGGCCCGGACAAACACCTGGGCACCTATATCCAGCGCCAGACCGGTGCGGACATGCTGCTGTGGGACGGTGCCTGCATCGTTCACGAAGAGTTCAAGTCCAAGCAGCTTGAAGACATGAAAGCGCTGTACCCGGACGCCGCGATTCTGGTGCACCCGGAATCGCCGACCTCAGTGATTGAACTGGCCGATGCCGTCGGCTCGACCAGTCAGTTGATCGCGGCGGCGCAGAGCCTGCCAAACAAGACGCTGATCGTCGCCACCGACCGCGGCATCTTCTACAAGATGCAGCAGCTGTGCCCGGACAAGGTCTTCATCGAGGCGCCAACGGCCGGTAACGGCGCTGCATGCCGCAGTTGCGCACACTGCCCGTGGATGGCGATGAATACGCTTGAGCGCCTGCTGAAGAGCTTGAAGGAAGGGGCGAACGAGATCTTTGTTGATCCGGCGTTGATTCCGCAGGCGATTCGGCCGTTGAAGCGGATGCTGGATTTCACCCAGGCAGCGCGGATGAAGTTGGCCGGTAACGCTTAAGAGCAAAATCAAAAGATCGCAGCCTTCGGCAGCTCCTACAGGGATTTGTGCACCTGTAGGAGCTGCCGAAGGCTGCGATCTTTTTTTGTGGGCGCTACTTTTGTTTCTTCGGAATCCGTACCAGCTGGGTATTGGAGTACATGTCGTGCCAGCTGCGTTTCTGCTTGTCGAACAGCGACCAGATGAATCCCAACCCAACGCACAGCAAAGATGCAATCGACACCACAAAGCGCAGCAGCGCCTGCCACAGGCTGATGGATGAGCCGTCGGCGTTCTGCACGCGGATGCACCACACCTGCATGCCCAGGGTCTGGCCGGACCAGGTCCAGAACTTGGCGAAGAAACCGAACAGCACAAACAGCAGCACCGTCGACAGCAATGGATCGCCGTCCAGCGCGCCGGCCTCGGTCAGGGTGCGCATTTTGTCTTCGCCGATGATCGCCATCTGAATCATCTTGTAGACGCCGCTGGTAACGATCAGCAGGGCGGTACACAGCAGGAAGTCATAGAACATCGCTGCCAGACGACGACCCAGGCCAGCGGCAGGAAATTCGCCTTGGGGTTTGAGCAGGTGTTTCGACATGGCGGCCTCTGGACGGAAAAAGAAGCCATTTTACGTATTTACGCGCACAAAAAAGCCCCTGATGTCAGCATCAGGGGCTTTTTCGTTACAGAAGATTTAGGCTTCTGCTTGTACTTCGTCAGCCTGCATGCCTTTCTGGCCTTGCACAGCAACGAAAGTCACTTTCTGGCCTTCTTTCAGGCTCTTGAAGCCGTTGCCCTGAATAGCGCGGAAATGCACGAACAGATCCGGACCGCTTTCTGGAGTGATAAAACCAAAACCTTTCTCGTCGTTAAACCACTTGACGGTACCGCTCTGACGTTGGGACATTTCTTATTTCCTTTGACGCAAAAATTAATGACAGTCTCCTTCTCATGAAAGAGTACTGGGGCTGGTTGCAGGAGAGTAAGAAGACGCCGAACGGGATGTAGCTAACTTGTAGGCTACTGCCCAGGTCACGATTCCAAGCGACCCATGCAAACACAGTGAACAAACTCTACGCCAACTACGGGAGAAAAAACAAGCCCTGTGAAAGGCCCGGATTTGCTCACGTTGGTCGTATCGTATGGCAACTAGTGCTGGCTTATGCGATGGGCGTGTTCAATTGTTTTCGATCGTTATAAGCAACGTTCATAAACGAAGCTTAGAACCAAAGTGATGCACTGTTTTATGGCGATTGCGTTACACATTAGTGCACTGTTAACGCAATCGCGTTACTTATAGAAACAGTCAATCAGCCACGATAGTAGCGTTGTGGAACAAATGGCATTTTGCTTACAAGCAAAGGCACCTTTTTCCCACGAACGATGGCCCAGACCGGTGTTTCCAAAGCGATATAAGCACTGTCGAGGTAACCCATCGCCAGAGGGCCGCCGAGGGTCGGGCCAAAGCCGCCGCTGCACACGCTACCGATGATGTCGCCTGCTTCGTTGACGATTTCTGCGCCTTCACGTACCGGTGTGCGTTCCTGAGGCAGCAGGCCAACGCGCTTGCGGCTGACGCCACCTTGTTGCTGAGTGAACACAGTTTCGGCGCCCGGGAAACCGCCAGCACGCGCGCCATCGGCACGACGTGGCTTGGAGATGGCCCACAGCAGGCTTGCTTCGATCGGGGTGGTTTCGGTGTTCATGTCGTGGCCGTAGAGGCACAGGCCGGCTTCCAGGCGCAGGGAGTCGCGAGCGCCAAGGCCGATGGCCGCTACTTCCGGTTCGGCCAGCAGTGCGCGAGCCAGGGCTTCGGCATTGGCGGCCGGTACGGAGATTTCGAAACCGTCTTCGCCGGTGTAACCCGAACGGCTGACAAAGCAATCCACGCCCAGCAGTTTCACCCGAGCGAATTGCATGAACGTCATCTTCGACACTTCAGGCGCCAGGCGTGCAAGCACGGTGACCGCAGCCGGGCCTTGCAGGGCCAGCAGCGCGCGTTCTTCGAACAGCGGCTCGATAGTGCACTGATCGCCAATGTGCTGTTGCAGGTGCGCCAGGTCCTGATCCTTGCACGCGGCGTTGACCACCAGGAACAGTTCGTCGTTGCCGAGG
The DNA here is from genome assembly GCF_001297125.1 of Pseudomonas sp. RIT-PI-q. GTDB lineage: Bacteria > Pseudomonadota > Gammaproteobacteria > Pseudomonadales > Pseudomonadaceae > Aquipseudomonas. The sequence goes on from NZ_LHPC01000041.1 coordinate 40,481, forward strand.
TTGGCGACCATCAAGTCGTCGAGGATGCCACCGGTCTCGTTGGTGAACATGGCGTAGCGCTGCATGCCGACTGGCAGGTCGATGATGTCCACCGGCACCAGGGTTTCCAGGGCCTTGGCGGCATTGGCACCGGTCAGGCGGATCTGGCCCATGTGCGAGACATCGAACAGCCCGGCTTGCTCACGGGGGTGCTGGTGTTCTTTCATCACGCCCAGCGGGTATTGCACCGGCATGTCGTAGCCGGCGAACGGCACCATGCGGGCGCCGAGTTCGATGTGCAGTGCATGCAGCGGGGTTTTCGACAATTGTTCGGTGGACATATTCAGCTCCTGAAAATGATGCAGATGCAGGGGAGTGCATCAGCACTCGATAATGTTGACCGCCAAACCGCCACGGGCGGTTTCCTTGTATTTGCTTTTCATGTCGGCGCCGGTCTGGCGCATGGTGCGGATGACCTTGTCGAGGGAGACGAAATGCTGACCGTCGCCACGCAGGGCCATGCGCACGGCATTGATCGCCTTGACCGAACCCATGGCGTTACGCTCGATGCAAGGCACTTGCACCAGCCCGCCGATCGGGTCGCAGGTCAGGCCGAGGTTGTGTTCCATGCCGATTTCCGCGGCGTTTTCCACTTGTTGTACGGTGCCGCCCAGCACTTCGCACAAGGCGCCGGCCGCCATGGAGCAGGCAACGCCGACTTCACCCTGACAGCCGACTTCGGCGCCGGAGATCGAGGCGTTTTCTTTATAGAGAATGCCGATGGCCGCCGCCGTCAGCAGAAAGCGCACGACCCCATCTTCATTGGCGCCGGGAATGAAGCGCATGTAGTAATGCAAAACCGCCGGGACGATTCCCGCCGCACCGTTGGTGGGCGCAGTGACGACACGTCCGCCGTTGGCGTTTTCTTCGTTGACCGCCAACGCGTAGAGGTTGACCCAGTCCAGCACCGACAGCGGATCGCGTAGCGAAGATTCCGGGTTCTTGCACAATTGCCGATGCAGCGCTGCCGCACGGCGTTTGACCTTCAAGCCACCGGGCAGGATGCCTTCGTTGCGGCAACCCGCCGCGACGCAGTCCTGCATCACTTGCCAGATTTTCAGCAGGCCGGCGCGGGTTTCCGCTTCCGGGCGCCAGGCGCTTTCGTTGGTCAACATCACCTGGCTGATCGACAAACCGCAGGTGGTGCAGTGACTGAGCAAGTCCTTGGCGCTTTTGAACGCAAAGGTCAGGGGCGTGGCGTCTTCGACGATGCGGTCGGCGCCGGCGGCGTCTTCATCGACGACAAAGCCGCCGCCGACCGAGTAGTACTCGCGGCTGCGAATTTGCAGGCCAGCGGCGTCGAACGCGCGGAAGATCATGCCGTTGGGGTGATAGGCCAACGGTTTGCGGATCATCGCCAGGTGCAGCTTTTCATTGAATTCGATGGCGTGCTCACCGAGCAGGTTCAGACGACCGCTGCTGCGAATTTCGTGCAGGCGGGCGGCGACGGTTTCGGTGTTCACGGTGTCCGGGTGTTCGCCTTCCAGGCCCAGCAACACAGCCTTGTCGCTGCCGTGGCCTTTGCCGGTGGCGCCGAGCGAGCCGTAGAGCTCGACTTTGACGCAGGTCGTTGCAGGCAGCAGCCCTTCACGGCGCAGACCTTCGACGAAACGTGCAGCGGCACGCATCGGGCCGACGGTGTGGGAGCTGGAGGGGCCGATACCAATCTTGAACAGGTCGAACACGCTTAACGACATGGTTGTTCTCCGGTTTTCTTGTTATGAGGAGCACCCCGAATTTGTAGGAGCGAGGCTTGCCCGCGAAGCTTTTAGCGACCTTGAAGGCCTCTTCGCGGGCAAGCCTCGCTCCTACAGAGGGAGTGGCGTCCTGGTGGGGGCGAGTAAACCCGCCCCCTATAGATCAAGCGTAGCTTTCGATCGACGGGCAAGCGCAAACCAGGTTGCGATCGCCGAACACGTTGTCGACGCGACCGACCGGCGGCCAGTATTTGCCTTCGATCAGCGACGCTACCGGGTAAACCGCTTGCTCACGGCTGTACGGATGCGTCCACTCGCCGACGATTTCCGCCGCGGTGTGCGGGGCGTTTTTCAGCGGGTTGTCGTCCTTGTCCAGCGTGCCGTTTTCCACCGCGCGGATTTCTTCGCGGATGCGGATCATGGCGTCGCAGAAGCGGTCGAGTTCTTCTTTGGATTCGCTTTCGGTCGGCTCGATCATCAGCGTGCCGGCCACCGGGAACGACATGGTCGGGGCGTGGAAACCGAAGTCGATCAGGCGCTTGGCGACGTCATCGACGCTGATGCCGCTGCTGTCTTTCAGCGGGCGCAAATCGAGGATGCATTCGTGCGCGACCAGGCCGTTGCTGCCGGTGTAGAGCACTGGGTAGTGCTCTTCGAGGCGCCGGGAAATGTAGTTGGCATTGAGGATCGCCAGTTGCGAAGCACGTTTGAGACCGGCGCCACCCATCATCCGAATGTACATCCAGGTGATCGGCAAAATGCTCGCGCTGCCGAACGGTGCGGCGCAGACCGCGCCTTCCTTGCGGTCCATTTGCGCGTGGCCCGGCAGGAACGGCGTCAGGTGCGATTTCACGCCAATCGGGCCAACGCCCGGGCCGCCACCGCCGTGCGGGATGCAGAAGGTTTTGTGCAGGTTCAGGTGGCTCACGTCGCCGCCGAACTTGCCCGGCGCGCAGAGGCCGACCATCGCGTTCATGTTGGCGCCGTCGATGTACACCTGGCCGCCGTGGTCGTGAATGATGCCGCAGATTTCGCGGATGCCTTCTTCGAACACGCCGTGGGTCGACGGGTAAGTGATCATCAGCGCGGCGAGGTGTTCGCGGTGCTCGATGGCCTTGGCGCGCAGGTCTTCGATGTCGACGTTGCCGCGGGCATCGCATGCCGTCACAACGACGCGCATGCCGGCCATGTTGGCGGTGGCCGGGTTGGTGCCATGGGCCGAGGACGGGATCAGGCAGATGTCGCGGCGGTCTTCGCCACGGCTCTGGTGGTAGGCACGAATCGCCAAGAGGCCGGCGTATTCACCCTGGGAACCGGCGTTCGGTTGCAGGCTGATCGCGTCGTAACCGGTGGCGGCGCAGAGCATCGCTTCCAGCTCGTCGGTCAGCTGCTGGTAACCGGCGCTTTGCTCGGCCGGGGCGAACGGGTGCAGAGCGCCGAATTCGGCCCAGGTTACCGGGATCATTTCGCTGGCGGCGTTGAGTTTCATGGTGCACGAACCCAGCGGGATCATGGTGCGATCCAGCGCCAGGTCCTTGTCGGCGAGCTTGCGCAGGTAGCGCATCAGCTCGGTTTCCGAGTGGTAACGGTTGAATACCGGGTGGCTGAGGATTGGCGATTGGCGCACCAGTTCGGCCGGGATTGTACTTTGAACTGTTGTCGCCAATGCCGCGAAGTCCGGCAGCGCTTTACCGTCGGCCAGCAGCGCCCACAGGGTTTCCACGTCAGCTTGCGACGTGGTTTCGTCGAGGGACAGGCCCAGACGTTCGCCATCGATTACGCGTAGGTTGATCTGCTGCGCGCGCGCCTGCTCGTGCAGCGCGGCGGTGTTAGCGCCGGTGTTGATCGTCAGGGTGTCGAAGAAGCTGGTTTGCTCAACTTGCAAACCGAGGGCGCTCAAGCCTTGGGCCAGGATCGCGGTCAGGTGGTGCACGCGGTTGGCGATCTGCGTCAGGCCTTTCGGGCCGTGGTACACGGCGTACATGCTGGCGATATTGGCCAACAGCACTTGCGCGGTGCAGATGTTCGACGTGGCTTTCTCACGACGGATGTGTTGCTCGCGAGTCTGCATCGCCAGGCGCAGGGCCGGCTTGCCAAAACGGTCGACGGAGACGCCGACCAGACGGCCCGGCATGTCGCGCTTGAACGCATCTTTCGTCGAGAAGTACGCGGCGTGCGGGCCACCAAAACCCAGCGGCACGCCAAAACGCTGCGCGCTGCCGATGGCCACGTCGGCGCCGAATTCGCCCGGCGGGGTCAACACGGTCAGGGCCAGCAAATCGG
>NZ_LHPC01000045.1 GCF_001297125.1 Pseudomonas sp. RIT-PI-q
TACCCTGTTGAAACGCGTCATCGTTAACGTCCTTCGCTGGCAAGCCAGCTCCTACAGGGGATTGGTGGGCGAAAGGAATAAGAGGCCGCACACGGTCAAGGTAGGAGCTGGCTTGCCAGCGAAGATCTCGAATACGCCACGTTTACCCTGTTAAAACGCGTCATCGTTAACGTCCTTCGCTGGCGAGCCAGCTCCTACAGGGGATTGGTGGGTGAAAGGAATAAGAGGCCGCACACGGTCAAGGTAGGCGCTGGCTTGCCAGGGAAGGTTTTGAATGCGCCACGTTTATCCTGTTGAAACGCGTCATCGTTAACGACCTTCGCTGGCAAGCCAGCTCCTACAGGGGATTGGTGGGCGAAAGGAATAAGAGGCCGCACACGCTCAAGGTAGGAGCTGGCTTGCCAGCGAAGGTTTTGAATGCGCCACGTTTACCCTGTTAAAACGCGTCATCGTTAACGACCTTCGCTGGCGAGCCAGCTCCTACAGGGAATGTGTACCCCCAATCAGGCCGGCCTGCAGGCCGCCGTGCTTTTATGTCCACAAATCAAAAAAACACAAAACCCTAAACCTTGGCACTCACCTCACTGCGATTAACCAGCATCTCCAGCGCATCACTCAAACTCGCGGCCCTATCACCCACCAACAAATGCCAAACCCCTCCATCCAACTGGCTCACTCCCTGACACCCCAGCGCTTTCAAATCGCACTCCGACAACGCTCTGCCATTCGCCAGTTGCAGCCGAATCCGGGTCATGGCGATGCAATCCATCTGCAACACATTCTCGCCGCCCCCCAAAGCATTCAGCCATTGCTGCGCTTCGGACGTCGCCACCGCAGCAGGTTGCGGCGCATCGACAGCCGCGGGAGGGGTGGAGATAAGGGCGCGGCCCAAGGCAGGCATCGCTAGCCGAATCTCATCGGCAATGCTGTCCGCCATCGGCCCGACCACCACCTGCAAACTCCCACCCTTGCCCGGACGCACCACCGCCATCGCACCCAGCGCTTTCAACTCCGCATCGGATGCCTTGTTGCGATCGACCATGTCCAGCCGCAAACGCGTGGTACACGCACCCACCGTAATCAAATTCTGCGCACCGCCCAGCGCCTTGATGAAAGCCCCGGCCCGTTCGTTTTCCGCCACCACCATTTTGTCGCCCATCGGAACCTCTTCACGCCCCGGCGTCTTGAGGTTGAACCGGCGAATGCAGAAATCGAACACCGCGTAGTAGATCACCGCGTACGCTAACCCCACCGGAAGCCCCCGCCAGCCGTTGGTGGATTTTCCCCAGCCGAGGATCATGTCGATGAAACCACCGGAGAAGGTGAAACCGAGGTGGATGTTCAGCAGGTTGGTGACCGCCATCGACAGGCCGGTCAACAGCGCATGCAGCAAATACAGCAGCGGCGCGAGGAACATGAAGGCGAATTCGATGGGTTCGGTGACGCCGGTCAGGAACGAAGTCAGGGCCATCGACAGGAAAATCCCGCCCATGACTTTACGGCGTTCCGGCAGGCAGTTGCGGTACATCGCCAGGCACGCGGCGGGCAGGCCGAAGAGCATCATCGGGAACATGCCGGTGGTGAACTGGCCGCCCTTGGGGTCGCCGGCAAAGTAGCGCGAGATGTCGCCGGTCACCAGTGCGCCCGTGGTCGGGTCGGTGAAGTTGCCGAAGACGAACCATGCCATGTTGTTGATGATGTGGTGCAGGCCGGTGACGATCAGCAGGCGGTTGAGCACGCCGAAAATGAAGGCCCCGAGGCTGCCGCTTTCCAGCATCAAGACGCCGAAGTCGTTGATGCCGTGCTGGATCGGCGGCCAGATCAGGCCGAACACAACGCCCAGGCCGACTGCCGCGAACCCGGTGACAATCGGCACGAAGCGTCGACCACCGAAGAACGCCAGGTACTCCGGCAGCTTGATGTCCTTGAAACGGTTGTACAACGCGCCGGCCATCAAGCCGCTGACGATCCCGGCGAGCATGCCCATGTTGATGCTCGCGTCGAGCACTTTGAGGGTAGAGATCATCACCAGGTAACCAATGACACCGGCGAGGCCTGCGGTGCCGTTGTTGTCCTTGGCGAAACCGACCGCGATGCCGATGGCGAAGATCATCGCCAGGTTGGCGAAAATCACTTGGCCGGCATCGTGAATGATTGCGATGTTCAGCAGATCGGTGTCGCCCAGTCTCAGCAACAGGCCGGCAATCGGCAGGATCGCGATCGGTAGCATCAACGCGCGACCGAGGCGCTGCAGGCCTTCGATGAAGTAGTGGTACATGGCGGATCTCCCTGGATTCTTGTTGTTGTGTTCAGCTCAGAGGCCATTGTTGATGACAGGCGTGACGCACTGCGCTGGCGCTGCTCAGCTTGAGCAGGTCCAGCGCAGTGCGTCGGCATTCGGCGGCGTCGAGATGGCGCACGCGGTCCTTGATTTCACCGATTTGCACCGGGCTGACCGACAACTCGCTGACCCCCAGGCCAATCAGTACCGGCGTGGCCAGTGGATCAGAAGCGAGCGCGCCGCAGACGCCGACCCAACGCTTATGCAGCGCTGCACCGGCGCAGGTCTGGGCGATCAGCCGCAGCAGGGCCGGGTGCATGGCGTCGACCCGTGAGGCGAGGCCGGCGTGGTCGCGATCCATGGCCAGGGTGTATTGGGACAAGTCGTTGGTGCCGATGGAGAGGAAATCCGCGTGCTCGGCCAGCTGTTCGGCCAGCAGCGCCGCGGCCGGGACTTCGATCATCACGCCTAGCTCCGGGCGCTCGCTCACACCGAGTTCAGTGCACAACGCATCGAGGCGTTGGCGGATGTGCAGCAGCTCATCGACTTCGGTGACCATCGGCAACAGGATCCGGCAACGTGACAGCGGGCGCACATGCAGCAGCGCGCGCAGTTGCTGATCCAGCAGTTCCGGCCGCACCTGGGCCATTCGAATGCCGCGCAGGCCGAGTACCGGATTGGCCTCCACCGGCAGTGGCAAATAGTCGAGTTGCTTGTCGCCGCCGACGTCGATGGTACGGATGATCACCGACTTGTCGCCCATGGCATCGAGCACGGCTTGGTAGGCGGCGCATTGTTCTTGTTCATCCGGCGCGGTGTTGCGATCGACGAACAGGAATTCGGTGCGCAGCAAGCCGACGCCGTCGGCGCCATTGGCCAACGCGTCAGCGGCTTCGGCGCTGGAGGCGACATTGGCCGCGACTTCAATTTGCACACCGTCGAGCGTCAGCGCCGGGGTATGCGCTTGAGCCTGTTGCTCGGCGCGACGTTGTTGATGATCGAGTTGTGCTTGCTGCACTTGCGCCAAGCGCTCGGCATTCGGCATCAGTTCGAGCCGACCGCCGTCGGCATCCAGCACCACCGATTGACCTTGCGCCTGATCCAGCAGCGTCGACCCCACGGCAACCATGCACGGCAGGCCTTTGCCGCGAGCGAGGATTGCGACGTGCGACGTTGCGCCACCCTCGGCCATGCACAACCCGGCCACGCCTTGCTGGCTGAGTTGCAGCAAGTCGGACGGTGTCAGTTCAGGGGCCGCGACGATGGCGCCGGCCGGCACCTCGTAATGCCAGGTTTCACCGAGCAGGGCGCGCAGCACCCGTTGCTTGAGATCGCGCAGATCGTTGGCGCGTTCGGCCAGCAACGGGCTGCCGAGTTGCTGAAGAACATTGCACTGCACATCGATGGACTGGCTCCAGGCGTGGGTTGCGGCGATGCCTTGATCGATGGATTGATTGGCCGCGTCCAGCAACGCCGGATCTTCAAGCAGCGCGAGATGGGCAGCGAAGATCGCTTCTTCGTCAGTGTTTTTGTGTTTCCTGGCCTGGGCCAAGGTCTGGTCGATTTCGTTGCGCACCTGGCTCAGCGCGGTATCAAGGGCTTGCCGTTGTTGTTCGGGATCATGGTTGCCGGCGTCCACCGGCAGGCTGATCGCATTCAAGCGAAACAACGGCCCACCGACCAGACCGGGCGCGGCGCAGACACCGTGCAGCACACCCGCTTCGGCGTCCCGATGGCGTCGGGCAATCGGTGTAGGCGCGGCGGCGTGGCTGTCTTCGGCCAGTGCTGTGGATAACGCGATCAACAGCGCTTGCAGCGCGGCTTCGGCGTCCGGGCCCTGGCAGCTGATCTGCACTTCATCCTGCTCGCCAATGGCCAAACCCATCAACCCGATCAAGCTGTCACAGGTGGCCGATTTGCCAGCGAAATGCAGACGGGATGTGCTTTTGAAACCTTGCGCGGTCTGACGAATCAGCGCCGCCGGGCGGGCATGTAAACCGCCACGATGAGCAATGCGGATGTAGCCGAAAATTTCCTCGCCCGACTGCTCCATTTCCTCCGCCGCCTCCGAGGCGTGTCGGCGAATGATGTGCAGCAATGGCTCGCCGACTTTCACCGATTTGAGTGTGATCGGCCGTGCCTGAAAGTCCTGGCTGTTGGTCAGGATCATCAGGCTGACCAGGCTTTTGCACTGCTGCGCGACCTTGTCCAGGTCATAGCGCAACAGCGGCTGGCCGTTGGCGACGCGCGCGCCTTCCTTGACCAGCATCGAGAAGCCGTCGCCCTGCAACTCGACAGTGTCGAGGCCCAGGTGCAGGAGCAATTCGGCGCCGTTGTCGGCGCGCAAGGTGATGGCGTGGCCGGTGCGGGCGACATGCACCACGACGCCAGCGCAGGGGGCGTGGAGGGTGTCGTTCAGCGGGTCGATGGCGATCCCGTCGCCCATGGTGCCACTGGCGAACACCGGGTCCGGGACTTTGGCGAGCGTCAGCACCGGGCCGCTGAGCGGGGCGCTGAGGGTCAGCTCTTTATTATTGTTGTGCATGGCTCGGTCTCATTAAAAATTCGGATCAACACGCCCCTGTAGGAGCGAGCTCGCTCGCGAAAAACCTGAGAGCAACGCGTGCATTCAGGAAGAGCGCGTTATCGTTAACGTCCTTCGCGAGCGAGCTCGCTCCTACAGGGCTTGTTAGTGGGTGCGGGTGACTTTGCTCAGGTGTCGCGGCTGGTCGGGGTCCATGCCGCGGGAGACGGCTAAACCGGCGGCCATGACGTAGAAACTCTGGATCGCCAGAATCGGATCAAGCGCCGGGTGCTCGGCGCGGGTCAGGGTGAGGTCGCGTTCGGCGACGTCATCCGGCGCTGCCAGTAGCACCCGTGCACCGCGCTGACGCATGTCGGCGGCGAGGCTGAGCAAACCGGCCTGCTCGGCACCGCGTGGGGCGAACACCAGCAGCGGATAGTTCTCGCCGATCAATGCCATCGGGCCGTGACGGACTTCGGCGCTGCTGAAGGCTTCGGCCTGGATCGCCGAGGTTTCCTTGAATTTCAGCGCGGCTTCCTGGGCGATGGCGAAACCGGCGCCACGGCCGATCACCATCAAGCGTTGGCAGTCGCGCAACGCGTCGATGGCCAGGCTCCAGTCCTGTTTCGCCGCATCGCGCAAACCTTCCGGCAGGGCAAGGCCGGCTTCCAGCAGCTCTGCATCTTCCTTCCAATGAGCGATCAGACGGGCGCTGGCGCTGAGGGTGGCGATAAAACTCTTGGTCGCGGCGACGCTGCTTTCAGTGCCGGCGCACAGCGGCAGACTGAATTCGCACGCCGCTTCCAAGGGCGAACTCTCGGCGTTGACCATCGAAATACTCAAAGCGCCGCGCTTGCGCAGCAAACGCATGCTGTTCACCAGATCCGGACTTTGCCCCGACTGCGAAAACGCGAAGGCGACCTGACCACTGACTTTCAACGGCGCCTGCAGCATGGTCACCACTGACATCGGCAACGACGCCACCGGGATGCCCAATTGCTGCATGGTCAGGTAGGCAAAGTAGCTCGCCGCATGGTCGGAGCTGCCGCGCGCGACGGTCATCGACACTTGCGGTGGCTGACGGCGCAGGCGTCCGGCGATCTCGATCATCGGCGGGTCGGGTTGCTGTAATTGCGCTTGCACGGCCTCGAACGAGGACAGCGCCTCCTCAAGCATTTTTGAAGTCAATGTCTTCTCCTTCGACCATGACGGCGGTCAGTGTGAGCGAGCGATCCAGCCGCACGCAGTCGGCCCAGGCGCCGGGTTGCAGGCGTCCGCGTTCGGTGATGCCGAGGTAGTCGGCGGGGAATTGCGAAAGACGTTGCGAGGCCTCGGCGATCGGCAAACCGATCTTCACCAGGTTGCGCAGGGCCTGATCCATGGTCAGGGTGCTGCCGGCCAATGTGCCGTCGGCCAGGCGCACGCCGCCCAGGCATTTGGTCACGGTGTGGCTGCCGAGTTTGTACTCACCGTCGGGCATGCCCGCCGCGGCAGTCGAGTCGGTGACGCAATACAGGCACGGGATCGAGCGCAGGGCCACGCGGATCGCGCCGGGGTGCACGTGCAGTAAGTCCGGAATCAATTCCGCGTATTTGGCGTGGGCCAGCGCCGCGCCGACGATCCCCGGCTCACGGTGATGCAGCGGGCTCATGGCGTTGTAGAGGTGGGTGAAACTGCTGGCGCCGGCTTCCAGCGCGGCGACGCCTTCTTCATAACTGCCGAGGGTGTGGCCGATTTGCATGCGCACGCCGCGACTACTAAGCGCGCGGATCAAGGCATCATGGCCGGCGATTTCCGGGGCGATGGTGATCACCCGGATCGGTGCCAGCGCCAAGTATTCTTCGACTTCGGCCATCAATGCGGTGTGGGCGAAATTCGGTTGGGCGCCGAGTTTGCCAGGGTTGATGTACGGGCCTTCCAGGTGCACGCCGAGCACTCGGGCGCAGCCTTGCGGGCGCTGTTCGTAGAACTCGCCGACGTCCTTGAGCACGCGGGAGATCTCTTCGCTCGGCGCGGTCATGGTGGTGGCCAGCAGCGATGTGGTGCCGAAACGCACATGGGTTTTAGTGATGGTTTCGAAGGCCGGTGCGCCTTCCATGATGTCTTTGCCGCCGCCACCGTGAACGTGCAGGTCAATGAAACCTGGGAGCAGATAAGGCAGGTCGTTGTCCGCCGGGTTGCACGGCTGGCCGTCGATGGCCACGACCTTGCCGTGTTGGTGAATCAGCCGGCCGCGTACCCAGCCGTTGGCGGTGAGGATGTTGTCTTCGGACATGATCGGTTCTCAATACTTAGCGGCGAAGCTCTGCGACAAAGTCGTAGTAGTCGTTGCGGCAATAGGTGTCGGTAACTTCGATGGGCGTGTTGTCTTCCAGGTAGCCGACCCGGGTCATCAGCAACATCGCGGTGCCAGGGGCGATGCCGACCAGCGCGGCGAACTCGTCCGAGGCGTTGATCGCCTGGATGTGCTGCAGCGCGCGGACAATCGGCTTGCCGATGCCGTCGAGGTATTCGTAGAGGGAGTCGCCGACCGCTTGCGGCTGGGGAATGATCGAGGCAGGCAGGGTGCTCATCTCGATCGCCATCACCGTGTCATCGGCTTTGCGCAGGCGTTTGAGCCGCGCGACCTTGTCGTTGGGCGACAGACCGAGGCGGATCAGTTCTTCATGGGTGGGCGGGGTGATTTCACGTTCCAGCCATTGCGAACCGGGCACGAAGCCCTTGAGGCGAAGCATTTCGCTAAAACCCGAAAGGCGCGACAGCGGTTGTTCCAGGCGCGGGGTGATAAACGTGCCGGAACCCTGGTTGCGCCGGATCAGGCCTTGTTCAAACAGCACTTCCAATGCCTTGCGCGCCGTGACGCGGGAGATGCCCAGCAATTCGCTGAGATTGCGCTCCGACGGCATGGCCTGTTCGGCTTTCCACTGGCCGGCATGAATCGCCGCTTCCAGGTTGCGCGCCAGTTGCAGGTACAACGGCGTGGGCTGGGTGTCATCAGGGCGTAGGGCTTGGAGGTCATTCATGTAGGTTTGGTCCGATGCGGATATAGGATTGTTGTCGCCCGGTAGTGAGGGAAAGCTAATACCACTTAAATACCATGTCAATGAGACCACTTTGCTGTAGGCGCTGGAAAGCCTGCCCTGATGGGCTTTCTGAGATGGGGTTGGTTTGAAGTGGTATTAGTGGTGGCGATTTCGAAAGCAAAGATCGCAGCCTTCGGCAGCTCCTACAGTGAGAATTGGTATCTACCCTGTAGGAGCTGCCGCAGGCTGCGATCTTTTGAATTTATTTTTCGATGAACGACAAAAGGTAGTCGTTAAGGGCGGATTTCGATCATCGTGCCGTCCGGCACCAGGCCCCAGACTTCGCGCATGTCCATGTTGCGCATGGCGATGCAACCGTCGGTCCAGTCCAGGGTGTGGAACAGGTTTTCCGGGTAGTCATAAGTGTCGGGCGTGCCGTGGATCATGATCATGCCGCCAGGGTCGACGCCTTCACGCCGCGAGCGCGCGGAGTCGGTCACGTTCGGGTAGGAGATGTGCATGGCCAGATTGAAGCGGTCGCTGACCTTGCGCCAGTCCACCCAATAAAAACCCTCCGGCGTGCGTTTATCGCCTTCCATCAGCTTGGCGCCCCTGGGCTGTTTGCCCAGGGAAATACGGTAGGTTCGTAGCGGCTTGCCATCGGCGATCAATTGCAATTGATGGGCGGATTTGAGCACCAACACCTTTTCGATGGGTTTGCCGTCCAGCGTCACCACGGTGGAAGCCTGGGAGAACGCAACGAACGACAAGCAAAACAGGGCAAGCAACCAGCGCATTGAAACGATTCCCCAAGAGGTGTCACTACTAATAATTTATAGATGTTTTTGTAGGAGCTGCCGCAGGCTGCGATCTTTTAGCGTCATCAAAAATTCCGAAATTGAAATCAAGTGATGACAGCCTGGACAAGCGGCGGGATCGATTCGGACCGCACGGGGTAGACCTCGGTCCGCCGGTCAGCGAAGAAGCATTCTAAGGTACGGCCCACCGTGCGGAAAGCCAGGTCGGACCAAGGGATGTCGGCTTCTTCGAAAAGCTGCACTTCCAGGCTCTCGGGACCGGCGGAAAAATCCAGGTCCACCAGCTCGGCGCGAAAGAACACATGCACCTGGCTGATGTGCGGCACGTCGATCAAGGTATAGATGCTCAGGTTGCGCACCCGGGCGCAGGCTTCTTCGGCCGTCTCGCGAATGGCCGCCTGCTCGATGGTTTCACCGTTCTCCATGAAGCCTGCGGGCAGGGTCCAGTAGCCGAGCCGTGGCTCGATGGCGCGACGGCACAGCAACACCTTCGAGCCCCAGGTCGCCACGCATCCGGCGACGATATTGGGGTTCTGATAGTGAATGGCGTGACAGCTGTCACAGACAAAACGCAGGCGCGAATCGCCTTCGGGAATGCGCTGGGTCACCGGGTTGCCGCACTGACTGCAAAATTTCATGCTTGGGTTCCTGAATGCTGCGCCTATCTTGGCGTGCGGCGGTGTCTGTCGGCAAGTTGTCGTTTAGCGACATGCAGCGGTTATGGGGTTGGGCGGTCGGTTCGATTGGTGCATGATGCGAGGTAGAGAATAAGTCGAGAAGTCTCATGCTGGACGAGCTACTGCATCGAGTAAGCAACCACACCCCACGCACAATGGAAACCGACAAACGTTTCCCTGAGGCCGCGGTACTGGTCCCCATCACTCGCAGTGATGAGCCGGAACTGGTTCTGACCCTGCGCGCCAGCGGGCTCTCGACCCATGGCGGCGAAGTCGCCTTCCCCGGCGGGCGCCGCGACCCTGATGACCCTGACCTTATATTCACCGCCTTGCGCGAAGCCGAAGAAGAAATCGGCCTGCCGCCGGGGCTGGTGGAAATCATCGGCCCGCTCAGCCCGCTGATTTCCCTGCATGGCATCAAGGTCACGCCGTATGTCGGGGTGATTCCGGATTTTGTCGAATACCTGGCCAACGATGCCGAGATCGCTGCAGTCTTCAGCGTCCCGTTGGAATTCTTCCGCAAGGACCCTCGGGAACACACGCACCGCATCGATTACCAGGGGCGCAGTTGGTATGTGCCGAGCTATCGTTATGGCGAATACAAAATCTGGGGCCTGACGGCGATCATGATCGTCGAGTTGATCAACCTGCTCTATGACGCGAAAATCAGCCTGCATCAGCCGCCCAAGAGTTTTATCAATACCTGAAGCCATCGCTTGAATGGCCAGAAACCGCGGCAACCCGAGCCTTGAGGACAATAAGATGAAATACCGCCTGGGCGACGCCCGCGTCGATGCCCATCCGCAGAGCTGGATCGCCCCCAATGCCGTGCTGGTGGGCAAGGTCAAACTGGAAGAGGGCGCCAACGTCTGGTTCAACACCGTGCTGCGTGGCGACAACGAATTGATCCTGATCGGCAAGAACAGCAACGTTCAGGACGGTACGGTGATGCACACCGACATGGGTTACCCGCTGACCATCGGCACCGGCGTGACCATCGGCCACAACGCCATGCTCCATGGCTGTACTGTGGGCGATTACAGTTTGATCGGTATTAATGCGGTGATTCTCAACGGCGCGAAAATCGGCAAGAACTGCATCATTGGCGCCAATTCGCTGATCGGAGAGGGTAAGGAAATTCCCGACGGTTCGTTGGTCATGGGTTCGCCCGGCAAGGTTGTGCGTGAACTGACCGAGCAGCAGAAGAAGATGCTCGAAGCCAGCGCCGCGCACTATGTGCATAACTCCCAGCGTTATGCCCGCGATCTGGTCGAGCAGGAAGAATGAGCACCACCGAACGACCGGTGCTTTCGCCCTGCGTGAGCATTTGCGCGCTGGATGAAGATGATATTTGCACCGGGTGTCAGCGCACGGTGGACGAGATTACCCGCTGGAGCCGGATGGATAACGAAGAGCGCCGCAAGGTGCTGGGGTTGTGCCATGAGCGCGCCAAGTCCAGCGGAATTCTCTGGATGATCGGGGCGAAATCCGATCATTGAGGTGCGGCCTTCGCGGGCAAGCCTCGCTCCTACAAGGATCACACTGCACCTGTAGGAGCGAGGCTTGCCCGCGAAGGCGTCATCACGTAAACCACGGCTCTCTTGGCCCAACCCCATCCCTGAAGTACCCTGTGCGCCAAATTGACAGGTACTCCCGCGCGCCATGCTCTTCCTGATCGCTTACATCAGCAGTGTCGTGCTGATCAATTACGCCTTTTCCACCGCGCCGCACCTGGACATCATCTGGTCGGCCTGGGGCGGTTTGGTGTTTATCTTGCGCGACATGGTGCAAACCCGTTTTGGCCACGGCGCCATTGCGGCGATGCTGGCGGCGCTGGTGCTGTCCTATGTAACGTCCGACCCGTCCATCGCCCTGGCCAGCGCCACGGCGTTCGCGGTGTCCGAGTGCATCGACTGGCTGGTGTTCAGCATCACCAAGCGTCCGCTGCACGATCGCCTGTGGATAAGTTCGGCCCTGAGCATTCCCCTCGATACCTTCATCTTCTTCGGCATGATCGATGCGTTCACCCCGGGTGTCATCCTCACCGCCATGGGTTCGAAGTTCGCCGGCGTGACGGCCGTGTGGCTGATCATGGCGTGGCGCTTGCGCAAGCAGGCCGTCGTCAGCTGAAGCCAAACCCGCCGGTTCATGTAAAATGCCGCGCTTTCTCCCCATGGGAAGCGCGCCAGGCGCTGCATCCCTCGATGATCCGCTCCTTTGAGGACCTGAGATGACCCGTATCGGAACTCCATTGTCGCCTACCGCGACCCGCGTATTGCTGTGTGGCTGTGGCGAGTTGGGCAAGGAAGTGGTGATCGAGCTGCAACGTCTGGGCGTTGAAGTGATTGCCGTGGATCGCTACGCCAACGCGCCGGCCATGCAAGTCGCCCATCGCAGCCATGTGATCAACATGCTCGATGGCGCCGCCCTGCGTGCCGTGATTGAGGCCGAAAAGCCGCACTTCATCGTGCCGGAAATCGAAGCCATCGCCACCGCCACCCTGGTGGAACTGGAAGCCGAAGGCTTCACCGTGATCCCGACCGCGCGCGCCACGCAGCTGACCATGAACCGCGAAGGCATCCGTCGCCTGGCCGCTGAAGAGCTGGACCTGCCGACCTCGCCGTACCACTTCGCCGACACCTTCGAGGATTACAGCAAGGCCGTCGAAGACCTCGGCTTCCCATGCGTGGTCAAGCCGGTGATGAGTTCGTCGGGCAAGGGCCAGAGCCTGCTGCGCAGCGCCGATGATGTGAAGACAGCCTGGGATTATGCTCAAGAAGGCGGCCGTG
Source organism: Pseudomonas sp. RIT-PI-q (assembly GCF_001297125.1). Classification (GTDB taxonomy): domain Bacteria; phylum Pseudomonadota; class Gammaproteobacteria; order Pseudomonadales; family Pseudomonadaceae; genus Aquipseudomonas. The sequence goes on from NZ_LHPC01000045.1 coordinate 12,113, forward strand.
CCGGTAAAGGTCGCGTGATCATCGAAGGCTTCATCGACTTCGACTACGAAATCACCTTGCTGACCGTGCGCCACGTCGGCGGCACTACATTCTGCGCGCCGGTCGGTCACCGTCAGGAGAAGGGCGACTATCAGGAATCCTGGCAGCCACAAGCCATGAGCCCAATTGCCCTGGCCGAATCCGAGCGCGTTGCCAAAGCCGTGACCGAAGCCCTGGGTGGCCGTGGCCTGTTTGGCGTCGAGCTGTTCATCAAAGGTGATCAGGTGTGGTTCAGCGAAGTCTCTCCGCGCCCGCATGACACCGGTCTGGTGACCCTGATTTCCCAGGACCTGTCGCAGTTCGCCCTGCACGCACGGGCGATCCTCGGCCTGCCGATTCCGTTGATCCGTCAGTTCGGGCCTTCGGCGTCAGCGGTGATTTTGGTGGAGGGGCAGTCGACCCAGACGGCTTTCGCCAACCTGGGCGCAGCGCTGAGCGAGCCGGATACCGCGTTGCGTCTGTTCGGCAAGCCTGAGGTTAATGGTCAGCGCCGGATGGGGGTGGCACTGGCTCGCGACGAGTCGATCGAAGCCGCGCGCGCCAAGGCGACCCGTGCATCGCAGGCGGTGGTTGTCGAACTGTAAAAACCACTTCGGCGGGCCTATACCTATTAAATGCCGGCACTGAACCTGTAGGAGCGAGGCTTGCCCGCGAAGGCGATTTCATGGCCAACAATGATGTTGAATGTGGAATCGCCTTCGCGGGCAAGCCTCGCTCCTACAAGGTTTCGACGCAATATCTTTCATTTAAATGCATCAGGCCTGTCGCCATGAATTCGCAAAGCATCATCGTCCCGAAAATCTCCACACTGCCGGTGCACGAGCCCCGGGCCCGGGCGGTCGTGCGTTGGCTGGTGCGCAAGAACATCATCAAGGAAGAACTGACCACCTGCGGGCGCACCGGCAATCGCATGGCTCACGCCATCGGCGACGGTGCCCGTGCCGTGGTCCTGCACCCGGCAGCCCTGCCGTTCGGCGAGCCGATCAATGGCCTGGAAATCATCACCAAGCGTTGCATCTATACGCCGGCCAAGGGTTTTCTCAGCGAAGCCGGCTGCGCCGAGTGCCGCAAGGAAGTCGGCGAAGCACTGTTCGAAAGCCTGGAAGAGTGGATGCCAGGGCGCACCGATAACTTCACCTGCCCCGAATGCGGGCATGAGGATGACATCAACGGGTTTCTGTTCCTGCAGGAATGCGGCTTTTCCAATCTGGGGTTCATTTTCAACAACTGGGCCGAGGCCGGGTTCAAGCAGAGCTTTATCGACGAATTTGCCGATTGGCTCGATCAGCCTGTCAGCTGGGTCAAAGTCGAGTTGTGATACGGCAGGTAGACCGCGTTATCGTTCTTCGCTGGCAAGCCAGCTCCTACAGAGCGATTGCGAATCTGTAGGAGCTGGCTTGCCAGCGAAGAACGCGCAGGCGACGCTTGTTCGCAGACAATACGCGTCATCGTTCACGCCCATCGCGAGCAAGCTCGCTCCTACAAAAAAACAGCCATCCCATCCCGTATGTCAGTAATGCCAATAATAGACAGAGTTTTACATTGAACCCGAGGGGGTGTCTGACTATAATGGCGCGCTTCCATTTTCCCGCTCGGGAGCCCCCGCGATGCTGCGTATCAGCCAAGAAGCTCTGACATTCGACGACATTCTCCTAGTGCCCGGTTATTCCGAGGTGCTTCCTAACGAAGTCAGTCTCAAGACCCGCCTAACCCGTGGCATCGAGCTGAATATTCCTCTGGTTTCTGCCGCAATGGACACCGTCACTGAAGCCCGTCTGGCAATCGCCATGGCTCAGGAAGGTGGCATCGGCATCATCCACAAGAACATGACCATCGAGCAGCAAGCTGCCGAAGTTCGCAAGGTCAAGAAGTTCGAAGCCGGCGTCGTCAAGGATCCGATCACCATCGAGGCTGATGCCACGGTTCGTGATCTGTTCGAACTGACCCGCCTGCACAATATCTCCGGCGTTCCGGTGTTGCACGATGGCGACCTGGTCGGCATCGTCACTTCCCGTGACGTGCGTTTCGAAACGCGTCTGGAAGCCACCGTACGTGAAGTGATGACGCCTAAAGAGCGCCTGGTCACCGTACGCGAAGGCGCCAACAAGAACGAAGTCCGCGAGTTGCTGCACAAGCACCGCCTGGAAAAAGTCCTGATCGTCGACGCCAAGTTTGCCCTCAAAGGCATGATGACCGTCAAAGACATCGAAAAAGCCAAGGCTTACCCGCTGGCCAGCAAGGACGATCAAGGTCGTCTGCGCGTTGGCGCTGCGGTCGGTACTGGCAAGGACACCGGCGAACGTGTTTCGGCACTGGTTGCTGCCGGCGTTGACGTGGTGGTGGTCGATACTGCCCACGGTCACTCCAAAGGTGTGATCGACCGCGTTCGCTGGGTCAAAGAGAATTTCCCTGAAGTGCAGGTCATCGGCGGCAACATCGCCACTGGCGCTGCTGCCAAGGCCCTGGTCGAAGCAGGCGCGGATGCCGTCAAGGTCGGTATCGGCCCTGGCTCGATCTGCACCACCCGTATCGTCGCCGGTGTCGGCGTCCCGCAAATCAGTGCCATCGCCAACGTCGCCGCAGCCCTTGAAGGCACCGGTGTGCCGTTGATCGCCGACGGCGGTATCCGTTTCTCCGGTGACCTGTCCAAGGCCATCGTGGCCGGTGCTTCCTGCGTGATGATGGGCTCGATGTTCGCCGGTACTGAAGAAGCGCCAGGCGAGATCGAACTGTTCCAGGGTCGTTCGTACAAGGCTTACCGCGGCATGGGTTCGCTGGGCGCCATGTCCCAGGCTCAAGGTTCCTCCGACCGCTACTTCCAGGACTCCTCCGCGGGTGCCGAGAAGCTGGTTCCGGAAGGCATCGAAGGGCGTGTTCCTTATAAGGGCAGCCTGAGCGCCATCATCCATCAACTGATGGGCGGCCTGCGTTCCTCGATGGGTTACACCGGCAGTGCCGACATCGAAGAAATGCGCACCAAGCCTGAGTTCGTGCGGATCACCGGTGCTGGCATGGCCGAGTCCCACGTCCACGACGTACAAATCACCAAAGAAGCGCCAAACTACCGCGTAGGTTGAGGCTTCAAGCAAAAAGTTAAGTAACCGGGGCTGTTTTATTCAGCCCCGAGTTGTTTCTGACTCACGACTGTTTCTGAATGACTTAGACGAGACTGAATCATGGCCCTCGACATCCACGCTCACCGCATCCTGATCCTCGACTTCGGTTCCCAGTACACCCAGCTGATTGCCCGCCGCGTGCGTGAAATCGGTGTGTACTGCGAACTGCATCCGTTCGACATGGATGACGAAGCGATTCGCGAATTCGCTCCAAAAGGCGTCATTCTCGCCGGCGGCCCCGAGTCCGTGCACGTCGCTGACAGCCCGCGCTGCCCGCAAGCGGTGTTCGACCTGGGCGTACCGGTCTTCGGTATCTGCTACGGCATGCAAACCATGGCTGAACAGCTGGGTGGCAAGGTCGAAGGTTCCGAGCTGCGTGAGTTCGGTTACGCCCGTGTCGACGTGGTCGGCAAGAGCCGCCTGCTCGACGGCATCGAAGACCACATCGACGCCGACGGCCTGTTCGGCCTCGACGTGTGGATGAGCCACGGTGACAAGGTCACCAAGATGCCTCAGGAATTCCACATCCTGGCCAGCACCCCGAGCTGCCCGATTGCCGGCATGTTCGACGACGCTCGCGGTTACTACGGCGTGCAGTTCCACCCGGAAGTGACCCACACCAAGCAGGGCGGTCGCATCCTCTCGCGCTTCATCCTCGACATCTGCGGCTGCGAAGCCCTGTGGACGCCTTCGAAAATCGCTGAAGACGCCATCGCCAACATTCGCGCCCAGGTCGGCACCGACAACGTACTGCTCGGCTTGTCCGGCGGTGTCGACTCCTCGGTAGTTGCCGCACTGCTGCACAAAGCCATTGGCGACCAGCTGACCTGCGTCTTCGTCGACAACGGTCTGTTGCGTCTGCACGAAGGCGAGCAGGTGATGGCCATGTTCGCCGAGAACATGGGCGTCAAGGTAATCCGCGCCAACGCTGAAGACCAGTTCCTCGACAATCTGGCAGGCGAGTCCGACCCAGAGAAGAAACGCAAGATCATCGGCCGTACCTTCATCGACGTCTTCGATGCCCAGTCCAACAAACTGGACAACATCAAGTACCTCGCCCAGGGCACCATCTACCCGGACGTGATCGAGTCGGCTGGCGCCAAAAGCGGCAAGGCTCACGTGATCAAGTCGCACCACAACGTGGGTGGCCTGCCGGAAGAAATGAACCTCAAGCTGGTTGAACCCCTGCGCGAGCTGTTCAAGGACGAAGTCCGTCGTCTGGGCCTGGAACTCGGCCTGCCGTACGACATGGTCTACCGTCACCCGTTCCCGGGCCCGGGCCTGGGCGTGCGGATCCTCGGTGAAGTGAAGAAGGAATACGCCGACCTGCTGCGTCGTGCCGACCACATCTTCATCGAAGAACTGCGCAAGGCCGACTGGTATCACAAAGTCAGCCAGGCCTTCGTAGTGTTCCAGCCGGTGAAGTCGGTTGGCGTTGTCGGCGATGGCCGTCGTTACGCCTGGGTCGTGGCCCTGCGTGCCGTGGAAACCATCGACTTCATGACCGCGCGTTGGGCTCATCTGCCTTACGAACTGCTGGAAACCGTCAGCGGCCGGATCATCAATGAAATCGAAGGCATCTCCCGCGTCACCTACGACGTGTCGAGCAAGCCGCCAGCGACCATTGAGTGGGAATGATCCCGCGCCAGCCTTGATGGCTTGAACGTTGCAACAGCAAAAGCCGTGTGAAATCAGATTTCACACGGCTTTTTTGTGGGCGGGTTACAGCGGATTCGACCAACCGCCGAGTGTCATGCCCATTTGATCCAAGCCGTTCAGCAACGCTTTGATGCTCGCGTAGCGCTTGCCACTGACCGACGGCCAGTCCGGACGCTCGATGTAGAAGCGGCCGTTATCGCTTTCGATGAGGGTGCGCACGATGGCATGGCTGCGGCTGCGGTGCACCAGGAAGGTCATGCGCGGTTGCAGTTTCAAGGTGTACATCCCGCGCTGGGGCAAGGCCGCTTCGATTTCCGCCATGGTCTGCGCAGTCCATGGCGTTGCCATTCGCAAGAGCAAATCACCTTTGACCAAGGCGCTGCGATCAAACGCGGTTCCGCCCAGCGGCAGGATTCTTCCCGGGTCAGCCTGGATGCCCACCGGGGCGCCTTCGGCGACATCTTCAACGCGAATGCCGATGGCTTCTTCCAGTTCGCTGACCCCCGCCACGCCTTCAAAGGTGTTGGAGTGGGAGTTGCCCATCAGCGCCACCCATTTATGCGCGCCACGCAGGGCCTGGTCGCTGCGAATGATCGAGCGGGCGAAGTAGTTCATCATTTTCTGCCGCGCCGTGGGCTCAACGGCAGGTTCCAGGGATCCGACCTTCTCCATACCGTTGAGCCGGTAGCTCGCCATGCAATCGATGGCCTGCACACGAATCTTGAAACGGCGCGCCTGTTTGACCAGTTGCAGAAACGTATCGCGCCCCAGCGGGTCGGTCATGTTGCCGACATCGAGCGCGTTGAGGTAGCTCTCAAGGTCTTTCGCCATCGTCCCTGTTTCGAAAAACGTATCCAGCGCCGCTTGATGGAAGTCGGTCAGCAGATGTTCCATGTACAGGGTCTTTACGTTCTTGTTGGCCAGCAGCTCCATGTTTTCGATCAACCACTGTTTGCTGGCGATTGAACTATGGCTTTCGCCAATGACCAGGCCTCGGGCATGTTCGAGGGTTTTCGCGATAATCTCTTTGGCGCTGGCCTCGGGAGCAAGCACCGGGATCGGTGGCCGCGCGGGCAGTTGAAGCTCGGCGTAAAAGTGCACGGCATCGCGGTGCAGGCGTTTTCTGATGGCCTTGAAATCGCGGTAGGGATCGTGCTCGTTGAGGCTGTCGTAGAAGTCGCGCAACGACTCGTCGTCCTGGCCGTTCGCACCGCCTTTCAGTTCGGCCTTCAACGGCTCGGGCATGTCGTACTCCGAGGCGGGCAAGCGTAACAGGGGTGTCTTGCCGCCGCCGTTGAGACCAATCCGGGGCATGGTTTCCCATTCACCTTCGGCGTTCAAGCGTACGGGGATCGAGTCGGAAAAAGCATGGGGATTTTCCGGATCGATGACGGCCCAATGCCCGCCACCGTTGAGTTCGGCTTCCCAGCGCACGTAGTACGGGGCGTGGTCTAGCATGATGGCGGTTGAAGGGTTGGCATTGAGTCGATAGATGCCTCGGAATTTTCCGGGTTCGGTTACCTGTGTTTCGCCTTCAAGCACTTCGTTGGCTTGCCAGTTGGCCGGGATGGTCGGCCGCGGGTTCGCCTGCGCCAGGTCTGGAAGTGCCGGCCAGCCCATTGGCCGCATGCCTTGCGCGATTAATGCCTGTTTCAGTTCTTCGAAGTTATCCACCGTCATGGAATCGTAGGCTGGCCCGAGCGGGGTCTCCAGATTGATCCTTCCACCCGGTGTCGAGCGGATGACACTGTCGGCCATCTGCCCGTCGGCATTGCGATAAACCACCAGCACGCTGCTCCTGTAGCGCTGAAAGGTGAACATCCCCGGTTCCGGCAACAGCGCTCGCAACTCATGCGTGGTTCGGTACGCCCACGGCGTTTCCATCTGCACACGCCAGTCACCTTTGATCAACGCCTGAAGGCTGTCCGGATCGGCCAGTCCTTCGACTTCATAGGCGGGGGCCTGCGGATAGTCGGCGTATTCCATCGCCAGTCCGGGATCGGCGGCGATGGGCTGTGCGACACCGGGTTTTACATCATCGACGCGGACGCTCAGGGCATCGGTCTGTTCGCCGATGCCACGGTAGCCTCTGAACGTCGTCATGTTTTCCCGATCGACCAACGCCACCCAGTTGGCCGGGCCTTTTATCGCTTCGTTGAAGCGGATGACCTGGCTGGCGAAAAAGCTCCTGGCCATTTGCTGATCCGGTTCCGGATCGAGGGCGGTTTTGTTGATGTTGTAGGTCGTCGACATGTCGATGGCCTGAACCCGGATTCGCTGCGCATTGGCCACTTTTACCAGTTGCGTCAGGTTGAATCGGCCGTCGGGATCGTTGCCGGCCTTGATGTCGAGTTTGCGCAGATAGGTTTCCAGCTCTTCGGGCAATTCACCGGTGCGGGCGAAGGTGTCCAGGTCAAGCTGATTAACGTTCGCCAGCAACTCCTGCACGTACAGCGTCTTCACCCCGCGCCGCGCCAGTTCAGGCATGTTTTCGATCAGGAACTGTTTACTGCCGATACTGCCGCGGCTTTCACCGACGATCAGACCCGGTTTTTCCGCGAATGCCGTTTCGAGCAGCTCGGTGGAGGTCGTGACCTGCGCCGCTGGAGACACCGGCAGACGGGGCGTTGGTGGGTTCAGTTGATACCAGGCGTTGGCATCGCGAATCAGGTTGTTGCGAGCGGTTTCCTGACTCAGGTCGAAGCGGCTCATGCTGGTCGTCCTGCCATCGGCGCCCGCCACCGGTCTGACGTCGTCTGCGCCACCGAGCGCCCATGCCCTCATCTCGCTGTCTTCGATTGGCGGTATGTGTGTGCCGGGCGACCGCGCCCATTCCTGGATGACGGGTCCAGCAGCGGGCGGTACGTCCATGCCGCCCTGCAACCCCAGACGCGGGATGACTTCCCACTTGCCTTCGGCGCTCAAGCGCACGGGAATCGAACCGGTGAACGCGTTGGGGTTGGCCGGATCGATAATGGCCCAGTTTCCACGGCCGTTGAGGTCGCTCTCGTAACGCACGTAATAAGCGCTGTCGTTGAGCTTGATCGCGGTGGAAGGGTTGGAGGCGAGTGGGTAAATGCCCTGGAGTTTGCCGGGTTCACGGACCAGCGTGTCATCAGTCAACGGTACGTCAATCTTGAAGTTGTCCGGGACGGATGGGGTGCTGTCGGTGGGTAAACCGGTTGTGATCGGTGTTTGCTCAACGGCTCCCGCCCCGGCGCCTTCGGCCGGTTGCGTCGATCCAAGCAGATCGGCCATCTCCTTGGCTTCAGCGGCGTCAATCTCGGGGCCGACGTCTGCCAGCGAACCCGGTCCCTTGAGGACGAGCAAATTGAACAGCACATCAATGCCGCTGAGCACCGCGCCGAGGACGCCGGCCTTACGTTTTTCGGCCGTTTTTGCATTGACCGCCTGATCGATGTTCAAGCCCAGGTTGGCGATGCTGGCGCCGATCACGGGCAGGGCGACCGGCCAGCCGACGACCGCCATCGGGCCGAAGACTTTCACGCCGGCGCTGAGGTAACCGATCCAGAGTTGCTTGCGCAGATCACCATTGGAGGTCAGCGAGAGTGCGGCCTCGGCGAACATCGCGTCCTTGGTCGAGTCGCGCAGCCAGCTGAAGGCGTCGCCGTTGACGGGCTGGTTTTGCTGGTTGATCAGGTGATGGTCGTATTGGCTCCAAGCGCTGACGAGCTGGCTCAGGAGGTCGTTGATGTTCTCGGCGATGGCCTGACGGTCGGCCAGGGAAAAATGCGTCATGAACGCCCGGCGTGCAGGCGCCTTGTTCATTTGCAACAACATCCAGTAATGCATGTTCGTTGCGGTTTCCATGACCTGAAAGGCATCGGCCTCGCCGGGCAGGTAGACAATCTGCCGGCCCTTGGCGGCGACGAATCGAAGCGCGTTGATCGCGACGTAGCCCGCGACATCCAGGGTGCGAACGCTGCCCGTGCAAGGGTGTTGTGCTTGCAGCATCGGCAGGCTGACGGGCCAAGTCAGCGGGCCGATGACGGCATGGGTGACGAAGTGAAAATCCTCGTCGCTTAACTGGCGTTTGTCCCGCGCCTGCACGGCTTTGATCAGGAAATTGCACTTGGCCAGCGTGCGGAAGTCGCTGCCGGAATCGTTCCAGAAGGCCGTCAGTCGCTCGGTGTACAACGAACTGAAGTCGATGCTCCAGAAGTCTTTCAGCACCTCGTTGCCATGCAGGCGCACTTCGTTGGTTTCATTGAACGTGCCGACGCTCGGGCCCGCGGTGTAGAAGCCCGCATACACGTCCAGTAAATCGGCGTTGTCCTGGTCGCCCACACGAAAGCGCTGGATCACCAGTTGCGTCAGGGTAGTGGTGGCGGTTGGCGTCGCATGGACATGCTCCCAACCGGTGAAGGCTTTCAAGCTACTTTGCGAGGCGTCAAAGCGGTGGAAATACACCTGATCCGGATCAAGGCCGGTGATAGCGTATTTTTTCAGCAAATCGCTGGCGACCTCATGAGCCGTGTCTTGCAGGCTGGGGCAGGTCTGGATGACGCTGGTGGCGATCGCCTTGAGCGCTGCCTTGTCGGCGGCATTGGGCAATGGGCGGGTGTCTGTCGAGTTCATGCACACTCTATCCTTGAGAGATGGGCGGTCGAGATTGGCCCATTTGCTCAAGGAGGGTGCACTACATAGATATGCTTTTTGGCGGTTCGCCAGGGGGTAGTGTCAGCGTCTGGCCACATCCGAAAAGTAGAACTTGTCCAGCGTATGCCGCGACTCGGTGTACTCGAACTGTCGACCGTCCTGGAGGAAGGTCTGGTTGCTGACCACGATCACATGGCTCTGGCCGTCGAGGTCCAGATGTTGCTGGTCGTCTTTGCTGCGGGGCACCGCTTCGATGGTGCGCTGGGCGTAGGCGATCTGTAATTGCAGGGTCTGCTCGATGAAGGCGTAGATCGAGTGTTCGGCGATGTCACGAGACAGGCCGGGGATCACATCGCTGACGAAATGGTTGATGTCGAGGATCACCCGTTTGCCGTCGATCCGCCGCACCCGCTTGATCCGTGTGATCAGGCTGCCTTCTGGCGCCTTGATGTGTTCCAGCAAGGAACCTTCGAGGGGGATTTGGGTGAATTCGACCACGTCGGTACTGACGTCGTTGCCCAGCCGTGGATAGGTCTCCTGGAAACTGACGATGCCGCCGAGCTGGAATTCGATCGGGTTGGTCGACAGTACGAACGTGCCTTTGCCGTGGACTTTCTGGGCGAAGCCGCGCTCCTGAAGTTGCTCGATGGCTTTGCGCACGGTGCCGCGACTGGCCTGATAGCTCTCCATCAATTCGGTTTCGGAAGGCAACCGGGCGCCGCGTTCCAGACGTTCGGTGGTAATGCTGGCAAGCAGATCGCTGTAGATCTGGTTGTATTTACTCATGGGGATGGCTCTGTGCTGCGCTGTACTCAAGGTTTTGAACCTTAAGGGCAGGGTCGGGGTTTGTCCATGGCGTTCGGCTTCTGTAGGAGCGAGCTTGCTCGCGAAGGTCTTGAATGCGCGGCGATCATCCTGTTGGAACGCGTCATCGTTGACGACCTTCGCGAGCAAGCTCGCTCCTACAGGGGAGTGTTGTTATCGGTTGGTGGATAAGCAAAATGAAACTCGTCTGTACGAGTTGTTGCTTTAACTCGTACAGACGAGTATTTTTCGCTTCGGCGTGCTGCCAATAACAAAAAACTACAGCGGAAGATCAAGCATGAGCCACGACTATCCGAATATCGTCACTGAGCTGCTGCAAAGCCTCGGTGGCAGCGACAACCTTGAGCAGGCCGCGCACTGCGTCACGCGCCTGCGCCTGGCCCTCAAGGACCCGAGCCTGGTGCACAGCGCCACCTTGAACCAGATCGATCTGGTCAAAGGCTCGTTCTTCACCGGCGGTTTGTTCCAGGTGGTCATCGGCCCCGGTGAAGTGGAAAAGGTCTACGCCGAACTGCGCCGTCAAACCGGCCTCGCGGCTTCGACCATCGCCGACGTCAAACAAAAAAGCGCCGACAAGATCAACGCCATGCAACGGCTGGTGCGGGTGTTTTCCGACGTGTTCATGCCAATCCTGCCGGCGCTGATCATTGCCGGTCTGCTGATGGGCGTTAACAACCTGATTGGCGCCAAGGGCATGTTCATCGAGGGCCAGACCCTGCTGGACGCCTACCCGAAACTCGACGGGCTGTGGAGCCTGATCAACCTGATGGCCAACACCTCGTTCGTGTTCCTTCCGGCGCTGGTGGGCTGGTCGGCGGCCAAGCGCTTTGGCGGCAGCGAAATCCTCGGCATTGTGCTCGGCCTGATGCTGGTGCACCCGGACCTGCTCAATGCCTGGAACTACGGCAAGGCAGTGGCTGGACTGGAGGGCCAGAGCCTGCCGTACTTCGACATCCTCGGTCTGTTCCAGATCGAGAAGGTTGGTTATCAGGGGCAGATCCTGCCGATCCTGCTGGCGGCCTACGTCATGAGCACCATCGAGAAATGGCTGCGGGCGCGGGTGCCGAATGCGGTGCAATTGCTGGTGGTGCCGATCACCACCATCGTTGTTACCGGCGTGCTGGCGCTGGCCGTGATCGGTCCGGTGACCCGGCACCTGGGGATTCTGATCACCGAAGGCGTGGTCATGCTGTTCGACCTGGCGCCGATGGTCGGCGGGGCGATTTTCGGTTTGCTCTACGCGCCGCTGGTGATCACCGGCATGCACCACATGTTCCTGGCGGTCGACTTGCAGCTGATCTCCACCCAGGGCGGGACGTTCATCTGGCCGATGATCGTCATGTCCAACCTCGCCCAAGGCAGTGCCGCACTGGCGGTGTTCTACATGACGCGCAATGTGCGAGACAAAAGCATGGCCTCGACCTCGGCGATTTCGGCTTACTTCGGCATCACTGAACCGGCGATGTTCGGGGTCAATCTTCGCTACAAATTTCCGTTTTATGCGGCCCTGATCGGCTCGGCGCTGGGTTGCATTTTCCTGTCGCTGAACAAGGTCCAGGCATCGGCGATCGGCGTTGGCGGGTTGCCCGGTTTCATCTCGATCATTCCGCAGTTCATCCCCAGTTTCGTGATCGGGATGATCATCGCCATGGTCGTGCCGTTTGTTTTGACCTGTGGGTTGAGCATGAAGATTGTTCGGCCGGGGTATCGGGTTGCCTGACAGATCGCTTTCGCGGGCAAGCCTCGCTCCTACATTGGAACGCGAAACCCTGTAGGAGCGAGGCTTGCCCGCGAAGAGGCCCGAAGGCCAGCACCAAACTTACTGAAGGAATCCGCCATGCAAGACTGGCAACGCTCGGTGATCTACCAGATCTACCCAAAAAGTTTTCACAGCCACGCCGGCAACCCCACGGGGGATTTGCTCGGTGTCGTCGCCAAGCTCGACTACCTGCACTGGCTGGGTGTCGATTGCCTGTGGATCACCCCGTTCCTGCGTTCGCCCCAGCGCGACAACGGCTATGACATCAGCGATTACTACGCCATCGACCCAAGCTACGGGACCATGGCCGATTGCGAGCTGCTGATCGCCGAGGCCGGCAAGCGCGGGATCAAGTTGATGCTCGATATCGTGGTCAACCACACGTCCATCGAACACACCTGGTTCCAGCAAGCGCGCAGCAGCCTCGACAACCCGTACCGCGACTTCTACATCTGGCGCGACCAGCCGAACAACTGGGAGTCGAAGTTCGGTGGTTCGGCCTGGGAGTACGAAGCCCAGACCGGTCAGTACTTCCTGCACCTGTTCGATCACACCCAGGCCGACCTGAACTGGGACAACCCCAAGGTGCGTGCCGAAGTGTTCAAGATGATGCGTTTCTGGCGCGACAAGGGCGTAGGTGGTTTCCGTCTCGATGTGATCAACCTGATCTCGAAACCGGCGGATTTTCCCGAGGACAACAGCGACGGTCGACGCTTCTATACCGACGGCCCGAACGTCCACGAATACTTGCAGCAAATGCACCGCGAAGTGTTCGAGGGCCATGACCTGATCAACGTCGGCGAGATGTCGTCCACCAGCCTCGACCACTGCATTCGCTACTCGCGGCCGGAGTCGAAAGAGCTGTCGATGACCTTCAACTTCCATCACCTGAAGGTCGATTACCCGAACCTGCAAAAGTGGATTCGCGCCGACTTCGACTTCCTCGAACTCAAGCGCATCCTCTCCGACTGGCAGACCGGCATGCAGGCCGGCGGTGGCTGGAACGCGCTGTTCTGGTGTAACCACGATCAGCCACGTGTGGTCTCGCGTTTTGGCCATGACGGCGAGCATCGGGTGGTTTCGGCGAAGATGCTCGGCACCGCGTTGCACTTCCTCCAGGGCACGCCATTTGTGTACCAGGGCGAAGAACTCGGCATGACCAATCCGGGCTTCGATCACATCGATCAGTACCGCGATGTCGAGACGCTGAACATCTTCCGGCTCAAGCGGGAGGCGGGGGCGAGCGATGCCGACAACATGGCGGCGATCATGCAGAAATCCCGCGACAACGGCCGCACGCCGATGCACTGGAATGCCGAGCCGAACGCCGGTTTCAGCGCTGTCGAGCCGTGGATCGCAGTGCCGGCCAACGCCGCGCAGATCAACGTGGCGACCCAACTCGATGACCCGGATTCGGTGCTGCATCACTACCGTCAATTGATTGCCCTGCGCCGCAGCGAAGCGCTGATGTCCGACGGCGTTTACCGGCAACTGCTGCCCGAGCACAGGCAAATCTGGGCGTATGTCCGTGAAGGCAATGGCGAACGATTGCTGGTGTTGAACAACTTCTACGGCACCGCGTGTGAAGTCCAATTGCCGGATGAAATTATCAACGAAGCGATGGGCCAGCGCGTGGTGATCAGCAACTACCCGGACTGTCCGCCGCGAAATAGGCAGGTCTCTTTACGGCCTTATGAGTCGTTCGTGCTGCACCTGACTCACCACTAAAAAAGCACCGATTTTAAAAAACACGCAGAACGCTGCGCGGGGGAGTTTTGCGCGCCGTTTTTGCCGAATCGCACAATAAAAATAATGGGTGGCTCTTGAAAACAACAATAAATCGCAGCCTTGCCGCCGCGAGTATCTGCCTGGTGTTGCCGTTGTCGGCCCAGGCGCTGGAGTTTGGCGGTTACGTGCGCAGCGGTGTCGGGACTTCGACCAACAGCGGTAAACAGCAGTGTTTTCAATTGCCGGGCGCGCAAACCAAATACCGCTTGGGCAACGAATGCGAGCAGTACGCCGAACTTGAATTGCGCCAGGATCTGTACACCTTGGACGACGGCTCAGTGCTCAGTATCGACGGCATGGCGTCGCTGTATAACCAGTACGACAAAGACCTGACATTCAACGGCGACAACGGCTCGGTGCGGATGCCGCAGCTGTATGCGCAATGGTCGAACATGCCCAGTCTCAACGGCGGTTCGCTGTGGGCCGGTCGGCGTTATTACAAGCGGAACGATATCCACATTTCCGACTTCTACTATTGGAACCAGAGCGCCACCGGCGGCGGTATCGAGGATGTGCTGATCGGCGATCTGAAATACAGCTACGCCTTCTCGCGCAAGGACAACCTGTACCAGAAGGACTACATCAACCGCCACGACTTCAACGTTGCCGGCTTCAACACCAACCCCGGTGGCGCACTGGAATTGGGCCTGAGCTACATCGATAAACCGGACAGCCGCGACGCGCATCGCGGTTGGGCGATCACCACTCAGCATGTGCAAAAGGGTTTTCTGGGCGGCAAGAACAAACTGGCCTTCCAGTACGGCGAAGGCCCCGGCACCGGGTTGGGCTATACCGGTAACGTGAAGCTGGACGACAGCAACAAAAGCTACCGTGTGGTGGAGTTCTTCGACTGGCAAGTGACGCCGCGTTTTGGCGGGCAAATCGAGGCGGTTTACCAGAAAGACATTCGTTCGGACGGTGGCGATCAGAACTGGCTGTCGCTGGGCGTTCGTCCGACTTATGCGATCAGCGAGCAGTTCAAGCTGGTGACCGAACTGGGGCACGATCAGGCGGAGGCCACGGGCGGTACGCGCAAGCTGAGCAAGTTCACGGTTGCACCGACCTGGTCGCCCAAGGGACCGGAATTCTGGCAGCGTCCCGAGGTGCGCCTGTATTACACCTATGCCAGCTGGAACGAGGCGGCCAAACGGGCGGCCAATGAACTGGCAGCGGGTTCGGCGTTGTCCGACACCGGCGCCTTCGGCTCGGCGCGCCACGGTTCGAACGTCGGATTGCAAGTCGAGTATTGGTGGAAATAACCAAACCCCGCAGGAGCTGCCGAAGGCTGCGATCTTTTCTCTTTGGGACACTTGAGTCTCAAGCGCAAGATCAAAAGATCGCAGCCTTCGGCAGCTCCTACAGGGACCGCGAGTCTTTTATAAAGAACAAAACAGCAGGTGACGTCATGGCCACACCCCAACAATTGCAACTGCTCGCGCCTTTGTCCGGCGTACTGATGCCACTGGACCTGGTGCCGGATCCGGTGTTTTCCAGCCGCGTGATCGGTGACGGTCTGTGCATCGACCCGACCTCGCAAACCCTGTGCGCGCCGCTGGCCGGGGTGATCAGCAATGTGCAGGCCAGCGGGCATGCCGTCAGCATTACCGACGACAACGGCGTGCAGGTGTTGATGCACATTGGATTGGACACGGTGAACCTGGCCGGTAAGGGATTTACCCGGTTGGTCGAGGAAGGTCAGCGGGTAGAGGCAGGTCAGGCGCTGATCGAGTTCGATGCCGATTACCTCGCCTTGCATGCGCGCAGCCTGTTGACCTTGATGCTGGTGGTCAGTGGTGAGCCGTTTACCTGGTTGATGCCTGAAACGGGTGGAGTGGAAAGCGGCCAGCCGCTGCTGAGCCTGAATCCTGCCGGGCAGACAACCGATGAGCCGGTGCTGGAGGAAGGCGAGGCGCTGTTCTCCAAACCGGTGACGCTGACCAATCCGAATGGCTTGCACGCGCGTCCAGCGGCGGCGTTCGCGCCAGCGGCGAAAGGTTTTTCGGCGAGTATTTATCTGCATAAACAGCAGGACAGCGCCAACGCCAAATCCCTGGTGGCGATCATGGCGCTGCAGACGGCGCAGGGTGACGTCGTGCAAGTCAGCGCGGCGGGGCTGGATGCCGATGCTGCGATCACGACGCTGGCGCAGTTGCTGGTGGATGGCTGTGGCGAAACCGTGACGGTGGTGGCTGATGTGGTGTCGGTCGAGGCCTCGACGCTGACGGTGCTGCGTGGGGTGTGTGCCTCGGCGGGGTCGGCGTTTGGTCAGGTGGTACAGATTACCGAGACGAAGCTCGAAGTGAGTGAACTCGGGACTGGTCCACAGATTGAGCGCGAGCATCTGTCTCGCGCGTTGGCCGAGGCGCTGCTGGCCTTGCAGCACTTGCGCGACAACGCCACCAGTGATGCTCAGGCAGACATCTTCAAGGCGCATCAAGAACTGCTCGAAGACCCGAGCTTGCTGGATCAGGCCGAGGCGCTGATCAGTGAAGGTAAAAGCGCCGGGTTTGCCTGGCGGGCGGCGACCGAAGCGACGTCTGCACTGTTCAAGAGCCTGGGCAGCCCGTTGCTGGCGGAGCGCGCGGCAGACCTCGCCGACGTCGGCCAGCGGGTGCTCAAGCTGATCCTCGGGGTGGAGGATCGGGTGATGGCCTTACCAGACGGCGCCATCCTGATTGCCGAACAACTGACACCGTCGCAGACCGCCGGCCTCGATACCCGCAAGGTGCTGGGGTTCGCCACGGTCGCTGGCGGCGCCACCAGCCACGTCGCGATTCTCGCTCGGGCCGCAGGCTTGCCGGCGATCTGTGGTTTGCCGGCTCAGGTGTTGGCGCTGGCGGACGGCACGCGGGTTTTGCTCGACGCCGATAAGGGCGAGCTGAATCTGGAGCCGGACCTGGCGGCCATTGAGCAGCTGCAAGCCAATCGCCAGTTGCGACAGAAGCGCCACCAACACGAACTCGCGCATGCCGCGCTTGCCGCCTGTACCCGCGACGGTCATCACGTCGAGGTGACGGCCAACGTCGCTTCGCTGAGCGAAGCCGAGCAGGCCATGACCCTGGGCGGTGAGGGCGTCGGCCTGTTGCGCTCGGAGTTTCTTTATCTGGATCGCCACCACGCGCCGAGTCATGACGAACAAGCCTCCACCTACAGCGCCATCGCCCGCGCACTGGGGCCGGCTCGCAGTCTGGTGGTACGCACGCTGGATGTCGGGGGCGATAAACCGTTGGCCTACGTGCCGATGGCCAGCGAAGCCACCCCGTTCCTCGGCATGCGCGGGATTCGCTTGGGCCTGGAACGCCCGCAGCTGTTGCGTGATCAGTTCAAGGCGATCCTCAGCAGCGCCGGCCTGGCCCGTCTGCACATCATGCTGCCGATGGTTACGCAGCTGTCGGAGCTGCGACTGGCGCGGCAGATGCTGGAAGAGGAAGCGCTGGCACTGGGCCTGAATGAACTGCCGAAACTGGGAATCATGATCGAAGTGCCGGCAGCGGCGTTGATGGCCGATCTGTTTGCGCCAGAGGTGGATTTCTTCTCCATCGGCACCAACGACCTGACGCAATACACCCTGGCCATGGACCGCGATCATCCGCGCCTGGCCAGTCAGGCCGACAGCTTTCACCCCTCGGTGCTGCGACTGATCGCCGGCACCGTGAAGGCGGCGCATGCCCATGGCAAATGGGTCGGCGTGTGTGGCGCCATGGCCTCCGAGACGCTGGCGGTGCCGCTGTTGCTCGGACTTGGGGTCGATGAACTGTCGGTGAGCGTGCCGTTGATTCCGGCCGTCAAAGCGGCGGTTCGCGAAGTGGATCTGCTGGATTGCCAGGCCATCGCCCAGCAGGTGCTGGGGCTGGAAAGTGCCGAGCAAGTGCGCGAGGCCTTGCGCCTGTATCACCAGGCGACCGTCGATACTTCACTGGTTCTGGAGAACTGAGCATGTTCGAGAAAATGCAGCGGGCGTTCTGGAAAGCGTTGACGCCAGATCTGGTGGTGGATGAGCCGAAGGTGGTGGTTCAGGCGGTTTCCGGTCTGGCGCCAGATGTCGTGGCGGCGTTGGGCGGTGTGGATAATCTCAAGTCGCAGCAACCTGTAGCGCTGACTCGAGTGCGGGTGGAGTTGCGCGATGTGGGGCGGATGGATCGGCAAGCGTTGACGGCGGCGGGGGGGGCGGGCGTCATGACGCTGGACGATGGGGTGGTGCACCTGATCACAGGCCTGTAGGAGCGAGCTCGCTCGCGAAAGACGTTAACGATAACGCGTTCATCCTGAATGAACGCGTTGCTTTCCAGACCTTCGCGAGCGAGCTCGCTCCTACAAGGGCATCGGCAACCATGGATCGACTGTGACCAGTCGCCGCGCCGCCCTTACTGTTTCTCAACCGCAGGTGTATCGTATTCGCCTTTTGCAGGCCACGTGCCTGGTGCTGATACGTGAGGTAGTTGAGTTCATGTCCTTTACCCGTCGACAAATACTCGGTGGTCTGGCCGGTCTTGTGGTGGTTGGCGTGGGGGCCGGTGGCGCGTCGCGTTACTGGCTGGGCAAGAGGGCCGACGCGGACGCCGGTCACGACTACGAGCTGATCGCCGCACCGCTGGACGTCGAACTGGTGCCCGGGCACAAGACCGAAGCCTGGGCCTTCGGTCCATCGGCCCCCGGCACCGAATTGCGCGTGCGTCAGGGTGAATGGCTGCGAGTGCGCTTCATCAACCACCTGCCGGTTGCCACCACCATTCACTGGCACGGCATTCGCCTGCCGCTGGAAATGGACGGCGTGCCCTACGTCTCGCAGCTTCCGGTGCTGCCGGGCGAATACTTCGACTACAAATTCCGCGTGCCCGATGCCGGCAGCTACTGGTATCACCCGCATGTGAACAGCAGCGAAGAACTCGGCCGTGGCCTGGTCGGCCCGTTGATCATCGAAGAGCGCGAGCCGACCGGTTTCAAGTACGAAAAAACCTTGAGCCTCAAGAGCTGGCACGTCGATGAAGAGGGCGCGTTCGTCGCGTTCAGCATTCCGCGTGAAGCGGCCCGTGGCGGCACGGCGGGACGACTGTCGACCATCAATGGTGTCGCGCAAGCGGTGATCGACTTGCCCGCCGGGCAGATCACCCGTGTGCGCCTGCTCAACCTCGACAACACCCTGACCTATCGCCTGAACATCCCCGGCGTCGAAGCGCAGATCTACGCGCTGGACGGCAACCCCATCGAGCCGCGCCCGCTGGGCAAGGAATACTGGCTGGGCCCCGGCATGCGCATCTGCCTGGCGATCAAGGCGCCGCCGGCCGGTGAAGAGCTATCCTTGCGCAACGGCCCGGTGCGCGTGGGCACGTTCCGCTCCGTGGCGAACAGCGACGCACCGACCCAGTGGCCGCCCGCGCTGCCCGCCAACCCGGTGGCCGAGCCGGACCTGGCCAATGCCGAGAAACTCAACTTCAATTTTGAATGGGTGGGCTCGGTATCGGTCAACGTCGACAACGGCAAGCCGCCGAGCCTGTGGCAGATCAACGGCAAGGCCTGGGACATCACCGACAAGACCTGCGCCGACCGGCCAATTGCCAAGCTTGAGAAGGGCAAGAGCTACATTTTCGAATTGAAGAACATGACTCAGTACCAGCACCCGATCCACTTGCACGGCATGAGCTTCAAGGTCATCGCCTCGAACCGGCACAAGGTCATTCCGTACTTCACCGACACCTACCTGCTGGGCAAGAACGAGCGCGCACAAGTGGCGCTGGTGGCGGATAACCCAGGAATCTGGATGTTCCATTGCCATGTGATCGACCACATGGAAACCGGCCTGATGGCCGCTATCGAGGTGGCGTGATGCGGCAGATCCGCCCGACGGCAATCATCGACCGCAGCCGCGATCGTGACTTTATGCGCGAAGCGCTGGCCCTGGCCGCCCAAGGTGCGGCGCTTGGCGAAGTGCCGGTGGGCGCGGTGCTGGTGCAGGACGGGGAAATCATCGGTCGGGGCTTCAATTGCCCGATCAGCGGCAATGACCCGAGCGCCCATGCCGAGATGGTCGCGATCCGCGCTGCTTCGCAAGCCGTCAGCAATTATCGGCTGCCCGGCAGCACGCTGTACGTGACGCTTGAGCCGTGCAGCATGTGCGCCGGGTTGATCGTGCATTCGCGGGTTGCGCGGGTGGTGTATGGCGCGCTGGAGCCGAAAGCCGGGATTGTGCAGAGTCAGGGGCAGTTTTTTACCCAGGGCTTTTTGAATCACCGGGTGTTGTTTGAAGGCGGGGTGTTGGCGGAAGAGTGTGGCGCGGTGCTCAGTGAATTCTTCAAGGCCCGACGCGCCAAACCCACAGAATAAACACCACCCCCTGTGGGAGCGGGCTTGCCCGCGATAGCGGTGGGTCAGTCGACATCACTGTTTGGTCGTTGACGCCATCGCGGGCAAGCCCGCTCCCACAGGTTTATCGGTGTCTGGGAGATCGGGGTTTACTTGCGGGCCACGATCACTGCGCGCATCGGCGCCGGCAGGCCTTCAATCGTCTTGCTGTGATCTTCGGGATCAAGGAAATCGCTCAGCGATTGATATTTCATCCACTCCGTCCCGCGCTGTTCTTCGACGGTGGTCACGCTGACGTCCACACAGCGAACATCGGTGAACCCGGCGCGACGCAGCCACAATTCCAGAGCCGGCACCGACGGCAGGAACCACACGTTACGCATCTGCGCATAGCGGTCTTCCGGCACCAATACCTGCTGCTGATCGCCTTCGATCACCAGCGTCTCCAGCACCAGTTCCCCACCCTTGACCAGGCAGTCCTTCAGCGCCAGCAAATGCTCGATCGGCGAGCGGCGGTGATAGAAAACGCCCATGGAAAACACCGTGTCGAAGCCTTCCATGTTCGGCGGCAAGTCTTCGAAAGGAAACGGCAGGTGCCAGGCATTGGGCTCGGACAGGTAGCGCTGCACCGCCTGGAACTGGCAGAAAAACAGCCAGTTCGGGTCGACGCCGATCACACTGTCGGCACCGGCGCCGAGCATGCGCCACATGTAATAACCGTTGCCGCAGCCGACATCGAGGATGCGTTTGCCCTTCAAGTCCAGATGCGGCGCGACCCGCGACCACTTCCAGTCCGAACGCCATTCGGTGTCGACATGCACGCCGAACAGGTCGAACGGCCCCTTGCGCCACGGCGACAAGCCCATCAGCGCGGCACGCATCTGCACCCGGGTTTCAGCGTCGCAGTCGGTGTCCAGCGTCAGGCCATTGAGCAGATCGACTTCAGTCGGCTGAATCTTCGGCAACGCGTCCAGCGCACTCTGCCAGCGCTCCAGGTCGCCGTGACCTTTTTCCATTTTCTTGTCGAGTTGCGCTTGCAGGGTGTTGGCCCAGTCGGCCAGCGGAGTACCGGCCAAACGACGGGCGAGGGGAGACAGATCAATCATGGCAAGGCAATCAACGAGGCAAAGTTAAGACACTGGAACCACGGCACGACTTTCGAGAACCCGGCCGCCAACAGGCGCTCGCGGTGTTCTTCGAGGCTGTCGGGCTTCATGACGTTTTCGATGGCGCTGCGCTTCTGGGCGATTTCCAGCTCGCTGTAGCCGTTGGCGCGTTTGAAGGCCACGTGCAAGTCGGTGAGCAGCGCGTGTTCTTCAGGGTCGTTGAAGCGCAGTTTTTCCGAGAGGATCAACGCGCCGCCGGGCAGCAACGACTGGCGGATGCGCGACAACAACGCCGTGCGCTGCTCCGGGGCGATGAATTGCAGGGTGAAGTTCAGCGCTACCACCGAGGCCGGCTGGAACTCGAGGGCGAGGATGTCGCCTTCGATCACTTCGACCGGCAGCAACTCCTGGAACATCGAATCCTGACCGTTGAGGTACTCGCGGCAGCGTTCGACCATCGCCGCCGAGTTATCCACAGCGATGACGCGGCAACCGTCGGTGCGCACGTGCCGGCGCAAGGCCTGGGTCACGGCGCCCAGCGACGAACCGAGGTCGTAGAGCACGCTGTTGGGCTGGGCGAACTGCGCGGCGAGCACGCCGAGGTTTTCGACGATGGTCGGATAACCGGGCACCGAGCGCTTGATCATGTCCGGGAACACCCGCACCACGTCCTCATTGAAGGCGAAGTCAGGCACCTGGGCCAGAGGCTGGGCGAAAAGGCGATCGGGTTCTTTGCTCACGGCAGTTCCAGCGGCTTCGGTTGAAAAGGCCGGCATTTTAGCCAACTTGGCGCGTGGATGCGCGGGTTGTCTGATAAACCGCCGGGCAGGCCCTGAATCTTCGCCGTCAGAGATATCGCTATCGCGGGCAAGCCCGCTCCCACAGGTTCAGCGCAGTTCGTGTGGGAGCGGGCTTGCCCGCGATGGGTTCAGCGCGGTTTCGGACCGAACGCTGACGCCGTGATGCCCCATTGCCCCAGCCAGTAACTGAGGATGATCACATACGGCGCAGCCTCGAACGGCACGACAAAGCGGCTGATGCCAATCACGCTGTCGGAAAACACAAACGCCACCGCACCGGCCGCCGCCAGCAGCGCCGAGCGCTTGGGCACGTCGGTGCCAAGCCGGGCCAACGCCCTCCAGAGCATCGCGCTGATCGCCAGACCGTAGACGATCACCGGAATCAGCAACGGCCCCAGCCCGTGGGAAATCAGGATCCCCAGCAGCACGGCACCGACGCCGAGCGCGATAATCAGCGGCAACACTGCCAATCGCCGACAATCGCTCAAATAGGCCTTCAGATACGCCAGATGAGCGACGAGAAACGCCCCGAGACCGAACACGAACAAATCTTGCGGAAACGCCAGCAGCACGTCCCCCAGCAGGGAGAACATCAATCCAAGGCTGATCCAGCGTCGATATTCGTTGGGCGGTGCGTCGTGCAGCCAGCCGAGCAGCGCCAGAACCGGCAGCGGCTTCACCATCAGGCACAGCAGCGTGGCGTGCACGCTGAGGCCGTAAAGGAAGGTCACCGCGCCCATCAGCGCCAGAATCAGCCAGCCCACGATCAGTTGACCGAGATCGCGCAGTCGAAGGTTTCCACCGGCAACACTTCCGGCGCCCAGGGCTGTTGGGACGTCAGGCGCAAACGCCCGGTTCCGGTAGCGAAGGCCTGGAAGCGCCAGGTCGAGATCCCGGCCGCACCGACCACGCCGGCATCTTCAGGGTTGCTGTAGACCTCGGGGCTGAGTGCGCGCAAGACGCCGCCGGCCGAATCCTGGATCGCCCAGCGGTAACCCGTGGTCGGGTTGCTGGGCAGGGTCAGGATCAGGTTTTGCCCGTTGTGCAGTTTCGCCGGGCATTCGCTTTGTTTTTCCACGGTCACGTTCTGTTTCGGTTGCGTGGCGCAGGCGGCCAGCAGGGCGAGGCTGAAGGGGACGAACAGGCGGGTGGGGGACATAAGATCAGCGGCTCCGGCATTCACGACGAACGGCGAGCATAACTGAAGATGAGACAAATTGTGACAGCCGCCGGGGTCGGCGTTGTGAGTGCCGACGTCATCGCGGGCAAGCCCGCTCCCACAGTGATTGAGCGTGTACACAAATTTTGTGTTCGACTCAATTCCCTGTGGGAGCGGGCTTGCCCGCGATGGCGATCGAATGGACGCTACTTCACTTTCAGAAAAGAATCTTCGCCACATCCGCAAAACGCTTGGCGAAATGCACGGTAATCCCCTCTTTCAGGTATTCCGGCAACTCCTCAAAGCTCCCACGGTTAGGCTCCGGCAGGATCAATTCGAAAATCTTCTGCCGCCGCGCCGCGATCACTTTCTCACGCACCCCGCCAATCGGCAGGACATGCCCGGTCAGGGTCAATTCACCGGTCATCGCCACGCCTTTTTTCGGCGGCTGGTTACGCGCCAGGGACAGCAGGGCACTGGCCATGGTCACGCCGGCGCTCGGGCCGTCTTTCGGCGTCGCGCCTTCCGGGACGTGCAAGTGCACGAAGGCTTCGTCGAAGAACTTCGGATCACCGCCAAACGACTTCAGATTGGAGCTGACGTAGCTGTAGGCGATTTCCGCCGATTCCTTCATCACATCACCCAGTTGCCCGGTGAGTTTGAAGCCACGGTTCAACGTGTGGATGCGCGTCGCTTCGATCGGCAGGGTCGCGCCGCCCATGCTGGTCCACGCCAGGCCGGTAATCACGCCGGTGCCGGACAGCACTTGCTCGTTGCGGAACACCGGATGCCCGAGGGAGGCTTCGAGGTCTTTCGGGCCGAGTTTGATCACGGCTTTTGGCTCGTCGATCAGCTTCACGACAGCCTTGCGAACCAGTTTGCCCAGTTGTTTTTCCAGCTGGCGCACGCCGGCTTCACGAGCGTAACCGTCGATCAACGCTTTGAGGGCGCTGTCGCTGATGCTCAGGCTGCCTTTCGACACACCGGCCTTTTCAAGTTGCTTGGGCCACAGGTGACGTTTGGCGATGGCGATTTTTTCTTCAGTGATGTAACCCGACAGGCGGATCACTTCCATCCGGTCCAGCAACGGGCCGGGGATCGAGTCCAGGGTGTTGGCGGTGCAGATGAACAGCACTTTCGACAGGTCCAGACGCAGGTCCAGATAGTGGTCGAGGAATTCGACGTTCTGCTCCGGGTCGAGGGTTTCCAGCAGCGCCGAGGCCGGGTCGCCCTGGTAGCTCTGGCCCATCTTGTCGATCTCGTCGAGCATGATCACCGGGTTCATCACTTCGACGTCTTTCAACGCCTGCACCAGTTTGCCCGGCTGCGCGCCGATGTACGTGCGGCGGTGGCCCTTGATCTCGGCTTCGTCGCGCATGCCGCCGAGGCTGAAGCGGTAGAACGGCCGGCCCAGCGATTCGGCGATGGATTTGCCGACGCTGGTTTTACCCACGCCCGGCGGGCCCACAAGCAGCACGATGGAGCCGCTGATCTCGCCTTTGTAGGCACCGACCGCGAGGAATTCGAGGATGCGGTCCTTGATGTCGTCGAGGCCGGCGTGGTGTTTGTCCAGCACCTTGCGCGCGTGTTTGAGGTCGAGTTTGTCCTCGCCATACACGCCCCACGGCACCGAGGTCGCCCAGTCGAGGTAGTTGCGGGTGACCGCGTACTCCGGCGAACCGGTCTCGAGGATCGACAGCTTGTTCATTTCCTCTTCGATGCGTTTTTGCGCCTGGGCGGGCAACACTTTGCCTTCCAGACGTTGTTCGAATTGTTCGATGTCGGCGCTGCGGTCGTCCTTGGTCAGGCCCAGCTCTTGCTGGATGACTTTGAGCTGTTCCTTAAGGAAGAACTCGCGCTGATGCTCGCCGATTTTGCGGTTAACTTCGGCGGAAATCTCTTTTTGCAGGCGCGCGACTTCGACTTCCTTGCGCAGCATCGGCAGGACTTTTTCCATGCGCTTGAGCATGGGCACGCAGTCGAGCACTTCTTGCAGCTCGTTGCCGGTGGCGGAGGTCAGGGCGGCGGCGAAGTCGGTCAGTGGCGATGGGTCGTTGGGGCTGAAGCGGTTGAGGTAGTTTTTCAGCTCTTCGCTGTACAGCGGGTTGAGCGGCAGCAGTTCCTTGATCGCGTTGATCAGCGCCATGCCGTAGGCCTTGACCTCGTCGGTCGGCTCGGTGGGCTGGTGCGGGTATTCGACTTCCACCAGGTACGGTGGGCGATGGTGCTTGAGCCAGGTGCGAATGCGCACGCGGGTCAGGCCTTGGGCGACGAATTGCAGTTTGCCGTTTTCGCGGCTGGCGTGATGGACCTTGACCAGCGTGCCGTAGAGCGGCAGTGCCGAGGTGTCGAAGTGGCGCGGGTCTTCCTGGGGCGTGTCCATGTAGAACAGGGCCAGGGAGTGGTGGTCGGATTTGCTCACCAGGTCGAGGGTTTCGGCCCAGGGTTCTTCGTTGACGATGACCGGCAGCACTTGGGCCGGGAAGAACGGGCGGTTGTGGATCGGGATGATGTAGACCTTGTCCGGCAGGTTCTGGCCTGGCAGGGCGAGGCCTTTGCCGGTGGAGTGGTGTTCGGCGTTCTCTGGGTCGGCGTATTCGCTCGGGTCTTCAGGGAATTCTTGCTGGTCGCTCATGGGGCACCTGCGCAATGGGGTATGGGTCTTAGATGGGGCAGGTGGGGGGTGGTTTCAATGGTAGGCGATATTTCCGGGTGTGTGTTCAGGGTTTGGACAGCTCTTGGCGGCCTTCGGGCCGACCATTTTCTTGGGTGATTGTGTACATATCCGTTTTTGCGGTGAAGGCTGCTATTGGTTCCGCCCTTACGGCGGGTCACTTGGAAAAGCCCCAAGTAACCAAGGGCTCTTGCCCCTTTCGTTCGGTGCCTCGCTGTGGCTCGGCATGCCCTCGCTCCGGTCCTGCTCCGTGGGCCCGCCGCCATCGGCCATCCATGGCCGGGGGCGGCTAACCCGGCATCCATGCCGGGTTGCCCACTGCGCAGAACCTGCGCTCGGCCTTACGATATAGGTTGTCCGTTCCTTCCTCTTCCATACTTCGGTGTCTGGAAGTCAGTGTTGATCTAAGGAAGGAACATGCACCT
>NZ_LHPC01000019.1 GCF_001297125.1 Pseudomonas sp. RIT-PI-q
GGCGCTTGGGTGAAAGGAGGAGAGGCGAAATCTCCCACGGATCTGTACTGCGTCAACAGTCAGAATCGGGCTTTGTCCCTCCTCCTCCCTTCAAGTCCTACCATACAAGCGGGCTTGCCCGCGACGAACGATGACGCGATCTACAGCGAACTCACACCATCTCGTCCCGAATCCATTCAACTACGGAAGTCCGCTTCGGCGCCCAGCCCAGCAACTCACGCGCATGCTTGCCACGGACTCGGCTGTTGGAACCCAAGCCATAGTTGGCCATTTCATAACCCCACTCGGCTTCGGCATCCTTCAACGGCCAGTCTTGCGGCTCGCCCAGATTCAACGCTTGGGCAATCGCGGTGGTCATGTCGATGAACGACGCCTCACCGCTTTCAACGAAGTAGAACGTGCCCGGAATGTTTTTGGTCAGCGCCAACAGGTACAGGGCAACCACGTCTTCGATGTGCACGTTGGACCAGATGTTCTGGCCCGTACCGACATGACGCACCACACCACTTTTGCGCGCCTGTTTCAGCAAGCGCGGCAATTGCACGCTGTCGCGTTTCACGCCGAGGCTGTGACCGTAAATCAGGGTGTTACAGATCACTGCCGAATTCACCCCGTCTTTCGCTGCCGCCAGGATCAAATTGTCGATGGCCACGCGAGCGGCCTTGTCGACGGTGGGCTCAGGCAGGCTGTCTTCGTAATAGATAACGTCGCTGGACTTACCGCCCGACGCATCGCCGACGATGCTCGAACCGCTGGTGTGCAGAAACACTTTATTCGAACCGCGAAGCGCATTGAGCAAGGCTTCCACCGCGCCGCGATGGTCGCTGCTGGCGGCGTTGATTACAGCGTCGGCTGCTCGGGCCTGTTCGGCCAGTAGTGCGCTGTCGTCAAGAGTGCCAATCACCGGGGTGATGCCCAGCGCGCTCAATTCATTGGCTTGTTCGGCGCTACGAACCAGACCGGTCACCTGATGGCCAGCCCGGACCAGACCCGTGGCAATGGAGCCGCCAATAAAACCAGCTGCACCGGTAATGAATACGTTCATGGAGAAACTCCCTGCGTGAGTAAGTGATGCAACGAGTATCAAGGAGGAGTCACTGATGAAAAATCCCTGTTGACCCAATTCACTCTTGCGCAGGGATCACGAATCAGCCGCTGAAATCCGTGGAAGCGTATACCGCCAATTTCCCTTGGATGAAGTCCAGGAAACACTGGATGCGCAGGGCCAGTTGCGAGTTACGGTAGTACACCGCGTTGATCGGCTGGCGATAACCGCTGTTGAACTCTGCCAGCAATACCTTCAATCGTCCGGCACGAATGTCTTCGATGGTCATGTAATGCGACAGGCTGGCGATGCCTTGGCCTTCCAGCGCCAAGTGGCGGATGGTCTCGCCGCTGGACGCGCTGAGTGAAGCCTGAATCGGCCAGCGATCACCGTGTACGTAACGCAGTGGCCATTGGTTGAGGCCTTCATTCTGGGTAAACCCCAGCAGCGTGTGTTCGGAAAGATCGGTCACGGCGGTCGGGGGGCCGTGTTTTTCCAGATAAGCCGGACTGGCGACGATGTGCAGCGGGCTGCAACCCAGGGAGCGGGCATGCAGGGTCGAGTCGGCCAGCGTGCCGATGCGGATGGCGATGTCGGTGCTTTGCTCGAGCAAATCGATGATCAGGTCGTTGCTGTTGAGTTCCAGCTGGATGTCCGGATAGAGCCCGCGAAACTCGTCGATGTAGGGCACGATGGCGTGCAGCATGAACGGCGATGCGGCGTTGATCCGCAGGCGTCCGGACGGTGTTTGCTGGCGTGAGTTCAGGCGTTCTTCGAGCTCGTCCATCTGATCGAGAATCAGCTTGGCGTGCTCGAAGAAATACTTGCCCTCTTCGGTCAGGTCCATGCGCCGCGTGGTGCGGTTGATCAGCGTGGTGTCGAGTTTTGCCTCTAGTCGTGACAGCGTGCGGCTGACCGCCGAAGGCGTTTGCCCGACCTGCTCGGCTGCAGCGGAAATCGACCCGCATTCAATTACGCAGACGAAAATCTGCAACTCATCGGATCTGGCTTTCACGTGTGTCCCTTATCGATAATTCAGCGCAGTTCTGCTCAATCGCTGTGCGCAGGAGCCGGCTTGCTGGCGATGGCGTCCTCAAGATCGCCATCGCCAGCAAGCCGGCTCCTACAGGTTCTGGTTCCAGATATCGATAGTAGCCGAGCCTCACGCCTTGAGGTTGAACACCTCGGCCAGGTGCTGCTCATAGCGCGCCACATCGGCCTCGATATTCGGGCGTTTCATCACGTCGACGGCCAGGAACGTCGGCAAACCGGTCATGCCAAGGAATTCGTTGGCCTTGTGAAACGGGAAGTAAACCGCGTCCACGCCCTTGGCTTCGAAGAAGTCGGTCGGGTCGTCGAACGCTTGCTGCGGCGCATTCCAGGTCAGCGACAACATGTACTGCTTACCCTGCAACAGCCCGCCGCTGCCGTATTTTTGCGAAGAATCGGAACGGGTGCGGCCGTCGCTGGCATAGAGGCTGCCATGGCCTTCGGTGAAGACTTCGTCGATGTACTTCTTGACGGTCCATGGCGCGCCCATCCACCAGCCTGGCATCTGATAAATGATCACGTCGGCCCAGAGGAATTTGGCGACTTCTTCAGCAACGTCATAGCCTGCGTCGATGAACGTGGCTTTGACATCGACGCCGCCGCGATCCAGCACGCTCAATGCAGCCTC
This sequence comes from Pseudomonas sp. RIT-PI-q, assembly GCF_001297125.1. GTDB lineage: Bacteria > Pseudomonadota > Gammaproteobacteria > Pseudomonadales > Pseudomonadaceae > Aquipseudomonas. The sequence goes on from NZ_LHPC01000019.1 coordinate 2,724, forward strand.
GTGCAACGTGGTGTTATAGCGGCCATCGGAGTGCGCAAATTTTTTGCCGCCATTGAGCAACAGAACTTTTTTCATGAGAAATCTCGGAAGGGTTGGAATTCGATGGCGGCAGGGTAGCGATCCGCCTCGCGCGGAATAAGCGCTGAATTCACAAAATTCATTTGACCGATACGCACGAATCGACAGGCGATTATTGCCATAAAATTGCGCCGATTCTGAACTTGAGGAGATTTCTGATGAGTGAATTGCAAGGCTTCATCCTGCACGCCAAGACCCGCCCGGAGAAATCCGACGCCTTCGAAGCGTTCTTCCGCGGCCATGTCGAAGCTAGTCGCGCCGAGCCCGGTTGCATCGAGTACCACATGCTGCGAGACAAACAGGATCCGACACTGTTTATCTTCTACGAGATCTGGGCATCCCAGGCCGACCTCGATGTGCACTCGAATTTGCCGCACATGCAGCAATTCCGCGACATGCGCATGGAGTATCTGGAACAGGATTTCGATATCCGCGACATCGACATGCTCAGCCCGTCGTCCGCTACCCGCTGATCAGCAAGTGGCCGCCGAGCACACCGAGGCCAATGAAGAACACCCGCTTGAACAGCACGGCGCTGATCCGCTGGCGCAGCCATTGCCCCAGCAACATCCCGAGTACCGCAGGGATCAGCGCCAGCACTGACGCACTCAACTCGCCCCCGCCCAAGGCGCCGCGCCATAACAGACCGGCGGCCAGGGCCAGGGTCGAGACGGTGAACGACAGCCCCAGCGCCTGCACCAGTTCGTCCTTGCTCAAGCCCAGCGCTTGCAGATAAGGCACCGCCGGAATCACGAAAACACCGGTGGCCGAGGTAATGACGCCAGTCAGCAGCCCGCACAACGGACCGAGCCAGCGCTCGCGGTGACTCCCCACGCGCAGGGTCGGCAGAAACAACCCGCTCAAGGCGTAAACCAGTAACGCCGCGCCCAGCCCCCGCACCACCCAATGCCCGCCCGCCATGCCGATCCACAACGTACCCGCGCCGGTGCCCACGAAGATCGCCAGCAGCATCGGCCATAACCGTTTGATCAGCCCTTGCAGATGCCCGCCGAATGCCAATTGCCAGACATTGGTCAGGGTCGCGGGAATGATCAACAGCGCGGCTGCCTGCGACGGGGCCATAGCCAGGCCGAGCAGGCCCATGGCGATTGTCGGCAGGCCAAGGCCGATGATGCCTTTGATCATGCCGGCCAGTAGAAATGTGGCGATGACCAGCAATGAAAGGGCCAGGCCGAGGTTTTGATAGAACGAGGCGAGTGTATTCATGGGGCTATGGTGAGCCTGGATGGGCGGCTTGAAAATCTGCCATATACTGAGGGTGCCTCTTGTTTGGGCAGAGGCTGATGACGCCTTCGCGGGCAAGCCTCGCGCCTACAGGAGCGATGTCGTTTATACCTGTAGGAGCGAGGCTTGCCCGCGAAGGCGTCCCTCCAGACAACACACCTCCAAAGGCTGACGATGCACTTCGACCTCACCGACCTGCGCCTCTACCTGAGCATCCTCGACAGCGGCAACATCACCGCTGGAGCCGCTCGCAGTCACCTGTCTCTGGCCGCGGCCAGTGCACGAATCCGCGCCATGGAATCATCGCTGGGCATTGATTTTCTCGAACGCGGCCGTCGCGGTGTCAGCCCGACCCCGGCCGGAAAAGCCCTCGCCCAACACGCCCGCCTCCTGCTGCAACAGGCCGAGCGCATGCAGCAGGACCTGGCCGAATACGCCAACGGTGTCAAAGGCCAGGTTCGACTTTTGTGCAACACCACGGCAATCACCGAATACCTGCCCGAGTTGCTCGCCGACTTTCTGCGCAGCCATCCCAACCTCGACATCGACCTGCAAGAACTGCCCAGCGCGCGCATCACCCACGCCTTGCGCCAGGGCGCGGCGGACCTGGGAATCATCTCCGACGCCGTAGACACCGAGGCCCTGCAGACCCGCCCGTTTCGCGACGATCCACTTGTGCTGATCATGCCCCGCGACCATCCATTGGCAGAGGCCCGGTCAGTGAGTTTCAGCGACACCTTGGTCTACGATTACGTCGGCCTGAACGCGAACAGCGCGTTGGCGGTGTACCTGGAAGAACAGGCGCTGCACGTGGGCGTTCGCATGCAGATACGCATCCGCGCCGACGGCTTCGATGGCGTGATGCGCATGGTCGCTCGCGGTGCCGGGCTGGCAATCGTGCCCCTCGCGGCGGTGGAACGCCGGTCCCGCGAAAAGGCCTTCAAGAGCCTCGTACTGCAAGAGCCCTGGGCCCGGCGCAAACTGTTGCTCTGCGCCCGGGACTTTGCGGCGCTGCCCGGTTATGCCAAGGCCTTGCTGCACGCCTTGACTCTCCCCTGAGGGGCAGACTTTACCCTTGAGCTTTCATCTTCAAGGACAGAGACGATGGGCAAACGAATTCTGGTGATTCTCGGTCATCCGTCGAGCAACAGCTTCTGCGCCGCCCTGGCGGAGCGCTACGCACAGTCGGCGTTGCGCGCCGGGCATGAGGTGCGCCAGCTGTTTCTGGGCCGGATGAATTTTGACCCGGTGCTGCGCGAAGGCTATCAACAGGTGCAGCCACTGGAAGCGGACTTGCGCCGGGCCCAGGCAGACATCCTGTGGGCTGAGCATTTGACGCTGGTCTATCCGATCTGGTGGGGCGGAATTCCGGCGTTACTCAAGGGCTTTTTCGATCGGGTGTTCCTGCCCGGCTTCGCCTTCAAGTACCGCGAAGGCAAAGCCTTTCCCGACAAACTGCTGCAAGGTCGCAGCGCACATTTACTGGTGACCATGGACACGCCGCCCTGGTACTACCGCTGGATCTATCGCATGCCGGGGCTGCACCAGATACGCAAGACCACCCTGGCATTCTGCGGTATCAAGCCCAGCAAAACGCTGACGTTCGGGCCAATCCTTGGCTCTCATGCAGCGCAACGGCAGCGGTGGCTCGAACAAGCACAATCTATCGCCAGTCATTGAATCTCCCGGATAATGCGTCGCCCCTTCAGGGTGCACTCAGGGACATTCAATAAAGGGATTTTTCATGTACATCGGTGAAGCTGCGCGGTTGTCGGGAAGCACGGTCAAAAGCATCCGTCACTATGAAGCCATTGGCTTGTTACCCGCCGCGCAACGCCAGGGTAAATACCGGATCTACAGTCAGCAAAGCGTCGAACTGCTGATGTTTATCAAGTGCGCCCAGCAACTGGGTTTCAAACTCAAGGAAATGCAGGTGATGTTTGAACGTCACCGGGGCGAAGCACTTCCCTGGGAAATTGCTCGAGTCGCCATTGCCGACAAAAAACGCGAACTTATGGACAGTATCGGCGCACTCCAGCAACGCTATTGCGCACTGGAGACCTTCGAAGCGAGCCTGCAGAATGCCCAGGACCAATGCCGGCTCGATAGTCTTTGATCACGACCGGCCGGCAGGCATCTCCCGGTTAAACCTTTGGCAGCGGATTCAGTTCCCCGACAGCTTTCGGTTTCCTGAAAAACAGGCCGTAGACAATCGAGAGAATCAGCAGGAAAGGCACACCGAACACCAAGGTCATCTTGAACGCTTCGGTGAAGTAAGTGGTGATCATCACCGCGCCCATCAGCACCAACCCCAACAAGGTGCTGTAAGGAAACAGGTGCATGCGGAACGAAAGTTTCCGCTCGCCGTTGCGCTGGTGATAGCGACGGAAACAGTAGTGGGTCAGGAAGATCATGAACCAGGTGAAAATGGCGCCGAACATGGAGATCGCCATCATCAGGGTGAACGAACTTTCCGGGTACAGGATGTTGAGCAGGGTCGCCAGCGCAATGCCCGAGCTCGACAACAGCAAAGCGTTCAGCGGGATTCCGCTCTTGCTCAGCACACCCATCGACTTCGGTGCATAGCCGCCACGGGACAGGCTGAACATCATCCGCGTGGTGATGTAGAGCTGACTGTTCATCGCCGACAACGCCGCGATCAGGATCACAAAATTCATCACCCCGGTGGCACCCGGAATCCCGATGGTTTGCATGACGGTGACGAACGGGCTCTGTGCGTGGCCGGCCTGAACCCACGGCACAATCGCCAACATCAACGCCAGGGTCAGCAGGTAAAACACCACCAGGCGCACGATGGTCGCACGAAAGGCCTTCTTCACTGCTTGTTCCGGATCCTTCGCTTCACCGGCGGCCACCGCAATCATCTCCACGCTCAGGTAGCTGAAAATCGAGACGATCACCGCGACCCACATCCCTTGCAGACCATTGGGGAAAAAGCCGCCGTGGGCGGTGTAATTGTGCACGCCGTAATCGGGGTTGCCGGTGCCGTAGATCACGTACACCGCGAGGATGATGAAGCCGACAATCGCGCCGATCTTGATGGTCGAGAACCAGTATTCGAACGTGCCGAACGTCTTCACGCTGATGGCGTTGAGCACGATCAGGATGCTGGAGAACGAGACAATCCATATCCACTCCGGCACGTTGGCGAACCAGTACTTCATGTACATCGCCCCCGCCGTCCCTTCCGTGCCGACCGCCAGCACAATCGCCGCCCAATAGGCATAGCGCACCAGGAATCCGGCCAACGGGCTGACATAGAATTCGGCATAGGCGCCGAACGAACCCGAGGTCGAATGCGCCACAGTCATTTCCGCCAGACAGCCCATCAGCAGCAGGGTGATGATTGCGCCAATGGCGTAGCTGAGCAGCACGCTCGGCCCGGCATACCCGATGGCGTAAGCGCTGCCCATGAACAGCCCGGTGCCGATCGCGCCACCAATGGCGATCATGCTCATCTGACCCGACGTGAGCTGGCGCCTGAGGCCGTGTTCACGCTTGGATATGCTTTCAAAACCGCTGTTGTCGGTCATTTTTTCTGTCCTCTGAATATTGTCTTTCTTGAAGAGAGCAAGTCGTTGGGATTACGCGTGGGGATCAGCCACACACAGCAAGACACGGATCAGAAAATACTCAGCGGATACTCGATGATGACGCGGACTTCGTTGTTGTCGGTGGTGTCCGCACGGGCCACTTGCGCGGTCGAACGCACACTGGCCTGACGCACGCGCACCGACAAGTCCCTGGCCTTGCCTGACTGCACGACGTAGCGCGCTTCGATGTCGCGCTCCCAGCGCTTGCCGTCATCGCCGTAACGTCCATAGGCGCCGTCGGGCCCACCGTCGTAGTGGCTGTCATCGATATGATCGCCACTGACGTAACGCGACATGAAGCTCAGGCCCGGCACACCGAACGGCGCCATGTCGAGGTCATAACGCAGTTGCCAGGAACGTTCGTTGGGGGCGTTGAAGTCGAGGACCTGAATCGAGTTGGCGAGGAAAATCGAGGTGCCCGGTTGCTGATCGAATCCCAGGTAATCGAACGGCTCATCGCCATCGACGCGCTGGTACGCCAGGGTCAACCGATGGGCACCGAACGTGTACGCGGTGGCCAGCGACCAGGTGGTGTTGTCGATCTTGCCGGCCAGGCTCTGGCCACTGTCGTTGGTGCGGTAAATGTTGAAATCCAGGTTCAGCGACTGGCCTTCGTTCAGCGCAAAGGTGTAGTGGGTGTTGGCGTAGTACTGCCGCCAGATGTCGGTGAACTGCGAACCGTACAGGCTGACACTCAACTGATCGCTCAGGGCATAACTGCCGCCCAGATAATCGACGCTGCGGGTTTCCACGCCGGCGTACAACGCTTTAAGGGCGCCGTCGTCATTGGTCGACGCACTGTCGTTGCCGGAGGTGAAATGACCAACATCGAGTTGCAGCCCTTTCAATTCGCTGCTGGTCAGCTGGAAACCGTTGGCATACGTGGTGAACAGTCGCGCGGAACCAGTGCCGAACACCGGGTTGAGTGGCGTCAAATTGCCGTACTTGAATTCCGTTTGCGAGACCCGCGCCTTCAGCGCACCGCCCGCTTCGGAATACTCGTCCTCAGGACGCCCCTCGGAATCGACCGGCAATAAACCGGTGCCGGTACGCCCCCTGCCGCTGTCGAGCTTGATCCCCAATTGCGCGTAAGCGTCCACACCGAAGCCCACCGTGCCCTGGGTATAACCGGAGCGGTAATCGAGCATGATCCCGTGCGCCCATTCGTCCCTGTAGTTCTGGGCGCCCGGATTGTTCAGGTTGTTGCGGTAGAAATAGAAGTTGCGGTTGGTCAGGGTCAGGCTGCTGTCTTCGACGAATCCGTTGTCGGATACGGCGTAAGCCAATTGACCGAGGCAACTGCTGATGGCGAGCGGCAAGGCGGGCCAAAGGGACAGTTTCATTCTGCGTGCTCCTTATTATTGTGTTTTCACAGAACTTTTATTGGCGGCGACCGACACCCTGCTGCCGTGCAAAACCGGCAGCAAGACACGGGCGCCAGGTGGTTCAGGTGACGCTATGACGGACCTGGAATTGCGCGTGCGACCAGGTTTTCTGATCGAGAATTTCGCCGAGGGTCTGCACCGCGTCCCAGACTTCGGTGAAGGTCGTGTACAGCGGGGTGAAGCCGAAGCGCATGATCCGTGGCTCGCGGTAGTCACCGATCACGCCACGGGCGATCAAGGCCTGGATCACCGCATAGCCTTCGGGGTGTTCGAAGCTGACATGGCTGCCACGCCGGGCGTGTTCACGCGGGGTGATCAGGGTCAACGCGTGGGCGGCACAACGCTGCTCGACCAACTGGATGAACAGGTCGGTCAGGGCCAGGGATTTGCGACGAAGGCTGGCCATGTCGGTCTGGGCGAAGATATCCAGACCACACTCGACCATCGCCAATGAGGTGATCGGTTGCGTGCCGCACAGGTAGCGAGCGATGCCGCTGCTCGGCTCGTAGCGAGACTCCATGGCGAACTGCCGCGAATGCCCGAACCAGCCGGACAACGGCTGCACCACCAGATCGCACAGTTGCGTATTGACCCAGACAAACGCCTGCGAACCGGGGCCGCCATTCAGGTATTTGTAGGTGCAGCCAATGGCGTAATCAGCCTGCGCCTGATGCAAATCGACCGGCACCGCACCGGCGGAATGCGCCAGGTCCCAGATGGCCAGCGCACCGCATTCGTGGGTCAGCGCGGTCAGGGCCTGCATGTCGTGCATGTAGCCGGTCTTGTAGTTGACGTGGGTGAGCATGACTACGGCGGTGTCTTGGTCGATCGCTTGCGGCAGCTCTTCCGGACTATCGACCAGACGCAGTGTGTAGCCCTGCTGCAGCATGTCCGCCAGACCTTCGGCGATGTACAGGTCGGTCGGGAAGTTGCTGCTTTCGGTGACGATCACTCGGCGTGTCGGCGACCGTGTGGCCTGCACGCGCAGGGCGGCGCTGAGTACCTTGAACAGGTTGATCGAGGTGGTGTCAGTCACCACCACTTCCCCGTCACGGGCACCAATCAGCCCCGCCAATCGATTGCCCAGATGCTCGGACAGGTCGCGCCAGCCGGCACTGTTCCAGCTGCGGATCAGGCCGTTGCCCCACTCTTGCGCAATCACCTCTTGAGCCCGCGCCAATGCCGCGACCGGCCGCGCGCCGAGGGAATTGCCGTCCAGATAAATCACGCCTTCGGGGAGCGCAAATTGCTGACGCAGAGGCGCCAGGGCGTCCTGTGCATCGAGCGCCAGGCAATCGTTTCTTGTAGTCATCGGGTGTCCTGTTTTTTGAATGACGTGACGTGTCTCAGGCGCCGTCCGCGCCTTTTCCGTGGGGAAATAATGAACGAAGCTTTGGAGAATTTTCGTGCAAAGTAGACGCCCGTATAGTAGTTATCTCGCAGAAAATTCGAATCCAACGCCCATAAACGCGGATTTACACCAATCATGAATCTCGACGCGACAGACCTGCGAATCCTCCATCAACTGCAACAGGATGGCCGTATCAGCAATCAGGAACTGGCGGAGAAAGTTGCCCTGTCGCCGTCGGCCTGTTTACGCCGTTTGCGCCTGCTGGAGAGTGAGGGAATCATCACTGGCTATCGCGCCGTGTTGAATGCCGAGCGGCTGGGCATTGAGCTGGAAGCCATCGTTCATGTGTCGTTGCGACAGGACGTCGAGGACTGGCATGAGACGTTTATCAAGAAGGTCCAGTTGTGGCCGGAGGTGGTCACCGCTTATGTGATCACCGGGGCCAGCAATTATGTGTTGCGGGTGCAGGCGCGCAACCTCAAGCACTTCTCCGATTTCATCGTCAACCAGCTGAATCGAACGGCGGGGGTCACCGATATTCGCTCGGAAATTGTCTTGCAGAAGATCAAGGAACGGGAGGGGTTGCTGGATTTGGTGGTGCGTAAGTAACGCTCGCGGCCTGCAGGCCGGCCTGATTGGGGATACGCATTCCCCTGTAGGAGCGAGCTTGCTCGCGAAGAACGTCAATGATGGCGCGTTTCAATAGGAGCACGCGGTGACTGTGGATCCATCGCGAGCAAGCTCGCTCCTACAGGGGATCGGTGCAATACAAAATAGATGGGCACGCAGTGGCCATAACCGCAGAAACGGATATGTACCCGTGAACAAAATCACCGCATCCGCCGAGCATCATTCCGCTGCAAAGTCATACTCGGAGACTCATCAAACAACTTCCGATACTCCGCAGAAAATCGCCCAAGGTGCGTAAACCCCCACCCCATGGCGATCTCGGAAATATTACGCGCAGATCCATGCTCAAGAATGTCCTGACGCACACCGCTCAACCGGTACTTCTTCAGATAAACCATCGGCGACAACGCGAAATACTTCTTGAACGCCTCGAACAACTTGAAACGCGAAACCCCGGCCGCCGCTTCAATGTCCTCAAGGTGCAGCGCTTCCCGAGCGTTCGCGTGAATGTACTGCCGAGCCCTGACCAGATAACCCGGCAACTTCACCCCCAACACATCTCGCAGCTCTTCGGAATAATTGTTCGGCTGCGCCAGGATCAAGCCTTTAATCAACGAACTTTCGACATCCCGAGTAAAGGCCACCTGGTCATACAGTTCGCTGCTGCGTTCCAGTTCGGCAATGAAGTAACGCGCCATGCGCCACCACGAAGCCGATGCCCCGTCCACCGCATCCATCACCGACTCGAACCGCAACGGCGCATCCAGCGGTCGCTGCAACAGCCCCTCCAGGGATTCACTCATCGCCGCGCGGGTGATCACCACCTGGACTTTGCGGCAATCGCCGGAGATCGCCAGCAGCTGGTTTTCATTCGGAGAAATGATCACCCCTTGATCACGATTTGACTTCAACACGCAGCCGTTCTTGCTCAGCTCCTGCTCGCCCACCAGGGGCAGGCTCAGGCTGTAACTGCTGAAGTGCTCGGGGTCTTCGATGTCGACAGTGACGTCGGTGCCGTACTCGATCGTGCCCAGTGTCGTGGCCATCGACTTGAACACATTGGCGCTGTGATGAAAGCGGATCCGCTCGGGCGTGGTCGTCACGAGTCGATGCGGTCCGCAGATACCGGACATCCAGTTCCGGGCGCCCTCAACGTCAAAGCTATCAATACGAATGTCGCGAAACTGCGGATCAGTTTTGCTACTCATCACGGTGCACCCACGGCGGTATTTTTCAGCGCGCTCTGACGGCGCGTATCAGGCTGGAAAAGAGCAAGTTCCAGGCCATAAAACGGCTTCGCGAATCCAGTGGATAGCAATCCTCTACTAAGCGGATAACGCAGCCAAATTGAACATCGATCAGCGTTCGATGCTCACGCAAAACAGTACCTGATTGCTGCAAACAGGTGCAGCCGTTTATCGCTTGGCGCAGCGACTGGGTATTCGCTGCCCAGCCCGCCACCCGGGTGTTACCCGACAAATTTTATGGACTGCCTTCGTCGACAAACCGGATAGACCCCGCCCCGCCCCACTCCCTCTAATGAGCACACCCGATTAGCCCTAATAAAAACAGGTACACCCTCATGAGTGGCGAAAAAAACGTCGAGCAGTGGAAAGCATTTATTCAAGGCTGCCTGGACTTTCGTCCGGTGGACGGCGTGTTCCGGATCGCCCGGGACATTTTCACCGAACCGCAATTGTTCGACCTGGAGATGGAACTGATCTTCGAGAAGAACTGGATCTACGCCTGCCACGAAAGCGAGCTGGCCAATAACCACGACTTCGTCACGATGCGCGCCGGCCGCCAGCCGATGATCATCACCCGCGACGGTGACGGTCAGCTCAACGCGCTGATCAACGCCTGCCAGCATCGCGGCACCACGCTGACCCGTGTCGGCAAGGGCAACCAGTCGACCTTCACCTGTCCATTCCATGCCTGGTGTTACAAAAGCGACGGCCGCCTGGTCAAGGTCAAGGCGCCCGGCGAATACCCGGAAGGGTTCGACAAGGCCACACGTGGGCTGAAAAAAGCACGCATCGAGAGCTACAAGGGATTCGTGTTTATCAGCCTCGATGTGCACGCCGATAACAGTCTCGAAGATTTCCTCGGCGACGCCAAAGTGTTCTTCGACATGATGGTCGCCCAGTCGCCGACCGGTGAGCTGGAAGTGCTGCCCGGCAAGTCGGCCTACACCTACGACGGCAACTGGAAACTGCAGAACGAAAACGGCCTCGACGGTTATCACGTCAGCACCGTCCACTACAACTACGTGGCCACCGTGCAGCACCGCCAGCAGGTCAACAGCGAGAACGGCACCAGCAACGGCAGCACCCTCGACTACAGCAAACTCGGCGCCGGCGACGCCAATACCGATGACGGCTGGTTCGCCTTCGATAACGGCCACAGCCTGTTGTTCAGTGACATGCCGAACCCGTCGGTGCGCTCCGGTTACGCCACGATCATGCCGCGCCTGATCGAAGAACACGGCCAGGAAAAGGCCGAATGGATGATGCACCGCCTACGCAACCTGAATATTTATCCGAGCCTGTTTTTCCTCGATCAGATCAGCTCGCAACTGCGCATCATCCGCCCGGTGGCCTGGAACAAGACCGAGATCATCAGCCAGTGCCTGGGCGTTAAAAACGAGTCGGACGCCGATCGGGAAAACCGCATTCGTCAGTTCGAAGACTTCTTCAACGTCTCGGGCCTCGGCACGCCGGATGACCTGGTGGAGTTTCGCGAAGCGCAGCGTGGTTTTCAGGCGCGCCTTGAGCGCTGGAGCGATATCTCCCGCGGCAGCCACCAGTGGGCCACCGGCGCCACGCCGAACAGCGAATCGATCGGCATCGCCCCGGCCATGACCGGCACCGAATTCACCCACGAAGGGCTCTACGTCAACCAGCACAGCAACTGGCAGAAATTCCTGCTCGATGGCCTGGACGCGAAATCCCTGAAGCTCCGTGAGGTGTGAACATGAATGCGCAATTGCAATATCAGATCGAACAGTTTTTCTACTGCAAATCCGAGCTGTGCGACGCCCAGGACTGGGACGCGTACATCAAGTTGTTCGACGAACAGAGTGAACTCCACTTGCCGCAATGGGACTCGGAACACGTCTACACCCGCGACCCCAAGCGCGAAATGTCGCTGATTTATTACCCCAACCGTTCAGGCCTGGAGGACCGCGTGTTCCGTCTGCGCACGGGCAAGTCCGCATCCTCGACGCCGATGCCACGCACCTTGCACTTGATCAATAACGTGCGCATCAGCGAACTCGAAAACGGCGACCTTGAGGTGCGTCTGAACTGGCACACGCTGTTCTATCGACTGGCCACGTCCGAGCAGTTCTACGGCCGTGCGACCTATCGCCTCAAGCCTCACGCCGACAGCTGGCTGATCGCTCGCAAGCATGTCCTGTTGCTCAACGACACCATCAACTCGGTGCTCGATTTCTACCACCTCTGAACCATGGAGACTGGCGCATGAACCATAAGGTCGCGTTCAGCTTTGCCGATGGCAAAACGCTGTTCTTTCCCGTACAGCCCAACGAAATACTGCTCGACGCCGCCTTGCGCAACGGCATCAACATTCCTCTGGATTGCCGCGAAGGCGTCTGTGGAACGTGCCAGGGGCGCTGCGAATCGGGTGATTACAGCCAGGATTATGTGGATGAGGAAGCGCTCTCCAGCCAGGACCTGCAGCAACGCAAAATGCTCACCTGCCAGACGCGGGTGAAATCCGACGCGGCGTTTTACTTCGACTTCGCTTCCAGCCTGTGCAACGCCTCGGGCCCAGAGCAACTCAGCGGTACGGTCACCGAAGTTCGGCAAATCTCGGCCAGTACCGCGATCCTGTATCTGGATCTCGGCGCGGCACGTCCACTGGATTTCCTGCCGGGGCAATACGCCCGGCTGCTGATCCCCGGGACTGCCAGCAAACGCTCCTACTCGTTCGCCAATCGGCCGGGTGCGCGCAATCAACTGCAGTTCCTGATCCGCCTGCTGCCCGACGGGGTGATGAGCAACTACATCCGTGAACGCTGCAAGGCGGGCGACGAAATCGTCCTGGAGGCACCGCTGGGCGCCTTCTATCTGCGGCATGTCACCAAACCGCTGATCCTCGTGGCGGGCGGCACCGGGCTTTCGGCGTTGCTGGGCATGCTCGACGAACTCGCCGAACGCGGCTGCGGCCAGCCGGTGCATTTGTACTACGGCGTGCGGGATGCTGCCGATCTGTGCGAGCGCGCACGCATCGAGGCTTATGCCGAGCGGATTCCGGGGTTTCGCTATACAGCAGTCGTCAGTGATCCATCGGCGCAATGGACCGGTAAACGCGGCTACATTGCCGAGCATTTCGACGCCAGTGAACTGCGCGATGCACCGGTCGATATGTACGTCTGCGGGCCACCGCCGATGGTCGAGTCGATCAAGAGCTGGTTGCAGACCCAGGCACTGGACGGCGTTCACCTGTATTACGAAAAGTTCACCGAGAGTAATATCTGATCTTTCAAATCAGGCCTGACAACAATAACCAGAAGGGAACGAGATGGCGGATGAAATCTTGCAACAGGGAACGCTCAAGCGGGGGTTGAAAAATCGTCATATTCAACTGATCGCCTTGGGCGGGGCTATTGGCACCGGGCTGTTCCTGGGCTCAGCCGGCGTGCTCAAGTCGGCTGGGCCGTCGATGATTCTTGGCTATGCGATTGCCGGGTTCATTGCCTTCCTGATCATGCGCCAGTTGGGCGAGATGATTGTCGAAGAGCCGGTGGCCGGTTCGTTCAGCCACTTCGCCCACAAGTATTGGAGCGGTTATGCCGGCTTCCTGTCCGGCTGGAACTACTGGGTGCTGTACGTGCTGGTGGGCATGGCCGAGCTGACGGCCGTCGGCAAATACGTGCAGTTCTGGTGGCCGGAAGTCCCGACCTGGGTCAGTGCGGCGGTGTTCTTCGTGCTGGTCAACTTGATCAACACGATGAACGTCAAAGTCTTCGGCGAAATGGAGTTCTGGTTCGCGATCATCAAGGTCGTGGCGATCGTCGGAATGATCGTCCTCGGCTGTTACATGCTGTTCAGCGGCTCCGGCGGCCCGCAGGCCTCGGTCAGTAACCTGTGGAGCCACGGCGGGTTCTTCCCCAACGGCACCACCGGTTTGCTGATGTCGATGGCGTTTATCATGTTCTCCTTCGGCGGCCTGGAGCTGGTGGGCATCACTGCCGCTGAAGCCAGCGAACCGAGGAAAGTGATTCCCAAGGCGATCAACCAGGTGGTTTATCGCGTGTTGATCTTCTACGTCGGCGCACTCACCGTGCTGCTGTCGCTGTATCCGTGGGATCAACTGCTGCAAACCCTGGGCGCGTCCGGCGATGCCTACAGCGGCAGTCCGTTCGTGCAGATTTTCTCGTTGATCGGCAGCGATACCGCCGCGCACATCCTCAACTTCGTGGTGCTGACCGCAGCGCTCTCGGTCTACAACAGCGGCGTCTACTGCAATAGCCGCATGCTCTACGGCCTGGCCGAACAGGGCGATGCACCGAAATCGCTGATGAAGCTGAACAAACAAGGCGTGCCATTGCGAGCCTTGGGTATCTCGGCGCTGATTACGATGTTGTCGGTGCTGGTCAACTACCTAGCCCCGCATGAGGCGCTGGAATTGCTGTTCGCCCTGGTGGTCGCCTCGCTGATGATCAACTGGACGCTGATCAGCCTGACCCACCTGAAATTTCGCAAAATCATGGGCCAGCAAGGCATCGTGCCGAGCTTCAAGTCGTTCTGGTTCCCTTTCAGCAACTACCTGTGCCTGGCGTTCATGGCCATGATCATCTGCGTGATGTGGATGATTCCCGGGATCCGCGCCTCGGTCATCGCCATCCCGGTCTGGGTGTTGATCATCTACGTGTTCTACCGGATGCGTGTGGCGCGGGATCGAGGTTTGCCCGTCGCGCAATAATCCTGCGTCCAACAAAAAGCCCCGGCATTCAATGAATGCCGGGGCTTTTGTATTTGGATCAACCAACTTCATGCGCCGCCAGCTCTATGTAGCAGCTGCCGAAGGCTGCGTTCGGCCGCGAAGCGGTCGTGAAGTCGGCACCTGCGTTACCTCAGGCGGATCGCGTCCATCGAATTACGACTGCTGCGCAATCGAACGCAGCCTTCGGCAGCTGCGACAAGGGATCGGTGCTTAGAGGGTGGAACGCACGCGCCACAGTTCCGGGAACAGTACGGTATCGAGCATCTTGCGCAGATAACCCACCCCTTCGGTGCCGCCGGTGCCGGGTTGGAAGCCGATGATCCGCTCGACGGTGGTGACATGGCGGAAGCGCCACTGGCGGAAAGAGTCTTCAAGGTCGATGAGCTTTTCGGCCAGTTGATAGAGGTCCCAATAACGCGATGGGTCCTTGTAGACCTCGCGCCAGGCCGCCTCGACCGAGGCGTCATGCTGCGTCGGGCTGGTCGGGTCACGCTCGAAACGCTGCGGATCAATCGTCAGGCCGGCGCTGACCATCAAGCGGATCGCTTCGTCATACAGCGACGGCGTGGCGATGGCTTTTTCGAGTTCCTGCAACAGCTCCGGACGATGGGCGTGGGGGCGCAACAGGGTCGCGCTCTTGTTGCCCAGAATGAACTCGATCTCACGGTACTGAAACGACTGGAATCCCGACGATTGCCCCAGGAAAGGCCTGATCGCGTGGTACTCGGTGGGCGTCATGGTGGCCAGCACCGTCCAGGCATGCACCAGCTGATCAAAAATCCGCGAGACCCGCGCCAGCATCTTGAAGGCCGGTGGCAACTCTCCCAGCCGGACGTGTTCGCGGGCGGCCTTGAGCTCGTGCAACATCAGCTTCATCCACAGCTCGGAGGTCTGGTGCTGGATGATGAACAGCATCTCATTATGGTCGGGCGACAACGGGTGTTGCGCACTAAGAATGCGCCCCAGGTCCAGGTAATCGCCGTAACTCATGGAGTCGGAAAAATTCAATTCGGCGTTATGCCATTCGTCTGTCTGGCTGGCCGGAGAATAGGGACATTGGCTCATTGAACAGGCTCCTCACGTAACGGTGAATTCAGTGGACGCAAAATAGCCCTGACCGGGCTGGCGTCGAGGTTGGCAAAGCGCAGCGGCAGCGCGATCAACTCATAGTCGCCTTCCGGGACATCATCGAGCACGATGCCTTCGAGAATGGCCATGCCGTGGCAAGCCACCGCGTTGTGCGCATCCATGGTCTTGGATTGCTGCGGGTCCAGCGACGGTGTGTCGATACCGATCAGGCGCACGCCGAGACTGGCGAGCAGGTCAACGGTGTCTTTGGCCACCGCGGTGAAATCCGGGTCCCAAGTGGTCAGCGGCGCTTGTCGATACGTGCGCAGCAAGACGCGTTCGGGCAGGTTGTCCAGGCGCCCCCGCAATTGCCCAGGCTGCACCAGTCGACCGCTGCCCAGGCAATGCAACACCCGGCAAGGTCCGAGGTAGACGTCGAGCGACACCTCGCCAATGGTGGCGCCATCCGCGCTGTAGTGCAGCGGTGCATCGACATGGGCGCCGGTGTGCGGCGACAGCGTGATGCGCCCGACATTCACCGGGCACTCCGGCCCGAGGGTCCAGACGCGTTCTTCCTGAAAAGGCGTGTCACCCGGCCAGGTCGGTGTTGCGGTACTCAAGGGCGGGCTGATGTCCCACCACGACATTGTTTTTTTCATTGCAACGCTCTCGGCCTTTTCCGAAGTGAATGATACGAGTGAACCTTGTGCATTTTCTTGCAAATACGTTCACAAAGCCGTGGACCTTTCGCACAAACCACCAGGAATCGGCCATTTACAGAGAGTAAATTTCAACACGCCCGTCGCTGGTTTCAACGGACAAACCGACGACGTTCACAGCGTTTCTGGATAGCTCAGTGTCGAGCACAGACAACTGAGGCCGGGCCAAGCCCTATAGGGTGCCACTTCAGTTCTCCCTAACGCTCGGAGTCATCATGTCCGCACCGATTACCGTTCTTCGCGATACTCACCCGTTGCCAGTGCTCGACGCCTGCAAATGGGAAAAACTCGAAGGCGACCCGCACACCGTCAACCTCAACGCCTACACCAGCGAAGACGGCAGCAAGATCATGGGCACCTGGATCTGCACGCCGGGCAAGTGGTATGTGGAATACGTGAAGTGGGAATACTGCGATTTCCGCGAGGGGTATTGCATCATCACCCCGGAAGGAAAAGAGCCGATCCACCTGCGCGCCGGTGACATTTTCGTCATCGAGCCGGGAATGAAAGGCACGTGGGAAGTGGTTGAAACCGTGCGCAAGTATTTCGTGTTTGCCTGATGCAAAAAAACCGGGAGATCACCCGACGTGATTTCCCGGTAAATGTCGATGCAACCTGTAGGAGCGAAGCTTGCTCGCGAAAAACTCGAGAGCGACGCGGCGTGTCAGATTCTCCGCATTATCGTTAACGACCCTCGCGAGCAAGCTCGCTCCTACAGCGGTTTGCGATAGCTGTTGATGATCGCCGAGAAGTCGTTACCGCCCTCTCCACGCAGGCTCATCGCCTGATACAACTGCTGGGCCACCGCGCCGAGCACCACCGGTTGGTGCGCCTGACGTGCCGCTTCAGTGGCCAGCCCCAGATCCTTGAGCATCAGCTCGGCACCGAAACCACCGGTATAACCGCGCGAGGCCGGCGCCGTTTCGACGATGCCCGGCCATGGGTTGTACATCTCCGAACTCCAGCAACGCCCGGTGGAGCTGTTGATGATTCCCGCCAGCACCTTGGTGTCGATGCCCAGCGCGTCGCCCAGCGCCATGGCTTCGCTGACGCCGACCATGGAAATCCCCAACAGCAGGTTGTTGCAGATCTTGGCGATTTGCCCGGTGCCGACTTCGCCGCAATGGACGATGTTGCGGCCCATCTGCACCAGGACAGGTTGCAGGGTGGCAAACAGTTCAGGCGTGGCGCCGACCATAAAAGTCAGGGTCCCCGCCGCTGCACCGCCCGTACCGCCGGAAACCGGCGCATCGGCCATGGCCACGCCTTGCTTGGCGGCGGCCGCGGCGACATCACGTGCCGTCTGTGGATCGATGGTGCTGCAATCGACTGCCGGCACACCTTTGCCGATACCCGCCAGCACACCGTCTTCACCCAGCCAGACGCTGCGCACATGCACAGCGGCTGGCAGCATGGTGATCACCAGCTCGGCACCTTGCGCCGCTTCACGCGCCGAAGCGCTGATGCTGCCGCCCAGTTGCTCCAGCTCGGCCAGAACGGTTTTGTTCAGGTCGACCAGGTTTAGTGCATGGCCGGCCTTGATCAGGTTGCGCGCCATCGGCGCGCCCATGTTGCCGAGACCGATAAAAGCGATTTTCATGTCCGGCTCCTTAACGCAAGTTGATGGTGGTGTTCACACCGTCATTGACGCTGTCGTCATCGAACCAGCGACTGGTGACAGTCTTGGTCTGAGTGTAGAACTGCACCACTTGCTTGCCATACGGGCCGAGGTCGCCGAGTTTCGAACCACGCGAACCGGTGAAGCTGAAGAACGGGACCGGCACCGGAATCGGGATGTTGATACCGACCTGGCCGACGTCGATTTCAGTCTGGAATTTACGCGCCGCGGCACCGCTCTGGGTGAACAGGCCCGTGCCGTTGCCGAACGGGTTGGCGTTGACCAGTGCGATGGCCTCATCGAGGGTAGCGACTTCCAGCACCACCAGTACCGGGCCGAAGATTTCCTGGGTGTAGATTTGCATTTCAGGGGTGACGCCGGAGAACAGGGTCGGGCCAATAAAGTTGCCCTTCTCGAAGCCTGGAACGTTGATATCGCGACCATCCAGCTCAAGCTTGGCGCCTTCCTTGATGCCGCTTTCGATCAGATCGAGAATCCGCGCCTTGGCTTTTTTCGAGATCACCGGACCCACGTCAGTACCCGCCTCGCTGCCGGCATTCACTTTGAGTTTCTGCGCCAGCGCTTTCAGGTCTGGCAGCCATTGCTTGGCCGCGCCCACCAGCACCACCACCGAGGTCGCCATGCAACGTTGCCCGGCCGCACCGAAACCGGCGCCGACCAGCGCATTCAGCGCTTGCTCACGGTTGGCATCCGGCAGCACCACAGCGTGGTTTTTCGCGCCCATCATCGATTGCACGCGTTTGCCGTGTTTGCCGGCCAGGTCGTAAACGTGGGTGCCGACCGCCGTCGAACCGACGAAGGAAACAGCCTTGATGTCTTTGTGCGTGCACAGCGCGTCCACCACGTCCTTGCCGCCATGCACGACGTTAAGCACGCCCGCCGGAACGCCGGCCTCGATCGCCAGTTCCACCAGCAACATGGTCGACATCGGGTCTTGTTCGGACGGTTTGAGCACAAAGGTGTTGCCGCAGGCGATGGCCATCGGGAACATCCACAGCGGGATCATCGCCGGGAAGTTGAACGGGGTAATGCCAGCGCACACGCCGATCGGCTGGCGCAGGGTGTAGGTATCGACGCCGCCAGCAACGTTCTCGGCGAACTCGCCCATTTGCAGGCTGCCGATGGAGCAAGCGTGCTCGACCACTTCCAGGCCGCGGAAGATATCGCCTTCAGCGTCGGCGATGGTTTTGCCCTGTTCGGCACTCAGCACCACGGCGATGCGCTTGGAGTGTTCGCGGATCAACGCCTGGAGCTTGAGCATGATGCGCATCCGCGCGCCGATCGGCGTCAGCTTCCAGGTCTGGAAGGCGCGATGGGCGGCGCTGATGGCGGCGGCGACTTCAGAAGCAGTGGCAAACGGAACCTTGGCCAGCACTTGCTGGGTCGCCGGGTTGATGATGTCGTGCCACTCGGTGGTCTGGGACTCGACCCATTCACCGTTGATCAACAGTTTTACCGTTTGGACAGTGGTTTCGTTTGGCGTGAGCGAAGCGTTCATGTTTGGTCTCCGGGACGTTGTTCTTATTAAGAGAGCGATCTTGGGAGCCAAGGCGAGAAAGTCGCCTTGAGATGAGGCGTGTGTCGCGAATTGGTTGTCGGACTGTTTTTGGAGTATAGATGTGCAAACTTCTAATAAGAACGCACATAAAAGCCGGTCCATCATGCAAAAAAACATCACCTCACTAGGCTCGTTGAACTGGGATGACCTCAAGTTTTTCCTCGAAGTCGCCCGCACCCGCAAGGCCAGCACGGCGGCCAAGCGCCTGGCGGTGGACTACACCACCGTTTCGCGGCGCATCAGTTCGCTGGAAGCGGCATTGGGCACGTTGCTGTTCGAAAAGTCCCGGACCAGCGGTTTCGTTTTGACCGCTGAAGGTCAGCGATTGCTGGGTTATGCAGAATCGATCGAGAGCACCCTGCACATGGCGTGCGAGCAGGTGTCAGGTTCTGGCGTGGCGTTGTCCGGACACGTACGAATGGGCTGCACCGAGGGTTTTGGCAGTTTTTTCATCACGCCGCAGCTGAGCCATTTCGTCGACGCCTACCCGGCCATCTCGGTGGACATCCTGCCGCTGCCGCATTTCATCAGCCTGTCCAAACGCGAAGCCGACATCGTCATCGCCCTGGAGCGCCCGGAACATGGCCCGTACGTCTGCTGCAAACTCTGCGACTACAAATTGCAGCTGTACGCGACTCAGGATTATCTGGACAAACACCCACCCATCCGCCGCCCGGCTGACTTGGGTAAACACTCATTCATTAGTTATGTCGATGATTTGGCGTTCAGCTCGGAGTTGCTGTACCTGGCCAATGTGCTGCCAGGCGCTACGGCCAATCTACGCAGCACCAGCGTGATCGCGCAATTCGTAGCGGCGCAGCAAGGGCGATCGCTGGCGATTCTGCCGTGCTTTCTGGCGGCTCGGGATTCACGGTTACTGCCGGTATTGCCGGAGGAGATCAACATCACCCGACAATTCTGGATGTACTGCCGGGAGGATTTGAGGAAGCTTAAGCGGATCACCCTGTTGTGGGATTACATCCGTGAGGTGACTGAGTTGAATCGCCCGTTGTTGCTGGGCGAAACTCGCGAGATGCTGTTCGCCGACTGAAGATTTTCAAGGAAATCAGGTAGCGGAGTCGTAACGAGGTCCATAGCCTTTGCCAATACTTTGTATCAGCGTTTGATACCCAACTTGTAATACTCCGATGCTTGCATTCTGCCCCACCCAATGGAGTCCCCCCTCTCAAGCAGCCACTGACGACTTTTCATAACTTTTGAGAATCGTCCTACAGACACGCCAAACACCCATGAAGTAGCGTCCTGTCGCACTTAAACGGCGAAACATGGATCGTCAATTCGCACAGGGGGTGTTATGGCGGTTGAAAACCTATTCCCGAGTTATCTGGGATGCAATGGGATAGACGGCAACAGGCTACATACAGAGGCGACAGAGGAAGCACAGGCGGCGTGGGCAAGAACAGTGGAGGCGAACGAAAAGAACGAGCGGGAAGCTGACGCACGTAGGAATACGATCAAGAAGCGGGATGAAGTGGCTCCACGCGGATGCGTTTTCGCCAAAAGTTGCACGCTGCCAGATGGGACCATTAACTACATCAGTCCCAGCGGCGCCATTCCCACCGATCCGATTAGCCAATATGGCGAGTTTGCCTTGCTGGGTGGTCGTGAAACGGATGCACAAGGAAACATTCCTCTCAAGAAAATCAGTGGCTCCCTACCCGTTTCACTGGGAACACTTCTGTTAGGCGGTGCCGCTACTGCCACTGCTGGCGGTGTGTCATGTGGTGGTTTGTGTACGGCTGGTGCTGTGGCGTCCGGGGCTACCACTGGTGTTGCTGCTGGTACATTGGCAGGAGTGGTTGCATTGTTGTGGCCGTCGAGTCTGGGCGACAGCTCCCTGTACACGGAAGAACAGCTCAAGTCGCTTAAAGAAGGACGTACACGTGTCCGCCTGCACGTCGAACAACAAGCCGATGGCACCTTGAAGGGATACGGGTACAACACCCAGAAGCGCCGTGACTGGGAAATGATTCCCGTAGTGCAGTTCGTTGCTCAAGGCTCCCAGCAAGTGGCTGACTTTGGTGACGGTATAACCTTGATATGGACACCAGCTGCTGACCCGTCCAGCACTGTAGGAATTCCAACGTTAGAAGGCGCGCCAAAGGCGCCACAGATTTGGATTTATCCGCCCACCGAACAGGCTGATAACATCATCGTCAGTCCGATTTACCCTGACGCGTACAAAGATTTCATTCTGGTGTTCCCGGCTGACTCTGGTGTGCAGCCGTTGTATATCGTGATGAATGTTCGTCTCGATCCTGGCACCGTAACTGGCCAAGGAAAGGACGTGACCGGCATCTGGTTAGCTGGGGCGAGTGCTGGCCTAGGTGCCCCCATACCAACAAGAATTGCCAGTCAACTCAGCGGCAAGAGCTTTAGCAACTTCGATGCTTTCAGGAAGGCGTTCTGGACTGCCGTAGGAAATGCCCCAGAGCTATTCAGCCAGTTCAAACCCACCAACCAAAGCAAGCTACGAAACGGCAAAGCACCATTCGCCCAAAGATCAGAACACAACGGTGAAAACGCTCGCTACGAAATCCATCACATTCAAAACATTCAGTATGGCGGCGCGGTGTACGACGTAGACAACTTTGCGATTGACGCCGAAACGACACGTAGAGATTCACAAGGAAGACAGACAATGACTTTGAAAAACAGCGTTTCAGACTACACAGAACAGGAATTCATAGAGCTGCTTCAACGGATCATCGGAAACGACGCAAGCGAAGAGGAAGAGAACAAGCTCGTGCATCACTTCAACACAATCTGTGAACATCCAGCAGGATCTGACTTGATCTTTTACCCCGAAGACGATGCAGACGATTCAGCCGAAGGCATCACCCGTACGCTCAAAGAATGGCGCGCTGCTCAGGGATTGTCGGGATTCAAAGACGAGTGATCGAAGGGCGACATCATGTCCGTTATTGCTGGGTGAAATCCGGGACTTTCGATTTGCAGATTGAACATTGAGTTATCAATGATTGTTGGCCGCAACCAATCGACAACCTTTCCTGGTGACTTCCATCTGCCTGTAAGTCGCCAGATGGGCATCACGCGAATCCGCAATCATCGGCAAAGAAATACGGGGATCATCCAGGCGCAAGCTCAGGAGAAAATCGACATGACACTCCCACCAATGGCTGCTTAATAATTGCGACACAACCTCTGGCGGGTGCCGAAACTTGACCACTTTCGCTGGAAACCCGGCGACAACCGCATAGGGCGGCACATCGTGCATGACCAGCGCGCGGGTGGCGATAATGGCGCCCGTACCCACCGTGACACCTTCCATAATCATGGCGCCATGCCCGATCCATACATCGTCGCCGATTGTTACATCAACAATTTCTGGCTCGAAAGACAGAGGGGTATTGGTAAATTGAAAGGGGTGCGAACTGACCCAGTCTGAAGGGTGTGTATTTTTATCCTGTCCGATAAAGCAGTTGTTGCCAATCGAGCAAAAACGTCCGATTGAGGAAACAGCAGAAAGCACACAACCACTTCGGATATAAGTGTGAGCGCCAATGCTCAGTTTTTTAGTGTCGATAACAACACCACCGAGCGAAACATTTTCTTCCAGTATCAATGTGGCTTTTGCCGGAAGCGATGAAACCCCGCCAGCCACTTTGCACTTGTGCTTGCGAAGCCATTTTTTCCAAAAGTGGTCTCGGCAGTAATTTATTATTTTTCCCATTTGGAAATCGTCGCGCTCTGTTCATCTGTCGGGGCATGAAATCCCCAAAAACAACAATTGATTAAAAGGCCGTTCGCCGATTACTCGGCGCTCACCACGATCGACACCCGGCGATTCTCGGTTCGACCGGCCGCGGTGTCATTGGAGGCGACGGGCTCACTGCTGCCGAGGCCACGTAGCTGGATGTTCTGTTCTTTCATGCCAACGGTGGCCAGGACCTTTTCGACGCTTTTCGCGCGGCGCACGGAAAGCTGCTCGTTGTAGATTTCCTTGCCCGAGGCATCCGTGTGGCCATCGACCCGAACCCGCTCGATTCCAACACTCTGCAACGCTTTGCCAATGCGCGCGACGATCTCGGTACTGGCGGTATTCAGGCTGTCGTCATCACTGCCAAACAACACTTTACCGGACAAACCAAACGCCCAGCCCTCGTCAGTCAATTCAAAACCTTGCTGCTTGAGCACAGCGACCTGCGCCGGGGTCAGGCCTTTGTGCGGTGTTGTCTGGCAACCGGTCAAGGTGAGCAACGCCAAAAACAGGGTGATCGCGAAAAATCGCAGGGAACGCTGGGTGAGTGAGAACACGGAATTTAGCTCCTGATGTGAACATCGGCGACAGGGTGCTCCGACCCGGCCGTGTGCTGCGCACCTCGGGAAAGGCGCTTGGCTTGGTACATGGCCGCGTCGGCGGCATTGAGCAGGGCGCCCGGTGTCGTCCCATGGTCGGGGTACACGGCGATGCCGATACTGAGGGAAGTCTGTACTTCGGTATCGCCCGGCAACGGGATTGGCACTTCCATGCTGGCGATGATTTTGTCGGCAATCCACTCGGCGTCTTCGACCTGATGCAGCGGTGTCAGCAGGACGGCAAATTCGTCGCCGCCCAAGCGTGCCACTAGATCGTCTTCACGCAGCTGCGCACGAACCCGTTTGGCCACGGCCACCAATACGGCATCGCCCGCGGCGTGGCCGAAGTTATCGTTGATTTCCTTGAACCGGTCGCTGTCGAGAAACAGCACCGCGACTCGCTCATTGAGCTTGTTGGCATTGCGCAGCGCGCGCATCAGTCGACCTTCGAAAAACGCCCGGTTTGGCAATCCGGTGAGGCTGTCGTGACTGGCCTGGTGGGCGAGGGTTTCGTTCTCGGTTTGCAGGTGGCTCTGCCAGGATTCGAGCTCATCGAGCAAGGCATTGAAGTCATTGCCCAGGTTGTCGAGTTCAGCGATGGCGGCGGGTGGCACACGCTGATCGAAGGCTCGCTCGCTGCGGGCGGCGTGAGCCACAAAAGCCAGGCTGCGCAATGGGCCGGTGATGCCGCGAAGTTGTCGACGCGCCAGATAGAGCGCCACCCAGGCACTGACGGCCGTACACAGAACGATGCCGACAAGACCACTGAGCAAAAAGCGCAGCAGACTGCCCCCGTGCCCCGTGAGCTGGATACTGCCGATTTCCTGACCTTGATGGATGATCGGCATGCTAATTGGTTTTTCCAGAAAGGCTTTGGCAATCTGCATTTCAAGGTCGGAAAACAAGCCGGTTTCCGGCCGTTGCCAGCGCGCCAACGCCTGGCCCTGCACGTCCAGCACTTGGGCATCGGCCACTTCTTCAGTGGACGCAATCAACGCCAGCGCCTCGGTGGCAGCGGCTTTATCGTTGAACACCACCGCGGCTTCCACGGTGTAATTGATCGAGCGTGCGATCAGGTGCAGGTTGTGGTCGGCATAGACTCGCAAGGCCAGTACGCCAAGCAGTGTCAGTGAAATACTGGCCATGGCCACACCCACCAGCGCGACGGTCAAATGACCGCGGCCGATGACCGAGCGCAAGGTTGGGCGATGACTCCTTTTGGCTGGATTCATGGCGCCGCCGGTTTGCGGCGGGACAGTTGCAGCACGCTAGGGTGAATGCGCACGCCACTGCGCGCGACGGAGTCGAGGTTGACCTCAAAGGACACTTGATCATCGCTGACCCGCAGACAAAACAGACTGCCTACGGTGCATTGAACGTCGGCCTCGCTGATGCTCAACACCGGACGCCCCGTCAATGAGGCGAATAGTCGGCTGCGTTCGTCGCTGCTCAGTTTGCCGATATAGACCGCATCGCATTCACCTGCAATGGCTGGGTTATCGGCCAGCAGCCGGCGCACCGTGACAGGACGGCCAGTCGCCTGGGTCGTACCTTTAACCAGGTCGTCGGTGTATTCGGTGGGCCCCACGATGCACAGGCGTAGTTGCGCAGGCTCAACAGGCCAGCGGGCATAGCTGAGAATCCCGAGGACCACCTGGGTGACCGATCTGGCACGCTGGTCGGCCATGCTGACGGGTATTTGCGACTGAGCGAAAACGACGCCACTCAGTAAACAGAGAAAGCCTGCAAGCAACACGTGTTTGCAGCCAACGACGCGCTCCGTCGCCCGAACAGCCACCTTCATGCAGGGATTCTCTGGATCTAAACGAAATAGTGCCGCAACGATAGCACAGCGTTGAAGTGCCAGCGAGGCCGCGCAGTACGGCACTTCAGACAGTTTCCGTCATCGGGGATCGCCCCTTTCAATCACGCACCTGGCCGCCCTCCTCCAACTCCAACATCAACCCGCTCAAGCGTTTGACCTTGCGTCGCACCGCCTCTTCGAACACGCCGGAACGCGGCTCGATCAGGGTGAACCAGTTTTTCGCCCGGGTGATCCCGGTGTAGATCAGTTCCTTGGTGAGTACCGGGTTCAGAGCCTCCGGCAGAATCAACGCCGTGTGGTCAAATTCCGAGCCCTGTGATTTATGCACCGTCATGGCATACACAGTTTCGACATCATTGAGCCGGCTCGGGAGAACAAACCGTACGCCGCCCTGGCCATCATTGCGCGGGAACGCTACACGCAGCACCTGCTTGCCTGCCTCGGGACCATCGCGCTCCGGTAGCCTGAGCGCAATACCGATGTCGCCGTTCATCAAACCCAAGCCATAGTCGTTGCGCGTCATCAGCACGGGCCGACCTTCGTACCACTGCTGGTCGCTATCGATCAGCCGGGCTTTGAGCAACGCCTCGGTCACTCGCTGATTCAGCCCTTCCACGCCCCAAGGTCCTTTGCGCACCGCGCATAACAATTGGAAGGCGTCGAAGGCGTGCAGTACCTGGCGTGCCCAATGGGTCCAGCATGGATCATCAAGCGTGCTATTGATCGACGGCCGCAGGCTGCGCAGCAGACTGAGGTACTGCCGATAACCTTGCGGTCCTTCACCATGACCTTCTAGCAGCAAGCGCTCCAATGCCCGATCCTGTTCACCCTTGAGCGGAAGGGAAAAGATGTCGTCGTGGCTTCTCGCGGCCAATAACTTGCGGGCTTCCTCAGGCTGCTGCTGGTTGACCCAGCGAGCCAACTGGCCGATGCCGCTGCCCTCGCCGAACCGCCGTGAGTGACGCAGCATCACCACTTGCTGGGCCAGTGGATGAGTGCCGTTGGTATCCTCCTGCAAACCGCTGGCATCCAGTCTTTCACCACTGATGGTCTCCAGCCACTGGCGAGTCTGCGGGCTATACCAGGCCGCTTCAGCATCGCGGCACAGATCGCCCAGCACCGCACCGGCCTCCACGGATGCCAGTTGGTCCTTGTCCCCGAGCAGCACCAGACGAGCATGTGCCGGCATCGCGTCAAGAAGATTGGCCATCATTTCCAGGTCAATCATCGAGGCTTCGTCCACCACCAGTACGTCCAGCGGCAAGCGATTACCGGCGTGATGCCGGAAATGTCGAGTACCGGGACGGCTGCCGAGTAGACGGTGCACGGTGGTGACGTCAGACGGGATTTTTTCCCGCACGGTCTCTGCGACTTTCAACGTCAGAACCTGCTGACTGATCGACTCCGTCAGCCGTGCCGCGGCTTTACCGGTAGGTGCGGCAAGACGAATACGCAGCGGTTTGCCAGCCTCCACCGCCGGTGCCTGGAGCAATGCCAGCAAGCGTACGACCGTAGTGGTCTTGCCAGTCCCCGGGCCGCCCGTGACGATGCTGAACGCACTGCGAGTAGCCAGGGCACAGGCAAGCTTCTGCCAGTCGATGACGTCACCAGGCTTGGCTGGGCCGAACAGACCGGTGAGGCGCCGGGACAAATCATTTGGTGTTGTTTCATGCTCTGCCAGGCGCTGGCGCAACGCGTTGTCGATCCGCCGCTCGTAAGCCCAGTAGCGGCGCAGGTACAAGCGTTTGCCGGAAAGCACCAACGGCCGATGCTGCGCCGCCTCACGACCATCGACCGCCAAAGCGACCAGGCTGCTGGCGGCCAACACCTTGCACCAATGGGCACCGTCGAGCGCTTCGAGCAATTGTGACGGTAATAGCATCACGCCACTTTGCAGATCACCTTCCGGCGGTAGCGACAGCGCGAAGTCCGGCTCTTTCAGCGTCTCGAACAAATCCAGACACACGTGGCCGTGGCCCAGTTGATGACTGGTCAACGCAGCCGCCAGCAATACCAGCGGATCATCGTCAGGCGCGAGTTCATGAAGAAAGGCGACGAAGGCTTTGTCCAGCGCTCGCAACCAACCACGTTCGACCCACCGAGTGAGCAATAGCAGCAGGTCATCGGCGCGAGTCAATGGCGCCAGATCCGCAAGGCTTTCGTCCGCCAGTGACGTGGGCAGCAAATCGGCGAAGGTGCGACTCATAGTAAAACTCCCTGTTCCCAGGCGGGTTCGGCCTTGGGTTCTGACTTGCCCTGGAACAGCCGGTCCAGACGCTCGATCAGTTCTCTTGGCGGACGGGCGAAGTACACACCCTGGCTGGAAGCGCGCGTACCGCGCAGGAACACATACAACGCACCACCGACATGCCGGTCGTAATCGTAATCAACAAGCCGTGCCTTGAGCTGACGATGCAGGGCCAACAGGTACAGCACGTATTGCAGGTCGTAACGGTTGTCGAGAATCGACTGTTCCATGGCCTGCTCGGTGTAGGCCGCATCATCGACGCCCAGCCAGTTGGATTTGTAGTCGGCGACGTAGTAACGGCCGTCGTGTTCGAACGTCAGGTCGATGAAGCCCTTGAACATGCCATTGAGCAACACCGGCTCGGCCGCCACACGGGACACGCCGTTGTGGGTGTATTGGTGCACCAGCTCATCGAGTTTGAGCACATCGACTTTATGGCTGGCGAACCAGAACTCCATCTCGACCCGGTATTGGGTCAGTTGCTCGAACACCACAGGTGTCTGTCCTGCACCGATGTGCAGTGGGGATTTGAGCAGGTGCTGCAGCCACTCGCTGAGCGTGGTTATCCAGCCTTCCCAGCCCCGGCGATTGCAGCGACGGGCGATAGCATCCTCCACCGATTGCGGTGTGACGGTAAAACCTTCGTCGCCGGCCCATTCAAGCAAACCATGGAGAAAGGTGCCGGGGTTCGGGCCACGCGGGAATCGATGGATGTCAGCGCCGCCGGCGACCACTTCCCGTGGCGCCTGCGGATCGAGACGTTCGTCATCGAAGAGTTTTTGCGCTTGCGGATTCTCCGGCGCTTCATCGGCACCGACACTCATGATGTCGCCAATGCGCAGGGCACTGTAGGAGGCAATCCACCAGTTTTCGCTGGCCTTACGCTTGGGAATCAGAGGAGCGAGCAAGGTCGCTTCGTTACGTGGTGGATGGTAGTGCTCGGCGGTCGCTTCAGGCAGTTCACCGTAGCTCAGCGCCGGGCAGTCCTGTTGCAGGTCTTCCAGCCAACGCTTCAAACCCGCCGATTCGGTCAATGCTGCACCACCGCCCAACAGATAACCCAACGCGCACAGGTGCAGCACCGAACTGTTGTTATTGCCGCGCTTGAGATCAGTCACTCCGAGCCAGCAGGCATGTTGCGCCCGGGTCAGGGCCACGTAGAGCAAGCGCAGATCCTCGGCGAGACGTTCATCATCGGCCTGGGCGATTAACTCGGCTGTCGGCGTCAATGTCACTTGGGCCTTGCCGTTGGCATCGTGGTAATGCAACGGCAGACGGCTGCCATCCACAGGTTTCGCCGAGCAAATGAACGGCAGGAACACCAAGGGATACTCAAGCCCCTTGGACTTGTGAATGGTCACGACCTTGACCAGTTGTTCGTCGCTCTCCAGACGCAGGATCTGTTCTTCGCCGGCCTGACCGGACAACGCCAGATGCTCGGACAAATGCCGGATCAGCGCTTGTTCGCCATCGAGTTCGGCGGCGGCTTGCTGCAGTAATTCGGACAGGTGCAGCAGGTTGGTCAGCACTCGCTCGCCATCGTTGCGTGCGATCAATGCCTGAGGCAACTGGAAGTCATGCAGCAAGCGCCGCAGCATCGGCAATACACCTTGCTTGCGCCAGAGCTCGCGATAACCACGGAACTGCATGACCCGCGCTTCCCAGGCCAATTCGTCCTGATTCAGTCGTTCCAGCTCTACCAGTGACAGGTTCAGGGTGATGCAGGCTAACGCCGCTCGCAACGGCCGCTCGACATCCGGCTCGGCGCAGGCCTTGAGCCAGGACAGCAGGTCGTGGGCTTCCTGGGCGGCGAACACCGAGTCCTTGTCCGACAAATAAACGCTACGCACGCCGCGGGCGGAAAGCTCGCCACGTACGGCTTGAGCTTCTTTACCGTCGCGTACCAGGATCGCAATATCGGCTGGCAGTACGCCTCTCAATTCCTTACCGTCTTGCAGGAAACCCGCCCGACCTTGTTGCCCGCCGTTGAGCAACTCGGTGATTACACAGGCACAGGTGGCGGCCAATTGTTGTCGGTACATCGCACCAGACAGTGGCTGTTCGGCGGACAGATGCCAGATGTTCAGCGCAGGTACAACCTGACCATCCATGTGCAGGACTTCTTTGCGTCCCTGGGATTCGACGGGCAGGAACGGCACCGGGTTCTTGCCATTCTTTTCACGAAACAGGAACGCGCCGCGCCCGGACTCGCGAGACTCGGCACGCTCGAATACATGGTTCACCGCACTGACCATGCCATGACTTGAGCGGAAGTTGGTGCCCAGGGTATGCAGACGGCCAGTGGTGGCCTGGCGGGCGCGCAGGTAGGTGTAGATGTCAGCACCGCGGAAGGCATAGATCGCCTGCTTCGGGTCGCCGATCAGGAACAGACCGCACTCGGGATTGTTGTCCTCGATGCGATAAATACTCTCGAAGATCCGATACTGTACCGGGTCGGTATCCTGGAACTCATCGATCAGCGCCACCGGGAATTGCTCACGGATAAGAGTGGCCAGGCGCTCACCACCGTCAGACTGCAACGCCGCATCGAGGCGCAGCAGCATGTCGTCGAAACCCATTTCCGCGCGACGGCGTTTTTCTTCTTCGAACCGTGCACCGACCCACTGTGCCGCGTGTTGCAGGACGGCGGCATCGGGCGTCGGCAATCCATCGAGACTGGCCTTGAGACCAGGCATGGCCTCCAGTCCTGGATGATTGGGTACTTCACCCTTCTTCCAGGCTTCAGCCATGCCATCGGGGGTCAGGCGAGTGAAACCAGTACCGATATCCAGTTGCTCAAGGGATTCGTCTTCGGCCCAGGCTTTGATCTTTTCGAACCAGGGTTCGAAGTACCGCGCCTGCATCTTGCGCCCGTCGACGTTCTTGCTCGCGACGCCCTCGTGACAGATGACAAGCAACTCGTCCGCCCACTGGCGCCAGGGCATCTTGAGTTCAAGCAAGGCAGCCCTTCGCTCATGCAGGCACTCAGTGATCAGCTCGGCGGGCTCTTTACCTTCGACGCTGTCACGCTCACTGGCGAACAAACCGCGCACCCGCGGCAACAATGCTGCCGGGCCACCCCAATTGCTGCGTACCCAGTTCAGCGCATCGCCTTGCATCGGATAACAGAACAGCCGCCAGTAATCGCGCAGGACCTCGCCGAGCAAATCGCTGTGATCGGTTTCCAGGGTCTGTGTGAAAAGGCTGCCGCTGTCGAAGGCGTGCTCGCGCAACATGCGCTGGCACCAACTGTGGATGGTCGAGACCGCTGCTTCGTCCATCCATTGAGCGGCGATGTCCAGACGGTTTGCACACCCGGACCACTGCTCGGGAAGGTACTCGTCACGAAGTTCGGCAATCAGGCCATCCGGTGCCGGTGTCTCGTCGCGAAAAAACCGTGCAGCTTCAGCCAAGCGTGTGCGAATGCGTTCGCGTAGCTCTTTGGTCGCAGCATCGGTGAATGTCACAACGAGGATTTGGGGCGGTAGCAACTCACGCCCGAAACCGGTCGACTCCCCACCGTGTCCAAGAACCAGACGCAGATAAAGCGCAGAAATGGTGAAGGTCTTGCCGGTCCCGGCGCTGGCTTCGATCAGCTGGCTACCGCGCAGTGGGAATGCCAGGGCCAGCGGTGTCTTCGTGGTCATGAGCGTGCCTCCTCGCTGGTCAATGATCGCCAGGAAGCTTCAAGCAGTGGCCTGTACAAAGCGTCGCACCAATCGGGGAAAGTCTCATCGGCAACCAGTGCATCGTAGTCGGCGAACTGACGGCTAAGTGCCGGGCTTTCGCGACGCTCGCCGTCGGTGGTCAAGCCATCGCCTTCATAAGCCTTGCGGGCAGCAGCCTGGGCCTTGTCCGGGTCGGTTTGACCAAGCCATGCGAACGCTGTCTTCACGGCAATCGGCAGCGGTTGGCGCATGCCCGTTTTCCAAGCCAGCAACAGGTCGCCGAGAATCCGTGATGCAGTGCCCTCTTCCATCGGGCCGAGCAACAGGCTGTCGTCACTGGCCACCAACGCAGTGGTCATTGCCATACCACTGGCGCACGCAACCAGATGATTGACCCATGGCCGCGTCAGCCGATGCCATTTGCGTGACTTGATCGAGCCTATGCTGTTGGGGATCGTAGTGACCGAGAGCAATCCACCATCCGCCCGTTGATGCAGGCCGCTGAGCCAACCTTCCAGACGCAGGCCTTGAAATTCGAGATTCACCGGTAAAGCGCTGGTGAGCGGTGTGGGCCATAACAACAGGAGCTGTTGATAGCGCTGCAGCAGATCCGGCAACGGTTCTATCAACTCTCGTTGCAGACATTCACCGAAACCGGCCATTGGCAGTAGCCCGCTGTTTTGCAGACGTTTTGCCCGTGCCTCCAGCGCCTGATCCGTATAGTCCAGATCTCCCAGCGCGGCTTCCAGCAAACTGTCGCTGAGGCTATAGCGTTGCAGCGCGTCGAGTACGAATGGTTCTTCATCGGCCAAAGGTACATCCGCAGCTTCAAAGAACACCTTTAAGCGCTGGCTGAAGAAATGTCGTACAGGATTACGCAAGAAATCCTGCAATTGACCGAGGCTCAGCGGCTCCTCCTGAACATAGGCGTCAAGCACCTCGATATCAGTCGCGGGCTCAGTGGTCTGATGAAGCACTTGCCATTCATTGGCGTAGCTGAACAGTTCATCGCCTTCATGGAAGTAACGGGCGCTGAAGGGTTGCAGGGGGTGTTCCTGAGTCAAGGCCTCAAGTAGCACTTCGTCTGAATCGTGCATTCGCCAACCGCTGGCCAGATGGTCACGCAATTGGCCAATCAGTACCGACGCTGGGCGCTCACTGTTATCGCGAATGCTGCGGCCGACCCAGCTGATATAGAGTTGGTCACGCGCTGACAACAGAGCTTCGAGAAGCAGATAGCGGTCATCTTCGCGCCGGGAGCGATCGCCTGGGCGGTAATCACTGCCCATGAGATCGAAATCCAGTGGCGGTTGCGCGCGCGGGTAATCCCCATCATTCATGCCAAGCAGGCAGACCAGTTTGAACGGGATCGCTCGCATGGGCATCAACGTGCAGAAGTTAACCGCACCCGCAAGAAAACGCTGGGACAAGCGACCTTGATCCAGGCCGGCCAGCCAGGCTTCCCGAACGACGGTCAACGGTAACTCATCGTGCAAGCCGACTGATTCACACGTCTCAAGCCAGGTTTCACGCAGCTCTTCGAGTTGGGCCAGCAAGTAGTCGTCATGCTCATTGCTGGCCTGGAAGAACAACTGCGCCAGTGCCTGTAATCGCAAGCCCCATTGCTTGGGTGGTGCAGGTTGGGAGAGTTCGCGATGGGCAATTTCCAGCGCATCCAGAAGCGCGACCAAAGGGCCTATAAGCGCCGCATCCAGACCACCGATCTCGTCGTAGGGTTCGATGCCCTCACAGGCACTTGCACTGCCAACGGCGTAACCGAGCAACATCCGTCGCAGGCCGAAACGCCAACTGTTTTGCTCCAGTTCCTGCGGCAAACCGAGCCCGGCGCGCTGCTGGGCATTCATGCCCCAACGGATGCCTGCACCTTCGATCCAGCGGTGCAGGGTTGGCAGGTCACGCTCCTCTACACCGAAGCGGGCGCGCAGCGCAGGAACATCGAGCAAGTCGAGTATCTCGCTGACAGGGAAACGACTGTCTGGCAGTTTGAGCAGATGTTCGACAGCAATCAGTAGCGGATCACGGCCGCGCTGGCCTTGATCTGCAAGTGTGAAGGGAATGAAGCGTTGGTCTTTGTAATCCAGTTGGCCAAACACCGCTCGGATATGCGGAGCGTAGCTATCGATATCCGGCACCATCACGATCACGTCGCGAGGACGTAGCTGCGGATCGGCGCTGAAGCGCGCGAGTAATTGATCGTGGAGGATTTCAACTTCGCGCTGCGCGCTATGGGCAATGTGAAAACGGATCGACTCGTCCGTCTCCAGATCAACAGCCGGCCAGCGTTCACGAGTCTCGTTCAGCGGACGCAATTCAAGAATGTCGTCTTGTAGTTGATTGAGCATGTTCTGTGGCTGACTGTCACTGAACAGGTCGATACGGCCATCACGAAATGCCGAGCGATAGCTGTTGGGATCATCGTAACTGTCGAGCAGATTGATGTAGTCCCGCCCCTGCTTACCCCATGCCGCCAGTAGCGGATGTGCGTGCTGATGGAGGGTTTGCGGGTCAAGCACAACCGGCATTCCGCTCTTGCGGGCCTGACGCTTGTATTGATGCCGTAATAGGTCTTTATCGGCGACGATGTCCGCCCAATGGTGACGACAGGGGTTGTGGACGCAAAGCAGGACCTGGCTGAACCGGGCCAGTCCTGCAAGCGCTTCCAGAGCCTGGGCAGGCAGTGATGAAATCCCGAAAACGATCACCCGCGAAGGTAATCCACTGGGTGCCACGGAGAGACAATTGATGCGCTCGATAAACCGCTGATGGACACCGGCACGGCTTTGCGCCATGCCTTGTTCTCCCACATCCAGCAACAGCGCACGCCACAACTCTGCCTGCCAGCAGTTGGCCGGGGTCAGCGGTTTCGCTTCGCCTCTGCCATTTCGTAATTGATGACGACCTTCTGCCCAATCTTCGAGCCAATCGGCGCGGTACACCTGGTACTGGTCGAACAAATCCGCCAGCCGCTCAGCCAACTGATAGCGTTTACGTAAATCGGTGTCATTGGTAAGGAAGCGCTGCAGAGGCTCGAAGTGCGGTTGGTTGATCAACTGTGGAAGCAGACGCATCAGACGCCAGGTCAGCGGGGCTTTATCGAGCAACGATTTGACCGGGATTTCGTCACGCCCAAGTACCATGCGATAGAGCTGCCACATGAAGCTACCCGGTAACTGCACGTCGATGGCCGCGGCGATTCCGCAGCCGCCCATGTCGTCATCTTCCGGGTCTTCAGCCAGTGCCAGCTTTAGCCATTGGGCGATGCCGTTGCTCTGTACCAAGGCGATTTCATTTTCCAAGGGAGCCAGCGGATAGCGCCGCATCCAGCTAACCACCAGGCTGCGCAGCTCGTCCAGGCGGTTACCGTGAACCACCATAAATCCAGCACTGAGGGACGTCGCGTCCGGCATAAAGGCTTCCTTGGGAAAATACAAAAGCTAGGGCCGAACCTTAGCATTGTCGGGAGACTGTGACAGCCGGGAGCCGTCTGATGTTGTTGTACGAACTTTCCTGCGGGCAAAACAAAACCCCTACCTGCATACGCAGATAGGGGTTTCGGAATTTAATCTTGACGATGACCTACTCTCACATGGGGAAACCCCACACTACCATCGGCGATGCATCGTTTCACTGCTGAGTTCGGGATGGGATCAGGTGGTTCCAATGCT
>NZ_LHPC01000036.1 GCF_001297125.1 Pseudomonas sp. RIT-PI-q
CGGCGCGTTGCTGCAAGGAGGCCAGGCGAAATCTCCCACGGATCTGTACTGCGTCAACAGTCAGAATCGGGCTTTGTCCCTCCTCCTCCCTTCAAGTCCTACCATACAAGCGGGCTTGCCCGCGATGGCGGCGGTCCATCCGGCATCAATGTGTCTGACACTCCGCTATCGCGGGCAAGCCCGCTCCCACAGGTTCCCGTTCAATTCGAGAGGGGTTTAGGAATTTCCAGCCCGCGGATCACCGCCGGCCGCGCCAGGAATTTTTCCAGCACTCGCGTGACGTTGGGGAAGTTGTTGATGCCCACCAGATCGCCAGCCTCATAGAAGCCGATCAGGTTGCGCACCCAGGGGAACGTCGCGATGTCGGCAATGGTGTAACGCTCACCCATGATCCAGTCACGCCCTTCCAGACGCCCGTCGAGCACACTGAGCAGGCGTTTGCTTTCCTCGACGTAACGATCCCGAGGTCGCTTGTCTTCGTAGTCCTTGCCAGCGAATTTGTTGAAGAAGCCGAGTTGGCCGAACATCGGCCCGATGCCACCCATCTGAAACATCAGCCACTGGATCGTCTCGTAACGCGCAGCCGATTCCTGTGCCAGCAATTGCCCGCTCTTGTCGGCGAGATAGATCAGAATCGCCCCGGACTCGAACAGCGGCAACGGCTGGTCTCCCGGACCATGGGGATCGAGGATGGCCGGGATCTTGTTGTTGGGGTTCAGGGACATGAATTCGGGCGACAGCTGATCATTGGTCTCGAAGCCCACGCGATGGGGCTCGTAAGGCAGGCCGATCTCTTCGAGCATGATCGACACCTTGACGCCGTTGGGGGTCGGCAAGGAGTAAAGCTGAATCCACTCGGGGTATTGGGCCGGCCATTTCTGGGTGATGGGGAACACGGACAAATCGGTCATGGGAGCATCCACGAGGAAATTGAGAATGACGATCTTAATGCAGGAGATCCGTTGCCGGTATCAATCCCACTGATGTTCAAGATCAAAAGATCGCAGCCTTCGGCAGCTCCTACACGTGTAACGTGTCCATAAATCCGCAACATCCTGTCGATAACCTGTGCTCCAACCCGTACAAGGTTACCGGTACATTGCTGCGCTCTTTGCCGGAATCGAACCAAACGGGCTTCAGAGGACTCTGAGCACTGCCTCTTTTGAATACGGACCGGCTTAACGACATGGAAAACACCCGATGCAGGAATTTCGCGGTGTAAAGGTTTGTCAGCCTTAACGAAATGCGCTGAAGAACTCTTAATTCAATGATGAACCCTCTGAAATTCGCCAAACGCTTCAAACATCGCGCTTATTTACTCCTGCCCGCCTTGCTGGCAGTCAGCGTGTTGTTTCTGGCACTGGAATCCCGCGAAAGCCGTGCCCAACCGGCGGACGGCACCCAGACGCTGGTGTTCCTGCGCCACGCGGAAAAACCTGCTGGCGGCCTTGGCCAGCTCAATTGCCAAGGTCTGAACCGTGCGATTGACCTGGCCACTTTGTTGCCGGAAAAATTCGGCAAGGCCAACTATGTCTTCGCCGCGAACCCGACGCGCAATGTCGAGGAAGGCGAACTGGACAACTCCTACAGTTACATTCGCCCCCTGATGACCATCAGCCCCAGCGCGATCAAGCTCGGTTTGCCGGTGAACATCAACTTCTCGGCCAATGACACCAGCGACCTGGCGGATGAACTGCTGCACGACAAATATCACAACTCGGTCATCTACACCGCCTGGTCCCACGGCTACCTGCCCGAGCTGATCAACAAGGTTGCCGGGGAAGCCGTTGGCAAGAAACAGAACATCGCCGACGACTGGGAGTCCAGCGACTATGACTCGCTGTATGTGCTCACGCTAACCTGGCACAACGGCAAGGCCAGCCTGGTGAGCCACAGTTACAAGCAGGGTCTGGATAATGGGCAGGAGACTTGCCCGACTTGAGTCGTGGGGTGTCTGTCAGGGCCTCATCGCGGGCAAGCCCGCTCCCACAAGGATCTGCTTTGAACATAGATTTGGTGCTCACTGAAGATCAAATGTGGGAGCGGGCTTGCCCGCGATGAGGCCAGCAAAACCACCCTCACCCTCGCTGACTGACTCGCTCGCGCAGGTACTCAAGCACCGCCCCGCGCTCCCCGGCAAACTCGATCCGCGCCCCCTTCTTCTCCCGCTGAAACGCATACATCGGGTCGTAATACTCGCGCAGCAACCCTTCGATCCAGCCCCGGTGCAAGTCCACGGCCCCGCTGTTCGCCTGCTCCGCCAACGCCTCCTCCATCAAGATCAACATCCGCCGATGGCGTTCTCCGCCCAAGCGCTTCTGCACGTTGTTCAGGCTCTCCAGCAAACGCTCGGAGAACAACGCAAAGCCTTCATCGCCATGCACGCCGATAAACTCGGCACACAAATCCACCACGTAATCGCGCAGGATTCGCTCGACCCTCCCTTGCAGGCTGTCTTCAAGCCAGACCATCGGAAACTGCTGCATGCCCTGATACAGCGGCAACGGCAGCGCGCAACTGCCGATCGCCCGGCTCTCGTCTTCCAGCACAAACTGCTCGATGCCGTGGTCACGCTTTTTCAGCACATCCACCGCCAGGCGGTTTTCAAAGTCGATGTTGGAGGGCTGGCCGGTGGCGTGTTTGCCGAAACTGGAACCGCGATGGTTGGCGTGGCCCTCCAGGTCCAGGCCGTTGCGCAGCTGCGTGAGCACCTCGGTCTTGCCGGTGCCGGTCATGCCGCCGAGCAAAACGAAATCGCACTGGGTAACCGCCTGATCGAGCGTGTCCAGCAGGAAGGTGCGCATGGCCTTGTAGCCGCCACCGACTCGCGGGTAATCAATGCCCGCCTCGTCCTTGAGCCACTGCTGGACGATCTGCGAGCGCAAGCCGCCGCGAAAACAATACAGATAGCCATCCGGATGGGCCCGGGCAAACTCCGCCCAGGCCTGAATGCGCTCGGCTTTGATCTCGCCGGACACCAGTTGATGGCCCAGCGTAATGGCGGCTTGCTGGCCGTGCTGTTTGTAGCAGGTGCCGATCCGTTGCCGCTCGCTGTCGTTCATCAGTGGCAGGTTGACGACGCCGGGGAATGAGCCTTTTTGAAACTCGACCGGCGCACGGGCGTCCATCATCGGCCGGTCGTTGAGAAAGATGTCGCGGTAATCGGTGCAGTCGATAGACATCAAAACACCTCGACCGCGTTTGTCTGTCGCTCGACCAGTTCGCCGATCGGCTCAAGGGCAAGGCCTAGTTCGGCAGCCACTTTGAGGAAGTGTTCGTTACCCTCAGGTGTGACCGCGACTAGCAGGCCACCGCTGGTCTGCGGATCGCAGAGCACGCGTTTGTGCATTTCCTGAAGCCGCCCGAGTTTGCTGGCGTAGCTGTCGAAATTGCGCAGCGTCCCGCCCGGTACGCAGCCCAGGTCCAGGTAATACTCGACACCCGGCAGGCGCGGCACACGGTCGTACTCGATTCGGGCCGTCACGTTGCTGCCATCGGCCATTTCCACCAGATGCCCCAGCAAACCAAAACCGGTGACGTCGGTCATCGCGGTCACGCCGTCGAGTTTGCCGAAGCGGCTGCCGGGTTTGTTCAGGGTGCACATCCAGTCGCGGGCCAGGCCGATGTCGGCATGGCGCAACTTGCCCTTCTTCTCGGCGGTGGTGAGGATGCCGATGCCCAGGGGTTTGGTGAGGTAAAGCAGGCAACCGGCGGTGGCGGTGTCGTTACGCTTCATGTGGCGTTTTTGCACCAGACCGGTGACCGCCAGGCCGAAGATCGGCTCCGGCGCATCGATGGAATGCCCACCGGCCAACGGAATGCCCGCTTCATCGCAGACCGAACGCCCGCCGCGAATCACTTCCCGGGCAATCTCCGGCGCCAGTACATTCACCGGCCAGCCGAGGATCGCAATCGCCATCAACGGATCGCCACCCATGGCGTAGATATCGCTGATGGCATTGGTGGCGGCAATGCGGCCGAAATCGAACGGGTCGTCGACAATCGGCATAAAGAAGTCAGTGGTCGACACCACGCCACGCTCTTCATCGATGGCGTACACGGCGGCGTCATCACGCGAGGCGTTGCCGACCCAGAGTTTCGGGTCCAGGTTTTGCGCGCCGCTGCCGGCGAGAATCACCTCCAGCACCAGGGGAGAAATCTTGCAGCCACAGCCAGCGCCGTGGCTGTACTGGGTCAGACGAATCGGCTCGCTCATGGGGCACCTCTTGGGATCAATGGGGCCGATTCTAGCAGAGCATCAGCCCTGCAAGGCGCAGGTTCCCTTGGTGACTGACAGGCCGCCATCGCGGGCAAGCCCGCTCCCACATTGGATCTATGTCCACTGAAGATCCAATGTGGGAGCGGGCTTGCCCGCGATGGCGGTACAACAGACACGGCATTCCCGACATTTGCCACACGACGTAGAAAAAAAAACCGCCCTTTCGGGCGGCTGAAACAGTGCGATGAGGATCAGAACCCAAGGCTGAAACTGATCGTCATCGCGTGGTCCTCGCTTTTGCGCGCGACCTGGCCCGAGTAGCCAATGCCGAGTTTGCCGGTCGGGCTGATCTGGAAGTCGACGCCCGCTTCAAGCAGTGCGCTGTCCTTGGCAATCGGCACGCCTTGGGTGCTGAACGAGGCGCCACCATCGATGAAGCTCAGGTCAGCGTCTGGTTCGGTATCGCCGAAGGCATGGCGCCAGCCGATGGCGGCACGGGGGGTGAATTGCCCGCCGTTGGCCAGGGTGATGACTTTGCCCGCGCGTAACCCAAGCGTGGAGAAGGTGATGTCCTGATCGGCGTCGGCCTTCAGGCGCCCTACTCCACCTTTTTCATGGGCGGTCTCGCTGTCGTAGTTGACATAGGCCAGGCCGGCAAACGGTTCCAGCGCAATGCCGGCCGCTTCGACGGTGTAACCCACTTCACCGAACACCTGTGCGCTGCGCGCGTCGTAATGGGCCTTCAACCGGTCGTTGTAGGCGCCGACGCTGACGTCACGTTTGGTCTCGATGTCGTGCCAGCTGTAAGCCGCACCCAGGCGCACTGCCAATGCATCGAACTGCGAGTTCAGGTACGCCGCCAAGTGGTAGCTCTCGACCGTGGCATCGGAACGACGATCGGAGGCGTCCAGGTCGCTACGGGTGTAACCGGCAGCCATGCCGGCGCGCCACTGATCATCAATTTGCTTGTCGGTGCCAAGCATGAAGCCGCTGAGGTTGCGATCCAGTTTGGCGCTGTTGCTGTCGCCGTCCATCTCACCCCAGGCACCCAATGCGCGCATCCAGCCAACCATCTCACCGTGACAGCCACCGCTGGTCAGGCGATTTTCGCTGGGTGCCAAGGCGCGGCGAGGATCGTCAGGCCCACTGCAGGACGGCTGGCGCATGCGGTCGTTGACCGCGTCGCGGATGTAACGCGAGTCTTCGAGAATCGCGCTGGCGGTGCTGGCGTGAATCTCCCCGGACAAACTGTCGAACGCTGCTTGGGCACCGGCGACGCTCAGG
Source organism: Pseudomonas sp. RIT-PI-q (assembly GCF_001297125.1). GTDB lineage: Bacteria > Pseudomonadota > Gammaproteobacteria > Pseudomonadales > Pseudomonadaceae > Aquipseudomonas. Next base: position 5,504 of record NZ_LHPC01000036.1, read on the forward strand.
TTGACGATTTCGTTCTGCAACGTCACGCCGGCAGCACCATTGCGCGACAGCGCGGACGCCGTGCCACGTTGGTTACCGGTGGCCGCCACATCGGCGAAGGACGTCTGGTTGCGGCTGACGGCCAGATCGACTTCGTTGGCGCCATACACCAACGAGGTGTCGAGGAACGCGTTATCAGGCAGATCGGTGGCGCTGAAGGTGCCAGTGACGCCGCCGCCCGCCGTGATCAGCGAATAAGTGGTGTCGCCGGTGTACGGCAAGAGATTGGTCACTTGCAGAGCGCCATCGAGCGTTGCCGTGCCACCCACCACCAACGGTGTGATGGTCGGTGACGTGATGGTCAGCGCCAACAGGCCGTCCGAAGCGTTGGTCATGTTACCCGTTACCCGCAGAATTTCTCCGTTCGCGCCGCTCGAAAACACCCCGTGGTTGACTACCGAACCGACGCTGCCGTTACCGGTCAGGGCTGCGCCGTTGAACACGGTGACCTGCCCGGCGAGTGTCGCCGGTGGATCACCGACCACCAACAGGCCTTGCTCTACTTCAACGGTGCCACTGAACGGATGATCGCCCTCTAACAGCAGCGTCCCGGCGCCTTGTTTGACCAGATCACCGGTGCCGCTGAGTACGCCGTTGAAATAGCCGGTGCTGGCCTGGGCAAACAGCACTCGCGCATTGTTAAGGATGCTGCCCTGCAAGCTGGTGGTGTTACCGACCAATGTACCGCCGCTGACCGTGGTGCCACCGCTGTAGGTGTTCGCACCGCTCAGTACCAGCGTGCCGGAATCCAGCTTCTCGATCCCGCCGCTGCCTACCAGAGGCACCGAGATTTCCGTGGTGACGCCACCATTGATCCGCACCGGTGCCAGACTGCCATCGACCGCGTTGATCGGTGTCAGGCTGCCACCGGAGCCTTGAACCAGGCGGTAACCGTTTTCGAGGAACTGCAATCCGGTAAAGCCTTGGTTGCCGACGACAGTCACCGTACCGCCCTGCCCACCGAACACCGCGAACTGACGGCTGGAACCCTGGCTCGCCGTACCACCGGCATCAGTCCAGTTGGTGTCCGACCCCCAGATGCCGCTGCCGCCGGTAATCGTACCGTCGGCGTTGGTTTTGCCACCGTTCCAGAACTGCGCCTCACCTTGGGTACTTTGCACCAGCAGGTTGACCTGATTGGCCAGCGCAGTTTGCAGGGTCAGGCTCGATGGCAACACCCCGCCCGGCAGCGTGCCGTAGGTCAGGCCGTTGTCGGTCAGGTTGCCGCCGTAACGGAACAGTTGATAAACGCCGGTGCCGAAGCCACCGGCATTGCTGATGTTCAGCGTACCGTCGAGGATCAGGTTGCCGGCGACGTCGACCACGGTGGTCGAACTGGTGGGCGCGCCGAGACTGAAGTCCAGGTTGGTGCCCGAGGACAAGGCCAAGGCACCGACCGACAATGCCGTTGCCCCACCACCACCGATCAGGGTCGCGCCGCTGGACAGTTGCACCGCACCGCCGAGTTGACCACTGCCACCGATTTTCGCCCCGCTCGCCACGTTCACGCTGGCACTGTCGAGAGTACCGTTGACCAACAACGAGCCGGCCTGGACATTAGTATCGCCAGTAAGGCCGTTGGTGCCAGTGAGCAGCAAATCGCCGGTGCCGTTTTTAGTCAGCGTACCGCTGCCGGTGAGGTTACCGGTGTAGCTGCCGTTATTGGTTTGTTCGAAGGTCAGCATAGCGTTGTTGAGAATCGCGCCTTGCAGGCTAGTGGTGTTGCCACTGGTGCTGCCGGCGTTGAGGGTGGTGCCGCCGCTGTAGGTATTGGTGCCGCTGAGCAACAGCGCACCGATGCCGTTTTTCACCAGGCTGCCGGTGCCGTCGATCACGCCACTGAGGGTGGTGTCCTGGGTGCCGACCAGGGTCAACTCCCCGGCAAGATTGATCGCGTTGGCCAATTGCAGGGCTGCAGTGCTACCCAGTTGAGCGCTGCCTGCGACGCCGAGTGCACCGGTGCCGATGGCGCTGTTGTTACCGAGGATCAACGAGCCGGCATTCAACTGTGTGCCGCCGGCGTAGGTGTTGCTGCCGTCGAGGGTCAGGCTTGAAGCGCCGTTCTTGATCAGGCTGCCGGTGCCGCTGACGACGCCAGCGAAAGTCAGCGCATTGGAGCCCGCGACACTCATCCCACCGTTCAGTACCACCGCGTTAGTGAGGCTGACCGCCGTATTACTGTCCAGCGTGGTGCCATTGGCGGCGGTGAGCACACCGCTGCCCAGCGCCGCGTCATTGCCCAGCCCCAGGGCGCCGCCGTTCAGCGCGGTGCCGCCGGTGTAGCCGTTGGCCGCGTTCAGCACCAGGGTGCCCGTGTCGTATTTGCCCAGAGTACCGGCGCCGTTGATCGCCACGCCAATAGTCGCAGTGGCGTTGGGATCGACGCGGAAAGTCGCGTTGCCCAAGCCACCGTTGACCAAGGTCAGTTCGCCCGTGGTGCCGTTTACCAAACTGTAGCCGTCGGTGACAAACTGCATGCCGGTGATGCTTTGCGCGCCGTTGACCGTGACCGTACCCGCCGCGCCCTGGAACACCGCGAAGCTATTGGCCCAGCCCAGATTGAGGGTGCCATCGACATTGGTCCAGTTGGGGTTGCCACTGCCCCAGGTGCCGTTGCCGCCATCGATCGCGCCGTTGCCGACCGCTTGAGTGCCATCCCAGAATTGCACGGTGGTGTTGGGGTCGGCGACGAGCAGGTTGACCTGGCTGCCCACAGCGGTCTGCACTTGCAAATTACCCGGCACGATGCTTCCCGGCACGCTGCCGATCAATAAACCGTTGTCGGTCAAGGCACCGGTGTAGTTGATGATGCGATACACGCCGCGGCCGAAACCGCCAATGTCGCTGACGTTCAAGGTCCCGTCGAGGGTCAGGTTGCCGCCGACATTGATCAGCGCATTGCCGCCGCCGGACACCGGCACACCGAGCCCGACATCAAGGTTGGAGTTGCCGCCCAATACCAGCGAACCCACCGACAAGGTGCTGCCGGTGGCCAGTGCGACGTGACCGCCGTCGGCGACATTCACTGCGCCGATCAGGCTACCGCTACCGGCAAGCGTCCCGCCGCTATTGACCGAAACGTTGGCACTGTCCAGCGAACCGCTGACATTCAGCGTGCCGCCGTTGATGCTGGTGTCGCCGGTCAAGCTGTTGATGCCGGTGAGGTTGAAGGTGCCGCTGCCAAGTTTGTCGAGCAAGCCGCTGCCGCTGAGGACACCGTCAAAGGTGCTGCTGGAATTATTACTGCCGATGCTCAGGGTATTGCCGCCACCGATCTGCGTCGTGCCGCTGCCGGTCAGGCTGGCGAGGCTGCCCGAAGCGCCGAGGTTCAGGCTGGTGCCCGTCCCCAGATTGACCCCGGCATTGTTGCCCAGCGCCGTGATGGTTGTGGTGCTCAAGCTGCCGCCGAGGACGTTGAACGTTCCGCTGAAGGTGTTATTGCCGCTGAGGGTCAGGTCCGCCGCGCCGTTTTTGCTCAGGGTTCCAGCCCCGGCGACGACACCGGCCAGGGTCAGGTTATTGGCACCGGCCACATTCAGTGCCGCGTTGACATTGACGTCGTTGGCCACGCTGAGCGCCGAACTGTTCTCCAGCGTGGAGGCGCCAGCGACGGTCAATGCGCCAGTGCCCAGGGCTGCGGCGTTGCCGAGAGTCAAGGTGCCGGCGTTCAGGGTGGTGTCGCCTTGCAGGGTGTTGGCGCCGTTGAGGATCAGGTTGGCCGCGCCATTCTTGGTCAGGCCACCGGTGCCGCTAATCACTCCGCCGAGGGTCAGGTCGTTACTGCCGCCCACCGCCACGCTGGCGTTCAGGCCAACGTTGTTGGCCAGGCTCAGCACGGTGTTGTTATCCAGCGTCGAAGCGCCACTCACGGTCAGGTTACCCAGGCCCAGGCCCGAGGCGTTGCCGACCGTCAGGGTCCCGGCGTTCAGGTCGACACCGCCGAGGAAGCCGTTGAAGCCATTGAGCACCAGGTTTGCCGCGCCAGTTTTGCTCAGGCTACCGGCGCCATTGACGGCACCGGCGAGGGTCAGGTCAGCGGTGCCGGCGACGGTGAGGTTACCGGCCAGGTTCACTCCATTGTTGACGGTGACCGCTGTCGCGGCATCCAGCGTCGTGGCGTTGGCGGCATTCAGCGCACCGGCGCCGAGTGCCGAGTCGGAAGCCAGCACCAGGCCACCGGCACTCAGGGTTACCGGGCCGAGGAAGCTGTTATTGCCGCCGAGGGTCAGGTTGGCCCCACCCGCCTTGACCAGACCGCCCACGCCACTGATCGCGCCGTTGAGGGTCAGCGCATTCGAGCCACCAACATTCAGGTTACCGGCTAGATCGACGGCATTGCCGAGGGTGACGGCAGTGTTGCTGTCGAGGGTGACACCCGAAGCGGTGGTCAGCAAACCACTGCCCAACGCCGTGTTACTGCCGACCACAAGCGTGCCGCCATTGAGCAACGTGCCGCCGCTGTAGCTGTTGGCGCCATTGAGCACCAGGGTGCCGCTGTCGAGTTTGGCCAGGGTGCCGGCACCGTTGATACCAACGCCGATGGTTGCCGTGGAACCCGGATCAACCCGGATCGCCGCGTTGCCGCCAGTGCCGTTCACCGCAGTCAGATGCCCTGCCGCGCCGGTCAGCAGGTTGTAGCCATCGGTGACGAACTGCATGCCATTAAAGGTTTGCGTACCGAGCACCGTCACGTTGCCCGCCGTGCCCTGGAAGATTGCGAAGTCGCTGGCCCAGGTCTGATTCGTCAAGCCATCGACCGAGGTCCAGTTGGTGCTGCCGGCACTCCAGGTGCCGTTGCCGCCGTCCACCGAACCATTTGGTATGGTCTGGCTGCCGTCCCAGAAACGCAGGTTCACGTTCGGCGCCGTCACCAGCAGGTTGATCTGGTTGCCGACCGCCGTTTGCACTGCAAGGTCCGCAAGGCTGTAGCCGATCGGGATCGCGCCCAGATTCATACCCAGGTTCAACAGGCTGCCGGTGTAGTTGATCAGGCGATACACGCCGACGCCGAAACCACCGGCGTCGGTGACGTTGAGCAGGCCGTCCAGGGTCAGGTTGCCGCCGATGTTCAGCAGCGAGTTGGTGGACGGCACGCCGAGAGCGACGTCCATATGGGAGGAGCTGTTCAGGGCCAGCGAACCGACCGACAAGGTGTTGCCGCTGCTCAGGCCCAGGTGACCGCCGTTGGCCACGTTCAATGCGCCCAGCAACGATCCGGTGCCAGTCAGGATCGCGCCACTGTTGACGTTGACGTTGGCACTGCCCAGGGAACCGCTAAGGTCCAGGGTGCCACCGTTGACCGCGGTGTCGCCGGTAAGGCCATTGATGCCGGTGAGGTTGAGGGTGCCGGTGCCGACTTTGCTCAAGCCGCCCGGGCCGGCCAGGCCACCGTCGAAGGTGCTGGTGGTATTGACGCCGCCCACCGACAAGGTGTTGCCCGAACCGATCAGCACATCACCGCTGCCGTTGAGGCCGGCGAGGCTGGCATCAGTGCCCAGGTTGAGGCCGGCGCCGGCGCTGATGTTGGCCCCGGAGGTATTGCCCAACGCCCCGGTGCTGGCGGCGGTGACACTGCCGGAAAGGATGTTCAAGGCCCCGGTGAAGCTGTTGTTGCCAGTGAGGGTCAGGTCGGAAAGGCCGTTTTTGTTCAGCGCACCGGCGCCATCGAGGACGCCTGCGAGGGTCAGGTTGTTGTTGCCGGCCACGTTCAGGTCGGCATTGAGGGTCATGGCGTTGACCACGGTGAAGGCCGCGCTGTTGTCCAGGCTCGACGTGCCGCCCACGACCAACGCGCCAGTGCCCAGCGCCGCGCCGTTACCCAAGGTCAGGGTGCCGGCGTTCAGGGTGGTGTTGCCCTGGTAGGTGTTGACGCCATTGAGGGTCAGGTTGGCCGCGCCATTTTTGATCAGCTGATTAGTGCCGCTGACGACACCGCCCAATGTCAGGTTCGAGGTGCCGCCGACGGTCAGGTCGGCATTCAGCGCCACGGTGTTGCCCAGGCTGACCGGGGCGTTGCTGTCGAGGGTCGCCGCGCCGCCGACAGTCAAACCGCCGAGGCCCAGTGCCGAGCCGTTGCCGACGGTCAGGGTGCCGGCGTTTAAAGTGGTGCCGCCGAGGAAGCCGTTGGCACCGTTGAGCACCAGGTTGGAGACACCGTTTTTCACCAGGCTGCCCGCGCCGTTGACCAGCCCGGTCAGGGTCAGGTCCGCTGTGCCGCCGACGTTCAAGTCACCGGCCAGGTTCACCTGGTTGCTGAGGCTGACGGCGGTGTTGCTGTCCAGCGTGGTGTTGGCCGCGGCGTTCAATGCGCCGGCACCCAAGGCACCGCTGGCACCTACGATCAGCGTGCCGTTGTTCAGCGCCGTAGAGCCGAGGGAGTTGGTGGCGTGATTGAGGGTCAGGTCGGCCGCGCCGTTTTTGATCAGCCCGCCGAGACCGCTGGCGGCACCGTTGAGGAGCAGGGCGTTGGTGCCGCCGAGGGTCAGGTTGCCGCCCAGGTTGACTGCGTTCGCCAGGGTGGTGGCGGTGCTGGCGTCGAGAGTGGTGCCGCCGGACGCGTTCAACGCGCCGCTCCCCAGTGCGGTGTTGGAACCGACGATCAGGGTGCCGGCGTTCAGCGCCGTGGTGCCGGCGTAGGTGTTGGCGCCGGTGACCGTCAGACTGGACGCGCCGGTTTTGATCAGCCCGCCCGCGCCACCGATGACGCCGCTGAGGGTCAGGGCATTGGCGCCGCCGGGGGGCAGGTTGGCGTTGAGGTTGATCGCGTTGTTCAGGCTCAGGGCCGAGCTGCCAGTGAGCGTGCTCGCGCCGCCCACGGTCAGGGCGCCGCTGCTCAGTGCGTCGGCATTGCCGACGGTGATGGTGCCGGCGTTCAGCGTAGTGCCGCCGGCGAAGGTGTTGGCGCCGTTGAGGGCCAGGTTGGCCGCGCCGTTCTTGATCAACTGGTTGGTGCCGCTGGTTACGGCGTCGAGGGGCAGCTGGGTGCTGCCGCCGACCGTCGGGGCTGCGTTCAGGGCAACGTTATTGGCGAGGGCGACGCCGCTGCTGCTGTCCAGCGTGGAGGCACCGGCCACGGTCAGCACCCCGCCGCTCAAGGCATTGGCATTGCCGACGGTCAGGGTGCCGGCGTTGAGGGTGGTGTTGCCGGGGAAGGTATTGGCGCCGTTGAGGGTCAGGTTGGCGGCGCCGTTTTTGGTCAGGCCGCCCGGGCCGCCGTCCGCGCCGCCGAGGGTCAGGCCGGCGGTGCCGCCGATGTTCAGGTTGCCAGTGGTGTTCACCGCATTGGTCACTGCGACGGTGGAACTGGCATCCAGCGTGGTGCCCGCCGCCGTGTTCAACGTGCCCAGGCCCAGCGCCGTATTGGAGCCGAGAATCAGCGTGCCGGCGTTCAGTGTGGTGTTGCCGGCGTAGCCGTTGTTGCCGCTGAGGGGCAATGCGGACCTGCCGTTTTTAATCAGCCCGCCTGCGCCGTTGATGACTCCGGTCAGGCCCAGCGCCTGAGTGCCGCCGAGGGTCAGGTCGCCGCCAAGGTTGACCGCGTTGGCCAGGGTCACTGCGAGGTTGGTGTCCAGGGAAGTGCCGGCCGCCGCGTTCAACGCGCCAGTGCCCAGCGCAGTGTCGGACGCCAGGATCAGCCCGCCAGCGTTCAGCGAGGTCGGGCCTTGGTAGGTGTTGTTGCCGGTCAGGGTCAGGGTCGACAGGCCATTCTTGATCAGGCCGCTGGTGCCGGAAACCAGGCCATTGAGGGTCAGGTTGTTGCTGCCGACGACGGTCAGGTTGCCGTTCAGCGCCACCGAATTGTTCAGGGTCACGCCGGTGGTGGTGTTGAGGCTCGCCGCTGCGTTGACGTTCAACGAACCGCTGCCGAGCGCATTGTTATTGCCCAGGCTCAGGGTCCCGGCGTTGAGGTCGGTGCTGCCGGTGTAGCCGGCGTTGTTGCCGGTCAGCGCCAGGGTGCCGCTGCCGTTTTTCGAAATGCCGCCCGCGCCGCTGACCAGCCCCGCCAGGGTCAGGCTGCCGACACCGGAAGTACCGATGGCGCTGTTGAGCACAATGTTGTTGTTCAGGGTAATGGTGCCCGGCGCCTGCAAGACGGTGGAACCGCCGAACGTCACCGTGCCGGCGCTGAACGCCTGGTTGTTGCCCAGTTGCACCGAGCCGCCGTTGAGGGTGGTGGCGCCCAGATACGTGTTGGCGCCGTTGAGAATCAGTTGGCCGGTGCCGTTCTTGGTGATGCCGCCGCTGCCGCTGATCACGTTGCCGATGGTGATGGCGTTGGTGCCCTGCAGTAGCGCGCCGGCGGCGCCCACGTTGATCAGGTTGCTCAACGACAAGCCGCCGGTGCTGGCCTGCAATCCGGCGCCATTGATGGTCAGGACGCCGCTGCCGAAGGCCGCGCTGTTGTTGAACTGGGCGATACCGCCATTGAGCGTGGTGCTGCCGCTGATCAGCGGACCTTGCAAGGTCCAGGTGCCGCTGTTGATCGTCAGGTTGTTGAAGTGGACGTAGTTGGCGCTCGAAACAGTGCCCACCCCGGAGGTGCCGCCGCCGATGCCGATCGGGTTTTGCAGGATCAGTGAGTTGATGCCGCCGGCGCCGCCGTCGATCTGGCCGGTGGGGGCGAAGGTCAGGTTGACGCCGATCAACCCGCCCAGCGCCAGGCCGATGCCGCCACCGGCAGTGATGGTCGAACCGGTAATCGCGGTGAAGGTGTTGGTGCTGCCATCACCCATCGACACGCCACCGGCGATGGTGCCGGAGTTGACGAAGGTGTTGCCGCTGGCCGAGGTCTCGAAGGCCATCCGGCCGTTGATGGTGCCGGCGTTGATCACGTTGACCTGGGCGCCACCGCGCGCCGCGACGATCGGAGTGTCGGCGGCGAACAGCGTCACGTTATACAAAGCCGTCGAACCCATCGTGCCGTTGTTGACGATATTGGTGCTGCCGCCGGTACTGTTGTTGATGTTCAGCGCCATGCCGTTGAGGCTGGCCAGGTTGACGCCGAGCACGTCGCCGGTGCCACGGATGATGCCGGTAAGGGCATTGGTGATGTTCACCACCGAGGCGCCCGCATTACCGATCACCGCGCCCGCGCTCAGGGCCGTCACCGCGCCGAGCAGCGCAGGATCGATCAGCCCGGCGTTGTTCAGCGTGATGTTGTTGCCCGTGAGGTTGAGCACCTGCCCGCCCAGGGTGGAGTTCAGTTGTGCGGCGGACCCGACGTTGATGGTCAGGTCATTCACCGCACTGGAGAAGGTGTTGAGAAACAGCGGCAACGAGGGTACGCCGCTACAAGTCACCGTACCGCCCGCCGCCGGGTTGCCGGGCGTACAAGCGGCCATGGCTTGAGGGCTGACGAGGGTGACAACCACTCCAAAGATGCCAAGGCGAACAGCGAGAAAAAGAGGGGAGATGCACGAAACCGGGGCAATAACGGACCTTAGATCCACAGCAATTCCTTCACGTGGTTAACCTTTCTTCCTTGAAGGGCGTGCCACAACGGCCATCATGGCCTTGTACTGAACCACACGCGAATCAAGACTGCGACGGTTTGGATAACCGTTTCACTCGTGATACACGCTAGTTGACGCACAGATATTCGTCAGTTTTATAACGTTATAAACGACGGGTGGACATGCGGGTCGGCGTGATCTCATGCCAACCCACATCCCATGAACCACAGTGATGGTGCTTATGGCAGCAGGATGACTTTTTCACCGCTGCCCTGATTCACCTCGGCGTACCGTTCCAGCCCTTCGGCCAGCGGCGACTCAAACAATCCCTGCGGCAACGGCAACAAGTCTTGATCGAAAAACCTGCCGAACTGATCAAGCATCGCCGCACAGGCCTGAACCCCGTACAGCAGGGAGTTGATCCCCACCACCGAACCACCCTTGCGATACAGCGCCAGGGCCGGCAACTGCACCAGGCCATCCACTGGCGCAGCGATGATCGCGATGCGCCCGAACGCCGCCAATGCAGCGACCGACGCGGGCAGCCAGAAGCCGGTGGTATCGAAAATCACATCGGCACCCCCGGTGTACACGGCATTCACCTGAGCGCCCAGATCCTCCGGTTTATCCAGTTGCAGTGTCTGATAACCCTGCGCCTGCAACTCCTTGACCTGCTCCGGTCGCCGCGCCGCCGCCAGTACCTGAGCGCCACGCACCTTGGCCAGCGCCAACGCGGCAGTGCCGACCGCGCCGCCACCGATCACCAGTAATCGGGTCTCGGCCGTCACCAGGCTGCGCTCCAGTGCATCCCACGCCGTGGTGTAAGGCACACCGAGGCTGGCAGCTTGAGCGAAGGTCAGGTGAGTGGGTTTGAGCGCCACGCCATTGGCCGGCAATTTGACGAATTGTGCATGAGAGCCGTCAGCGAAAAAGCCCAGCTCACGACCGGTGCCCCAGACTTCCTGACCGATCAGCGCCTGCGGGCCTTCGACGACGACACCGGCAAAATCACGCCCCGGAATTCGCGGTAACGTGGTGTAGGGAAAGCGCCCCAACACATTCTTCACGTCGCTGGGATTGAGCCCGGCAGCCTTGATCTGCACCAATACTTCATCGGTGCCGGGAACGGGGGTGGGAACCTCGACGTAGCGCAGGGCCGAGAGGTCGCCGGTTTTGTCGAATTGCAGTGCTTTCATGGGAGTTTCCATCGAATGAGTGAAAAGGCGCGTCACAAATGACTCAGGAGATCCAGCCAGCCACCAGTTGCCGGCCCATCGGCCACAACTTTTCGCCGGCCAGCATGCCGAGCAGACCGACCAGCGCGATGGCCGGTGGTGCGGGGGAACGAAAATCCAGAGCGCCGTAAAGCAGGCCGACGCCCAGGCCGATGACCATTGAGATGAGGTAGTTCATGGCAGACTCCGCGTGTAGCTGAGGGATGCGATGAGTTTAGGGAGACGCGCCGGCGGGCATCGGCCAAGTGCTTCTGAATTTGTGCCAAAGCACCCAACCTGTAGGAGCTGGCTTGCCAGCGAAGGCGGTGTGTCAGGCAATAAGGTGTTGTCTGGACGGGCGCCTTCGCTGGCAAGCCAGCTCCTACAGGGGGTCGTTGGGGCTGGAGTATTGTGAGGGCGCGACACCCAGTTCGCGTCGGAACATGTCGCTGAAGCTGCTCGGCGAATAGCCCAGTTCCCGGGCAATCGCGCTGACCGCCACGCCCTGGATCAACTCCGCCACCGCCGTCGCCAATTGCACTTGCCGCCGCCACTCGGCGAAGCCCATGCCCAATCCGTCCTTGAACAGCCGCGCCAGGGTACGCACGCTGGCACCGGCGTTTTCGGCGTGTTGTTCGAAAGGAATGTCCAGGGATGGCGCGGCCATGACCGCCTGACACACATTCATCAGGCGCCGGTCGGAATCGTCCGGCAATGGGATTTTCAACTGCGAGCGCCTGGCTCGTTTGAGCTCCAGCAACGCCAGGCCGACCAGCGCTTCGTAATACTCGGGAGCGCCCTCATCGCCCTGCTCCACCAGCCCGACGATCAGCTCGCGCAGCAGGCCACCGACTTCGATCACTTGCACCGTGTCGTCCAGGGTTGCCGCCAGCGACGGTCGCAGGTAGATGTTGCGCATCTGCAGGTCCGAGACCACGCGAATCCCGTGGGGCACGCCCGGTGGCAGCCATACCGCGCGCTGCGGCGGCACCACCAGCGCCTCATGGGGTGTCTCGACCCACATCACCCCACTCATCGCGTACAGCAACTGGCCCCAGACATGTTCATGCGGCTCGATGTACAACCCGCGCGGGTAGGTGCGCGCCAGCGGTTGCACCGGCACCTCGGTGTCACTCAGGTCTGGAGGGGCGGCAAGGGCCATGGGCAGTGATCATTGGGGTTTTCAGAGATTGCATGGTAACCAGCCGCAGGCCTTGTCGCCACTGGCGGCAGCCGCCTGACAATCCGACTGAATTTTCCGTTACGTGCGCGATCCCTCTATTACCACAGGGAGGAATACGGGCTATATGAACAACGCAAAACTTTTCGTCATTGAATACACCCTTCATGGCGCGCCCAAGTCTTTCATTATCCGCCTGGACAAAATGGACAATGCGGAGGCTTGGCATTGGGCAAGCTGCGATGCCGGCGTGGGACGCATCCCGCGCTTTGGCCGTGAAAAGGTGCAAAAGACCAGCAAGCCGATGGCAGAGAAATTCGGGGTCGAGAATGTGACCTGGCGACCGGCGAACTGATATCAAGGAGGATTGGAGAAGCCAGAAACTGCAAGTGGAGCCCCAGTGGCTCCACTTTTCCTGGATAAGCTACTTGGCATGGGCACACTTGCAGCCCTTGCCGGCACACTCTTCGCCATGTTCGTGGTGCTTGGCGCAGGCTTCACAGCAGTAATGCTTGCCGTGGCGCGCAATCGGATGTTCGCCCAGTTTGCAGGAGCATTTGGGGCAGTCGCAGATACTTTCACTGTCGATCATGAGTCTGACTCCTTGGTGGTGGTCGTCGCGTGCGCCAAATGCGCACCTCACTTTCAGTGTAGGAGCTGGCCAGAATTTGTATTTGTAGCAGCTGTCGAGCCCGCGTCCGGCTCTGTAGCAGCTGTCGAGCTTGCGAGGCTGCGTTCGGCTGCGCAGCAGTCGTAAACCCTGAGCTCACGGTTTTCCTGATACACCGCATTGCCTGATTTCACGACTGCTGCGCAGCCGATCGCAGCCTCGCAAAGCTCGACAGCTCCTACAGAGCCGAACGCAGCCTCGCAAGCTCGACAGCTGCTACAGAGCCGGACGCGGGCTCGACAGCTGCTACAGGGGTTCGCGTGTCAGGCGCTTTTGGTGTTGCTGCGATACATGAACAGCAACGCTAACGCGAGACACACCATTGCCAATATCCGGCTGCTGGACAACTCAATCGGCGGATTGCCCAGCCAGCCGAAGTTGTCGATCAGCATGCCCATGCCCAGCTGCCCGACAATCACCGCCACCGTTGCCACTGCCGTCCCCACACGCGGCACGGCGCCGACCATCACCATCATGTAAACCACCCCGAACAACGCACCGCTGAGCTGCCATTTCGGCACGTCCAGCAGGCTCACGGCATGCGCCGGTTCGAAGAACAGAATCAGCAACCCGGTGGTCACCGCACCTACCACGAACGTCAGCAAACTGCTGCGCAATACGCCGACCGTTTCGCCCAACCGGCCATTGATCGCCGCCTGAACACTCAACACCGCACCGGCAGCCACGACCACCGCCAACAAAATAATCAGATTCATCATCAACCCCGAGCAATCAGAACAAGTGCCGCGACAATCAGCAGCAAGGCCAGCCAACGCTCACCGTTGACCTTTTTACGGGTGGCGCCGAACCAGCCGAAGTGGTCGATCAGCACGCTTTTGCCGACCTGCCCGGAGAGGATCGCGATCATGGTCATGGCAATCCCGATGTGCGGCGTGGCCAACGTCAGCACCACCACATACATTGGCCCGAGAAAGCCACCGATCAATTGCCAGCGTGGCAGCTCGCTAAAAGCCGGCCCCTGTTGCGGGCCGCTGAACAGCAGCAGCAAAAACAGAATCGCCGAGCCCACGCCGAAAATGCTCAAGGTCGCCCACAAATGACCGACCTGAACCCCGAGCGGCCCGAGCAAACCGGCCTCCACGGAAAGGCCCATGCCGGCCAGAATCACCAGGGGCAGCAGTAACAGCCGCAACCCTGGTTTGGTCGCGGGTGTGACAGCGATGTCGATTGAAGAAGATTGCATTGGGATCACCTGTGAAATCGATTTAAGCGCAAATCCAGTAGGAGCTGGCTTGCCAGCGAAGGCGGTGTGGCAGGCAATAACGTTTTGTCTGCGAGGACGCCTTCGCTGGCGAGCCAGCTCCTACAAGGGTTCGCGTTGTCAGTGCGCGCATTATCGACTGGCGGTGCTTTGCGATAAATGGGAGCATCCTGACAACACTTTTGCGCAACTCGCACAGCAGGATTAATCATGCACGGCCTCAACGAACTGGGATTCAAGGCGCTTCGGTTGTTTGTCGCGGTGCTCGATCATGGCAGTTTTTCCGAAGTCGCCCGCCGCGAGGGCCTCGCGCCCTCCTCCATTTCCCGGCAGATCCAGCTGATGGAACAGGCCCTGAGCCAGCAATTGCTCTACCGCCACACCCGTGCCGTCACGCCCACCGAAGCGGGGCGGATGCTCGGGCATCACGCGCGACTGGTGCTGGTGCAACTGGAAGAAGCCGAACAGGCCTTGCAAGAACAGCAAAGCGAGCCCAGCGGACTGGTGCGGATCAACGCGCCGGTGGTGTTTGGTCAGCGGCATTTGACGCCATGGCTGGGGCAGCTCTGCGCGCGTTACCCGAAACTGCAACTGGATATCCAGCAAACCGACAGCTACGTCGACCCGTTGCAGGAAGGCGCTGATCTACTGTTTCGCATTGGCCCATTGCACGATTCGAGCATGCAGGCACGCATCCTGGCGCCCCATCGCTTTCAAGTCGCCGCGAGTCCGGCCTATCTGGAGCGCCACGGCACGCCGCAACATCCCGAAGACCTTGCGGCTCATCAATGTCTGGCCTACAAGGGCGTAACCGGCCAACAGCGCTGGTTTTTTCGCAAAGGCCAGCGGGACTGGACGCCCTACTCGGTGAAAGGGCCGATCACCGGCAACCACGCCGACACCCTGACCCAGGCGGCCGAACAGGGCTTGGGACTGGTGATGTTTCCGTCGTGGCTGATTGGTGAAGCGGTGCGCAACGGCACGCTGGTCCCGGTGCTGGGGGAATATCAGGTGTCCAATAGCCTGGAACCGCAACAGATCGCCGTGCTCTGGCCTGGTAGCCGACGGTTATCGGTGAAGGTCAGGACGGTGATCGATTTCTTTGTCGAGTGTTTTGGCGAGGTGCCGTACTGGGACAGGTAGCCTCAACACAACCTCTTGATCTCAACACAACCTCTGGACCTCAACACATTCCCTGTAGGAGCTGGCTTGCCAGCGAAGGCGGCCTGAAGCGCAACGCACAATCCAAAGGCCTCTTCGCTGGCAAGCCAGCTTCTACAGGGGATGTGATTTAGATGCGGAACTGTCCGACCAGTTTGCCGAGGCGCTGGCCGAGGTCGGCGAGGCTGCGAGAAGTCTGGGCGCCGAGCTGGGTTTCATCGGCAACGTTATCCACGGCGACGGCAATCTGGTGCACGCTGCGGTTGATCTCTTCGGCGACGGCGGTCTGCTCTTCGGCGGCGCTGGCGATCTGCGCGTTCATCGAGTTGATGGTGCCGATCAGCTGAGCCATGGTGTCCAGCGACGCGCCGGCCTGGTTGGCCTGTGCGGACGTACCGTCGCCGGCCTCGCTGGAACGGCGCATCGCTTCCACCGCCGATTGGGTGCCGGCCTGCAAGCGGTCGATCATGCCCTGAATTTCCTGCGTACTGATTTGCGTGCGACTGGCCAGTGCCCGTACTTCGTCCGCTACCACCGCAAAACCACGCCCGGCCTCACCGGCGCGCGCCGCTTCGATGGCGGCGTTGAGCGCCAGCAGGTTGGTCTGATCGGCAATCGAGCGGATCACCCCGAGCACGCTGACAATCGACGACACGTCTTTTTGCAGGCTGTCGAGGGAAACGCCGCTGCTGCGAATGTCATCCACCAACGCATGAATCTTGACGATGCTGCCGGCCACCACACGCTTGGCGGCCTGGCCTTCTTCGTCGGTCTGCTGGGCCGCCACCGCGGCGTTTTGCGCGCTTTTCGCCACTTCCTGGGCCGCTGCCGACATCTGGTTGATCGCCGTGGCCACCTGATCGGTTTCGTGACGCTGACGCTCCATGGCCTGATCCGAGCGCTGCGCCTGATCGGAAACCTGATTGACCAGCCCGGTCAGTTGCGAGGTCATTTCGGTGATCTGGCGCACCAGGCCGTGGATCTTGTCGACAAAACGGTTGAACGAGCCGGCCAGTTCGCCGAGTTCATCGTGGCTGGTGATGGTCAGGCGCCGGGTCAGGTCGCCCTCGCCCGCCGCGATGTCGTCGAGGTTGGCTTTCATCAGGTTCAGTGGGCGCAGGATGGCGTTGGCCAGCAGCATCCCGACCGCGGCAATCACCAGCAGCACCAGCGCGGCGCCGCCGATGATGCTCAGCACCCCGCCTTCCATCCGTTCGGTGAGCTTGGCCGGGACCAGCGCCCCCGGGGCTTCGATGCCATCGAGGTTGACCGAGGTGCCGACCGCCATGTCCCACTTCGGCAGGTATTCGGTGTAGCCGAGCTTGGGCACCAGCACTTGAGTGTTGCCCGGCAATGGCGAGCTGTATTCCAGGTAATGGGTGCCGTCCTTCGCGACTTTCACCAGGTCGCGGTTGACGTAGACACCGTTCGGATCGCGGTTGTCCTTGAAGCTCTGGCCCACGCCATCGGGGCTGTTGGCCTTGAACAGGCGCACGGTGTTGGAGTCGTAACCGAAGAAGTAGCCGTCCTTGCCGTAGGTGATGCTCGAGAGCAACTTGACCACTTGCGCCCGCGCCGCGTCATCGCCGGGAGCGGCAGCGTCGTAGAGCGGTTTGATCGCGGTCATGGCCACGGCGACGTAGCTTTGCAGGGTCGCCTCGGCATCGCTGAGCAGGCGCTGGCGCGTTTCCTCGACTTCCTTGTGGGCCTGTTCTTGCAGAATGAACAACGTGGTCAGGCTGATGACTAGCGCAAAGAGCAACACCGGGAGGACGGCAAGGGACAGGACTTTAGCCTTCAGGCTCATGCGCATGACGTTCACTCTTTTGATTTTGTTGGCGTGGTTAAAGGCTTTAACGGCACACCGGATCAAAAGTTGAATGCGCTCATTGTGGGAGCGAGGCTTGCCCGCGATTCAGGCGCCGCGGTTTATCAGGCACACCGCGTAATCGTTCATCGCGGGCAAGCCACGCTCCCACAAGGGAAAGGTGATTACAGAACCATCGCGGCCACCCAGCCGAATGCCAGCAGTGGCAGGTTGTAATGCAGGAAGGTCGGGACCACGGTGTCCCAGATGTGGTGATGCTGGCCGTCGATGTTCAGGCCGGAGGTCGGGCCGAGGGTCGAGTCCGAGGCGGGCGAACCCGCGTCTCCCAGGGCGCCAGCGGTGCCGACGATGCACACAATCGCCAACGGGCTGAAGCCCAGTTGCACGCACAGCGGCACGAAAATCGCCGCCAGAATCGGCACCGTGGAGAACGACGAACCGATGCCCATGGTCACCAACAACCCGACCAACAACATCAGCAACGCGCCGATGCCTTTGCTGTGACCGATCCACGAGGCCGACGCTTCGACCAGCGTTTGAACTTCGCCGGTGGCTTTCATCACTTCGGCAAACCCGGACGCGGCGATCATGATGAAGCCGATCATCGCCATCATTTTCATGCCTTCGGTGAACAGGTCATCGGTGTCGCGCCATTTCACCACGCCCGACACCGAGAAAATCAGAAACCCGGCCAGGGCACCGATGATCATCGAATCCAGCAGCAGCTGAATGATGAACGCCGCTGCGATGGCCAGACCGGCCACCATCAGGCTCAGTGGGTTGTACTCCACCGCCACTTGTTCAACTTGTTCGATCTTTTCCAGGTCGTAGACGCGTTTCTTGCGGTAGCTGATAAACGCTGCTGCAAGCCCCACGACCATGCCCAACGCCGGGATGCCCATGGCATGGGTGACGTTGATACCGCTGATGTCCACGCCGCTACGGGCGACATTGGCCAGCAGGATTTCATTGAGGAAGATGTTGCCGAAGCCCACCGGCAGGAACATGTACGGCGTGATCAGACCGAAGGTCATGACACAGGCGATCAAACGACGGTCCAGTTGCAGCTTGGTCAGCACATAGAGCAGTGGCGGCACCAGCAGCGGAATAAAGGCGATATGTATCGGCAGAATATTCTGCGAGGCGATGGCCACCACCCACAGCAAACCGATCAGCAGCCACTTGACCTGACGCCCACCACTCGCGTGCTGACGGTCGACCATCAGCAAGGCCTTGTCGGCCAGGGCATGGGCCAGGCCGGACTTGGCAATCGCCACCGCGAACGCGCCCAGCAAGGCATAGGACAACGCCACCGTCGCGCCGCCACCGAGGCCGCTGTTGAAGGCTTTTAATGTCGCGTCGATGCCCAGGCCACCGGTCAAGCCACCGACCAGCGCACCCACGATCAGCGCGATCACCACATGCACGCGGGACAGGCTGAGTATCAGCATGACGCCGACCGCGGCAATTACTGCATTAATCATCGTTACCTCAAGACAAACGGAAAGAGTCCGGCCGGCAGTCTGCGAAGAGCCGCCAGCGGATTAAAGAGAGGGTTTTATTAGAGGGCGCGCACTGTGCCGCAGCACTCGCGCGTTGTCAAAATTCGCAAACGACACAACCCCCTGTAGGAGCTGGCTTGCCAGCGAAGGGGCCCGCAAGATTTGCATCGATCTTTCGACCGCCTTCGCTGGCAAGCCAGCTCCTACAGGGTTTGTGCAACTTCGTCGCCGGAGGCGTAAAGAAAGCTGGATAGCGGCCGTTACAGTGCGGAGTCTCAGATATTTATCGAATAAAGGACGTCTCCATGTCGCTCAGACAACTTTCCATTCAATGGAAGATCACCCTGCTGGCCGGGCTTTGCCTGGCGGGTATCGTGACCCTGCTGGTGGGTCTTTCGCTGTATCGCATGGAGCACAGCTCCGCGCTGGTGAAAGCCTCGAGCATGGAGATGCTCACCGAAGCCGCCCAGGCTCGGATCGAATCCCAGGGTGAAAACCAGGCGCTGGGGATTCGCCAGGAATTCATGGACGCCTATCAATATGGCCACGGTTTTTCGCGTCAGGTGCTGTTCCTGCGCGATCAGGCGGAGAAGCGCTTTCTCGATGCCTTCGACCTGCGCGAAGACCTCACCCGCCAAGTCAAGTCGGCCCTGCAAGCCAACCCGGACCTGCTCGGTCTGTCCCTGGTGTTCGAAGCCAATGCGCTGGACGGCAAGGACGAACTGTTCGCCGGCCAGAGCGAAGTCGGCAGCAACGAAAAGGGCCGCTTTGCCTTGTACTGGTCGCAACCGACCGCAGGCCAACTGACCTCCATGCCGCTGCCCGAAAGTGACATGGCCGACACCCGCACCGGCCCCAGCGGCGAACCGGCCAACGCCTGGTTCACCTGCCCGCGCACCACGCTCAAGCCCTGCGTAATCGAGCCCTATTTCTATGTGATCGACGGTCAGAAGGTGCTGATGACCAGCATCGTTTTCCCGCTGATGGTCAACGGCAAGGTCATCGCTTCGCTGTCGGTGGACATCAACCTCAACAGCCTGCAAGCGGTCAGCCAGGGCGCAAGCAAAAAGCTCTATGACGGCCAGACCAGCGTCAGCATCATCAGCCCGGTCGGTTTGCTCGCCGGCTACAGCCCGGACGCCAGCAAACTCAGCCAGCGCCTGGACGCCGTGGACACCACCCATGGCGCCGAATTGATTCGCCTGCTAGCCAACAGCAGCAAAACCGCAAGCCTGCACAGCAACCAGCAATTGAAAGTGCTGTCGCCGTTCCAGCCGATTCCCGGCGGCAAGTCCTGGGGCGTGTTGCTTGATGTGCCGGAGAAAGTCCTGGTCGGCCCTGCCGAAGCGCTGAAAAAGCAACTTGATGAAAGCAACACCGCAGGCACCCTGGTCGAACTCGGCCTGGGCGTGCTGGCGGCGTTGATCGGCCTGATGCTGGTGTGGTTGATGGCGCGCAGCGTGACCAAGCCGATCCTCGGCGTGGCCCACATGCTCGAAGACATCGCCAGCGGTGAAGGCGACCTGACCCGGCGCCTGGCCTACGACAAGCAGGATGAACTGGGCCAATTGGCCGGTTGGTTCAACCGCTTCCTCGACAAACTGCAACCGATCATCGCCGAGGTCAAACGCTCGGTGCAGGATGCGCGCAGCACGGCGGACCAATCCTCTGCGATCGCCACCCAGACCAGCGCCGGCATGGAACAGCAATACCGTCAGGTCGATCAGGTCGCGACCGCGTCCCACGAAATGAGCGCCACCGCCCAGGACGTCGCCCGCAGCGCGGCGCAAGCGGCACAGGCAGCGCGGGATGCGGATCAGGCAACCCGTCAGGGCCTGACCGTGATCGACCGCACCACCACCAGCATCGGCAACCTTGCCGCTGACATGAGCGCGGCGATGGTGCAAGTCGAAGGCCTGGCGGCCAACAGCGAGAAGATCGGCTCGGTGCTGGAAGTGATTCGCGCCATCGCCGAACAGACCAACTTGCTGGCCCTCAACGCGGCGATTGAAGCGGCCCGCGCCGGTGAAGCCGGGCGTGGTTTTGCGGTGGTGGCTGATGAGGTGCGCAACCTGGCGCGGCGGACTCAGGAGTCTGTCGAAGAAACCCGCCTGGTGATCGAGCAGTTGCAGAGCGGTACTCAGGATGTGGTGGGGTCGATGAACAACAGCCATCGTCAGGCACAGGGCAGCGTCGAACAGGTGGGCCAGGCGGTGACGGCGTTGCGCCAGATTGGTGAAGCGGTGACGGTGATCAGCGACATGAACCTGCAAATCGCCAGCGCGGCGGAAGAACAAAGCGCGGTGGCCGAGGAGATCAACAACAACGTGGCGACGATTCGCGACGTAACTGAGTCGTTGTCGGGGCAGGCGAATGAATCGGCGCGAGTGAGCCAGTCGCTCAATAGCCTGGCGAATCAGCAACAGAGCCTGATGGATCAGTTCCGCGTTTAACGCAAATATTGCATCCACAGAAACACCTGTGGGAGCGGGCTTGCCCGCGATGAGGCCACAACATCCAACATCAATGTTGACTGTTAGATTGCCATCGCGGGCAAGCCCGCTCCCACAGATTACTCAGCGTTTGGGCAGTTCGATGACAACCTTCAACCCGCCCCACTCGCTCTCTTCCAGTCGCAACTCCCCGCCCCAGGTGTCGACGATGTCGCGCACGATGCCCAATCCCAACCCATGCCCGTCAGTCTGCTCATCCAGTCGAGTCCCGCGACTGAACACCTGTTCGCGCTGATCCTGGGGAATCCCCGGGCCATCGTCTTCCACGCTCAACTGAAAACCTGCAGCCGTCTCGACCACACTCAACCGCACCTCGGCATCCGCCCATTTGCAGGCGTTGTCCAGAAGGTTGCCGAGCAGTTCCAGCAAATCCTCGCGATCCCACGGCAACTGCAGCCCGGACGGCGCGACATAGCGCAGATCAAGATGCTCGCCGTGAATCATGTTCAACGTGGCCAGCAACCCCGGCAACTCCGCATCGCAATCAAACAACCCCCCCGGCAGCGCATCGCCGGACAACCGCGCGCGATTGAGTTCGCGATTGAGCCGTTGCTGCACCTGTTCAAGTTGCGCCTGAATCACTTTGCGAAGCTCTGGATGAGCATCGAGTTTTTCGCTTGAAGCCAGGCTCAACAACACCGCCAACGGGGTTTTCAAGGCATGGCCGAGGTTGCCCAAGGCATTGCGCGAACGCTTGAGGCTGTCTTCGGTGTGGGCCAGCAAATGGTTGATCTGCGCCACCAGCGGCTCCAGCTCCACCGGCACCTGATCGTCGAGTTGCGAGCGCTGGCCCTGCTGCAACTGGGCGATCTGCTCGCGGGCCTTTTCCAGTGGACGCAAGGCGCGGCGCACGGTGATCCGTTGCAGCAGCAGGATCAACAGCAGCCCCGCCAACCCCAAGCCCAAACCGATCTGCTGCATGCGCAAAAAGCTCTCGCGCACCGGGGTGTAATCCTGGGCCACGCTGATGGAAATCGACTGGCCCAAGCGGCGATAGTCCGAGCGCAATACCAGCAACTGCTGACCTTCCGGGCCCAATTGCAGGTTGCTGTGCAGACCGGGGTGATCCAGTGGCGGCATTTCCTGATCCCACAGCGAGCGGGAACGCCAATGGCTATCGGCGAAATCGATACGGAAGTAATGCCCGGAAAACGGGCGCTGATAGGCCGGTGAAAGATGTCGCTCATCCAGCTGCAAGCCTTGTGGCCCGCGCACCAGCGCTACCAGCAGGCTTTCGCTGTCGTTGCGCAGCCCGGCTTCGAGGTAGCGCTGCAAACCCATTTCAAACAACCACAAACTGGTTTGCGCCAACACCAGGCCGACGATCACCATCACGCTGATCAGCCCCAGGCTCAAGCGGCGCTGGATCGACCTCACTGGGCTTGCCCGCCGAACAGGTAACCCTGGCCGCGACGGGTTTCGATCACGCTACGGCCGAGTTTGCGCCGCAGGTGGTTGACGTGGACTTCCAGCACGTTGGAATCGCGCTCGGTTTCACCGTCGTAGAGGTGTTCGGCGAGATGGCTTTTGGAGAGAATCTGTTCGGGGTGCAGCATGAAATAACGCAGCAGGCGGAATTCGGCGGCGGTGAGCTGGATGTCGGCGCCGTCGCGGGTCACGCATTGCCGACCTTCATCCAGGTGCAGGCCGGCAGCCTTGAGGGTCGGCTGATTGGCCTGGCCGTGGGAGCGGCGCAACAGTGCCTGGACGCGCAAATGCAGCTCTTCCGGATGAAAGGGTTTGGTCAGGTAATCGTCGGCACCGGCCTTGAGGCCTTCGATGCGCTCGGCCCAGGAACCGCGCGCAGTGAGGATCAGCACCGGCGTCGCCAGGCCGCCGGCCCGCCATTGGCTCAGCACCTCAAGCCCCGGCAAACCCGGCAGGCCGAGGTCGAGGATGATCAGGTCATAGGGTTCGCTGCTGCCCTGGTAGACCGCGTCGCGACCGTCGGCCAGCCAATCCACGGCATACCCTTGACGGTTCAAACCGGCCATCAGTTCGTCGGCCAGGGGCACGTGGTCTTCCACCAGGAGCAAACGCATCGGTCAATCTTCCTTGTCTTTCAGTAAACGGCCAGTGGCGGCTTCGATGTCCAGTTCCCGGACCACGCCTTCGGTGGTCAGCAGCTCGACTTCATAAATGTAGACGTCGTGTTTTTCTTCGAGCTCGGCTTCCAGCAGTTTGGAACCGGGATAACGGTCCAGCGCCTGTTGCAACAGTTGCTCCAGCGGCAAGATCACGCCCTGCTGTCGCAGGCGCAGGGCTTCGTCCTGGTCGAGGTCGCGGGCCATGACGACCGAGCAAAACGCCAGCAGCACCAGCGCCATGCGTGAAACTGAAAACACCTTCATTACGTATCCTGATGATCCTTGAGAACCTGCCCGCTGACAGCGTCTAATTCCAGATCCCACTCAATGCCCTGTGGGTCGCGCAGTTCCACCTGATAGATGTACTTGCCGTACTCTTCTTCCAGCTCGGTTTCGGTGATTTTGGCACCGGGGTGTTTGGCCAGCGCGGTGGCATTGAGCTTCTCGAACGACACAATAGTACCAGCGTCGCGCAGCCGCAGGGCTTCGTCGGGGCCCAGGTCGCGAGCGTGGGCGAGGCTGGCGGTCATGCCGATGATGGCGGCGGTGAACAGGGCAGTCAGGGTTTTCATAGGGTGTCTCCGTATTTTTATGTGTTGCCTACGGGAGCCACCTTAGCGAGCTGAACTTAACTGAAGCTGAATTGCCATCATTGGATATGACGTACACATAACCTGTAGGAGCCAGGCTTGCCGGCGAAGGCGTCCTTCAACCCGCCTTCGCCGGCAAGCCTGGCTCCTACAGGATCGTGGCGCAGCATCCAATGCAGCGTGTTGCCGCGCGCGTCAGTAACACGCGTTTATAATCCCCCGCTTGCCAGACATCGAGACCGGTATGACCGCTATCCACATCAAGTTCCCTTCCCTGACCCTCAAGGCCGGCCCGCGTGCCTTTGCGCGCATCCGTGCAAGCGGCTTGAGCGCCGCCGAAGTGGGTACTCTGCCCGGTGCCGCCGGCGGCCCCAAGGCGCTGGGGATTCAAGGTCTGGACCTGGCGCTGTTCGGCGAGTGGCTGCCGGCCGCGCCACGGGAGCGATCATTGATCGGTGCGTCGGTGGGTTCCTGGCGCTTTGCCAGCGCGTGCCTGCCGGACGCCGCCGAGGGCATCCGCCGCCTCGGCCATCTGTACACCGAGCAAAATTTCGCCAAAGGCGTGACCATGGCGCAGATCAGCCAGAGCTCGCAACGCATGCTCGATGAGCTGCTCGACGGTCGCGATGCCTCGATCCTGAATAACGCCGATTACCGACTGAACATCATGGTGGTCAAAAGCCACGGCCTGTTGGCCGATGATCATCGCGGTCGATTGGGGCTGGGCCTGTCATCGGTGATCGCCGACAACCTGCGTGGCCGCGCGCGGCTGTCACGGCACTTCGAGCGGTTGATCATCCACGACCCGCGCCTGGCGCCACCGGTCCATGCTCTGAACGACTTTCCGTCGCGCTTCGTTGCGCTGGACGCCGGCAATTTGCGCCAAGCCTTGCTGGCGTCGGGTTCGATCCCGATGGTGATGGAAGGTGTGCGTGATCTACCGGGTGCCGGCGTCGGCACGTTCCGCGATGGTGGCCTGCTGGACTATCACCTTGACCTGCCCTACAGCGGCAACGACATCGTGCTTTATCCGCACTTCACCGACCGGGTGATTCCCGGCTGGTTCGACAAGACCCTGCCCTGGCGCCGCGCCTGTCCGACGCGCTTGCAGGATGTTCTGCTGCTGGCGCCATCGAAGGAATACCTGGCGCGCCTGCCCTACGGCAAACTGCCGGACCGTAACGATTTCAAGCGCTTCATGGGCGATGCCCCGAGCCGGCAGAAGTACTGGCGCACAACCATGGATGAAAGCCGTCGGCTGGGCGATGAGTTCCTCGAACTGGCCGCCAATGGTCGCCTGGCCGAACGCTTGCTGACCCTTTAGTCAGTGTTTTCCCGCAAGCCCAAACGCAAACTGTTAAACTCGCCGCCTGCCCACATCGCCGCGGCGATCGCCACCTGACAGAGCTGAAACCACTGTGGAAATCTTCAAAGAATTTACCTTCGAATCCGCCCACCGCCTGCCCCACGTGCCGGACGGCCACAAGTGCGGCCGCCTGCACGGTCACTCGTTCAAAGTGGCGATCCACCTGAGCGGCGATCTGGATCCGCACACTGGCTGGATCCGCGACTTCTCGGAAATCAAGGCGATCTTCAAGCCGCTCTACGAGCGCCTGGACCACAACTACCTGAACGACATTCCCGGTCTGGAAAACCCGACCAGTGAAGTGCTGGCCAAATTCATCTGGAAGGAATTGAAGCCCCTGCTGCCGGAACTCAGCGCGATCCGCATCCACGAGACCTGCACCAGCGGTTGCATCTATCACGGCGAGTAAGTCGATATCCCCTGTAGGAGCAAGCTTGCTCGCGATGGAGTGTCAGGCGACACCACAGTTGCTGACACACCATCGCGAGCAAGCTCGCTCCTACAGGGGGATGCGTTTCGTCAGTGATTAAGAAAACAGCCTTTTATGGCTGTTTTTTTATGCCTATGCTTTTTGGCTTCCACACGCCAAGAGGACACCCCATGACTGACTGGCCGCTGGCTCAAACCTATCGCTTCAACGGGCACTCCGTTCGCTACGCCGTCCGTGGTGACGGCCCACCCCTGTTGTTCGTGCATGGCACGCCCTTCTCTTCTTACGTATGGCACCGGATTGCGCCGCACTTCATCACCACGCACCGCGTGCATTACTTCGACCTCCTGGGTTACGGCCAGTCCGAACAACGCGACAGTGATGTGTCGCTGGGCGTGCAGAACGAGTTGATGGCGCAACTGCTTGAGCATTGGGGCCTGGATTGTCCGGACGTGGTGGCCCACGATTTCGGCGGTGCCACCGCGCTGCGCACTCATCTGTTGAACGGCAAGGAGTTCCGCAGCCTGACGCTGATCGACCCGGTGGCGCTGACGCCCTGGGGGTCGCCGTTCGTGCAGCATGTGCGCCAACATGAGCCAGCGTTCAGCGGACTGCCTGACTACATTCAGCGGGCGATAGTGCCGACCTACATTCGGGGGGCGATCAAACGGGAAATCCCGGACGACGAGCTCGCACCTTATGTGCAGCCATGGTTGGGTGATCCGGGGCAAGCGGCGTTCTATCGGCAGATCGCACAGATGGATGAACGCTATACCCGCGAGGCTGAAACGCTGTACCCGACGATACGCTGCCCGGTGCAGATTCTTTGGGGCGAGGATGACCAGTGGATTCCCATTGAACGGGGCCGCGCGCTGCATCAGATGATTCCTGGGTCACAATTTTACCCAATCTCCAATGCCGGGCATTTGGTTCAGGAAGATGCCCCGGAAGCCATCATCGCCGCGCTGCTGCGGTTTCTCCCCCTTGCCCCCCGCTAAATCCCCTTGTAGGAGCTGGCTTGCCAGCGAAAGCGGTCGGTCAGTCATACTTGTGTTCCTGCCCCCCCGCTTTCGCTGGCAAGCCAGCTCCTACAGTTCACCGTGCACCTCTCATCGGCAAGGAGCGCCACATGACACAGAACAGTCCGGCCTGGATTCTGCCGGGCACAGCGATTCCGCCGATCGGTGGCGTGATCATGGCGGATTTTTTCTTCCGCTATCGTGTG
>NZ_LHPC01000011.1 GCF_001297125.1 Pseudomonas sp. RIT-PI-q
GGACTCTCGATTCCAGGGCATGGTCAGGCACCTCCTGACCGTATTTCATACCTGTAAACGATGTCTCCGGTTTAAAACGTAAAGGATGTCTCCGGTTTCTACCCGGGCAAGCCCGCTCCCACAGGGGATTCTGTGGGATCAGAGATCGTGTCAGGCTGCGATAGCGGGGCGCATTGGGGTTTGCTGGGTTTCCGGAATCGCCCCAAACAACGCCCTCTGCACCGCCTGCTGTGCCTCAAACGCCAGTGCCGCACGCTCGCGACCTTCGCAGGCGATCGGCTTGAGCAGATGAATCTCTACGTCCCCTCGATCATTGGCGAACAAACGCATCAGGTGCGAGAGCAAGTCATCATCGCCAATAAACGGTGCCAGCGAATCGAGCTCACCGTCGCGCAGGTAACGAATCGCCACCGGCTGCAACTTCACCTCGGAATCAATCGCCGCTGAGAGCAAGCGACCATGGAAGGTGCGCAAGGAACGGCCATCGGTGGTGGTGCCTTCCGGGAACATCAGCAGCGGATGTTCTTGCTGCAGATGACGGGTCATCTGTTTGCGGATCAACTGGCTGTCGCCCGAGCCACGACGGATGAACAGGCTGCCGGCCTTGGCCGCGAGCCAACCGGCGACGGGCCAGGTGCGCACTTCGGCCTTGGACAGAAACGACAAAGGCGTGAGCATGCCTAGCAGCGGAATGTCGGTCCACGACACATGGTTGCTGACCCAGAGCATCGGCGCCTTCGGCAGCTCGCCGTGCACCGTGACTTTAAAGGGCAGGGCGTTGCTCAACCGCGCCATGAAAAACCGCGACCAGCGCTGGCGCCGGACCATTGAATGCGCGATCCCCAAGCGTTCGAACAGGCCGAACACACTGGCCATGCTCAAACCCAGCGTCACCACAAAAAGCACTCGCGCAATTCGCGCGTACACCCGCAACCGGCTCATCATACGGCCGCCTTGAAGTGTTTGGCGTAACGCGGGCAGAGCTCGTCGCGCTTGAGCAGGATGAACACGTCGGCGACCTGGAAGTCTTCGTCCCAGCACGGCTCGCCGCAGATCTTCGCGCCCAGGCGCATGTAGGCCTTGAGCAGCGGCGGCATTTCGGCGATGACGTTGGACGGGATGTCCAAAACCGGCAACGGTTTTTTCGGCTCGGCACGCAGGTGTTCGGTGCTCAGGTAGCGTTCGCGCAGGCGCTGCATGATTGCGTGGGCCTGAATGCCGCCGTCCTGCATCGGGATGCTCGCGCACCCCATCAAATAGCTGTAGCCGCCCTGGTTCAGGACCTCGGCCAATTCGCCCCAGAGCACGGCGATGGTGCCGCCGTTGCGGTAGGCCGGGTCGACGCAGGTGCGACCGATTTCGAGGATCGGGCCCTTCAAGTGAACCAGGCCGTGCAGGCTGAATTCTTCTTCGCTGTAGAACTTGCCGAGGCTGCTGGCCGCCGTGTGGTCGAGCAAACGGGTGGTCGCCACCAGGCGTCCGGTGTTCAAGTCACGCACGCCGATGTGGGCGCAATGAACATCATAATCATCCATGTCCAGACCCAGTTCGGCACCCTTGAGTTTGGCGTTGAATTCGCCGCTGAACACGTTGAAGCGCAGGGCCTGGGCTTCCTGCAAGGCCTCGGCGCCCACCAGGCGTTCGGCTTGCAGGCGGCGTTCATTGCCGGTGTCGCTGATGCGGGCGATCTGAGTCATTGGGAATCTCCGTGCGGGGTGTTCACCCGTCTTGGGCTATAGCCGATCGACTTTCTTTATGCAGCCGTGTTGTGCAAAGTCAGGCTATGTAGCCCCGGTGTCATCGCCATGAAGCTTTGGTGATGCTTATATGACAACCCACAAGGAGCCTCTTTATGCCCTGGCAAACCCTGTTGAATCGCCGCGAACGCCTGCCTGCCAACCCGGACCTGGCGGAAGGTTTTGCGACTTTGTTGCATCAGTTGGGGACGGTCACGCCGTTCGAGCTGGCGGTGGTTGGCGCACGCTTGATGGCGACGCCGGGGCTGGCGTTTCTGGTGGGGTATCAGGCGGCGTTGCGCATGCTGTGGCCGAGCGCGCCGCTGAGCCTCGGTGCGTTATGCGCCACCGAGCAACGCAGCTTGCGGGTGGCGGACATGCAGACTCGTCTCAGCGATTTGCGGGTGAGCGGGCGCAAGGATTTTGTCACGGCCGGCGATGCCGCGGACTGGCTGTTGATCGCTGCCCGCAGTGAAGCACCTGATGGGGATCCGCGCCTGAGTCTGGCGGTGGTTTATCCCGATGAGCCGGGCGTGCGCCTGGAAAAACTCCCGGCCATCGCGCTGATGCCGGACGTCAGCCATGGCCGGGTGTTTCTGGATAACGCGCAGTGCGAATTGCTCGCGGGGGATGGTTGGGAGGCCTACGTCAAACCGTTCCGCACCCTTGAAGATATTTATGTGCTGAGCGCCATGACAGCCTGGCTGTACGGCGTCGGCCAGGACAATGACTGGCCACACACTTTGCAGCTGCGGTTGCTGGCGCTGTTGGCCGGGTGCGCGGAAGTCAGCCGGCAAGCGCCGAACAACCCGGCCGGGCATGTGTTGCTTGGGGGCTTGTTTGCGCAGTTCGATGGGCTCAAGGCTGACCTCAATGAAGCCTTGGCTGAGGGGCCGCCGCAATGGGCGGCGATGTGGACGCGCGATCAGGCGGTGATGGAGTTGGCGGCGGGGGCGCGGGGGAAGCGGTTGGCCAAGGCGTTGGCTGGAGTGTCGTCTAGCTGAAGGGCCCCATCGCGGGCAAGCCCGCTCCCACAGGGATTGCGTACGACACAGCTCATGTGGGAGCGGGCTTGCCCGCGAAGGCGGCCGCATTGGCAACACAAATCCCGGAACTGTCATCAACCTCAACTAGGCTCACCACGTTAATCCCTCCGAGCCCCCACCATGTCCAAAGGCTTGCCCCTGTTTTTCACGCTGCTGCTCAGCCTCACCGTCCACGCCGAAAACTGGCCGGCTGAGCAATGGTCGACCGGCCCGACCGTCACCGGTCCGGCGCTGCAAGCCCTCGAGACCTACGCCTTCCCGACCCGCGACGACACCACCCGCCAAGGCATCCGCACCGATGCCTTGCTGGTGATCCATGACGGGCAACTGATCTACGAACGCTACGCCGGCCCGACCCGCGCCGACACCCCGCACCTGACCTGGTCCATCAGCAAAAGCCTGATGTCCACGGTCCTCGGGGTGGCCTACGGCGAAGGTCTGTTCAAGCTCCAGGACCCGGTGCTGAAATTCTATCCAGCGCTGGCAAAACACCCCGCCATGACCATGGCCGATCTGCTGCACTGGGCTTCGGGCCTGGACTGGCAGGAAGACTATGAATACGCGCCGCTGAAGTCGTCGGTGGTGGCGATGCTCTACACCCGTGGTCGTCAGGACATGGCCACGTTCACTGCAAACCACGACGAATACGCCCAGCCGGGTCAGGCATTCCGCTACTCCAGTGGCGACAGCAATATGCTCTCCGCCGCGCTGAAATCCATCGTCGGCGCGACGCGTTATCCAGACTATCCCTGGACGGCGCTGTTCGACCCTTTGGGGATTCACAACGCTGTCTGGGAAACCGACGCTTCGGGCACCTTCGTCGCTTCGTCCTACGCCTACCTCACCGCCCGCGACCTGGCGCGAGTCGGCCTGTTGATGGCTCGCGACGGTCGGTGGGGCGATCGGCAACTGCTGCCCAAAGACTGGGTCGCCTTCAACCGCGAACCGTTTGCCCACTATCACGCCAATGAAGACGACGCTGTCCCCGGCGGTCATTGGTGGCTCAATCGAACGGTGGAGGGCGCCGCCCAACCCTGGCCCGGTGCCCCCGCCGATACTTTCGCTGCGCTGGGCCATTGGGGCCAGGCGATGTACGTGATCCCCAGCGAAAACCTGGTGATCGTGCGTTACGGCGATGACCGTGACGGCCATTACCAGCACAACGAATTGCTCAAACTCGCACTCAAGGCCTTTGCCGCGAAGGTGCAGCCATGAACCGTCGCAGCGTTGTTCGCCGCCGACCGTTCAGCACGCTGTTGTTGATCCTGCTGATCGCCTTGCTCGGCTGGATCTGGCACGAGCGCGTGGCGTTGTGGGCGTTCCCGGACATCATCAGCGCGTACACCGCCAAGGAATATTGTTCGTGCCGCTACGTGATGAACAACGACGCCGAGTATTGCCACAGCTACGTGAAGCAATGGCTGCCCACCAGCGGTTTTACCGATGACAGCGCCAGCAAGCGCGTGACCGTCAGCGGCATGGGCCGCAGCAACAGCGCGGCGTGGGTCAGCAATCGCCAGGGCTGTCGCCTCAATCCCTGACGCAAAACCCTGTAGGAGCTGGCTTGCCAGCGAAGGTCTCCAGAGCGCCACGTATTATCAGGCAACACGCGTCATCGTTAACGTCCTTCGCTGGCAATTCAGCTCCTACAGGTTCCACGCAGTGGAACCACATTTGATTGTCCTCGCGCGCGACTCGCGGTTATCTGGCGGTGAGCGCGACCTGCCTTGATGTGTCGCGAAATCGCAGCGAACAAAAAGAACGGGAATACACCCGGCACGAGGACAATTTTCATGACCCGACATCAGCACATTCTTGCCTGGCTCAGCGATGTAGCCAGCGACCTGCACGCCCCCCGCCAGGACATCCACGCCCACCCGGAACTCGGCTTCGAGGAAAACCGCACCTCGGCGCTGGTGGCCAAATCCCTCGCGGAATGGGGTTACGAGGTGCACATCGGCATCGGCAAAACCGGCGTGGTCGGCGTCTTGCGCAACGGCAGCAGTTCACGCAAGTTGGGGCTGCGGGCCGACATGGACGCCTTGCCGATCATCGAGAATACCGGCGCGCCTTACAGCAGCCGCCATCAGGGCTGCATGCACGCCTGCGGTCATGACGGCCACACCACAATGCTGCTGGGCGCGGCGCGCTACCTGGCGGCGACCCGTCAGTTCGACGGCACCCTGACGCTGATTTTCCAGCCCGCCGAAGAAGGCCAGGGCGGCGCCGAAGCGATGCTCGCCGATGGCCTGCTGGAACGCTTTCCCTGCGATGCGCTGTTTGGCATGCACAACATGCCGGGCCTGCCGGCCGGTCACTTGGGCTTTCGCGAAGGGCCGATGATGGCCTCGCAGGATTTGCTCACGGTCACCATCGAGGGCGTCGGCGGGCACGGCTCAATGCCGCATCTGTCGGTCGATCCGCTGGTGGCGGCGGCCAGCGTGGTCATGGCCCTGCAAACCGTGGTCGCGCGCAACATCGATGCGCAGCAGGCGGCGGTGGTCACCGTCGGTGCGTTGCAGGCCGGGGAGGCGGCTAACGTCATTCCGCAGCAGGCGATCCTGCGCCTGAGCCTGCGCGCCTTGAACGCAGAGGTGCGTGAACTGACCCTCGAACGGGTGCGCGCGATCATCGAATCCCAGGCCCGCAGTTTCGGTTGCAGCTCGCGCATCGAACATCGCCCGGCTTATCCGGTGTTGGTCAACCACGCCGCCGAAACCGAGTTCGCCCGGCAGGTCGGCGTCGAGCTGCTCGGCACTGACGCCGTGGACGGCAACACACCCAAACTGATGGGCAGCGAAGACTTCGCGTGGATGCTGCAACGCTGCCCCGGCGCCTACCTGTTCATCGGTAACGGCGTGTCGCGGCCGATGGTCCACAACCCCGGCTACGACTTCAACGACGACATCCTGCTGACCGGCGCGGCGTATTGGGGCGCGCTGACTGAGCGCTGGCTCAAGCCCGCCTGACGATCGCACTTTCTACTGCCGCTGGATCGGGCGCGCCTCGTTGCGCCCGCAATCACCCAACAGGTTTTTGGAGAGTTCCCCATGCAGACTTCGAGCACAGGCGTTTCGCGCACCCGGCAGGTGGTCGCGGCCGTTATCGGCAATGCCCTGGAATGGTATGACTTCATCGTTTATGGCTTTCTGGCGAGCATCATTGCCCGGCAGTTTTTCCCGTCCGAGGACGAATACGCCTCCTTGCTGATGGCCCTGGCGACCTTTGGCGTCGGGTTTTTCATGCGCCCGGTGGGCGGCATATTGTTGGGCATGTATTCCGACCGCAAAGGACGCAAAGCGGCGATGCAGATGATCATCCGCCTGATGACGGTGTCGATCGCGCTGATCGCCTTCGCGCCGAATTACGCCGCGATCGGCATGGGCGCGCCGCTGTTGATTGTGGTCGCGCGGATGCTCCAGGGCTTTGCCACGGGCGGCGAATACGCCAGCGCCACGGCGTTCCTGGTGGAAAGCGCACCGGCAGACAAAAAAGGTTTGTACGGTTCCTGGCAATTGGTCGGGCAATGCCTGGCGGTGTTTTCCGGGGCGGCGATGGTGGCGTTGTTCACGCATCTGTTGTCCCCCGAGGCGCTGGACAGCTGGGGCTGGCGGATTCCATTCATGATCGGTTTGCTGATCGGCCCGGTGGGCTTGTGGATCCGCAAGCACATGGAGGAACCGGAAGAATTTCTCGAGGCGCGCAGACAGGCTAAAGGCGCAAGTCCGAGTTTGCTGCAAGTCATCCGCGAACACCGACGCAGCATTCTGGTGTCGATGGGCTTGGCGTGCGGCGCGACGGTGTCGTTTTATGTGGTGCTGGTGAACATGCCGACCTTCGCCCATAAAAATCTGGGCCTGCCGCTGGATCAGGTGCTGTTGGTGCAGATGCTCGCCGTCGCCGTGATGACCGTGGTCATTCCGTTGTCCGGTGCGCTGTCGGACCGGCTTGGTCGACGCCCGGTGTTGATGGCGTTCACCTTGGCGTTTTTTCTGATGGTTTATCCACTGTATGTCTGGGTCGCGGCGGCGCCATCGGTGGAGCGTTTGCTGGTCATGCAGCTGTTGTTATGCAGCGCGATTGGCGGTTTCTACGGCCCGGCCCCAACGGCGCTGGCCGAGCAGTTTCCCATCGAAGTGCGCTCCACCGGGGTGTCGGTGGCCTACAACGTCGCGGTCATGGTCTTCGGCGGGTTCGCGCCGCTGATCGTCACCTGGCTCAGCAAGGCGCTGGCCACCCCCGTGGCGCCAGCCTTCTACGTACTGTTCGCTTGCGTGCTGACGCTGTTGGGCACTTACTGCATGCATGAAGCACCACGGACCAGGAAATCCACTGCACTTAACCTTGAGGTGAAACCTTGAGCATCAACCCGATTGTTGAACTGGACGCCGATGCGTTGTCCCGAGCCATTCATGCGCGGCAGGTGTCCTGCCGCGAAGTGATGCAGGCCTACCTGGCGCAGATCGAGCGCTTCAATCCGCAGGCCAACGCGCTGGTGTCGCTGCGCCGGGCCGAAGAATTGCTGGCCGAAGCCGACGCCTGCGACCGACAACTCGACCAGGGTCAGTCGCGTGGCTGGATGCACGGCATGCCGCAAGCCATCAAAGACCTGGCGGCCACCGCCGGTTTGCGCACGACCATGGGTTCGCCGCTGTTTGCCGAGCAAGTCCCGCAGCAAGACGCCATCAGCGTGGCGCGGGTTCGTGACTGTGGGGCGATCATCATCGGCAAGACCAACGTCCCGGAATTCGGCCTCGGTTCGCAGACCTACAACAGCGTGTTCGGCACCACCACCAACGCCTACGACCCGACACGGGTTGCCGGTGGCAGCAGCGGCGGGGCGGCGGTGGCGTTGGCGTTGCGCATGCTGCCGGTGGCCGATGGTAGCGACATGATGGGCTCACTGCGCAACCCGGCAGCGTTCAATAATGTCTTCGGTTTTCGTCCGTCCCAGGGCCGCGTACCCCACGGCCCGGCGCCGGAGGTGTTCGTCCAGCAATTGGCCACCGAAGGGCCAATGGGTCGCAGTGTCACCGATGTTGCTCGTTTGCTGAGCATTCAGGCCGGTTACGACGCGCGCGTGCCGTTGTCGCTCACGCAGAATCCGCAGATCTTTGCCGAACCCTTGGCGAGGGATTTCAGCGACGCGCGGATTGGCTGGCTGGGTGACTACAACGGCTATCTGCCAATGGAAGACGGTGTGTTGAGCCTGTGCGAATCGGCACTGAAAGATTTCACCGCGCTGGGGTGCAAGGTCGAAGCCTGTCAGCCGGATTTCTCCATGGAACGCTTGTGGCAGAGCTGGTTGGTGCACCGGCACTGGCTGGTGCAGGGCAGCCTGGGTGCGTTGTATGCCGACCCGCAGAAACGCGATCTGCTCAAGCCCGAGGCGCAATGGGAAATCGAGGGTGGGTTGCAGCTCACCGCGGCGGATGTTTTCCAGGCCTCGGTCAGTCGCAGCGACTGGTATCGGGCGTTGAGCGCGTTGTTCGAACGTTACGATTTTCTGCTCTTGCCCACTGCCCAAGTGTTCCCTTTTGATGCACAAACCCCTTGGCCGCGCATCGTCGGCGGGCAGGCCATGGACACTTACCATCGCTGGATGGAGGTGGTGATCGGGCCGACCCTGGCCGGTTTGCCGAGCATGAATGTGCCGGTGGGGTTCAACCCGGCCGGCTTGCCCATGGGCCTGCAAATCATCGGCCCGGCCCAGGCTGATCTGGCGGTGTTGCAGCTGGCGTACGCCCATGAGCAGTTGACTCAATGGGTCAATCGCCGGCCGCCCGGTTGTCTGCAAAACGCTTGAGAGCGATTGACGGGCGCGCATCTTGCTGCGAAAAGCGATCATCCGTTCCGGGCAAAGGGAGGTCGAATCCATGGACAGCAAGGCAGAAACCGGCAGCGTACGTTCCGTTGAGCGCGCTTTAGCGATCGTCGAGTTGTTGGGCGAGCATCAGGCATTGGGGCTGGAGGAGTTGCATTACCTGACGACTCTGCCCAAGGCCACGGTGTCGCGCATGTTGCTGACCTTGCAGGAGCAAGGCTGGATCTATCGCGGCTTGAGCGACCGGCGTTATCGGCTGTGCGCCAAGCGCCTGTTCGGCGACAGCCAGCAGCGGTTCAAGCGGCGCCTGGTGGAAAGCGCTGCGCCACTGTTGCTGGAGTTGAGCGAGCGCACCGGGTTGGTGGCCGACCTGTCGAGCTTCGACGGTGAGCGCGTGGAAGTCATGGAAAGCGCGATCCCCACGGTGCTGCGCAAGCGCTACCCGAACAACTGCCAGATCGTCGGCCAGCACGCCAGCCTGTTTCATTCGGCCATGGGCCGGGCGTGCCTGGGCGAACTGGAAACCCATGAAGTGGAACGCCTGGCCGGTCGTGAGCGGCTGACCGACGAGACCCTCTTCCGCGCCAGTGAACAGGCGTTGCATCAAGGCTTCGGCCAGCGCACCGAAGGTTACTGGGAATACCCGGTGCGCCTGCCGTTCCTGATTCGGGCGGTGGCGCTGCCGATTCATGCCAATGGCCAACTGGTCGGCAGCATGGCGCTGCACTGGCCGATGGATCAGGCCCCCGTAGAACGAGTGCTAAGCCTGCACCTCAGCAGCCTGGCCGCCACCATCGGCAATGTGCAGCACGCATTGGCCTGACGCACGACCTGTAGCAGCTGGCGAAGCCTGCGTTCGGCTGCGCAGCAGTCGTGAAATCAGACACCACGGTGTGTCAGGAGAATGTTGCGTGCAGGATCTACGACGGCTTCGCCGCCGAACGCAGGCTTCGCCAGCTGCTACAGGTTTGCGTTGGCTCACGGGCGCTGTTTGTGCAGAAATCAGGCGCGGTGGTTGTTCAGACAGATCGAGGTCGCTCGATTTCACGACTGCGCAGGCTTCGCCAGCGGCTACAAGTTTGCAATTGGCTCACGGGCGGTTAAGGTTCGTACAGGTTTATCTGCCCCCGAGTCTCTATGTTCAACCGCTTCCTCTGCAAAACCCTGGCCTTCGTGCTGCTGGCCGGCGCCACGTTGTCGGCCCAGGCCAATTGGTACTTGGACGGCGAGTCCTCGCGGCTGTCGTTCATCAGCACCAAAAACGCCAACATCTCCGAAGTGCAGCGCTTTCTGGTGCTGCACGGCAAAGTCAGCCCCAAAGGGCTGGCTGAGGTGGAGGTCGAGCTGGACTCGGTGAACAGCGGCATCCCGCTGCGTGACGAACGCATGCGCAAGGAGCTGTTCGACATCCAGACCTTCCCCGAAGCGCTGATCACCGCGCAAATCGATCTGCGCCCGATCAACGACCTCGCGCCCGGCGCGCAACTTGAGTTGCGCTTGCACGTGACCGTCAACCTCCACGGTAAAACACACGAATACAACGCCGAATTGCTGGCGACCCGTCTCGATGACCGACGTTTCCAGGTGGTGACCCTCGAACCGGTGGTGATCAACGCCGAGGACTCCGACCTGGCACCCGGCCTGGAAAGCTTGCGCAAGTTGGCCGGTTTGTCGGCCATCAGTCTGTCGGTGCCGGTGGGTGCGGTACTGATTTTCACGGCGCGCTGACATGGCCGGCGCAATTTTCCCCTGGCGTGAAGGCAACAGTTTTGAGCTGCTGATTGACGGCCCGCAGTTCTTCCCGCGCATGTTGGTGGCGATTGCCCGCGCCGAAGAACAGGTTGAGCTGGAGCTGTATCTGGTGGAGGCGGGTGCCTGCGCCGAGGCCATGGTTCAGGCGTTGGTCCAGGCCGCTGAACGCGGGGTACGGGTGCGCTGCCTGTTCGATGATTACGGCAGCCTGGCGTTTACCCTGACCTTGCGCCAGCGCTTGATGGCCGCAGGTGTGGAGCTGCGTTTCTACAATCGCCTGAGCTGGCGGCGCTGGGTCGGCAACTTCTATCGTGACCACCGCAAGCTGTTGCTGGTCGATCAAAGCATGGCGGTCGTCGGCGGCACCGGGGTCACCGATGAGTTCTGGACGCCGGGGGAAGACACCAGCGAATGGCACGAGGGGATGGTGGAAATCACCGGTCCCTTGGTGATCGACTGGCAGTTGCTGTTCGATCGGCAATGGATCGCCAACCGCCATCGGCGCGCCTGGAAACCCGCTTCGCACTTCGGCTTGCCGCGACTGCCGCGAGTGCCGTCCATGGGCGAGGGCATGGGCCGGGTCGCCTACGCCGACGCCCGCCAGCACCGGGATATTCTGCAATCGCTGGTGCGCGCGTTGAACAGTGGCCAGCAGCGGATCTGGCTGGCGACGCCGTATTTCCTGCCGGCCTGGAAAGTCCGCCGCTCACTGCGCCGGGCTGCCGCCCGAGGCGTCGACGTGCGCCTGCTGCTGACCGGGCCGCGCACCGATCATCCGTCGGTGCGCTACGCCGGGCATCGCTACTACCCGCGACTGCTCAAGGCCGGGGTGAAAATCTTCGAATACCAGCCGTGTTTCCTGCACCTGAAAATGGTCCTGGTTGATGACTGGGTGAGCATTGGCTCGTGCAACTTCGATCACTGGAACCTGCGCTTTAACCTGGAAGCCAACCTTGAAGCGCTTGACCCCGGGTTGACGCGGGCGGTGGCGGCGAGTTTCGACAAGGACTTTACCCTGAGCCAGGAAGTCAGCCTCGAGGCATGGCAACGCCGGCCGCTGTGGCGACGGGTCAAGCAACGGATTTGGGGATGGGTGGATCGGCTGGTAGTGAATATTCTTGATCGACGCGGATAGTCGTCACCCCGAAAACCACTGTGGGAGCGGGCTTGCCCGCGATGGCGGCATAACAGTCAACATAGGTGTTGGATGTTATGGCCTCATCGCGGGCAAGCCCGCTCCCACAGGTTTTTGTGGCGTATGTATTAAAGCAACTCAAAGCTCTGCTGCGTAACGTCCTGGGAGTCCAGGCCGATCTGCACGTTGAACTTGCCCGGCTCCGCCACGTACTTGAGCTGGGCATTGAAGAACTTCAGGTCGTCCTCGGTGATGGTGAAGTGCACGACTTTCTGTTCGCCGGCCTTGAGCATCACTTTCTGGAAGTTTTTCAGTTCCTTGAGCGGACGGATCATCGAGCCGGTCACGTCCTGAATGTACAACTGCACCACGGTTTCGCCGTCACGCTTGCCGGTGTTTTTGACCATGACACTGGCGTCGAGCTTGCCGGTCTTGTTCAACGTAGTCGACGACAGGGCCATGTCGGTCAGGCTGAAATCGGTGTAGCTCAAACCGAAGCCAAACGGGAACAGCGGGCCGGTAGTGTCATCGAAATACTGCGAGGTGTAGTTGCCCGGTTTGCCCGGCGTGAACGGCCGGCCAATGCTCAGGTGGTTGTAGTAGGTCGGAATCTGGCCGACCGAACGCGGGAACGTGATCGGCAGTTTGCCCGACGGGTTGTAGTCGCCGAACAGGACGTCGGCGATGGCGTTGCCACCTTCGGTGCCGCTGAACCAGGTTTCCAGGATCGCGTCAGCCTGATCCTTCTCTTCCAGAATCGACAGCGGACGGCCGTTCATCAACACCAGTACCAGCGGTTTGCCAGTGGCTTTCAGGGCGCGGATCAGTGCACGCTGGTTTTCCGGAATGTTCAGGTCGGTGCGGCTCGACGATTCGTGGGACATGCCACGGGACTCGCCGACAGCGGCAACCACCACATCGGCATCTTTGGCGGCTTTCACCGCTTCGTCGATCAACACGTC
The DNA here is from genome assembly GCF_001297125.1 of Pseudomonas sp. RIT-PI-q. Taxonomy (GTDB): domain Bacteria; phylum Pseudomonadota; class Gammaproteobacteria; order Pseudomonadales; family Pseudomonadaceae; genus Aquipseudomonas. Next base: position 12,456 of record NZ_LHPC01000011.1, read on the forward strand.
CGCCGGGCGCGGATCATCCACCACTTCCGGCGCATCGAAGTTGAGGAAGTTCAGGTAATCGAGGACCTTCTTGTCGCTGGTGATGTTGGCGCCACGGGCATAGATCAGCGTCGCTTTGTCTGCCACCGCCGCGTTCATGCCGTCGAACAGCGTCACTGATTGCGCGGGTTTACCGGCGGCGGCCCAGCTGCCCATCATGTCGATCGGCGCCTTGGCCAGCGGGCCGACCAGGGCGATTTTCGCGGTTTTCTTCAACGGCAGGGTTTCGCCCTGATTCTTCAGCAACACCATGCTGCGGCGTGCAACGTCACGAGCCTCGGTGCGGTGCAGACGGTTTTCGGCGTAGGTGTCGGCCGGGTCATCCTCAGCCTTGCCGATACGCAGGTACGGGTCCTTGAACAGGCCCATGTCGTACTTGGCGGCGAGCACTTCCCGCACGGCGTTGTCGATGTCTTTCTGTTCGATTTCGCCGGCCTTCAACAGCCCCGGCAGCTCTTTGCCGTAAAGGGTGTCGTTCATGCTCATGTCGATGCCGGCCTTGATCGCCAGCTTCGCGGCTTCGCGACCGTCAGCGGCGACGCCATGCTTGATCAGCTCGAAAATCGCCCCGTGGTCACTGACCGCCAGGCCCTTGAAACCCCATTGCCGGCGCAACAGGTCGTTCATCAGCCAGGTGTTGGCGGTGGCTGGCACGCCGTTGATCGAGTTCAGCGCAACCATCACCCCGCCGGCACCAGCGTCGATCGCCGCGCGGTACGGTGGCAGGTAGTCCTGGTACATCTTGACCGGGCTCATGTCGACGACGTTGTAGTCGCGACCGCCCTCGACCGCGCCGTACAAGGCAAAGTGCTTGACGCTGGCCATGATGCTGTCGGCCGCGTTCGCGCCGGTGCCCTGGAAGGCTTTGACCATGACGCCGGCGATGCGCGACACCAGGTAAGTGTCTTCGCCGAAACCTTCGGACGTGCGGCCCCAACGTGGGTCGCGGGAGATGTCGACCATCGGCGCGAACGTGATGTCGAGGCTGTCCGCCGCGGCTTCCTTGGCGGCGATGCGCCCGGAGAGGCCGATGGCGTCCATGTCCCAGCTCGACGCCAGGGCCAGCGGGATCGGGAAAATCGTGCGGTGGCCGTGGATCACGTCATAGGCGAAGAACATCGGGATCTTCAACCGGCTGCGCATGGCCGCGTCCTGCATCGGACGGTTTTCCGGGCGGGTGATCGAGTTGAACGTGCCGCCGATGTTACCGGCCGCGATTTCCTTGCGGATCAGCTCCCGAGGCATTTCCGGGCCGATGCTGATCAGCCGCAACTGGCCGATTTTTTCATCGAGGGTCATTTGCTTCATCAGGTTGCTGATGAAGGCGTCCTTGTTTTCCAGAGGTGCGGGCGTCGTGGCGGCCAATACGGTATGACTGGCCAGGCTGACGAACAAGCCCAGCAAACACAGCTTCTTCATGAATAGTTTTCTCAAAAGCCTAAACGGCAGTGAATACGCGCCGGTCAGCCAAAATTTAGGGAGCGACTATTGTTGTTCGGGTGAATGCAGCACACTTGCGAAGTGTTTTTGCGCTGGGGCATCTTTTAGCCCATTGGCTCGATGCAATCCAGTGGTGGTGGCAGATTATGCCCCAAGAGCCCGGTCAGAAGGTCGCCAGTTGTTTTTCAACGGAATGTACAAGGGAGCGTCAACCAGATGAATGTACGACACCACTATCGGTCGAGCCTGCAGGTTGCAGCCTTGATGCTGCTGACCACACTGCTGGCCGGCTGCGGCATCAATACGATCCCGACGCTCGACGAACAGGCCAAGGCCGCCTGGGGCCAGGTGCAGAACCAGTACCAGCGCCGCGCCGACTTGATCCCGAACCTGGTAGAGACCGTGAAGGGTTATGCCAAGCACGAAGAAGAAACCCTGACCGCGGTGATCGAAGCCCGGGCCAAGGCGACGTCGATCCAGGTCGATGCCAAGACACTGGATAATCCGGAAAAACTCAAACAGTTCCAGCAGGCCCAGGATCAGCTGACCGGTGCCTTGAGCCGTTTGATGGTGGTGTCCGAGCGTTATCCGGACCTGAAGGCCAACCAGAATTTCCTCGCGTTGCAATCGCAACTGGAAGGCACCGAGAACCGCATCGCCGTGGCGCGTCGTGACTTCATCCTCGCCGTGCAGAAGTACAACACCGAAATCCGTACCTTTCCGGGTCGCCTGTGGCACACCGTGATGTACAGCGATTTGCCGATCCGCGAAACCTTCGAGGCCACCAGCCCTAATGCTGAGAAAGCACCCGAAGTGAAGTTTTGAAAGTTTGAACGATCACCAAGGATTCACCAACCTTTGAGGGCCGGTGATTAACCCTGTAGGAGCTGCCGAAGGCTGCGATCTTTTGACGTTGATCTTTTCGTAACCGCTGAAAATCGAGATCAAAAGATCGCAGCCTGCGGCAGCTCCTACAGGGGGCTGGCCTGGCTTGAAAAGTGGTGTGGCTTTGCACGGATGAGGTTGCCAATGCGCGTGTTGAAAGTGGGCCTGGTGCTGTTGCTCTGGGTCTTTGCCCTGACGGTCCAGGCCGAGTTGAAGTTTCCGCAACTGAGCGGGCGGGTGGTCGATAACGCCCAGATGATCGAGCCGGCGGTGCGCGAGCAGCTGACGCAACAGCTCCAGGCCCATGAAAAAGCCACCGGCGAGCAGTTGGTGGTGGTCACGTTGCCGGACTTGCAAGGCACCGATATCGCCGATTTTGGTTATCAACTGGGACGCTATTGGGGCATCGGCCAGAAGGACAAGAACAACGGCGCACTGCTGATCGTCGCGCGTGATGAGCGCAAACTGCGCATCGAAGTCGGTTATGGCCTGGAGGATCGCCTGACCGATGCGCAGAGTTCGGTGATCATCAATCAGGTGATCACGCCGGCGTTCAAGAGCGGAAATTTCAGCAAGGGCATCAGCGACGGGGTCGCGGCAATGCTGGTGGTGCTGGGCGGTAATCCACTGGATGAGCCGTCCACGGTGTACGACTCCGGGAGCAATCAGGAAAGCGACTTTGTCGCCCGGCATCCGGGGATCTTCGTGTTTCTGGTGATGCTGTTTATCCTGACGATTTTCGTCTGTCAGATGCTTGGTATCCTGCCCAGCGGCGGTGGTAGTGGCCGAGGCGGTTCGTCAGGCGGCTGGTGATACTGCCAGTAAAAACAATAGCAAGCAGGCATTCATACACATGGCATTACTGACTGAACACGAACAACGCAAAGTCGCCGAGGCAATTGCCCGGGTCGAGCGCGACACCGACGCCGAACTGGTGACGGTGCTGGCGGCCCGCGCCGACGACTATGCGTACATCCCGCTGCTCTGGGCCAGTCTGCTGGCGCTGGTGGTGCCGGGTGTCGTGCATTACCTGACAGGCTGGCTGACCATGCACAGTCTGCTGCTGGTGCAATGGATCACGTTCATCGTGCTGTGCCTGGTGTTCCGGATTCCGAAAGTCACCACGCGCCTGATCCCGCGTTCGGTGCGCCATTGGCGTGCGTCGAACCTGGCACGTCGGCAGTTCCTGGAGCAAAACCTGCACCACACGGTGGGCAGCACCGGGATGCTGATTTTCGTCTCCGAGGCCGAGCGTTATGTGGAAATTCTGGTGGATGAAGGGATTTCCAAACGGCTGGATAACAAAAACTGGGACGCCATCGTGGCGGCGTTTACGCAGCAGGTGAAGCAGGGGCAGACGTTGCAGGGGTTTGTCACCTGCGTCGAGGCGTGCGGCGAATTGCTCAAGGTGCATGTGCCGGTGACGCATGTGCGCAATGAATTGCCGAATCGGTTGGTGGTTTTAGGCTGAAGTATCAGCCGCGCCCTATTCCCTGTAGGAGCTGGCTTGCCAGCGAAGGCGGCTGAATGATCGTTGCAAACCTCAAGGGCCTCTTCGCCGGCAAGCCGGCTCCTACATTTGGCACCGTTCGGGAAATTACCCGTGCCCTCGCACGCCATCCCCCCTAAAATACCCGCCATTCCCCGATTCGCATCGCCCGAGGCCGCTTTTTCCATGTCTGTCACCGCCACTCCCGCCAGCCTCGCGCCGGATCACCACGCCCAGTTCATCGACCTGCTGCAATCGAGCCTCGAGCAAAACGCCTTCATCAAACTGGTGCTGGCCAAGTACGTCGGCACCGAGACGGGCTTGCAGCGGCTGATCATCAAGCAGCTGACGGTCAAGGATCAGCCTTGCCTGTCCTTCGTCTACCGCTACAAGACCCGCGACATCACCAAAAACCTGCCGCTCGCCGAGGGCGTAGCGACCATCGCCGCGTTGCTGCCCGCATCGTTCAAAAATGCGCATTTACTGTCGCTGACTGACGAAGCCCAGCTCGAATACAGCAAAAAGGGCAAGTCTTCGCTGTTCAAGAGCAAACCCCAGCAATTGCGCGAAGTGCCGTCCGCCGAGCACAACCGCGAGAAAAACCGCTTCCTCGACCTGAGCCGGCCGTTTCTCGCCGACCTTGGCGTGACGAACAGCAATCACGAGCTGATCCCGGCGATGTCGCGCAAGTGGAAGCAGATCAACAAGTTCATCGAAGTTTTCAGCCATGCGCTGACCACCTCGCCGCTGGCGCTGGACAAGCCGGTACGGGTGGCGGATTTCGGTTCGGGCAAGGGTTACCTGACGTTTGCGATCCACGACTACCTGCGCAACACCTTGAACGCCGAAGGCGAGGTGACGGGCGTCGAGTTGCGCGAAGAAATGGTCAACCTGTGCAACGCCGCCGCCGCCAAGCTTGAGCATCCGGGGCTGGTGTTCAAATGCGGTGATGTGCGCAGCGTCGCACCGAGCGAGCTGGACGTGATGATCGCGCTGCACGCCTGCGACATCGCCACCGACTATGCGATTCACACCGGTATTCGCTCCGGCGCCTCGATCATCATGTGCTCGCCGTGCTGCCACAAACAGATCCGCCTGCAAATCCAGAGCCCGGCGCTGCTCAAGCCGATGCTGCAATATGGCCTGCATTTGGGCCAACAGGCGGAAATGGTCACCGACAGTTTGCGCGCGCTGTTCCTTGAAGCGTGCGGCTACGAGACCAAGGTCTTCGAGTTCATCTCACTGGACCACACCAACAAGAACAAGATGATCCTGGCGGTCAAACGCGCCGAGCCCGTGGACCCGGCCCAGCTGTTGGTGAAGATTCAGGAGTTGAAGGATTTCTACCACATCAGCGAACACTGCCTGGAAACCCTGCTGCGCGCTGACGGTTACCTCTGATCCTGTTCCGACGGCTACCGCTGATCCTGAATCGACGGCTATCTCTGATCCTGAATCGACGGCTACCGCTCATCCTGATTTGACGGCTCCCTCTGATCCTGTAGGAGCCAGGCTTGCCGGCGAAGGCGATCTTAAGGACGCCTTCGCCGGCAAGCCTGGCTCCTACAAGGTTTATGCCGTTGCGACTTGCGCGGGTTTGACCGCCGTCTTGCGCCCCAACATCACCGTCACAATCACCCCGGCGGCAAACAGCCAGGTGATCGGCTCGATGTGTTCCCCGAAGAACAACGCCGAAAACGCAATCGTGAAAAAGATCTGCAGCAACTGGATCTGACTGACCCGCGCAATCCCGCCCATCGCCAACCCGGCGTACCAGGCGAAAAACCCGATGAACTGCGAAAACAGCGAGACGTAACCGAACGCCCACCAGGTCTTGGCCGAAATCTCGCCCTGATGTTGCAGCGCCAGGTACACCACCGGCCCGATCAGCAGCGGCGTCGACAGCACCAGCGCCCAGCAGATCACCTGCCAGCCACCCATCTCCTTGGCCAACCGGCCACCTTCGGCATAGCCCAAGCCGCCCACGGCAATCGCCCCGAGCATCAACAAGTCTCCGGCCTGAATACTGCCGGCACCGCTGATCAGCGCATAACCGAGTACCAACGCACTGCCCAGCGCGGCGCAGGCCCAGAAGGCTTTCGACGGTCGTTCATGGGACAGCCACGCGGCATACAGCGCCACGCACAACGGTTGCAAGCCGTTAACCAGCGCCCCGTGGGACGCCGGCAAGGTTTGCATGGCCCAGGCCGAGAGCACCGGGAAACCGAGGATCACCCCGGCAATCACCAGCGTCAGGCCTTTGACCTGTTTCCAGGTCGGCCACTTTTCCCGGCGCCACAGCAACAGCAACGCCGCCGGCACCGCCGCGAACAACGCACGGCCGAGGCCGTTGAGCAGCGGATGGAGTTCCTGCACGACGATCCGCGTGAAGGGCAGGGTGAGGCTGAAGATGACGACGCCGAGCAGGCCCAGGGCCATGCCGGTGTTTTCGCGCGAGGACATGTTGGCAACCAGAATCGAGAGTGGCGGGAAGAGCGTTCATCTAGCCATAAACCGGGGGTGTTGCTCTGTTACAGCTAGGCGCAGAGTTATCCGTACAGTTTGCGGCCGCCATCGCGGGCAAGCCCGCTCCCACAGGTCTTCGGTTGGCCGCAGGATCGGGCTCGACACAACACCTGTGGGAGCGTGGCTTGCCCGCGATGAACGATAACGCGGTTCTTCAGGTAGTAGCAGGTTATTACCCACCCCTCAGGATAAGGACTACCTTGAATACTCCTACGTATTTCCCAGAGGAGTCCTCCCCATGGCTGCCAAGAAAATTCTGATGCTGGTCGGCGATTACGTCGAAGACTACGAAGTGATGGTGCCGTTCCAGGCGCTGCTGATGGTCGGTCACACCGTGCACGCCGTCTGCCCGGACAAAACCGCCGGCCAGACCGTACGCACGGCCATTCACGACTTCGAAGGCGACCAGACCTACAGCGAAAAACCCGGCCATCTGTTTGCCCTGAACTTCGACTTCGCCAAAGTCGCCGAGACCGACTACGACGCGCTGCTGATCCCCGGCGGTCGTGCGCCGGAATACCTGCGCCTGAACGAAAAAGTCCTGGAGCTGGTGCGCGCCTTCGACAAGGCCGGCAAGCCGATCGCCGCCGTGTGTCACGGTGCGCAATTGCTGGCGGCGGCGGGCGTTCTTGAAGGTCGCGAGTGCAGCGCTTACCCGGCCTGTGCGCCGGAAGTACGCTTGGCCGGCGGTACGTTCATCGATATCCCGGTGACGGAAGGTCACGTACAAGGCAATCTGGCCACGGCACCGGCATGGCCGGCGCACCCGAGTTGGCTGGCCGGTTTCCTCGGGTTGCTGGGCACCAAAATCACGCTGTAACGAGGGACCTGTCCATGTGCGAGCTCTACGTCAAAGCCGATCCGATTCTCTACGAATCGCGCTCCCGCTCGCTGCGCATCTGCGGGGTGGTGACCACTCTGCGCCTGGAAAATCAGTTCTGGGACATCCTCAGCGAAATTGCCGAGGTCGATGGCATGACCACCAATCAGTTGATCGCCAAACTGTATGAAGAGGTGATGGACTACCGCGGCGAAGTGGTGAATTTCGCCTCGTTTTTACGGGTGAGTTGTACGCGGTATTTGAGCCAGCGGCGGGTGCAGGCACCCGAGTTGTCGGTGGTGCGGGCGGCGGCAAAATAGGGTGGTTTTGCGCGGGCTGGGCGGGCCTCATCGCGGGCAAGCCCGCTCCCACAGGGATCACGCTGAACCTGTGGGAGCGGGCTTGCCCGCGAAGGGGCCGGAACAGGCGACAGAATTAACAGCCTGGTCTTTACTCTGAAGCGCGAAACCTCTCAATCGCCAAGGAGAACGAGCATGTCCGGATGGTACGAAGTGAACAAAAGCGTCAGTGGCCAGTTCAGGTTTGTGCTAAAGGCCGCCAACGCCGAAACCATTCTGACCAGCGAGCTGTACACCACCCGCGCCGCTGCCGACAAAGGCATCGCATCGGTTCAGTCCAACAGCCCGCTGGATGAACGCTACGAGAAGAAAACCACCAAGGACGGTCACCCTTATTTCAACCTCAAGGCCGGTAACCACGAGATCATCGGCAGCAGCGAGTCTTACTCCTCGGCTACCGCAATGGACAAAGGCATCGCCAGTGTAAAAGCCAACGGTCCGACCACCGTGATCAAGGACAAGACCCTGCCGGTGCTCTGACCACACACGCCCCCGGTAGGAGCTGGCTTGCCAGCGAAAGCGGTGCGTCAGGCGACACATGTCGGATGTGACGACCCCTTCGCTGGCAAGCCAGCTCCTACAAGGGTTCTGTGCGGATTTGGAGATCAGCGTAACGCGGTCAGCAAGTCAGACACCATCCCTACCGGTTGTGACCCCAATCCCTGTAGGAGCTGGCTTGACCAGCGAAAGCGGTGCGTCAGGCGACACTAATGTCGGATGTGACGACCCCTTCGCTGGCAAGCCAGCTCCTACAAGGGTTCTGTGTGGATTTGGAGATCAGCGCAAGGCTTTCAACAAGTCTAGCAACTGGCTGCGTCCCGCCTCACCCAACGGAAACACCGGCAACCGTGGATCGCCAACTTCCAGTCCAGTGGCCCGCAAGCCCGCCTTGATCGTCGCCGGCAACCCGCCCTTGAGGATGAAGTCCAGCAGCGGCAACTGGCGATAGAACAACTCCCGCGCCTTGCCCAGATCGTTGGCCAACACCGCTTCATACAGATCAAGGTTGAGCTGCGGGATCAGGTTCGGCGCCGCCGTGCACCAGCCTTTCGCCCCGGCCGCAAAGGCTTCCAGGGCCAACGGGTTGCAGCCGTTGTAGAACGGCACCCGGCCTTCGCCTAGCCGTTGCAGTTGATGCATGCGCTGGATGTCGCCGGTGCTTTCCTTGACCATCGTCACGTTGTCCACCGCGTTGAAGATCCGCAGGATCAGCTCCACCGACATGTCAGTGCCGCTGGTGGCCGGGTTGTTGTAGAGCATGATCGGCACGCCGATGCTGTCGCCGATGGCGCGGTAGTGGGCGAGGATTTCCGCTTCGCTGAGTTTCCAGTAGGACGTCGGCAGCACCATCACCACATCGGCGCCATGGGCTTCGGCGAAACGCGCGCGGCGCACGGCTTTGGCGGTGGTCAGGTCGGACACACTGACGATCGTCGGCACGCGTTTGGCCACGTGTTTGAGGCTGAACTCGCTGACCTGGTCCCACTCTGCGTCGCTCAGGTAAGCGCCTTCGCCGGTGCTGCCCAGCGGTGCAATCGAGTGCACGCCGCTGTCGATCAGGCGGTCGATGGAACGCCCGAGCGCGCCGAGATCAACGCCTTCGCCGTTGGCGGTGAACGGGGTGATGGTGTAGCCGATGATGCCGTGAATGGTTGGGGTCGACATGGCGACGCTCCTCTTGAAAATGAGTGGGTTCAGTTCAGGCAATCGGCGTGTTGACGCAGGTTCTGCCGAGCGTAGTAGTTGAAGGCGGCGGCGTGGCGCTTGGGTCTGGAAATCCAGTCATGCGCCTCACGTCCAAGTTCGGGCAAGATCGGCTTGATCGTCCCGGCACTCATCGCCAGCAGTTGCAGCTTGGCGGCGCGCTCGATCAGTTGCGCAATGACACACGCCTCTTCGATGGTCGTGCCGGTGGACAATTGGCCGTGGTGCGAAAGCAGGATCGCCCGTTTGTCGCCCAGCGCTCCGGCAATCAGTTCGCCTTCCTCATTGCCCACCGGCACGCCTGGCCAGCCTTCGAGAAACGCGCAGTCCTCGTAGAGCGGGCAGAGGGCCATGTGGGAAATCTGCAGCGGCACTTCAAGCATCGACAGCGCCGCGACGTGGGTCGGGTGCGGGTGAATGATGCAGTTCACGTCTGGCCGGGCGCGGTACACCCAGCTGTGAAAGCGGTTGGCCGGGTTGGGCATGCCGTGGCCTTCCAGCACTTCAAGGTCTTCGTTGACCAACAACAGATTGCTGGCGCTGATTTCATCGAAACCCAGGCCCAGTTGCTGAGTGTAGTAGGTGCCGGGTTGCGGGCCGCGGGCGGTGATTTGCCCGGCCAGGCCGGAGTCGTGACCGTTCTCGAACAGAATACGGCAGGTCAGGGCCAGCTTTTGCCGGGCGGTCCACGTATTATCCGCCAGGGGATTTTGCATCTGAGTCAGCGCTTGCTTGACCAGTTGCTCTTTGGGTAGTGCTAAGGTCTTGGCCATATCGGTGTCCTTTGGGTGATTCAATGGACGTCGGTTTTGCCGTTCACTCGTTGCTTGCAAGGTCGTGGGTGAATGCAAATGACACAAACGAGACTATATGACACAAAGTGTCATTGGCAAGGACAAATCGTCGCCTCCTTGATGGATTAATCGCTCTACATGTCTATCCGTTTGAAATTACTGAGAAAAAAACTCGGCGTGACGCTGGAGGCCTTGGCCGAAAAGTCCGGCATGACCAAGAGTTATCTGTCGAAAGTCGAGCGCGGGCTGAATACGCCGTCGATCGCGGCTGCCCTGAAACTGGCGAAGGCGTTGAACGTGAAGGTCGAGGAGCTGTTCTCCGAAGACAACGTCAGCCTCGACAGCTACAGCCTGGTGCGCAGCGATGAGCGTCAGTCTCTGGCGGCGAATGACCAAAGCCCCGGTTACGCGGTGCTGGCCCATCAGGTCAGTGAACGCAGCCTGTTGCCGTTCATCATTTACCCGCCGAGCGAGTTCGTCGACAAAGCCTTCAAGGAACACGTGGGGGAAGAGTTTCTGTTCGTCCACGAGGGGCAAGTGGAAGTGGACTTCATGAACGAGCGGGTGCTGCTCAATCGTGGGGATGCGCTGCATTTCAATGCGCAGAAACCGCACCGGATTCGCTCAGTGGGCGAGGTGCAGGCGCAGTTGCTGGTGGTGGTGCATAGCGCCGAAGAATGAGTTGACTGGTCTGACGCCTTCGCGGGCAAGCCCGCTCCCACAAGGATCGGCAGTGTTCACATATCTAGTGGACACCTCAACCCTGTGGGAGCGGGCTTGCCCGCGATGGCGTGAGCCGCGTCGCCGCCTAAACCTCGACTGGAACTGTGAGCTTCGGGCTCCCCAGCGCATGCGTCTTCGAATCAAAAAACCGCAACTCAACACCCGTCCCCTCAAACACCTTCGCGTAATGCCGCTTCTGATGCTGGATGAACGCCTTGCTGCGCGGGTAAATCGACACCGCCACCACCTTCGGCTTCGCCTGGCGCAAGGCATGGATGATGTGGCTGTCCTGCTCGCCCAAGGCATGACCAAACAGGCACAACCCCTCGCCATGGCCCAGTAACTGGTCATAGCAGAACGACAGATAATCCGAACTGCGAATGGTCTTGAGCTTGTCCTGGGCCGGGCCTTCGTTGACGAACAGCGGCACGTCATCAAGCGTCTTGATCGTGTTGTTGATGGCGAAACTGCCGAGCAGCGTGCCCTCGGTCGACATCAATTTACGCGCCGTGCCGTCCTGATTGCGTACCAGATGCAGGCCGCCATGCAGGTACAACAAGCGGGTTTTATCAGTCGCCGTGGCACTCAAATCAAAACCCGGCTCGGCGCCCTGGAACAGATCGGTGACGACGTCAGGCGTGTGCTGAGTCGCCCAGTAGTTGAGCAAGTCGTAGTTGGTGGTGAACACCGTCCGATAGCGGCCCAGTTCCTGATTGATCGTCGCCAGGGTCGAAGGCACCACCAGCCGCCACGGGATGTGCACCGCGTGCACGGTGTTGATCAGCGCTTCCTTGATCGCGTAGTAGCGATTGCGCGGTGCAGCGGAGCTGACGGCCAGGGCTTTGTTGACGCGGCTGGTGGTTTTCAGTGCGCTGAGCACCTGCTCGAAGCTGCGCGTCTGCATGGCCTCGAATACGCTGAGCTCGGACTGGCTCAAAGGTTTTTCTTCGACGGTGCGTGCGTTCTCGAACAGCGAGTCGTAACCGAAGTCATCCCACACCGCGCGGCTGGCGCCGTTGCCCACCAGCAGGCCGCTGAACGAAGCGCTGGTGCGCAAGGCGTTCCAGTCTTCAAGTTGGGCATCGACATCCTGGAAATCGGTCATTGCGTTGGTCGTCTCAAAAAGCAAAAGGTCTGATGGGCGGCGACTTTATCACGACCGAGACTTGAGCCAGATCAAGTTGCTGCACAAGCGATAGGTCGATCCTGTGGGTATCCGCTGGATCGGCACCGCCGATTTGGCCCCAGCCAGGAGATTCGCTCATGAGCAGCACGTTTTTCATCCCCGCCGTGAACATCATGGGCAACGGTTGCCTCGACGAAGCCATGGACGCCATCCGCAAATACGGTTTTCGCAAGGCACTGATCGTCACCGACGCCGGGCTAGCCAAGGCGGGCGTAGCGAAAATGATTGCCGAGAAACTGGCGTTGCAGGACATCGATTCGGTGATTTTCGACGGCGCCAAGCCGAACCCGACCACCACTAACGTCGAGAACGGCCTGGGCCTGCTCAAGGAAACCCGCTGTGATTTCGTGGTGTCCCTGGGCGGCGGTTCGCCCCATGACCGCGCCAAAGGCATCGCTTTATGCGCGACCAACGGCGGGCAAACCCGCGACTACGAAGGCGTCGACCAATCGAGCAAACCGCAACTGCCGCTGATCGCTACCAACACCACCGCCGGCACGGCCAGCGAAATGACCCGCTTCTGCATCATCACCGACGAATCCCGTCACGTGAAAATGGCCATCGTCGACCGCAACGTCACGCCGCTGCTGTCGGTCAACGACCCGGCGCTGATGGTCGGCATGCCCAAAAGCCTGACTGCCGCCACCGGCATGGACGCGCTGACCCACGCCATCGAAGCCTACGTGTCCACCGCCGCGAACCCGATCACCGATGCCTGCGCACTGAAGGCCATCACCTTGATCAGCAATAACCTGCGCCTGGCCGTGCGCGACGGCAGCGATATGGCTGCACGGGAAAACATGGCGTACGCACAGTTTCTGGCAGGCATGGCGTTCAACAATGCATCCCTGGGTTACGTCCACGCCATGGCCCACCAATTGGGCGGTTTTTACGACCTGCCCCACGGTGTATGCAACGCTGTGCTGCTGCCCCACGTACAAAGCTTCAACGCGTTGGTCTGTGCCGAACGTCTCACTGATGTGGCACACGCGATGGGTGCCGACATCCGTGGTTTCGGCCCGGAAGAAGGCGCTCAGGCCGCCATCGCGGCGATCCGCAGCTTGTCCGCGGACGTGGAAATTCCCGCCGGTTTGCGCGCACTCGGCGCCAAGCTCAACGACATCCCGGTCCTTGCTGTCAACGCCTTGAAAGACGCTTGCGGCCTGACCAACCCGCGTGTGGCAGATCAGCGGCAGATCGAGGAGATTTTTCGCAGCGCGTTTTAATCGGTTTGACGGCTGGGCGCGAGCAACACGCAAAGCATCGCGCCCAAGGCCAGCAAGGTGCAAAACAGAGAAAGCGGCCATGCTTGCTGACTCGTGATCAGACTGGCGATCCCGCCGATGATGGCGGCCATCAGCTGATGAATGAAACCGCTCAACGCCATCGCATAAGCACCACCGACCGGCGAACCGTCGTTGGCCAGGGACAGGCTGATCGGGTAATTCAACGATTGGCCGAACACCGCAAAGCAATAGGGCAGCCAGAACAGCAGCGCCACTGAAGCGCCCGCAATACTCCCTAGCAACATGACCGCGCTGCCAGCCAGCACCAACCCCACACCGACCGCCATCAACCAACGTTGACCGGTACGAAGCACGAAGACATTGACCCCCAACGCCCCCAGAAAATACGCTGCGCTGATCGGCCAACCCAACAGTCCGTATTCCACCGCCGACCAGTTGAACAGGCCTTGCAGAATCAGCGGTGCCGCAGTGTTGAACGCGATGATCACCCCGTAACCGAGGCCGCCGGTGAGGGCCGGCAACAGGAAGGCCCGATGACGTAAAATGCGCCAGTAACTCGGCCACGTGGACAATTGAACATTGTCTTCGGCCAGCGCCGGGAACGTAATCCGCGCGACGACCATCGCCATCACCAGGCTCACGCCACCCAGCAGATAGAAAATCGCCGGCCAGCCCAGCGTCACCTGAATGATCGACCCCAGGTACTGGCCGATCCCCAGCGCCACCACAAACGAAATCGATATCCAGGACAGCGCCTTGGCCAGCAGGTCACCGCGGAAACTGTCGCGGATCAGTACCCGTGCCATGACCGAAATTCCGCTGGCGCCAATGCCTTGAGCCAGTCGTAAAAACAGGAACGATTCAAGCGTCTGACCCAAGGGCAGGGCAAGGTTACCCAGCCCGTATAGACCGAGAGCTGCGAGCAGCACCGGTTTTCGCCCAACCCGCTGACCCAGGCTGCCCCAGAACAACATCGGCAGCGCCATGCCGATCAGATACACCGCCAGCCCCCAGGAAACCTGCGAAGCGTCGGCGGACAAATCCCGGGCAATTTGCGGCAGTGCCGGCAGGTAAATGCTCATGCCTAATTGGGCTAGAAACACCGTGCTGCAGGTGACGAGGAGGGTGGTGCTGCTCTTCATTGAGTCTTCCCTGATTTCAGTTGCCGACAACCCCGGCATGAGTGCTTGATAGCTCGGTGACGAGTTCACAGAAGTGGCGGATCAGCGCCGGTTCCATGTCGGCCCGCAGGGTGATTCTGATGGCTGCCTTGCCTTGCGCGACCACCGGGAAAAAGACTGCCGAAGTGAAGAAACCGAGGCTGGCCAATTCGATGGCGATGCTGTTGGCCAACGCCGCTTCACCGCAGCGGATCAGTCGAATCGCCATGTTGCTGCCGTGTTGTGCGGTTCGTATGAGGCTGTCAAAGAGCTGAATATTAACCTGAAGTTTTTCCTGTAACGCGGCAAATTCCGCAGTGCGATGAAGCGCGATTGATGCTCTTCCCGCACCGATGGCTGCGCTGTTCAGGCTCTGCGACCAATTGCTGGGGCCACCGTAACGTGCAATCAGCTTCTTCTGTCGTTCACTGCCCAGCATCACCAGACCGCCACTGGCGCCAAACGACTTGGCCAGTGATGCAACGATCAGACAGTCATCATCCAGGACATGCAATCGGGGACGCACGAGACCGGCGCCGAAAGTTCCTACAGCGGAAAGCGCGTGGGAATCATCCAGATAGAGAAACAGCCCATAGCGGTCCTTGAGATACAAAAGACTCTCCATGTCCGTGACCCCGCCCATGCTGTAGGCCCCGTCGGCCACATAGGCGACTTTGGCGTGCTTCTTACACAGGTCTTCGAGATAGCCCATGTCGTTGTGCGGGCACGTGACTACTCGGGTTTCGTCCGCGCACGCGGCTTTCAGGTGGTTCATCGAGTAATGCGCCAATTGGTCGAAAGCCATGACTGGCGGGCGGTTTTGCGTGAACACGCCGCTGGCCAGCAACGGCAGAATCCCGGCACTCGCTGCGCTGCACGACAGGGTGCTCAGGCAACGGGCGCCGAACAGCGTGGACAACTCGGTTTCGTACTGGTCCAGGATTGCCAGTTTGCAACGATTCTTCGAGTTGGCGATGCGCAGCGTGCCGATTTCCCACAACGTGGTCATGGCACCGTCAAGAAGGGCGGGATGATGGTCCAGTCCCAAATAGGAGGTTGTACAAAAGTGATGAAACGCCCGTCCGTACTGGTCCACCATCCGGTTCGCGCTTTTGACCTCGACGTTGAGTCCCGCCACTTTTCCGCGTTCAGCGGTCTCCCAGTCATGATCGGCTAGCGAGATGATTTTGCGATAATTGGTGAAGGTGTTTGCGGCGTGCGTTGTCTGGTCCATGTGAGCGTGTCTTTCCTTGAGTGTTGTAGCCGTCCGTGTCGTATTTCCAGACTGTACAGAGTGCGGCAAGGGCATTAAATCGGCCGTTTCCGGTTCGGTTGAGTGTTGCAAGAGATTTATGTGTAGGGCGACGCCTTGCGATGTTGTGGGCCAATTGCTTTGCCGAGGTGCATAAAATTAGGGCTATCCTGCCGACACAGTCGAACCGAAGTCATCGAGCCCACCCATGCTGCAAAAAAGCCTGATCCGCCGCCTCGACCTGATCACTCTTCAGTTGTTTGTCGCCGTCCACGAAGAAGGCACGCTGACCCGTGCTGCTGCGCGTGAGGCCATCGCCGTGTCGGCGGCCAGCAAGCGCTTGATGGAGTTGGAGGAGGCGCTGGGCATCAGCCTGTTCGTCCGTCAGGCCAAGGGCATGACGCTGACGCCGGCCGGTGAAACCCTGTTGCACCATGCCCGGCAGATGCTCTTCAACGTCGAGAAAATGGGCCTGGAACTGGGCGAGCACAGCCACGGTATTCGCGGCTATGTGCGGATGCTCGCCAACCTGTCGGCGATCATTCAGTTTCTGCCCGAAGACCTGCGAGACTTTTCCGAGCGTCATCCCCAGGTCAAGACCGACCTCGAAGAACGCCCCAGTAGCGGGGTGATCCAGGGTGTACTCGATGGCGTGGCCGACCTCGGGATTTGCTCGAGTGACAGCGACGTCAAAGGTCTGCACAGCGTGCTGTACCGGCAGGACAAATTGGTGGTGCTGATGCTGCCGGATCATCCGTTGGCCAGTCGTTCCAGCCTGGCGTTTGCCGATACGCTGGACAGTGATTATGTCGGTTTGCATGCCGCCAGCTCGATCAACATGCGCACCCACGCGGCGGCGCGCAAGGCTGGCAAGGTACTGCGGTTGCGCATTCATGTGCCGGGGTTTGATGCGATGTGCCGGATGGTGCAGGCCAATATGGGCATCGGGATATTGCCGCAAAAGGCCTATGAACTGTTTGGTCGGGCGTTGGGGTTGCACGCGGTGCCGTTGACGGATGGCTGGTCGGATCGGGCGCTGGTTTTGGTGGTGCGGGATGAAGCGGCGTTGTCGCCGGTGAGCCGGATGTTGTTTGAGCAGTTGCGTGGCCAGGTCTGATTTTTCTCGAGTGGATGGACGGGCCTCATCGCGGGCAAGCCCGCTTGTATGGTAGGACTTGAAGGGAGGAGGAGGGACAAAGCCCGATTCTGACTGTTGACGCAGTACAGATCCGTGGGAGATTTCGCCTCTCCTCCTTTCACCCAAGCG
>NZ_LHPC01000032.1 GCF_001297125.1 Pseudomonas sp. RIT-PI-q
AGGTGCATGTTCCTTCCTTAGATCAACACTGACTTCCAGACACCGAAGTATGGAAGAGGAAGGAACGGACAACCTATATCGTAAGGCCGAGCGCAGGTTCTGCGCAGTGGGCAACCCGGCATGGATGGCCGATGGCGGCGGGCCCACGGAGCAGGACCGGAGCGAGGGCATGCCGAGCCTAGGCGAGGCACCGAACGAAAGGGGCAAGAGCCCTTGGTTACTTGGGGCTCTTCCAAGTGACACGCCGTAAGGGCGGAACCAAAATCAGCCGTTACCGCAACAATGGATATGTACACCTGAAAGAGAATTGGTCGGCTATCAGGCCGCCTTCGCTGGCAAGCCAGCTCCTACAGAGGATTGTAAAACTCAAACCCCACTCAACCCCTTGATCACCAAATCCACATTTCCCTCCAGCTCAGCCACCGGATCCTCGGCATCGGTACTCAACACCAGCAACCGGCTCCCTGCCTCGGTAATCGCAGCTTTCACCGCATCCGACGGCTGCCGATGATGCAACACCACCGCCACATCATTGTTCTTGAGCGTCGCACTCAACGCCTTTAACGCCTCAGGCGTCCACTCGGCATCCGGCCGCGCATCCAGCCCAACCAGCTCCAGATTCAGCCCGCCAATCAGGTAACCAAAGTGATCACTGAGGCTCATTACACTGAGATTATCGACACTGCCCAACCGCGCCTCGCTATCAGCGCTGAACTTGAGCAACCGCTGCTTGAGCGCCGCCAGATTGGCCTCGATCGCAGGCTTCGCCGCTGGCGCCAGGCGCACCAGATCCGCCGCCATCACGTCCGCCATCCGCCCCATGTTGTTACTGGAAAACCACGGCTGACTGTTCAACCCATCAACCTTGTTGCCAGGCTGCACGGCGATGCCGGGCAGGGCGCCGTCCACCGGGCGGGCGGCATCGACTTCGACAATACGAATATTGCTGCGCCGTGAAATCGGGTACAGCGGGTCATCCGCCCACAGCGAGCGCAGACCAATCACCGCATCGGCGTCAGTCGCCAGTTTGGCCAGCGCCGGCGCGCCGCGCCCGGTGAAGTACGCCGTCTGCCGACTACCCGGCAAATTGGCCGGCGCGGCACGTTCAAGGCTGACGTCGGTGCCCTTGAGCAGGACTTCACCCAGACCGTAAGTGATCGGCAAGGACGCCAGCACCCGCAGCGGCCTGGCACCGTCGACCGCAAACGATGTATTGACCAGCCCACACAGGGCAACAGCCAGAGTCAGTTGACGCAGAGAAAAAGACATTTATCCAAGGTTCCCTTTCAGGCTGGGGACAACGCCACGAGCAATAGCAGCGAGGGCGAAGGCGATACCGGCCACCAGAATGATCGCGGCGCCGGACGGGATGGGCAGGTCAAAAACAATCGGCGCGAGAATCCCGCACAGCGTGCTGACCGTGGCGATCAACACCGAACACCAGAAGAAGCCCTTCAGCGATTGGCTCAGCAAACGCGCCGCCGCCGCCGGAATCACCAACAGCGCGCCGACCAGAATTGCGCCGATGACTTTCACCGCCGCCACGGTGATCAGCGTCACCAGAATCACAAACAGGTAATCCAGGGTTTTCACCGCCACCCCGCGCACCGCCGCCAGTTGCGGGTTGAAACTGGCGAGCATGATGCGGTTGTACAGCGGCAAGGCCAGGGCCATGACCAGCGAACCGACGATGGCCAACACCAGCAGGTCATTGCCGTTGACGGTGAGCACCGAACCGAACAGCACGTTTTCCAGAATGTGCACGTTGATCTTGCCCGCCAGAATCAGCAGCAGACTGGCACCAAGGGCCAACGACACCGAGAGAAAAACCCCGATCAAGGTATCCGGCGCCAGGCCGGTTCGGTTGCGCAGGTAATTGAGCAGGATGCCAAACAGCAGGCAATAACCAAACAGGCTGCCGTAAGGTCCGGTGTACGGTTCGCCCAGCAGAATGCCGATGGCCACGCCCGTCAGCGCCGCGTGACCCACCGCTTCGGAGAAAAACGCGAAGCGCTTGACCACCACCAGCGTGCCCAAACCGCCCAGCACCGGGCCGATCAACAAACCGGCGAGTAGCGCGTTGACCACGAATCCATAGGCCAGCGCCTCGGGCAGATAACCCGAAGATGCCCAGCCCTGAACCATTAAACGAAAGGCTTCGTAGCTCATCAGGCAACGCTCCGTGGATGAGTGGAAAACAGCGTCAGCAATCGCTCCGGCGTCAGTGCCTGTTTCGGCGTGGCGTCGAACAGCACCCGACGATTGAGCCCGGTGACACGATCCGCCAGCCGCCCGACCGCTTCCAGATCGTGCTCGATCCACAGCACGGTGATGCCGCTCTGGCGCCAGTCGCCGAGCAGCCGTTCGAACACCTGAATACCGGCCTCATCGAGGGCCGACATCGGTTCGTCGAGCACCAGCAATTGCGGTGCGGGAATCAGCCCTTGAGCCAGCAACACCCGTTGGCGCTCGCCGCCGGACAACGCGCCCATGCGCCGTTTGCGTTTGTCCTGCATGCCGACCCGTTCCAGCGCTTCACCGATTGCCGCCGCGTAGTGCTTGCTCAGCCCGAGGAACGCCGGCCGCCGCTGACACATGGCGGCCATGAAGTCGTCGACGGTCATCGGCAAACCACGGTCGAACTCCAGCGCTTGCGGCACGTAGCCGATGGTTCCGGGCGTGCCCGGCCATTGCAGGCTCAAGCGGCCCTGATGCGGCATCTGCCCGAGCAGGGTCTTGATCAGCGAACTCTTGCCGCCACCGTTGGGGCCGACCAGCGCATGCACGCTGCCGGGGTGGACCTGGAAGGTCACTTGGTCGAGGATCGTCGTGCGCCCCAGGGTCCGGCTGACATCGGCAAAATCCAGAGTTGGACCCGAAACCTGTGGGAGCGAGCCTGCTCGCGAATGCGCTGTGTCATTCAGCGATGATGTTGACTGACGGGACGCCTTCGCGAGCAAGCTCGCTCCTACAGGGGACTCGCTGAGGGTTTCTTTGGCTGTCATGCGCCGGACTCCTGAATCGCCCGCACCACGGTGTTGAGGTTGCCGGTCATTTCTTTTTCGTACTTGTCCGCGCTGTATTCGCCATAGGAAATGTGCGACAGCGGATACAGCTTCACCCCGGATTCACGCTGGATGGTGTCGACGTAGGTGGACGGGAAATCCATCTCCGAGAAGATCACTTTCACATCCAGTTCGCGCAGTTGGTCGATGGTCTTTTTCAGTTGGCTCGGGCTCGGTTCGATGCCGTGGGCCGGCTCGACCACGGCGGTCACTTCGAGGCCGAATTCACGCAGCAGATAGTCGTAAGCTGCGTGCACCGTGGCCACCCGCAGTTCGGCATTCGGCGCCTGGGTCAGTTTCGCCAGGGCATCGGCGCGCATCTGCCGCAGGCGTTTGCCGTAGGCGCGGGCGTTCTGGGTGTAGGTCTTGGCGTTGTCTGGATCAAGCTTGCCCAGTTCCCGGGCGATGTTGTTGACCTGGGCAATCGAGGCGCTGATCGACAGGAACGTGTGCGGGTTGACCACCTTGCCGGCACCGCGCGCGGCGACGCCGGTGGCGGCCAGCAACGGCACTTTTTCGTTGGCTTCGATCACCGCGACGTTCGGCGTTTCGCTGGCGGCGATCATGCGGTCGGCGAAGTCGTCATGACCGACGCCGTTAAGCACGATCACATCGAGCCCGCTGATGCGCTTGATGTCTTCGGCGCGGGGCTCGTAGGCGTGCGGGTTGAAACCGGCCGGAATCAACGGCACCACTTCGGCCTTGTCGCCGACGATGTTGGCCACGTAGCTGTAATAAGGGTGCAGGGTGATACCGATGCGCAGGCGCTTGGCTTCGTCGGCACTCGCCAGCGGTGTCAGCATGCTGGCGAGCAGGCCGACCAGCAGCAGGCGCAAGAATGAACGTTGAGATGAAATAGGCATGGGCAAGCGGTCTTCTCTCGGGTGAAGGCGAGGGTTCAGTGCCGGTGCTGGCGGGTCACGCCGGCATCGAATTGCGCGACGATCTGCTGCCAGCCAGCGCTTTCGAGCGCGGCGTCAGTGAGCTCAGTCGGCGCAGTCAAGGCGTTGCCACGGTTGAGCCAGACGTCCGGTGCATCGTCGTCCACGGTCAGGCGCATCAGAAACGAACCGGCCACGGTCGGCACCTGGCTCTGCCCGAAGTACGCCTTGGCCTCGAGCAACTGCCAGGCATGGCCGCCACGGCTGACGGAGCTGGCGTCCTGGGCAAACGGCGCAAAGCCTTCATCGGCAAGGACTTGCGGCGTCGGCAAGGATTGTTGTTCCTGACGCAGCAGGTGAATCTCATCCAGCGTCACGCGCAGGTCGGCGTAGATCCCTTGTTCGGACGCGCTCAGGTCGCGGCGGGCATCCAGTTGATGACTGCTGACGCTGCTGATTTCCTGGGACTCATGACGCCAGGCAACCACCGAGCCGGCCACCGCGAGGATCATCAGGCACAACAGCAGCACATAAAGGGTTTCATGACCGGCACCGGCCGGGCGAACGACGTGCGTGGTTGGCGTAGTCATGGGGCTTCGATGTCCGCTTGGTCGATCTCGACGACGTGGCCGGGGCCGGCGTCGAACAGCACGTAGAACTCGGCGCCGGGCTTCTTGAAGGTCAGGGTCGAATCGGCACCGAGCTTGCCCGGCACGAGGATGGTTTCGTCGTAGCCGATCACGTCCAGCGTCACACCCGGCGCGCCGCTGCCGTCGGAGAAACCGCCGGTGCATTTGATCTGTTCGGCGTCGACGGCCTTGCACTCGCACATCGGGTTGTGGGCCAGGGCGCTGGTGCCGAAACCGGCGCAGAGCACCAGCAGCGCGGCGCTCAGAGGGCGAAAAGTCATGGTTTGCCTCCTTGTTGTTTCAGCCATTCGACGGTGGCGGGGGATGCCTGGCTCAGCGGGATGGACGCTTGATGCATGGCGCCGTCCCAACCTTCCATGGTGATCCACAGCTCGGCGTCGGCCTTGGTCTTTTCCGGAACCGGCAGCATCGCGCCCATGCGGTACGGCGTGCCGAAGAAAATCACCCCGGCGGCGCGCAGGCTGCGCGGTTTACCGATGCGCAGGTAAGTCGCCTTGACCTGCTCGCGGCAGCTGTCGCACAGCGCCGCGTTGATGTTCTTCATGTAGCCGGCCGGGCCGTCGAGCCTCGGTGCTTCATTGCGCAGCTCGGCCAGGCGCAGGCTCCAGGGGCCGACCTGGACCTCGCCGATTTCCCGCTCGCCCAAACCGGTATCACCGCGAAACAGCGCCGCGTCGGCGAAGTACTTGGGCATGAAACCCAGCGGGACCAGCAACAGCAGAACGTTGAGGTGGAAGCGCCATTTGTGCCAAAAACGGCTCAGTGTCGACGCTGGTTTTTCGGCCGCGAACAGGCTCATTGGCTGACCTCCGTGGTTTCACCGCGTGTGGCCGCAGCCGTCTCGTTGCGTGGGCGTTTAGTGCTGCGCTTGAGAGCGTTGGCCGTGGCCAGGGCGGTGCGCTTGGTCCAGATCAACAGGCCGCTAAGCACCATCATGCTCAGGATCAAACCGAAGAAGAACCAGATCAGCTTGATCCAGAGCCCACCGAAATCGCCGGTGTGCAGCGGGCGCATGGATTCGGTGACCAGCTCCAGGCCCGAGCGATCCGACAGCAGGCGGGTGGCGCCGATGTCACCGTTATAGGGGTTGATGTCGGCGGTCTGGAACATCAGCGGATACCAGCTGCGTCCGCCCACCGTCAGGTAGCTGTAGGCATTGGCGGGCAGGCTGACAAAGCTGTCGTCCAGGCCAGGAATGCGTTCCTTGGCCTCCTGAATAGCCGTTTCCAGGCTGATCATCGGTGCCGGCGAACCCTCGGCGCTCAACGGTACGCTTTCGCGCGGAACCACCAGTGCCACGGGCGCGGTGGAAATCGAGATCTGGTTATCGAACATGAACGCTTCGATCAGGAACCAGGTGCTGGTGACGGAAATCACCGCGATGAACCAGATCGACCAGATGCCGCTGAGGCGGTGAAAGTCGCCCCAGAAAATCCGCGCGCCGTGACGAATGCGCAGGGTCGGTCGGAAGAAGCCCTTCCAGAATTTCTTGTACACCACCAGGCCGGTGACCAAAGACGCCAACAATGGCAGGCTGAGGAACGACACCAAGTACCAGCCCCAGCTGTAGCCATTGGTGAACGGCACCAGCCACCAGCCATGCAGTGCGCGGGTGAATGCCTGGAAATTGAATTGTGGGGCGGTGCCCTGGATCACGCCGCTGTACGGGTTGACGTAAACCGTCACCGAGCGGCCATCCGGGTAGCTGACGCTCACGTCGAGGGCGAAGTGCGATTCATCGGGCCGGCTGATGCCCTCGACCAGGGTGTTGGGCTCTGCCTTTTTGATAGCCGCGATGATCTGGTCATAGCTGAGCAGCGGCGCATCGTCCGAGGGCTGGCTGGCGCGCATTTGCGGGTTGGCCAGCCAGACGATTTCCTGGCTGACCACCGCCAGGGTGCCGGTCACGCAGACAATCAGCACGAAAAACCAGATCGGCAACGCCAGCCAGCTATGGACCAGAAACCAGAGTTTTGAGCGGGATTTCTTCGACATGATTAAAGGTCTTGTTTCGATGAGAGGGCCGCGGCTTGGCCGTGGCTTTTGCCTACGCGGCCTGACTGCATCTCTATAAGACGAATGAGGATCCGAAATCCCGAAGGGCGATATGAAAGAAAATGTTTCCTGGTTCCTGCGGACGCATAACCCTGTGGGAGCGGGCTTGCCCGCGATGACGGCGGCACATCCAGCATCGATGTGCCTGAAACACCGCTATCGCGGGCAAGCCCGCTCCCACACTGGATCTGTGCCGAACACAAAAAAACTGTAGGAGCTGGCTTGCCAGCGAAGACGGCGGCACATTCAGCATCGATGTGCCTGAAACACCGCTATCGCGGGCAAGCCCGCTCCCACACTGGATCTGTGCCGAACACAAAAAAACTGTAGGAGCTGGCTTGCCAGCGAAGACGGCGGCACATTCAGCGTTGATGTATCTGGCGGACCGCTTTCGCGAGCAGGCTCACTCCCACAAGGGTTATGTCTTCACTTCAAGTGCAGTGGTGGGGCGATCCAACACGAAACATGGTTCACGGGATCACTCTCAGGCCATTGATGGGCCCGGTCGACTGCCTAAGATGGAGCGCAGACGCCTGTCACCCGCGAGCCTGAGCGAGTATTTCCATGACTCCAGCAAGAACCCTCTACGACAAACACATCGATTCCCACACGGTGTGTCGCCTCGATAACCAGGGCCATGTCCTGTTGTACATCGATCGCCAGGTCATCAACGAATACACCAGCCCCCAGGCCTTCAGCGGTCTGCGCGAGGCAAAACGCGGTGTGTGGCGGGCCGAAACCGCGCTGGCGGTGGTCGATCACGTCAACCCCACGGCGCCCAAGCGTGTTGCGGCCATGCCCGATCCCGGTGGTGCGCGGCAAGTGTCGTACCTGGCGGAAAACTGCCGGGATTTCGGCATCGAATTGCTCGACATTCTCGACAAGCGCCAAGGCATTGAACACGTGATCGCCCCGGAGCAAGGCTTCATTCTGCCGGGCATGGTGATTGCCGCCGGCGACAGCCACACCACCACCTACGGTGCCCTCGGCGCCTTCGGTTTCGGCATCGGCACCTCGGAGATCGAACACCTGCTGGCGTCCCAGACGCTGGTCTACAAACGCCTGAAAAGCATGCGCGTGACCGTGGACGGAGCGTTGGCCCCAGGGCTGACCTCCAAGGATGTGATCATGGCGCTGATCGGTCAGATCGGCGCATCGGGGGCCACCGGGTACGCCATTGAGTTTTGCGGTTCGACCATCGACGCGCTCAGCGTCGAAGCGCGCATGACCATTTGCAACATGGCGGTGGAGGCGGGCGCGCGAGGCGCGTTCATGGCGCCGGACGAAAAAGTGTTCACCTACCTCAAGGACAAACCCCGCGCACCGAAAGGTCAACTGTGGGAGCAAGCGATTGAACAATGGCGGGCCTTGCACAGCGATGCAGACGCGCACTTCGACCGAGAAGTCCATCTGGACGCCAGCGCGCTCGAGCCGATGGTCACCTGGGGCACCAGCCCGGATCAGGCCTCGCCGATCGGCGCTTGTGTGCCGGATCCGCTAGACGTCAGCGACCTGATCCTGCGCCAGGACATGCGCCGCGCCCTGAACTACATGGGCCTTGAGGCCGGCATGCCGCTGAGCGATATCGTCATCAGCCATGCCTTCATCGGTTCCTGCACCAATGCGCGCATCGAAGACCTGCGCGATGCCGCCAGCGTGGTGCGTGGCAAACACGTGGCCGGGCATGTGCGGGCGATGATCGTGCCGGGTTCCACCGAAGTGCGTAACCAGGCCGAAGCCGAAGGGCTGGCGGCGATCTTTATCGACGCCGGGTTTGAGTGGCGGCAGTCCGGCTGCTCGATGTGCCTGGCGAGGAACGACGACGTGCTGGCGCCGGGCGACCGCTGCGCCTCCAGCACCAACCGCAATTTCGAAGGCCGCCAGGGCGCCGGGGCCCGTACGCCCCTGATGAGCCCGGCCATGGTCGCCGCTGCGGCAATCACCGGTCGCTTGACCGACATCCGTCACTTTGGAGACCGCGCATGAGCCTGCAACCCTTCACCCAGGTCAGCGGCAAGGCCGCACCGATGCTCGCGGCCAACATCGATACCGACGTGATCATGCCCAAGCAGTTTCTCAAGGGCATCGACCGCGCGGGGCTGGATCGTGGTCTGTTTTTCGATCTGCGGTTTTTGCCCGACGGTTCGCTCAACCCCGAGTTCGTCCTCAACCAACCGGCGTGGCAAGGCGCGAGTTTCATGGTGGTCGGGCCGAATTTCGGCTGCGGATCGAGCCGCGAACATGCGGTGTGGGGCCTGAAGCAGATGGGCATCCGGGCGTTGATCGGCAGCAGTTTTGCCGGGATTTTTTATGACAATTGCCAGCGTAATGGCGTGCTGTTGATTACCCTCGATGAGGCGGTTTTACAAAAGCTCGGGCAAGTCGTCAGTCAGCCGGATGGCGCGCAAATCAGCGTTGATCTGGAAGCGCAGGAGATTCGCTTGCACGATGCTGAAGTGATCCCGTTCAAGATTGACACCTTGCGCAAGACTTCGCTGTTACTGGGCCTCGATGCCATCGGCAGCACACTGCAGCGTAGCGACCAAATCAAGGCCTTCGAGCGCGAGCACCTGACAGCCAACCCCTGGCTAGCCTGACACAACCCCCTGTAGGAGCTGGCTTGCCAGCGAAAGCGCCCGTTCAGCCAACATTGCATCGACTGGACGGACGCCTTCGCTGGCAAGCCAGCTCCTACAAGGAGGCATTGGCTTATACCGACAACCCCTTGAAATGCTCCTGCAAAAACTCCACACACGCGCGCAGCTTCCCGGAGTACGCCAGCCGCGTCGGGTACACCGCCCAGACATTCGCACTCTGGGTGTATTCAGGCAACAACTGCACCAACCGTCCCTGTTCCAGCAACGGATTCACATCCCACAATGACCGCAGCACCACGCCGCGCCCATCCAGGGCCCACTGCAAGACAATTTCCCCGCTGTTGGATGACAGCGGCCCGCTGACCCGCACGCTGTCCTGAACCCCGTCGCGCTGCAGATTCCACACGCCGAACGCGTTATCGCGCTCCTTGAGCACCAGGCAATCGTGTTGCTCCAGATCGCTCAACGCTTGAGGCGTACCCCGACGTTGCAGATACGCCGGCGCCGCGCAGAGCACTCTTCGGTTGCTCACCAACTGTCGGCCGATGTGCTGGCCGGGAATGTCGTCACCGACACGGATCTCCAGATCAAAGCCTTCGCTGACGATATCGACCACCCGATCGAACAGGTCCAGGCGAATTTCCAGGTCTGGATAACGCTCGGCCAGCAACGACAGGGCCGGGGCCACATGGTTACGGCCAAAACCGAAACTGCTGCACAAATGCAGACGCCCGCGAGGGCTGTCGTGGGCGTCAGAGAGTTCGTCATGCAGTTGCTGGAAATCGTCGAGAATCCGCAAGGCCCAGCGCTGGACCCGTTCGCCATCTTCGGTCAGCGCGATGCGGCGGCTGGTGCGGTGCAGCAGGCGGGTGCCGAGGGTGGTTTCGAGAATCTGGATGCGCTTGCTGACGTAGGCGGGCGACAGGCCCAGTTCATCCGCCGCAGCGGCGAAACCGCTCTTGCGGATCACGGTGAGGAATACACGCAGGTCTTCGGGTAGGGGCACGGTGTCTTTCTTGGTGGTCATGGCAGAACGAGCACTGGCGGCATGAGCCGCCAGCATAGCAGTGCGGCGCGGGAGTCAGCGCAGGAAAGCCAGCGCTTCGGCGAGCAATAGTTCGGGGGCTTCTTCGGCGATGTAATGGCCGGCGAGCAGCGCTTTGCCACGGACATCGGTGGCGACGAGTTGCCATTCCTTGAGCGGTTCGAAGCAGCGCCCGACCGTGCCGTCGGCGCCCCACAGCACCAGCAAGGGCAGGTTCAGGTGATGGCCGGCCTCGATGTCGGCGCGGTCATGTTCCAGGTCGATGCTGGCGCTGGCGCGGTAATCTTCGCAAATACCGCGCGCGGTGCCCGGCAGTTTCAGGCAGCGCAGGTATTCGTCGAAGGCTTCGGGGGTGAACGGTTTGAGCCCGGCGCTGCGACTGCCCATCACGCTGCGCAAATACGCTTCGGGATCGGCTTCGATCAGGGTTTCCGGCAGAGGCGCCGGGCGGATCAGGAAGAACCAGTGCCAGTACGCGCGGGCAAAGGCTTCGTTGGTTTGCGCGTACATCGACAGGGTCGGCGCGATGTCGAGCAGCACCATGCGTTGCACGGCATCCGGATGGTCCAGCGCCAGGCGATGGGCGACGCGAGCGCCACGGTCGTGGGCCAGCACCGAGAATCGTTCGAAGCCCAGGGACTGCATCAGCGCCACAGCGTCCTTGGCCATTTCACGTTTGCAATAGTGGGTGTGATGTTCGTTGGCCGGCGGTTTGCCGCTGTCGCCGTAACCGCGCAGGTCGGCGGCAACCACGGTGAAATGTTCGGCCAGTTGTTCGGCGATTTTGTGCCAGATGACGTGGGTCTGCGGGTGACCGTGCAGCAACAGCAGGCCCGGCCCGCTGCCGCCGATGCGGTAGGCGATGTCCACGCCGTTGACGTGGCGCTGGTCTTTGAGGAATCCGGCGAACATGGATGAGTCCTTGTTGGAGTTGCCTGCATCCTGAAATTGTTCAGCCCTTGGGGCAAGGCGTAAAGCGTGGTGTTTTTGTTCATGAAGTGTGTTCAAGGGGATGTTTGGTGTTGCTGATGGCCCCATCGCGGGCAAGCCCGCTCCCACAGGGATCTTCAGTGGACACAAGATTTGTGAACACCAGATCACCTGTGGGAGCGGGCTTGCCCGCGATGAGACCTTAACATTCAGCACAAAACTCAACCCTGGCTGAACATCTCCTTCGCCCGCTGCTCAATCTGCTCTTGCGTCAGATCCTCCTTGCGCGTGGCCAGGAACCACAGGTGCCCGTAGGGATCCTTCAACGTCCCCGAGCGGTCGCCATAAAACTGATCCTTGACCTCCGACACCACCGTGCCGCCGGCAGCAATCGCCTGTTTATAAGACTTGTCGACATCGGTCACATACAGGTGCAGGCCCACCGAAGGCGATGTGTCCGGATTGCTCAACGGTCCCTGATCGCATGGTGTACCGAGCATGATCGGGCAATCGCCGATGCGCAGTTCGGCGTGGCCGATGCCGCCGTCGGGCATGGCCAGGCGCATGACTTCGATGGCGCCAAAAGCTTTCTTGTAGAAATCGATGGCTTCAGCCGCTTTTTGAATGCCCAGGTACGGGGTGATGCTGTGATAACCCTCTGGAATGGGTTTGACACTCATGATGACTCTCCCTTTTGTTGTTGTGAATTGAAGATGGTCCTTCACCGTTTTCCGGTCGGATAACTATAGGTCAGCCCCTTTGCTGCATCCGAGTGCCCGACGAGCAGCAGCGCCACTGTTCAGCCATCAACAGTGAAGCAACAGATTGCCCGGCTTTCTTGCTGGGAAACCCTCGAAACAGCCCTGATCTGCCCGAAAACACGGGCGAAGGCGGTCAGGCACAGAAGCTGCAATGACTCGTGTAAACATTGGTACCGAGAGTCTTGTATGCCTGAATCTGCCGCTTATCCGATCAACCCGCCGGCCGCTCATCGGATCGCCGACGAAGCCGAAGCCCTGCGTGTAGCCGAACGTGTCGCCGCGGTCCTGCTGGAGCAGGACGCCGAGCGCGACCGCAGTCGCCAGGTGCCTGCCGAGATCGTCGACCTGTATTCCAACAGTGGCTTGTGGGGCATCAGCGTGCCGAAAGAATTCGGTGGTGCGCAGGTGTCCTACGCGGTGCTGGCGCAAGTCATCGCCATCATCTCGGCCGCCGATCCGTCTCTTGGGCAAATTCCGCAAAACCACTATTGCCTGCTGGAAGACATCCGCTTGCAAGGCACACCGGAGCAACAAGCGCATTTCTTCGGCCTGGCGCTGCAAGGTCATCGCTTTGCCAATGCGCTGTCGGAAACCGGTGGCAAGAATGTGCAGGACATCCAAGCAACCATTCGCCGCTATGGCGACGGCCATGTGATCAACGGGCGAAAGGGTTACTGCACCGGTTCGCTCTACGCCCACTACCTGGCGGTGCTGGCACTGGACGAGGATCAGAAGGGCCAGTTGGCCTTCGTCGAGCGCGGCACCCAAGGGCTGGTGATCGTCGACGACTGGGACAGTATCGGCCAGCGCACCACCTCCAGCGGCACGGTGTTGGCCGAGGACCTGCACGTCACGGCGTTCAACCTGTTCCCGACCTATCGTTCCTATGAAAGCCCGACCCTGGCCGGCCCGTTCGCGCAATTGACCACGGCGGCTATCGACGCCGGTATTGCCCGCGCGGCCCTGCGTGACACCGTTGCGTTCGTGCAGCAATTCGCCCGGCCATGGATCGACGCGGGTGTGGAAAAAGCCAGTGAAGACCCGCTGACCATCATTCAGGTTGGCGGCCTGGAAATTCGCCTGGAAGCCGCCGAAGCCTTGCTCGAACGCGCCGGTCGAGCGCTGGATGCCGCGCGCCCGGCACCCGATGAAGACAACGTTGCCCAAGCATCCCTGGCCGTGGCCAAGGCCAAAGTGCTGACCACCGAAATTGCCATTGAAGCGAGCAACAAACTCTTCGAACTAGGCGGCACCCGCTCGACCCTGAAGAAGCACAACTTCGACCGCCACTGGCGCAACGCCCGGGTGCATACCCTGCATGACCCGGTGCGCTGGAAGTACCACGTGGTCGGCAACTGGCTGCTCAACGGCGTCAAGCCACCACGCCATGACTGGTCCTGACCATGGCTGAGTGGTTCAAGCATATCTATTGGGCCGACATCGCCCAGGCCTGCCTCGACACCTTGAGCATGCTCGGCGCCGCGCTCGGTTTTACTGTGCTGCTGGGGTTGCCGCTGGGGGTGGTGCTGTTCCTCACCGGCAAACGCCAGTTGCACGAAGCGGTCGGCGTTTACCGGGTGCTGTCGGTGATCGTCAACATGCTGCGTTCACTGCCGTTCATCATTTTGCTGATCGTGCTGATTCCCCTGACCACGCTGCTGGTCGGCACCTCACTCGGCGTGCCGGGAACCATTCCGCCGCTGGTGGTGGGCTGCACGCCGTTCTTCGCGCGGCTGGTGGAAACCGCGTTGCGCGAAGTCGATCGCGGCGTGGTGGAAGCGACCCAGGCCATGGGCGGCACCACGTGGCAGATCATCCGCCACACCTTGTTGCCCGAGGCACGGGGAGGGCTGTTGGCGGCCGTCACCGTGACCGCGATCGTGCTGGTGGATTACACGGCCATGGCCGGGGTGATCGGCGGCGGCGGTCTTGGCGACCTGGCAATCCGTTACGGCTATCAGCGTTTTCAGACTGACGTGATGGTGGTCACCGTGGTGCTTTTACTGATCCTGGTGCAAGCCCTGCAAATGACCGGCGACCGACTGGTGGCGCGCTACAGCCGACGTTAACGATTCAATTCAACTCAAAAAAATCGGCCCCACGTCCACCCCACGACGGCCACTCAATCTGCCTAGGAGCACACCATGAAAAAGACCCTGGCCATTCTGGCTGCCTTGGTTTCGTTGAGCGTTCACGCCAACGAAAAACTCGTCGTCGGCGCCACGCCCGTGCCGCACGCGGAAATCCTCGAATTCGTCAAACCCACCCTGGCCAAGGAAGGCGTGGACCTGGACATCAAGGTCTTCACCGACTTCATCCAGCCTAATCAGCAACTGGCGCTGAAAAACCTCGACGCCAACTATTACCAGTACCGACCGTTTCTCGATGACTACAACAAGACCCGCCATACCGACCTGGTGCCGGTGGTCGGCGTGCACATCGAACCGTTCGGGGCCTATTCGACCAAGATCAAGAACATCTCGGAGCTGAAGGACGGCGCCACCGTGTCGATCCCCAACGACCCGGTGAACACCGGCCGCGCGCTGGTGCTGCTGCACGAAGCCGGGCTGATCAAACTCAAGGACCCGAGCAATACCCTGGCGACTCAGCGCGACATCGCCGAAAACCCCAAGCACCTGAAAATCCGTGAACTGGAAGGCGCGCTGCTGGCGCGTTCGGTGAGCCAGGTGGACCTGGCGTTTGTCTTCGCCAACTACGCCCTGGAAGCGGGGATCGACACCAACAGCGCGCTGATCGTCGAGAAGGGCAAGAGCCTGTACATCGAATTCCTCGTCGCCCGCCCGGACAACATCAACGACCCGGGCTTGCAGAAACTGGCCAAGGCGTTGAATTCCGATGAGGTTCGGCAGTTTATTTTGACCCGCTACAAAGGGCAGATTGCGCCGGGGTTTTAAATCTTCGTTGACGGGACGGACGCCTTCGCTGGCAAGCCAGCTCCCACAGGATTTGTGTCGTTTGCGAAAATTGTGAACGACACAAAACCTGTAGGAGCTGGCTTGCCAGCGATGGCCGCACCGCCTATTCCGGATCTGTCCCCGATTCCAACAGCCGCGCCCCCGACCCACGCTCCCCCAGCACATCGCCGAAGTTGCGCAACGGACACGCCTCCATCGACAAACACCCGCAACCAATGCAGCCATTCAACCGGTCCCGCAACAAGGTCAGCTGATTGATCCGTTCATCCAGATCCCGACTCCACTGCGCCGACAACACCTTCCAGTCCGCCGCCGTTGGCGCCCGATTATCCGGCAACGATTTCAACGCTTCACCAATCTCCGCCAATGGAATGCCCAACCGCTGCGCCACCTTGATCAACGCCACCCGCCGTAACACTTCCCGTGGATAACGCCGCTGATTGCCCTGATTGCGAAAACTTTTGATCAAGCCCTTGGACTCATAAAAGTGCAGGGCAGTGACCGCCACACCGCTGCGCGCGGCCACTTGGCCGACGGTGAGTTCCTTGTGCAGATTTTCTGAGGTGATCATTTGAAAAATGCCTCTTGACCTCTAGTTAACTAGAGGTTTTACCCTGCAGGCCTTCGGATCGCAAGATCCGGCTTACACGCGAGTGGGGACTATTCATGCACGTTCTAGAGAAGAATCGCAGCTTCACCCAACTGATC
The DNA here is from genome assembly GCF_001297125.1 of Pseudomonas sp. RIT-PI-q. Classification (GTDB taxonomy): domain Bacteria; phylum Pseudomonadota; class Gammaproteobacteria; order Pseudomonadales; family Pseudomonadaceae; genus Aquipseudomonas. The sequence continues at coordinate 15,629 of NZ_LHPC01000032.1, forward strand.
GAATTCGAGATCGAACCCCATCAACAGCCGGCGCTGGTATCGGCGCTGTCGAAGCAAACCGAGCGCCTGGCGCAGGGCTATAGCGGTTTCCTGAGTGCGAGCATCCAGGCCAGCGACGATGGCCGGCGCGTGCTCAACTACCTGCAATGGCAGTCCCGTGAGGCGGGGGAAGCCGCGTTTCGGAGTTTTGAAAGCGGCGAACAGGACTTCTGGCAACTCATCCGCGCGCATCAGGCGAAAACTGTGACCTTCGGTTCGTTCCAGGTGCTGCACAGTCTGGAACGCAGCCACGACAACGCGCTGCACTGCAATCTAGTGAGCTAGATCGACAACTGCATCAAGCGCTCGCCCTGCACATTTTCCGTGGGCCGGCGCTTGTTCACTGCCAGCTCGCCGATCTTGATCAGGCGCGTGCGGGTCACGTTGCGGCTCAAGCCGAGCAGGGCTGCGGTGTGCACCTGGTTGTAATGGCAGAAACGATAAGCCGCACGCAGCAAGGCGTCTTCGACTTTCTCGTGCAGCGCACCGGCCTGTTCCTCGAAGAGCTTCTGAAACGCGCGATCGAGCAACGCCTGTGCTGAATCGTCGACGCTGTTGTGGTGATCGTCCTGTCGCTCGATGCGCATGTTCGACAGGCGCAGGTCATCGCGTTCAATCACGCCGTTGCGGCAGATCAGCAGGGTGTGGTGAATGACGTTTTCCAGCTCGCGGATATTGCCCGGCCAACTGTAGCTGCGCAGTTTCAGCTCGGCTTCTTTGCTGATGGTGACGGTGCCGTAGCCGAGGCGCTGGCTGTAGGCTTCGACGAAGTGCCGGGTCAGCGGCAGGATGTCGCCGGGGCGATCGCGCAACGGGCTCAATTCCAGGCTGACCACGTCGAGGCGGTAGTACAAGTCCTCGCGGAAATGCCCGGCGTTGATGGCTTTTTCCAGCTGCACGTTGGTCGCCGCCAGCACTCGTACGTCAATCGGAATGCTTTTGCGCGAACCGAGTCGAACCACCTCGCGCTCCTGCAACACCCGCAGCAACTTGACCTGAATCGCCATCGGCAAATCACCGATTTCATCGAGGAACAACGTGCCGCCGTCGGCCTCTTCGAACCAACCGGCCTTGGCGCTCAGGGCGCCGGTGAAGGCGCCTTTTTCATGGCCGAACAACTCGGCTTCCACCAGCGATTCGGAGAACGCACCGCAGTTCACCGCCACGAATGGCCGGTTGCGCCGGGCACTGAGGTTGTGGATGTGCCGCGCCACGAGCTCCTTGCCGGTGCCGGTTTCGCCGATGATCAGCACGCTGGCTTCACTCGGCGCGACCTGTTGAATGTGCGCAAGCAAGGCTTGGGATTTCGGGTCTTCAAACACTTGTGCGGTAGCGCGGATCGAAGTGGCCAGGGCGGGCGAGGGCGGTAGGGTCAGAAGTTGCATGGGGCAGGCTCCATGAATGGACGGCTATGAATAGAAAGTCGGGATCGGCAGGGACTGGTTCAGCGCCCAATCACCCAGTTCATGGAGTTTGTAATCCACCGGGTCGTGCAGGGTTTGTGTGCGCAGGTTGCGCCAGTGGCGGTCCAGTCGCAGGGAGGCGTGAGTCGAACGCGCACCGGTTACTTCGAACAACCGGCTACACAGTTCCAGGCCGTTGCGGGTGGCGGCGACCTTGGCCGTGGCAATGGCTGTTGCAAGGTGTCCACGTTCCTCGGCGCTGAGACTCGGACCTTTGGCCCAGGCCTTGTCGAGTAAATCGGCGGCACGTTCCACCAGCAGTCGAACACTTTCCAGGGCGACCCAGAATTCGCCGTAATGGCCGAGTACATAAGGGTCCTGGCTCACATCCTGAGCACTGGATTTATGCCACGGCCGGGTCTCGGTGAGGGTGTATTGGCGTGCCTCTTCGAAGGCGCCTTCGGCAATGCCGAGGAACATGTGCGTGAAGGTAAGCTGGGCGATCAATGGCCGCAGGCAGGCGAACGGTGTGCTGAGCGGGCCTGGATCCAGCAGCAGTTCAGATTCTTCGACCCGCACCCGTTCGAACGTGGCGCTGCCGCTGTCGGTCTGGCGCTGGCCCATGTTGTTCCAGTCGCCGTGCAGGGTAATGCCGCTGCGACCGCTGGGAATCGCCGCGATCAACAGCTTGCCGCCAGCGCTTTCGTCCACCGCCGAGGCTATCAGCATTTGCGAATCGCTGGCGCCGGAGCAGAAGCTTTTCTTGCCGGAAAACTCACGCCAGCCACCGAAGTCTTTGACCACGGTGCGGGTGTCCAGAGGATTGAGAGCGTTGCCCCAGAACCAGTTCTTGCGGGCTGTTTGTTCGAACCACGGCTGCCACTGCTCGGGGCGGGAGAACAGGCGCACGGTGGCGAGCATCAGGTGATGAAAACCGAACACATGCGCAATCGAGCTATCGACCTTGGCGAACTCGCGCACGATGTTGAGGGTGTCACTCCAACTGGCGCCGAGGCCGCCGAACTGGGTGGGAATGCTCAAGGCGAGCAGGCCGCTGTGGCGCAAGGCGTCACGTTCGGCCTTGGGCGTGCCGCCACGCTCGTCGCGCTCGACAGCGGTCAGGGCAAACTCGGCGGCCAACTGGCGGGCGGTTTGCAGCGGGGATATCAGGGCGCTTTGCGGTTTGGCCGTCACGCGAATTTCCTTTTATGTACGACGCCCCTTGTAGGAGCGAGGCTTGCCCGCGAAGAACGCTAACGCGGTCCGTTAGATGCACCGCGGTGCCTTCTTCGCGGGCAAGCCTCGCTCCTACAAGAGCTGCGTGGGTCAGGCCGTGGCTTTGGCGGGCAGCACATCATTGGCGATCATTTCGCCAAACGGCCCGGTGAGGTTGGTGACGCCGCGCCCGGCAAGGCTGGCGTACGGCTCGGGCAGCAGCGGGAACACCAGCTCGGCAAAACGATAAGCCTCTTCAAGGGGCGGGTAGCCGGAGAAGATGAAACTCTCGATCCCCAGGGCCGCGGATTCCTTGATCCGCGCGGCCACTTGCTGCGGATCACCGACCAGCGCTGTCCCGGCACCGCCGCGCACCAGGCCGACGCCGGCCCACAGGTTGGGCGCGATTTCCAGATTGTCGCGGCGCCCGTCATGCAAGGCCGCCATGCGTCGCTGGCCTTCGGAATCGAAACGCGAGAACGACTTTTGCGCCGCAGCGATGGTCTCGTCGCTGATGTGCTCGATCAGTTTGTCGGCAGCTTTCCACGCCTCTTCGGCGGTCTCGCGCACAATCACGTGCAAACGAATCCCGAACTTCACCGTGCGACCGTTGCGCGCCGCACGCTCGCGCACATCGGCGATTTTTTCCGCCACGGCGGCCGGTGGTTCGCCCCAGGTCAGGTAGACGTCGACCTGCTCGGCGGCGAGTTCGTGGGCCGCTTCCGAGGAACCGCCGAAGTACAACGGCGGATAGGGTTTTTGCACCGGCGGATACAGTGCCTTGGCGTTCTGCACTTGCAAGTGTTTGCCTTCGAAATCCACCGATTCACCTTGCAGCACCCGACGCCAGATCTGCAGGAATTCGTCGGTGACTTCGTAGCGCTCACTGTGATCAAGGAAGATCCCGTCGCCACGGTTTTCATCCGGGTCGCCGCCGGTCACTACGTTAATCAGCAAGCGGCCGTTGGACAGTCGATCCAGCGTGGCGGCCATGCGTGCCGAAACCGTCGGCGAGATGATTCCCGGCCGAATCGCCACCAGGTATTTCAGGCGTTCGGTCAACGGCACCAGGGCCGAAGCAATCACCCACGAGTCTTCGCAGGAACGCCCGGTGGGAATCAGCACGCCGTGGTAGCCAAGGCTGTCGGCGGCTTGCGCCACTTGTTTCAGATAGTTGAGCGTCACCGGGCGGGCGCCCTGGGTGGTGCCCAGGTAATGGCCGTCGCCGTGGGTGGGCAGAAACCAGAAAACATCCATGAAGAAATCCTTAAGCGATTTTCAGCAGATTTTTGGGGTGCGCGCCGAACAACGGCGCCGCGCGTTCTGCAGCAAGACGAATGCGGGCCTTCAAGGGCTCACTGGTTATTTGGTAATTGGAGAAATCGGCTTCGGTGGCATAGACGCCAATCGGCAAGGTCAGGGCCTGGAAGAAACTGAACAGCGGTCGCAACTGATGATCGAGCATCAGCGCATGACGCTCGCTGCCACCGGTGGCGGCCAACAGCACCGGGGTGTCGATCAGCGCATTGAGGTCGATCAGGTCGAACAGGTGCTTGAGCAGGCCCGGGTAGGAACCGCGATAAACCGGCGCGGCGACAATCAGCAGGTCGGCGTTTTCGATGGCTTGCAACTCGGCTTCGATATCGGCGCTCAGTTCCTGACGGGACAGGGCCGCGCCCAGTGGGCGGGCGATGTCACCCAGTTCAATCAGCTTGCTCTCGATCGGCAGTTGCTCGGCCAGTTGTGCCAGTAACGCTTGAGTCAGCACCAAGGTGCGGGACGGACGCCAGGTGCCGCCGGAGAGGGCAACGACTTTCAATGGACGCGACATGATCAGTTCCTTTTTAAACAGTTGCTCAGCGAGCAGTGAGTAGTCACAGGGCTTGAGCAAAAGCTGTACCAATCCATCGGAGCCCCGATTGGCGGGGCTTTCAGCGCGTTGACCGGTCAATGCTGTTTGATTCGCAGGGCTGTTTGTTGAATGGCTGTTGCCTGGCAAACAGTTGCCTGGGCAACAGTGGGTGAAGCGATGCAGTTGTTATAAAGGCTGTTTTATATTCCGTAAAATATCTTAAATTACTATTTATAGATCATTTAGAGATATACAGCCGACTGCCCGAGCAACGTTAGTCAAAGTTGATAGCCACTATCGAGAGCGTTGATTTCTGCTGATTGGATGCCCGGCGTAGCCTGTGTTCATTGCCTCGAACCAGATGCCAGGACGCCAACAATGAAATCTCTAATCGCCACTTTCCTGCTGCTCGCTGTCTCCGTTCTTGCCGGATGTGCCAGCCACGTTTCCCCCGAACTGCGGCCTTACACCGCTGAAGAAAGCAAGGAATTGGCGTTGGAAGCGCTGAATCGCCGCGGCTTGTCCTTTGACGAGTACCACGCGAAAAAAGCCGAATTGCTCGGCCAGCCACAAAAATCGTTCAGCTTCGACAATCACGGCGAGATGAACGCCGAGCGTGCTGTACAGCTGCACGGTCGCCCAAGCTGATCCAAAACTGTACCGCTGCAACTTTCACCCAACTGTCCGTGGGTTTCGTGCAAGGCGTGCGATAGGGTCAACACCTGACTGACCCTGATGGACTGCCGCTCATGACGCTCTCACTCGACCTGCTGCTGGGCTTCGCCCTGTTTGCCCTCGTCACCTCGATCACGCCGGGCCCAAACAACACCATGTTGCTGGCATCGGGCGTGAACTTCGGCTTTAACCGGACCATCCCCCACATGCTCGGCATCACCTGTGGCTTCTTCGTGCTGGTTGTGGCGGTGGGTTTCGGTCTGGGCGCCGTGTTTCAAACCTACCCTCTGCTCTATACCGTGCTGCGTTACGTCGGCGCGGCGTACTTGCTGTACCTGGCGTGGAAAATCGCCCATTCCGGACCGGTTTCCGACAGCGAAGCAGGCGAGAGCAAACCGATCAGTTACCTGGGCGCGGCAGCCTTTCAGTGGGTCAATCCCAAGGCCTGGATCATGGCGATCGGTGCCATCAGCACCTACACGCCGATGCAGGGTTACTTCACCAATGTGATCGTGATTGCCGCGGTCTTCGCCCTGATCAACCTGCCGAGCGTCAGCGTCTGGGCCGCCTGCGGCACACTGTTGCGCAACGTGTTGAAAGACCGCCGCTGGTTGCGCCTGTTCAACTGGGGCATGGCGGCGCTGCTGGTGGTTTCGCTGTACCCGTTGTTGCTCGAAAGCTTTAGCTGACGCATTGCTTCAACCGGTTGCCCGATGCCTGTTAAGCTCGACTTCAGGAGCGTTCCTACGCACTTTTAAATGAAGTTGTTCTTCTTTAACGGCCTCCGATCAGGTATTGCTGACGTGCTGATGATTCGGCGTCGCTCACGAGGCGGCGCTTTGATGTTTCCAGCAACGAGCTTCCTGATCCCGGAACATGCTCTGCGAGTCTTTTATGAATAAACGTCCGTTGTATTTCGACTACGCCGCCACCACGCCGGTGGATGAGCGAGTCATCAAGGTCATGGTCGAGTGTTTGGGTTTTACCGGCAACTTCGGCAACCCGGCGTCCAGCTCCCACGCGTTCGGCCAACAGGCCCGACTGTCGGTCGAGCAGGCGCGGCAGCAAGTGGCCGAACTGGTCGGTGCCCAGGCTGAGCAGATCGTCTGGACCTCCGGGGCCACCGAATCCAACAACCTTGCGCTCAAGGGCGTTGCCCAGGCGCGTGGCGTTGCGGGTGGCCACATCATCACCAGCCAGATTGAACACAAAGCGATTCTCGACACCGCGAAGCAATTGCAAGACGCTGGCGTTGCCGTGACCTATCTGGTGCCGGACGCCGAAGGTTTGATTACCCCGCAAGCGGTCAGCGAAGCCATGCGCGAGGACACCTTTCTGGTGTCGCTGATGCTGGTCAACAATGAACTGGGCACTGTCAACGACATCCCGGCCATCGGCCAGGTGGTGCGTGATCGTGACGCGTTGTTCCATGTCGACGCCGCCCAGGGTGCGGGCAAAGTGACGATCGACCTGGCCGAGTGGGCAGTGGACTTGATGTCATTTTCGGCGCACAAAATCTACGGTCCCAAAGGCATCGGCGCGTTGTATGTCGGCCCTCGCGCGCAACAACGCTTGCAGGCGCAGATACATGGCGGCGGTCATGAGGGCGGTTTGCGCTCTGGAACCCTGGCGACCCACCAGATTGCTGCAATGGGCGTAGCCTTCGCATTGGCGGCGTCTTTGTTCGATGAAGAAAAAGCCACGATCGTGCGTCTGCGTGAGCGCCTGCTTGAGCAGTTGCTGAGCATTCCCGGCGTGCGCCTCAATGGCAGCCCGACCCAGCGTATTCCTCATACCCTGAGCCTGACCTTCAATGAAGGCGAGTTCAATTCTGCGACGTTGAGCGCCTCGATCGCGTTTTCCGCGACCTCGGCCTGCAACTCCGCCAGCAATGCTCCGTCCCACGTGCTGCTGGCCCTGGGGCATGACGCCCGCTCGGCGAGTCGCACCATTCGCTTGAGCCTGGGACGTTTCACCACCGAGCAGGATATCGATCAAGCGGCACAACTGATTAAAGCGGCCTGCGCCAGTGCCCCGGCATTCTGGCAGTAGCGCAATGAAGCGCCGACCCGGATCGGCACTCAACAATAATGATGAAGTGATTAGCAGGAGACATGATGAGTACGCAGCCTTCGATCAATGGATCGGTGCCCCAACGCCTGGCGCAAACCCGCGAGCTGATGAGCCGGGAGGGCATTCATGCCCTGCTGGTGCCGTCGGCCGACCCGCATCTGTCGGAATACCTGCCGGGCTATTGGCAAGGGCGGCAATGGTTGTCGGGCTTCCATGGCTCGGTCGGCACGCTGATCGTGACGCCGGACTTTGCCGGCGGCTGGGCCGCCAGCCGTTATTGGGAACAAGCGACCAAGGGACTCAAGGGCAGCGGCATCGAACGGGGCAAGCTGCAACCGGGTCAACCGAGCCCGCTGGACTGGTTGGCCGAGCAAACGCCTGAAGGTGGCGTGGTCGCGGTGGATGGGGCGGTGATGGCGGTTGCCTCGGGGCGTACGCCGGGAGGCAAACTCGAAGAGCGCGGTGCCCGTCTGCGCACTGACATCGACCTGTTGAACGAAGTCTGGAGCGACCGTCCGACGCTGCCGAACGAGCCGATCTATCAGCACTTGCCGCCACAAGCGACGGTGAGCCGTGGCGACAAACTCGCCAAGCTGCGTGAGGTTCTGCAAGCGCGCGGTGCCGACTGGCATTTCATTGCCACCCTCGATGACATCGCCTGGCTGTTCAACCTGCGTGGCGGCGACGTGTCGTTCAACCCGGTGTTCGTTTCCTTTGCCTTGATCAGCCAACAGCAGGCCACCCTGTTCGTGGCCCTGAGCAAGGTCGATGCCGAGTTGCGTGCCATCCTCGAACAGGACGGCGTGACCCTGCGCGATTACAGCGAAGTGGCCGATGCCCTGCGCGCGGTGCCGAGCGGTGCGAGCCTGCAAGTCGATCCGGCGCGCGTCACCGCCGGTTTGCTGGATAACTTGAACAGTGGCGTGAAGCTGATCGAAGGCTTGAACCCGACGACATTGGCCAAGTCGCAAAAAAGCCTGGCCGACGCCGAGCACATTCGTCAGGCCATGGAGCAGGACGGCGCGGCGCTGTGCGAATTCTTCACCTGGCTGGACTCGGCGCTGGGGCATGAGCGCATCACCGAACTGACCATCGACGAACACCTGACGGCCGCGCGTACCCGACGTCCAGGTTATGTGTCGCTGAGTTTCAATACCATCGCCGCGTTCAACGCCAATGGCGCGATGCCGCACTACCACGCCACCGAAGAAGAACACGCGGTGATCGAGGGTGACGGTCTGTTGCTGATCGACTCCGGCGGCCAGTACCTGGGCGGCACGACCGATATCACGCGGATGGTGCCCGTCGGTACGCCGACGGATGAGCAGAAACGCGATTGCACGCGGGTGCTCAAAGGCGTGATTGCCTTGTCCCGCGCGCAGTTCCCGAAAGGCATTCTGTCGCCACTACTCGACTCGATTGCCCGCGCGCCGATCTGGGCCGAAAGCGTCGACTACGGTCACGGCACCGGTCATGGCGTCGGCTATTTCTTGAACGTGCACGAAGGTCCACAAGTCATCGCCTATCAGGCCGCCGCCGCACCTCAAACCGCGATGCAACCGGGCATGATCACCTCCATCGAGCCGGGTACTTATCGTCCGGGCCGCTGGGGTGTGCGGATCGAGAACCTGGTGTTAAACCGTGAGGCCGGCAAAAGCGAATTCGGTGAGTTCCTGAAGTTCGAAACCCTGACCCTGTGCCCGATCGACACCCGTTGCCTGGAACCGTCGCTGCTGACGCTGGACGAGAAACAGTGGTTCAACGCTTACCACGCCGAGGTGCGTGAGCGCTTGAGTCCGTTGCTGGACGGTGCAGCGCTCGAATGGTTGAACACCCGTACTACGGCTATCTAAATCGGTTGGAGTTCAGGCGCTGTTTCCAGCGCCTGACGGTCGGCGAGATTTAACTCAGGGCTTCAAGGACGAAGTCCAGTCGGTCCTGACCGAAGAACAGCTGATTATCGACAAACATGCTCGGTGCACCGAATACACCTCGTTGCACGGCTTTCTCGGTGTTGTCCTTGAGCGCGGCTTTGACTTCCTCGTCGGCGGTCAGCGCCATGACCTCATTTGGATCGAAACCGTTCTGCGTCAGCACTGCCGCAACGGTCGCCGGGTCATCAAGACTTCGGCCTTCAACCCAAAGGGCGTTGAACAGGCAATCGATGAACGCCTGAAAACGTTCCGGATGGCGCAACTGCATGCCCGTAGTGGCGCGCATCAGCATCAGGGTGTTGATCGGAAAGTGCGGGTTGAACTTCAGCGGCACCCCGTAGCGTTGGGCGTAGCGGTCCAGGTCCTGGAACATGTAGCGGCCCTTGGTCGGGATCATCGCTGGGGACGCGTTGCCAGTGGCTTTGAAGACGCCACCCAGTAGCATGGGAATGTAGATCAGCTGGCTGTCGGTCTGTGCGCAGATTTTCGGCAACTGGGTGTAAGCCAGGTAGGTGGCCGGGCTGCCAAGGTCGAAAAAGAACTCAACGGTTTTGCTCATGAACAATGCACTCTGCTTATTGTTATAGGGGAGGGCTTACCAGCGTTCGCTCCAGGGGCGCAGATCGAGCTCGAATGTCCACGCGTCGCGCGGCTGGCTGTGTAGATACCAATAGTTCTCGGCAATGTGTTCGGGATTGAGGATGCCGTCCTCATCCTTGGTCGCGTACTTTTCTGGAAAGCTTTCGCGGATAAAATCGGTATCGATGGCCCCATCGACGACCACATGGGCGACATGAATGTTCATCGGCCCCAGCTCGCGGGCCATGCTTTGTGCCAGTGCACGAATCCCGTGCTTGGCGCCGGCGAACGCCGCAAACCCTGCTGCACCACGCATACCGGCAGTGGCTCCGGTGAACACAATGGTGCCCCGCTGACGCTTGGCCATGCGCTTGGCCACTTCACGAGCGTTGAGGAACCCCGAGAAGCAGGCCATCTCCCAGATCTTGAAATATTTGCGGGCGGTTTCTTCGAGAATGCTGCACGGCACGTTGGCGCCGATGTTGAAGACGAACGCTTCAATAGGACCTATCTGGCTTTCAATCTGCTCGACCAGGGCAATCACGTCCTCTTCCTTGCGCGCATCGCAGGCAAAACCGTGTGCTTCACCGCCATTGGCCTTAATGGCGTCCACCAATGGCTGGAGTTTGTCTGCGCTGCGGCGGGTGGCGCAGGCGATAAAACCTTCCTGCGCCAAACGCTTGGCAATAGCGCCGCCCGTGGCATCCCCCGCGCCGACAACCAGTACGACCTTCTTGTTATTCATAGGTAGACCCCTTTGCTAAACGATCGTTAACTAAACGAACGTTATGCTACGATTCAGCAGGCGTCAAGGCGATCAATCCTGAGGGCAAGACAATGCGTTACTCGGCCAATCACAAGCTTGAAACCAAAGAGAAACTGTTGGAAAGCAGTGCGGTATCAGCCAAGAAGTCCGGCTTTTCCACGGTGGGTGTCGACGGATTGATGAAGGCAATCGGCTTGAGTGGCGGGGCTTTCTACAGTCACTTTTCGTCGAAAGACGAGCTGTTCGCCTCAATCGTCGAGCGTGAGTTGGGGCAAAGCCTGGCGCGATTGGGAGGTGATCAGGATCGCGAGCGGCTTGAGCGCTGCCTGAAACATTATCTGACTATGGCCCATGTCGAGCACCCGGAATCGGGCTGTGCTTTGCCGGCATTGGGGGCCGAAATTGCCCGTTCAGACGTGATCATTCGTCAGCAGGCGGAAACCTGGATTTGTCGGCTTCAGGAGAGTTGGGCACGAGTTCTGGAAAGCGACAGCCTGGCGTGGGCGAGTCTGTCGCAGTGCATCGGTGCGTTGGTGGTGGCGCGTATGCTGGCTACGCCAGACATCCAGCGCACCGTATTGAAGTCCAGTTACGATGAGATTGGCCGCCAGATCGCAAGTCCACGAACCTGACAAGGCGGCATCAATCTATTTGCAGATGACGATCATGCTGCGGCTGGTGTAACCGGCAGGGTTGAGGCCAAACGGATAATCGCCTGGTTCTTCCACCGTGTCCCCTGACTTGGCGATCACCTTGTACCCCTTGGGGGCGCAAGAGTTGGCAGCGCTGGTGTAGCACTTGTCCCAGGAAGACGATAGCCCGGAACAGTTGATATGAAGCCCCTTCTTGCCCCGTTTGACATGAGTTTCCGAAGTCGCCGCGCAGCCCGCAACTGCAAGTGCGGCGATCAGTATCAAAATTCGTTTCATTGCTGTCCTTATAGCGTTCCCGGATCTGGCGCCCGGGTCTGGCTGTATTCGCTTTCGTTTGAAGCGTTCTGATATCCCAGCCCTGAAAAGTCCATGTCTGACACTGGGTTACGGCCTAAACATGGCCTAATTGAGCGGCAAATACCAGACCCGCGTCAAATCCTGTTTCAATCCGCCGCGACTGCGGGCTTGGCGGTGCTCCCCATGGTCATGGTCGCGCCGACGGACGCCAGGATGATGCACATGATGGCCATCCACTGTGACAGTGAGAGGTATTCCTGGAGGAACAGTAGGCCGGACAGTGCGCCAATTGCCGGTTCAATGCTCATCAGTGTGCCGAAAGTGCGGGTCGGCATTCGGGTCAGGGCAACCATCTCCAGTGTGTAGGGGATTGCTGTAGAGAGAAGGGCGACGCAGATGGCTACGGGGATCAGTGCTGGTGTCAGCAGCGCGGCACCAGCATGGGCAATGCCGAAAGGGGTTACGAACAGGGCGGCAATCATCACCCCCAGCGCTGCGGTTTGCACACCGTTGTCAGCGCCGGCCTTTTGGCCGAACAGAATGTACAACGCCCAGCAGACCCCGGCGCCCAAGGCATAGCCCGCACCTGCCAAATCAATACCCGCGGTTGCTTCTCCTGTCGGTATTAACAGTAGCAAACCAACGCTGGCCAAGGCGATCCACAAAAAATCGATCGCGCGACGTGAAGCATAGATCGCAACCGCCAGTGGGCCGGTGAATTCCAGCGCTACTGCGATCCCCAGGGGGACGGTGCGCAAGGACATATAGAAGAGCAAGTTCATGCCGCCCAACGCCATGCCGTAGACAATGACTGTCCTCAGGGACTTTGCGGTGAGCGTCGCCCGCCATGGGCGCAGTAGCAGCACCATGATGATGCTGGCGAAAATCAGCCGCAGGGTGGTTGTCCCCTGAGCGCCGATGACAGGGAACATGCTTTTGGCCAGAGAGGCTCCTGACTGGATCGACGCCATGGCTACTATTAGCAGGCCAACCGAGAACAGGGTTGAGGCAAGGCTGCGAGGCTGGTCATTCATTGCGTGGCATCGTCCGAAGTAGGAAGCGAGAGTATTGCTCTATGTGTTGGGCAATATACTGCGCAATCGTTGCTGGCGCGTCTATATATAAGCAGTGATTTTGAGCGGCTGATAGAAAAGTGTAATTAAGGGTTGACGGCAGATTCTGGACGTCTATAATTCGCCCCACTTCCGGCGCAGTCGAAACGGAAAACTCCTTGATAAACAAAGAGTTACGCAGTTTTCGGCAGCAGGTTGCTTCAGTTCATCGAAGCCTGGAAGGAGTTGTTAAGGTAGTGTGTTTTCGCCTTATCAACGATTCGATCTTCTCGGTCGAAAGCAGCGGAAAAGAGGTGTTGACAGCAGCGAGTAACGCTGTAGAATTCGCCTCCCGCTAACGAGAGATCGGAAGCGCAAGTGGTTGAAGTTGCAAAGGAAACTTTGAAAACTTCGAAAAATAACCGCTTGACAGATAC
>NZ_LHPC01000078.1 GCF_001297125.1 Pseudomonas sp. RIT-PI-q
GGTGGAAGCGGTGGTGGCGGCAATGGCGGTGGTCACGGTGGAAGCGGCAGTGGCGGCAACAGTGGCAGTGGCGGCAATAGCGGCAGCGGTCACAGTGGCAGCGACCATGGCGCGGGGCATTCCGGCAATACGGCTTCATCCTCCGGGCGCAGTGGTACTCACGCCGAACCGGGTGACGATCATGGGGTTCATCAAGCGGGCGAAGTCGGCCACAATCGCGGCGTTCATCACGCCGGTGAAATCGGTGACGACCATGGCGTACATCGCTCCGGTGAAATCGGCGATGACCACGGTGTGCATCGTGCCGGTGAAGTCGGCGACGACCACGGCGTGCACGTCGGTGGTGAGCCTGGCGATGACAAAAGGACCTGATAACCACTGATGCTCAATCAACCCACAAAACCCTGTGGGAGCGGGCTTGCCCGCGATAGCGTAGCGTCAGACGGCATTTTTGCTGATTGATCCACCGCAATCGCGGGCAAGCCCGCTCCCACAATAGCGACGGTTAGTCCAATCATCGCCCTACAGTGAGTCCTCAGCCTGATCCAGCCGCTCGCGCAAAAACTCGATCAACGCCTGCACCGGTCGAGAACGCTGCCGATGCTGCGGATACACCGCCGATAACGTCAGTGGCTCAGGCCGAAAATCATCCAGCACCGGCACCAGCCTGCCGTCCTTCAATGCCGAACCGACAATGAACGTCGGCAAGTAAGTAATCCCCATGCCGGCAATGGCCGCGTCCTTGAGCAACTCCCCGTTGTTGACCCGCATCCGCCCGGTGACGTTGACCGTCAACGGCTTGCCCGGCCCTTCGAAACGCCATTGCACCTGACGCCCGTGGCCGTAAGGCAGGCAGTCATGGCCATGCAGATCTTCGGGTTTGAGCGGCGTACCGCGCTCGGCCAGGTAAGCCGGGCTGGCGCAGTACACCCGCGCAATGGACGCGATGCGGCGGGCAATCAGAGTCGAGTCTTCCAGGATGCCAATGCGCAACGCCAAGTCATAACCCTCGCCGAGCAAGTCCACCGGGCGATCGCTCAAATCCACTTCCACCGTGACGTCGCGATAACGCTGCAAGAACACCGGCAGCAGACGCCCCAAATGCGCCAGCGCAAACGACAACGGCGCACTCACGCGGACAGTGCCGCGTGGCTCGGTGGTCTGGCCAGCAATGCCCTGCTCCACTTGCTCGACTTCACTGAGCAAGCGCAAGGCAGATTCGTAGTAACTCTGCCCCAGTGGCGTCACGTCCAGGCGCCGGGTCGAGCGATTGAGCAACCGCACGCCCAGGCGCTCTTCCAGTTGCATCAGCCGCCGGCTGACGAATTGCTTGGACAGGCCCAATTGATCGGCCGCTGCGGTGAAGCTGCCGGAGTCCATGACCTGGCAAAACATACGCAGATCTTCGAACGGGTTCATTGTCATGCTCTGATTGACAGTCAGAGACTTTATAGCCGTATTTCCCCTTCCAGGCACCTGCGGCGGATAGGCAACCCCTGTAGCAGCTGTCGAGCTTGCGAGGCTGCGTTCGGCTGCGAAGCAGTCGTAAACCCGGCTTGCACGTTCTTCCTGACACACCGTGGTGCCTGATTTCACGACTGCTGCGCAGCCGAACGCAGCCTCGCAGGCTCGACAGCTGCTACAAAAACCCGTTTATCGCACAGAAAAATGCCCGCACAGTCGCGGGCATTTTTTTTGGCGGCGGGCCTTATTTCGACGTCAGCACCGAATAGCTATTCATCAAGTTGCGGTAGTTAGGAATGCGCGGCGACAGCAGGTTCGCCAGGCCTTCCATGTCGTTGCGCCAGTCGCCTTGCAGCTCACACGCCACCGAGAACCAGTTCACCAATTGTGCACCGGCCGCCGCCATACGCGCCCATGCCGCCTGCTGCACGGTTTCGTTGAAAGTACCCGACGCATCGGTCACCACGAACACTTCAAAACCCTCCGCCAGCGCCGACAGTGTCGGGAAGGTCACGCACACGTCAGTCACCACACCCGCAATGATCAGCTGCTTGCGGCCAGTGGCTTTAACGGCGTTGACGAAATCTTCGTTGTCCCAGGCGTTGATCTGGCCTGGACGCGGGATGTAGGGCGCGTCCGGGAACTGCTCTTTAAGCTCTGGAACCATCGGCCCGTTTGGGCCGTTTTCGAAGCTGGTGGTAAGGATGGTTGGCAGTTTGAAGAACTTGGCCACGTCGCCCAGAGCCAACACGTTGTTCTTGAATTCGTTCGGCGAGAAATCCTGCACCAGTGAGATCAGGCCGGTCTGGTGATCGACCAACAGGACAACGGCGTCATCTTTGTTCAGGCGCTTGTACGGAACGTTGCTCATGTGAAACTCCTCGATGGATGGATGTCGCTTATGGCGCCGGCACAATAGGCCGGCGCTTTTTTGTGATCGTCAGAAGGCAAAACACGAGCAACCGAAGGCGCCCCAGAAACCGGCGAAATCGCTGACTGGCGCATTCGACAAGCGCGCCCGGTCATGGCTGTGGGCATGCACGCCGCACGGTCCGCTGCAATGGTGAACCTGCGCCTGCATCGGCGAAGCCGGACGCCAGTGACCCGGCACCTTGACCACCGGCGACCAGTCCGGCAGCACTGGCACGCTGGGGGGCCCAAGTTTTTCGAAGTCACCGGCGGCGTACACCACCTTGCCGCCGACCACGGTCAGCACCGACTCGATCCACTTGATTGCTTCTTCATCGACGCTGAAAAAGTCCGCACTCAGGGCCGCGACGTCCGCCAGTTGGCCGACCTTGATCATGCCCTTCTTGCCCTGCTCGGAAGAAAACCAGGCGCTGCCGTGGGTGAACAACTCCAGCGCGGTTTGACGTGACAGGCCCTCGGCGTGCAGTTCCAGGCCACCGACGGTGCGACCGCTGACCATCCAGTACAGCGAGGTCCATGGATTGTAGCTGGACACCCGCGTCGCGTCGGTGCCAGCGCCGACCGGTACACCTTCGGCCAGCATGCGTTTGACCGGCGGCGTCGCTTCGGCGGCTTTGGCGCCATAACGCTCGACGAAATATTCACCCTGGAACGCCATGCGATCCTGAATCGCAATGCCGCCGCCCAGCGCCCTCACCCGCTCGATGTTCTGTGGGGTGATGGTTTCGGCGTGATCGAAAAACCACGGCAAGCCATTGAACGGAATATCGCGATTGACCTTCTCGAACACGTCGAGCATGCGGCTGATCGATTCGTTGTACGTCGCATGCAAACGGAACGGCCAGCGCTGTTCGACGAGGTGGCGCACCACCGGTTCCAGCTCGTCCTCCATGGTTTGCGGCAGGTCGGGACGCGGTTCGAGGAAGTCTTCGAAATCCGCCGCCGAGAACACCAGCATTTCCCCGGCGCCGTTGTGCCGCAGGTAATCGTCGCCCTGATGCAGGGTGACGCTGCGGGTCCAGTTCTTGAAATCAGTCAGCTCTTCCTTGGGCTTCTGGGTGAACAGGTTGTAGGCGATGCGAATGGTCAACTGCTGGTCCTTGGCCAACTGCTCGATCACCTGGTAATCGTCCGGATAATTCTGGAAACCACCGCCGGCATCGATGGCGCTGGTGAGGCCGAGGCGATTGAGTTCGCGCATGAACTGACGCGTCGAGTTGACCTGATACTCCAGCGGCAACTTCGGCCCCTTGGCCAGCGTCGAGTACAGAATCATCGCGTTGGGCCGTGCGACCAGCATGCCGGTCGGGTCGCCATTGGCATCGCGCACAATCTCGCCACCCGGCGGGTTCGGCGTATTGCGGGTGTAACCGGCGACACGCAACGCAGCACGGTTGAGCAAGGCTCGGTCATACAAATGCAGGACGAACACCGGGGTATCGGGTGCGGCCTGATTGAGTTCTTCCAGGGTTGGCATGCGTTTTTCGGCGAACTGGAATTCGTTCCAGCCCCCCACCACGCGCACCCATTGCGGCGTCGGCGTGCGGTCGGCCTGATCCTTGAGCATGCGCAAGGCATCGGCCAGGGACGGCACGCCTTCCCAGCGCAATTCGAGGTTGTAGTTGAGGCCACCACGGATCAGGTGCAAGTGCGAGTCGTTGAGGCCGGGAATCACGCAGCGCCCCTTGAGGTCAATGACCTGGGTGCCCGAACCGCGCAGGGCCATGGCCTCGGCATCGGTGCCGACCGCGACGAAGCGACCGTCGCTGATGGCCACGGCACTGGCGAGGGGGTTTTCACGGTCAACGGTATGAAATTGGCCATTGAACAAAATCAGATCGGCGTTCATCGCGTTTCCTTCGACGGAGTGGAATGGGACAGCCAGGGCGCGAACAATCGGGTCGCCATGGGCATGAACAGGTACACCACCGAGACCACGATGGTCAGCGTGATCAGGAACGTGGCGACCACATAATTGGAGAGCACAGCATTGAGCTGCAGCAGCGGCCCCCAGATCAGCGGCACCAGCAAGGTGTGCGGCAGAATCACCAACAACGTCACCACGGCCTGCTTCCAGCGCGGCGGTGGCGTGGCGGCGTCAGCCTGCGGGGCGAACCAGAATTCATTGACCGGGTTGACCTCGGTCTGGTCGCCGTCCGCCAGCATTGGCGTCGCTTCGTTGACCAGCGCCAGCCGTTGCGGTGAATCGAGCCAGCGTTGCATGGCGTCGGTCGAGCAAAAGCGCAGCACGCAGGTGTACATGTCGAGACCGGCGTTCTTGCCACGCATCACGTCCACGCCCAAGTGCCCCTCTTGCTGCCCGGCGACACTGACGATATTGCGTAACCAGGCCTCATAGGGCGCTTCAAAACCGGACTTGACCCGGTGTTTGATGACCAGGGTCACGACTTCCTCGAAACCCCGTGCGGGTGTGTCGATTGAATTGGATTCAGGCATAACGAAAGGCTCCGGCAAATCGGTGGTTGATCGCCAGCCGTCCCGGCCCGGCAATGAATATGCTGCTGAACAGAATCAACAGCAGCCAGCCGAACTGCCCTTCATCGATGCTCCATTGCGGATGCACAATCACCAGCGCCACCAACAGCAGAAACAAAATGGGCAGGCACGCCAAACGCACCAGCGCCCCGGCGATGATCAGCAACGGACACAGCACCTCGGCGAAAATCGCCAGCATCAGCGTGAGGTTCGCGCCCAGGTTGAAAGGGTCTTCGATGCGTTGCAGTTCCGCGCTGTAGTTAAGCAGCTTCGGCAAACCGTGCACCCACAACAGAAACAGTCCACCGCTGACCCGCAGAAAAAGCAGCCCGAAGTCCTGGGCGCGTTCATCCCATCGCGAAGTGTTCATGGCCTGACCTGCACAAAAGAAAAACCACCGGCAAGGCTTCGCCGGGACCGATTCGATAGTGCCCGGGCGGGCGTGGGGAAAATTGAATGTACGTGCTCTTTTTGCGGGTGAGCCTGTACCCACGCAAATCCCCTGTAGGAGCGAGCTTGCTCGCGAATGCGCAGTGTCAGCCAACATGAATGCTGGATGGCACAGCGCATTCGCGAGCAGGCTCGCTCCCACAATTGAATGGGGATACGGCGAGAGATTGGTTGGCTGTCAGGCCGCCATCGCAGGCAAGCCAGCTCCCACATTTGGACTGGGTGCATCTGCTAGAGATTGGTTGGCTGTCAGGGCGTCTTCGCTGGCAAGCCAGCTCCTACAATTGAAGTGGGTGCATCTGCTAGAGATTGGGCAGTCGGGGCGCCTTCGCGGGCAAGCCTCGCTCCTACAAAATCAAATGCAGAGCGGTGTGCAGCTTTTGCTCTTCACCACTCAAGGTCGAGCGTTAGCTCGCCTGCAGCTTTTGATCTTGATCCACCCGCCCCTTCGGAAGGCTGAGTGCAGGTGTTCATCTGGGGGCAGGCGCGCAGCGCCGTTCGACGCAGTCGAACACATCGAGAGGAGGTCGTCGCGAAGCAGACCGGAGGCGATGCGCCCAGATGAATACCGGAGCGAAGGAACACCGAGCCTAAGCGAGGGGCCGGACGCCGGGGCAAGACTTTTTGGTTCCTTTTGTGGCGTTTGACAAAAGGGACTCGCCGTAAGGGCGAAACCCTAAGCGGCCGTTACCGCAGAAATGGATATGTACACCTTCAAAAAATCTGTCGCCTGACACATAGCCTTCGCTGGCAAGCCAGCTCCTACAGGGCCGGGATGTTCAGGGGCTCCGACATAAACTGACTAATGCGCGCCCGCAACCACCGCTCCGCTGGATCATTGTCATGCACCCCGCTCCAGGCCATCGACAACTGCGCCGCCTCAATCGGAAACGGCGGATCCTCCGCCCGCAACGCACACCCCTCAACCAACGCACACGCCGCATAATCCGGCACCGTCGCAATCATCTCAGTCCCGGCCAGCAACGCCCGCAACCCACTGAACTGCGGAACCCCCAACACCACCCGCCGACAGCGCCCGATCTTGGCCAGATCAAGGTCAATGTTGCCGCTCAAATCCCCCGAAAACGAAACCATCGCATGCGGCCGCGCACAATACTCATCCAGCGTCAGCGTCCCCGGCCGCTTATCGCCGCGCAGCACCTTGCACGCAATGTCCCGCAGCTTCTTGCGCTTGGCATTCGCCGGCAAATCCGTGGTGTAACTCACCCCCACCGAAATCTCCCCGGACGCCAACAACGCCGGCATCAACAGATAATTGGCCCGACGCACCACCACGATGATCCCCGGCGCCTCCTCGCGCAATTGCGTCAACAACGGCGGAAACAAACCGAACTCGGCATCGTCCGAAAGCCCAATGCGAAACACATCGCGCCTGGTCGCCGGATCAAACTCCTTGGCCCGACTGACCGCACCCGAGATCGTATCCATCGCCGGCTGCAGCTCCTTGAGAATCGCCAGCGCCCGCCCCGTCGGCTCCATCCCGCGGCCGTTACGCAACAGCAACGGATCGTCGAACAGATCGCGCAGTCGTCCCAGCGCCGCACTCACCGCCGGCTGGCCCATGAAGAGTTTTTCAGCGACACGGGTCAGGTTTTTTTCGAACATCAAGGCCTCGAAAATCACCAACAGATTCATGTCGACACGGCGCAAATCGTTACGGTTCATAGGCACGGTTCCCTTGTGTATTGAGCCAGGCGCGAGGATGACAATTGTGTCTGACTTTACTCAAGACTGCCCACCACGAACAAGGAATTAACAACGTTTAACTCGCCAGCCAGAGCCCCGCGCCCAAGAATTGAATCCCACCGACACGGACATTTGCCATGGCTCACTTTCAGCAAAATTCCGCCCGAACAACCGTCACTGAAACGCGCAAGAAAACCACCGGCGGCCTGACCCCGTGGCGCGTAAACCTGGCCAAACAACTGATCCTCGACCGGCTCGGTGAAACCGTGGAAGTGACCGAACTGGCGCGCGCCTGCGCCCTCTCACGCAGTCACTTTTCCCGCGCGTTCAAGTGCAGCACCGGGCTTTCGCCCCAGGAATGGATTCGTCAGCAGCGCATCGTCCGGGCCAAGCAACTGATCCAGGATACCGACCTCAGCCTCACGCAAATCAGCCTCGAATGCGGCTTTTGCGATCAGGCGCATTTCTGCCACATCTTCACCCGCAGCGAAGGCATCAATCCGTTTGCCTGGCGTTGCCGCTCAATGCGCTCCTCGCGCCCCCCTGCCCACACCGTGCAACTTCACGCTCAATAAACCCGGCGACGCACTCTTTGTAGCAGCTGCGAGGCTGCGTTCAACTCTTGTAGCAGCTGTCGAGCCTGCGAGGCTGCGTTCGGCTCTTGTAGCAGCTGTCGAGCCTGCGAGGCTGCGTTCGGCTCTTGTAGCAGCTGTCGAGCCTGCGAGGCTGCGTCCAGCTCTTGTAGCAGCTGTCGAGCCTGCGAGGCTGCGTCCAGCTCTTGTAGCAGCTGTCGAGCCTGCGAGGCTGCGTCCAGCTCTTGTAGCAGCTGTCGAGCCTGCGAGGCTGCGTTCGGCTGCGCAGCAGTCGTGAAATCAGGCGCTGCGGTCTGTCAGGCACACCGCGTGCGCAGGGTTTACGACTGCTTCGCAGCCGAACGCAGCCTCGCAAGCTCGACAGCTGCTACAGAGCCCTACGCAGCCTTGCTTGACAGCTACCCCTTGAGGAACGCCAGCAGATCAGCGTTGAGCTGATCCTTGTGGGTATCGGTCAAGCCATGGGGCGCGCCGGGGTAGATCTTCAACGTAGACCCCTTGACCAATTCTGCCGACGCGATGCCCGCCGCTTCGATCGGCACCACCTGGTCAGCATCGCCATGCACCACCAGGGTCGGCACGTCGAATTTCTTCAAGTCTTCAGTGAAGTCGGTTTCGGAGAACGCCCTGATGCAGTCATAGGCATTTTTGTGGCCGGCCGTCATGCCTTGCATCCAGAACCCGTCGATCATGCCCTGGGAGGGCTTGGCGTCAGGCTTGTTGAAGCCGAAGAACGGACCACTGGCGAGGTCGATGTACAGCTGCGAACGGTCGGCCAGTGACGCCTGACGGATGCCGTCAAACACTTCGATCGGCAGGCCACCGGGATTGGCTTCGGTCTTGAGCATCAGCGGCGGCACCGAGGAAATCAGCCCGGCCTTGGCCACGCGGCCGGTGCCGTGGCGACCGATGTACCGCGCCACTTCACCGCCGCCGGTAGAGAAGCCGAACAGCACGGCGTCTTTGAGGTCCAGCAGCTCGATCAACTGCGCCAGGTCATCGGCGTAAGTGTCCATGTCATTGCCGAACCACGGCTGACTGGAGCGGCCATGGCCCCGGCGGTCGTGGGCGATCACCCGGTAGCCTTGGGAGGCCAGGAAAATCATCTGCGATTCCCAGCTGTCGGCATTCAGCGGCCAACCGTGGCTGAACACGATAGGCTGACCGGTGCCCCAATCCTTGTAGTAAATCTCGGTGCCGTCTCGGGTCGTGAACCTACTCATGCGATGTCTCCTTGGCGAGTGTGTGGGTGAATCAAACCGGGGGGTGGCCCATGCGTTCGGCCAGACGCGCCACCCGCTCGCCCAGATGCGCGGCGGTGCGACGGTCTTCGGGGGGTGGGGCAAGGTCGGGGGACTGTTCGACATTCGACTGGGCCATGGCGCCCAGCGAACGGCCCAGGCGATTCATTTGCCCATCGAACACGCCGATGCTGCTGCGCGCCGGCAGCAGGTCGAGGCCGACCCAGATCATCGTGTGTTGGGCGGCGAAGACCACCATCTGTAGCAGGGTGTTGAGTTTGTCGCCGCACAGGCACCCAGAATTGGTGAACCCGGCGGCGAGCTTGTCACGCCAGGGCTGGGCCAGATAAAACGCGGCGGTGGCGTCCATGAAGCCCTTGAAGGGCGCCGAGGCGCTGCCCATGTAGGTCGGGGCGCCGAAGATGATGGCGTCGGCCCGGTGCAAGCTTTCCCAGTGTTGATCAACGTCCTCGACCGAAATCAACTGGCAGGTGCTGCCCAGGTGCCGTTCCACGCCTTGGGCCACGGCGTGCGCCATGACTCGGGTGTGCCCGTAGCCACTGTGATAGACCACCACCACGTTGCTCATTCCGGCGTCGCTCCCTGTGTGTTAAATCCTTGTAGGAGCGAGCTTGCTCGCGAGGGCGTATCAGATAAATGGGTGTTGACTGACACACCTTCGCGAGCAAGCTCGCTCCTACAGGGATCAGAGTTTTGGGTGAAGACCGGACGCACGACGAGTTAAACGTTGTTAATTCTCCATGGCGCGCTAAAAGCCCCAACGCTCTCTTTGTCGCCCCCGCGACCAATAGATACTAGTCTGTGGACGGCGCCGGGAAATCTGCAGTCGCAGCGAACACCCTTCAGTCACCCGACCAGCGCATTGCGCTGATGAAAAAACCTGAGGAACATGCTCGAAAACCGCGTACTAGACGGATGCAAGCAGGAGTGACCCGTTGACCCTTTCCCCCGAACAGGCCATTCATTTCGGCCCCTACCGGATCTACCCCGGCCAACGCCTGGTGATGGAGGCCGACCAGCCCCTGCGCCTGGGCCGGCGCGCGCTGGACATCCTGTTGATCCTGCTGGAACACGCCGGCAATGTGGTCAGCAAACAAGAGCTGATTGCCCGGGTCTGGCGCAAAAGCGTGGTGGAAGACATCAACCTGCGGGTACACATGGCGGCCCTGCGCAAAGCCCTCGGCGACGGTCAGGCCGGCCAGCGCTACATCGTCACCGTGGCCCAGCGCGGGTACAGCTTTGTCGCGCCGTTTTCGCTGGAACAGATCGAGCAACATTCCGAACCCGAGGTACAGCCGCCGAGCCGCCACAACCTGCCCGTGCGGCGCACGCGCCTGATTGGTCGGCAGACCCTGATCGACAGCCTGGTAGCCCGGCTGTCACGCCAGCGTTTCATCACCCTCGTCGGCCCCGGCGGTATCGGCAAGACCACCGTGGCCCTGCGCGTCGCCGAGCAGTTGATCGGTCGCTACCGGGACGGCATTCGCCTGCTGGACCTGGCCCCGATCAACGACCCGTTGATGATTACCGCTCATCTGGCGACGCTGCTTGACCTGTCTTTACACGACGCCGAACCGATGAGCGGCCTGGCGACGTTCCTGCGCGAGCGGCAGATGCTGCTGGTCATCGACAACTGCGAACACCTGATCGATACCGTTGCACTGCTCTGCGAATGCATCCTTCGCGGTGCGCCCGAGGTGCACATCCTGGCCACCAGTCGCGAGAGCCTGCGGGCCGAAGGCGAGTTCGTCGAGCGCCTGGAATCGCTGGACTGCCCACCGCCCATCGCCGTGCTGGACCGCGCTCAGGCAATGACCTTTTCAGCCCTGCAACTGTTCGTCGAACGGGCGATGGCCAGCCACGACAGTTTCGAACTGAGCGATGACGAACTGCCGCTGTTGATTGACATCTGCCACCGCCTCGACGGTATTCCGCTAGCCATCGAACTGGCGGCGGCGCAGGTCGGCCATTTCGGCCTGTGCGGGTTGCTGGCGCAGCTGCAAGGCAGTTTTCGCCTGCTCACCCAAGGCTGTCAAACGACCCTGGCCCGGCATCAGACCCTGCGCGCCACGCTGGACTGGAGCTTCGACCTGCTCAGCCCCTGTGAACAAATCTGCCTGCGCCGATTGGGCGTATTCCGCGGTGGTTTCACGCTGGAGTCGGCGGCGGCGGTGATCGTCGGCGAACGCATCGAGCCGAGCGAGGTGTTTGGCTCGATCACGCAACTGGTGGCCAAATCCCTGTTGAACGTCGAGGTCGGCGACGAAGAAGTGTTCTACCGTCTGCTCGACACCACACGTAGCTATGCCCTGGAGAAACTCGACCAGGCCGCTGATCTGCCAGGCACTCGTGAACGCCATGCCGAACGCTGCCTGGCGTTGATGCATCAGGCCCAGAACGACTGGGAACTGATCCCGACCGGCCTGTGGATCGAGCGTTATGCCCGCAGCCTGGAAGACCTTCGCTCGGCCCTCGACTGGGGGTTGAATGCGGATGGGCCGCCCCTGCTGGCGATCCGGCTGACGGCGACGTCGACACCGCTCTGGCAGGAGCTGTCGCTGCTCAAGGAGCACGGCGTTTATGTGCGCAAGGCGCTGGCACTGCTCGAATCGACGCCCGAGCCCTGCCCCCGGTTGAAAATGGCCCTCAAACTGGCCCTTGGCAGCTCCTGCTACCACACCCAGGGCGGCACTGCCGAAACTGTCGAAGCGTTCGTCAGCGCCAGAACCCTGGCCAAAACCTGCAACGACGTGGCCGGTCAGCTCCGGGCGGTCTCCGGGCACATGGCGGTCAACCTCAGTTGCGGCAACTATCAAATGGCACTGGAGCAGAGCCTGCAATTCGACCGGCTGGGCGTGCATGGCGATGCCGTGCTGTCGCTCAGCACCCATCGCTTGCGGGGCTGGCCCTGCACTTTTCCGGGGATCAACAACAGGCGCGGGAGAATGCCGAACAGGCCCTCCAGCGCATGGCCCAGAGCGGGCACCTGAACCGCTTCACCCATGGTTTTGGCGTGCAGTACGACCAGAGCGTGGCAGCCCTGACGATTCTGGCGCGCATCCTCTGGTTGCAGGGCCACCCGGAACAAGCCTGGCGCACGGCCAGGCAGGCGCTGGACATCGCGATCCAGATCAACCACGGCACGTCCATTTGCTACACCCTGGCCTTGTCCGGTTGCCTGATTGCCCAGTACAACGGCAACACCCGGACCGCCCGCGACCTGCTGCGCCTGCTGCTGGAGCAAGCACAAAAACACTCGGTGCTGCTGTTCTACACCTGGGCCCGGCACTATGCGCAGGTGATCGACCAGGCTGAAGCACATTTGCCCACGCCACCCGGCGGCGGTTTGATCAAGGAAATAATGGTCACGCTGGACTCGGGTTTCGTCGACGACGCCTTGCTGCAACGGGCCGACACCGGCTCGGCAGGCTGGAGCACGGCGGAAATTCTGCGGGCGCGGGCCGCTGCGCTGTTGGCAGACGATTACCCGGTGAATGCCAATGCTGCCGAGGAGGTGCTGATCAGGGCGTTAACCGTGGCAAAACGCCAAGGTGCCCTGGCCTGGGAACTGCGCAGCGCCACCGCGCTGGCGCAGCTTTGGCAGCGTCAGGGCCACTGTCAGCGAGCGCATGAGCTGTTGGCGCCGATCTACAACCGGTTCACCGAAGGTTTTGCCACACCGGACCTGACGACCGTCCGGCGCTTACTCGACGAGTTGCAGCGTCACCTGGCTGCCTGAGGTCCAGCGTGCCTGGCTGATGTAGCGCGCATAGCGCATCTCAAAGGCCCGTAAGTCACCACTGTGCTCAAGCTTCTCAAGTGCGTACGTGCGGGTGGTGTTGAGAAAGCGGTAACGGGGCACGCCGCTGCCCTGCTCCAGCGACAGCAACGACTTGAGCGCCAGCCCTTCCACCACTTCAGCCAGGGTCGAGGGCAACAGCACCGCGCAAGTGATCACACCGATCGCCGCGTCCAGCGTGAAGGCCATTTTGAACACCGCCAGGCGCTGCAACACGGTTTGTTCCAACGCGCTCAACCGTTCATAGCTCCAGTCCAGCGCGGCTTTGAGCGTCTGATGCCGTGGCACGGCAGTGCGCCGACCTTGGGTCAGCAGCTGAAAACAGTTATCGAGCTGGGCTTGCAACCCCACCACCGCCAACGCATCGATCTGCGCCGCCGCCAGTTCAATGGCCAAGGGCAAACCGTCGAGTCGACGACAAATCTCGCGCACCGCTTTGAGGTCCTGTTCGCGCAGGGTAAAGCCTTGCTGGCGGGCTCGGGCACGGCTGACGAATAACTGCACCGCCGAATACCCCAGGACTTCGGTGACACTGTGCAACGCCGAAGCCGGCGGAACTGCCAGGGCCGGCAAGCGCTGGACAGTTTCCCCGGCGGCCAGCAGCGGTTCGCGGCTGGTGGCCAGGATCGACAGGCGTGGCGCCAACACCAGCAGGTCCTCGATCAGTGTCCGGCAGCGCGTTTGCAGATGTTCGCAGTTGTCGAGGACCAGCAATGTATGCCGCTGCGCCAGCGCATCCAGAGTCGTTCCGACATCCAGTTCAAGGGTGCGCGTCAGGTGATCGACCACCTGCGCGGGGTCATCGATCGCTGCCAGATCCACCAGCCAGACGCCATCCTGATAGTGCTGCAACAGCAGTTCCGCCACGCGCAACGCCACCGTGGTCTTGCCGATGCCAGCGGGGCCGATCAAGGTCATGAAACGCCGAACCGGCAACTGCCGGACCACACTGCCAACCACCGAATCTCGACCGGTTACCGGCGTGAGTCGCGCCGGGAGATTGTGCTGATGCTTCTGAATGATCGCGATCGGCGTACCTTCCAGTTCGCGCTGAACCGGGGCAATAAAGCTGTAACCGCGCTGGGGAATATTGACGATGTAACGCTGCCCGTCCTGGCCGTCGCCGAGGGCGCGTCGCAGGGCGGCAATGTGCACGCGCAGATTGATTTCTTCGACCACCGAGGTCGGCCAGACGTGGGCAATCAGTTCATCCTTGCTGACCACCTCCCCGGCGCGCTCGACCAGCACCTGGAGGATATCCAGGGCCCGCCCGCCCATGCGCAGCGGCCGATCACCGTCCAGGATCAGCCGTTGCCGCAGGTGGAACGCGTAGGGGCCGAACCGCAGCAGCGCATCGCTGTTTAAATCTCTGAGACTGTTCATGCACGTTCACGTGCTGAAACCTGGCCCGGCGCTCAGTGCGGTAAATCCATCGCACCCGCCCTCCAGGCTCCCGCACCTCCATTGCAAAGAGTTCACGGGTATCTTGGCAGGCCTCGGTGACGGTACAACTGCCGCGGTGGGAGCGTCACGGCCATCAGGGTGCGCGCAACGGACAACAACGCTCTAGCTGAACTGTTCGCGGTACTGGGTCGGGGTCAGGCCTAGCTTTTCACTGAACAGAAAACGCATGTGCCGCACGCTGCCGAAGCCGCTTTTGAACGCCACGGTCTTGAGCGGCAAGTCGCTGGTTTCCAGCAGATTCCTGGCGCGGTCGATGCGCGCACTTTGCAAAAACTCCATTGGCGTCATGCTCACTTCCCGGGCAAACACCCGAGCGAAATGCCGGGCACTCATGTTCGCCAGGCCCGCCATGCATTCGACGCTGAAGGCTTTATCGAGGTGATCGAGCACATGGTTTTGCACGCGAGTGACGGCTGTTTCGTGAGGGGCCACGGCGGCCGTCAATGGACTGAACTGTGCCTGCCCGCCCTGACGTTTCATCACCACCAGCAGAACCTTGGCCACGTCCTGAGCGACTTTCTTGCCGTGGTCCTCAGCCACCACCGCCAACGCCAGGTCGATGCCGGCGGTGACGCCGCCGGAGGTAATCAAGTTGCGGTTCAGTACGTAAATCTGATCGGTCTCCACCGTCGCCTTGGGAAAGCCCTTGATCAACCGTTCGGTGTAATGCCAGTGAGTGGTCACGCGATAACCATCCAGCAACCCGGCATGTCCCAGCACGAACGCGCCGGTGCAGATCGAGCCATAGCGCCGGGCCCGGCTGACCGCACCCGGAAGCCAGCGGAGCAACCGAGGATGTTTTTCGTCGTAGGCACCCGGACCGCCGGGCACCAGCAGCACGTCATAGTTCGCACTTGCCTGATCAATGTGCAGATCGGCCTGGACGCTGACGCCGTTGGAGGCCCGCAGCAGGCCCGGTTCGGTGCCGATGGTCAACAGTTCATAACGCTGATCCGGCGCCAGATAACGATTGGCGATGGAGAACACCTCCATGGGGCCGGCCATGTCGAGCAGGAGAAACTCCGGAAACAACACCATTGCCACGGTTTTCATGGGTTCAAATCCCTGTAGGAGCAAGCTTGCTCGCGAAAACGGCAGTTCATTCAACATAGTTGGTGACTGGCACACCGCTTTCGCGAGCAAGCTTGCTCCTACAGGGGGTTGTGCACGGCACCAGGATGCTGTGGCAGATGAGGATACCTGAATCAGCGCCAAAAATTGTCAACCCAAAAGGGACAGTCTTTCAATTTACATCTACTTATTGCACCCACCAGTAAACATTAACCTTCTCCTCACTCGGACGAATCAACGTCCCCACAGGAGATTTCATCGTGCTGACCCTTCGCAAAGCTTCCGATCGCGGTCTGGCCAATCATGGCTGGTTGAAGTCGTTCCATACCTTTTCCTTCGCCAACTACCGCAACCCGAAAGAGCAGGGTTTTTCCGACCTGCTGGTGATCAACGATGATCGGGTTGCCGCCGGTAAAGGCTTCGGCCAGCACCCGCACCGCGACATGGAGATTTTCTCTTATGTGCTCGAAGGTGCCCTGGAACACAAGGACACGCTCGGCACCGGTTCGGTGATCCGCCCCGGTGACGTGCAACTGATGAGCGCCGGCAGCGGCGTGGCCCACAGTGAGTACAACCACTCGGCCACCCGGCCGGTGCACTTCCTGCAAATCTGGATCGTGCCGGACGTCAGCGGCGCCAAACCGCGTTATCAGCAAGAGCATTTCAGCACGCAAAAGAAACGCGGACGTCTGCAACTGATCATCTCCCCGGACGGGGCCAAGGGCTCGCTGAAAGTGCGTCAGGATGCGCGGGTGTATGCCGCCCTGATTGACGGCAAGGAAAGCGCCGCCCTGGAACTCGGCGTCAATCGCTACGCCTATGTGCATGTCGCTCGCGGCAGCATTGAACTCAACGGCGTGCAGTTGCAGGCAGGCGATGGCGTACGGGTTCGCGATGAGCAGGTGCTGACCCTGAGCAACGGCGTGGATGCCGAAGTGCTGGTGTTTGACCTGCGTCCTCAAGAACTGCCGGAAATGCCATAACAGGGATTGATCTAAACCTGTAGCAGCTCTGCGTTCGGCTCTGTAGCAGCTGTCGAGCCTGCGAGGCTGCGTTCGGCTGCGCAGCAGTCGTGAATTCAGGCGCTGCGGACTGTCAGGCAGACCGCGTGCGCAGGGTTTACGACTGCTTCGCAGCCGAACGCAGCCTCGCAGGCTCGACAGCTGCTACAGAGCAGAACGCAGCCTCGCAAGCTCGACAGCTGCTACAGGGTCTGCGCGCGTCCCCGATGTCATTCCCCCGTCCCGGAAAACACCGCAACAATCTCATCAATGACCACCCGCACCCGAGCGGTATGCCGCAGGTCCGCGTGGGTCACCAGCCAGATGTCGTAAGGCACCGGTCGCGTGCGTTCCGGCCACAGCCTGACCAGCCCGTCCCTCTCCCCCATGTACAGCGGAATTTCCCCCAGCCCGATCCCCGCCGCAATGGATCGGCGCACCAGCAGGCTGGAACTCAGGCTCGCCACAATCCGCCCGCGACCCAGCGGTTCCGAGACCAGGGTTATCTCCTTGTTACCTTGCAAATACGGCTGATACACCACCAGGTCATGCCCTTCAAACGCCGAACCCGGCTCTGGCACGCCATGACGCTCCACATAACGTTGAGCGGCAAAAAGCCCCACCGGCCAGCGCGCGATGCGCCGGGCGATCAGGTCCGGATTGTCCGGCCGGGTATTGCGCACCGCGATATCGGCTTCGCGTTTCGACAGGCTGAGAATCTGCGTCGAAGCGTCCAGTTGAACCCGTACCTCGGGGTGTTGCTCATGCAAGCGAGCAATGGCCGGGATCAGGAAATCGATGGCCAGGGAATCGGTGGTGGTGACCCTTACCAGCCCGGTCAGCCGGTCGTCGAGCCCTTGTATCTGCCGCTCAAGCTCCAGCGCTGAACGTTCCATTTTCTCCACAGACTGTAACGCCGCTTCGCCGACCGCCGTCAGCGCATAGCCCTCGGAGGTGCGCAGAAACAGCGTCGCGCTCAAGGATTTTTCCAGCGCCGCGATCCGTCGGCCGACCGTGGCCTGATCGACTCCCAACACCCGCGCCGCGCCGCGCAGTGTCGATTCACGGCAGACCGCGAGAAATACCCGTGCGTCATCCCAATTCATAAAGTCCTCCACTGCTGCATATACGCATCACTGTAACGCTAAATCGCAGCGTTATTGCATCATAAAATCTCGATATGCTGAGCACCAGAGTTAACCCACAGGACATTTTCCATGCTCGGCACCTCAGCTACTTCGCACACACCGCGCAGCGCAATCTGGCTGCCGATCTTCGCCGGCCTCAGCGCCAGCCTGGTCAGCATTGGCCTGGCGCGCTTTGCCTACACGCCATTGATTCCATCGTTGATCCAGGCTCACTGGTTTTCCGCCAGCGACGTGGTCTACCTCGGTGCGGCCAACCTGATCGGTTACTTGATCGGCGCATTGATCGGCCGACCGCTGGCCCAGCGCACGTCGAATAAAACTGCCTTGCGGCTGATGATGCTCGCGGTGACGCTGGCGTTTTTTGCCTGTGGTTTTCCGTTGTCGGTGATGTGGTTCTTTGGCTGGCGTCTGCTGTCGGGCGTTGCCGGTGGCGCGATCATGGTGCTGATGGCCGCGACCGTGTTGCCCCACGTACCGGCGTCCCGCAGAGGCCTGGCCAGCGGCGCGATCTTCCTTGGCATCGGCCTGGGCATTGCCGGGTCCGGCACGATTGTGCCGCCACTGCTGAGCCTTGGCTTGCGCGAAACCTGGTTCGGCCTCGGCCTGCTCTCACTGATCCTGACCGCTGCGAGCTGGTTCGGCTGGCCATCGACCACGCACCAAGAGACCGCCACCGCACAGCAAAACCCGACGTCCTCACCGACCCACCCGGCCGTCTACCTGTTGTTCGCCCAATACGCGTTCATGGCGGCGGGCCTGGTGCCGGCCATGGTGTTCCTGGTGGATTACGTGGCTCGCGGGCTGGGTGCCGGGCCGCACGTCGGTGCACTGATCTGGGTGATGTACGGCCTCGGCGCGATTGTCGGGCCGGTGAGTTATGGTTTTCTCGCCGATCGCTGGGGTGCGCGGTTGAGCATTCGGCTGGTGCTGGTCGTGCAGGCAATTGCGCTGGGCCTGCTGTCGATTTCGAATTCCTTCATGGCCCTGGCCATGTTGGCGGTGATCCTCGGCTCGTTCCCGCCGGGCATCGTCCCGCTGGCGCTGGCCCGGGTTCACGAACTGATCCCGCAGCATCATCAGCAGCAAATTGCCTGGAGTCGCGCCACCGTTTCGTTCGCCACGTTCCAGGCCATCGCCGGGTTTGCCTACTCGGCCCTGTTCAACGCCAGCGGCGGCCATCACGCCTTGTTGTTCATTATCGCTGGCGGTGCCATCGTCGTGGCGTTGCTGCTGGAACTGGGCATGCGGTTTTTGAAGATCAAAAGATCGCAGGCTGCGCCAGCGCCTACAGGAGAATGCATACAACTGTAGGAGCTGCCGAAGGCTGCGATCTCTTGATCTTCCACACCGACACACGGTCCCACTTCTTGAACATTATCAAAACAGGTATCCCAAATGACCCTGCCCCAAACCATGACCCTGATTGAAATTACCCAACCCGGCGGCCCCGAGGTTTTAAAGCCGCGCCAGGAATCGGTGCCAACCGCTGGCGCGGGCGAAGTATTGATCCGCGTGCACGCTGCCGGGGTCAATCGTCCCGACGTGATTCAACGCGCCGGCAAGTACCCGATGAAACCCGGCATGAGCCCGATCCCAGGGCTTGAGGTGGCCGGTGAAGTGGTGGCCATCGGTGCCGGCGTGAACGACTTTATTGTCGGCGACAAAGTCTGTGCACTGACCAACGGCGGCGGTTACGCGCAGTATTGCGTCGCACCGGCCAGCCAGACACTGCCGATCCCGGAGGGAATGGACTGGGTGCAAGCGGCGGCTGTCCCGGAAACCTTTTTCACGGTGTGGGCCAATCTGTTCGACATGGGCGGCGCCAGCAAAGGCCAGCGCGCACTGATTCACGGCGGCACCAGTGGCATCGGCACGACCGCCTTGATGTTGTGCCGCGAATTCGGGGTCAAGGCGTTTGCCACGGCAGGCAGTGAGGAGAAGTGTGCGGCGATCCGCCAATTGGGCGCCGAAGCGATCAACTATCGCGATCAGGATTTCGTCCAGG
Source organism: Pseudomonas sp. RIT-PI-q (assembly GCF_001297125.1). Taxonomy (GTDB): domain Bacteria; phylum Pseudomonadota; class Gammaproteobacteria; order Pseudomonadales; family Pseudomonadaceae; genus Aquipseudomonas. The sequence goes on from NZ_LHPC01000078.1 coordinate 19,391, forward strand.
TCATCCAGGAAAAAACCGCCGGCAAAGGCGTCAATGTCATCCTCGACATCATGGGCGGCTCGTACCTGAACCAGAACATTGCCGCGTTGGGCATGGAAGGTCGGCTGGTGATGCTGGGCTTCCTCGGCGGCGCCCACGCCAAGGACGTCGACCTGCTGGCGATCATGGGCAAACGCGCGATCGTCACGGGCTCGCTGTTGCGCTCACGTACCCGGGAAGAAAAAGCTTCGATTGCCGAACAGTTGCGCGAGTATGTCTGGCCGGTCCTCGCCGCCGGGCGTTGCCTGCCGATCATCGATCAGGTCTATTCGCTCACCGATGCAGCGCAGGCTCATGCGCGGATGGAAGCCGGCGATCACATCGGCAAGATCGTGTTGCGGGTGGATTGATCCACAGGGGGTCGGTGAACGGCTGTCGAAATTATTCCCGCCCCCGGCATGCTTCTGTTAAAAACGGTGCTTCCTGTTTTTGCCGTGGACCACACCAGTGCCCTCTTCCCTTCTCACTCGTCTACGCCGACGCTGGCTGCCGCTGCTGTGCATGGCCGCGCTGGTCGTCGGCCTGCCGGTGGGTTGCGGGGTGCTCAAGTACAAAGAGCGCGAGTTGCTGTTTCGCATCGAACCGGGCACGGCTGGCTGGTATCGCGGCTTGCCACAGGACGTTCAGGAATTCGACATCAAGCCTGCGAATTTCAAGGCTGGGCAAAACCTGCATGCCTGGTGGTGGCCAGCCGCGCGCCGCGATGCGCCATCGATCCTTTACCTGCACGGCGTGCGCTGGAACCTGACCGGCCAGGCATTCCGCATCGAGCAATTGCGGGCCATGGGCTATTCAGTGCTGGCCATCGACTACCGCGGGTTTGGCCAGAGCAAGGGCGACTTGCCGTCGGAGGCCAGCGTTTACGAAGACGCCCGAGCCGCTTGGGAGCGTTTTGCGGCGATGCAACCGGACGCCAACAAACGCCTGATCTACGGGCATTCCCTGGGTGGCGCGGTGGCCATTGATCTCGCCGCAGAGCTGGCCGCACAGGCGAAAAAAGACCACGGTGCCATACCGGCGCGTGGCCTGGTGATCGAGTCCACATTCACCTCACTGGGCGATGCCGTGGCGCAAGTGGCCGACAGCAACCTGCCAGTTAAGTGGCTGCCGGTGCGTTGGCTGCTGTCGCAGAAATTCGATTCCATCGACAAGATTGTCGACATCGACATGCCGCTGTTGGTGGTACATGGCCTGGCCGATCCGTTCATGCCCTCGCGGTTCAGCCAGCAACTGTTCAATGCCGCCAACGAACCCAAGCGCCTGTTGCTGATACCCGGTGGTACGCACAACAACAGCATGAGCCTTGGCGGCCCTGAGTATCGCCAGGCACTCGATGGCTTGATGAAAGCCAAACCAGCGCAGATGGCCGGGCCTAGCGGTAACCCCGGGCTTGCAGGTTAAACAACTGCGCATAACGCCCGCCCGCCGCGACCAGGCTGTCGTGATTGCCGCGCTCCAGAATCGTCCCCTGATCCAGCACGATGATGTGGTCCGCATTGCGCACGCTGGAAAACCGATGGGAAATCAGCAGAGTCATGCGGCCTTCGGTGTGCTCACTGAAATGCTCGAACACCGCGGCTTCCGCCGCCGGGTCGAGCGCCGAGGTGGGCTCATCGAGAATCAGGATATCGGCATTGCGCCGCATGTAGGCGCGGGACAAGGCAATCTTCTGCCATTGCCCGCCAGACAGCTCCTGCCCACCGGCGAACCAGCGGCCCAGTTGCGTGGCATAACCTCGATCGAGGCGTTCGATAAACGGCGCGGCCATGCCCTCGGCCGCCGCGTCCTGCCAACGCTGTTCGTCGTTGAATGCCAACGTGTCACCGACGCCGATGTTCTCGCCGACGGAAAACTGATAGCGGATGTAATCCTGGAAAATCACCCCGATGCGCCGACGCAGCGCCTCTTCTTCCCACGCCTGCAAATCACTGCCATCGAGCAGAATGCGGCCCTGATCGGGACGATAAAGACGGGTCAGCAATTTGATCAATGTGGTCTTGCCCGAACCGTTCTCCCCCACCAGCGCAACACTGTGCCCCGGCACCAAATGCAGATCGATACCCGCCAGCGCGGCGCGACTCGCACCCGGATAGCTGAAACCGACGTTCTCGAAACGCAAACCATCGCCGGGCACCGCACCGACGGTAAGGCTGCCGGTGTCGGCCACCACGGGTTCGGCCAGGTATTCGTAAAGGCTGGACAGGTACAGGCCATCTTCGTAAAGACCGCTGATGGCGCTCAGGCTACTGCTCACCGCTGACTGTCCCTGCTTGAACAGCACCAAATACATAGTCATCTGCCCCAGGCTGATATTGCCGTGGACGGCATCGATCACCACCCAGGCGTACGCCAGATAAAACGCCCCGGTGCCCAGCAGCCCGAGCACGAATCCCCAGCCGTCACGGCGCAACGTCAGTCGGCGGTCTTCGGTATAGAGTCGAGCGAATGTCTCGCGATAACGCTTCAACAGCAGCGGCGCGAAACCAAACAGTTTGACCTCTTTGATGTAGCCCTCATGGGAGAGCAACGTCTCGATGTAAGTCTGCTGCCGGCTCTCTGGTGCGCGGCGGGTGAACAGCCGAAAGGCATCCCCGGAAAAATGCGCTTCGGCAAAAAACACCGGCAACGCACCGACCACCAACAACACCAGCGCCCAAGGCGAAAAGTGCACCAGTAACACGCCGAAGCTGATCAACACGATCAGGTTCTGGATCAGCCCCAACGACTTCATCACCAGCGCCAATGGCCGCGTCGACGCTTCTCGCCGGACCCGGACCAACTTGTCGTAGAACTCCGAGTTCTCGAACTGCACCAGCGACAACGTCTGGGCCTTCTCCAGAATCATCGTGTTGACCTTCTGCCCCAACTGCACCCGCAACAGCGATTGCTGGACCGACAGCGCACGCTGGGTCCCGGACAACAATGCGAGCACGCCGGCTTCAAACAATACGTAACGCAACACCGGCCACAACGGCGCGCTGCCCTGCTGCGCATGCAACTGCATGGCGAACACCACCGCATCGACGATTCGCTGGCCCAACCACGCTGCCAACGCCGGCAACACCCCGGCGATCAGCGTGGCCAGCACCAATCCCAGAAACAACCCGCGAGAGGTGCCCCAGACCAGTAGCAAGGCACGTCGCGCCTGATCGAGTAATGAGGCGACGCGATCGAGGCTGACGCTCATTCAGCCGGCTCCGTTGCGAGCCGTTTATCTTCAAACCGCGCCCGGTAACGTCCCGGACTTTCCCCCGTCCACTTCTTGAACGCCCGATGGAACGCGCTCGGTTCCTGGAAGCCCAGTTGCTCGGCAATATCGCCGATGCTCGCCCGGCTCTGGCGCAGTTGCTCAAAGGCAACGCCGCGACGTACTTCGTCCTTGATCTCCTGATAGGAACAGCCTTCACGCTCCAGTTTCCGGCGGAACGTGCTGGGGCTCAGGTGCTGTTCCAGGGCAAAGGCCTGCAAGGTCGGCCATTCGCTGTAATGGCTGTTGCGCAGACGCTGGTGGACCTGCGACGCCAAGCCATGCTGGTTGCGGAAGCGGATCACCAGCCATTGCGGCGCAGTGCGCAAAAACACCTTCAGTGAGGCCAAATCCTGAACCACCGGCAGGCGCAGGTAGTGACTGGCGAATTCGATTTCAGTGCGCTCGGCGCCAAAGGTCAGGTTGGGACCCCAGAGCAAACGGTCATCGCTGAGGGAGATGCGCTCATGGCGAAAATCCGCGCGGTCAATGGGAATACGCCGCCCGCCCAGCCAGCACAGCAGACTGATCATCAACACCAGAAACGTCTCCTCGCCCAAACGACTGACGTCACTGTTGGGCGAGCGGTTCTGCAAGCTGATCACCGCACGCTTGCCGCGCACCGTCAGCGTGCCGCGAAAATCGTGGAGGAACAGCGCGAAATTGGCCAGGCATTGGCGCATGGCCTTGTGCAGATCAGGCTCCTGAATCAACGCGCGGCAGATCAGGGCAAAACTGCCCGGCGGCATGCCATGGGAGTCGAGTCCGAAAAATTCGTCGTTCAGCTCGCGAATTTGAATCAACCACAACGCAGCAAATGCGCTGGCCGGCACCCGCGCGGTGGGTTGCGCCATCAATGCCGGGTCGATGCCTGCCTGTTCAAGCGCAGCCTTTAGCCGCTGCGGATCGTCCCCCAGCCCATGGAGCATTGCCTGCACGAAGTAGGCGGCAACCGAGTCCTTTTCCCGCATGTGAACGCTTCGCTCCTCATCACCTGAAATGGCAAAAAACACCAGTGCCGTTGAACAGTTCCGGCATAGGACAACCGCCCTGCCGGCTCTAGACTCGCGGCCAATAGTACGCCTTCGACCGTTGTGGCGGCCAAGGTATCGCAAGGTTTGATCGGAAGGACGCAAACATGAATCTGCAAAACATTGGCGTGATCGGCGCAGGCACAATGGGCAATGGCATTGCGCAAGTGTGCGCCCTGGCCGGCTTCAACGTGACCTTGCTGGACATCTCCGAGAGCGCCCTGCAAAAAGCCATCGCGACCGTCGGCAAAAACCTTGATCGACAGGTTGCCAAGGACACGTTGACCCCAGGACAAAAGCTCGCCGCCCTCGACAAGATCCGCACCAGCACCGATTACAGCAGCCTTGAAAACGTGCAACTGGTGATCGAAGCGGCCACCGAAAACCTCGACCTGAAACTGCGCGTTTTGCAACAAATCGCTGCACAGGTCAGCGCCGAGTGTGTGATCGCCTCCAACACCTCGTCGTTGTCCATCACCCAGCTCGCCGCCAGCGTCAGCCAGCCTGAGCGCTTCATCGGCCTGCACTTCTTCAACCCGGTGCCGGTGATGGGCCTGATTGAAGTGATCCGCGGCCTGCAAACCAGCGACGCCACCCACGCCCTGGCGCTGGACATGGCAACAACGCTCGGCAAAACCGCAATCACCGCCGGCAACCGTCCGGGGTTCGTGGTCAATCGGATTCTGGTGCCGATGATCAATGAAGCGATCCTGGTGTTTCAGGAAGGCCTGGCCAGCGCCGAAGACATCGACGCCGGCATGCGCCTGGGCTGCAACCAGCCGATCGGCCCGCTGGCATTAGCGGACCTGATCGGTCTGGACACCGTTCTGGCTATCCTCGAAGCGTTCTACGACGGTTTCAACGACAGCAAATACCGCCCCGCTCCACTGCTCAAGGAAATGGTGGCCGCCGGTTACCTGGGACGCAAAACGGGGCGTGGCTTCCATGCCTATGCCTGAGCGGTGCTCACGTTTCGCCGAATACCGGGACAAGGTGCTGGAGCTGTTCGCCAGCAAGGGCTTCGGGCAAGTCGGCATGCGTGAGCTCGCGACGTGCCTGGGGCTCGCCCCGGGCTCGTTGTATCACCATTACCCCAGCAAACAGCACTTGCTGCTCGACCTGATCGAGGAGTTCTACGAAGAGCTGTTGGCAACCTTGGGGCGCATCGAGCAAAAGGCTCCGGCAAAACGCGACAGGCTTCCTGCGCTTATCCGTGCGCATCTGAATCTGCATCAGGAAATGCCTTGGCATTTTCGTCTGGCGGAGCGTGACAGCGGCTGCCTTAACGAAGAGCAACAGGAACGGGTCCGGCAGTTGCGCGAACAATACGAGCGCAAGCTGTTGCAGATGCTCGGGGTCCGATCGCGGTTCAGCGAACAGGGTTTGTTGGCGGCCGGACATGCGATTGCCAACTTGCTCAACAGCGCGCCCGGTTGGTTGGCGCAGCATCCGCTGGATGAACAGGCACGTGATGAACTGTTGGAGAATCTGGTGAGCGGGGGCATTGAACGCTTGCTCGCGCCTCGACGTGTGCACGAAGCGATAAGCCTCGCCCAACCCATAGAGAAAACATCTAAAAAAATGCCCCTGCACCCCGCGTTTTAGCGCTTTGCTACCCGAGTCAACGTCCATCGGAATTCGCTGACGAACCAGACGTCAAACCGATGTGTACCCTCAATGACCGGGAGCGCAAACATGAAAATCAATCCCTACCTGATCTTCAACGGCGACTGCAAAGCCGCTTTCACCTTCTATGCCCAAGCCCTGCAAGGCCAGATCGAAATGATGATGACGTTCGGTGAAAGCCCTGCGCGCGAGCATTTTCCATCGGACCTGCACAACCTGATCATCCACACTCGCCTGTTGGTGGACGACCAGGCGATCATGGGCTCGGACACCACGCCTGATCGCCCCACGGATGACATGGCCGGCTGCTCGGTCTCGCTGAATGTCGACAGCATTGCCGAGGCCGAACGAATTTTCACTGCATTGTCGGAAGACGGCAGCGTGCAGATGCCACTGGAAGCCACATTCTGGGCGGCGCGTTTCGGGATGCTGGTCGATCGGTTTGGTGTGTCGTGGATGGTCAATTGCGAAAAGGATCAGTGAAATTGGCTGGTCTAACGACTTTTCTGTAGGCATGAAAAAGCCCAACCTGAAAAGGTTGGGCTTCTGGCAACTCCGGGACCGTCTGCTACCGTCAACATGCCACCTCGTTAGTAGCGGATTCTTCGGAGATCACCCCCTATGTCGGCCTACAACGCGCCTTGGTCCACTCGTTTCAAAATGTCATTGCTGGCAGGAGGTCTCATCGCCACCCTGCTCGCGCTCAATGGCTGCGCCACTGTCGATGCACAGACCACCGCTTATGTGGGTGTCGAGCATCCCGCGCCGACGCTGGCCAGCGAGGTCGTAGTGCTGCGTACCGAGCCCCTTCGCCCCCATATTCGCTTAGGTGAAGTGCTCATCGATGCCAGCGTCGAGCCCGCCCCGCCTATAACCGAGGTCGAACAAAAACTCCGGGAAGAATCCGCCAAGCTTGGCGGCGATGCCGTGGTGGTGGTTTATGACCATATCCAGGCGGTGGGCGCCTATGTCAGAGGGGGGGTGTGGAGTCGCGATGTCGAAACCATCGAGGGTCGCAAACTCAAAGGCATCGTGATCAAGTATCGGTAATCACTTTCCTGCGGACAAAACAAAACCCCTACCTGCGTACGCAGATAGGGGTTTCGGAATTTAATCTTGACGATGACCTACTCTCACATGGGGAAACCCCACACTACCATCGGCGATGCATCGTTTCACTGCTGAGTTCGGGATGGGATCAGGTGGTTCCAATGCT
>NZ_LHPC01000081.1 GCF_001297125.1 Pseudomonas sp. RIT-PI-q
GGCTCTCGGGGAGCAAGGTGCTTTGACCTCGATGTTCACCTTGGATGAAGCGTTTCATGGGCGACCCTTGCGATAAATTCTGGGAAATCATAGCAAGGGTTTGTTTCCACGTTTTTGCACACTCTGGGCCAGGGATGGCCGATGGCGGCGGGCCCACGGAGCAGGGCCGGAGCGAGGGCATGCCGAGCCTAGGCGAGGCACCGAACGAAAGGGGCAAGAGCCCTTGGTTACTTGGGGCTCTTCCAAGTGACACGCCGTAAGGGCGGAACCTTAGGTGGCCGTTACCGCAGGAATGGATATGTACACCTTCAAAAAATCTGTCGCCTAACACATAGCTTTCGCTGGCAAGCCAGCTCCTACAGTTCGGACGGGGTACATCAGCGGGAACTTGGTCGGCTATAAGGCCGCCAAGGTCCGCCCCGGTTCACTCGCCCTCGCCCTCAGGCACAACCTTGTTCTGAGTCAAATACCGATCCAGCGTCTCATTCTGTGCCGGCACCGAATTATCCCCGGCAATCTGCCACAAATGCCGCTCAATCCCCTGCGCCAGCATATGCCCCACCGCCGCCTCGATCGCCGACAACACACATAATTGCGCCGGTTCGTTGGTGGTATAGCCGACCTCAGCTTCCAGCAGCTTCTTGAACTCGATGAACTTGAACACCCCGGCACTGCGCGCCACAGAGTAGATCGTCTTGCTAGTCATCACATTGGCCAACACCTGGCCACTGCGCACATCCACCGCCCGCAGATTCACCGTGACCTGATCCACGCGATACTCCCGGGAAATGTCGATACCCAGATAACGCGCGCCTTCCCCACCGCTGCGCACGTTGGTGTCATACGCAATGATCCCGCCCTCAAGCATCATGTTCGCAGCCTGCAACGGTGGCAGTTCACCCTGGATATTCACCGGCGTATTGGGCTTTTTCTGCGAAGCGCGGATGATCTTGCGCTCGGTCAGCAGGTTCTGCAGCCCTTCACGCTCCAGCACCACGAACCAGCCGCTGGCCTGCAAGGCGTCCATCAACATACTCGCCGCGCCCTGGGTCACACTGGTGGAAAACGAACTGGCCGGCGTCGGCTTGTACTGACCGGTCTGGTCACGGAAGCCATACACCACGGCCATCAACCGGCCCTTGGGTCGTGGCATGTTGATCAAGTCGTAATACGTCGAGGCCCTCGGGGTCAGGGTCGGGGTTTTGGAGTCCTGCTCGGCCGACATCGGCTCGCGCAGACTGCACCCTTGTAATGCCGCCAACATCAGCCCTAGCACAATTATTTTTTTCATGTCCTTAACTCCCCATCGACCCAAATCCCCGTCAAGGGGCCAGGCCATTCACCTGGATTTCCGAAACTTCACCGGTCGCTCGGTCCGTGACTTCAATAGTCAGTGCACCGGAGTCATCGACGACGTTGACAATAAAGGCGTCGGTGGACAGGCTCCCCGTATTGCCAGTGGAGATGTTGTCCATCAACTGCCCCAGCAGCCGTGATTGCAGCTGACTGGTAAAGCGCTCCAGGGCCGAAGTGCCGGCCACGGAAGTGCGTTTCTTCAAGTCAGGATCGTCGTAGTCGTTTTGTGCCTGGGCGTTGTTGAGCAGCCACGTCCCGTTCAACGGGTTGCCGCCGAACGAAGGGTTGATGGGCGTATAGACCAGTTCCGTAGCCTGGACCAGGCTGCAACTACCCAACCCGAGCAACCAGAGCCCGAGGTGCCGCGAGAGCGTTTTCGTTTTCATAATTCGTCCCTCTCAAGGTCCGTGGTGTCCTGCAATAAGGTTTCCAGCTTGCGCTGGACAATCTGCCCGCGAACCCAGTCGGCGGCGTCATAGGCCTCGTCCTTGAGTTCCACGGTGTTCGGCGGCAGGAAGCGCCGATAAACCAGTCGCTGCTGATATTCCACGGTCACCAGGCTGCCCCAGCGAGCCGAAGGTCGTTCGCGTACCACCAGGTTGAAATCCATCGGGCTGGTGGCGCGCAGGCGTTCACTGAACGAGTAGTAAAAGTCGTGGCCGATGTGCGAAATCGTGTCATCGACGATGAAACCGAGCATTTCGTCCTCTTCGGCAGCCGACGCGAAAGACGTCATCAGCATCAGGATCAGGGCCGCCAGCCAGTGTCTGTTCATGACATCACCGCCCTAACGCCTGAGGCGTTGCAGACTGGTTTTTCGCAGGTCCCGACGTGCCATCGAGGAAGGCTTTCTCGGCCACGAACTGCCAGTCCTTGTAACTCGCCATGCCCGTGAAGTCCGACCACTGACTGGGGAAGTCCGTCTGCTTGAGCGGCTTGTCCGTGGAGGGACTGTTGAGGCCGGTGATGCGTCCGTCGAAGCCGCGCATCAGCATCCATTCGCCGCCACCGACCGGGTCCGGGTAGAGCTGACGCAAGTGGTGTTTGGGCGACGGAAAACGCTCGTCCTGCAGCAGGTCCGCCAGCTCTTTCGGGTACTGCGCCAGGCCCGGCGAACTGCGGTAATAGCTGCGCAAGGCCTGGGCGTATTGAGTACCGACCCAGAGCAGCTGGCGTTCGCGATCGCGGCGCGAGGCGGTCGACCACAACTCGCCGGCACTGGCCAGGCCCATGCCCATCACCATGATCAGGAACAGCACGCCCAGGTAAGTGAAGCCCGCCTCGTTGGAGGCCTTACCACTCGGAATAAAGGCTGCCATCACGCGCCCTCCCTGTGGCACCGCTTTTGATATCGGCGACTCCGCCCGCTACACCGTCCGGCGGCGCCACCAGGACCCAGAGGTCTTTGCGTTCAGCGATCGGGTCCATCGGCGCGTTGCGCAGGTAGCGCTGTTCCACCAGTTGCTCGAGCGAGTCGGGGCAACGCCCGGTGTCGCCGTAGTAGTGATCCAGCGCTTCGCGCATTGCCGACAGGCTTTGGCGCAGCGTGGTCTCTTTCGAGGCCTCGAGGCTGTTGAAGTAGCGTGGCAAGGCAATGGTCATCAGGGTCGCGATGATTGCCATGACCACCATCAGTTCCAGTAGGGTAAAACCCTTTTCCCGACGCATATGCTCACCACTCCTTGTACGCGATGCCGTTGAGCCCCTTGCCCCGGGCCTTGGAGTAAACGTCAAAGACGTCTTCGCCCTCCCGCGGGTTTTGAGCCGAGCTGTCATATGAGCGCAGACCCCAACCACCCTCGTCGTCACGCTTGACCGGTGCCAGCGGGTCATGGGGCACGCGCCGCAAAAAATAGAACTTGGCCCCCTTGGCGCTGCGCACATCGCGCACGCCCTCTACCAGCACTTTCAGGTTCGGCGGATAGCCGCTGCTGTTCAGCGACTTCTCGATATAACCGGCGTCGAAAGCCCGTTTGTAGGCGTCGATGGCATCGCGAATCTGGTACAACGCAGCCCGCAGATCCTGCTCTTTACCCCGGCGCACCACGGTCTCGGTCAGCGGCGCGGCCATGCCGGCCAACAGGCCGATCAGCGCCAGCGTGACGACGACTTCGATCAGGGTAAAACCGCGTTCCGAGGCTTTCATGATTAGCGCTTCTCAACGACAACAGTGGTATTGGCGGAAGCGACCGGCCGATCGATGGGCTCAGCCTGAGGCGGCTCTTCCATCCGACGGTCCGGCGCCTGGATGTGCATGCTGGTTTCGGTGCCGGTCGGGAATTCCATGTCCGACGGGCTCTGGTACGGCAGGTTGCGCACGATCCGCGGAGTGATCGACAGCACCAGTTCCGATTTGCTGACGTTGTCCTTGTTGCTGCCGAACAGCCGGCCCAGCCCGGGAATGTCGCCAAGGCCCGGGATCTTGTTACCGGTAGCGCCATGGTCGTTGCGCATCAGGCCGGCCAGGATCTGGGTTTCGCCGTCATGCAGGCGCAGGGTGGTCTGGGCGTTACGGGTATCGACTTGAACCGGAATCGTGCCTTGGCGGGTCGGTTCCAGCGGTGTGGCGTTACTGACTTCCAGGGCGATCTTGATTGCCACTTCGTTGTTCAGGTGCACGGTCGGCTGCACTTCCAGCTTTAGACCGACATCGAGGTAAGTGACGCTTTCAGTGATGACCGGGCCTTGGGTCGACGGCACCGAGGTGGCGCTGATGATCGGTACACGCTGACCAATGTGGATGCGCGCCTGCTCGCGGTTACTGACACGAATCACCGGGCTGGCCAGGGTGTTGATGTCGTTGTCCTGCGCATTGATCTTGGCCTGCGGCGATGGCGAGATCGTGATTCGGCCGGAGTTGATGCCTTTCAATTGATCGAGGAGCTGCACCGGAGAGCCGTCGCTGTTGACCACACCGAAGGTGTTCGGCCATTGCAGGCCGAGGTCGAGAATCCGCTGGGTAGCGACTTCCATCACCTCCACTTCCAATACCACTTCAGGGTTGGACTGGTCTTGGGATTGCAGCAGCTTTTCGGCCATGCGCACGGCGTCTTCGGTGTCGCGCATGGTCAGGGTGTTGAGGCGTTCATCGACGAACACGTCGCGGGTCTTGAGCATGGTTTTGATCATGTTCAGCGCGGTGTTGGCATCGATGCTGGTCAGGTAGAACGTACGCATCACCAGCTCTTGATAATCCTTGAGCTTTTGCGGCGAGTCGGGGTAGATCAGCACCGTGTTTTCGTTCACCACTTTCTGATGCAGCTGGTTCTGTTGCAGCAGCAGTTCCACGGCGTCTTCGATGCGCACTTCACGCACGAAGATGGTGGCTTTCATGTCCGGGCGCAGGTCCTTGTCGAAAATGAAGTTCAGACCGGCGACCTGGGACAGCACCTCAAAGATGGTTTTCAGGTTGGCGTCGCGAAACTCCAGGGTCACCGGCCGATCCAGACGGGTCCGCAGTTGCGGATAAGGCACCACGTTGCGGCTCTGAACCAGGCGGACGTTGCCTTGCAGCTCCAGTGCCCCCTCATTCTGTGGGTCCAGTTCGAGGATCTGTTTCACCTGGCGTTCGGCGCCGTAGATGTCGCCGCGACGCAAGTCGCCACGGGCCAGTTCGAGTTTTTCATCGAGGCTGCGCATGTGTTCGAGCTGGCGCAGTGCGTCCTGGGCGCGGCGGTTGTTGGGCTCGATGGGCAACACCCGGCCGTACGCCATGCGGGCCGAGGCGAAGTCACGCTGGGTGCGATCCATGTCAGCCTGGGTCAACAGCGCCGTCACGGCACGGGCACGGCCGCTGTTCAGGGCCAGGTGCAGCTCGGTGTCCCGTGGGTTTTCCTTCAGTCCTTCCTGGATACGGGCCAGGCCGGCTTCGTACTGCCCCGACTCGATCAACTCGGACGCCTCTTGCTTGGCGACCTGCGCCGAGCTGCACGCGGCCAGCCCTGCACAGAAGCAGACAAGGCTCATCAGCAAACGGGATCTGTTCATTGCGTGCTCCCCACAGACAAGGTCTGGGACAAATGCAGAGGCAGGTAGACAAAGCTGAGTTCCACATCGGAAATCCCTTCGATCCGCCAGGTTTCGTCGATCACATCCCCTTTGCGTACGACGTATATTTTTTCGCCGTTCTGCAAAAACACTTGCAGGTCGCGACGGTCATCAATCTTGCCAATGAACAGGAAAGGCATCGGCGGTGCAGTGGGGACTTGCACCACCGGGGTCAGGTTGACGGCTTGTTCGTTGACGCTGGCGAGCACCGGTGCGGCCTTCCAGCTGCGGGCGGCGAACAGGTCGCCCGCCGGGCTCAGGTCCTTGATCTCCGCCGGTTTGCCGGTGGCAGCAGCGGCCGGCAGTGCACCGCGGGTTTTGCTTTTGCCTGGCGTGGCAACCGTGGCGACCGCAGCATCGGCGTCGTCTGCCTGCTGGAAGTAATCAGGCCCCCAAGTCAGCGCCGCGGCCACGCCGAAGAACGCCCCCCACCCCACTACGCGTTTGGTATTCATCATGCCCTCGACAGGTAAAGGGTCATGCGGATCCGCCCGGTCGGGTCGGTGTCGGCGATTTTTTTACGCTGAAACTCCACGCCCCCCCCCCCCACCGCCGGCAACTGGCCGAGCAAGGCGTGCAGGAAGCGCCGCAGTTGCGGATAGCTGCCGCGCACCGGCAGCAGAATCTGATAGCGGGCCAGGTGCGTCTTCGGGTCGATGCCCAGAGAATATTCGCCACGGGCCAGGGTGATGTGTTCCTGAGCCGCCAACGCGTAGATCTTGTCGATGGCGACGGTGGCCTGAGGCTGCGACGGCAGCTTGCTGCGGAAGTCGTCGAGCTGACGCTGTGGCACCACCGGCGCGGCGACCGTGCCGTCTTCGACCTTGGCCAGGTACTCGCCGGCTTCGCGGGTCTGCTGGCTGAGCGTTTGCAGCGAATGCCAATCCGGCATCAGGCCGCCCAGGCCATACACCAGCGCCAGCGTCAGCATGGCCAGCCCTGCCAGACCGGGAATGCCCAGGCCTTGCAGGTATTCGTGGACGATCAATCTAGGGATTTGCATCGCCGATCTCCCAGCTAGCCGACAGGTTGAATTGCACCGGGTGTTCCGGCACGTTGGCGACGATCTCGTGGCTCAGCAGCGACACATCGGACAGCTCGTCGCTGGCTTCCAGGCGCCGGTGAAAGTCGAGCATCGCTTCCAGATCCCGCGCTTCGGCGCTGATCCGCACCTGGCCTTTGCGCGCATCCGGGGTCAGGGTCAGCAAGGCAATGTCGTCGCGCGGCATCGCTTCGAGCATGGCGAACAAGCGTTCCCATGGCCGGCGCAATTGCTGGGAAACCTTGCGCATCTCGGCCAGGTTCTGTGCCTGTTCACGAGTTTCCGCCGGGCTCAGGCTGACCTTGCTGCCGGTGTCGCCGCTGAGTACGCGTTGGGTGGTTTGCAAATGGCCTTGCTGTTGCGCGGTGTGTTCACTGAGGTGTTGTTGAATGAAGAAGCAGGTCAGCGTCAGCACTACGCCACCGGCCAGCAGGCTCCAGCCCAATGGGCCTGAGCGGCGGCGCGGCTGAAAGTCGAGCATCAAGGCGCGCATGTCAGGCCACCGCCCGGGACATGACGTACAGGCAATCGCGTACGGCACTCCGGTCTTCTTCGAGGGTGCGCAACTGCACGCCGGGCACCTCGGGATGAGAGTCAATGCGCGCCGGGGCGTGCAAGTAAACATTCAGCGGCCGTTCACTGGTGGACGCCTGCAGTTGGCTTTCGCGGCCGATCAGTGCGGTCAGTGCGGCGTCGCTGTCGCTGCTGCCCACCGAACGCACCGACGTCCAGCGCCCTTCCCGGGCCAGCAACAACACGCTGCGCACGGGCTCGGCGACCACGAACAGGAAGTCGCCGGCATCAAAGCTCTTGTCGAAATGGTTGAACGCCGCCATCAGGTACGGCTGCACCGACCGCAGGCGCAGGCCACGGCCCGTGGCCAACGTGCGCAGATGCGCCAGCAAGTCTTGCGGCAGCGCCGTGGCGACCCGGTCGTAACCGGCGGGTTCCGCCGACAGGACCATGCTCCAGGGCTGGCTCGGCACGCCATAAAGGTCTTCGAAGCACAGTTGGGCAAACCCGAGCAATTCGTCGGGGCTGCTGATTTGTTCGCTCCAGGGCACCAGGCAAAACCGGCTGAAGTGACCGGAGATCACCACGCTCAATTCGGCACCGGGACGGGTGTGTTCGCCGAGCAAACGGTCGAGGGTTTCCAGGGCCACGGCCCAGGCATGAAAGCCTTCGTCGATAAAGCCGACGCTGCCCAGCCACAGGGTTTCGCTGCCCCGCCGCTGCCCAAGGCCGACACCGCTGGCGCCGAGCACGGCGACATAACGCTCACGAGATAAAAGTGACACGATTGATCTCCTCGAGTGTGGTCCGGCCTTCCTGCACCAGCTCCAGCGCCGACTCGCGCAACAGGCGCAAGCCACGGCTGCACGCCAGGGCCTTGATTTTCGAAATGGGTTGGCGCTCGACAATGATTTGCCGCAACTCGTCGTCCAGGTGCAGCAACTCGGCAATGGCGGTACGCCCGCGATAACCGGTGCCCCGGCAATGGCCGCAGCCCTTGCCATGGACGAAGCGGTAATGGTCGACCTTCTGCGGATCGAGCCCGGAGAGGCGCAGTTCCTCATCGGTCGGGTAGCTCGGCGCACTGCAACTGGCGCACACCAGGCGGATCAAGCGCTGCGCCAGCACCGCATTGAGCGCGGAGACCAGGCTGTACGGGTCGATTTCCATCTGGGTGAACCGGCCGATCACGTCGAACACGTTGTTGGCGTGAATGGTGGTGAACACCAGGTGACCGGTGAGTGCCGATTGCACGGCGATCTGTGCGGTGTCGGGGTCACGGATCTCACCGACCATGATCTTGTCCGGGTCATGGCGCAGGATCGAACGCAGACCACGGGCGAAGGTCAGGCCTTTCTTTTCGTTGACCGGGATTTGCAACACGCCCGGCAGTTGGTATTCCACCGGGTCTTCAATGGTGATGATCTTTTCCACACCGTGGTTGATCTCGGTGATCATCGCGTACAGCGTGGTGGTTTTGCCGCTACCGGTGGGGCCGGTCACCAGCACCATGCCGTAGGGTTCGGCCGCCAGCCGGCGCAGGTGGCGCAGGGTTTCGTCTTCAAAGCCCAGGGCTTGCAACTGCACGCCGCAGACCTTGTCCGCCAGGTCCTGTTTGTCGAGCACCCGCAGCACCGCGTCTTCGCCAAAAATGCTCGGCATGATCGACACCCGGAAGTCGATTTGCCGACCGCTGATGCCAATCTTGAAGCGACCATCCTGCGGTACGCGTTTTTCGCCGATGTCCAGTTCGGCCATGACCTTGACCCGGGAAATCACTTGTTCGGCGAATTCGCTGCCCTGGATTTTGCTGATGTTGTTGAGCACGCCGTCGATCCGGTACTTGATCACCAGGCCGCTGCCGGTGGTGCCCAAATGGATGTCGCTGGCGTGCATTTTCAGCGCGTCGTACAGGGTCGAGTTGACCAGTTTGACGACGACGCTGGCGTCTTCGCTGATGCTGGTCAGGGACAGGCTTTGCAGGGTATCGAGTTCGATATTGACGTCGGCCTGGGCGTTGAGCGATTCCACTGCGTGGAAACTCTCTTCGTGGCGCGCCAGATAAGCCTTGAGGTCGTCGGCGTGCACCAGGTACAGCGGCGCGCCGTGCAGGCAGTCATCGATCCAGGCCAGTCGCGACGTGTCGAACGGGTCGGCAAACACGCCGATGACCGCATCCTCGTGGCGCAGCAGGATGAATTCGCGCTTGATGCATTGGGCCAGGGTGACCCGGTCGAACACCGGGGTGGCTTGAAACAGGGCGTCGGTGTCGAGCACCGGATAATGCAGGGTAGCGCCGAGGGACTGGATGAAAGGCATGGGGGCCAGTTCGCACAACACCCCGAGGGCTTCCAGTACCCGTTCGCCGGAACTGGCGGCCCGGGAACGTGCCTGGGCCAGTTGCTCACTGGAAAATCGAGACGGTACACAGTCCAACAGCGCCGGTTCGACGGCAAGGAATAGACGGTCCATGGCATGCTCTCCAACGCCGGGGGCTTTGAGCCCTGTCGACGCGGCGAGCAGTTACGGTGGGGGCCGGAACGTCTTGTCGCGCCACTACTCCCCGGTGAGCAATTGTTCGTCGTCTGGTGCCAGGGAAGCCGATGTTCGTCGGCGATCTGCCAGCACCCAACTACCGTCGTACAACTGCAGCGGGAAACTCTCGGTCCTGCTCTGGCGTCGTTCGACAAAACCTTCGGATGTGCTCATGCCTGCCCTGGGTTCGCGTTGCATGCCCAGAAGGTCGCAGACTGCTCGGGCCAATTCCGCCAATGGAAAGGGTTTGAACAGGATATGACTGACTCCAAGTTGCCGGGCCCGCTCACAGACTTCAGCGGTCGGGTGCCCTGTGATCAGTACAAAATGACACTTCCTGTTCTGGCGGACAGCATCGAGCACCTCAAAGCCTTCCATGTCGGGCAAGCGGTAATCGAACACCATCACATCGGGGGCAAACTGTTCGGCTTCACCGATACCCGTCGCCCCATCATGTGCAATCCGGACTTCCAGCGCTTGCGCCTGAAGGTAATCCTTGAGGTTTTCGGCAAGGAGCTGTTCGTCTTCGACAACCAGTACTTTGTTTAACAAGGTCGACTCCTTGAAACCGCAGGTCCGATGTTCCAGCCCTGGGAGTACGTGCCTTGATTAGGCTAACGCACACTTCATGCCAGGCTGAGCACCGGATTATTTACCGTTGCACGTCTTTGATTTCCATGAAAAAACCATTTCGTCCAGAATCCCCGTCCCCCAAAGGCGGGGAAGCGTACGGAGAGGCTCTGAAGCTTTTCCCCACTATTGGGGGGGAACCTTCAATCATCGTCAATCCGTTCAATGCGATTACTCGATCGCAGCTGCGCCAAAACCTGAAGACGAGCCTGGACCTGTTGCTGTCGGGCAAGGTACGCCCTGACCATTTCAAGTCCCTGCTCTTCTGAGACATTGGCTGCCTCCATGTGGTTCTGTAAATAGATTAAATGCCAGCCCACGGCCGTGCGCACCGGTTCACTGACAGCTCCCGGCTTCAGGGCAAAAGCGACCGCCTCAAACTCCGGCAGCATGCGCCCGCGAGGAAAGTAGCCCAGGTCACCGCCCTCGCTGGCGGATGCGTCTTCGGAACCGGCCCGGGCCACGCTGGCAAAGTCCTGACCCTGACTGATTTTTACCCGCATCTCCTCTAAGCGTAGCCGCGCTGCCTCAACTGTGGCGGAATCGGCGCCCTGAGGCACTTTGACCAGGATGTGCCGGGCCTGGATTTCCTCGGGCCGGCTCATCTCGGCGCGGTGTTCAGCATAGAACGCGCGGACCTGTTTTTCGTCCGGCCCGGTGACCTTGGTCAGCTCGGCGAACATTTGCTGGGCCGCCAGTTCGCGACGGGTGTACTCGGCAAAACCGGCCTCGTCGAAACCGGCATCTTGCAGACGCCGGGCGAACACCTCGGCACCGCCCATGGCCTGCCGGGTCTGATCGACCTGGCTTTGCACCGTGGAGTCACTGATCACCACCCCGCGCTTGACGGATTCCTGCCACAACAATTCTTTGTCGATCAGAGCCGTCAGCGCTGCCTGGCGCAACTGTTTGTACGCCTTGGGATTGCGAATGCTGGCCACCGCCCGGCCCTGATCCTCCAGGTATTCGGCGAAATAACGTTCCAGGCGAAATTGGGAGATTTCCTCGCCGTTGACCCGCGCCGCGGCCGGGCCGTTGCTGCAGAACGCTACGGGAACCCACATCGCCAGCAGGATCAGCAGAGTGTTGAGTTTCATGATCGACCTCCCATCAAGGTGTGGCGGCAATCGGTTTATAAGGAGCGACCAGATAGAAACGCTGGTCGGGCAAGTCCACGGTGACAATATGCGCACCACTCAAGCCCAGGCGACGGCCCGGCCCGAAGCTGATCAGCGGGGTCAGCCCGGTATCGAAGTCATGCAGGCCTTCGAGGGCACTGATGAGCTTCTCGCGGCTGGCATCGCGCCCGGCCTGCTTCATGCCTTCGCTGAGTAGCAGCATCGAGCTGAACGCGCCGACTTGCAGCACCGCGTGTTCGCCGCCAAGCCCCTGATGTTCGCGCAACTGGGTCAGGGCCAGGCGTCCGGCCAGCGTCCAGTCACTGGGTACGAACGGATACGCCAGAAACACCCGCCGGGAAAAACCACTGGGCACCTGAAACAGGTCGCCTGCCACCTGGTTCGACGCGGCGAACAGGTAAGGCACCTGCCCCGCCGACTGCAAGCGTTCGGCGAGACGACTGAAACCACCGCCGCTGCCCAGGTAAAACACCGACCGCGAGCCCAATGGCAGTGCGTCCTGCACCGAGTCATAGACTTGCAGGGTGACCTTCTGCCAGGCGTGATCCTGCAAATACTGGCCGAGGTTCTGCGCCGCCAGCCGTTGGCTGGGCTCGTCGGGGTAAGTGATCAGGGTCGGCCCCTGCAACGCCCGCAACCTGGCGGCGGCGTAATCGGCCAAGGCGAGCAATTGCTCGCGCAAGCCCGGCAACGGTTCGAAAATCTGTCGACTGGACTGCGCCGGGCCCAGCAGCGACAGCGGTCCGATCAGTGGTATCCCGGCCTGCCCCAGGCGTGCGGCCAGGTCCGAGTCCAGTGCCGGTGCCAGCGGCGCGATCAGGGCGAACACTTGTTCCTGCTCGATCAACCGCGCCAGCGCCCTATCGGCACTGGCGCGGTCGGGGCCGGGGTCGAGAATGGTCAGGCGCAACTGCCGGCCATGAATCCCGCCCGCCTGGTTGATCCGCGCCACGCTGCCGTCCAGTCCCGCCGCCACTGTGGCGCCCTCCTCGGCCAACGGTCCCTGGCTCGGCAACAAGGTGCCCAAGTGCAGACTGTCGGGGGTCAGGCCCGGGTCGCGGTCATCGGCCAGACGCTTGAGGTAGGCCGTGAGGTTGCGCTGATCATTCATCGACAGCACGAACCGCGGCATCGCCGGGTCGAGCCGATTGTTGCCGGAGTCACGCCCTTCCTGGATGGCTCGCGCCAACGTGCCCTCGGTATAGGCCGGATAACTGCGGCCATTGATTTGCTGCTGGCCGTATTGGCTGGTGAGCCGCGCCCAGTTCAGATCCGGCGGTCGCACCCCGCCTTCCGGTCGCCCCAGGCCATCGGCGCCGTGGCAATTGGCGCACGGCAGGCTGCTGGCCGGCAACAGCATATCGGCCGCGCCAACCCTGGCCATGATCGGCTCGCCGCTTCCGGACAGTCCCTCGCGGTACAGCCGCTTGCCGGCACTTTCGCTGGGACTCAACGGCAACGCATGCGCGGCGAGGCTGAGGCCACCGAGCAGGAGCAGGATGAGGGCGAGAGAGCTTTTCATGACACGGTTCAACGACCGACCACGGGCATTGCCAGCAACTGCAAGCGCTGGGCAATGGCGGCGGCCGGGGCATCGGGACGGATCTTGCTCCAGCGTTTGTTGGCCACGTCACCGACGATCAGCTGCGTGGAATGCTGTTCGGGGGTCGGTACGATCTGGCCGATGCGCCCCAGTACGAGGTCCATCTGCGCTTTGTCGCCAGTAAGAAAAAGCCAGTGGGGCCCATCGACGCCCTGCTTCAAGGTGTAAGCCTTGAGCACCGCCGGGGTGTCCCGCAGCGGATCACTGGTAAGGGAGATAAAGGTGATGCCATCGGCCTTGTCACCCAATACTTCGCGAACCTCCTTGAGTTTGCGGGTGATCAGCGGGCAGGCATCGTTGCAACTGGTGAAAATCACGTTCAGCAACACCACACGGTTTTGCAGCGCGTCGCTGTAGAAGCGCAGGGTGTTGCCGTTCTGGTCCTGCAACGGCGTGTCGGTGAACCAGGTTTTCGCATCGCGCGTACCGGTCGCCGGTTGTGCGGCGGCCACGGCGGGCTCGGAGACTGCGTGCTGTTCGTGGGAAAACGCGAAAAAGCTGATAATGCAAAAGCACATTGTCAGGAAGATCAAAAAGAGCGCTTTCATGGCTGCTGCTCCATGGCGATGGCGGTGTGTTTGGCGTGGGAGTTGCGCTGACCGCTGAGTTTCTCGACTTCACGGGTCAGCACCGTCGGGTCGGTGAAGCCGTAATAGCGGGTCCAGTGGCGGCTATTGCCGTCCCCCACGAGGATCAGCGGCTGATGGCTCTTGAAGTCGCCGCTGAAGGTGCCGAGGCCTTTGAGGGTTTCGTTGATCGACTGCGAGCTGCCGGTCAGCCAGGTCCAGCCCGGGCCGTTCTGGAAGTTGCGGGCGTAGTCGTTCAGGCGCTTGGCGTCATCGCGCTGCGGGTCGATGCTGATCGACACCAATTGCACCTCACCCCCCACCCGCGACCCGAGCTGTTTCTGCACCTTGCCCATGATCGACGACACCACCGGGCAGACCGTGGTGCAACTGGTGTAGATGAAGCTCATGACCACGATCTTGTTGGTCACCAGGTCTTTTTCCAGGCGCACTGCTTTGCCGTTCTGATCCACCAGCGCCACGTCGGCGAATTTGACCTGGGCGCTCTCCGAGCGAGCGGCCTTGGGCGGCATGTCGTGCCCGGCGTGCTCGTCTGCGGAGTGGGCCAGGGCCTGGCCGACACCGACAGCCAACAGGCAGAAGGTCAGCAGTCCACGATGTGCGTATCGGTTCATGTCGAATTCCTCTCAGTGGGCATCGCCGGGCAGGACCCGTACGCTGGCAAAAGTCTTGTCGTCGAAACTCGCGCCCAGGGACGCGGCACGCACGTGCAGATACCAGGCGCCGTTCTGGTCGAGGGTCACCGGGGCTTCATAGATGCCGTTACCGACGTCCAGGGCGGCGACTTCCCGGGTGCGCGAGGTCGGGGCGCGGAAGTAGCGCACCTGAACGTCCTTGACCCCGCTGCGCTGTGTCTTCTGTTTGCCCTGGACGATGCGAAAGCGCACGACGTATGGGCTGCCAAGGGCGGCGGTGGATGTGTCGAGCATGAACTCCACTTTCGGCACACCGGCGTGATGCTCAAGCGTGGTGTCCGGTTCAACTAATGCCGTGAAGCAATGGATGATGTTCGGTTGATTGAGCAGGAAGGCCACGTCGAAACGCCCGGCGGCTGGCAGTTTGATCCGTGCGCTGTACACCCCCGGCTCGACCTCGCGCAGGCTGCGGTCGATGACCATCGCCGCGCGCGCCACTTGCCCGCGATTGGGGTAACCGGACATCGGCGCGTTCATGCCTTCGGCGTAGAAGTAGGTGGTGTTGTCCACCGGGTTGACCACGAATACCGCGTTGTCATCGCGCGACACCGCCAGGCTCGATGCCAGCGGCAAATCACCGGCCAGCCGTGGCGCTTGTGGCCCGGCTTCGAAGCCCTGGCTGATCGGCGTGCGCCCCTCACCGAGCGACGACAGGTTAATCATGGTCACCTTGGCCGAGGCCAGGCCGCGCACGTAGGCGTAGGCCTTGGTGAACACCACTTGGTAGGGTTCGGCGGAGACGTCCAGTTGATGGATCAGTGAGTCGGTGGCGGCGTCGATCACCGAGGCCTGGTTCTCCAGGGTGTTAAGGACGACGCCGAAACGACCGTCGGCGCTGAAGCCCATCGGGCCCAACCCTTGTTTGATCTTGATCACCCGGCGCACGGCGAGGCTGGCGGTATCGACCACGGTCACCGTGCCGTCCTTGCCATCGGCCACATACACCGCCTGGGACAGTGGCGAGTACGCCACCGACAACGGATGCGAGCCGGTTTTGAGCTGTTTGCTGAGGGTCAGGCTGGCGATGTCGATGATGCTCAGGGTGCCGTCGTCGCGGTTACTGACGAAGGCGTAACGGCTGTCCTTGCTGAAGGCGATTTCATGGTGCCCGGCACCGGTGGCCAGGTGTTTGAGGGTCTTCAGGCTGCGGCTGTCGATAACGGTGACGCCGGACTCTTCGGCGGACTTCGCGTTATTGCCCACCCACAGCAGGCGTTCATCCGGTTGCAGGGCCACGCGCACCGGGTTGCTGCCGGCGGCCACCGAGTCGATCACCTTGAACTGTTCGCTGTCGATCACCGCCACTTCGCCGGCGGTGGGCATCGAAACGAACACGCGTTTGTTGTCTCGCGGCGTGACCCAATCCATCGGTGGTTGCTTGATGTCGATCCTGGCCATGGTGCTGGTGATGCCGCCCACCGACACCGACGGATCGACCACTGTGACGCTGGCATCGCGGTTCATCACCAGCAGGAAGTAGCTGTTGAGGTCGAGCAGCGGCCGCGCGCCGATGCTCGATTTGAGAAACACCCCGACCCGGGATTTGCAGCTGCGTTCGCGACCCTGGGCCTGGTCGGCGGCGACGGCTTCCGGGTCAAGCCAGGCACCGGGCGCGACGCCTGACAGTGGCTGGCCCGAAGCGCTGTCAGTGACCCGCAACCGTACGTCGGCGAAGCCCCCCTCGCGCAGTACGCCATCCTCGGCCAGTGGCTTCACTTCGAGCGCCACCGACACCCCGTCGCGCTCAAGTTTCTGGCCGGTCCAGGTGTCTGGCAGCGCGACCTCGCTGAGCATGTCCGGCGGAGTCGTGCGCCATACCCCCAGCCAGATCAGCGCCAAGCCGACAACCAGCGCACATCCGGTGATTTTGATGGTCCTGTTCATGTTGCATCTCCCCTTACAGATCCATGCCTGCCTTGCGGCCGCCTTCGCTCCTGTAGGAGCCGGCTTGCCGGCGAAGAGGCCCTCGAACCCTGCGTCGACCTCTCGGCCGCCCTCATTCTTGTAGGAGCCGGCTTGCCGGCGAAGGGGCCCTCGAACCCTGCATCGACCTCTCGGCCGCCTTCGCTGGCAAGCCAGCTCCTACAGTTGGACGGTGTGCGTCCTATCCCTTGCCGGCCGACCTCTCGGCCGCCCTCATTCTTGTAGGAGCCGGCTTGCCGGCGAAGGGGCCCTCGAACCTTGCATCGACCTCGCGGCCGCCTTCGCTGGCAAGCCTGCTCCTACAGTTGGACGGTGTGCGTCCTATCCCTTGCCGGCCGACCTCTCGGCCGCCCTCATTCTTGTAGGAGCCGGCTTGCCGGCGAAGGGGCCCTCGAACCCTGCATCGACCTCTCGGCCGCCATCGCTGGCAAGCCAGCTCCTACAGTTGGACGGTGTGCGTCCTATCCCTTGCCGGCCGACCTCCCGGCCGCCCTCATTCTTGTAGGAGCCGGCTTGCCGGCGAAGGGGCCCTCGAACCCTGCGTCGACCTCTCGGCCGCCTTCGCTGGCAAGCCAGCTCCTACAGTTGGACGGTGTGCGTCCTATCCCTTGCCGGCCGACCTCCCGGCCGCCCTCATTCTTGTTGGAGCCGGCTTGCCGGCAAAGAGGCCCTCGAACCTTGCGTCGACCTCGCGGCCGCCTTCGCTGGCAAGCCAGCTCCTACAGTTGGACGGTGTGCGTCCTATCCCTTGCCGGCCGACCTCCCGGCCGCCCTCATTCTTGTAGGAGCCGGCTTGCCGGCGAAGGGGCCCTCGAACCTTGCATCGACCTCTCGGCCGCCTTCGCTGGCAAGCCAGCTCCTACAGGGGCGGTGTCGCCCCATCCTGGCCGTTACGGCGCTGGTGCCGGTTCAGGCTCGTTGGTCACCCGCAGCAATCCCCAAAGCCCGGCGGTGTTGCCATAGGCGCCGTAATCGCGGAACAGGTAGTCGCCCGGTATCGCATTGCTGCCCCCGGCGCTCGGGTGCATGAAGCTGAAGTGCGCCGCCGGCAGGATGCTTTCGTGGGCACCGATGTACATCGACATCGGGTTGTAGCCGAACCGCACCGAACCCACCCCAGGCGAACTCATCGGGTAACCACCGGTATCGCTCTTCTCCGACTGGAACGGGTTGACCGACCAGACGTGACCGTCAAGCTGGAAGGTCGTGCCGCGGCTGCCACCGGTGGGCATCATGATGTGGGTGCGGAACGGTTGCCCCGGCTTCACATACAGCACCGGTGTCTGCGGATCGCCGCCCACCAGCGCATTGCTGTAAGCCATGTGCGCGTTAGGCACGTCCCCGTAACCGTGGCCATCGGCATGACCGAACGGCGCATCCGGTGCCAAACCGAAGCGGAACCACAGCGGCTCGGCCTTGTAGTTGATGGCCATGCTCGAGTTGTCCTGCGGATCGGTCGGCACACCCAGGCCTTCAGCGGCAATGCCTTCCACCGGCCGGCCGTTGGCCCAGCGGATGTTCAACGCCTTCTGCCAGACCATCGCAAAGTCGCGGTAAGTGGTTTGCCCCGGCGCAGTCACCGTTGCCGTCACTTTGCGTGCATCGTCAACCCAGGTCGCGCCAATCGGCAGGATGCTCATTGCACCACCCAGGCCTTTTTGCGGCTGTTTGATGACGTCCGCCGGGGTGAAATTCAGCCCGCCGAACTCCACCGCCGTGGCGTTGATGTTGTCGACACTGCGACCCAGTTGCGTGATCGGCTTGCCTTCACGCTCCAGATGCCCGGCGTAGTACTGATAGGTACGCGTCGGGTACGCGCCGGTGTTGCCAACACGTGGCGGCACGGTCTGGATCGGGTTGGCGCCGACGTTGGTGCCGTCGGATTTGGTGATGTCGTACGCCAGCAGTTGCGCGTGCAGGCCAACGTGGCTGGACGGCCGCATCAGGTTATTGCTGAAGGTGGTGGAGCCCAGGCCGCTGTTGCGATCACGCTTGACCATGCCTTGCATCACCGCCGTCTGGGTCAAGTCCGGCATGACCATGGGCAGGCGGTTTTCCAGGGTGATGTTGATGCAATCACCTGCCGCCGCACGCAGCACCAGCGGTTCGACGGGCACACCGGGTTTGAGCTTGCCGGTGATCGGATCGAGATCGCCTTTGCGCACATACAGGATCGCCGTCGGGTCAGCAGCGCCCCTCTTCACCCGCCGATGGTGAACGTCTCGCCGTCTTCAGGATCGGTCACGGTGACCTGCGGAATGCTCACGGGCCGCGAGTTGAACCCCAGGGTGCCGCCCGCCGGATTCAACGGCCCGCCGACATGCTGACCGAGCCCCGCCGGATCTCCGATGGCCAGGCCCAACGGGTTGCCGAGGATGTCGTTGGCCAGCGCCGCGACCACTTCATAGTTGCGTTGCACGGTTGGCCGGGTGCCGATGCCATTCGGGTTGGCGCCGATCCGTGGGCAGGTGCCGTCGAAGGCCACGGTGTTGCGCATACCGGCGGGTTTCGGGGTGTTCGGCAGCGCGAACAGATCACTGCGCTGGGCCGTGTAGTTGCGCATCACGCCCCAGATCCCGCTCCAGTAGCCTTCCAGCGAAGCGTCCATCGAGTACAGATAATCCCCCGTGGTCGCCGCCGAGCTGGACAGCATCGAGACCGGTGCAATGAAGCCCATCTGCTCGGAGATCCCGATCATTTGCGACGAGCGCCAGCCAGAGTTGGAGCTGTTGCCGTAACCGGAACCGCTTTGCAGCCATTTCACGCCGTGCAGCGTCACGTTGTGCTCTTCTTCGTGACCGCCGGCGTGCACCCGCAGCCGCACGTTGTCACCGGTGTAGGTGCGCAGCATTGGGGTGAACGGGTCGCCCGGTTCCGCGCCGCCCTTGTTGATGTGTGGCGGGAACAGCGTGGTGCCGCCGGTGGGGCCGGTGGCGGCGGTGACCAGGTTTGGCGCCAGGTTCATCGCCGGGATAGCGCGGTCGGTACGGCTTTGCATGGCGTACGCCAGGTCGCCGCCGAGGCCGTCGGCCTGCATGCCGCGCTTGCCGTCCGGGCCGACCTTGTTCGGGTCGTACACCCGCAGGGCCAGCGGTTCGTTGCGGTAATTGACCACGAACATGCCCGGGTCATCGACCGAGATTGCTTGTGGGCATGGCCGGCTTGGGCAGCCGGGCACTTGCCCGCCTTGCACTTCGACGATCCCTTCCAACAGGTTGCTGGCGTTATTGCGCACCGGCGGGTTGATCGCGTAGCGGAAGCTGTCCGCCGTGGCCGGGAAGGCTTGCGGATTAGGCACGCCGTTAGGACCAGCGCCGACGTACACACCAGCTTCATAGGCGTGCTGGAAGTCGCTGTATTCGAGGAAAAACTCACGGAAACTGTCGTTCTTGCCGTCACCGTCCAGGTCACCGGTGGAGACCACCGCTTGCCATGAAGTGGGCCCGCCGTCCTGCCGCGCGCCGCTGTACAACGGCTCGCCGGTTTCGGCGTGGAACCAGGTGGAACCGGCCGGCTCAGCCAGCACGGTGGCGTACAGGCCAATCTGTTGGTGAGTCGATGGGCCGAGGTGGTCGTGGGTGAAAATGGTCCCCAGGCCACGGTCGACACCTTTGGCGTTCACCACCGGATCGACAAACCAGCGCTGCATCGCCGTGCGCGCGCCGACCCAGTCGGCCCGGCCATATTGACCGAAGAACGGGTGATTCTTGGCTTTCGGACAGGCCGGTGTGCCGTCACGCGGGTCAGTGCCCTGGCACTGGTTGAACTCGCGAATGGCGTGGATACGTTCTTGCACCGCACCGGGGGAAAGCACGCCGTCTTCGTAGTTCCAGCCGTTGGCCGAACCGTCGGCCGCTGTCAGGTCCCATTTCGGCAGGTGGATGTGCTGGCCGATCACGTCGGTCGGCGTGCGCACCTGATAGTCGTCCATCTCATAGGTGGCCGGCACCAGGTTGGTTTGCTGGTACTGCACGCAATCGAAGGTGTTCATGCGCATCACCAGCGGTTCTGGCGGACGCTGCTTGGTGATCACCGGCCAGGCGTCTTCCCACAGAGCGAGAATGCGCGCTTGCGGGAAGTGATAGCCGACCTTGTTATAGACCGCATCGAACTGGATGTTCGCGGCTTTATAGATTCGTGGACGGTCGGCGGTGAAGGACGAGGAACCGGTGAAGGACATGCCGTCGACCCGCTCACCACTGGCAAACTCGCCGGTGCCGGCGCTGCTGGTCAGGCGTTTTTGCCGGTCGTCCATGCACGGTTCGTAGTACGGAGCGCCAGCAATCGGTAATGCGCCGTTGGTGCGGAAGTTGCGCGCCACGACTTGATTGCCGGGCAGCACAGCGAAGCTCGGGTGGTCTTTTTTGGCGTGGAACGCCATGGCCGCCTGTTCGACTTCGGTGCCCTCTTCCGGCATATAAATAGGTTTGGCGCGGGTCACTTCCTTGGAGAAATCCAGGGACGTGGTGATGGTATTGGCCTGACCACCGGCGGAGAAGCCGTCCAGGGAGTGACGCCCCAAACCGCCGTCCCAGCCACCGGACTGAGCCGGGTCGAGGTTGGCCCACAAGGCGTTGCCGCTGGTCTTCAAGGCCTGGGCCTTGGCCGCGTCGAGCATGTCCAGCGGTGGCGTCGGTGGACGCTGGCCGACCGAACTTTCCATGCCGCCGATCCAGAACGGATAGCCAGGGTTTTTCAGGCTGCCGTCGGCGTTGCGGTTGGCTTCACTGCGATCCACCAGGGCCAGCGAACCGATGGCTTGAGGGCCGCCGTTGCCGCCATGATGTTCGCCGTCGTCGTCCTCCTCGTCATCGTCGTCACCCCCCCCGGCCACCAGGGTTTCGCCGATTTTCGGCACGACCGCGACCTTGCCTGGCATCGGTGCCATGGCTTTGCCCGGCAGCGGCACGACCGCAGGAATCGGTGTACCGGCAATGATCTCGCCATCGGGCAAGGCCCGAGCGCCAGCCGCTGGTTTACCGCTTCGCAGCGCATAAGGTTCGCTGTGATAACCGTCGGCGCCCTGCTGGGACACCTCAAGTTTGGTGCCTTCTTCAAACACATCGTGAACCCGCCACATGCTCCACATGCCCTGGGCGAAGTGCGGGTAGAAGTGGCAGTGATAGATCGCATCACCGGCGACGCGGTTGCGGTTACCTGAACCACCGTTGGCGATTTCATAGGTGTAGCCGGCCCCCGGACCGATGCCTTGAGCGTCCACATAATCGGAGTTGTCATCGTTGGGGTTGAACAGCCACTGGTGCCCGTGCAAGTGGAAGATGTGCTGCTCATGGCCGTTGTGGGTGTTGCGGAATTTGACGAAGTCACCGATGTAGCTGTGGTTGACGTTGGACGGCTCGGACGGGTACAGCGCCATGGTCGCCTTGACGCCGATCTGATCGGCCCTCGGTGCCTGGCCCGGAAGAATGCCTTCCAGACCGGCGTTGGCCGGTACGTCCACCAACATTGCCACGTCGCCGACAGTGTGCGAACTGAGGAAGAATTCTTCGTAGGCGCAGGACAGGCAGTCGTGCATCGGCCCCACGCCCAATCGGTTGGCGACCACCTCGGCGCCCATGCCGCCGGAGCCGTAGTTGATCATGAACGAATCGCGGGTCGGCTCCAGCACGTGGGCCATCACCGGGTCTGCAAAGTAGGCGGGGAATGCCTGGGTTGCAGCGGTTTCATCCTGGAATTGCGAGGCGAAATCGCGGAACGGTTCCAGCCGATTGGGCAGCGCCGGGTTACGTTTGCCAATGGCTTCCAGCGGATAGGTCGAAGGCGGGAAGCTGCCATCGGCGTTGCTGCCCATCACGATCGCGTCGCTCTCGCTGGAAATGATTTCGTTGCCGTCGACCATATTGATGATTGGCTTGCCGGCTTTGCCCTCACGGATCCACGGTTCGCGTTGCGGGTAGCGTGCCTGGTAATCGACGATCGGCTGCCCGGCCGGCGTGCGGCCAGCGCTGGCCAGACGCATCTCTTCTTCGGTCACGGTATTGCGATAGGTGCGGCCGCCCTTGGGCACCACCACCACTTGGCCGAACAGGCCGTTGGCGACGTTGCCCGCATCGCCTTCACCACCGAACGTTGCGCCACGGCTGCTGGCGGCAAACGCCCCTTCGCGCTCGGCGAACAAGGTGTAGGAACGGCTGGCACCCGGGGGAATCAAGGTATTGGCATTGCGCCCGGTATAGGACGCAATGTCGTCGATGCTGTTGACCGCCTGCATGCCATTGACCTGGAAGCCGACGTGGCGGTCGGTGACCTGCTCGTCGACCTTGAAGTCGTCAGCGTTGCCGATGGCGACTTCACCTTCAATCTCACCCTCTTCCTCTTCCCCGCTTTCGTGGCTGCCGGGGTTGGCCTGGTAGGCCAGCAGGTTTTGCAGGTTGATGGTCAGGCAATCACCGGCGGCGACGCGCAACACCAGCGGACGCGGACGCTTGTCGGGCCGCAGCGAGACTTTGCCCGGCACCGCCGCCCCGCCCTGGGCCAGGGACATGTTGTGGTCATCGACCACGTCGCGGCGCAGGGCGAACATCATGCCGTTGACGTTCTGCGCGCCGAGGCGGTTGAACATCAGCGGCTGGTCCAGTGCCACGACGTTGGCCACCAGATTGCGCTCGCAGCGTACAGCAGCGTCGGCCAGCTGGATGCCGAACATCGGCGCTAAAAACAGCAGCAGGTGAACCAGGTGATGAACGTGAGGTATGCCAGTCATGATCACGGGCCTCGCTGTGGGGCTGCTCACAGGAATAATTCTCGATAAATCCGCTAGAGCAATCCGCATGCCATAAATAATTTAGTTGATTTTCAATTAGTTACCGATACCACTTAACAACTCGGGGGATATTCCCCCACTTATTACCCACTTTCCTGACCGAAGATAACGCCTATCCCGTAGCCGCTCGTTCCCTGTAGCAGCTGTCGAGCCTGCGAGGCTGCGTTCGGCGGCGAAGCCGTCGTAAACCCTGCACGCAGGTTCTTCCTGACACACCGCGGTGCCTGGTTTTACGACGGCTTCGCCGCCGAACGCAGCCTCGCAAGCTCGACAGCTGCTACAGGTCAGGATCAAAAGATCGCGGCCTTCGGCAGCGCCTGCATTCGATCGGCGTGCGCCCTGTAGGAGCTGCCGAAGGCTGCGATCTTTTGATTGTGGGAGCCTTGCCCCACATGTGGGGAAATCCCCAATCACAGCGGCGCGTCCACGGCCAGGCCCTGCAAACGCCGGTATTGGCGCAAGACACTGGGCACATAACGCTGGGTTTCGGCGAACGGCGGGATCCCCCCGCCACGGCTGAGCACCGCTTGCGGCCCGGCGTTGTAGGCGGCCACGGCGAGGCTGATGTCGTTGTCGAACATCGTCATCAGGCGCTTGAGATAACGGGCACCGCCCTGGATGTTGGCCTTGGGGTCGTAGACATCGGTCACCCCCAATTCCCGTGCGGTGTCGGGCATCAGTTGCATCAGCCCACCCGCGCCCTTGGGTGACGTCGCGCCAGAGTTGTAACGGGACTCGGTCTGGATCACGGCATGCAACAGCGCCGCCGGTAAGTGATTGGCCGTGGCCGCCGCCGAAACCAGTTCGGCATAGGGTTGCGCGGCAATCATCTGCGGTTGCTGATCGAGGCTGACCAGAGCCTTTTCAGGCTCATGAATCACCCGTTCATAGGTGCGGCCGGGACGGTGGACATTGGACAAAACGTAGCTGCCCTTGGCGTCCACGGAAACGAACACATCGGCCTGAGCGACGCCGGTCAGCACAAGCAGACCGAGCAGTCCTGTGGTGAATGTTTTCATGTTCTTGCCTCCCTGACCGGCCCCGAAAAATGGGGGTATTGCCCCAATGGCCGGTAGTAAACAAGCCATACGCAAGCACTGTGCCGTAAGTGCGAAGGCCCGTAATTCGGGGGGTACAGGAGGATGTCCAAGCATGAGCATGGCAATTGCATAAGCCTTTATTGCGACCCTTCTGCCAACTCTGTGAGGTCATCATGAATCAGCGTGTGAAGCGTGCCCCGCGTACCCAAAGCGGGTTCACCCTGCTCGAACTGTTGGTGGTGCTGGTGGTGCTGGGGCTGTTGGCCGGCATCGTCGCGCCGAAGTATTTCGCCCAGCTGGGCCGTTCCGAAGTGAAGGTGGCCAAGGCGCAAATCGAAGGCCTGGGCAAGGCACTGGATTTGTACCGTCTGGAGGTCGGCCATTACCCGTCGACCGAACAGGGCTTGCAGGCGCTGGTCACCGCGCCCAGCGATGAAACCAAATGGACCGGCCCTTACCTGCAGAAAAAACTGCCGCAGGACCCGTGGGGCCATAACTACACCTATCGCTACCCCGGCGAAAACGGCGAGTACGACCTGCTGTCCATGGGCAAGGACGGCCAACCCGGCGGCGAAGGCGAAAACGCCGAAGTCACCAGTTGGCAATGACAGGAGTGGCGACCATGCGCTTTCATCTCAAGGCTGTGGGCAAGGCCGGTGTGGTGTCGATGACCGTCGAGGCGCCCGGCCACAGCGAAGCCCGGCGCATCGTCGAAGACCAGGGCCTGCGGGTGGTCAGCCTGCACGCCGAGCGGCACTGGCGAGCATTGCGCCTGCAAAAGCGCGAGACCTTCAACCTGGTGTTGTTCAGCCAGGAATTGACCACGCTGCTCAACGCCGGCCTACCGTTGATCGATGCGCTGGAAAGCCTGGCGGAAAAAGAAAATGCGCCACAGGCGCGTAAAACCTTGAGCGAACTGGTGCGCCTGCTATACGAGGGCAAATCGTTTTCCCAGGCATTGGCCCAGTTGTCGGCGGTGTTCCCGCCGCTCTACGTGGCGCTGGTCCAGTCCAGCGAGAAGACCGGTGCCGTGGGCGATGCCTTGGGCCGATACGTCAGCTATCGCCAGCGCATGGATGAGGTTCGACAAAAAATCGTCAGCGCGTCGATCTACCCCTTGCTGTTGCTGGTGGTGGGCGGCGGCGTGGTGTTGTTTTTGATGGGCTACGTCGTGCCGCGCTTCAGCCTGGTGTTCGAAGGGCTGGGGTCGAACCTGCCGTGGTTGTCGCAGATCCTGATGAGCAGCGGAATGTTCCTGCACGCCCATCAGGCTGAATTCTTCGGCACGTTTGCGGCCATCGTCGTCGCCCTTGGCTTTCTCCAGCGCCAACCGGCCTTTCGTCGGGGCGTGGACCGGGTGATCGAAAAACTCCCGGCGGTCCATCAACGCATCTTCATGTATGAACTCGCGCGTTTCTACCGTTCCCTGGGGATTCTGCTGCAGGGCGGCATCCCGCTCGTCACCGCCATGGGCATGGTCCGTGGCCTGCTCACCGTCGCCTCCCGCGCACGCCTGGACCAGGCCTGTGAACGGGTGCGCGAGGGGCAATCGCTGTCCACCGCGCTGGAACTCAATCACCTGGTGACCCCGGTGTCCCTGCGCTTGCTGCGCGCCGGCGAACAGTCCGGCAACCTCGGGCAAATGATGGAACGCAGC
The DNA here is from genome assembly GCF_001297125.1 of Pseudomonas sp. RIT-PI-q. Classification (GTDB taxonomy): domain Bacteria; phylum Pseudomonadota; class Gammaproteobacteria; order Pseudomonadales; family Pseudomonadaceae; genus Aquipseudomonas. The sequence continues at coordinate 25,552 of NZ_LHPC01000081.1, forward strand.
GCCGACTTCTACGACGAGGAAATCAGCCGCTGGATCGAATGGTTCGTGCGCTTGTTCGAACCGCTGCTGATGACCTTCATCGGCCTGCTGATCGGGGTCATCGTCATCCTCATGTACATCCCGATTTTCGAGCTGGCCTCCAGTATTCACTGACCCCTGGAACAAGGGCGCGCTGCACGTTGCGATGGTTATTTTCGTTGCAACTGAATAAATCGGTTCGTCGGGGTGTTTACCAACGTTCCATCTGAATTTATGAATGCAGCACGTTGCATTGTTCATCAACGTTCCAATCTGAATTAGAAGACGGAGAACGACATGCACATCAACAAGCTTTTACTTGCAGTAGCTATTGGCGCGGTCCTGTCGGCGTCTACCGTATTGATTCCGGACAGCCTGTCCGGTGTCTCGAGTGCTCAGGCCAAGGACTGTGGGGGTGGCGGTGGTTCTGGCGATTCTTT
>NZ_LHPC01000021.1 GCF_001297125.1 Pseudomonas sp. RIT-PI-q
ACCACTCAGGCATTGGTGATACTGGCTCGCAAGCTTGCTCGGATCGTATTCGCTCTACTGAAAGGACAGGGCGAATACCAACCCAAAGCTGGTTGAGGGCTTCCCCTCAACCATAGAATCTCCCACAGGTTCTGTGTCGTTCGCCAATTTCGCGAACGACACAGAACCTGTGGGAGCGTGGCTTGCCCGCGATTGCGTTTGCGCAGTCTCAATAACTGGCCGGGCCGCCCGCAATTCCGTACCATCCGCCCCTTCTTTTTCGGCCATTTCCTGCGGCCTGTCTTGTTGGGTAAATCATGAAACCACAGCGTCTGCGCGCCGATGCCCTGGCCGGCCTCACGACCTCTTTCGCCCTGCTCCCCGAATGCATTGCCTTCGCATTGGTGGCCCATCTCAATCCATTGATGGGGCTTTACGGCGCTTTCATCATTTGCACCCTGACCGCGCTGTTCGGCGGGCGGCCGGGCATGGTGTCGGGTGCTGCCGGATCGATGGCCGTGGTGATCGTTGCGCTGGTCGTGCAGCACGGCGTGCAGTATTTGTTGGCCACCGTGTTGTTGGGGGGGCTGATCATGCTGGCGTTCGGGCTGCTGAAACTGGGCAAACTGGTGCGCATGGTGCCGCACCCGGTGATGCTGGGTTTTGTCAACGGCCTGGCGATCATCATTGCCCTGGCTCAGTTGGAGCACTTCAAGAGCGGTGAAGCCTGGCTCAGCGGTACGCCGCTTTACGTGATGACGGGACTGGTGGCCGTGACAATGGCCATCGTTTATCTGCTGCCGCGCCTGACCCGTGCCGTACCGCCGGCGCTGGTGGCGATTCTGGGCGTGGGCCTGGCGGTTTATCTGCTGGGTCTGCCGACCCGCACCCTGGGCGACATGGCGCACATCGCCGGTGGTTTGCCGACGTTGGCCCTGCCGGACATTACCTGGAACCTGGAAACCCTGCGCATCATTGCGCCGTACGCCATCCTGATGGCGCTGGTCGGCCTGCTGGAAACCTTGCTGACCCTGAACCTCACCGACGAAATCACCGAAAGCCGTGGCTACCCGGATCGCGAGTGCGTGGCGTTGGGCGCGGCCAATATGGTCTCCGGTGTTTTTGGCGGCATGGGCGGTTGCGCGATGATCGGGCAAACCGTGATCAACCTCAGTTCCGGTGGTCGTGGCCGGCTGTCCGGGGTAATGGCCGGGGTGATGATCCTGCTGTTTATCCTGTTCCTTTCGCCGCTGATCGAGCGGATTCCGTTGGCCGCGTTGGTTGGAGTGATGTTTGTGGTATCGCAGCAGACCTTTGCCTGGGCCTCGCTGCGGGTATTAAACAAAGTGCCAATGAACGACGTTCTGGTGATCGTCGCGGTGACGGTGATTACGGTGTTCACCGATCTGGCCACTGCCGTGCTGTGCGGGATCATCATTGCGGCGCTTAACTTCGCCTGGCAGCAGGCTCGGCAGCTTTACGCCGACAGTCATCTGGAGAACGACGGCAGCAAGCTTTATCGCGTGCATGGCACGTTATTCTTCGCCTCGACAACACCGTTTTTAAATCAGTTCGATCCTGCCAACGACCCCTCCCAAGTGACCCTCGACTGTCGCCACCTGAGCTTCGTCGACTACTCGGCCATCGCCGCGCTGAATACGCTGCGCGAGCGCTATGCCAAGGCCGGCAAGCACCTGCGCGTGCTGGGCCTGTCTGAGCGCTGCAAGAAACTGCTGAAACGCGCTCGCGTGCATCACGACTGAGCGCTCGATCATGTAAATACCGCCCCTCAATTTTCATAACCCACGCCCACGCATACCTCTGCGCGACATCCCTTACCTCTTCACGAAAATTACTTTCACCTCGTTTGAATATAACGCCTCGAAATGTTTTAAGAGTTTCACAAATTTTCGACGTGACCCTCTCGAGGAGTACCGCATGACCCTGTCCTTCGGCTATTGGCTGCTGGTGTATGCCGCCATCGCCATCATTGCGCTGATCGTGCTGATCGCCCGTTACCGACTCAATCCATTCATTGTCATCACCCTCGTTTCCATCGGCCTGGCCTTGCTCGCCGGGATGCCGGCGTCCGGGGTGGTCGGCGCGTACGAGGCCGGCGTCGGCAAGACCCTGGGGCACATCGCGCTGGTGGTGGCGCTGGGCACCATGCTCGGCAAGATGATGGCCGAGTCCGGCGGCGCCGAGCAGGTGGCGCGGACCTTGATCGACCGTTTCGGCGAGAAAAACGCGCACTGGGCGATGGTCTGCATCGCGTTTCTGGTCGGCCTGCCGCTGTTCTTCGAAGTCGGTTTTGTGCTGCTGGTGCCGATCGCCTTTACCGTGGCGCGACGCGTCGGCGTGTCGATTCTGATGGTCGGCTTGCCGATGGTCGCCGGGCTTTCGGTGGTGCATGCGTTGGTGCCGCCGCATCCGGCAGCGATGCTGGCGGTGCAGGTCTATCAGGCGTCGGTGGGGCAGACCTTGCTCTACGCGATTCTGATCGGCATTCCGACCGCGATCATCGCCGGTCCTTTGTACGCCAAGTTCATCGTGCCGCGCATTCAATTGCCGGCGGAGAACCCGTTGGAGCGGCAGTTTCTCGACCGCGAACCGCGCGACAGCCTGCCGGGTTTCGGCATCACCATGGCGACCATTCTGTTGCCGGTGGTGCTGATGCTGATCGGCGGCTGGGCTAACCTGATTTCCACGCCGGGCAGCGGTTTCAACCAGTTCCTGTTGTTCATCGGCAACTCGGTGATTGCCTTGCTGCTGGCGACCTTGCTGAGTTTCTGGACCCTTGGCCTGGCCCAGGGCTTCAACCGCGAATCGATCCTCAAGTTCACCAACGAATGCCTGGCCCCGACCGCCAGCATCACCTTGCTGGTTGGCGCGGGCGGCGGCTTGAACCGGATTCTGGTGGACGCCGGCGTCACCGACCAGATCGTCAGCCTGGCCCAGGTCTTTCACTTGTCGCCGCTGTTGATGGGCTGGCTGTTCGCCGCGTTGATGCGCATCGCCACCGGTTCCGCCACGGTGGCCATGACCACCGCGTCCGGCATCGTAGCGCCGGTGGCCGTGGGGCTGGGCTATCCGCATCCGGAATTGCTGGTGCTGGCGACGGGCGCCGGCTCGGTGATCTTTTCCCACGTCAACGACGGCGGCTTCTGGTTGATCAAGGAATACTTCAACATGACCGTCGCCCAGACCTTCAAGACCTGGACGGTGCTCGAAACCCTGATCTCGGTCGTCGCTTTCGGTCTGACCGTTGGCCTTTCTTACCTGATTTAACCGGAGCCGCCCGCCATGGACATCCTCTACCAGATCCGCGCCCGTCAGGATTCCTTCAGCGCGGGCGAAGGACGCATCGCCCGGCTGATGCTCGACGACGTCGGATTTGCCGCTTCTGCCAGCCTTGATGAGCTGGCGCAAAGGGCCGAAGTCAGCACCGCCACGCTGTCGCGTTTCGCCCGCACGGTGGGCTGCCGCGACTTGCGTGACCTGCGTTTGCAACTGGCTCAGGCCAGTGGCGTGGGCAGTCGCTTTCTCAACCCGGCGGGCACGCCGGAGCAGTCGGCGTTTTACGGGCAGATCGTCGGCGATATCGAGACGACGCTGCGTCAGCATTTGTCAGCCTTCGACGAGTCGCGTTTCGCCGATGCGGTGAAACTGCTGGGCAACGCGCGGATGATTCACGCCTTCGGCATGGGCGGTTCATCGACGCTGTGCAGCGACGAATTGCAAGTGCGGCTGGTGCGTTTCGGCTACCCGATTGCGGCGTGCCACGACCCGGTGATGATGCGCCTCACCGCCGCCGGCCTCGGTGTCGAACATGCGGTTATCGCGTGCTCGCTGACCGGCATCACCCCCGAATTGCTTGAGGCCGTTGAACTGGCCCGCAACTACGGCGCGCGGATTCTCGCCATCACCCGGGCCGACTCGCCGCTGGCGCAATTGGCCGATGTGCTGCTGCCGCTGCAAATTGCCGAAACCTCATTCATCTACAAACCGACGGCAGCGCGCTACGGCATGTTGCTGGCGATCGATGTGCTTGCCACCGAGCTGGCACTGGCTAATCCTGAAGACAATCAAGAACGTCTGCGGCGGATCAAACTCGCCCTGGACGACTACCGCGGCGGCGACGATCACTTGCCGCTGGGAGACTGACATGATGTACGACACGCTCATCCGCAATGCCTTGGTCATCGATGGCAGCAACCGCCCCGGTTACCCCGCCGACGTGGCGATTCTGAACGGGCGCATCGAGCGCATCGGCGACTTGCACGACACCCGCGCCACCGAAGAAATCGACGCAGCGGGCCGGGTATTGGCGCCGGGTTTCATCGATGTGCACACCCACGACGACACCGTGGTGATCCGCCAACCGCAGATGCTGCCAAAACTCAGCCAGGGCGTGACCACGGTGATTGTCGGCAACTGCGGGATCAGCGCTTCGCCAGTGAGTTTGCGCGGTGATCCGCCAGACCCGATGAACCTGCTCGGCACCTCGGCGGCGTTTGTGTACCCGACGTTCAGCGACTACCGCGCAGCCGTCGAAGCGGCGAATACCACGCTGAATGTGGCGGCGCTGGTCGGCCACACGGCGCTGCGCAGCAATCACCTCGACGACCTGTTTCGCACGGCGACGGCCGATGAAATCGCCGCGATGCGCGAACAACTGCGTGAAAGCCTTGAGGCCGGTGCGTTGGGCTTGTCCACGGGCCTGGCCTACGCCAACGCGTTCTGCGCCTCCACCGATGAGGTAATGCAACTGACCGAAGAGCTGACGGCCTTCGGCGCGGTCTACACCACCCATTTGCGCAGCGAGTTCGAACCGGTGCTGGAGGCCATGGACGAAGCGTTCCAGATTGGCCGTCACGCGAAAACGCCGGTAATCATTTCGCATCTCAAGTGTGCCGGAGCCGGTAATTGGGGGCGCAGTCCGCAACTGTTGGCGTCCCTCGAACACGCGGCGAAAACCCACCCGGTGGGCTGCGATTGCTACCCCTATGCGGCGAGCTCTTCGACCCTGGACCTCAAGCAAGTCACCGATGCCCATCGCATCACCATCACCTGGTCCACGCCGCACCCGGAACTGGGCGGCCGCGACCTGATGGACATCGCTGCCGAGTGGGGCGTGCCGTTGCTCGAAGCCGCCCGCCGACTGCAACCGGCCGGCGCGGTGTATTACGGAATGGACGAGGCGGATGTACGAAGAATCCTCGCGCATCCGCTGTCGATGGTGGGCTCCGACGGATTACCTGAAGACCCGTTTCCTCACCCGCGCTTGTGGGGCGCATTCCCCCGCGTGCTCGGCCATTTCAGCCGCGACGTAGGCCTGTTTCCGCTGCACACCGCCGTGCACAAGATGACCGGCTTGTCGGCGGCGCGATTCGGTTTGAAGGAGCGTGGCGAAATCCGTGAAGGGCATTGGGCGGACCTGGTGTTGTTCGATCCTGCAACGATTCGCGACGTGGCCGACTTCAATGATCCACAACAGGCAGCCGAAGGGATTGACGGGGTGTGGGTCAACGGTGTCTTGAGTTACAGCGATGGTCAGGCGAACGGGCGCAGGGAAGGGCGGTTTTTGGCGCGGGCCGGGGATTTGCGCATCGGGTTTCATTGAGCGGCGCGGTAACGCCGAAAAGATCGCAGCCTCGTTGCACTCGACAGCTCCTACATCGGACCGCATCCACCCGTAGGAGCTGTCGAGTAAAACGAGGCTGCGATCTTTTGATCTTTTCTCCGTGATGGCACATTGCAATTAAAGAAAGCCATCACCAAGCCGAATTGCTGACGTACAGCCCGGCTACACTCTGGGCCTTATCAGTCTGGGAGCAACTCCATGAGCTTCGGCAAAACCACCCCGATCCTGCGGATTTTCGATGAAATCAAAGCAGTGGAGTTCTACGTCGATTTCCTCGGTTTCAAGATCGATTGGCAGCACCGTTTCGAGCCCAACTTGCCGTTGTACCTGCAGGTCTCGCGCGGTGAGTGCGTGCTGCATTTGTCGGAACACCACGGTGACAGCACGCCCGGCTCGGCGTTGCGAATCGAGACCGACGAACTGGAGGCATTCCAGCAGCAGCTGCTGGCCAAGGAATACCCATTCGCCCATCCACAGATTCAGGCGATGCCGTGGGGCAGCCAGGACATGACCGTGGCCGATCCGTTTGGCAATCGGTTGGTGTTTACCAATGCGATTAGTGTTTGAGCGTTAGATAGCCTTCGCGGGCAAGCCTCGCTCCTACCGGTTCAATGAGTACCTTGTAGGAGCGAGGCTTGCCCGCGAATGGATCTTTCATTCACCGCAAAGTGAATGTCAGACGCGGAAGTGGCTGACCATCATCTGCAACTGATTACCCAACCGTGCCAGTTCAACACTGGACGCAGCGGTTTCGTCGCTGGCGGCGGCGGTTTGTTCGGAGACGTCGCGCACGTTGATGATGCTGCGGCTGATTTCTTCGGCCACGGCGCTTTGCTGTTCGGCCGCGGCGGCGATCTGCTGGTTCATCGACTGGATGTTGGACACCGTGCGGGTGATGTTTTCCAGTGAGACACCGGCCTTGCGGGTCAGCGCGACGCTGCTGTCGGTGAGGGCGCGGCTGTTGTTCATCACCGCCGACACCTGTTGCGTGCCGTTCTGCAGACCGGCCACCAGACCTTCGATTTCTTCGGTGGATTTCTGCGTACGCTGGGCCAGGCCGCGGACTTCATCGGCGACCACGGCAAAACCGCGACCGGCTTCACCCGCGCGAGCCGCTTCGATGGCCGCGTTGAGCGCCAGCAGGTTGGTCTGTTCCGCCACGGCTTTGATCACGTCCATGACGCTGCCGATCTTGTCGCTTTCCTGTTGCAGCACACTCATGGCTTCGGTGGAACGCGCCACTTCGTTGGCCAGGCGTTCGATCTGAGCGATGGCTTCGTTGACCACTTTGTCGCCTGCGCGAGCTTCGCCATCAGCGGCGGCTGCGGCCAAGGAAGCCTGTTCGGCGTTGCGTGCGACTTCCTGCACGGTGGCCGTCATCTCGTGCATGGCGGTGGCCACCTGATCGGTTTCGATCTTTTGGCTGTTGACCCCGGCGCTGGTTTGCTCGGTGACGGCAGACAGCTCTTCGGCGGCGCTGGCAATCTGCGTCACGCCGTCGCGGATGCTGCTGATCAAGTCGCGCAGGGTCACGCCCATGCGCGCGATGCCTTGCTGCAACACACCGAGTTCATCGCGGCGAGTGACCTTGACGTCGTGGGACAGGTCGCCGCTGGCGATGCGCTCGACCACGGCCAGGGTGTCGCGCAACGGGCCGGTGATCTGGCGGGTGATGATGACGGCAGCAATGATGCCTACCAACAACGCCAGCAAGGTGCTGATCAGTTGCAGGGTGCGGGCCTGGGCGCTTTCGGCGTCACGACGGTCGAGCTGGATCTGATACAGCTGATCGCTCAGGGACACGATGGCGGCGCCCTGGTCGGTCATTTCCTTGCGCGCCTGCACGGCGTCGTTGCTGGCGGCTTTGTAAGCCTGCAAGGCGCTGCGATAGTTGCCCAGTGCAGTTTCCAGCTGACGCAGGGCTTCTTGCTGGGTGTCGGCGAAATGCACGTTGAGGGAATTCAGGCTGGCAATTGCCGCGTCGAGTTGGCCGACGGCTTTTTGCTCGGTCTCGGCGTTGGTGGTGGCGGTGTAGCCGCGCACTTCGTAGCGGGCCAGCAAGAACGCTTCCTTGGCGGCGGTAATGGCCTGGAATTGTTCGAAGCGCTGATCGCTCAGCGGCATTTGCTGCACGCGGCTGTTGATGGCATTGATCAGCGTGTTGGCGGTCTCGGCGTTGGCGCCCATGACGTCGCGCGCGCTGTTACCGGTGCGGTAGGCGCTGCGCATTTTGTTCAGCGACGTCTTATAGGCATCGATGACGGTGCCTTGTTCTCTGAGCAGCTTGAGGTTTTCCGGGCTCTTGAATTTCGCCAGCAACGCTTGTTGCTGGGCGGAGAACGCGTCGAGGGTGGTCTGTACGTTCTGCGCGGCCGTCTCGTCGCCGTTGGTCAGCATGTATTGCAGGCGAACCACCCGCAGCTTGGTCAGGCCGGCATTGAGCTGGGTGATGTCGCTCATCCAGTTGCTGCGGTCAATCAATCCGCCCAGGCTCGTCCAGCCAGTCAGGGCGAGGACGCAGGTCAGTGCCAGAACCAGGCCAAATCCCAGGCCGAGTTTCAGGTTCACGCTGATGTTGCCGAACCAGCTATTCATCAAATTCCTCCAGGAACGTTGTGTTTCTTGATCGTCGGTTGGCTGGAAGATTGTTGTTTTTGAGAGCCAGCAAGGTGTGTAGCAGGACTGTATCGGCCGTCTTTTCGGGAGCTGAAAGGTTTTTGTTGGATGGATTTTGTAACAAGGCTTTTGCGCGGTTCTTAAGCTTTTTTTCACAATCGTTTCACTACCTGCCAACGCCCGGCTCTCTACCCTCTCGGCATCGAATGATAGTGATACATGCCGGCGAGGCGGCCTGATGTGGAATTGAGACTGAGTCTGTTCGGGATAAAACGCTCGATTGATCTGAGCCGTGTTGCCCGCTATCGCAATACCGTGGTGGTACTGGCCTCGGCGCTGTTGGTCATTCCGCTGACGGTCTGGCTGCTGCATCCCGCCGCCGTGCCGGACCTTGCCCACGGCAATCTGGCCGGTGCCCGGGCGTTGGCCACCGGATGGGCCAAGGGCGACATGATTGTCCTGGTGCGCCACGTCGAACGTTGCGATCACTCCAAAGCCGCCTGTCTGAGTGGCGACGATGGGATTACCGATCGCTCTCGTAGTGTCGCGGTGGAGGTCGGTGCACAGTTCGAACAACTGGGGCTGAACAAGGCCGATATCTACAACAGTCCACTGATGCGCACTGCGCAGACTTCCAGCTACATGTTCAATAAGGTCGGCGTCGGTGAAGACTGGCTGATCAATTGCAAGGGCACCATGCTGCGCGATGCGCTGGCGCATAAGGTAGCCGGCCGCAACCTGATTCTGGTGACCCACAGCGAATGCATGTCGCAACTGGAGAAAGACCTCAAGCTGCCGACCTCGACTCTGGGTTATGGTGCCTCGCTGTTTATCTCCACCGAAACGCCGCAAGCGCCGCGCATGCTCGGTTTCATCGAAGCCTCGGACTGGCGTTCGGTGAGCACCCAATGACTTCACTCTCTGAATCAGGACACACGATGCTGACTGCTTCCCGCTACCGCTTTTACTGGGTGAACTTCGGTATTCCGCTGGCCTGCGCGGTCGTGGTTTTCCTGCTGTTCGACCTGACCAAAATCGACATCGCCTTTAACGATCTGTTTTTTGATCCGGTCACGCAGACGTTCCCGCTGGACCATGTGCATCTGTTCGAAAAGATCACCCATAAATGGGCGCGGATCATCCCGAACTGGACCGGCGAGATCGCGATCATCGGCGCGCTGCTGTCGTTTCTCTGGCCACGTTTGAAGGCTGAAAAGCACTCGAAAATCATCGCGGTCCTGGAAAAAATCAAAGTCGCGCCGGTGCTGCGGTTCGCCAGCAAACACCGTCGGGATTTCCTCTATGTGGTGTTCGCGTTTTCCATCAGCACCGGCGTCATTCATTACCTCAAGGGCCACACCAGCGTGTATTGCCCGATTGAAACGACTCAGTACGGCGGGAAGATCGAGCACAAGGAGTGGTACGAGAATTTCGATCTGCTGAAAGTCGCGGGTGACGGTCGTTGCTGGCCGGGCGGGCATGCCTCGGGTGGCTTTACCATGCTGGCGTTGTACTTCGTGGCGCGCCGCTATCGCTGGCGCTATTCCAAGGCGCTGATGTACGGCTCGCTGGCGCTTGGTTTCGTCTACGGGACGACGCGGGTTGTGCAAGGCTGGCACTACATGTCCCACACCTTCTGGGCCGGGATCTTTGTGTGGCTCGCGTGTTTGCTCACGGCGCTGGCGTTTTATGGGCGAGCGCGGCTGGAGTTGCCGGTGTTGCACAAGGCCGATGAACCGGCGTTAGTGGCTCAATCTCAACCGGCCAATTGAGATAGGTTTTTGAATGTCGAAACCCGCAATCCGAGTAGGGATTGCGGGTTTTTTGTTGCACGGGAAATAGCCTTCGCGAGCAAGGACACCGCTGTACCTGTGGGAGCGAGCTTGCTCGCGAAGAACGATAACGCAGTCTCACTGCCCGACGAAGTAGTAAGCCTGGCGGCCAACTCGCATCACCTTCAGCACTTTCAGCGGCGGGCCCGGTGCAACTTCTGCGGCCATGACCGCCACATTGGACGGCGACGCCGCCAGAAACTCATGAAGCTGCGCCTCGGTATCGAGCCCCTTGAGCACGGTGCGGGTGTAGAACACGCTGGCGCCGCCCACCCGCTCGTTGGCCTGGAACAGGGCGGGCTGTTGCCCGTTGGCCTGCATCGCCTGAATCTGCTCGGTCAACGGCAGGAACGACAGATTGCGATCGGCCTGAGGCAATATCCATTGAGCGGCGGCGAGGTAGCTGCCGATCACTATGGCGAGCACGCCGATGGCCACACCTTGGCGGTGTTGGGCGATGCGGCCGATCAGGGCCGAAGCGCCCTCGCGTGCTTTCAACCGTGCGAACAGGACACTCGCGTACTCAGCCGCAATGACCGCTGCGGCAGGCGTCATCGACATCAGGTACACCGTGCGCTTGCTGGATGCCAGCGTCAGCATGACGAACTGCGCGAGTATCCATAGAGTGAAAAACAGCAAGTAACGGTTGGCCATCAGACTCCTGCGAAAGTGCCACAACCCCAGGTACACCAGAATGTTCCAAGGCAAAAACGCTTGCGGCAGTTTGGCTAGGTAGTAATAAAACGGTTCGTAATGCCCGGCCTCGACGAAGGAACCGCTGAAGCGTCCGACGCTGTTGGTCAGCAGCACGTCCGTCAATGCCTGGGTGCCACCGCGCTGATACAGCAGCGCGAGCCAGATCATCAGTGGCACCAACCCCAGCAGCGTCAACAGGCCCGGGCGCAACCAGCCCGAGATATTCAGGCGCTTGTCCATCAGGCTTTCGGCCAGCAAAAACGCGAAGATCACCACCCCTGGCATCGCCAGGCCCAGCACGCCTTTGCTCAAGGTCGCGATGGCGATCCCGGCGACAAACAGCAACGCGTTGCCGCTGGTCGCGTGTCGATGCCCCTGAAAAAACGCCAGCAGTGCCATGGTCACGCCGAGGGCGAGGAGTGCGTCTTCACCGACCCCGCGCACGTTGCTCCAGTAACTGGCCATGGTCGCCAGCAAAATCCCGGCGGTCCAGGCTATCGCCCTCGGCCGGCCGAATCGCCGCAGCATGGCGTACAGCACCATCACGCTGAACAGCCCGGCAAGCGCCGAGGCCAGTCGCACTGCCCACGGCGTGCCACCGAAGACGCGGATTGCCCCGGCATCGAGCCACAGGCTCAGGGGAGGTTTTTCCAGAAACGGTTCACCGAATAAACGCGGCGTCACCCAGTCGTTGTCCAGGTGCATTTCCATGGCGATCCCGGCGACTCGGGGCTCAGTGGAACCTTGCAGTTGGTGATTGCCCAGGGCGAAGAAAAACAGCAGGCAGCAAAGCACAAGCAGCAATGGGGCAGGGCGCGACATAAGCTTCTGACTACCGAAGGAAGAGAACCGAAAAAAAACGGGATGGAAAAAGTATACGGGGCGTTTTCTCAACAAAATGTGAACAACTGGTGTGATTTATTGGGGGTGCAAGTAGCCGTGCTTTCCCCTCCGTACCTGACTGGCCCACACCAAGTGAGATCTTGATTGAAACGCGCAATGACCCCATCGCTGTTTGCAAAACGTTCGATGCTCAGAAGAACGGTGTACTGCTCAGGCATTGCCGTCGTTATTCTGCTGATCGTCGGTGGCTACTGGCTGTTCACGCCGCCATCAACCTTTGTCCCGCTGAGCGATCTCGACCCTTCGCTGGTATCAATGATCGCTTTGGGCGATCAAGGCAGCGGTGACCTGCAACAGTGGCGTGTGGGGCAAGCCATGGAGCGGGTGGCGGCCCGAGAGGGGAGGCTGGACATGGTCGTGTTACTGGGCGACAACTTCTACGGAAAGGCTTTAACCAGTACCCACGACCTCAGCTGGCAAACGAAATTCGAACGTGTCTATTGGGGGCACTGGTTGAGTCATGTGCCGTTTTACGCAGTGCTAGGCAATCACGATTACCCGGTTTCACAAAAGTTTGAGATCGAATATGGCCAACAGCGCAAGGGCTCGGGTCGTTGGCAAATGTCGAGTAACTTCTACACCAAGGATTTCGGTAGCGTCGATGGGCATCCATTGGTGCGAATGGTGTTTCTCGACACATCGGGGCCACGTGAAAGCTTGCAACAGCAAATCGACTTGATCGATCAGGCGTTCCAGGTTCCCGGTCCGGCTCCAGTATGGAGAATCGTCGCGTCCCATCACCCAGTCCGCAATCAGGGCCAGCATGGTGAAGACTCGGATCTGGTGGCCACCCTCTTGCCTGTGTTGCAGCGCAACAAGGTAGACCTGCTCTTGTCGGGACATGATCACAACCAGCAATTGCTATTGCGTGCCGGGGAGCCCGCGTGGGTCATTTCCGGCGCGGGTGGCCAGAAACTGTATGCCGTGGACGCCACGCCCTCGGCCGATAGCACGTTCGCCGCTTCACGGGCGGGGTTTGCCAAACTCGACCTGAATGCCAGTCAACTCCGGCTGACGTATTACAACGATAGGGGCGACCTTGAAACCGGCTATCGCTGGAACAGAAACTGCCAGTGGATGGCCAAAGGGTGTTTGCTGCCCGAGGTTGACCAGAACGTCGTCGCGCAATAGGTGGCTGTGGCAGGGGCGAAGGCAGCGCACGGGAATCGCAGGGCCTGCGGAAAAACTCAAACCGCCAGCGGCAAGGTCACGATAAAGGTACTGCCCTTGCCGTCACCATCGCTCATACCGATGACCGTGCCGCCATGGGCTTCGACCAGCTCACGAACCACCGTCAGGCCAATACCGAGGCCCGCACCGTTGAAGCCGACTGCATGCAAGTCCTGCACAAAAGGTTCGAAGATAAACGGCAACGCCTTGGCGGAAATACCAATGCCGCTATCGCAAACGCTCATCTCCAGCAGATCGCCTTCGGTGGTGACTGATAACGTGACCGTGCCGCCCGCCGGTGTGTATTTGGCCGCATTGCCCAGCAGGTTGCCGAGGATTTGCGTGAGCCGTACCGGATCGCCATTCACCGCCAGTGCGCACTCGGGCAACTCGGCGGTGAAACTCAGTTGCTGGGCGGCCATCAACGGGCTGCACACAACGATGGCCTCCTGAATGATCTGCACCATGTCGATGATGCGGCAATCCAGGCGCAGTTTGCCGGTGCTGGCGCGGGAGACATCCAGCAAGTCATCCACCAGGCGCGACATGTGCTGCACCTGGCTTTCGATCAGCGCCTGCATGCGCGGCAGCTCTTCACTTGGGACCCGCACCAGTCGGCCGGCAAGCATGCTGATGGGCGTCAGCGGATTGCGCAGTTCGTGGGCCACCAGGGTGAGGATATTTCGTTGCTGGGCCAGGCTGTGTTCGGCCGAGGCTTGCAAGTGTTGCGCGCTGAGGACGGCCAGGACCAATTGTTCGTTGGTTTCGCGCATTTCCAGGTAGCGCTGTTGTTCTTCGGCGGAGCGCTGGGGTTTTTCCGCATCCGACTGCGCCAACAGAATCGCCAGGACCAATTGCTGATTGGCTTCGATCAGTTGCTCGATCTGCAGGCTGTCCGCGATCTGGGTGTTGGCGTCGCTCAGTTCCTTGTTCAGCGCCGCCAGTACGGCACGGGCCTCGACGGTTTTCTGACCGAGCAGGAACAATTCGCGAGCGGCAGTGGCCATCGCTTGCTCGTTCTTGCTATTGGCCTCGTTCATGATTTTTTGCTCATCCTTCGATTTTACCCAACCGCTGCCGGGTTGGCCGGCCACCAAGTAATCCTTCTTGATCCAGCAACATCTCGCCGATTTGCAGGCCGTTATCGTCGATGCGGTACAGGCGCAGCTCATCGGAGTGAGCGCTGGCCCGCACCTTGACCACGGCCATGATGCGCAGCAAACGGCTCTGCACTTCAATGTAGCGCTGAACGATGATCGCGTCGGTCAGAAACGCCGTGCCATACGGACTGAAACGCAAATCGGTGTAGCGATCCTCCAGTTCCGAGGTCAGCAGCACACTGACCCCGATGCTGGTCAGCGCGGTGACCATGCGCGACAGCGACTCGCGAAAGTCATCGCGAAAGGTCGGCGCCAGGGCCAGTTCGAAGCCTGACAGTGAGTCGATCACCACCCGGGTGGCGTTGAGTCGAGTGATCTCGGCGAGCAGCAGCTGGACGATTTCATCGATCGACAGATCCGGCGCACGGCTGTCCACCAGACCCACCTGGCCGCTCCGGATCAAGCCGGCAAGGGTGGCGTTTTGCGAGTGATTAGGCCGTTGTTCGAACACCGCGATCACGCCGGTTTCACCGTTACGCGCACCTTCGGCGAGAAACCCCGCCGCCAGGATGCTTTTGCCCGAGCCCGACGGCCCGGCCACCAGCAGGGAGTAACCACGCGGCAGACCGCCACCGAGCATCTCATCGAGTTGCGGCACGCCCATTTTCAGGCGCTTGATGGGGAATTCCAGCGGCGCTTCAACCGGGTTGATGGCCGCTGGCGCGAAGACCTTGATCCCCGATGTCGCAATGCGGAAGGTGTGCAACCCCGGCAGGGTTGGCTGGCCGCGCATCTTCATGATTTCCATCTTGCGCACCATCGAGTTGCGCTCAACGCTTTGGCGTAGCCAGATCAGGCCGTCGGCCACGGTGAAAATCGGGTTGGTGTCGGTTTCGGTGAAGTATTCGCCGATGAGGAAAGTTGTCGCCTGCCAGGTGGTCATCAACATGCCCAGTTGCTGAACAAACTGCGGCAGGTTGTTATTGGGGTTGTCCTGGGTCTGGCTGGCCAGCACCACGGAGCGGAACGAGTCGACAAACACCAGCGCCGGGGAGTGCGCCTCCACCTCGCTGACGATGCGCCGCAGCACTTCGTCCAGATTCCCGGCCAGGGTGTCGTCGGCCAGGTTGATGTAGCGGATCGATTGGTTGATCGCTTCGCTGTCGAAAAAGTCGAATTGCTGCTGATAACGCAGCATCTTCAGCGGCGGCTCGCCCAGCACGGTGAAGAACAGCGCCGGACGTTCGGGCGTTGCCAGGGCAAACATCATCTGATGCGCCAGGGTGGTTTTGCCGCAGCCGGGCGGGCCGGCGATCAGGTTGAACGAAAACTCCGGCAAACCTCCGCCCAGCACCTCGTCCAGTCCTGGCACGCCGGTGGCCAAGCGGTTGATAGTCACTTTGGTGCTCATGGCGAATTTTCCTGCGAAGGGGTGTCGCTCAAGGAAGGTTCCCACACGCCACGAAGCAAACGTGCGGTGAGCGAGGGCCCGATCAGCGTGGTCAGCAGCTCGTAGTAGGTAGTCAGCAGCACTTCGCCGAAAAACAATGCATCGGCTTTGCTTTGTTCAATGAGTACGGACTTGAGGGCAGTCAGATCCATGGCAGCCTGCACACTGTCATAAGTGCCGGCCAGACGTGGATGAGTGGAGGCGCACAGATGGAGGCTGCGGCGGTAAAGCGCGGCAACCCCTTGATGGCCAATGATGGGCGTGAGGCCTGTGTCCATATCTTGCAAGGTTGAAATAATCGCTTGGGCGATCCTTGCAATGTCAGCCTCGGGGCCAACACGGTGCGCCAGAGAAGCTACGATCTGGCGGCTCTCTTCGCTTAGCGTGGACATGGCTAACTGATATCTGATTGGCAGGGTTTGATGGTACACCCAATAGGGCATTGAGAGTGATTTGCGTCAGGCGACAAAACGCAGGCAAAAAAAAGCCCGCGGGAGGGCGGGCAAACCGTAGTTTCTTGAATGAGCGGGCGAACTTTACCGATTGCTGAAGCGCAGTGGGGTGAAGAAAAGTTCATGTAGATGAACAAACACGCGTCAGCCCCCTCGGTGTGCCTAGGGCAAATGGTCTGCTGCAAAGTCAGCCTCCGAGCGGGCCCGCAAGCGACCCTTGCGGCAGGCCTGCTGAAATCGCTCGAAGTCTTGCTCATTCTGCTTCGTATAACTTTGCGCGTACTTGAACAGTGCATCCGCCAGCGCATCGCTTTTGCCGATGTAGCCGCTGATCTGCGCGGCGTGCCCGGACGATTTGGCATGCGCGCGTGCCAGGGCACGGCCACAGATTCGCCCGTAGGCGGCGAAGGCGTCAGCGTCGAAGGATTCGAGTTCGGCCGAGACTTTCATGTCGCGCAACTGGCGCACATAGAAGTGCCGACCGCTGGGGCCGGTCGTCCAGCCGAGGAACAGGTCGCTTGCCGATTGCATCAACCGCTGGCCATCGACCACACGCTGACCGTTATGCCGCACCCGGGATTTTGTTTTCACGTAATCGGCGAGCACTGAACGTCGCGCTTCCTTGAATTGCAGGAACAACGGGAAATCCTGATCGTCGGTCAGCAGGGCCACCAGGCACCGAGTGCCAACACTGCCCACGCCCACCACTTTGAATGCCATGTCTTGAACATGAAAACGTGACAACAACTCACGGCGGTCAGCTTGCAGCGTGCCTGGGTAATCGCGCATGAATGCGTCGTAAAGCGGTCGCCAATCCGAAAGACGCAGCCAGTCATCATCGGCATCCAGCAGCGTGGTGTTTTTGTGCAGGTGGAAAATTTCCGGCAGATCATCGCGAATGATCAGGCGGCCTTCGGCGTCACGTTCACTGATTTTCGGCAGCAATTCGGCATGGGTGCGCCGTTCGGCTTTTTCGATCGCGCGTTCCACGTATTCCAGGTTGGTTTTGCTCGCCTGCTGCAGCAGATCGTTGTAAGTGATGGACTCGTACCAGGTCTCCAGTGAGCTTTGTTCGGCGCACTCGAGCATCGTCTGCTGGTAGGCCCCGACCACATGGCGGCAGACCGTTTCTTCCACCGACTCGCCATGGCGCAAGTCGCGTACGGCAATCAGAAAACTCGCCACCAGCCGTTTCAAGTCCCATTCCCAGGGGCCGGGATGGGCTTCGTCGAAATCGTTGACGCTGAACAACAGATTGCGCTCGGGTGTGGCGAAACCGCCGAAGTTCATCAGGTGGCTGTCGCCACAGATCGGCGAAACCAGTCCCATGTTCGTCGTGCCGGCCAGGTCATGGGCTTGCAGCAGCGCATTGCCGCGATAAAAGGTGAAGGGCGACACCAGCATGCGGCCGTAGCGCAGTTCGACCAGGGACTTTATGCGCCCCTCGCTCGAGGCCTTGATCAGCGGCAGTGGGTCGCGGTCTGTCTTTCCCATAGAGGCCTGAGAACTGCGGGAGCAATTCTTGCGGGCGTCCTTGCCTTGCTTCAAGCGGTCTTTGAGGGTGGTCATGGGGGCTCATTCGGTCTGCGTTGGAGGGCATATGCGAAGTGAGTGTAGAAGGAGCTCGGGATGACGTCGTTATCGCTGAAATGAAAAAGCCGGGCTGGGGTGCGCGTACCTCCTGTAGGAGCTGGCTTGCCAGCGAAGAACGTTAACGATGACGCGTGTTAATAGGATAAACGTTGCGTATTTGGCGCCTTCGCTAGCAAGCCAGCTCCTACAGGTCTCAGGCCGGTGATTCGGGCGAGCCTAGTTTTTTTTGCGCTTGATTGACTAACATCTCAGCCAAAACGACCAACCGCTGAATCCCCAATGCTACGTTGCGGTGTCGACCATCGAGCCGGGCCGTCAGAGCGGTAGACATGACCTTCAGCGAGGCCAGGTTTTGGCTGGCGTTTGCGAGCAGGGTGGGCGCGTCGACGTCCGGGTTAACGGTGAAAATATTGCGCGCAGGATCGACCTGTCTCGGGTTGCCCGGGCGAGCGCTGACGCGACGGTGCATGGCTTTGGAACTTTGGGTCAGATCGAGGGAATCCGATTCTGAAAGGTCTGGATTTTTGATTAAGTACAGGCGGGGCTTTTTCATGGAAGAACTCCGGAAGGCTGGGGACCCTACGCTTTACGGCCTGTCAAAACCGTTCGACGGGTTGCAACACGAATGGGAGTTTATCTGCCCAGACTGCTGCTCGACAGTTCATGGAGATCGACACAACTTGAGGGAAATGTCCTAGGACGTGTGGGCTGCGCTCACAACTCAGTCGATTTCAACGTGTGCTTGAAATGATGCTCCCAAAGCTTTACTCCCAAGCCTCCTGTCCTATCCAGCGATGATCCGACCGTCAAATCCGTCAGCAACGTCGGCTGCAACCCCGCATCGAATAGCGCAAACCCGGCCGCCAGGCAGCACGTTTCCGTTTGAAGGCCACACACCAATACGCGATCCACCTTCAGGCTTTTGAGATGTTCGATGGTTTCAGGTGAAGGCGCGTAGCCGTACTTGATGAAGACGCGGTCGGCCGGGATCAGGCTGTCATCGTCCGACGCCGGGTGCCAGCCGAGTTGTTTCTGGAAGGGAGTTCTGGATTCGTCGTGGCGTTCGACGGTGGCGACGCTGGGCAGGGTGCCGATGAGTGTCTGGATGCCGTCGATGAGCCATTGCGGTGGAGCGAAGCTGGGTTGCACGTCGATGATGAGGAGGGCTTGGCGCATGGGCTTCTCCGGGCGGGCTGAGCGTTTTGGGATGGTCTGGCGGGCCTCTTCGCGGGCAAGCCCGCTCCTGCAAGGGGAGGTGTGAATCCTGGATCAGCGAACCCCAGATGCAACAAAACCCGCACTTGGCGGGTTTTGCTTTGCTTCGTATTTGGTGGGCCGGGGTCATTTGAACTGAGCTCTCAGTAGCCAGTAAACATTGAGGAAGCGATGGCGTTGCGATTTAAGGGATACATATGGGGATACACGTTGTCTTGTGCTGCCCTGAAACGAGGCTATGTTCCCATCAGAATTGCTTCAACTGAGATTGTTGATGTTGGGTTCAGCGCTGGGTTAGCCGGCAGCTACTGAAAAAGCAGCAAACAGGACCGGCCACCACTTTTGACAGACGTCCGTTATGTCAGATGCAAGCTCAGTAATTTTGGTTGCTTTCTCAAGCAGCGAAATTGCGACTGTATTGCGCCGGGCATCTTTTGGCGCAGCAGACTCCTTCGCCACAACGCTTAAGATCTCCACCAGTTCGTTTTTCTGATTTCGAGTTAAGTCGCCGCTCTGAAGGATTGCCTCCGACAGCCCCTTCACTGCTTCGGCAAGACCCTGCTCACCGTTTTGCGCCAATGCAGTGATTGACTGATCGACTGTTCCGATTGACCCAGTGTTGATCGTTCCTACGACACTGTTGTTTACTGAAATATTGTTCAATTTTGTGCCTGCTACGACAACGGGACGTGGTCGGGGAGGGAATTTAGGTCCATCTGGTGGGAAGCCGGCAATCGATGACATTTCGTCATTCAAGTAGTTGATCATCCGCTCACTATTCTCAAACTCTTGCTGCCGAATCTGGGTAAGTTTGAAGTAGCAGTCGAGGCACAGAGGGACGTTATTTTCCCCGATCTGGTACATAGCAGGCGTGTCGCATTGGCAACATTTCATGTGTCCTCCTAGAGCTAACACCAAGGGTCAGCTGATCTAGTCTGGAAAAACCTATCGCTTACCATAGGCTAACGATACCAAGGATAAGCCCGACAACACCGAGAATGAGTCCCGTGCCACCGAGCCACGCAGCCAGTCGTACAACAACTTGCGGGTGTCCAACGCAAGCCAGGAACTGTCCGATCCAGGAGTTACTGGCACGGACAGTTAACGGTATCTCGACTCGCGTGCCAATTTCTCCTAGGCCGGCTCTGTACCAGGCGCCTATCACCAGCGTTTCCTCCGGTTTTGTTATGGTTCGCCGAGGTGATTGGTTATAGGTTTTGAGAAAGTTGGCATCAATTTGAAGGGCTTCGCAGTAGACACTTTTCTGAGTATTCGGGTTTGTGATTTTGATCACGCCTCTAGGTGGTAGGGATGCATTCTGCAACCAGACCCAACCCTGATGGGCGTCTTCATCTCGAGCGCTAAATATTTCCATGGCTAGCCATCTCTCCCGTCATCCGCCAATACCTCAGCCAACTATATGCAGCTTTAGTAAAGCGAAGATTCGGTAGGCCGTCTGTCTATTTGATTCACAGTACGCTGTTGGCATGAGCCTTGAAAAAACTACCGGGGACCCTGAGGCCTTCTTTAGGACACGGGGTCGGAAACCCGCGGGGCTTTGATAGCGGACGGTGCCCCAGCTTACTGAAATACAAATGTTGAAATTGAAAGGATCTTGAAGAAAACGGAGATCGTTACCGGAACGGTAACGGTGAGTTCTGATCGGTCATTTCGTAGGGCAAATGCACAGGTGAACAGGCAGTTCACCGGGTTCACCTGTTCACTAAGCTGGGAGTTCTCCCGCTAACAAGATCCCGCGGGTTTCCGACCCCGTGTCTCAATGAAAACCTCAGGGTCCCCCGGCAGACCGCGGAAGATGCACTTCCAGTTCGCTGGAGGGATTGATGCTACCGGGGAGCGGGGCTCGTATCTGTTCAAAATGCGGTGTAACGCGTGTAACTGATGTAACAACTATAGCTAAGTGATTGTATTTATTGGCTATTATTGGCGTTACACCAATTTGGCTCATATTTTTTAAGCGTGTAACTGAGTCCCGTCGTGTAACAGTTTCAAATGAATAATAAAGAGAAAGGCGAGGCCATGCCTATGAGGCTGAAGGTAGAGCGAACCAACTGCATGACAGCCGATTGGTGATGGTTAGCCGTCGGTTATCGTCTGGCACCAGGTCGTCAGTTGTGTCAGCGATTTGCAGGCAGTTGCAACAGACTGCTTTCGGCCAAAAGAAGACTATCAATAGAATCGTGCCAAAGCAGGTTCGTACAGGAGGGGGCTCACCTTGGAGCCAAACTGCCGTCGATCATAGACTCTTGCGCCTCGCTAATGTCATCCGATCCCTTAGCGCAAAACTGCACGTCCCGCGTGAACATATTTCCAAGATGACCGATCCTGAAAACATCGCCGGTCGCTAACCCCTGTGTCAGTTTATTCTCGCTGATCTCATAAAAATCACTCAGGCAGACCCAAGTATTTTTCTGGAAGCAAGTGGAGTTAGCAGGAAAGAAGAAAGCAGCAAATCTGTTGCCACTTTGACATCCGAAGTCATTTCGGTAGTGATGCCCTTGCGATGTGGTTTTGGCCACCAGAACAATTCCATTTTTCAAGTTACCCAGTACAACCAAGTACTTGTCTTTGGTTGTGCCATCAGCAAACAAGAAATCTTTATGGAGATATACTGTTCCTGGGGTCACATCATTTCCTTAGTGTGGCGACCAACTCTGCTCGATCGGCGGCAAGCCTCATAACGGCGTCCTCCTCCTGCCTGCGTACAGCCATCCGGTATGGGATGTTCTCTTGCTTTCGCCCCTGAACCTCGTAGATTTGATGCCACGGCAGGTTTTCGAGGTGAGTTTCCTCAACCATTTGCTCCGCGTCAGAATTTTTAAATTGATCTGCCAAACTATGCATGATGCGAAGCTCACGCTTCGTAAAGTGAGACGAATCAAATTGGCTCAAAGCCTCAACTCGAAGCATCTGACCTTTCGCCGTAGATAGGAACTCGAACGAGCAGTTTCCATCCCAGTCTTGCTCTGGGCGCCTGAGTTCCTCAAATAGTTCGGTGGGTACAGGCCCCATAGGCCACGCAAAATACTCCAGCCCGGTGACTGGCCGGCCAGTATCTCTAAAATGCGTAAAGTCTAAGAAATACAGGAGCTTAAAAAGCTTTGTCTTTCCCAGCTTTCGCGTGTTTTGCGCAAAAAACTTGACCGCTTCGATCAGCTTTTCACGTTCATGGTTGATTAGCATAGGTGTCAGGATAGCTCAATGCGAGATCTCAGCTCTACAGCACTCGACCATTGGCACGGCAATGAGCTTGCACGCTTGCGACACGGTTATCGCAGGCTATACGACTAAGGCCGAGCCAGGCTTAGAGATTCGAAGGCAGTCTGGTTTGTAGTAGCAAAGGCTGAGTACATCAGTGGACAGTGGATTTGCCAGATACTCATATCTGGGGTACTGTTTGTATGAACAGTGTTTTGTGAGGCGACGCTAGGAAATCAGTACGCCATGCACCTTAGAAGACGAAGACATTTTGCCATCATTGGAATTAGAATCAGCGACCTTCTGATTCAGGAGGTGCGAGGCTCTAATCAGATCGTTCAGACCGTTTAGCGCGTCTACTGATCGTGCAGAAGAGAGTTTTCAGGTAGCCCTAGTGCTATTAATCATTCATGGAAGTAGGTCGCAATGCACGAGACGCTGAAGATCAAGATCGATTTTGCCAAGGAACGTCGCAGACCTGCCGAAATATTCCAGGCCATGAGCAGCTACATAGAAGCTTACCAGGCACTCGGGCAAGTTATTGCAACGAGCGTTGGCGCAACAGACGACTTTGAACTTCGATTGGAAAACGTCGAGACGGGATCGATAGCGAGTTTGCTGAAGTCCGTTCCAGGGAAGGTAAGAACGTGGGTAGAAGATGCTGTTTTTGATGCCGGTGTGAAATTAGCGGGTGAACTTTCTGAAATCGACTCAACCAGCACAGAAGAAGACGTAGACCTCTTGGCGGCTAAGCTCGAAACTCACTTGAGCCAGTTTGATTTTGGGCAAACAGTGGATCCAATGATCGATCGAAAAGCTTTGGCAGTGGCTTTGAGTAAGCTTTCGGAAGCCAACAAACGACTGCTTCCAGAAGAGAGTGCTACGGCTACCCTGACTGAAGCTCACTGCGTAACTCCGATCAACACGCATTGGCGCTTCAATGCTAATCCCAAAGATATGTTTTTGGGAACAAAGGAAAGCCATGTTGGTGTCGATAAACTTTATGTGAGGGCTCCTGTCAATATAGGCAAGGGTGCATGGGCCATGTTAAGTGTCAGCACTGGGAGTCGATACAATGCCAATATTTCTGATCTCGGCTGGCTTGAAGGTTATCAGGATGGGCTGATAAAACCTATCGGCCCAAAAGATGTTATGGAGGCTGAAGTTGCCTACGAGATTTACACGCCGCCCGCCGGGAAAGGTAAGCCTTTCATATCCAGTGCGAAAATTAAAAGAGTGATTGACATCCATCGAGATGTGGGGCTTCAGCATGAACCCAGACCTCTCCTCTAGAGACCGGAAGGCTATTTTAGCCGAACTTATGTCCGAGTACCTTTTCATCGTGATTCCCTTCACGATGCTGGTACTCATTAAGCTGTATGCTTACACATGGCAGGAAATTGTGCTTTCAGCTGATTGGTCGCTGGGGTCTTGCATAATTTTTGGACAGGTAGCAGTAAAAATGACGAGGTCGGCTATCAAGCACCGTACTACCGATGATAGGTTTCTGGCCTGGTATGCTTCCAAACGCTTCTTCATGGTAGCGGTGTCCTTGTTGTTCTATTTTGGGATGATTGCGCAGCCAACCTTGAAACTGGGATTTGCGCAATTTATTGTGTTTGGGCTGGCCAGTTACTTTCACTTCAAAGATGGCGTGGCGGCGAGAGTCCTTGAAGCGCAAACATAAGTCTGAAAAGTCTTATAGAAAAGCATTGCTGAAAGATTTCACTTAACGTGGGTGTCCGAGTATTTTTTGCAACGAGCAGAGTGGCAAGGAGTATGAGGCTAAGGATGTAGTCCTCATCTTAAACTCCTTCGATGGAGCGCACCAAGTTTGCTATTTTTACTTATGGCCGATGATGTCCGACAAATAGCTTCCGACCGCGAGCGTCTGTGCTCGGCGCAAAAGCGAATACTTGATCAGAGTGTTCTGTTAAAGTATAAAAACTTATTTAATCGCATCGATAAATTTTGTTCGTTAAGGGTTGCGGTCTGGATGTATTTGACTATGTACTCAATTCGAGCTTAGCTTCTATCGACCAGATAATGATTTTATCAAGCATTTTGTCGCATTTGCTTGCGGCAGCAAACCTCCACTATTTATCGTTTTAACACCGCGTTGAGGACTGATTATGCTCAGTGATGACGGCTATGCAAAACTCTCTCACCCGCTATTAGACACATTTAGTCAAATTGAGGCATCGCAGCCTGGCCTTGCTTCTTGTCTTGATGCTTTGGGGTTATATCATCCCACTCAATATGTTCTTAGATTGAGTTATTCAGTACACAAGCTGGTCGATAGTGCCACTAAAAAAAAGAACGGGGATATAACTTGGGAAGAGTTTCAAGCTTTTTCGACATATCTCCACGAAACCGTTCACTGGTGGCAATTCATTGGCTCGACCATAGGCTTTATGTTGAGTATGGGTTATCCCGCGCAAACGCATAATAATATGGAAGCGCTGCAACAACTCGCAAAATCGAAGAAAGCCAAAAAGCCACTCATGGCGTGGGCTGAATCGGAGATGCGCAGAGGCAAAGATCATACGGATCCAGACATTGCACATGCTAACACCGTAACAAACAATACGTTGGATATAGCGTTTTACAGATCGCTAATCATGAATGCTTCGGGCATTAAAAAGGTTGCGACTTTAAATTATTTTGAGTCAAAGGCTCATGCTTTCAATGTTGCATACAATGCTACATTAAACGTCCTGAAAAGTATGTTTGATCCTGAGTCGGAGTTCCTTCCTAATCCTGACGATTGGCACGACGATTTTGAGAGTAACAAGGTCGCCAAACTTAGCGGTTTTTTCTATGGTTCCCCTATAAAGCTATATCCTATTCGAGGGTTTGATATCATTGAAGGTCAGGCTAGGTTTATTCAGCTACAGTTTCTGTCAGCTGTAACCGAAAATAAGATAACGTTCGAGCAAAT
Source organism: Pseudomonas sp. RIT-PI-q (assembly GCF_001297125.1). GTDB lineage: Bacteria > Pseudomonadota > Gammaproteobacteria > Pseudomonadales > Pseudomonadaceae > Aquipseudomonas. Next base: position 24,811 of record NZ_LHPC01000021.1, read on the forward strand.
TGAAAAAGAGGGTTACCTACAAGGAGTATATGGTGAGGCGTTCAAGTTGTTTCTGCAGTTGACAAATAGTGAGGCGCCTAAGCTAGTCGATAGTCCTCTTGTTGCGCTGTATCTTCTTGTTTGTGATATATCACTTAATCCTTCTGAAGGTTTCCCAAAGGCAGTAACTTGCATGAAGGATTTCATTAGTGTCGTCGATTGTAATTATCGGTTTCTAGCACTTTGCAGGGCTGTGAAAGAAAACTCTCACTTAAAATTTCACATTAAGGATTACAGCAAAAAAGAATACCTGGAGGTGGCGCAAATACTGACGCAGAGCAGTGGTCTCGAGCATCCATATGAAATACCTACTTTGATATCTACATGGAAAAAAGATAGGGGCTCAATCCAAGAGCTATTAAGGCAGCAAGACAGCTTTGATTATGATCCAGAAAGTATTGCCATTCGTGTCCTCTTCTCGCATTTCATAACTTTTAACTTGGATAAGCTTGAGGCTCCAGAATTTTTCTGTTGGGCAGGAAAACATTTTACGTTTGGAGAGGAGTTTAGGAAGTATCAAGATATCTGGTTGAGAAATTTATCATTGTATAGTGATCACTCTGAAGAACAGACGATTTTGCCACGTATGGTTCCTGGAAAAACTGAAGCTAATATAAAAAAGACGTTCAATGCATTTTACGCTGCGAACCTTGTATATAACTTGAGTAGCCAGTGGGTGACTGGGCAGGGGGAGTTTAAATATGAGTTCTCTTGGCTTACAGAGCGAGAAGATTCTGGAGTAATAAAAGATAAAACAAGTCGTTTGTTTGAAAATATTTTTAAAATTCATCCTGATGATATTAGCTGCTGAATAGTTGTAGTCGGCCCTTGATGGTGCGCTCTGATTGTATTGGCAGATGTGTAGCTTTTTGGGGTGAGGGGCTTAAGTGCGATATGGCTGGTGTGCACTGGAAGGGAGTTTAGTTGGCAGACTATGTCGATAATTGCGACATTGGGTTATTTGTGTGTGGAAGGCTTGGAATTAATATGCTATTTACTTAAACGGTATTTATTCCGAGATGTGATGCGCAGGTTGAAATGAGCGACGCTAGGCTTGTCAAATATCGAATGTTCAATTGAGTCAAATTCAGCCTGAAGTAGACGTCAGCTATTGGCCCAGAGTGTGTAAAAACGCTTCGCCAAAATTGAAGTGTCCGCGTCTACGTTAAATCTGAAATTTATCGGCACGTCTGCAGATGTGGATTTCGCGTAGAAACGCGATTTCCATTCCGGTTTTGAGCACCTGAAGCGCTCAAAAACGTTTTTACACAGCCTCGGCCGGTAGCAGCCTGTCACGAAAGGCTTGCTACCGGCCAGAAACAGTCGTTCTGGAAGGCCGGAACCGGCCAAAAGCGCCCAGATATCAGTCGATAGGCCCGGCTTCCCCGGAGCATTAGGGGCCTACACAGACAGCATTTATCAGCCCTGCCCCAAAAACTCTCTAGGCCAAACAAAAAAATATGGGAAGCCAGCAATCCCACCATCAAAAACGAAGGGGCTACAAGCTCATAAAAACTTCAAAAATCACTTTTAATCTGCTCAGCAGTTAACACTCTAGCAGTAATCCTCTCTACCTCGCGAGATGAAAACCTTCGGAGGTCACGCAGACTATCTAAAAAGCTAGGGAGTTCGTCTTCACTAGCTATTATAATGTACTTTATATCATCGGCATCAAAGTCTAGTCGGTAATCCTTTACACTTTCACTTGCTGTTATTAGAGTTTCTTCGGTAATGTCTTTTTCGGCATAATACATCTCGCAGGAACTACCAATTTCAGGAACATACCTCCACTCTCGCTCGTCCGAAAATCGGTACATTCCGTAAGACTCACCCTTGCGCTCCAATATCTCTTCGTAGTTTTTTGTATATCTAGCAATGTCCGCAATCCTATTGAAGGCCGCAATAGCATCATCATCGTCAGCATCATCTTGCTCATAGTGCGTAATGGCATGCTCATAACTATGTGCAAGATTAGACCGTCGTTGTACATAAAGAACCGGATTTAAGCCTTTTTTGACTGCCCACTCTCTGGTCAGCCCAATACCATAAGAGCCATAACGCGAAAGGTGATCTTTGATCTGAGATAGAGGGATATCACAGAAACTTACCATGGGGACATGAAGCGTCATACTTTTCATGCCCCACCATATGCGTTCCCTGCAGTATTTTATTCGAAAGTTATCCGAGAGTATTCCGTCGAGAGCCGCCCGACTATCAGTCAAATGAATTAATGAGCTAGAGCTGAGCGCCATAAAACAAGTTCCAATAAAAGAAATGAATATCTAAATTTTTTTTAAAAATATTAACGCTCTAGCCTCGCGACCGCTTGAGCGCATCATGTGCTCGATGCGCAAGGCTAACCTCGTAGAGAATCGCACACAATCCTACCTCTGCTCAAAATAAACTGACGCCCTTTGGTTGTTCGATGCACTCCGCGAGTGGCTGCGTAGGTGGATCCCTACCAATCACCAATGACAGCAACGGGTCGATAGAAGGCGTTCGTGAAAAGATGGTATCAGCCGTACTGTGCCCCGGGTCAATCTCCAGGTTGTGCCAGTCATGCCGTAGGGGGCCCTTCCTATAAGAAGGCTCGAGAAGTCTGGGCAGCAAGCAAAACAGAAGCCTATGAAAAGATCAAATACATCGAGGGCGGTAGCGTCATTAGCGGAATGTTAGGTGGTGCTGCGGCAGGTGTGGTCATGCGGCGGAGCCCCATAGTGCTGCTTTCCAGCACGACAGTGATGTTTAGGTAAATCAAGAATACTAAAATGACAAAAAAGGGCCCATCTGGGCCCTTTTTCAGGTGCAACGAACTTACTTTTTCAACCAGCTTTCAACCTCATCGGAACCGTGCTTGGTTTTCCACTCCTTCAACGTCTTGTGATTACCGCCTTTGGTTTCGACCACTTCGCCAGTGTGAGGATTCTTGTATGTCTTAAGCTCGCGAGGTTTGCGTTTGCCTGTTGTTTGAACGGGCGCTTGGCTGCGTGCGCTGCTTTGTGGGTCTAATAGGTTGACGATGTGCTTGAGGCTGAAGCCGTACTGGGCGAGCAATTCACGGAGCTTGGTTTCAAACTCGATCTCTTTTTTCAGTGCTCCGTCGCCCTTCAATGCTTCGAGCGCCTGAAGCTGTTCGGCCAAGTGTTTTTCTAGCAGACGGTATTCGGCAAGTTTTGACATTATTGCTTCCTGATTTATTTTTGAAGATATCTATCTGAATAGCATTACAGCATAGAGTTCAGGTTACTTTCGACCTTTTAGCTGGCTTTCGATGTGGCTCATTTCGCTCTTGATCAAGTTGACGGTTAGTGCCTGAACTTTAGAGGCTTTACCGGCTTTGATATCTACGACCTTCATCAGCGCCGTCAAATAGCTTTTGCGCGCTTTCAGGGTGTCAGTCCAGCTAGCGCTGTTTTGTATGGTAGTAATCATGATTTATTTAATCCGAGGGTTTCTAAACAGCCCGCGTCGGCGGGCTATTTCGGGTTCAAGCTGTCAACAGTTCCTCTAATGTGATATTTCGGGCAGCAGCGGCAAGCTCCTCACGACGAATATCCGAATGAAAAGGACCGAATCGAGGTACATCCAGCTTGGAGAAACCGTATCCCGAGCCCCCCTTTTGGTAGCTCACGGCAATTATCCGTGCGCCTATAGCTATGAGTTGATCTGTAACCGCATTCCACTCTTCGTCTAACGTAAGCCCTACTGCGCTCAGGGCCGCATTTTTGGCGTCGTCTGCTCGCTGCTTGGCGTTTGAGATTTGCGTTTCAAGAGAGTCAAGTTCCGCCTGTAAAGCCACGAGGATGAGCTCCTGCCTTCTAACGTGCTCATCTGTGGATGCGAGTTGCTTGGCTGCCTTCTGAATTTCGCCGTTGGCTGCTTTTTCGCCTTCGCTGTCGCCACTCGCAAGACTTCTGGCATACAGACTTGCAGCGTCTCTTTCTGCTTGCTGCGCTTTTTCCAGGGATTGCTCCGCATCCGTCTGAATCGTCAGAAGGCGCTCATTCAAGTGCGACTGTGTCCGTTCCAACGCTTCAACCTCAGCAGCCGTTTCGGACATGGCTTGGATCGACTTCGTTTTGATCTCGTCAACCTGCTCCATGCGTTCCAAATACGCGATCTTTGTTTCAGTGCGTTCAAGCTCGTATGGGATAGCTCGCAAGCGGCTGTTGGCAGATGATAGCCGCTCCATAGCTTCACACCCCTCAGGGCTTCCTATCATGTTGCCGTTCGGGCTGTAGTTGCTGGGGGCGTTGCGCCACTCGGCCTCCAGAACAGGAATACTTTTTTCGATGGTTTCGCGCTCAGCGACAAGAGAGGCTCGTTGGTTTTTCAATTCATTCATTTTCATGTTCATGGTCCTTGATGAGTTTTGATTACATTGATTTGGCTGGCGAGGCCGGGAGTGAGCCGGCGTTACCTCGATCAGCTGAGATGCCCTCAGGCAGCCCGAGCCTCGCTGTCATCCGTTCCCGGAATTGCCTTCACGATGTAGCAGCGCTGTTGGCCTAAGCCGGGCAATCGCACCAAACTTGATGCCTTGCCGTCGCTGCTCGGCTCCAGCACACCGCGTTGCAAGAGTTCCTTGTTTACTGCGGTAAGGTTCATGCCCCGGAAGATCTCCGAGCGCCAAGCCTCGGTCAGCACGTAGTAGGTATTCGTGGTGTGCAGGGTGTCTCCCATGCCGTGCTCCAGCGTCTTGCGAAAGCCGAGGCGGTCGATCGTGCGCGGGCCGTGTTCGTCGATCTTGGCTGCAGTCGATTCCCAGCGGGTGAAGCGGCTTTCGCCGAAGCGCTCGATGAACTGTCGCAGCCTCGCTGATATCGCATCGCCCTCGAAATTACCGGCACCGCCACGTTCGTTTAGCCAAGCACTCAGGCACACGCGAGCGGCCGTGGTGGCGGTCCCGTCTGGCCAGCCGGTGATACCCATCGCGGTGGCCAGCTCGCCTGCGGCTGCCGCGAGACCGAAACGAGCGGCAGCACGGTGCGCCTGCCCACTCGCGGATGCAGGAAGCGATTTAGCGATAAAGCCTTCCAGCGTGCGGCGCAGGATCCCCGCCCAGCCATGGCGTTTGCCGGGTTCGCACAGCGCCGTCAGAAATGCAGTGAGCGGGGTGCCGTAGTATTTCGCTACGCGGGCTTTGAGCGCATCGGAGAGCGCTGCCGCATCCTCGAAACCGTTGAGCGTGTCGAACATGCCAAGGCCTTTGCTTGCGTCGGCCGGAACGGCGAGCATGCGCACCTCCATGCCCGCTTTCAGCTCCTTGTTGGCTTCGGCCATGTGCTGGGCCAAGGTCTTCTCGCCAGTGGAGAGGAACAGCAGGCGCCACTCTTGTACCTGTCGGCCTGCTTGGCCTCGGTCATTGGCGCGAGCCTTCCCGGTGCCGTTGCCGAGCATGTAGACCGTTTCGCCAATGATGCGTGGATCGCACATGCCGATTTCATCCAGTACCAGGAGTCCATCAGAATGCGCGGCAGCGATGGACTCCAGCGCGTTGTCAGTCGAGCGCCATGAACGCACCAGACGAGGTCCGCCATAGATCGAGGTGGCAACTTGCAGGTGAGTGGTCTTGCCGCCGGAGCTGTCGCCGTACAGGTGGAAGCCGCCCGACTCATGGCCGAGCATGTGTAGCAGCGGACCCGCGAACGCCACTCCAACGACAAACGCTAGGCGATGATTGCCAACGCACAATGCGCCTATCTGCTGTTGCCATTGTTCGAGCGTGCCCGCTTCGTTGATCGGTGGAAGCTGTGCACCGGCATCATAGAAATGCAGATGTTCGCTGTGCGTGCCAACCTGCTGCTCGGGCAAGAGAAAGGCGTTGTCGTGCCAACCCAAGCGGGTTACCAGACGTGCCCGTTCCGCGCTGTCAAATCCGCCGAGGTAACTCTGCAAGTCATTGCGTGCGTTGCGTCCCGAGCGGCTACCGGCGAGGCGCAGGCCCATGTCTACCAGCGGCCCAAGTACGTCCTTGCCGAAGTCGCCAGTCATTGTGCGTGCCGGAATGTTCCAGCGTTTTTTGGTGCCGTCTGGATCGTCGAACTCGACCAGGAGACCCCAGTTCTGGCCCTTGTCATCACGCGTCCGGGCGAGGATAGCCAGAGGCGAACATACCGGACGCGCCTCGCCGTCGTCACCGGCATAAAACACGCCTTCGGACGTCAGGCGAAAGCCACCCGGCATTAGGTCGTTTTTCGATTTTGTCGGGCGTTTGGGCGCTGCTTTAGGCTTCTGTTCGGGTTCTGGTTCAACGTGTGCAACAACTGTTTTCTCCTCGATCACAGCGAACAGTTCACCACTGCTTTCCAGCTCGACGAAGTGGGCGGCAGTCCAGCCTTTGGCGATTGCATCGGCGGCATCGTCGCCTTCGTTCCACTGCCCACCTTTGGCAAAAGCGGCACGTTCGTTCTTTCGCACCGGCTTACGTTTGAACACGTCCAGTGCGATGGGGCGGACCGAGGCAGCGCCGATTTCGCGCAGCTTCTCGGCAACGATTTCCATGCAGCCTTTGCCGCTGTCGTCGTTGTCCGGCCACAACAACACGTCCCGACCTTTGAGAGTTGTCAGGTCGGCTTTGTGCCAAGAATTGGAACCGTTCGGCCAGCAGGAGGCCACGTGGTTGGGCAGCAGTTCGGCGGCGGCATCGGCAGCTTTCTCGCCTTCGCACAGAACCACCGGTGCGTCACTGCGTTGGGCCAGTTCATCAAGGCGAAGCAAGGGGCGCGGATCTGGCAGACCCTGCCAGCGCCATTGTGTGGATTGGCCATCGGCGCGCTGACACCACGTCAGTGGCGCGAAGACCTTCTTCGGCTTGCCGTCTTCATCGGGGCCGAGGTCGAAGCGGTAGAGCGCCATGAGAGGCTGACCCTTTGCGTCGCGATAGACCCATACCTTGGACGGCACACCATGATTGCGATGTTTGGCTGGGCACTTGTTCATGGCCTCGGTCGGGATCGGCTGAATAGCGTTCCACGTCGTTGCTTTGGGCTTGATCGGTGCAGCTTTCGTCTGGGCAGCACCGGGCGCAACGTTCAATAAGTCGGCCAGCTTGTTGCAAGCCTCGACGTCAGTGCCGCCGTCCAAATAGCGCACCAGATCGATGAGATCGCCGCCTTTGTCTCCGGTGGCAAAGTCGGCCCAGGTGCCCTTGCTCGAATTGATCTTCAGCGAACCGGCACGCTTGTCGCTGCGGGTTGGATTCGGAGCGGTATATTCCTTGCCGCCGTCTACACGCTTGCCGTTGGGTAGCCAATGCGACAGGACACGATCAATGTCTTTCAGCGCAGCGGCTTTCACGTCGGCAAAGCTTGGGCGTCTCGCGGAGTTGTTCTGGCGTTGGCTCATGCGTCAGCCCTCGGCAGAAACAGCGCGTCGTTGATGTCATCGATCAGCGCTTTGGCCATCTCGCCAAGGTACAGAGCAGGCCAACTGAAACGCTCACCGCTGTCGCTCATAGCGGCGTCGAAGTTGAGTTGGTTAGCGTGATGCTGGAGTAGAGAAACCATCTCCAGTGCATCCTCGACCGGGACACCGGCATTGACCCGAAATAACTTTAAATCGGTGGCGTTCACGCGAGTAAAAGTGGCGTGGCCGAGCGTGGTGGAAGCGGTCATAGCGCACCGCCTTTCTGCATGGCAGGCGTCGACGTGTTATCGCCGTGCATGGCCAGTGTTTTGATCAGGCCGAGGGTGCCGCGTACATCCCAAAGGACGGCCGCGATAACGTGATTGGCGAGGCGCGAGGATTCATTTTCGAAGTGATCCTCGAGCAATGTCAGCACTGAATCGGCACGGTCAATCGCGCAGGTAATAGCGTCGATGGGCACACCGGCTTCTGCGGTTGGATTCACGCAAAGCAGGTCTTCAGGCAGAGAGAAACTCAGGGCATTATTCATTGGGCACCGCCTGCGGTTTCGAGTGCGCGGGCTTTGGCCATGTGAGCGTTGTAACGAGAGAGGCGTGTAGAGAGGCTGGAGTTGGCGTGTAAAGCGGCGAGAGCCATTGCACGGTGTGCAGTGGCGCGAATTTTGGACGGATTGAGGCCGTGCATAGGTGGAGCTCCTTCTTAAGTAGGAACTGCCACGATTCGTCGCCAAACGAATTGGGGTGGCAGCTGTGCGCAGGTTGGCGAACCGGGTAAGAAGGAACCCGGCAGACCCGAAGGTCTCCCACGCACAGCCGCCATAAAGCAGGAATGCGGGCACAAAAAAAGCGCCTGCAATCGAGATGGGGGCGCCTGTGCGCCTTCTTAAACTCGGGTCGCCAAACCCGGTCGCTGATTTTGCAGCGACGGCCAGAGAGTAACGTCCGTTTTTCGAAAGTGCAACTGCGCTGGTGGCTTGCGGTTTATTCTGGTGCGGCATAAATTGTTCGGGCATGTAGATTGACCTCAACGCCTCCGGATCGCCCCCGGGGGCGTTTTTTTTTCAGGCGTGAGCTTCCCAGCGCAGGGAGAGCAAGGGCAGGAAGTCGCCGTCGATCAAGGATCTGGCGTCTTCGTAGGCGTCGATCTGCTGGCCTTCATCGACGACCACAAATCCAAATTTTTCGCAGTGGAGGGCGAGAATGCACCAGGTGCCGTCGGCCCATTTGAGGATGCTGACCACACGCCCCTTTTTTTCTTCTCGGCTGCGAAAGCGTTCAAACCGCTGCATGGTTTGGGATGAAAAACCGATTCGGCGCAACAGCGAAAACGGATACATCACCGCTTTGCTCGCGATCTTGAATTTCATGCAGCCACCTCGTTACGGGTCGCGATGCGTGCTCGATTCCAATTCAAAACCTCGGCTAAAACCCACGCCACCGGCGCGCCTCGTGCGTTGCTATTGGTGAGTTTCACTGCCTGTGGGAATCCGCTTTCGGACTGGTTCATAAGCTTGTAAACGGTTGCGCGGCCGATGCCTGTGAGAGCCATGACTTGATTGATACGGATCAACGTGGCAGCGGGGTCGTACCGGGACAGATCCCAATCAGAAGCGTTGATTTGTGATTGCGGCGAGTTGGCGCTGTTACGTCGGTCAGTGATCGACGCGGCGGATGCAGAGAGCTCTATAGCTTTCTTGACTGGGTTGGAAGCGGTCACTCGGTTCGTCCTCCCGCATTGGCAGCGGTGGAGCAAACCCGGGTTTCAAGCCAAGCCGCGACGTCCCCGGAGCGATAACGCACCCGTGACCCGGTTTTGACGTAGGGGAGTGAATGAGTACGTGAGCTGCGCCATGCAGCGAGCGTTCGGCTGGACAAACCTAGAGCGTTCGCTACCTGATCAGTAGTGAGAAGCTCTGTAGCAGGCTGGATGGTTGCAAGTGGGGTTGCGGCGTCGTGGATAGTCATAACGGGTTACCTGTCGTAGTTCTTACAGGCCCCAGCTATGTAAACTAATAATTGATTTTTAAAAGATTTATTTTTCGTCTACTTCGAAGCAGTGTTCCGTTTAGTAGCAAGTAAAGTCAGCATGTTCGCGACAAAGTTTTCATTTTTTGCTGGGCTGTCCCACCATGTCCCACTGGTTTTCTATACAGTGTAAAAAATGAAAAGCAAAACGCGTTTTTCACAATTCTTTACACAAACGGTACTTTATTACCGAGTTTTCGACTCTCTCTCTGCAGTTTCTCAATTTCCGAAATTCAGCCCCCCGCCCCATGCTTTCTGTCGTTTCCAGCGAAAGACATTCGAGTCCCATCCATACGTGGCCATCAGTGAAGTGGTGCTATCCGGCGTTACACGCTTAGTCATCGTTACACCGCGTGTACGCGATCCCGTTCAAACGTGTAACCACCGGGAGATCCAATGAATTCGGGCATTTGGCGGAGGTCGTTACACGGGTTACACGCGTTACACGGATTTTGGGCGGGGGTGTGGATACCTGCTCATACCACCGCGCCGAAATCCCCGTGAACGACACTTCCAGCGGCTAAGTGATCCAGGTAATCGGCGTACCACTGCATCATGGTCGTGCGCTGTTTTAAGTACACAGCTTTGTTGTAAACACCCGCAACCCCATCCTTCATATGGGAAAGCTGGGCTTCAATATGGTTTTCATCAAAGCCGTGCTCGTTAAGGATCGTACTCGCAATGTGTCGGAATCCATGGCCAGTTTGACGACCTTCATAGCCCAAGCGACGTAATGCCATTAAGAAGACAGTATTGGAGCGTGCTTTGGTTGTATCGCTACGGCCAGGGAAAAGAAGCTGATACTTGCCAGTCAAAACATACAGATCCCTCAGCAGAGTTACTGCTTGGTGAGGTAGTGGCACTAGGTGCTCTCGACGCCGTTTCATTCGCTCTGCTGGTATCGTCCAAACAGCTTTTTTTAGATCAAACTCCGACCATCGAGCTTCGCGAATTTCAGAAGGACGGCAGGCCAGCATGGAGAGCAAGTGAAGCCCAATACGGATATCGATAGCGCTTGGATAAGCGCGGATTGCTCGGAGGAGAGGAGGCAATTCTTCTGGGGATACATGAGCGTAGTTTTCTGCTGGCTTCGTCTGCAGAAATTTGTGCAAGCCTTCCAGCGGGTTGTGTGTTGCCCGCCCGGTTACCCTTGCGAGGTCGTAAATCTCACGACACATTCCTCTTACGCGGCTGGTCTGCTCAATGATTCCTTTCCGCTCCATTGAGCGAAGAAAGTCCATCCATTCCATTGGAAGAATTTCGCGGTACGAGCGAGTTCCGAAAACCGGGAAGACATGCAGCTCCAGTGCGCCGATGGTTCGGACTGCTGTTCCTGCGGTCCAACCTTTACGTTTCGACGCATACCATTCCCGAGCAAGTTTTTCGAAGGTATTACTAGCGCTTTCCAACGCAGCGGCTTTTTGGGCCCGCATTGTTGCCAATGGGTTGCTCCCATCAGCAGTGCTTGCCCGCAGGTCGACTGCTTTCTGTCGCGCAGCAGATCCAGAGACCGTTGGATAACTGCCCAACCCTATCCATGACCACTTCCCGTCAGCTTTCTTGTAGCGAAGCTGCCACGACTTCTTCCCGTCTGGCCGGACACGGAGGTACACGTTGTTCCCATCGTGCTCGCGGTACTCCTTGGAGTCAGCTTCCAGGCTCGCTATGACTGTGTCAGCGAGAGGGCGCCGTTTGATTTCAGTCCTTTTCATTTCCTTGTACCCATCAGTTTCAATCTGTATCCGAGGTACACGAAAGGATACAGCGCACATTGGGATAGGGGTAGACAAGGACGGATAGCCAGAAACAAGAAAGCCCGCACAGGGCGGGCTTCTTGGGGTGTTTCGTAGACTGTCTGAGACAGGTCTAGATTGCTATTTGGTGGAGCCGGGGGGATTTGAACCCCCGTCCGCCAGTACTCCGCTGTCGGTACTACATGCGTAGCCGTTTCTATTAAGTTAACCCTCAGCGACCCGAAGGGCAGGGTGCTTTGGGCGAGTTGTGTAAGTTTTAGCCGCTTCGTCCACAACGTACTGCACGGCGATTCTGTTCTATATGACAATCACTTCGGGTTTACAGACATCCCCTAGTGATTGCTGGGCCCGAAGGCACCAGAAGCTCAGGGTCTAAGGCTGCTTACGCAGCGATAGCGAATTCCTGGCCGTAGTTATCGTCATTGGCAACTATAAGTAGTTGCAACAGTGGATTTACGAGTTCTGTTACCAACTCGGCATGCACCTAAAGTTTCGCAACCGGCGTCGAATCCTAAACGGCCCCGAACTCATTGCTCGTGAATCAAAGTGAGCAACAAGCCTGTGCAGTGTACGCCAACCCGGCTCGGAAGGCCAACCCGAAGGTTGGCCGCGAGTGATTGTGGATTGGCTTCATTGTTCAGTGTGTCATCGACAACGCCTGAGTGGCCTCGGTGGCGCACTTTTTGTCGTCCCCGGAGGCTTTTGAAGCTTCGGCGCTGGCCAGCAGTCTTTTGATCTCCATCGTGGTGTTGTCGGGGGTCGCTGGCAGTGCATTCACTTTGGCTTTGAGCTCTTGCAGCTTGCTCGTACAAAGGTCGTTGTCCGCGGCAAATACGGGAGAGGCCAACATTGCAGCAGACATGAACAAACCAGCGAGTGCGGTACGTTTCATGGATAACTCCTTGTGCTGATGGTCTCGGTGCTGCCGTATGATCGGGCGGCTCGGCCGAGGTCGAAAAACAAGCCACGATTAATTTGGCCTACTTAAGAGACCACGACGCTGCGCAGGAATTCGTTTTTTGAGAACCTCAAACGGCCACAGGCCTGTTGCTCTGTGAATCGTGTTGAGCAACAAGCCTGTGGGGTGTGCGCTGACAAGGCCAACCCGAAGGTTGGCGTTGTGCCGGGTTACTTCCCGCCTTTGTTCGCGTTCTTGATTTGCTGGATCGTTTGTTCGGTCTCGGCGATGCAATCGTCAGTCCCTTCCTTGGTGCCTTTTGCCTGATCGGCTTTGGCTTTCGTGACGCTGTCCATTACCTGATCAGACATCTCCGGAGGAGTCTGTGCCTTGGCATTTTCGATGGTTTTCAAGTTGACCGCACAGAGGTCTTCGGCGGCAAACGAGGTGGACGCCATCAGCGAGGCAGTAACGAACAGACCTAACAGTACAGAACGTTTCATATGTATCTCCTTGAACTGAGGGTCCAGGCATCGCTGGCCATCAGGACGGGCTGCCGAGTTTGGGTTAAGCCCGGTTATTGCGGGCTTAATGAGTGGACTACGGCAGCACATCAGGGTTCTATTTTTCTTGCATAACCCTTGCCTGCGTTACCCGGTCCACCAAATAGACTAGTCCGTGGTAGTCAATTCCGCCGTGCTGCGTCAGACCAATCTCACAGGTCCGGCTGGTGGAAATCCCCTCGCTGCACTGCTGCACCGCGTCCTTGAGCGAACGCAGCGAATGCGCGTTCAGCTCAGGCGTGGTGAAGCCCTTGTCACCGGCAAAGCCGCAGCAATGAATGCCTTCGGGGATGACCACGTTTTTGCTGCACTTGCGCGCCAGATCAATCAACGCCTGGCTCTCGCCAAGGTGCTGAGTGCTGCAGGTCACGTGCACCGCAATCGGTGCTTCCTGCGGTGTGAAATCGAGTCGATCCATCAAGTGCGTACGGATGAAGCGCACCGGGTCGTACAAATCCAGCCGAACATCGCCCAGGTCCTGGACCAGCCGTAATGTGCAGGGGCTGGTGTCGCAATAGATCGGGTCGAGCCCGCCGCGACTGGCGTGCAGCAGCGCACCGATCAGTTCCTGGCGTTTGTGTTCGGCCTGTTCGGCGTAGCCTTTGGAGGCGAATGGCTGGCCACAGCAGAGGCTGTCCTGGTTGTCGGGGAAGACCACCTGGTAGCCGGCTTTTTCCAGCAGCCCGCGGGTTTTGTCGTACAACGACATTTGCTCTTTATCACCCGCAGCGGGGCCCATGACCCGCGAGACACACGCCGCCAGGTACACCACCCGAGGGCGTTCGTCCGACACGGTCGGGCTGAAGCGAATGGCTTTTTCCGGCTGCGGCATGGCGTTGGTCCATTGCGGGACCTGGCCTTTGGACAACTTCGTCAGCGTTGCCGAAAGTTTCGCCAGCCGTGGCGCGCCCAGCAGCATCCGCGCGCCATTGGCGACGTGCAGGGTAAAACGCGCGCCTTGCAGCGCGGTGGCGAAATTGCCTTCCAGCCAGTTGGCGGTTTTCGTATGAGTCGCCTTACGGCCGCGCAGTTTTTTCACCAGCTCGCCGGTGTTAATTCCTACAGGGCAGCGTTGCGCACAGAGACCGGTGGCGGCGCAGGTATCGATTCCCTGATATTCGTAAGCGGCCTCAAGTTCAGAGGTCTCGACGCCTGCGCGTTTCTTCGCCTGGATGTCACGCCAGATGACGATGCGCTGGCGCGGGCTCAGGGTCAGGCCTTTCGACGGGCAGACCGGTTCGCAGAAACCGCACTCGATGCACTTATCGACAATTTCGTCGGCGGCCGGCAGTGGTTTCAGGTGCTTGAGATGGATCTGCGGATCCTCGCTGAGCACCACGTCCGGATTGAGAATGCCGTTGGGGTCGAGCAGGCGTTTGAGCTGCCACATCAACTGGTAGGCATCGCTGCCCCATTCCAGCTCGACGAAGGGCGCCATGTTGCGCCCGGTGCCGTGTTCGGCCTTCAGCGAGCCGCCGAACTCCACCGCAACCAGCTGCGCCACGTCGTCCATGAACGCCTGGTAGCGTGCGACTTCTTCCGGGTTGTTGAAGCCTTGGGTGAAGACGAAGTGCAGATTGCCTTCCAGTGCGTGTCCGAAAAGGATCGCTTCGTCGTAGTGATGTTTGTCGAACAGTTCGATCAGACGGTTCACGCCGATCGCCAGTTGTTCCACCGGGAACGTCACGTCTTCGATGATTACCGTAGTACCGGTTTTGCGCACCGCGCCGACGGCGGGAAAGGTGTCCTTGCGGATCGCCCAGAGTCGGGCGTTTTCGACCGGGTCTTCGGTGAAGTCGACTTGTTTCTCCACGGGGAATGAGGTCAACGACGCCATGATGTGCGCCAGTTGTTCGTGCAGTAACGTGGACGATGCGGCGCGGGATTCGATCAGCAGGGCACAGGCATTGATCGACAGTTGTTGTACGAAAGCCGGCATGCCGGGTTTGTCCTGCACCGAACGCAGACTGCGTCGGTCCAGCAGCTCCACAGCGGATACCGGTTGGCTTTTCAGTACGGTGACGGCGTTGCAGCAGGTTTCCACATCCGGGAACACGATCAGTGCCGACGCCTTGTTCGGATGGTCGATCACCGTGTCGTAAGTCACCGCGCTGATAAACCCGAGCGTGCCTTCGGAACCCACCAGCAAATGGCTCAAGATATCCACAGGCTCGTCGAAATCCACCAGCGCATTGAGAGACAGGCCGGTGGTGTTTTTCAGACGATATTTGTGGCGAATTTTTGCAGCCAGTTCGGTATTGGCGCGGGTCTCGCGGCCCAATGTCGCCAGACGTTCCAGCAGGTCGGAGTGACTCTCACGGAACGCCGCTACGCTGCCAGCATCTTCGGTATCGAGGCGACAGCCGTCGGCCAGCACCAGACGAATACCCGCCAGTGTGTGGTAGGTATTTTGTGCCGTGCCGCAGCACATGCCGCTGGCATTGTTGGCGACGATGCCGCCGATTTTGCAGGCGTTGATCGAGGCCGGGTCTGGACCGATCTTGCGTCCGAACGGTGCCAGCCACGCGTTGGCTTGCGCGCCGATCACGCCCGGTTGCAGGCGAATTTGTGTGCCCTGGCCGCGAATCTCGCGACCGTTCCAGTTATCCCCAAGCACGATCAACACCGAATCGCTGATGGCCTGACCGGACAAACTGGTGCCGGCCGCGCGGAAGGTCACCGGGACGTGATCGCGTTGCGCCAGTTTGAGCAGCGCGACCACTTCATCTTCCGACTCGACACGGATCACCAGTTTCGGAATCAGCCGATAGAAACTGGCGTCGGTGCCGAAGGCCAATGTCGACAGCGGATCGTCGAAACGTCGCTCTTGAGGAATCAGTTGCTGCGCATCTCGCAGGAAAGTCGTCGGTAAAGTCATTGGTCCTCCACGATCAAAACCACCAGGTCTTTCGGACCGTGGGCACCGTAGGCCAGGACTTGCTCGATGTCAGCAGTCTTCGACGGGCCGGACACCAGCAAGGCGTTGGTCGGCATGCCCTGGGCCCATTCGAATTCCTGCTGGACCTGATAGAAGTTGTCGCGGATTTCACTGGCCTTGAGCAGGGCGAAATGCACCGGAGGCACCAGGCTCATCAGGCGCGGTTCTTCCCGCGTCGGCCAGAGAATCAGACTACCGGTCGCGGCGATTGCGCCGAGGGTGGTGGTCAGGCTGGCGGGTGTGTCGTTGAACAATTCGGCCTTCCATTCTTCAACCGGACGCTCGTAGGTTTTAAGCGTAGGCAGCCCAGGATTTTTCGCCCAGTGCTGAGTGACACGTTGACCATGAGGCGTAGTCGGTGCGATCAGCAGGCTCGGCAACTGACGATCGTGCAGCAACTGAGCAAGCAACGCAGGCCAACCTTCGCCGGACGTCAGATGGATTTCGGTGTGCACCGCTTCCATCAGTTTGCGCAATTGCGGGATGCGTTGCTCGGCCGTGTAGGTGTAAGGCTGTGTCACCAGTTCAACGTCGAACTCGTCAGGCACCGGGGTCGTGCCGGTCAGACTACTGCGCAATTTACCGAGGATATTTTGCTTGGCGCTCATCAACGATCTCCCTGTTTGGCCAGATGCTCGCGGGCCATGTCATGCAGTGAGCGGGCAGCGGGTTTCGGTGCGCTGTGGTTTTGCGTCCAAGGTCCGACATTACTTGGTGCGAGGGCGCGCAAGCGAGTGGCGAAGAAACCGAACAGACGATACAGCGTCGGCGAGCTGTTGAGCTTCGCCCAGGCGTTCCAGATAAAACGTTCCTTGCGCGAGTATTTGCTGCCTTGCCCGCGCATCACTTGATGCTGACTGTCCGGGGCTTTGACGTTCTCTTCTCGCAGGCGCCGCAGCAGTGCGGGGATAGGAATTTTTACCGGGCAGACTTCGCCACAAGCGCCGCACAGCGACGACGCGCTCGGGTGGTCCGGGACTTTCGCCAGGCCGACCATGTGCGGGGTGATGATTTTTCCGATAGGCCCAGGGTAAACCTCGCCATAGGCGTGGCCGCCGATTCGGGTGTAGACCGGGCAGTGATTCATACAGGCGCCGCAGCGGATGCAGTTCAGGGTCTGGCGCAATTCGCTGTCGGCAAAGGCCTGGCTGCGACCGTTGTCGAGCAGTACCAGGTGCACTTCTTGCGGGCCGTCGAGTTCATGCTCTTTGCGCGGGCCGGAGATCATGTTGACGTAGGTGGTGATCGGCTGGCCGAGGGCCGAGCGGGTCAGCAACGACAACAGCGGCACCACATCGCGCAGGTTTTCCACGACTTTTTCGATGCCGGTGACGGCGATATGCACCGGCGGCACGGTGGTGGTCATGCGCCCGTTGCCTTCGTTTTCCACCAACAGCAAGGTGCCGGTTTCGGCCACGGCGAAGTTGACACCGGAGACGCCGATGTCCGCTTCGAAGAATTTCTGCCGCAAGACCTTGCGACCGATCTGAATGAGTTGGTCAACGTCCTTGGTGTATTCCACGCCAAGTTTGTCGTGGAACAAGGACGCGACCTGACCGGCATTCTTGTGGATCGCCGGCATAATAATGTGTGAAGGCTTCTCGTGGTCGAGCTGGACGATGTACTCGCCCATGTCCGATTCCAGGCATTCAATGCCCTGTTCAGCGAGGAAATGATTCATCTCCATCTCTTCGCTAACCATCGATTTGCCCTTGATCACTTGCCGCCCCTCGTGAGCGCGGATGATCGAGAGGACGATGCCATTGGCCTCGTCCACCGTTTCCGCCCAGTGTACTGTCACACCGTTGCGGGTCAGGTTCTGTTCAAGCTGCTCGAGCAGGTCGGGCAGCTTGGATAACGCACGGGCGCGGACAGCATTGCCCAGCGCTCGCAGATGTTCTCTTTCATGGGCATCGCTGAAGGACGCTGCCCGTTTTGTCATCAGTGAATCCATCGCAGTGCGAAAGTTGTTTCGCAGTTGCTTGTCATCCAAAGCCTTGTGAGCCCGGGTGCGAAAGTCTTCTTCTACGGCGACCGTAGGAATAATCGCGGACGCGTTCATTGAACACCTCCGGTTCGCTGCCAGAGGAAGCTGGCCAGGTGTTGGCCGCGCAACGCTTCCTGCTGTTTTTCCAGCGAGCCGTTGATGTTCATCAGGCAACCGCAGTCGGCACTGAGTACCTTGTGCGCGCCTGATTCCTTCAACGAACGGGTCTTGTCAGCCACCATCGCGCCGGAAATGTCTGGCATACGGACGCTGAAAGTCCCACCAAAGCCACAGCATTCACTTTCGTGGCTGTGATCGACCCGTTCCACATTGCTCAGTTGCGACAACAGCTCGCGACCGTGCAGGTGAGTATTCATTTCACGGCGTGCCGAGCACGACGTGTGAAGCGCCACTTTGACGGGCTCGCCACTGTCCTTGAGTTGCACCTTGCAGACGAACAACAGGAACTCGGCCAGTTCATACGTCCGGGCGGCCAGCGCCTGGACTTGCTTCAACGTTTGCGGCTCGTCCTTGAACAAGTCGGCGTAGTGTTCACGCAACATCCCGGCACACGATCCCGAAGGCACCACCACCGGATAATCCCCGGCGAACAGCGCCAACTGCGAGCGCGCCACGGTCCGGGCCTGCTCGGTGTAACCCGAGGTGTAGGCCGGTTGTCCGCAGCAGCTTTGCCCTTGCGGGTACTCGACACGAATGCCTTCGCGCTCCAGCAGGTGGATCGCGTCCATCCCGGCTTCCGGGTAGAACAGATCGACCACGCAGGTTCCGAACAGGTAGACCCGTGACGGTTTTTCGCTGGGGTATTGCCGAGGCTTGGGCAGTGGCGGGGCGACGCGGGTCGTGTTCGGCACAGCGTTGTAAAAAAGCTCGCTCATCAGGCGTTCTCCGGGTGGTCCCGGTTATCCGTCCGTTGAGGCCGCTGAATATAGAGAGGGAAGCTTTCAGCAGCCTTACAGACCGGGTTGTGAATAGCTGACGCCGGAATCGTGGTCCGGCGTCGGTTTTTTCGATGCTGCTTGTAGGACTTAGTGCACCAGCATGCCGGTGAGCCAGTAGGCCTGGATGTAGGTGATCAAGCCGACGATCGTTGCAAAGAACAGGCTGTGCTTGAGGGTGAAGCGGAACAGATCCGATTCCTTGCCCACCAGGCCGGTCGCGGCGCAGGCCACGGCGATCGATTGTGGCGAGATCATCTTGCCGGTCACGCCGCCGCTGGTGTTCGCGGCTACCAACAGCACATCGCTGACACCGATCTGGTGCGCGGTGGTCGCTTGCAACGAACTGAACAGTGCGTTGGACGAGGTATCGGAACCGGTCAGGAATACCCCCAGCCAGCCAAGGAACGGTGAGAAGAACGGGAAGGCGGCGCCGGTGCCGGCCAATACCAGGGCCATGGTCGAGGACATGCCCGAGTAGTTGGTGACGAAGGCAAAAGCCAACACCATGCCGATGGACAGAATCGGCCAGCGCAGCTCGTAGAAGGTCTCCCGTAAAGTGGGCAGACCAGTTTTGATATTGATCTTCAGCACCAGCATCGAGATCAGCGCGGAGAAGAAAATCGCCGTGCCGGTCGCGGAAATCGGGTCGAGTTTAAACACCGCTGGAATGGCGGTTGGAGCGGTCACGATCGGTGCGACCTTGATCACCATTTGATCCAGGTGCGGGATGGCGAAGTTGAACCCCCAGCTGTACATCGAACCGCCCGCGGCGAACATCGCCTTGAACGGTTTCAGGGTCCAGATGGTGACCAGCACGGTGAGGATCAGGAACGGCGACCAGGCCTTGAAAATCTCACCGAGGCTGAAAGGCGAAGCCACGGTGGTGCGCGGCTGGCCGAAACCGCCGGCGCTGGCGGTCACCACGGACGCCGAGACGGCGCCGGCGATGTGCTGGCCGGCGGCGCGTTTCGGCTGCCAGACTTTCAGGAACAGCGTCAGGGAAATCAGGCTGGCCAGGGCCGACGTGATGTCCGGCAGTTCCGGGCCAATGAAGTTCGAGGTGAAGTATTGCGTGACGGCAAAGCTCAAGCCGGCTACCAGTGCGGCAGGCCAGGTTTCACGTACGCCGCGCAGGCCGTCCATCATGAATACCAGCCAGAACGGCACGAACAGCGACAGCAGCGGCAGTTGGCGACCGGTCATGGCGCCGATTTTGAACGCGTCAATACCGGTCACTTGGCCAGCGACGATGATCGGAATCCCCAAGGCACCGAACGCTACCGGCGCGGTATTGGCGATCAGGCACAGACCGGCGGCGTACAGCGGGTTGAAGCCCAGTCCTACCAGCAATGCGGCGGTAATCGCTACCGGCGCACCGAAACCGGCGGCACCTTCCAGGAACGCACCGAAGCAGAAGCCGATCAGCAGAACCTGCAAACGCTGATCATCGGTGATCGACAGCACAGAGCTGCGGATCACTTCGAACTGGCCACTCTTGACCGTCAGTTTGTAGAGGAACACCGCCGCGACGATGATCCAGGCAATCGGCCACAGCCCGTAGGCGAAACCATACCCGGCGGCGGCGAACGCCATGTCGACCGGCATCTGGAACGCGAAGATTGCCACGGCAATGGACAAGGCCAGCGTGATGCTGCCGGCCACGTGCCCTTTGAGCCGGAACACGGCCAACGCGAGGAAGAAAAACACGATGGGTATAACGGCGGCGAGCGCGGAAACGCCGAGGCTGCCGAGCGGGGTATAGAGCTGTTGCCAGGTTTGCATATGGGGTGGCCCCTAATTGTTGTTGGTCAGGCACTGGTCAGCGTTCTTGGTTAATTGGTAATACCAATTTACAATCGCTGTTGGCTAGGGTAAAAGCGTTCTAGGCGGTGTGTCAATTTGCCGCCCTAAAACTTTTGTCGAATAAGCGCTGTGGCACGCGTGTGATCCGCTCGATCAAATGCCGTCTGGTAGGTGCTGGTACAGCGCTGATAGGCCAGAATAGAGAGCCCGGCGAGTCGTCGGGATCGTGGAGAATTGAGTTATGGGGTTTGATCAAATTCGTCAGCGCCGTTTGTCTGACGATATTGTCGAGCAGCTTGAGGGGATGATCCTCGAGGGCACATTGAAGTCTGGCGAGCGCTTGCCGGCCGAACGTGCGTTGGCCGAGCAGTTCGGCGTGTCACGCCCTTCGTTGCGCGAGGCGATTCAGAAGCTGGCGGCCAAGGGTTTGCTGGTCAGCCGTCAGGGCGGCGGCAATTATGTGGTGGAGTCGCTGGGTTCGACCTTTAGCGATCCGCTGCTGCATCTGCTGGAAAGTAACCCCGAGGCTCAGCGCGATCTGCTGGAATTTCGCCACACGCTGGAAGCGTCCTGCGCTTACTACGCGGCGTTACGTGCTACTGATGTGGATCGCGAGCGATTGACCGCAGCCTTCAATGAATTGCAGGACTGCTACACGCGCCATGATGAAGTGAGTCGTGCGGAAGAGGGCGCGGCGGATGCGAAATTCCATCTGGCGATCGCCGAAGCCAGTCACAACGCCGTGTTGCTGCACACCATTCGCGGGTTGTTCGATCTGCTCAAGCGCAATGTGGTGACCAACATTGGCGGAATGTACAAACAGCGCACCGAAACCCGCGACATGCTGATCACGCAGCACCGGGAGTTGTACCTGGCGATTATCGAAGGAAGGGCAGAGCAGGCGCGGGAAGTCTCCAGTCGGCACATTTTGTATGTGCAGGAGGTGCTGGAAGAAGTGCGTCAGGAAGTGCAGCGCATGGCTCGGGCGGAGCGGCGCAAGGGGATGTAGTCAGGTGGGTTTGCGGTGAATCATTCGCTGGCAAGCCTCGCTCCTACAGGGGGCGTGTGGTTCCGTAGGAGCGAGGCTTGCCCGCGAAAGCGATCTCAAGGTGAAAGATTAATCTTCCTTGCCCTTGTTGCGCACCGCACGCTGCAGTTCGCGACCGGCGTCACGTTCGCGCTCGGTATCACGCTTGTCGTATTCCTTCTTACCCTTGCCCAGAGCGATCTCACACTTGACCATGTGCTTGCTCCAGTACCAGGACAGGCACACGCAGGCATAACCTTTTTGCTGCACGGCCGTGGCGAGCTTTTCCAGCTCGCGGCGGTTGAGCAGCAATTTACGGGTGCGGGTCGGATCAGCGATGACGTGGGTACTCGCCGTCATCAGCGGCGTAATGTGGCTGCCGAGCAGCCAGGCTTCGCCATCCTTGAGCAGTACGTAACTGTCAACCAGTTGCAGCTTGCTTGCCCGCAGACTTTTTACTTCCCAGCCGGCCAGGACCAGACCAGCCTCGAACTTATGTTCGATGAAGTAATCGTGTCGCGCCTTTTTATTCTGCGCGATGGTCCCTGTAGGGTGTTTCTTCTGTTTAGCCATAGGGGCGGCATTATAGGGAGTTGCACGCGAGTCGGCTACGGTCTCGCTACGTGCTTGAGCAGGTTGATTGAATCCCGGACAATGCGGCCTCTTTTTCGAACGGTTGGGCGTGTTAACGATGTCGACAGACAAGGTTTCTGTCCACGGCAGTTGGGCTAGCCGCTGGGTCTTCATACTCGCCGCGACCGGTTCGGCCGTGGGGCTAGGTAGTATCTGGAAATTCCCGTACATGGTCGGAATCTATGGCGGCGGCGCCTTTGTGTTGATGTTCCTGGTGTGTATCGCGCTGATCGGTGTGCCGGTGATGTTGGCTGAAACCCTGATCGGCCGTCGTGCCCGGCAGAGCCCGGCCAACGCCTTGAAGGTGCTGGCGCTGGAAGCGGGGCAATCGGGCAAATGGTCCTGGGGCGCATTCGCCGGGATGATCACGGCCTTGCTGATCCTGTCTTTCTATAGTGTGGTGGGCGGCTGGTCACTGGATTACATCATCGACATGGGCCGCGGTGACTTCCAGGGGGGGACGGCTGAACAGGTCAACACGTACTTTGGAAATGTGATCGCCGATCCATGGCGCCAGATACTTTGGCACACGATTTTTATGCTGCTGTCTGCCTTTGTTATCGCCAGGGGCGTCGTTGCCGGTCTTGAGCGCAGCTTGCGGATCATGATGCCGCTGCTGTTTGTGATGATTCTGGTGTTGCTCGGCTACAGCATGACCACCGGCCATTTCATGGAGGGCGTGCATTTCATGTTCGACTTCCAGCCGGAAAAGGTCCTCGACGGTTTGCTACCGGCCATGGGACACGCGTTTTTTTCCCTGAGCGTGGGTGTCGGTTCGATCATGATCTATGGCGCTTACATGCCAAAGCACTCGTCAATTTCCAGCACCGTTGTCGGTGTAGCGCTGCTCGATACATTTGTTTCGCTGGTGGCCGGACTGGCATTGTTTCCGATTGTGTTCGCCGCTGGCCTGGACCCGAGCGAAGGCCCTGGCCTGATGTTTGTCACCCTGCCATTTGCCTTTGGTAACGTGGCGTTCGGCCAACTGATGGGGGTAGTGTTCTTTGTATTGGTAGCGATTGCGGCCTGGAGTTCGGCAATTTCCTTGCTCGAGCCGATGGTGGCTTACCTGGTTGAGCGCACGAAAGTCAGTCGCACCTGGGTCACTTTCTGGCTGGCATTCACTTGCTGGTTCATCGGTCTGGGTACGGTGTTTTCCTTCAATATCTGGAAGGAAGCCAAATTTTTCGTGAACGAAGGCGGGGTGTTCCATCTCTATCAATGGGGCGCGGTCGGTGGCCTGCATTTCTTTGGTTTGGTGGACTTTTTCACCTCGCGGATCATGTTGCCACTCGGTGGTTTATGTTTCGTGGTGTTTGCTGGCTGGGTGATGGGTCGTGAAACGGTGCGCGACGAGTTGTCGATCCGTAGCCCGATGTTATTCGCCCTGTCCCTGTTTTTGATGCGCTATGTGGCGCCCATTGGCATTCTCATAGTGTTTGCCACCCAGCTGTGGAAGTGACGCTGACATGACGACACACATTCAACGTTCTGCCTTGCTGCCGTATCCGGCACAAGCGCTGTATGACTTGGTCAATGACGTGGCGCGATACCCGGAGTTTCTTCCGTGGTGCTCTTCGGCCGAAGTCCTGGAAAGTTCTCCCGATCACATGCGCGCCAGCGTTGGTGTGGCGAAGGGCGGGCTTAGTCAGCATTTCGTGACGCGCAACACCCTGGTTCCCGGGCAATCGATAGAGATGAATCTCGAGGAGGGTCCGTTCACTCAATTGCATGGCATCTGGGTGTTCAAGGCGTTGACTGATAAAGCCTGCAAGATCAGCCTGGACCTGTCGTTCGATTACGCCGGGCCGATTGTTCGCGCGACCTTGGGGCCGTTGTTCAATCAGGCGGCCAATACGCTGGTAGATGCATTCTGCCAGCGCGCCAAGCAAATACATGGTTGAGGCAGTGGTTGAGGTTGAGGTGGTGTATGCCGCCATTGACCGTCAAGAACTCCTGTCCGTGACGGTGCCGGAAGGGGCAACCGTGCGGGACGCGTTGCTGAAATCCGGTATCGGTCAGGCATTTCCGGAGCTGGATCTGACCAGTTGCCCGGTCGGGATCTTCGGCAAGGTCATCATTGATCCGGACAGTCATCGGGTTCAGGCAGGGGATCGCATCGAGATTTACCGGTCGTTGCTGGCTGATCCGAAGGAAGTTCGCCGGCTACGCGCTGCCAAGGCGGCTGAGGCCAAAGCGCGGAATCAGTGAGTAGCTGAAACACCAGGCAATAAAAAACCCGGACATGCCGGGTTTTTTAATGCGCCGCAAATTATTGCGGCGAGGTTCCCAGTGGTTCTGGAGTCGGGACCGGGACGGTTTCTACGCCGTCTACGTCCTTCTGGATCTGGTCCAGCAACGAGCCTGGCTTTACCGGTTTTTCCGGTTTCGGCTTCTCGGCGTTTTCTGCCGGTGCGGTGACGTTGGTGCCGCTATCCTTGCCGAGAATGGCTTCATCACGGCTCACGCCTGGCATGAAATCACCAGAGAGGCTGACAAGCTGGTCATTTGGGTTGAAGATAACGCTAATGCGTTCCTGTTGGCGTTCACCGCCACCGGGTTGCAGGCTATACAGATAATCCCAGCGATCGGCATGGAACGTGTCAGTCAGCAGAGGGTTGCCCATGATAAACCTTACTTGCTTACGGGTCATTCCCGGGCGTAACTGGTCTATCATGTCCTGCGTGACGACATTGCCCTGCTGGATGTCGATTTTGTAAACCCCGGGGAATGAACAACCGGCGAGTGCGAGCAGTCCCACAAAGGTGAAACTGGTTAGCAAGAGCTTGGTGTTTTGCATCGGTGGGCGACTTCCACTATCTTGGCTGGGACAACGTAAACGCCGATCATACCCGCATTAAGAGAAGCTGCGAAGCAGCATCGCGAGAAAGCTGACCATGGTTGAAAATAGCGAACTACGCAAAGCCGGCCTCAAAGTGACCCTTCCACGGGTCAAAATTCTGCAAATGCTCGATTCCGCCGAGCAACGCCACATGAGTGCCGAGGACGTCTACAAGGCGCTGATGGAGGCTGGTGAGGACGTCGGTCTGGCCACGGTTTACCGTGTTCTGACCCAGTTCGAGGCAGCTGGCCTTGTGGTGCGGCACAACTTCGACGGAGGCCATGCGGTCTTCGAGCTGGACGACGGCAAGCATCACGACCATATGGTCAACGTCGAAACCAGTGAAGTGATCGAATTCTTCGACGAAGAAATCGAGCGCCTGCAGAAAGCCATCGTCGACAAGTACGGCTTCGAGATGGTTGATCACAATCTTGTTCTGTACGTGCGCAAGAAAAAGTAAGCATGTCGCGCGAACCTGATGTTCGCGAAACGAGCGAAGGCGACCCCAGGGTCGCCTTCGTGCTTTCTGCCGGCCTTAAATTTTTGCAGTAACGACCATCTTCTTCGCGTGAGCCAGGGATTCCTTGGTTAGGTCGATGCCTCCCAGCATCCGCGCCACTTCTTCGACACGATCGTTCTTGCTCAGCTTGGAGACGGCAGTGTGAGTCGCCTCTTCGCCACGCACCTTGTGCACAAATAGATGTTGGTGCCCCTGCGCTGCCACTTGCGGCAAGTGGGTCACGGTCAGCACCTGCCCACGCTCCCCAAGTCGGCGCAGCAACTGGCCGACGATCTCGGCGGTCGGGCCGCCGATACCCACGTCCACTTCGTCGAACACTAGCGTCGGTACGCGAGAGGTCTGCGCGGTGATCACCTGAATGGCCAGGCTGATCCGCGACAGCTCGCCACCCGAGGCTACTTTGGCCAAGGCTTTTAATGGCTGGCCGGGGTTGGCGCTCACCAACAGTTCTACTTGTTCGAGCCCGTTGGGCAGTAGTTCATCGCTGCTGTTGGGGCGCAGTTCGATGGTGAAACGACCGCCGGGCATGCCCAGTCGCTGGATTTCCTGCTCCACGGCACTGGCCAGACTGCTCGAAGCTTGATGGCGCAAGTCGCTTAGCTCGCGAGCCTTCTCTTGATAATGGCGGGCATAAGAAGCGAGTTCATCGCTCAGTCGCTCGATGGATTCATCGTTGGCATTCAGGGTTTCGATTTCATCCAGCAAGCGCTGCTGCATCTCGGCGACTTCAGTTGGCTGGATCCGGTGTTTACGCGCCATGGTGTAGATCGCATCGAGGCGTTCTTCCAGGTACTGAAGGCGCGCTGGATCGGCATCGAAGTTATCAAGGAAGCGGTTCAATTCGCCCACGGCTTCTTCGACCTGGATCTGTGCACTGGTCAGCAGGCTGCTGGCTTCGCCCAGTGCGCCGATCGAGTTGTTGACGCTCGACAGGCGGTTAAGGCTGGCCGTGAGGGCGTTCAAGACATTGCCGGAATCACTTTCGCTGCACTGTTCGACGACTTGCCGGCAAATGCCCAGCAGGGTTTCGGCGTTGGTCAGGTTCTTGTGTTCCTGTTCGAGCTGCTCCAGCTCGTTTTCGCCGAGGCCGAGGTTTTCCAGCTCTTCGAGTTGATAGCTGAGCAATTGGTGGCGAGCGCGCTGCTCGTCGCCGGAGTTGGAAAGGCGCTCGAGTTCCTGGCGGGTCTGGCGCCAGCGTTGGGCGGCCAGATGTACCTGGCGGGCAAGGTCGGTGGCGCCGGCGTACTCGTCGAGCAAGCGGCGGTGGGTGTCGGTCTTGAGCAGGGATTGGTGTTCATGCTGGCTGTGGATATCGATCAGCAACTCGCCCAGTGCCTTGAGATCGCCGAGCGGGCAGGGCGTGCCGTTGATATAGCCGCGCGAACGCCCTTCGGCGGTGATCACCCGGCGCAGGATGCACGGGCCGTCGCTTTCGAGATCGCGCTCGGCCAGCCAGGCGCTGGCTTCCGGGATATCGACCAGGTCGAAGGTTGCCAGGATATCGGCCTTGTCTGCGCCGGGGCGGACCACGCCGCTGTCGGCGCGATCACCCAGGGTCAGTCCCAGGGCGTCGAGCATGATCGACTTGCCGGCGCCGGTTTCCCCAGTGATCACGCTCATCCCGCGATCGAGTTCGAGATCGAGATGTTCAACGATGGCGTAGTTATGTACGGACAGGTGCACCAGCATAAAGGCCGCTCCCAGGCTTTAGGTCTGGTTATTTATACAGTGTTTTGTTTCTGGCTGACAATGCCCTCGCTTAGCTCGATTTGCTTGATCCGACGAAAGCCTTAGTGCGGCATGGAATGACAATGCAGCGTTTTTTGTAGGGTTAATCACAACAAACCCCTTGAAGCTCGATTTTGCGGCCCCATATAGCTGGGCAGAAGCGCGAGTTGAGCTCGCGGACGATATTGAAAGGAGAAATCTATGGCTGACGAACAGACAGTGGATACGCAAAATCTAGACGCCGAGGCTTCGGGTGAAGACCTGGCGGCACGTGTACAAGTGCTCGAAGAGCAACTGGCAGGCGCACAGGATCAGGCTTTGCGTGTTGCCGCCGATCTGCAGAACGTCCGCCGTCGCGCCGAGCAGGATGTCGAAAAGGCTCACAAGTTCGCGCTGGAAAAATTCGCCGGCGACCTGTTGCCAATCATCGACAGCCTGGAGCGTGGCCTGGAGTTGTCCAACCCGGATGACGAAAGCATCCGCCCTATGCGCGAAGGCATCGAGCTGACCCTGAAAATGTTCCAGGACACCCTGAAGCGTTATCAGCTGGAAGCAATCGATCCACACGGCGAACCGTTCAATGCCGTGCATCACCAGGCGATGGCCATGCAGGAAAGCGCCGACGTCGAGCCGAACAGCGTGTTGAAGGTGTTCCAGAAGGGCTATCAGCTCAATGGTCGCCTGCTGCGCCCGGCCATGGTCGTGGTCAGCAAGGCCCCTGCGCCAGTTTCGCCTTCGATTGACGAGCAGGCTTGAAATTGGCCGCAAGGCCCCCATTTATAAGTCAAGCGTTTAAGTGCTACCGCAGTTAGCCACCACTGCTGCGGCAACCAAATCCAAAGTTTCGGGAGAGTGAACATGGGCAAAATTATCGGTATCGACCTGGGGACTACCAACTCCTGCGTCTCCGTGCTTGAAAACGGCGTAGCCAAAGTTATTGAAAACGCCGAAGGCGCGCGTACCACGCCGTCGATCATCGCTTACGCCAACGATGGCGAAATTCTCGTGGGCCAGTCGGCCAAGCGTCAGGCTGTGACCAATCCGCACAACACCCTGTATGCGGTGAAGCGTCTGATCGGTCGTAAGTTCGACGAAGAAGTCGTACAGAAAGACATCAAGATGGTCCCTTACAAAATCGCCAAGGCTGACAACGGTGATGCGTGGGTAGAAGTGAACGGCCAGAAAATGTCGCCGCCACAAATCTCGGCTGAAATTCTGAAGAAAATGAAGAAGACCGCCGAAGACTACCTCGGTGAGCCAGTGACCGAAGCGGTGATCACCGTTCCGGCCTACTTCAACGACAGCCAGCGTCAAGCCACCAAAGACGCCGGCCGCATCGCGGGCCTGGACGTAAAACGTATCATCAACGAACCAACCGCAGCCGCTCTGGCTTACGGTATGGACAAGGCGAAAGGCGATCACACCGTGATCGTTTACGACTTGGGCGGCGGTACTTTTGACGTTTCGGTTATCGAAATCGCCGAAGTCGATGGCGAGCACCAGTTCGAAGTGTTGGCCACCAACGGTGACACGTTCCTGGGCGGTGAAGATTTTGACATTCGTCTGATCGACTACCTCGTTGACGAGTTCAAGAAAGAAAGCGGCATGAACCTCAAGGGTGATCCGCTGGCCATGCAGCGCCTGAAAGAAGCCGCTGAAAAAGCCAAGATCGAACTGTCTTCGAGCCTGCAGACCGACGTGAACCTGCCGTACATCACTGCAGACGCCACCGGTCCTAAGCACTTGAACGTGAAAATCTCCCGCGCCAAGCTTGAAGCGCTGGTTGAAGACCTGGTTCAACGCACCATCGAACCTTGCCGCATCGCTCTGAAAGACTCCGGTATCGACGTTGGCGCGATCAACGACGTGATCCTGGTAGGCGGTCAGACCCGTATGCCACTGGTTCAGAAGCTGGTGACCGAATTCTTCGGCAAAGAAGCACGTAAAGACGTTAACCCGGACGAAGCCGTTGCCATGGGTGCAGCTATCCAGGGCGCAGTATTGGCCGGCGACGTGAAAGACGTTCTGCTGCTGGACGTCAGCCCGCTGACCCTGGGCATCGAAACCATGGGTGGCGTGATGACCGCGCTGATCGAGAAAAACACCACGATTCCTACCAAGAAATCGCAAGTGTTCTCGACGGCCGACGACAACCAGGGCGCAGTGACCATTCACGTGCTGCAAGGTGAGCGTAAGCAAGCCGCACAGAACAAGTCCCTGGGCAAGTTCGACCTGGCCGAGATTCCACCAGCACCACGTGGCGTGCCACAAATCGAAGTGACCTTCGACATCGACGCCAACGGCATCCTGCACGTAGGCGCCAAAGACAAGGCCACCGGCAAGACTCAGTCGATCGTGATCAAGGCCAACTCCGGTCTGTCCGAGGAAGAGATTCAGCAGATGATTCGCGATGCTGAAGCCAACGTCGACGCAGATCGCCAGTTCGAAGAGCTGGCAACCGCTCGCAACCAGGGCGACGCGCTGGTTCACTCGACTCGCAAAATGGTCGCAGACGCTGGCGATAAAGTGACTGCTGAAGAGAAGACTGCAATCGAAGCCGCTGTTGTTGCTCTGGAAGCCGCTGTTAAAGGCGACGACAAAGCTGCAATCGAAGCCAAGGTTGAAGAGCTGTCGAAAGTCTCCGCTCCAGTGGCGCAGAAGATGTACGCCGAACAGGCTCAGCCTGCTGAAGGCGCGGCACCGCACGACGAAAAAGCTGAAAAAGCCGACGACGTCGTTGATGCCGAGTTCGAAGAAGTCAAAGACCACAAGTAAGTTGTTGGTCGCCCGGTTGACTGCCTTCAGGCGGTGGCTGGTAGGATGTCGCCGCGCGGGAGCTTGCTCCCGCGTTGGCGTGTCTGGAGTTAGCGAATTTTTACAGCATGCGACAGCGTTCGGATGTTGATGGTATGGCCGGAAATGCTCCTGCTTTTCGAGCCGACAGTACCGCATCGAATCAAAGACCAGGATCGTTGAATTGACGTGAGTTGGGTCCGGGCCTGTATTGGGGCTCAACGAGTTTGGCAAGGCTCAGGAGAGGTTTGCCGGACGTCCTTAAGAGTGCAAAGACTTATGGCAAAGCGTGACTATTACGAGGTGTTGGGTGTTGAGCGTGGCTCAAGCGAAGCAGACCTGAAAAAGGCCTACCGTCGCCTGGCAATGAAGCACCACCCGGACCGTAATCCCGATGACAAAGCGTCGGAAGACATGTTCAAAGAGGCCAACGAGGCCTACGAAGTGCTGTCCGATTCGAGCAAGCGCGCGGCGTACGACCAGTACGGTCATGCCGGCGTTGACCCGAGCATGGGTGGCGGCGGTGCCGGTTTTGGCGGCCAGAACTTCTCCGACATCTTTGGCGATGTCTTCAGTGATTTCTTCGGTGGTGGTCGCGGCGGTTCCCGTGGCGGCGCTCAGCGCGGCAGCGACCTGCGTTACACCCTGGAGCTGAACCTGGAAGAGGCGGTGCGCGGCACGACCGTGAATATCCGCGTTCCGACACTGGTCAACTGCAAGCCGTGCGACGGCTCGGGTGCCAAGAAAGGCTCCTCGCCGGTTACCTGCCCGACGTGCGGCGGTATCGGTCAGGTGCGCATGCAGCAAGGCTTCTTCTCGGTGCAGCAGACCTGCCCGCGCTGCCATGGCCAGGGCAAGATCATTTCCGATCCGTGCAACTCCTGCAACGGCGAAGGCCGTGTCGAAGAGTACAAGACCCTGTCGGTGAAAGTGCCGGCCGGTGTTGATACCGGTGACCGCATTCGTCTGTCCGGCGAAGGCGAGGCGGGTGCTCAGGGCGGTCCGACGGGCGACCTGTACGTGGTGATCAATGTGCGCGAGCACGCGATCTTCCAGCGTGACGGCAAGCATCTGTTCTGCGAAGTGCCGATCAGCTTCGTCGATGCGGCATTGGGCGGCGAGCTGGAGATTCCGACCCTTGATGGTCGAGTCAAATTGAAGATCCCTGAGGGGACTCAGACCGGCAAGCAGTTCCGTGTTCGCGGTAAGGGTGTTGCACCGGTGCGTGGCGGCGGTGCTGGCGACCTGATGTGTCGCGTGGCGGTTGAAACCCCGGTCAACCTGGGTCGTCGTCAGCGCGAATTGCTGGAAGAATTCCGTAGCTCGCTGGCAGACGACAACAGCCATTCGCCGAAAACCACGGGTTGGTTCGAAGGCGTGAAGCGTTTCTTCGGCGACTTGTAAGGAGTGAGCATGCGACGTATAGCTGTGATGGGCGCTGCTGGACGCATGGGCAAAATCCTGGTCGAGGCCGTGCAGCAGCGCGCACCGTTGACCGGCCTGACGGCGGCGATTGTGCGCCCTGGCAGCACGCTGATTGGTGTGGATGCCGGTGAGCTGGCCTCGCTCGGACGTATCGGCGTGCCGTTGTCCGGTCATGTCGAAGCGGTGGCTGATGAGTTCGACGTGCTGATCGACTTTACGCTGCCGGAAGTCATGCTGAAAAACCTGGCGTTCTGTCGCAAGGCGGGCAAGGCCATGGTAATTGGCACGACCGGGTTGGACGCTGTGCAAAAACAGTTGCTGGCCGAGGCGGGCAAGGACATTGCGATTGTGTTCGCGGCCAATTTCAGTGTGGGTGTGAACCTGTCGCTGAAGCTGCTCGACATGGCGGCTCGTGTGTTGGGCGATGAAGCGGACATCGAAATCATCGAGGCTCACCACCGGCACAAGATTGATGCGCCTTCGGGCACGGCGTTGCGCATGGGTGAAGTGATCGCCAGTGCGCTGGATCGCGATCTGCAGAAAGTTGCGGTCTACGGACGTGAAGGCCACACCGGTGCGCGTGAGCGTGAAACGATCGGTTTTGCCACTGTGCGCGGCGGTGATGTGGTCGGCGATCATACGGTGCTGTTCGCCTGTGAAGGTGAGCGCCTCGAAATCACGCACAAGGCTTCCAGTCGCATGACCTTCGCCAAGGGCGCGGTACGTGCCGCGTTGTGGCTGGAGGGTCGTGAGGCAGGCCTTTACGACATGCAAGACGTGCTCGATCTGCGTTAAGATGCGCCCGAAATCGGGTTCGAACACAGCGTTTGAGCCCGGTTTCACTCCGCCAAGCGACGTCCTGTCGCATTCCCCGGCCTTTAAGGCTCATTGGCGGTAGACCAAAAATGCCTTTTTCTGTAAGCTACAGCTTTAGTGTGTCCACTAAAAGCGCGCAGAATTATTCGGTGAAGAAGCGGGGTGACGTGTCCATACGTCACTCCGCTTTTTTACAACCTGCGATCGCCCTTTCAGGCTTTATTTACGGGAGGTCTTCTTGACTAAGCCAGCCATACTCGCCCTTGCTGATGGCAGCATTTTTCGCGGCGAAGCCATTGGAGCCGACGGTCAAACCGTTGGAGAGGTGGTGTTCAACACCGCCATGACCGGCTATCAGGAAATCCTTACCGATCCTTCCTACGCCCAACAGATCGTTACCCTGACTTACCCGCACATCGGCAACACCGGTACTACACCGGAAGACGCCGAGTCCGACCGCGTATGGTCCGCTGGCCTGGTCATCCGTGACCTGCCACTGGTTGCGAGCAACTGGCGTAACACGATGTCCCTGTCCGACTACCTGAAAGCCAACAATGTGGTGGCAATCGCCGGTATCGACACCCGTCGCCTGACACGCATCCTGCGTGAAAAAGGCGCACAGAACGGCTGCATCATGGCCGGTGACAATATTTCCGAAGAAGCCGCCATCGCCGCTGCACAGGGTTTCCCTGGCCTCAAAGGCATGGACCTGGCGAAAGTCGTCAGCACCAAAGAGAAGTACGAGTGGCGCTCGACTGTCTGGGAGTTGAAAACCGACAGCCACGCGACCATCGACGCCTCCGAGCTGCCGTACCACGTGGTGGCCTACGACTACGGCGTCAAGCTGAACATCCTGCGCATGCTGGTTGCGCGCGGTTGCCGCGTGACCGTGGTGCCGGCTCAAACCCCTGCTGCTGACGTTCTGGCGATGAAACCGGACGGCGTGTTCCTGTCCAACGGCCCTGGTGACCCGGAGCCTTGCGACTACGCGATCCAGGCGATCAAGGACGTGCTGGAAACCGAGATTCCGGTCTTCGGTATCTGCCTCGGTCACCAACTGCTGGCCCTGGCCTCCGGCGCCAAGACCCTGAAAATGGGTCACGGCCACCACGGTGCCAACCACCCGGTCCAGGATCTGGACACCGGTGTGGTGATGATCACCAGCCAGAACCACGGTTTTGCGGTAGACGAAACGACCCTGCCAGCCAACGTCCGTGCGATCCACAAATCGCTGTTCGACGGCACCCTGCAAGGCATCGAGCGTACCGACAAGAGCGCCTTCAGCTTCCAGGGTCACCCTGAAGCCAGCCCTGGCCCGAACGACGTAGCGCCATTGTTCGATCGCTTCATCAACGAAATGGCCAAGCGACGCTAATCGCTCGCCTTGATGTTGCAAAGCTTGAGGGTGGTCCCGACAACCGGCGGCCCCCTCAAGGCTTCACAGATTGAACAAGACGGCTTGCCGACTGACCTGCGGATTTGAGTGACAAACCCATGCCAAAACGTACAGACATAAAAAGCATCCTGATTCTCGGCGCTGGCCCGATCGTGATCGGCCAGGCCTGCGAATTCGACTACTCCGGCGCCCAGGCCTGTAAAGCCCTGCGCGAAGAGGGTTACCGCGTCATCCTGGTGAACTCCAACCCAGCGACCATCATGACCGACCCGGACATGGCCGACGCGACCTACATCGAGCCGATCAAGTGGCAGACCGTTGCCAAGATCATCGAGAAAGAGCGTCCGGACGCGCTGCTGCCGACCATGGGCGGTCAGACCGCTCTGAACTGCGCACTGGACCTGGAGCGCGAAGGCGTTCTGGAGAAGTTCGGCGTAGAGATGATCGGCGCCAACGCTGACACTATTGACAAGGCTGAAGACCGTTCGCGCTTCGACAAGGCGATGAAATCCATCGGCCTCGACTGCCCGCGTTCGGGTATCGCCCACAGCATGGAAGAGGCCAACCTGGTCCTCGAGAAGCTCGGCTTCCCGTGCATCATCCGTCCGTCCTTTACCATGGGCGGCACCGGTGGCGGTATCGCTTACAACCGCGAAGAGTTCGAAGAAATCTGCGCCCGCGGTCTCGACCTTTCGCCGACCAAAGAGCTGCTGATCGACGAATCCCTGATCGGCTGGAAAGAATACGAGATGGAGGTTGTCCGCGATAAGAAGGACAACTGCATCATCGTTTGCTCGATCGAAAACTTTGACCCGATGGGCGTGCACACCGGTGACTCGATCACCGTGGCTCCGGCACAAACCCTGACGGACAAGGAATACCAGATCATGCGTAACGCCTCCCTGGCGGTACTGCGTGAGATCGGCGTTGAAACCGGCGGCTCCAACGTTCAGTTCGGCATCTGCCCGGACACCGGCCGTATGGTCGTGATCGAGATGAACCCGCGTGTGTCCCGCTCTTCGGCACTGGCCTCCAAAGCCACTGGATTCCCGATCGCGCGTATCGCTGCCAAGCTGGCGATCGGCTACACCCTGGACGAGTTGCAGAACGAAATCACCGGCGGCGCGACGCCTGCGTCCTTCGAGCCGTCGATCGACTACGTCGTCACCAAGCTGCCACGCTTCGCCTTCGAAAAATTCCCGAAAGCCGACGCACGCCTGACCACTCAAATGAAGTCGGTCGGTGAAGTCATGGCCATCGGCCGGACCTTCCAGGAATCCCTGCAGAAAGCCCTGCGCGGTCTGGAAGTAGGCGTTTGCGGTCTGGACGAGAAGCTCGACCTGAGCAACCCGGAAAGCATGAGCGTGCTCAAGCGCGAGCTGACCGTTCCGGGCGCCGAGCGTATCTGGTACGTGGCTGACGCCTTCCGCGCCGGCCTGTCGGTCGAAGACATCTTCGGCATGAACATGATCGACCCGTGGTTCCTGGTACAGATCGAAGACCTGATCAAGGAAGAAGAGAAGGTCAAGACCCTGGGTCTGGCCAGCATCGACCGCGACTTGATGTTCCGCCTCAAGCGCAAAGGTTTCTCCGACATGCGTCTGGCCAAGCTGCTGGGCGTCACCGAGAAGGCGTTGCGTCGCCACCGTCACAAGCTTGAGATTTTCCCGGTCTACAAGCGCGTTGACACCTGCGCGGCCGAGTTCGCCACCGACACCGCCTACATGTACTCGACTTACGAGGAAGAGTGCGAAGCCGCGCCATCGGGCCGCGACAAGATCATGATCCTGGGCGGCGGTCCAAACCGTATCGGCCAAGGCATCGAGTTCGACTACTGCTGCGTACACGCGGCACTGGCGCTGCGCGAAGACGGTTACGAGACCATCATGGTCAACTGCAACCCGGAAACCGTCTCCACTGACTACGACACCTCCGATCGCCTGTACTTCGAGCCAGTGACCCTGGAAGACGTGCTGGAAATCTGCCGCGTCGAGAAACCCAAAGGCGTGATCGTCCAGTACGGCGGCCAAACCCCGCTGAAACTGGCGCGTGCACTGGAAGAAGCTGGCGTGCCGATCATCGGCACCAGCCCTGATGCTATCGACCGCGCTGAAGACCGTGAGCGCTTCCAGCAGATGGTTGAGCGTCTGAACCTGCGTCAGCCGCCAAACGCCACCGTGCGCAGCGAAGACGAAGCGATTCGTGCCGCCGCCAAGATCGGTTACCCGCTGGTGGTGCGTCCGTCCTACGTGCTGGGCGGTCGTGCGATGGAAATCGTCTACGAAGAAGAAGAGCTCAAGCGCTACCTGCGTGACGCGGTGAAAGTGTCCAACGACAGCCCGGTGCTGCTTGACCACTTCCTCAACTGCGCCATCGAAATGGACGTGGATGCGGTTTGCGACGGCACCGACGTGGTGATCGGCGCAATCATGCAGCACATCGAGCAGGCCGGCGTTCACTCCGGTGACTCCGCGTGCTCCCTGCCGCCGTACTCGCTGCCTGCGCACATTCAGGACGAGATGCGCGAACAGGTCAAGAAAATGGCCCTGGAGCTGGGCGTAGTCGGCTTGATGAACGTTCAGTTGGCGCTGCAAGGCGAAGACATCTACGTCATCGAAGTCAACCCGCGCGCTTCCCGTACCGTACCGTTCGTGTCCAAGTGCATCGGTGTTTCCCTGGCAATGATCGCCGCTCGTGTGATGGCCGGTAAAACCCTGAAGGAAATCGGCTTCACCAAGGAAATCATTCCGAACTTCTACAGCGTGAAAGAGGCGGTGTTCCCATTCGCCAAATTCCCTGGTGTGGACCCGATCCTGGGCCCAGAGATGAAGTCCACCGGTGAAGTGATGGGCGTGGGCGACACCTTTGGCGAAGCGTTTGCCAAGGCTCAAATGGGCGCCAGCGAAGTGCTGCCGACCGGCGGTACTGCGTTCATCAGCGTGCGTGACGACGACAAGCCACTGGTTGCAGGCGTGGCCCGTGATCTGATCAACTTGGGTTTCGAAGTGGTCGCCACTGCCGGTACTGCCAAGCTGATCGAGGCCGCAGGCCTGAAGGTGCGTCGTGTGAACAAGGTGACCGAAGGTCGTCCGCACGTGGTCGACATGATCAAGAATGACGAAGTCACCCTGATCATCAACACCACCGAAGGCCGTCAGTCGATCGCTGACTCCTATTCCATTCGTCGTAATGCCTTGCAGCACAAGATTTACTGCACCACCACTATTGCTGCTGGCGAAGCTATCTGCGAAGCGCTGAAGTTCGGTCCCGAGAAGACCGTACGCCGCTTGCAGGATCTACACGCAGGATTGAAGGCATGAGCATAACCAAGTACCCAATGACCGTTCAGGGCGCCAAAGCCCTGGAAGAAGAACACGCTCACCTGACCAAGGTCGTCCGTCCGAAGCTTAGCCAGGACATCGGTACGGCCCGCGAGTTGGGTGACTTGAAGGAAAACGCCGAATACCACGCTGCTCGCGAGCAGCAGGGTATGGTCGAGGCGCGGATCCGCGACATCGAAGGCCGTATGCAGAATGCGGTGATCATCGATGTCACGACCATTCCTCACACTGGCAAAGTGATTTTCGGCACGACCGTTGAAATCGCCAACGTCGAGACTGATGAAAGCGTCACTTACCACATCGTGGGTGAGGATGAGGCTGACTTCAAACTTGGCAAGATTTCGGTCGGTTCGCCATTGGCTCGCGCCTTGATTGCCAAGGAAGAGGGTGATGTGGTTGCCGTGAAAACGCCTGGTGGCGTTATCGAGTACGAGATTGTCGAAGTTCGCCACATCTAAACGCCGGCGCCCGCTACGTGCGGGCGCCATGTTTTGGCAGCTGGCTCAGATGTTGTGGGTGGGCGGCTTGTGGCTGTTACACATCGGTCTGCTGCCGGTGTTGGGCCAAATTGGCCTGGCACCGCTGCTGATCGACGAAATTGCAGGCATGCTGAATGCGCTGATGGTGGGATTTGCCGCAGCGTGTGTGATTTTTCAGGCTTTGGTGCTGGTTCAGGCCGAGGGCCTTGCCAGTCTATGGCGCGATATTCGTGGGCAACTGCTGATGATGGCGCTGTACGCGTGTGGGATGTTTTTCGCTGTGCGCTTCGGCTGGCCGGATGCAGTGCGTTGGCAGGTGTTCAGCTATCTGGTGCTGGGTTTTTCCGGGCTGGTGCTGGTGTTGCAGCCGGTGCCAGGATGGAGCGGCAGGGTGCGCGAAGCACACCCTTGACCCTTGTCATCACTTGAAGCGATGGACGTTCGACAGTTGCTTGTTGACGCTGAAGTTCTTGCGGTAAATCAGTGCCATCTTGCCGATGACTTGAACCAGATCCGCTTTGCCGACCTTGCAGAGTTCTGCAACGGACGCCAGGCGCGATTCGCGATCGAGGATGTTGAGCTTGATTTTAATCAGCTCGTGATCCGCCAAAGCGCGTTCGAGTTCGGCTAACACACCTTCAGTCAAACCGTTGTCAGCCACAATCAAAACCGGTTTCAGATGGTGGCCAATGGATTTGTACTGTTTCTTCTGCTCTTGAGTGAGCGGCATAATCTGACCCCTGCGTCTGATCTTGTAAAAAGCGGCGGCCAGTTTACCCGAGCGAGTCCGGGACCGCCCAGTTAATCACGACCCGTTTTATTTTCGAGGTGGCCCGTGGCCCGTTCCAAGACAAGCCTTAAATGGCTGCAAAGACATGTCAATGATCCCTATGTGAAGCAGGCGCAGAAGGATGGTTACCGATCGCGTGCGAGTTATAAGCTTCTGGAGGTCCAGGAGAAATACAAGCTGATCCGTCCGGGTATGAGCGTTGTCGACCTGGGTGCGGCGCCCGGCGGCTGGTCGCAGGTCACTAGTCGGCTGATCGGTGGTCAGGGGCGTCTGATCGCCTCGGACATCCTGGAAATGGACAGCATTCCGGATGTGAATTTCATCCAGGGTGACTTCACCCAGGACGAAGTGCTCGCTCAGATCCTTGAAGCCGTGGGTAATTCGCAGGTGGACCTTGTGATTTCCGATATGGCCCCCAATATGAGTGGTACGCCTGAGGTGGACATGCCAAAAGCCATGTTTCTATGTGAGCTGGCTCTTGATCTGGCGGCCCGGATACTCAAACCGGGTGGTAATTTCGTGATCAAGGTTTTTCAGGGCGAGGGGTTTGATGCTTACGTGAAGGACGCTCGTCAGAAATTCGACAAGGTCCAGATGATCAAGCCGGACTCTTCCCGTGGCAGTTCCCGCGAGCAATACATGCTGGCTTGGGGCTATCGCGGCCGTAGTGAGTAAATCGAGGTTTTTTTGCGGGTCGATAGGTTTTTCGTATTTCGCCCCGTGAGCATTAGCGAATATCGTGTAGAAAGTGTTTCACAAAGGGTTACAGACGGCGCCTGCCAGAGCCGTAGGTAATGTAGTAAGTTAGGCCGGTGAATATCATGCGAAGCGCGCGCCATTAGCGGAGCTTGCTTCAGAGGGTAGTTAATTGAACGATATGGCAAAGAATCTGATCCTGTGGTTGATCATCGCGGCTGTCCTGGTGACAGTGATGAACAACTTCTCCAGCCCTAACGAGCCGCAGACCCTCAACTATTCCGACTTCATCCAGCAGGTCAAGGATGGCAAGGTCGAGCGCGTAGCGGTTGATGGCTATGTCATCACCGGCAAGCGCAACGATGGCGACAGCTTCAAGACCATTCGTCCGGCAATCCAGGACAACGGTCTGATCGGCGACCTCGTGGACAACCACGTCGTAGTCGAAGGCAAGCAGCCTGAGCAGCAAAGCATCTGGACTCAACTCCTGGTCGCAAGCTTCCCGATCCTGGTGATCATCGCCGTGTTCATGTTCTTCATGCGGCAGATGCAGGGCGGTGCTGGTGGCAAGGGCGGACCGATGAGTTTCGGCAAGAGCAAGGCGCGCCTGCTCTCCGAAGATCAGGTGAAAACTACCCTGGCTGACGTTGCTGGTTGCGACGAAGCCAAGGAAGAAGTCGGTGAGCTGGTCGAGTTCCTGCGTGACCCGGGCAAGTTCCAGCGCCTGGGTGGTCGTATTCCTCGCGGCGTGCTGATGGTGGGTCCTCCAGGTACTGGTAAAACCTTGCTGGCCAAGGCGATTGCCGGCGAAGCCAAAGTGCCGTTCTTCACCATTTCCGGTTCCGATTTCGTCGAGATGTTCGTCGGTGTCGGTGCCAGCCGTGTTCGCGACATGTTTGAACAGGCCAAGAAACACGCGCCATGCATCATCTTCATCGATGAAATCGACGCCGTCGGTCGCCACCGTGGCGCCGGCATGGGTGGCGGTCACGACGAGCGCGAGCAGACTCTCAACCAGTTGCTGGTCGAGATGGATGGCTTCGAAATGAATGACGGCATCATCGTCATCGCTGCAACCAACCGTCCGGACGTATTGGACCCTGCGTTGCTGCGTCCGGGCCGTTTCGACCGTCAGGTCGTCGTCGGTCTGCCGGATATCCGTGGTCGTGAGCAAATTCTCAAGGTTCACATGCGCAAAGTGCCAATGGGTGACGACGTCGCTCCGGCTGTGATCGCACGTGGTACTCCTGGTTTCTCCGGTGCTGACCTGGCCAACCTGGTGAACGAGGCGTCGTTGTTTGCTGCCCGTACCGGCAAGCGCATCGTCGAAATGAAAGAGTTCGAGCTGGCCAAAGACAAGATCATGATGGGCGCCGAGCGCAAATCCATGGTCATGTCCGAGAAAGAGAAGCAGAACACCGCTTATCACGAAGCAGGCCACGCTATCGTGGGTCGCGTCGTGCCTGAGCATGATCCGGTCTATAAGGTCTCGATCATCCCGCGCGGTCGTGCACTGGGTGTGACGATGTTCCTGCCGGAAGAAGATCGCTACAGCTTGTCCAAGCGTGCATTGATCAGTCAGATCTGCTCGCTGTATGGCGGCCGTATCGCTGAAGAAATGACCTTGGGCTTCGATGGTGTCACTACCGGTGCCTCCAACGACATCATGCGCGCCAGCCAGATTGCACGGAACATGGTGACCAAGTGGGGCCTGTCGGAGAAACTCGGTCCGTTGATGTATGCCGAAGAAGAGGGCGAGGTGTTCCTCGGTCGCGGCGGTGGCGGTCAAAGTGCAAGCTTCTCCGGGGAGACCGCCAAGCTGATCGACTCCGAAGTCCGCAGCATCATCGACCAGTGCTACGGCACGGCCAAGCAGATCCTTACGGATAACCGCGACAAGCTCGACGCTATGGCTGATGCCCTGATGAAGTACGAAACGATTGATGCTGATCAGATCGACGACATCATGGCGGGTCGTACGCCTCGCGAACCTCGCGACTGGTCGGGCGGCACGGGTACTTCCGGAACACCTCCGGTGGTGCAGAATGAGCGTCCGGAAACACCGATCGGCGGTCCGGCTGCTGACGTTTAAGGTTTGAAATGACTTCTGTTCAGTCCTCGACCCGGTTGCCTTGCGGCAACCGGGTTCTTGATTTGGCCCAGACGCATGTCATGGGTATTCTCAATGTCACTCCTGATTCCTTCTCTGACGGTGGCCAATACAGCCAGCTCGATGCGGCTTTGCGCCACGCCGAAGCCATGGTGGCGGCTGGCGCGACGCTGATCGATGTCGGCGGTGAGTCGACCCGGCCGGGTGCCAGGGCGGTTTCCCCGCTGGAAGAGCTGGAGCGTGTAGCGCCCATCGTTGAGCGCATCAATCGCGAACTGGATGTCATCATCTCGGTCGATACCTCCGCGCCGGCGGTCATGCGCGAAACAGCACGACTAGGCGCAGGGTTGATCAATGACGTACGCGCGCTGCGACGCGATGGTGCTCTGGATGCGGCCGCGGCTACTGGTCTGCCGGTCTGTCTGATGCATATGCTCGGTGAGCCGGGCGATATGCAGGACAATCCGCACTATCAGGATGTTACGAGAGAGGTGGGCGAATTTCTCGCCGAGCGCATGGCTCAATGTGCGTCGGTAGGGATTCCGGCTGAGCGGATCATCCTTGATCCTGGCTTTGGATTCGCAAAAAACTTGCAGCACAATCTAAGCTTGTTCAAGCATATGGAAGATCTGCATGCCTTGGGGCGGCCCCTGTTGGTCGGGGTTTCGCGAAAGAGCATGATTGGTCAGGCTTTGAGTCGTCCGGTCGGAGAGCGCCTGCATGGCGGTCTGGCGCTCGCAGCGCTGGCTTCGCTCAAGGGTGCGCGTATATTGCGCGTCCACGATGTAGCCGAAACAGTCGATGTGCTGCGGATGATCGCCGCAGTAGAATCAGCCGAATAAGAATGATGGAGTGCTTATGACTAGAAAATATTTTGGGACCGACGGCATTCGTGGTCGTGTTGGCGAATACCCGATTACTCCTGACTTCATGCTCAAGCTTGGCTGGGCGGCGGGCATGGCGTTCCGCAAAATGGGTGCCTGCAAGGTGCTGGTGGGCAAGGACACCCGGATCTCCGGTTATATGTTCGAGTCGGCGCTCGAGGCCGGGCTGACGTCGGCGGGTGCTGACGTCATGCTCTTGGGCCCGATGCCGACGCCGGCCATCGCCTATCTGACGCGTACCTTTCATGCCGAAGCTGGCATCGTGATCAGTGCCTCGCACAATCCTCACGATGACAACGGCATCAAGTTTTTCTCCGGAAAGGGCACCAAGCTTCCGGATGAAGTCGAGCTGATGATCGAAGAGTTGCTCGATACCCCGATGACCGTGGTTGAGTCGAGCAAGATCGGCAAGGTATCGCGGATTAACGACGCTTCGGGTCGTTACATCGAATTCTGCAAGAGCAGCGTCCCGACCGGCACCAGCTTCGCGGGCCTCAAGATTGTGATCGACTGCGCTCACGGTGCGACCTACAAGGTGGCGCCTAGTGTGTTTCGTGAGTTGGGCGCTGAAGTCGTTGTGCTGTCAGCACAGCCAAACGGTCTGAATATCAATGACAATTGCGGTTCGACCCACATGGGCCAGCTGCAGGCTGCGGTTTTGGCCGAGCACGCCGATCTGGGTATTGCTTTCGATGGTGATGGCGACCGGGTCCTGATGGTGGATCACACCGGCGCGATCGTCGATGGTGACGAGTTGCTGTTCATCATTGCTCGTGATCTGCATGAGCGTGACAAGTTGCAGGGTGGTGTAGTCGGTACGCTGATGAGCAACCTGGGGCTGGAACTGGCCCTGGCCGATCTCTCGATTCCTTTTGTGCGCGCCAACGTCGGCGACCGTTATGTGATCGCTGACCTGCTGGAGCGCAACTGGCTTCTGGGTGGCGAGAATTCGGGGCATATCGTCTGCTTCAGTCACACCACTACCGGTGATGCGATTATCGCTGCGCTGCAGGTGCTGATGGCGCTGAAGACACGCTCCGAAGGGCTGGCTCAATCGCGTCAGGCGCTACGCAAGTGCCCGCAGGTGCTGATTAATGTGCGTTTCGGCGGCGGTGCAAGCCCCCTCGATCACTCGTCGGTCAAAGAGGCCAGCGAGCGCGTTACCAAGGCGATGGCGGGGCGTGGACGCGTGTTGTTGCGCAAGTCCGGGACTGAGCCGCTGGTACGTGTGATGGTCGAAGGTGAAGACGAAACGCAGGTTCGTGGCTATGCCGAAGAGCTGGCAAAACTGGTTACTGAAGTTTCTGCCTGAATTCGGCTTGCCAGCCATGATTGTGTTGGGTAACATCTGCGCCCACTTTGACCGACGAGGTACAGCATGCGTCGCCCTATGGTAGCTGGTAACTGGAAGATGCACGGTACCCGCGCCAGCGTCGCTGAGCTGATCAAGGGCTTGCGTAATCTAGCCTTGCCGAGCGGTGTTGATGTAGCGGTATTTCCGTCTTTCTTGCATGTCAATCAAGTGATTGATGGTCTGGAAGGCAAGTCGATCAAGGTCGGCGCGCAGAACGCTGCGGTGGAATCCAAGCAAGGTGCATTGACCGGTGAAATTGCACCGGGTCAGTTGGCTGATGAAGGTTGTTCCCTGGTACTCGTCGGGCATTCCGAGCGTCGCCAGATCATCGGCGAGAATGATGAAACACTCATTCGCAAGTTCGCAGCGGCACAGGCGTGTGGCTTGATTCCGGTGTTGTGCATAGGGGAAACCCTGGAGCAACGTGAAGCCGGTAAAACTCTTGAGGTTGTCGGGCGTCAGCTGGGCAGTATCATTGAGGAGCTCGGTGTCGGTGTCTTTGCAAATGCAGTAATTGCTTACGAGCCGGTCTGGGCCATTGGCACCGGGCTGACTGCTTCGCCGCAACAGGCGCAGGATGTGCACGCAGCCATTCGCGCTCAGTTGGCGGCAGAGAATTCTGAAGTCGCACAAGGTGTGCGGCTTCTATACGGCGGCAGCGTGAAGGCGGCCAATGCGGTCGAACTGTTCGGCATGCCGGATATCGATGGGGGGCTCATTGGTGGAGCTTCCCTGAATGCAGATGAGTTCGGTGCGATTTGTCGCGCCGCGGGAAACTGAAAAAATGCTGGAAACAGTCGTAGTCGTTTTTCATCTGCTGGGTGCATTGGGCGTAGTTGCCTTGGTATTGCTGCAGCAGGGTAAAGGTGCGGATGCTGGCGCGTCTTTCGGAGCAGGTGCTTCAAATACTGTGTTCGGAAGCCAAGGTTCCTCTACCTTTCTTAGTAAGTTTACTGCTATACTTGCCGCCGGTTTCTTCATAACCAGCTTAGGGTTAGGTTACTTTGCTAAAGAGAAGGCTCACCAGCTGACTCAAGTAGGTTTGCCAAACCCGGCAGTGTTGGAAGTTCCAAAGCAACAACCGGCTTCTGATGATGTACCGGTGCTTCAAGAGCAAAAGTCGGCTACTCCAGCGAC
This sequence comes from Pseudomonas sp. RIT-PI-q, assembly GCF_001297125.1. Lineage (GTDB taxonomy): Bacteria > Pseudomonadota > Gammaproteobacteria > Pseudomonadales > Pseudomonadaceae > Aquipseudomonas. The sequence goes on from NZ_LHPC01000021.1 coordinate 69,115, forward strand.
TGACGTACCTCCAGCTCAAGAGCAAAAGTAAGAAGGGTTTCAAACGTAGTATTGCCGAGGTGGTGGAATTGGTAGACACGCAACCTTGAGGTGGTTGTGCCCATAGGGTGTAGGGGTTCGAGTCCCCTTCTCGGTACCAATTATCAGGAGAGCCCGCTGTTGCGGGCTTTCTTGTAGGTGGAAGGTTACATTGACCCTGTCAGGGATCGGTCGTATACTTCCGCCCCAGCTTTGTCGCGGGGTGGAGCAGTCTGGTAGCTCGTCGGGCTCATAACCCGAAGGTCGTCGGTTCAAATCCGGCCCCCGCAACCAGTTTAAGGAGCCCCTTTTAAGGGGCTTTTTGTTAGCTGGACACTTTCAACGCCGCTATTCGACGGCGTTTCAAGGATGGGCGTTTCGCCCATTTTTTTATTTTGCACAGCATGCACATACATGCACGAGGGGGTTCAGGTGTCGAGCAAGCTAGAAGAGTTGCAGGCCTTGCTGGCCCCGGTGGTCGTGGCCCTAGGCTATGAATGCTGGGGTATTGAGTTTTCGGCTCAAGGTCGCCACTCAATGTTGCGCGTTTATATCGATAAAGAGGGCGGTGTGCTGGTGGACGATTGCGCCATTGTCAGCCGTCAGATCAGCGGTGTCCTGGACGTTGAAGATCCAATCGCCGTTGAATACACCCTTGAAGTTTCCTCGCCTGGCATGGAACGCCCGCTGTTCACTATTGAGCAGTTTGCAAAATTTGCCGGTGAACAAGTGAAGATCAAGCTGCGCTCGCCTTTTGAAGGACGACGCAACTTTCAAGGCCTTCTGCGCGGTGTAGAAGAGCAGGACGTCGTGGTGCAGGTAGAAGACCATGAGTTCCTGTTGCCGATCGATATGATCGACAAGGCCAACATTATTCCCAGTTTTGACTGAGACGCGGATCCCGCGGATCCAATGGCTTGCGAAAGGCGAGGCGTACGATGAGCAAAGAAGTACTGCTGGTTGTTGAGTCGGTATCCAATGAAAAGGGCGTACCGGCAAACGTAATTTTTGAAGCGCTGGAGCTGGCTCTGGCCACGGCTACCAAAAAGCGTTTTGAGGACGAAGTTGATCTGCGTGTGGAAATCAATCGCCACACCGGTGCTTACGAGACTTTCCGTCGCTGGACGGTCGTTGAAGAAGCTGACCTGGACGATCCGGCCATCGAAACCTGGCCGAGCAAGGTTGCCGAAACGCATCCTGGCGCTCAGGTGGGTGATGTCGTCGAAGAAAAAATCGAATCGATCGAGTTCGGCCGCATTGCTGCACAGACTGCCAAGCAAGTCATCGTGCAGAAAGTTCGCGAAGCCGAACGCGCTCAGGTTGTTGACGCTTACCGCGAGCGCCTGGGTGAAATCATCTCCGGCACCGTGAAGAAAGTGACCCGCGACAACGTGATCGTCGACCTGGGCAACAACGCTGAAGCGTTGCTGGCTCGTGAAGACATCATCTCTCGCGAAACCTTCCGGGTTGGCGTGCGTCTGCGTGCGCTGCTCAAGGAAATCCGCACCGAGAACCGCGGCCCGCAGCTGATCCTGTCGCGTACCGCGCCGGAAATGCTGATCGAGTTGTTCCGCATCGAAGTGCCGGAAATCGCTGAAGGCCTGATCGAAGTAATGGCTGCATCCCGTGACCCGGGTTCGCGCGCCAAGATCGCGGTCCGCTCCAAGGACAAACGCATCGACCCGCAAGGCGCTTGCATCGGTATGCGCGGTTCGCGCGTCCAGGCAGTGTCGGGTGAGTTGGGCGGTGAGCGTGTGGACATCGTCCTGTGGGACGATAACCCGGCTCAGTTTGTGATCAATGCAATGTCGCCGGCTGAAGTGGCGGCAATTATCGTTGACGAAGATGCCCATGCAATGGACATCGCCGTTGGCGCAGACAATCTGGCTCAGGCCATCGGTCGCGGTGGTCAGAACGTGCGTCTGGCTAGCCAGTTGACTGGCTGGACCCTGAACGTGATGACCGAATCGGACATCCAGGCTAAGCAGCAAGCAGAAACCGGCGACATCCTGCGCAATTTCATCGACGAGCTGGAAGTCGACGAAGACCTGGCACAGGTGCTGGTAGATGAAGGTTTCACCAGCCTGGAAGAGATTGCCTACGTACCGTTGGAAGAAATGCTCAACATCGACGGCTTTGACGAAGAAACCGTCAACGAGCTTCGCGCTCGCGCCAAGGATCGTTTGTTGACCAAAGCCATCGCTACTGAGGAAAAGCTGGCAGACGCCCATCCGGCCGAAGACCTGCTCTCGCTTGAGGGTATGGACAAGGATTTGGCGATGGAACTGGCGGTGCGCGGCGTAATTACCCGCGAAGACCTGGCCGAGCAGTCTATTGACGATCTGCTCGACATCGACGGCATTGACGATGATCGTGCCGGCAAGTTGATCATGGCCGCCCGAGCCCACTGGTTCGAGTAATTAGGCGCGGCCTGAGGAGAGAAGTGCATGACGCAAGTCACGGTGAAACAACTGGCCGATGAGGTCAAAACACCGGTAGAGCGCCTGTTGCAGCAGATGCGTGAGGCAGGTCTGCCGCACACCGCCGCCGATGAAGGTGTGAGCGATAGTGAGAAGCAGTCTTTGCTGACTCACTTGAAGAGCAGCCACAAGGCGAAAGTGGAAGAACCGCGCAAGATTACATTGCAGCGCAAAACCACCAGCACCCTGCGTGTTGCTGGCAGCAAAAGCATTAGCGTTGAAGTACGCAAGAAGAAAGTCTTCGTACAACGCAGCCCGGAAGAAATCGAAGCCGAGCGCAAACGCGAACTGGAAGAACGTCGCGCAGTAGAAAATGCTGCTCGTCAGAAGGCTGAAGAAGAAGCCAAGCGTCGCGCCGAAGAAGAAGCGCGTCGCCAGCCTGCTGCTGCGCAAAACGCCACTAACGACGCTGTCGCAGCTCCTGCTGCGGTTGCCGAGCCAGTGCGTGAAAGCGCTCCGGTTGTGGCAGCTGCTCCGGCACCTTCTGCTGACGTTCGCAACAAGCAGAACGAACAGCGCCGTCCGGACAAACCACGTGCCGACGATAACAATCGTCGTGGCAGTGGCGATGGTGAGCGCAAAAACGCTCCGCATCGTGCTTCGGTCAAGGAAAAAGCGCCTGCTCCACGCGTTGCCCCACGTACTACCGACGAAGAAAGCGATGGCTTCCGTCGTGGTGGTCGCGGCAAGGCCAAGCTGAAGAAACGCAACGCCCACGGTTTCCAGAGCCCAACCGGCCCTGTAGTGCGCGAAGTGAAGATCGGCGAGACCATCACTGTTGGCGATCTTGCCCAGCAGATGTCGGTCAAGGCTGCTGAAATCATCAAGTTCATGTTCAAACTGGGTACTCCAGCGACGATCAACCAGGTACTGGATCAGGAAACTGCCCAACTGGTTGCCGAAGAACTGGGCCACAAAGTGACCCTGGTCAGCGACACCGCCCTGGAAGATTCCCTGGCCGAGTCCCTGAAGTTTGAAGGTGAAGCGTTCTCCCGTGCACCGGTCGTGACCGTAATGGGCCACGTTGACCACGGTAAGACCTCGCTGCTCGACTACATCCGTCGTGCCAAGGTAGCTGCTGGCGAAGCCGGCGGTATCACCCAGCACATCGGTGCGTACCACGTTGAAACCGAACGCGGCATGGTCACCTTCCTCGACACCCCTGGTCACGCCGCGTTTACCGCAATGCGTGCCCGTGGTGCCAAGGCGACCGACATCGTGATCCTGGTGGTTGCAGCGGACGACGGCGTAATGCCGCAGACCATTGAAGCCGTTCAGCACGCCAAGGCTGCTGGCGTTCCGCTGGTTGTTGCAGTGAACAAGATCGACAAGCCGGGCGCTGATCTCGATCGCATCCGTAGCGAACTGTCGGTTCACGGCGTGACGTCGGAAGAGTGGGGCGGCGACACCCCGTTCGTATCGGTGTCGGCGAAAGTCGGTACTGGCGTGGACGAGTTGCTCGAAGCTGTCCTGCTGCAAGCCGAAGTCCTGGAACTGAAAGCAACGCCTTCGGCCCCAGGTCGTGGTGTTGTGGTTGAATCGCGTCTCGACAAAGGTCGTGGCCCGGTTGCTACCGTTCTGGTTCAAGACGGTACTCTGCGCCAAGGCGACATGGTGCTGGTCGGTTCGAACTATGGCCGTGTTCGCGCCATGCTCGACGAGAACGGCAAGCCAATCAAAGAAGCCGGTCCTTCCATCCCTGTCGAGATCCTCGGCCTGGACGGTACTCCGGACGCTGGCGACGAGATGAGCGTTGTTGCCGACGAGAAGAAAGCCCGTGAAGTGGCTCTGTTCCGTCAAGGCAAGTTCCGCGAAGTCAAACTGGCCCGCGCTCACGCTGGCAAGCTTGAAAACATCTTCGAGAACATGGGTCAAGAAGAGAAGAAGACGCTCAACATCGTCCTCAAATCCGACGTCCGTGGTTCGCTGGAAGCGTTGAACGGTGCCTTGAACGGCCTGGGTAACGACGAAGTGCAAGTGCGTGTTGTTGGTGGCGGTGTCGGTGGTATCACCGAGTCCGACGCTAACCTGGCATTGGCCTCCAACGCTGTACTGTTCGGCTTCAACGTGCGTGCCGATGCTGGCGCTCGCAAGATCGTCGAGCAGGAAGGTCTGGATATGCGTTACTACAACGTGATCTACGACATCATCGAAGACGTCAAGAAAGCCCTCACCGGTATGTTGGGCAGCGATGTTCGCGAGAACATCCTGGGTATCGCTGAAGTGCGTGACGTGTTCCGTTCGCCGAAGTTTGGCGCGATCGCCGGTTGCATGGTTATCGAAGGTGTTGTTCACCGTAACCGTCCAATCCGTGTACTGCGTGAAGACATCGTTATCTTCGAAGGCGAGCTGGAATCCCTGCGCCGCTTCAAGGATGACGCTTCCGAAGTACGTGCCGGCATGGAATGCGGTATCGGCGTGAAGAGCTACAACGACGTCAAGCCTGGCGACAAGATCGAAGTTTACGAGAAGGTTCAGGTTGCTCGCAGCCTCTAACTCGCGCACTTCAAGGGCCACGTGGGGCCTGCGCATGCAAATGCGCGGCACCGCGTCAGGACTCTAAACGCAACGCCCGGTCTGGCTTTTGTCAGGCCGGGCGTTTGCCGCTTTCAGACCCCTCGGGTTTCACCGTGGGGCAGTAACAGGTAACAAGACATGGCAAAAGAATACAGCCGTACCCAACGTATCGGCGATCAGATGCAGCGTGAGCTGGCACAGCTGATCCGTCGTGAAGTCAAAGATCCGCGCGTCGGCCTGGTCACCATTACCGCTGTTGAAGTCAGCCGTGACGTCGGTCACGCGAAGATTTTCATCACCGTGATGGGCCAGGACAACGCTGAAGACATCGCGCAAAGCATCAAGGTGCTCAACTCAGCTGCCGGTTTCCTGCGCATGCAGTTGGCTCGCGAAATGAAGTTGCGCAGCGTTCCACAGTTGCATTTCCACTACGACGAAAGCGTCGTGCGTGGCGCGCACCTGTCGGCCCTGATCGAGCGTGCGGTGGCTGAAGATAATCAGCACCCGGTTGCGGCTGAAGCCGACGACGCCAAGGAGTAATCGGTGGCTCAGGTCAAACGTATCCGTCGTAATGTCAGCGGCATCATCCTGCTCGACAAGCCGCTGGGGTTCACCTCCAACGCCGCGTTGCAGAAGGTCCGCTGGTTGCTGAATGCCGAGAAAGCCGGGCACACCGGCAGTCTCGATCCGCTGGCCACCGGTGTACTGCCGTTGTGCTTCGGTGAGGCCACCAAGTTTTCGCAATACCTGCTCGACTCCGACAAGGCTTATGAAACCCTGGCACAACTGGGCAAGACCACCACCACGGCGGATGCCGAGGGTGAAGTTTTGCAGGAACGCCCGGTGACCGTTGGTCGCGTCGATGTCGAGGCTGTACTGCCGAATTTTCGCGGTCAAATCAGTCAGATACCGCCGATGTACTCGGCTCTCAAGCGTGATGGCCAACCGCTGTACAAGCTGGCCCGTGCAGGCGAAGTAGTGGAGCGCGAACCGCGTTCTGTTACTATTGCGCGCTTGGAATTACTGGCCTTTGAAGGTGATACTGCGCGGCTTGCGGTGGATTGCAGCAAAGGCACCTATATCCGCACCCTGGTGGAGGATATCGGTGAGCAACTCGGTTGTGGCGCTTACGTTGCTGAACTGCGACGTACCCAGGCCGGGCCTTTCACGCTGGCGCAGACGGTCACGCTTGAAGAGTTGGAAGCGGTACATGCCGAAGGCGGCAACGAAGCGGTCGACCGCTTCCTGATGCCATCGGACAGCGGCCTGCTGGATTGGCCACTGTTGCAGTTCTCGGAGCACAGCTCGTTCTACTGGCTCAACGGCCAGCCGGTACGAGCCCCGGATGCACCGAAGTTCGGCATGGTACGGGTTCAGGATCACAACGGTCGCTTCATCGGTATCGGTGAAGTGAGCGAAGACGGGCGCATCGCGCCGCGTCGACTGATTCGGTCAGAATGACCGGACGAGGGTGGCTGTTAACAGGCACGGTCACTACTCATTTTTAGATACAGGGATTTGTCCCTGGCCTGTTGAAGCTGTTTCTTTGAAACAGTTTCCTGATAAAAGGATTGCCTCATGGCTCTCGACGTTCAAGAAAAAGCTCAAATCGTAGCTGACTACCAGCAAGCTGTTGGTGACACTGGTTCGCCAGAAGTGCAAGTTGCACTGCTGACCCACAACATCAACAAACTGCAAGGTCACTTCAAGGCCAACGGTAAAGATCACCACTCCCGTCGTGGTCTGATCCGCATGGTAAACCAGCGTCGTAAGCTGCTGGACTACCTGAAAGGCAAGGACGTGAGCCGTTACAGCGCTCTGATCGCTCGCCTGGGTCTGCGTCGCTAATAAGCGATTGCGCTAGAGGTTGGTTGTCTGTCGTACGTCAGTGGGTTTCCCGCTGGCGCATGGCAGGCTCCCAGCCTCAAGTTTTATCTGGATAGTCGTTTTACCCTGGACAGGCGTTGGGCCGATTCCCGACATTGCCCAAGAATTTCGCAAGAAGACAAGTTCCCCAAGAGCCACAAAAGAAGGTAGGACACCGTGAACCCGGTAATCAAAAAATTCCAGTTCGGTCAGTCGACCGTTACCCTCGAGACTGGCCGTATCGCCCGTCAGGCCTCCGGCGCAGTATTGGTCACCGTTGACGACGACGTCAGCGTATTGGTGACCGTAGTCGGTGCCAAACAAGCCGATCCAGGCAAGGGCTTCTTCCCTCTGTCCGTTCACTACCAGGAAAAGACTTACGCTGCCGGTAAGATCCCTGGCGGTTTCTTCAAGCGTGAAGGCCGTCCTTCCGAGAAAGAAACCCTGACTTCCCGACTGATCGACCGTCCGATCCGTCCGCTGTTCCCAGAAGGCTTCATGAACGAAGTGCAGGTTGTCTGCACCGTCGTTTCCACCAGCAAGAAGACCGATCCGGACATCGCTGCGATGATCGGTACGTCGGCTGCCCTGGCCATCTCCGGTATTCCTTTCGATGGCCCGATCGGCGCTGCCCGCGTTGCGTTCCACGAAAGCACCGGCTACCTGCTGAACCCGACTTACGAACAACAGAAAGCATCGAGCCTGGACATGGTCGTTGCCGGTACTTCGGAAGCCGTGTTGATGGTTGAATCGGAAGCCAAAGAGCTGACCGAAGACCAGATGCTGGGCGCGGTACTGTTTGCTCACGACGAGTTCCAGGTTGTGATCAACGCCGTTAAAGAACTGGCTGCCGAAGCTGCCAAGCCAACCTGGACCTGGGCTCCTGCGCCTGAAGCCACTGCTCTGCTGGGCGCGATCCGTGCCGAGTTCGGCGACGCGATCTCCCAGGCTTACACCATCACCATCAAGGCCGACCGTTATGCTCGCCTGGGTGAGCTGAAAGACCAGGTTGTGGCCAAGCTGTCCGGTGAAGAAGGCCAGCCTTCTTCCAGCGAAGTCAAAGCCGCTTTCGGCGAAATCGAATACCGCACCGTTCGCGAAAACATCGTAAACGGCAAGCCACGTATCGACGGCCGCGACACCAAGACCGTACGTCCTTTGAACATCGAAGTCGGCGTTCTGCCTAAGACCCACGGTTCGGCTCTGTTCACCCGTGGCGAAACCCAGGCACTGGTTGTTGCAACACTGGGCACCGCCCGTGACGCACAGCTGCTGGACACCCTGGAAGGCGAGAAAAAAGACCCGTTCATGCTGCACTACAATTTCCCTCCGTTCTCGGTAGGTGAGTGTGGTCGCATGGGTGGCGCTGGTCGTCGCGAAATCGGTCACGGCCGTTTGGCTCGTCGTTCGATCGCCGCCATGCTGCCTGCCGCCGACGTGTTCCCGTACACCATCCGTGTTGTGTCGGAAATCACCGAATCCAACGGTTCGAGCTCCATGGCTTCGGTCTGCGGCGCTTCCCTGGCCCTGATGGACGCTGGCGTTCCGATGAAGGCACCGGTTGCCGGTATCGCCATGGGTCTGGTTAAAGAAGGCGAGAAGTTCGCCATCCTGACCGACATCCTGGGTGACGAAGACCACCTGGGCGACATGGACTTCAAAGTAGCCGGTACTGCCAAAGGTGTTACCGCGCTGCAGATGGACATCAAGATCAAAGGCATCACCGAAGAAATCATGGAGATCGCTCTGGGCCAAGCCCTGGAAGCGCGCCTGAACATTCTCGGTCAGATGAACCAGATCATTGGCCAGTCGCGTACCGAACTGTCGGAAAACGCTCCGACCATGATCGCGATGAAAATCGACACCGACAAAATCCGTGATGTCATCGGTAAAGGCGGCGCGACCATTCGTGCGATCTGTGAAGAGACCAAGGCTTCGATCGACATCGAAGACGACGGCTCGATCAAGATCTTCGGCGAAACCAAGGAAGCGGCTGAAGCTGCACGTCAGCGCGTTCTGGGCATCACCGCAGAAGCTGAAATCGGCAAGATCTACGTCGGTAAGGTTGAGCGCATCGTCGACTTCGGCGCATTCGTCAACATCCTGCCAGGCAAGGACGGTCTGGTTCACATCTCGATGCTGAGCGACGCTCGTGTCGAGAAAGTGACCGACATTCTGAAAGAAGGCCAGGAAGTGGAAGTGCTGGTACTGGACGTGGACAACCGCGGCCGTATCAAGCTGTCCATCAAAGACGTAGCAGCAGCCAAGGCTTCGGGCGTTTAATCACTCCCCACGCCTGACCGCTTCAACGTTATAAGAAATGCCCCGCAGTGAAAGCTGCGGGGCATTTTTTTGTCTGCACAAAACTGAAACGCTGGGTGAAGTTGCCGGACCCCAAAGCCAGTGCTAGGTTTAGCCCATCGCCCGTGTAGCTCAGCCGGTAGAGCAGCGCACTCGTAACGCGAAGGTCGCAGGTTCGATTCCTGTCTCGGGCACCACTCTCTTCGTCATTTGCTTTTCTGCCCGGCTCCTTGCCGGTGCGGTTGAGCCTGTTCAGCGCGTTGTCCCTGATGGCGTCCGGTTTTTTGTAGATTTGATGTAAAGAGCCGTATAAATCGTCAGCCAAAGGTCCTATATTCGGAGCTGCATGAGCTCCACCCTGCAGTTTTCAAATGATCCCAGAATGGTTCTGAAGGCCAGACAAACCGGGCTTCACACGGTTTTTTGCGTCAGAGAGATCCTTGATGATCCAGATCCATCTTCCATTCCCCAGATCAGCGAGAACGACATGACCGTTAAAGAATTGACCCAAGAAGCCAGACACGAAGAAGCGCTGAAGAAGTACTTGCTGGATTCGCCCCAGCTAGCCGAAGAGATCAAAGACCTGCCCGCCGACGATCAGAAAGACCAGATCCAGTGGGCGTTCGAGGACGAAGCGGAATCGCAAGGCTTGCAGCCTTGGGAGCTGACGCTCAAGTACACCTCGACGCCTGAAGAGTTCGAGGCGGCGCGTCTGGTTTTGCATAAAGAGGCGGCTGAAGTGTTGGGCGTCGAGTGGGAAGAATACTGTGAGATGAATAATCTGGTGGTCTGAAAAAACATGTAGGAGCGAGCTTGTTCGCGATGGACTCAAGAGCGGCGCGTTTAGCCAGTAAACACGCGTTTTCGTTAACGACCATCGCGAGCAAGCTCGCTCCTACAGTTTGATGTGATCAGAGACTCAGGCGCATCGACAGATCGACAGCCTTCACATCCTTGGTCATCGCACCAATCGAGATGTAATCCACTCCGGTTTCGGCGATCGGCAGCAGCGTGCTTTCGTTGATCCCGCCACTGGCCTCCAGTTTTGCCTTGCCGGCGTTCAAACGCACGGCTTCGCGCATGTCATCCAGGCTCAGCTCATCGAGCATGATGATGTCGGCACCGGCCGCCAGGGCCTCTTTCAGCTCTGCCAGGCTTTCCACTTCGATCTCCACCGGTTTGCCCGGTGCAATCTTGTGCGCAGCATTGATCGCCTCAGGAATGCCACCGCAAGCGGCAATATGGTTTTCCTTGATCAGGAAAGCGTCATACAGGCCAATCCGGTGATTGTGGCAACCGCCGCAGGTCACTGCGTACTTTTGGGCCAGGCGCAGGCCCGGCAGGGTTTTACGGGTGTCGAGCAGTTTTACCTGAGTCTCGCCAACGAAATCCGCCAGGTATTGCGCGCGAGTGGCCACGCCAGAGAGCAATTGCAGGAAGTTCAGCGCACTGCGTTCGCCCGTCAGCAGTGAGCGTGCCGGGCCTTCGAGGTGGAACAGCGCCTGATTGGGTTTGACCCGTTCGCCATCGCGCACTTGCCAGTGCACGGCAACCCGCGGGTCCAGTTGCCGGAAAACCGCATCGACCCAAGCGGTGCCGGCGATGACAGCGGCGTCGCGGGTGATGATGGTGGCTTTGGCCAGGCGTTCGGCCGGGATCAACTGCGCGGTGATGTCGCCGCTGCCGATGTCTTCGAGCAACGCACGGCGCACGTTGGCTTCGATTTCGGCGGTCAAATCGGCGAGACGTAGATTCGGCATAACGGACTCCACAAACAAAGTGGCCCGATTATAGGGCCATGGTGTGGAGCAACCCAAGGCATCAGCGACCTTCCCATCACTCTGAAACCTGCATTTGGTCGATTCACTCGTGCAATTGGCACTAAGCATAGGTCTGCCTTAAACGTCTATTTCGACAGTAAGCGCAGAGTCTGCTGGTACAGGTGTAACCTTTTGCAAGATAATCTGCCTTGCATTTGACGTCATGGCTTTGACGCGCTGGCTTTTTGGCTGGCGCATCTTTCTTATCGAACCAAAGACTCACCGTTTCAGGAGGCAGGATGCACAACGACGGGAATGTAGTGCCTTTGCACAAGGCGGCTACCGATCAGGCGACTCACTCGCCGCTCGCCCGCCTGCCTGTGACTCTGCTTCAGGTTCGCGACAAGGCCGCACAACAGCTCAGGCTGGCTTTGCAGGCGCTGTTCGATAACGCCGACGACACGTTGTTCGAAATGGCCGATCGGGCGCGCAATGACGTCGAACAGAATATTTTCTTCGAGGCCATGCGCGACTTGCGCCTCAAGCGGAAAAGCATCGAACGGGTTTTTCTCGAACACTTCTTCGAGGCGTTTGTCAGCCTCACCCAATACGACACCACACAAGCTGGCTTGCCCCAGGCATTGGCCTTCGACGCTTCGGTTCCGCAACCCAATGACGACATGGAGCGTAACGTGGCGGTGCAAGCCATGGTCAGTAAAGTGCTCAACCGCGACGGTTTCGCGCTCGGCCAGCTGACTGCCCGACTCAACGCCATGCTGGGTCGGGAGCTTGTCGATCAGCTCAACCCCATGGGGCCGGCGATGCTCTGTGAGTATTTCTTGCAGGCGGGGCGCCACCTGGGGGTGGAGATCAAGGTCAAGCTGATCATCCTCAAACTGTTTGAACGCTACGTGCTGAGCGGCGCCGATCAGCTCTACAGCGAAGCCAATCAATTACTGATCGCCACCGGCGTGTTGCCCGACCTCAAGCCTGCCCCGGCACGCCGGGCCACGGATCGTGCGGCCGCCAGTGTCCGTGAAGAAACTGCACCCACCGGCACTCGCGCCAGCAGCGCGCAGATCGACGACGGCGTGCAGGAAGTTTTCGCGGCGTTGCAGGAGCTGCTGCTGCACGTTCGCGGCAGCGTCGCGCCTACACTCGAGGCCAGTGCCCAGACCCAGCCAATTTCCACCCGCGACCTGCTGCGCCTGCTCTCGCACTTGCAGCAATACGTGCCGTCGCCGGCCGCCCAGGACGACTTCGACCTGCGTAACCAGCTCGAACAACTGCTGACCCGGGTCAGCGTTAAAAGCGGCAAGTCGCGGGTGGTCGGGGTGGCCGACGAAGACGTGATCAACCTGATCGCCATGCTCTTCGAAAGCATCCTCGACGACCGCAACCTGCCGGACTCTCTCAAGGCGTTGATTGGCCGCTTGCAGATCCCCATGCTGAAAGTGGCGGTGCTCGACAAAAGCTTCTTCAGCCGCAGCAGTCACCCGGCCCGGCGCCTGCTCAACGAAATCGCCACCGCTGCCTTGGGTTGGGGCGGGTGCGATGACCATCAGCGCGACAGCCTGTACCTGCGCATCGAGCAAGTGGTGCAGCGCTTGTTGAACGATTTTGGTGATGATCCGGCGATATTTTCCGAGCTGCTGGCGGACTTTCTTGCGTTCACCAGTGACGAGCGCCGTCGCAGCGAGTTGCTGGAGCAGCGCACCCGTGACGCCGAAGAGGGCCGCGCCAAAACCGAACTGGCCCGCCAGCGAGTCGAGCAGGCGCTGAACCGGGCGTTGCTGGGCAAAGTGCTACCGCAAGGCGTGGTAGCGTTTGTCCAGGAAGCCTGGAGCAAAGTGCTGCTGCTGACGTGCCTCAAATACGGCGATCAGTCGGCCGAGTGGCACGCCGATGTGCAGACCATGGAACAGTTGATCTGGAGCGTACAGCGCCACGACGAACCTGACGCGAGCTTGCGCCTGTTGGCCCTGGTGCCGGGGTTGCTCAAGTCATTGCGCGACGGATTGAGCAGTTCGGCGTTCGATCCGTTTGCCACCGGTGAGTTTTTCAGTGAACTGGAAACTTTGCATGTTCAGCTGTTCGAATCTCCGGGGCAAAAACATGAACAGCCTGCTGATGTGCCAGTGATGATCGAAGTGCGCGAGGAAATCGTCCTGCGGACCGCCGATGAAGGCCCGATCGAAACGCCTGCAATCCGTCTGCCGCCGGACGATGCGGGTTTGCTCCAAGTCGATCAGCTGCGCCCAGGGTGCTGGGTGGAGTTTCAGGAAGACCGGGAAAACACCCTGCGCTGCAAACTGGCGGCAATCATTGACGCCACCGGCAAATACATTTTCGTCGACCGCACCGGGATGAAAGTGCTGGAGCGCAGCCGCACTGGCCTGGCCCTGGAATTTCGCCGTGGTGTGGTGCGTGCGCTCGACGACACCTTGCTGTTCGACCGGGCCCTTGAGTCGGTGATCGGCAATTTGCGGCGCCTCAATCGCGGCAAGTGATCGCGCCCCGAGGGTCTATCGCGGCATACTGGGCACCACACAGTCGTCGTTGAAGGAACCTGTATGCAGTTGGACCTCGCGAGCGGTTGGTGTCAGGGCGTGTGTGTATGCCCTTCGCCCAACTTCAATGCGCGCCCCATGGGCGAAATTTCCCTGCTGGTGATTCACAACATCAGCCTGCCGCCAGCGCAATTCGCCACCGGCAAGGTGCAGGAATTTTTCCAGAATCGTCTGGATGTCACGGAGCATCCCTACTTTGAAGGGATTGCTGACCTGCGGGTATCTGCGCATTTTCTGATTGAGCGTGACGGCACAGTCACTCAGTTTGTCTCTTGTCTTGAGCGCGCCTGGCACGCCGGTGTCTCAAGCTTCGAAGGGCGGGAAACCTGTAACGATTTTTCCGTGGGCATCGAGCTTGAAGGCACGGATGATCTGCCGTTCACCGACGCTCAATATGACGCGTTGACGACCCTGACCCGGCAGCTGCAAAGCGCTTTCCCGGCCATCACCGCCCAACGCATCTGCGGGCACAGCGACATCGCACCCGGACGCAAAACCGATCCGGGGCCCGCATTCGACTGGGCACGCTATCGCGCGGCCCTGGTAATAGAGGAACAACAATGAGTTTTCTGGTGTTGCTGTTGGCGGTCTGGATCGAGAAGTTCTCGGCCCTGCGCCATCGGGTTCAGCGTGATGGCGGTTGGGTGCGCGAGTTGCACAAACTGGAATCGAGCCCGCGTCTGGCGAAAAGTCCGTGGCTGGTCCTGGTGGTGCTGGTGTTGTTGCCGGTAGCGCTGTTGGGTTTGCTGTTGCTGGTGCTGGAACCGGTTGGCTACGGTCTGCTGGCGTTGCCGGTGCACTTGCTGGTGGTGATTTACAGTCTGGGGCGTGGCGATTTGCTGGCCGGTCTCGGGCCGTTTCGTGACGCCTGGCGCCGGGAAGACCTGCAAGCCGCTGCCCATGTGGCAAAACGCGACGTGGATATCTGCGCCGACAGCGGCGAGCAATTGCTCGAACGGGTCGAGGGGCACTTGCTGTGGGAGGCTTATCAGAGCTTTTTTGCAGTGATTTTCTGGTACTTCCTGCTCGGCCCGGTCGCGGCGCTGAGCTATCGACTGCTGGCCCTGACCGAAGAACACGGGCAGAACCCGGCCGTGGTCGAACGCGCTACACAGTTGCGTCACGCGTTCGATTGGGTGCCGGTGCGTCTGCTGGCGGCGAGTTTTGCCCTGGTGGGTAACTTTGTCGCGGTGGGTCGTGTGATGGTGCACGAGCTGCTGAACTGGAACATCAGCGCCGCTCAGTTGATCGAGAAGGTCGGCCTGGTGGCCGGTGAGATTCCGGCCCCGGTGGTCGGGCCGGACGGCATCAACAACCTCGATCGGATCTGGGAGTTGCTACTGCGAGCCGCGGTGCTCTGGTATGCCGGTTTTGCGCTGTGGACTGTCTTGATCCGCTAGTCCCTGTAGGAGCGAGCTTGCTCGCGATGGACTCAAGAGCGTCGCGTTTATCCAGTAACCGCGCGGTATCGTTAACGTCCATCGCGAGCAAGCTCGCTCCTACAGTACCGTGTGTCTGCCGTTAACCTTAAGTTACAAAACCTCCCGCCGATTTAAGTTATACAGAGCTGGCGCCGAATAGTGGCTATCTGCTCTCGACCCGCGCCTGCCAATAAAAATAAGAAATCAAAGGGAGACTTCCAGTGAAGAGCTTGCTCTATCCCGCTGTCGCGCTGATGAACCGTCTGAGCTTCGGTATGAAGTTCAGCCTGATCAGCGTGCTGTTCCTGGTGCCGATGCTGGTGACCAACTTCTATCTGGTGCGCGATTCTTATCGCGAATTCCACGGCACTCGCGTCGAGCTGCAAAGCCTCGATCTGCTGGGCAGCAGCTTGACGTTGCGCCGCGATCTGGAAACCCTGAACAACCTGGTGCAGATCAACGTCACCCTCGGCCAGTCCGGCAAGGCCGGCAATGTCGAGTCGCAGATCAGCACCCTGGGGCAAAGCGTGTTGAGCCGTTTGCAAGGGTTGACGGCGATGACCACCGACCCGGAGCAAATCGCGGTTTTCGATACCAAGCGCGATGAAATGATCGCCGCGTTCAAGGCCCAACAAGCGGAAAGCTCCCTGCAAAGCAAAAGCGGGATGATCGCCAAGTTGCTCGGCAACGCGCAGATTTTCAGCCAGATCATCGCCAGTCAGGCTGGCCTCAGTCGCGACACGCAGAGCGACATGCGCCAGCTGAGCGAACTCATCACCAACGTCACGCCACCCGTTACCCAGTTGCTCGGTGAAGGTCGGGCGATGGGCTCGTTTTCGCTGGGGCAAGGGTTTCTCAATTCGGCGTCGAGCACCCGTTTCGATGAGCTGCTGGCGCAGATTGAAAAGCTCCAGGCCGAATACGGGCTGAAGTTGCAGGATGCCCTGGGCTCCAGCAAAGCCGCAAAAGAGGCCCTGGCGACCCAGGCTGAAAGCAGCAAGGCGTCGTTGAAAAAGGCCAGTGAGCTGTTTGAAGAGCAAGTGGTGATGGCGGACACGCTCGATGCGCCGTGGCAGGGTTTTTACGATCAGATTACGAGCCTGATGGACCAGACCTACCAACTCAATGAAGCGACCCTGAAGTTTCTCGGCAGCCAGTTGCAGCAACGCCTGGACCAGAACCGCACCCACATGGTGTTGCAAGCCGTGGCGCTGTCGGTGGTGTTTGTGTTGATCTTTTATCTCTACGGCGGTTTCTACGCCTCGACCCGCACCACCCTCAAGCGTCTGGGCGCCGTGATGGACAAAGTGGCGGCGGGCGACATGACCGTGACCTTCAGCGCCAACAGCCGCGGTGAACTGGGCGAGTTGGGCGAGGTGTTCAACGGCACCGTGAAGAAAATCCATGACCTGATCGAACGGGTGGGGCAGACCGTTAGCGAGGGCGAGCGGCAGGCCGGTCAGGTCGAGAATGTATCCGCCCAGAGCAACCAGGCCGTGGCGGGGCAGCGTTCGCAGATCGAGCAAGTCGCCACGGCGATGAACCAGATGTCGGCCACCTCGCTGGAAGTGGCACGCAGTGCCGCCGCCGCGGTCAGCAGCGCCCACAGCGTCAACGACGAGACCATTAGCGGTCGCGGCCTGGTGCAATCGCAACAAGGCAGCATCGCTGCGTTGGCCACTGAAATCGATCAATCGGTGTTGGTGATCAACCAACTGGCCAACGACAGCCAATCCATCAGCCGCGTACTGGAAGTGATCAAAAGCATCGCCGAACAAACCAACCTGTTGGCGCTGAATGCGGCCATCGAAGCCGCGCGGGCCGGTGAGCAGGGCCGTGGTTTTGCGGTGGTCGCGGATGAAGTCAGGACCCTCGCCAAGCGTACCCAGCAATCGACCGAAGAAATCGAGCAGATGATCGCCAAGCTGCACAGCGGCGTCGGTGCTGCGGTCAAGGCCATGGGCACCAGTCATCAGATGGCCAACGGCACGGTGGGGCAGTCGGAAAAGGTCCAGCAAGCGTTGGAAAACATCCTCGGCGCGGTCGGCATGATCGTTGATCAAAACCAGCAGATCGCCGCTGCGGTGGAACAGCAGACGGCCGTGGCGCACGACATCGACCAGAACATCGTCGAGATCAACCGCGCCGGCGAACGTACCGCCGAAGGCGCGCACCAGACCGAAGATGCGAGCCGTGCGTTGTCGGCGCAGGTGGTGGAACTCAAACAGTTGATCAGTGCGTTCCGCGTCTGAGGCCACACGCTGAATCAACTGTGGGAGCGGGCTTGCCCGCGATTGCGGACTGGCAGACAACATCAATGTTGAAGCTGATGGCCTCATCGCGGGCAAGCCCGCTCCCACAGTTTTTGCGCACAATCTGTAGTATTTATTTCCTCATCAGGTCAGAAGATTCCTGTTTTCTTCCGTAGGCTGGTTTATGGTCTTCAATGAAGGAAGATCTACAGACCGCATGGAGGAGGCCCGGTTATGTCTGCTGCAACAATTGGAGTCCAGGGGCACTGCGCCCATTGTGGGAGCACGCTGCTGCTCAAACCCTGGCAACTCAACGCTATCGCCATCAACGAGGCATTCACCTGTTGCCACTGCGAGAAAGCCTTGCAGTTGAACGATCCGCAACAGATCAAGCGCTTCAAGTCCCTCGACTCCCTGGCATGGCTGCGGGCGAGCACATTGGTCATGGTCTGCACCGCGTTGCTGGTGGCGTTGGTACTGGAGTGGGTCGGGATACTCAGCGTCGTCGAGCAGCTGAATTTTTCGCTACTGGCGATTTTCGTCTACTTCATCGTCATGCGGTTTGCCCGCCACCGGCACCACATGACGCTGACACTTGAAGCCGCCAAGGCTCACGTCAACTGATTACCAGTTAAACAGCTCACAGGTGTTGGCAGTGCTGGCGGCGGCCAATTGCTCAGGGCTGATCGCCATGATCGCGGCCAGTGCCGAGCAGATCGCCGGCAGATGCGCCGGGCTGTTGCGTTGACCGGGGAACATGGCGGGCGCCATGTCCGGTGAGTCGGTTTCCAGCACCACCGACTCAAGGGGCAACTCGGCGAGCACACGGTGCATGCGCAGCGCCTGTGGCCAGGTCGCGGCGCCGCCCAAGCCCAGTTTGAAACCGAGCTTGGTGTATTCGCGGGCTTCTTCCTTGCTGCCGGCGAAGGCGTGGATGATCCCCGCACGTTTCAAGCGAAACCGTTTGAGCGTGGCAATCACCGCCGCGTGGCTACGTCGCACGTGGATCAGCGCCGGCAGATTGAAGTCCACCGCCAGTTGCAGCTGCGCATCGAACAGCGCCTGCTGACGCTCGCGATCAAGGGTTTCGATGAAGTAGTCCAGGCCGATTTCACCCACCGCACACAGCTGCCGATGACCGGCCAGCCGCGTCAGCCAGTCGCCGAGTCCTGTCAGGTCTTCGGGGCGATGATCATCCAGATACACCGGGTGCAAACCGAATGCCGCATGCAGGTCGGGATCGCTCTGCACCAGGTCCCAAACCCGTTGCCAATTAGCCTGATAAACCCCCAGCACCACGATCCGCCGCACCCCGAGGGCGCGGCTTTCGGCCAGCAGCGCCTGACGATCCGCGTCGAAGTCGGGAAAATCCAGATGCGTGTGGGTGTCGATCAGCTCCACGGTTCAGTCCTGGTGAATACGCTGCTTGAACGTCCGCGCGATGGCCTGCACGCCGGGTTGGTAATCGGACTTCTCGATGGCAGCCAGAGCCAGTGCGAGGGCCTTGTCGGCGATCAGCTGATGTTGCTGGGCCATGGCGTTGACCGGCAACGGCAGAAAGTCCAGCAACTGCGTGTCGCCGAAGGTGCCGAGGCGCAGCGGACGGGTTCTCAGCGGGAAGTCATGCAGGGCGTCGAACACGCCTTGCAGCAGCACGTAGGAGGTAGTCACCAGCGCATCCGGCAAATGGCCCAGGCGCTGCAGCAACTCTTCCATCAATTGTTTGCCGCACTCGCGGCTGAACGACTCGCCGTGCTCGATCAGCACCTCGCCTTTGAACCCGGCCAGCGCCTCTTTGAACCCGCCGGCGCGCTCCTGGCTGATGCTCAATTCGGGGCGTGCACCGATCAGCGCGATCTGCTTGGGCAACGGGTCCAGTAGACTGCGGGTCAATTGCAGGCTCGCCTCGCGGTCGTCGCTGATCACCGAGCAGAAATGCTCGGGCTCCATGACCCGGTCGATGGCGATGATCGGAATGCCTTTGGCCTGTAACTGGTGATAACTGTCGTCACCGGCCGGCAGGCAACTGGCGACGATCAACGCATCGCAGCGTCGGGCGCGGAACAGTTTCAGCAGTTGCCGTTCGCTGTCCGGTGCATCATCGGAACTGGCGATCAACAGTTGATAGCCGCGAGCCCGGGCACCTTGCTCAAGCAATTTGGCGATCCGCGCGTAACTGGGGTTTTCCAGGTCCGGCAGGATGAAACCCAGGGTGCGGGTGTGCCGACTGCGCAGCCCGGCCGCTTGGGGATTGGGCGTGAAGCCATGTTGTTCGACGACCGCGCGCACGCGCTCGACGGTGGCGCTGCTGATCCGTTGCTGTTCTGCCTTGCCATTAATGACGTAGCTGGCGGTGGTAACGGACACACCGGCCAACTGGGCGATATCACTGAGTTTCAACCCGGGATTTCCTTGTTTGTTCGAGCTTGCCCCGACATTTTCGTCAATCCTACCCGATTCGGGCAGGCGACCATTGTCGCAACACTCCGACAAGTTGGACTTCAAGGATGGGACATTATCGAGTAACGTGCCAATCATTCTAGATTAAACGTTTCAGCAAGCGTATTTTCTACGTTATGGGCTCTTTGGACGGTTCTGCCGCGAAACCGCCAAAAGTGATGACCAAAAGCCTAAGCTGAATCATTCAAAACAATACCTGGCGCCATCAGGTGCCAAAAAGGAGAAAGCATGCTCGAGCTCACCATAGAGCAGATATCCATGGGCCAGTCGGCGGTGGATAAATCCGCAGCGTTGCACTTGCTGGCCCAGCATCTGGTCGCCGATGGCCTGGTCGCCGAGGGTTACCTCGCCGGTTTGCAGGCGCGCGAAGCCCAGGGCTCGACCTTTCTCGGTCAAGGTATTGCCATCCCCCACGGTACGCCCGACACCCGCGACCTGGTGTTTACCACCGGCGTGCGGCTGATGCAGTTCCCCGAGGGCGTGGATTGGGGTGACGGTCAGATCGTCTACCTGGCGATTGGTATTGCGGCCAAATCCGATGAACACCTGCGCCTGTTGCAACTGCTGACCCGCGCCCTTGGCGAAACCGATCTGGGCCAGGCCCTGCGCCGCGCCAGTTCCGCCGAAGCCTTGCTGAAACTGCTGCAAGGCGCGCCGCAGGAACTGGCGCTGGATGCGCAGATGATCGGCCTCGGGGTGTCCGCCGACGATTTCGAAGAGCTGGTTTGGCGCGGTGCGCGTTTGCTGCGCCAGGCCGACTGCGTGAGCAACGGTTTTTCCGCGGTGTTGCAGCAAGTCGAAGCACTGCCGCTGGGCGATGGCCTGTGGTGGTTGCACAGCGAACAAACGGTGAAGCGTCCGGGCCTGGCGTTCGTCACCCCGGACAAACCGATGCGCTATCTCGGCCAGCCGTTGAGCGGGCTGTTTTGCCTGGCCAGCCTCGGCGAAGCCCATCAGGCCTTGCTCGAACGCCTCTGTGCGTTGCTGATCGAAGGACGTGGCCACGAATTGGGCCGCGCCACCAGCAGCCGTAAAGTCCTTGAAGTGCTGGGTGGTGAGTTGCCGGCCGACTGGCCGAGCGCGCGTATTGCGCTGGCCAACGCTCACGGTTTGCATGCGCGGCCGGCCAAGATCCTCGCGCAACTGGCGAAAAGTTTTGAAGGCGAAATCCGCGTGCGCATTGTCGATGGCCAGGACAGCGCGGTGTCGGTGAAGAGCTTGAGCAAGCTGCTCAGCCTCGGTGCCCGTCGCGGTCAGGTGCTGGAATTCGTCGCCGAACCGAGTATCGCTGCCGATGCCTTGCCAGCCTTGCTCGCCGCCATCGAAGAAGGCCTCGGTGAAGAAGTCGAGCCGTTGCCGGCCGTCAGTCAGCAACGTGAAGTGATGGCCGACGTTGCCGAGGTATTGCTCGCACCGGCCTCCGGCAGTCTGGTTCAAGCCATCGCCGCCGCACCGGGCATCGCCATCGGCCCGGCGCATATTCAAGTGCTGCAAGCGATCGAATACCCGCTGCGCGGTGAGTCCGCCGCCATCGAGCGCGAGCGTCTGCAGCAGGCGTTGGCCGACGTGCGTCGTGATATCCAAGGGCTGATCGAGCGCAGCAAGTCCAAGGCGATTCGCGAGATTTTCATCACCCATCAAGAGATGCTCGACGACCCGGAACTCACCGATGAAGTCGACACCCGCCTCAAGCAAGGCGAAAGCGCCGAAGCGGCGTGGATGGCGGTGATCGAGGCCGCCGCCAAGCAACAGGAGTCGCTGCAGGACGCCTTACTCGCCGAACGTGCCGCCGACTTGCGCGACATCGGTCGTCGCGTGCTGGCGCAGCTTTGTGGTGTCGAGACCCCGAGCGAACCCGATCAACCGTACATTCTGGTGATGGACGAAGTCGGCCCGTCCGACGTTGCGCGTCTCGATCCGGCCCGTGTCGCCGGCATTCTGACCGCCCGTGGTGGCGCCACCGCTCACAGCGCCATCGTCGCGCGCGCCCTCGGCATTCCGGCATTGGTCGGCGCGGGTGCAGCGGTGCTGCTGCTGGCGCCGGGCACGCCGTTGTTGCTCGATGGCCAGCGCGGTCGTCTGCATGTGGACGCCGATGCAGCGACGTTGCAGCGCGCCACCGAAGAGCGCGACACCCGCGAACAACGGCTGAAAGCGGCCGCCGAACAACGTCATCAACCGGCACTGACCACTGACGGTCATGCAGTCGAAGTGTTCGCCAACATCGGCGAAAGCGCTGGCGTCACCAGCGCGGTGGAGCAGGGTGCCGAAGGCATTGGCCTGCTGCGTACCGAACTGATTTTCATGGCCCGCTCGCAGGCGCCGGACGAGGCCACTCAAGGAGTGGAATACCGTCGCGTCCTCGATGGCCTGGCCGGCCGTCCGCTGGTGGTGCGCCCCCTCGACGTCGGTGGTGACAAACCGCTGCCGTATTGGCCGAACGCGAAAGAAGAAAACCCGTTTCTCGGCGTGCGCGGCATTCGCCTGACCCTGCAACGCCCGCACATCATGGAAGCGCAATTGCGCGCCTTGCTGCGTGCTGCCGACAACCGGCCGCTGCGGATCATGTTCCCGATGGCTGGCAGCGTCGATGAGTGGCGTCAGGCCCGGGACATGACCGAGCGCCTGCGCCTGGAAATCCTGGTGGCGGATTTGCAGTTGGGGATCATGATCGAAGTACCGTCGGCGGCATTACTGGCGCCGGTACTGGCCAAAGAGGTCGATTTTTTCAGTGTCGGCACAAACGACCTGACCCAATACACCCTGGCCATCGACCGTGGTCACCCGACGTTGTCGGCCCAGGCGGACGGCTTGCATCCGGCGGTGCTGCAACTGATCGACATCACCGTGCGCGCGGCCCATGCCCATGGCAAGTGGGTCGGCGTGTGTGGCGAGCTGGCGGCCGAGCCGCTGGCGGTGCCGGTGCTGGTCGGTCTCGGTGTCGATGAACTCAGCGTCTCGGGTCGCAGCATTGCCGAGGTCAAGGCGCGCATCCGCGAACTCAGCCTGGCCCAGACCCAAACCCTTGCCCAACAGGCCCTGGCCGTGGGCAGCGCGAATGAAGTGCGCGCATTAGTGGAGGCTTTGTAATGGCCAAGATCCTGACCCTGACCCTCAACCCGGCGCTGGACCTTACCGTTCAGTTGCCGGTCCTTGCACCCGGTCAAGTCAACCGCAGCGACGAGATGCACACCCACGCCGCCGGCAAAGGCGTGAACGTGGCGCAGGTGCTGGCGGACCTTGGGCATCAGCTCACGGTCAGCGGTTTCCTCGGTGAAGATAACCTTCAAGCGTTCGAAACCCTGTTCGCCAAACGCGGGTTTGTCGACGCGTTCATCCGTGTACCCGGCGAGACCCGCAGCAACATCAAACTGGCGGAAAGCGCTGGGCGCATCACCGACATCAACGGTCCCGGACCCTTGGTCAGTGAAGCGGCGCAGCAGGCGTTGCTTGATCGATTGGATCACATTGCGCCCGGCCATGATGCGGTCGTCGTCGCAGGCAGCCTGCCCCAAGGCATCAGCCCGCTATGGTTGGAAGCGTTGGTTTTGCGCTTGAAAAATCTCGGCTTGAACGTGGCGCTGGACACCAGCGGTGAAGCGTTGCGGGCCGCGCTCAATGCCGGCCCGTGGCTGATCAAACCCACCACCGAAGAGCTGGCCGACGTGCTCGGTTGCGAGGTGGTTGCGGTCACGGCCCAGGCCGAAGCGGCGAGCCGCTTGCACGCGCAAGGCATCGAGCATGTGGTGATTTCCCACGGCGCTGATGGCGTGAATTGGTTCAGCGTCGGCTCGGCGATGCACGCGACGCCGCCCAAGGTCAGCGTGGTCAGCACGGTGGGCGCCGGCGATTCGTTGCTGGCCGGCATGCTCCACGGTTTGCTCAGTGCCGACACGCCTGAACAGACCTTGCGCACTGCCACGGCGATTGCCGCGATGGCGGTCACCCAGATCGGTTTCGGCATTGGCGATGCGGCGCAATTGGCGCGGCTCGAACAGGGCGTGCGCATCCGCACCCTGACAGAACAATAAGAGGGTTTGTCATGAAGTTAGCCATTGTTACGGCCTGCCCGAACGGCATGGTCACCAGTGTGCTGTGCGCGCGGTTGCTCGATGCAGCGGCTCAGCGTCAGGGCTGGAGCACCAGTGTCGAAGTCAACGATGCGGCGCATCCAGAACGACAATTGTCGGCAGCCACCATCGAGGCCGCCGAATGGGTCTTGCTGGTGACCAGCACGCCTGTGGACCTGTCGCGATTCGTCGGCAAACGCGTGTTCCAGAGTACCCCGGCTCAGGCGCTGCAAGATGTCGAAGCGGTGTTGCGCCGGGGTGCTGAAGAGGCTCGGGTTTACGTTGCTCCCGAAGCCGTCGTCGAGCCAGTTGAGGTCAGTAAAAGTGCTCCGCGCCTGGTCGCGATCACGGCCTGCCCAACCGGTGTCGCTCACACCTTCATGGCGGCCGAAGCCTTGCAGCAAACGGCCAAGCGTCTGGGCTACGATTTGCAGGTGGAAACCCAGGGCTCGGTCGGTGCGCGCAATCCTCTGAGCGCAGCGGCGATTGCCGATGCCGATGTGGTGCTGCTGGCCTGCGATATCGAAGTCGCCACCGAGCGTTTCGCCGGCAAGAAAATTTACCGTTGCGGCACCGGCATCGCGTTGAAACAAGCCGAAGCCACGTTGAACAAAGCCCTCGCCGAAGGCAAACAGGAAACGGCGGCAACCGGCGCCAAAGGTCCGGCCAAGCAAGAGAAAACCGGCGTCTACAAACACCTGTTGACCGGTGTGTCATTCATGCTGCCGATGGTGGTGGCGGGCGGGCTGATGATCGCCTTGTCGTTCGTCTTCGGCATCACCGCTTTCAAGGAGGAAGGCACCCTCGCCGCCGCCCTGATGCAGATCGGTGGCGAGACCGCGTTCAAGCTGATGGTGCCGTTGCTGGCGGGGTACATCGCCTACTCGATCGCTGACCGTCCGGGCCTGGCGCCGGGGATGATTGGTGGTCTGCTCGCCAGTACGTTGGGCGCCGGTTTTATCGGCGGGATCATTGCCGGTTTCATCGCCGGTTACGCGGCCCAGGCGATCAACCGTTATGCGCGATTGCCGCAAAGCCTTGAGGCGCTGAAGCCGATCCTGATCATTCCCTTGCTGGCGAGCCTGTTCACCGGTCTGGTGATGATTTATGTGGTCGGCAAACCGGTGGCCGGGATGCTGGCGGGGCTGACGCAGTTCCTCGACAGCATGGGCACCACCAACGCCATTCTGCTCGGCGTGCTGCTGGGCGGCATGATGTGCGTCGACCTCGGCGGGCCGATCAACAAGGCGGCTTATGCGTTCTCGGTGGGGCTGTTGGCGTCGCAGAGTTATGCACCGATGGCCGCGACCATGGCGGCGGGGATGGTGCCGCCGATTGGTCTGGGCATCGCCACGTTTATTGCCCGGCGCAAGTTTGCCCAGACCGAGCGCGAGGCCGGTAAAGCGGCGTTGGTGTTGGGCCTGTGTTTCATCTCTGAAGGGGCGATTCCGTTCGCCGCGAAAGACCCGTTGCGGGTGATTCCGGCGAGCATCGCCGGGGGGGCGCTGACCGGTGCGTTGTCGATGTATTTCGGCTGCAAGTTGATGGCGCCGCACGGTGGGTTGTTTGTGTTGGCGATCCCGAATGCGATCAATCATGCGCTGTTGTATCTGCTGGCGATTGTCGCCGGGAGTCTGCTGACGGCGGTGGCGTATGCAGTGCTCAAGCGGCCGGAAGTCGTTGAGTTGGCCATAGAACCCGTCAACGCCTGACACCCGCCCTTGTAGGAGCGAGGCTTGCCCGCGAAGACGGCCTGACAGTCAGCATCTTTGTTGAATGTTAAGCAGCCTTCGCGGGCAAGCCTCGCTCCTACAAGGGGAGTGTCATGTCGGTTTCATGTGTACATGCTTTAGTTTTTCCTTTTCAGGGAGAACACCATGAGCGAATTCGACCTCGGTCGCCGTCGTGTCATGCAAGCCGTTGGCGCCGGGCTGTTGTTGCCCGGTTGGGCGCCGGCGGTGATTGCCTCGGTCAAGGATCGGCCGCAACTCACCGATGGCGTGCAGTCTGGCGACCTGCTCGGCGACCGCGCGATGGTCTGGAGCCGCAGCGACCGTCCGGCGCGGATGGTGGTGGAATGGGACACTCGCAGCCTGTTCACCAATCCCCGGCGATTCGTCTCGCCTCTGGCCGATGCCCGCACCGATTTTACCGCTCGGGTCGAGCTCACCGGCCTGCCCGCCGACCAGGCGATTTTCTACCGTGTGCAGTTCGAAGACGCCCAGACCGGTGTCGCCAGCGAGCCCTGGTTCGGTCACTTGCGCAGCGTGCCGCAAACCCGTCGCGATATTCGTTTTGTCTGGAGCGGTGACACCGTCGGCCAGGGCTTCGGCATCAACCCGGACATCGGCGGCATGCGCATCTACGAAGCCATGCGCTTGCGCCTGCCAGACTTCTTTATCCACAGCGGCGACACCATCTACGCCGACGGCCCGGTGCCGGCGCAACTGCCCACCGAAAGTGGCCGCGTGTGGCGCAATATCACCAGCGAAGCCAAGAGCAAAGTCGCCGAAACCCTCGACGAGTATCGTGGCAATTACCGCTACAACCTGATGGACGAAAACATCCGTCGCTTCAACGCCGAAGTGCCACAGATCTGGCAGTGGGACGACCACGAAGTGGTGAACAACTGGTCCCCTGGCAAGCAATTGGATCTGCGCTACAAGAGCAAAGATATCCACAGCCTGGTCGGCCACGGGCGCCAGGCCTGGCTCGAATACGCACCGATGCGTTTGCAAAGCGCCGATGGCGGCGGGCGGATTTATCGCCAGCTCAGCTATGGGCCGTTGCTTGATGTGTTTGTCCTCGACCTGCGCAGTTATCGCGGAGCCAATGACGACAACCTCGGCGCCGTGAAACCCTTCCTCGGTCGTGAACAACTGGACTGGCTGAAAGCTTCGTTGAAAGCCTCCAATGCGCAATGGAAAGTCATCGCCGCCGACATGCCCATCGGCCTCGGTGTACCCGACGGTGAAGTGAGCCCCGGTGTGACACGTTGGGAAGCCGTGGCGAACGGCGACCCGGGATCGGCTCAGGGCCGTGAACTGGAAATCGCCGAGTTACTCGGTTTTCTGCGGGCACAACAGGTGCGCAATTTCGTGTTCCTGACGGCGGATGTGCATTACTGCGCGGCGCATCATTACCACCCGGACCGTGCAGCGTTCCAGGATTTCGAGCCGTTTTGGGAGTTTGTGGCGGGGCCCTTGATGCGGGGGGGTTCGGGGCTGCGCAGCTGGGGAAAACCTTTGGCCCTGGGGGGGGGTTTGAAAAGGCTCCACCGGCGCAGAACGCGTCACCGTTTGCCGGGTTTCAGTTTTTTGGCGAGGTGAATATCGATGGGCAGACAGGGGAGATGAGTGTGGTGTTGCGCGATCTCGATGGGGTGGCGGTGTTTGAGCAGCGATTGCAACCCGCTTGACCTGTTGGAGCCGGCTTGCTGGCGATGGCGGTTTTGAAATCGCCTTCGCCAGCAAGCCGGCTCCTACAGGTCAAGGTGGGTCAGTAGACGTCGCGGCGGTAGCGGCCCTGTTCGATCAGGCGGTCGACCTCTGGGATGCCGAGGATTTCGTTGAGCACGTGGTCCACGCCGGAAGCCATCCCTTGCAAGCTGCCGCAGATGTAGATCACGGCGCCGTCCGCCAGCCATTGCTTCAACACGTCCGCCGATTCGCGCAGGCGATCCTGCACGTAGATTTTCTCGGCCTGATCCCGCGAGAACGCGAGGTCGAGGCGCTCCAGATCACCTGAAATCAACCAGTCTTCCAGCTCGTCGCGGCACAGGTAGTCGTGCTCGCGATGGCGCTCGCCGAACAACAGCCAATGCCGTTGCTGGCCGTCGGCAATCCGCGCCTTGAGCAAGCTGCGCAGCCCGGCCAGCCCCGTGCCGTTGCCCAGCAGGATCATCGGCACCGGTTCGCTCGGCAGATGGAAACCGCTGTTGCGTCGTACGCGCAGGCTGATGGTGCTGCCCACCGGGGCATGTTCGGTCAACCAACCGGAGCCGATGCCGAGACTGCCGTCGGGATGCAGTTCCTGACGCACGATCAATTCGAGCACGCCGTCGGCGGCGATCGAGGCGATGGAGTATTCGCGCATGGCCAACGGCACCAACGCACTTACCAGTGCCTGGGCATGCAGACCGACCAGATGCGTTCTGTTCTCCGGCAGTTGCCGAGTGGCCAGGGCTTGCTCCAGCGATTGCGACAGGCCGTCGAGCTCAACCGTGGCCCGGCCATCAATCCCCAGGCCATCGAGGAAATGCTCGATGGCCCACGGGCAATTGCGCGGCAACACTTCCACCAGATCACCGGCCAGCCAACTGCTGGTGGTCGGGGCGGTCAGGCCCAAAAGGTAAACCCCCGAAGCACTGCTGTCAGGGTTGAGCAACTCACGGCGAGTCAGCGTCCAGTTGTCATAGCTCGGCGCTTGCCAGGTGTCCACGGGCGCCTGTCCGGTCAGCAGACCGAGTTGCTGCTGCCAGTGACGCAAGGCGTAAGGGTCGCCGCTGTCGACTTCCACCGGGGCGAACAGCGTCTTGCCGCCGTGTTCACCGAGCCAGCCATGCAAGCGTCGGGCGAAGCCGCAGAAGTGTTGATATTGCCGATCACCGAGTCCGAGCACGGCATAGTTGAGGCTCTCCAGGCTCAAGGCCCGGCCCAGCACTTTGCGTTCAAAACTCCGGGCGCTGTCCGGCGCTTCACCGTCACCGAAGGTGCTGACCACGAACAGCGCATGGTCGGAGTCACGCAAATCCTGTTCGCTGACATTCGCCAGCGGCGAAACCTTCACCGGCAGGCCGGCCGCCTGCAATTGGCCGGCGGTCTGCCACGCCAGTTGCTCGGCGAACCCGCTCTGGCTGGCGAAACCGATCAACCAGGCCGGTGCATCGCTGCCCGGTTGCACGAGGCCTTTGCGCGCGTCCTTGATCTGCTTTTTCTTGCGGCGACGGTCGAGGTACAGCAACCAACCGGTGACAAAAAACAGCGGCATGGTCAGTGCACTGACCGTCAGGATGATCCGCCCGACGATGCCGAAATAGCTGCCGACGTGCAGCGCATAAATACTGGTCAGCAGTTGCGCCTTGAAGCTCTTGTCGCTGTAACGGTCAACCCGCTTGACCACGCCGGTTGCCGGGTCGAGGCTGATCTGGTTCAACGCGCGATCATGCGGCGAGGTGTTCAGCAGGTAGAACACGGTCGCCGGTTGCCCGGCCACGGGCGGCATACGGATGTTGTAGGCGGACAGGTTCGGGCCGGCAGCGCTGTAGATGCTGCTCCACATCGCCGCGTAATCGGCGGTGGGCGCCGGACCACTCGGCGCAGGGCCACGGCCACCGCGAACGCGTTCGTTTTGCGGCGCATCGGAAAGCAGTCGGGTCAGGCCTTTGTTGTACCACTCATAGGACCAGGACAATCCGGTCAGCGCCGCGAGGAGGTAAAACACCAGGCACCAGGTGCCGGCCACCGAGTGCAAATCCCAGTTGAAGCTGCGGCCCTTTTTCTTCCAGTCGAGGGTCAGCCAGGCACGCCAGCTGTTCCACTGGCGCGGCCAGCGCAGGTACAGGCCGGACAGGCAAAAGAACACCAGAATCAGCGTGCAGGCACCGGTGATTTGCCGACCGGTATCGCCCATGGCGAGGAAGCGGTGCAGTTGCAACATGAAGCCGAAGAAGTCTTCGCCGACGGCATGGCCCATGAATTCGGCGGTGTACGGGTTGAAGTAGCGCATCTCGCCACGGCGTTCACCCGGTGGCGGGGTAAAGGACACTCGCGCAGCGTTGCCGCTGTCGGTCTCGACCCAGATCATTGCGACTTTCTTGCCCGAGGCGCCTTCGATTTTCTCCACCAGTTCGACTGGCGGCAGCACGCCGGCGACCTGTTTTTCGACCTGCAGCACTGAAGGGTTCAAAGCCGCCAGGATCTCATCCTCAAACGACACCGTCGCCCCGGTGATGCCCATCAGGGCCAGGACCAGCCCGGCGCTGATGCCGAAAAACCAGTGCAGCTGGAACAGGGTTTTCTTCAACACGTCGCTCGCCTTGTTCGTTCAAAAATAGTCATCACGGCGCGCATTATGCCGTGGGTTGTCGAGAAACATTCTTTCTTACGCACAAAAGCCCCGTTCATGTAGATGAACGGGGCTCAATTCTGTAGGAGCGAGCTTGCTCGCGAAGGTCGTCAACGATGACGCGGTAAACCTGACCCCGCGTCGTTCTTGAGTTTTTCGCGAGCGAGCTCGCTCCTACAGCGGTGGTTAGAAGTGGAAGTTGGTGCTCAGCAAAGCAGTGCGGCCCGCCGCCTGGTTGGCGAAGTGAGTCGAGAAGGCCTTGTCGTAGTAGGTTTCGTCGGTCAGGTTCTGCACGTTCAATTGCAGATCCACGTTTTTGCTCAGCTTGTAGGCGGCCATTGCATCGTAGCGAACGTAGGAATCAACCATGGTGGTGTTGGCTGCGCTACCGAACACGTCGTCAACATAGAACGCGCCGCCGCCGATGGTCAGCTTTGGCGTGACTTGGTAAGTCGTCCACAGGCTGGCACTGTTCTTCGGTGTGTTCGGCAGTTCGTTGCCATCGTTGGCTTTGTTGGCCGGCAAATCGCCGCCATCCACTTGCTCGCTGTCCATGTAGGCATAACCGGCGAACACCTGCCATTTGTCGGTGAGCTTGCCGGTGGCCGACAGCTCGAAACCTTGAACGCGGGTTTTGCCGACGTTTTCGTACGTGGTGGTGTTGGTTTGCACCCGAGCGTTGTCTTTCTCGGTGCGGAAGATGTCCGCCGTCAGCGACAGACGATCGTTGAGCAGATCCCACTTGGTGCCGATTTCGTAGTTCTTGGTGGTTTCCGGCTCCATGTCGCTGCCCAGCAGGTTGCCGTTGCGATCTGGGGTGCCGCCCAGCGGGTTGCCATCCTGACCTTCGCCGAGGCTGGAGCCTGGCGGCGTGGCGGACGTCGCATAGGAGGCATAGATGCTGCCGTTTTCCGCGGGCTTGTAGACTACGCCGAACTGACCGGTGACGAACTCGCTGGTGTCGTCGCCCTTGGACGTGGTGTTGCCTGCTGCCGTGTAGGTTTTGTACTCGGTGTCAAAATGGTCGTAGCGCAGGCCCATGTTCACCAGCCACTGCTCGGACAGCTCCAGGGTGTCGAACACATACAGCGCGTACGTGTCGGCCTTGGTGGTGGTGCCGGCGTAGTTACGCGAAATTGCACCGTTCCATGGATCGCTCGGGGTCGGGTTGGACAACGAGGTGCAGTTGAAGCCGCTGGGTGCACCGATCAATGCAGGGTTGCAGTTGGTCGTTACAGCCGCTGTGCCTGGGGTGGTGTCGGTGTTGACGCTGTACGAAGATTTTTTGCTTTCTTCGTGGCTGAACTCGACGCCAGTGGCGAAGCTGTTCTTGAACCCGGCGATGTAGAAATCACCAAACAGGTCGGTCTGGTTCGTTGTCGTCTCGGTGTTGCTCACGCGAGTGTTGGCCCGACGCCAGACGCTGCCATTGTTGACGTTGCCCTTGCTGTCGTCCGGCTGGGTCAGGATGTAATCCTGCATGCTGGTGCCGTGGCGCAGGGTGTTCTTGACGGTCAGCGCGTCGTTCAGGTCGTGCTCGATGGCGAAGGTCGCGGTGTCGACGCGAGTCTTGCGGAAGTCGCGGCCGTCGAGACCATAGAAGTTGCTGCTGTCGCCGCCGTCGTCAGGCTTGTCCGGGTTGGACTTGGTGCGAGCAGTCGAGCCTGCGACCGGGATCGAGTAAGGAATGCCCGAATCAGGCGTGTCGTTGCTTTCCAGATGGTAGTAGTCGAGGTTGACCCGGGTGTCGGTGCCCAGGCCGAAGGCCAGCGACGGCGCGATGCCCCAACGGTCGTAATCGACGCTGTCACGGCCGGCGACGTTGCTTTCGTGGCTCATCAGGTTAAGACGGCCTGCGGCGGTGTCAGTGAACTGGTAGTTGCCGTCGAAGGTGTAGCGCTGGGTCTGGTCGGAGCCCCAGGTGAAGCCGCCATCAAGCGAGTCACCCAAGTGAGCCTTTTTGCTCACCAGGTTGATGCTGCCGCCCGCCGCACCACGGCCGCCGATAGCCGAGTTCGGGCCTTTGCTGACTTCGATCGATTCTACGGCGAAGATTTCACGGCTCTGCGAGCCGGTATCGCGCACGCCGTCCAGGTACGTATCGCCCTGGGCATCGAAGCCGCGAATGAAGGGACGGTCGCCTTGCGGGTTGCCGCCTTCTCCGGCACCAAAGGTGATGCCGGGAACGGTGCGCAGCGCGTCCTGCATGTTCAGGGCGCCGGTGTCCTTGAGCACTTGTTGCGGAATGACGGTGATTGAGCGCGGTGTGTCCACCAGCGGCGCGGTGTACTTGGGTGAGGAGGCTTTTTCGACGTTGTAGGAAGTCGAGTCCTGAGCTTCACCAGTGATCGCGGTAGCGCCCAGGGAAATGGTGTTGCCCGGTGCTTTTTCGTCGGTTTTTTCAGCTGCGAAAACCATGTGGCCCGCGGAGCTGGCAGTGATCGCCACGCCAATTGCAGAAGCGAGTAAACGCGGTGAACTGACCGGTAGTTGTGGTTGTTGGCGTGACATTTTTATTCCCCTCCCCAAGGATTTGAGGCCGCGGAATATAGGGTAAACAGGTATTTGTATCAATTGCGAAACTTTACTATTTGCACTGAATTTACATTCTTTACAATTTACCCTTACGGTTTTTGCTGTTTCATTCGTCTCTGGGGTTTTACACGGGCAATAAGAATCAATACCATTGGCGCCTCTTTGTCTTCAGGTGTCATCCCCATGCTGCTGCACATTCCCGGCGTGTTCGCGAAAGAACAAGTGCAGCGCATTCGCGAGGCTCTGGAACAGGCCGATTGGGCCGACGGCAAAATTACCGCCGGTTATCAGTCGGCCAAAGCCAAGCACAATCTGCAACTGCCCGAGGGCCATCCGCTGGCGAAGGAAATCGGCGCGGCGATGCTTGAGCGGTTGTGGGGAAATCCGTTGTTCATGTCAGCCGCGTTACCGCACAAGGTCTTCCCTCCGTTGCTGAACTGTTACACGGCCGGCGGCAGTTTCGACTTTCACATCGACAACGCCGTGCGTCAGCCCAAGGGCAGCATCGAGCGGGTCCGTACCGATTTGTCGGCGACGCTGTTTTTCAGCGAGCCGCAGGACTACGACGGTGGCGAACTGGAAATCCAGGACACCTTCGGCACCCAACGCGTGAAGCTGCCGGCCGGCGACATGGTCCTGTATCCGGGAACCAGCCTGCACAAGGTCAACGCCGTGACTCGCGGCACGCGGTATGCCTCGTTCTTCTGGACCCAAAGCCTGGTCCGTGAAGACAGCCAGCGTGCGTTGCTGTTCGAGATGGACGGGGCGATTCAACAGCTGACCCAGGACATGCCCGACCATCCTTCGCTGATTCGTCTGACTGGCACGTATCACAACCTGTTGCGGCGTTGGGTCGAGGTATGAGTTTCCAACTGCGCCGCGAAGAAGTGCTCGACGGTGATCGGCTCAAAGCCATGCTCGATGAAAGCCCCGCCCGAGCGGCCCAGGCGATTCTGCTCGCGGCCCGCGAAGGTGTGCTCGATGCCCAGGCCTTGCTTGGGCAGATTCTGCTGGACGGGCAGGGCATCGCGCAGGATCAGCCGCTGGCCGCGCGCTGGTTCGAAATCGCCGCCAACGGTGGACACCTGATGGCGCGCAACATGCTCGG
Source organism: Pseudomonas sp. RIT-PI-q (assembly GCF_001297125.1). Classification (GTDB taxonomy): domain Bacteria; phylum Pseudomonadota; class Gammaproteobacteria; order Pseudomonadales; family Pseudomonadaceae; genus Aquipseudomonas. Next base: position 102,539 of record NZ_LHPC01000021.1, read on the forward strand.
TCGTTGTCATGAGCACGGTTGGGGCTGCAACGCCAACGCCTCGGTTGCCGCCAGGCATTACCGTCAGGCGGCCGAGGCCGGGCTGGATTGGGCGATGTACAACTACGCCAACCTGCTGGCGACCGGACGCGGGGTGATTGAGGATCAGGCGCAAGCGCTGAATCTTTATCGCCGCGCTGCTGACCTGGGCCATGCAAAGTCGATGAACCTGCTGGGGCGTTATCTGGAAGAAGGGCGCGTATGCCCGGCTGATCCGCAGGCTGCACGTGACTGGTATCGACGTTCGGCGGTGGGCGGGGATTTTCGTGGGCAGTTCAGTTATGCCGCGGTGCTGGCGGATGAAGGGCATATCGATGAGGCGCTGGACTGGTTGCGCAAGGCACTGGCCGGCGGCAATCTGAATTTTCTGCGGGTGGCGAGCAAAGCGCTGCTGAATGCGCCGAATCCACAGATTCGCGCCCTGGCCTCCGATTATGCCCGGCGCCACGCCGACCTGACACAGGAATCCACCCCCCCGTAGGAGCTGTCGAGTGCAACGAGGCTGCGATCTTTTGATCTCGCTTTAAAAACAAAGTCAAAAGATCGCAGCCTCGTTGCACTCGACAGCTCCTACAGGGGGAGTGGTGGATTTTAGGTGTAAAAAAGCCCATGACAGGTCATGGGCTTTTTGTTTTGCGCGTGTAGCGCTTACACGTAGAACGATTTCAGCGGCGGGAAGCCATTGAATTCAACGGCGCTGTAGCTGGTGGTGTAGGCACCGGTCGACAACCAGTACAAACGATCACCGATCGCCAGGTTCAGCGGCAGGCCGTACTTGTAGTTTTCGTACATGATGTCGGCGCTGTCGCAGGTCGGGCCGGCGATGACCACTTCTTCCATCTCGCCTTTCTTCTCGGTCCAGATCGGGAACTTGATGGCTTCGTCCATGGTTTCGATCAGGCCGGAGAACTTGCCCACATCCGTGTACACCCATCGCTCTACCGCGGTACGGGATTTACGCGCGACCAACACCACTTCACTGACCAGGATGCCAGCGTTGGCGATCAGCGAACGGCCCGGTTCCAGGATGATTTCCGGCAGCTCGTCGCCGAAGTCTTCCTTGAGGAAACGGATGATTTCTTCAGCGTAGGTTTCCAGGCTGTTGGTGCGGGTGATGTAGTTGGCCGGGAAGCCGCCGCCCATGTTGATCAGCTTCAGGTGGATGCCGTCTTCTTCTTTCAGGCGTTCGAAGATCACTTTGACCTTGGCAATCGCCGCGTCCCAGACGCTGATGTCGCGCTGTTGCGAGCCAACGTGGAACGAGATGCCGTAAGGCACCAGGCCCAGGTCGCGAGCGAGGATCAGCAGGTCCATGGCCATGTCGGTCTGGCAGCCGAATTTGCGTGACAACGGCCAGTCAGCCGTGGTCGAGCCTTCGGTGAGGATGCGCACGTAGACTTTCGAACCCGGTGCAGCCTTGGCGATGTTGCGCAGGTCGGCTTCGGAGTCGGTGGCATACAGACGCACGCCCTTCTCGTAGAAGTAGCGGATGTCCTTGGATTTCTTGATGGTGTTGCCGTAGCTGATGCGATCCGGGCCAACGCCCTGGTTCATCACTTTGTCGAGCTCGTAGATCGAGGCGATGTCGAAGTTCGAGCCTTTCTCTTTGAGCAGGTCGATGATTTCGACGGCCGGGTTGGCCTTGACGGCGTAGTAGACCTTGGCGAAATCGAAACCGGCGCGCAGGTCGTCATAGGCCTGGCTGATCATCGCGGTGTCGATGACCACGAACGGGGTTTCTTGTTTGTCGGCGAACGCCTTCATTTTGTTGAAGGTATCGCGCGCGAAATAGTCTTCGACGTTGATCGACATGCTGGGAACTCCTACTGGCAAACTGAAATTAACAATGGGTGCAAATGAACGTCCTCCGTATCCCCACTTTGGTTCGCCTACTTCCCAAGGCATGTCGCCGAAAGCAAAAAGGCCATGGGAAGCGGTGCTTTCCCTTGGCCTTGCTGTCTCGTCGTCAGTACTTGAGCCGGATGGATCGTTTCCAGCATGGACGTTCGGCGCGAACTTTAGGGCGTGAGGGGCTTGAGATCAACAAAAAATGTCGCGTTTTTGCACGCATCCGTCGTGCGGTCCCGGACATCTACTGATGTAACCGACCTGCATGACAGTGTGATGTTCCCGTAGAAGGGCGAATTGCGGGGATTGAGCCGGAATTTGTGCTGCCCCAATCGCGGGCAAGCCCGCTCCCACAGGATTCTTGGTGTACACGAAATTTGTGTACGACAGTAACCTCTGTGGGAGCGGGCTTGCCCGCGATGGCGTCAGATCAGGCGACAGCAGCCTCGGCAGCCTCAGCAGGCGAAACAATGCTGGTCTTGCCGCCACGGGATTTGCCGGAGCTCAGGTACTCGGCAATCGATTCCTGGGTCACTTCGCCGAGGAACACCCGTTCCGCGTCCATCACCGGCAACCACGAACGGTTGAACTCGTACATGCGCGACAGCAGGATGCGCAAATGCTCGTCGAACGCCGCCGTGGCGTTGAACTCGCGCAGGTATTGCGCGCAGGTCCCGGTCTGACGGTGCAGGTCGCGACGGCGCACATAACCCAGCGCCTTGTTCTCACTGTCCGTGACCACCACATAACGACGGTCCAGTTCGTCCATCAATTCCAGGGCCTCGGCCACAGGCGTTTCCGGGCTCACCGACGGCGCGTTGTCCGCCGCGTCTTCGGCTTTTACCAGCAACAAGCGCTTGAGGGTGCTGTCCTGGCCGACGAAATTGCTGACAAAATCGTCCGCCGGGTGCGCCAGCAGGGTGTCCGGGTGATCGATCTGCAGCAGCTTGCCGGCGCGGAAGATCGCAATCTTGTCGCCAAGCTTGATCGCTTCGTCGATGTCGTGGCTGACCATGATCACGGTCTTGTTCAGCGCGCGTTGCATCTCGAAGAACTCGTTCTGGATCATCTCGCGGTTGATCGGGTCGACCGCACCGAACGGTTCATCCATCAACAACAGCGGTGCATCCGCCGCCAACGCGCGAATCACGCCGATCCGCTGTTGCTGGCCACCGGACAGTTCACGCGGGTAGCGATTCAGGTATTGCTTGGGCTCAAGCTTGATCATGCTCATCAACTCGCGGGCGCGGTCGTGGCATTTCTGTTTGTCCCAGCCCAGCAGGCGCGGAACGATGGTGATGTTTTCCTCGATGGTCATATTCGGGAACAGACCGATCTGCTGGATCACATAACCGATGTTGCGACGCAGGGTCACCGCGTCGAGGTCGGTGGTGTCTTCGCCGTTGATCAGGATCTTGCCCGAGGTCGGCTTGATCAGGCGGTTAATCATCTTCAGCGTGGTGCTTTTGCCGCAGCCCGATGGCCCGAGGAACACGCAAATTTCGCCTTCATTGACGGTCAGGCTTACCGAGTCCACGGCTTTCACATCTTTGCCGTTGCTTTGGAAGGTCTTGCTGAGGTTTTGAAGTTCGATCATTTCAGGAGTCCTTTTGGAGTCAGCGTGCGTTGCAGCCATTGCAGAAGCAGGTCGGCGAAGATGGCCAGGAGACTGACCAGCACGGCGCCGACGATCAGCATCGACATGTCGCTGCGGCTGATTGAAGCGAGAATAAGTACACCGAGGCCGCCGGCGCCGATGGTCGCGGCGATGGTCATGACACCAATGTTCATGACCACGGCGGTGCGCACACCGGCGAGGATCACCGGCACCGCAATCGGCAGTTCAACCATGCGCAGGCGCTGGCCGAAGGTCATGCCGATGCCGCGAGCGGCTTCGCGAATGCCCGGTTCGACGCCAGTCAGCGCCAGGTAGGTGTTACGCATGATCGGCAGCAGCGAGTACAGAAACACGGCGGTGATCGCCGGCATCGGTCCCAGGCCCTGGCCGAATTTGGAGTAGAACGGCAGCAGCAGGCCGAACAGCGCAATCGACGGCACGGTCAGCAGCACCGTGGCGCTGGCTTGCAGTGGGCCGGCCAGTGTCGGGAAGCGCGTCATCAGGATGCCCAGCGGCACGCCGACCAGAATCGCCAGGGTCACGGCGATGCCGACCAGGGTGATGTGCTGCCAGGTCAGGTGCAAAACCTGCGGCCAATCGAGATGGGAAAAGGCGTTCAAGAATTCCATAACTTTTCCTCCTCAGTTGATGGGGTGCTGGCGCAGGAAATCGGCGGCAACGGATGAAGGGCTTTCGTGATCGACATCGACCCGTGCGTTCAGCGCGCGCATGGTTTCGTCATCGAACAACTCGGCCAGCGGTTTGATTTCTTCCGCGAGTTTCGGGTGCGCGTCGAGGTAGACCTGACGCACTACCGGTGCTGCGGTGTAATCCGGGAAGTAATGCTTGTCATCTTCGAGCAACTTGAGCTTGAAGGCGTTCAAGCGACCGTCGGTGGTGTAGACCAGGCCGGCAAACACCTGGCCGTTACGCAGGGCGGTGTAGACCAGCCCGGCGTCCATCTGCCGGGTGTTCTTGCGGGTCAGGTTCATGCCGTACAGATCGACCATGCCCTCCAGGCCGTCGGAGCGGTTGGCGAACTCGGTGTCCAGCGCGACGAGGTGGTTGGTCTTAGCCTCAGCCTGCATCACCGTGTTCAGCTCGCTGATGGTGTTGATCTGCGGATAGGCCTGCGCGGTTTTTTCCGGCAGGGCCAGGGCGTAGGTGTTGCTGAACTTCGACGGCGTGAGCCAGACCAGGCCTTTTTTCGCGTCGACTTCTTTCACCTTGGCGTAGGACTGAGCGCTGTCGAGCTTGTCCGTGATGTGGTTGTAAGCCACCAGCGACACGCCGGTGTATTCCCACATCAAATCCAGCTGGCCACTTTCTTGGGCGCTGCGGGCCAGGGTGCTGCCCAGACCGCCGGTGACCTGGGTGTCATAACCCTTGGTGCGCAGGTATTGGGAGGTGATTTCCGCCAGCAGAGTTTGTTCGGTGAACACCCGGGCGCCGATGCGGATCACGGGTTTTTCAGCGGCTTGGGCCATCCCTGCGAACAGCAGGACGCAGCCCATTAATAAGCTAATTTTCTTCATGTTTATTCCTTTGCCGAGGCTTAAGACGGGCGCAAGCCGCGTTCGAGCCAGAGGCGGCTGGCGAGTGTCACCAGGCCATCGAGCAGCAAGGCCAGCAGGGCGGTGCACGCCGCGCCGAGCAGCAGTTGCGGCTGATTGTTCAGGGCGATGCCGGGGAAAATCAGGCTGCCCAGGCTGTTGGCGCCGATCAGGAATGCCAACGGTGCGGTGCCGACGTTGATCGCCAGGGCCACGCGTACGCCACCGATGATGATCGGCACGGCGTTTGGCAGTTCGACTCGCCACAGCACTTGCGTCGGCGTCATGCCGATGCCGACGGCGGCTTCCTTGAGCGAACCCTGCACATTTTTCAGGCCTTCATAGGTGTTGCGCACGATCGGCAACAGCGAGGCGAGGAACAGGGCGAAGATCGCGGGGCCGCTGCCGATGCCGAGGATCCCCAGGGCGATGGCCAGTACGGCGAGTGGCGGCACGGTGTTGCCGATGTTGAAGATCTGCATGAAGCGTTCAGCGCGGTCCACCATGGTCGGGCGGCTGAGGAAGATACCGGCGGGGATGCCCACAACGAGGGCGGCCAGCATGGAAACAAGGACGAGAATCAGATGAGCTTGCAGGTAAAACAACAAATCGTCGCGGTAATGTTCGATCGTGTTGACGCCAATCCAGTGGACCAGCAGGGCCAGGAGAGCGACGACAACCGCACCTCCTATCAGCCCCTTGCCATAGCGAATAGCCACAGGCGGACTCCTTTTGTTCAGTCGGCGGACGCAGTCCCATGTGGCAATGCCATTCCTGGCTGCCGGGGTATTAAGCGTTCGCGAGAAGCAGCTCTACAGGCCGAGTGCGTTTCCTTGTAGGAGCGAGCTTGCTCGCGATAAACATCCAGGCAACGCGTCTATCCAGACAACACGCGTTATCGTTGACGTCCATCGCGAGCGAGCTCGCTCCTACAGGGGAAGGCGTACGGCGTATCGAGCCATAAGCGCAGCCTCGTCAGGCTAACTTGCTGATTTTTCAGCCCCTGACGCATAGCCGTAACAGGGGAGTGGACGCCTCCACCTTTTAAAAGGTTCCATAATTAAAAGCATTTAGCCACCCCGCATCCCGATCGCCCGTGGGCGAACGGTGGTCCGGAGGTCGTGTTTTGGGCTATACTCGCCGCCCTTTTTTGAATCACCTGCCAGGCGATTTCCCATGACCAAACAGGCCGCCGAAGTCGCGAAACGCCGCACTTTCGCCATTATTTCCCACCCCGATGCCGGTAAAACCACCATCACCGAGAAGCTCTTGCTGATGGGCAAGGCGATTGCGATTGCTGGCACGGTGAAGTCTCGCAAATCCGACCGCCATGCCACCTCCGACTGGATGGAAATGGAAAAACAACGGGGTATTTCCATTACCACGTCGGTCATGCAGTTCCCGTATCGCGACCACATGATCAACCTGCTCGACACCCCGGGCCACGAAGACTTCTCCGAAGATACCTACCGCACCCTGACAGCGGTCGACTCGGCATTGATGGTTCTCGACGGCGGTAAGGGTGTAGAGCCACGGACCATCGCGCTGATGGACGTCTGCCGTCTGCGTGACACGCCGATCGTCAGCTTCATCAACAAACTCGACCGTGACATCCGCGACCCGATCGAACTGCTCGACGAAATCGAAGCGGTCCTGAAGATCAAGGCGGCGCCGATCACCTGGCCGATTGGTTGCTACCGCGACTTCAAGGGCGTTTACCACCTCGCCGACGACTACATCATCGTCTACACCGCCGGTCACGGCCATGAGCGCACCGATGTGAAAATCATCGAGAAGCTCGACTCCGATGAAGCCCGCGCGCACTTGGGCGACGAGTACGATCGGTTTGTCGATCAGCTGGAACTGGTGCAGGGCGCCTGTCACGAATTCAATCAACAGGAATTCCTCGACGGCCAACTGACCCCGGTGTTTTTCGGTACTGCGCTGGGCAACTTCGGTGTCGATCACGTGCTCGACGCCGTGGTCAACTGGGCACCGAAACCGCTGGCCCGTGTCGCCAACGAGCGCACCGTGGAACCGGTCGAAGAGAAATTTGCAGGCTTCGTGTTCAAGATCCAGGCGAACATGGACCCGAAACACCGCGACCGTATCGCCTTCATGCGTATCTGCTCCGGCAAGTACGAAAAAGGCATGAAGATGCGCCACGTGCGCACCGGCAAGGACGTGCGGATCGGCGATGCGCTGACCTTCTTCTCCTCCGAGCGTGAGCAACTGGAAGAAGCGTTTGCCGGCGACATCATCGGCTTGCACAATCACGGCACCATCCAGATCGGCGACACCTTCACCGAAGGTGAAGTCCTCGGTTTCACCGGTATCCCGCACTTCGCCCCGGAACTGTTCCGCCGCGTGCGTCTGCGCGACCCGCTGAAATCCAAGCAACTGCGTCAAGGCCTGCAGCAACTGGCCGAAGAAGGCGCCACCCAGGTGTTCTTCCCTGAGCGCAGCAACGACATCATCCTCGGCGCCGTCGGTGTGCTGCAGTTCGATGTGGTCGCCAGCCGCTTGAAAGAGGAATACAAGGTCGAATGCTCCTACGAGCCCATCACCGTGTATTCCGCGCGCTGGATCGATTGCGACGATAAGAAGAAGCTTGAAGAGTTCAAGGTCAAGGCTGTGGAAAACCTCGCCATCGACGGCGGCGGTCACCTGACCTACCTGGCCCCGACCCGGGTCAACCTGGCGCTGATGGAAGAGCGCTGGCCAGACGTGAAATTCCGTGCGACGCGTGAGCATCACTAAGCGCTGATCGGCGATACCGAAAACCCCGTTGCGAAAGCTGCGGGGTTTTTTTTATGCCTGTAGGAGCGAGCTCGCTCGCGAAAAACGCCAACGATAATGCGCAGTGCCTGATGAAACGCAGCGTCCTGACATCCATCGCGAGCAAGCTCGCTCCTACAGGTTGTGTGGTGCACCCGATCTCTGTGTCAGGCGTTTCTGTAGGTCTTCTTCCCTGATTTCGTAGCTTTACTCTGGTTTTCCGGTATCGGGGCTTTTACCCGCGACAACGAACTCGTCGACGTCTAGGGTTCAGAGAACAGTTCGCAAGGAGCGACTTTCCATGAGCAGGAGCCCCCGGAACCTTTGGCATGACTAGTCGGCTCACTCACCTGATTCGACTGGACGGCTATTTCTGTCCGATGGCCTGGATGCTGGCCGCGTTACTCTTCATCAATCGGTTGAGCGCCATGGTCAAGCTGTTCATGGCGCTGTACCTGCGTCAGGAACTTGGGCTGACGATTGAAACCGTGGGCTGGTTGTTATCCGGGTACGGGGCCGGGTTGCTGATAGGGTCGATGGTTGGCGGACTGCTGAGTGATCATGTCCCTACGGCGCGGCTCACCGCGGCGTTGTTTTTTGTCTCGGCATGGGTACTGGTCTTGTTGGGGCTGGTCACTGAGGTGTCGTTGCTGGCGGGCTTACTGCTATTCAGCGGTGTACTCGATGGTGCGATTCGTACGCTTCATCAGCGGTTGATCATGGAGTATTGCCAGCTTGCACAGCGGGCTCGTGCGCAGTCATTGAGCCGTATTGCCAGGAACCTGGGCATGGCGGGCGCCGGGGTGATGGGTGGGTTTCTGGCGCAGACTGATTTTCGCTGGGTGTTTTTTGTCAGTGCGGCCATGACGCTGTTGGCGTTGTCCTGGTTTGTCCGGGTGACATTTCGTCGACCGGTTCTGCGGCCGGATGAAGGGCCTGACAGTGCTTCAGGCTTATGCGTGCCGTATCGAGACAAACCATTCCTTTGGCTACTGGCGGCTTCTGTCTTGCTCGGCATTGCCTTTGACCCGGTCTACAGCCTGCTGGGCAACTATTTGCTCGAATACTATCGACTGGGTACGGAAGCCATCGGCTGGCAATTTGCGCTCAATGCAGTGCTGGTGGTGTTGCTGCAAATTCCGTTGTCTCACTGGAGTGAGCAGTGGGGTATGCGCCGGCAACTGCTGGCGGGCAGTGTGTTGTTGGCTGGCGGGCTCGGGATGTTGCCTTTGGGTTCCGGCTTGTTGTACGTCTGCCTGTCGACCGTGATTTGGTCGCTCGGCGAAGCGCTGTTCATGCCGCCACTGAACGTGCTGGTCATGCAGCATGCGCAAGCCGGAAAAAGCGGGCAGTACTTTGGCCTGTTTTTCATGTGCTGGAGTGCCAGCGTACTGATTTCGCCGGCGCTTGGCGGCCAGTTGTATGGTCATTTCGGTGGGCACAGCGTGTGGCTTGTCAGCGCGGCCTTGGCGCTGTTGTCCATCCCGCTGTTTTATGGAGCGACGCGTTTATCGGAGCGGCAGCGGATTCTCTCCTCGGCGCACGGCGAGCCCGCGTCACTTAGCTGATCTGGTTATAGCCATTATGCAAAACCAATCTCCCTGTCTGCGGCATTCTGTCCATTCGATAGCGTCCTATCTGGAGAACCGGGTGAATCGGAACTAGATTTCACTCAGCGCCAGACACGCACCCCATGCTTCACTGAAGAAAGGATGGAATCGGCTATGAGCATTTTTCAACGCATTGTGCTGTTGCTTAAGGTTTTGGTGATGCTGTCCGTTGGTATGTCGGCGGCGTGGGCCGAGTGCGAGGATCATGGAGAGCAGGCTTCGAGTGGGCCGGTGGCGCACAGTGGCATGATGATCGCTAAATCAGAATCCGAGCCTGGAGACAAAGGTCAGGGCGGTAGCGAGGACGATGACGATTCGACCACCGAAGAGCCTGACAGCGACGACGATGAAGGCGACAGCCAGACGTAAATGACGGACAAAAGAAAACCCCTTCTGCCCGATTGATGCGCAATCGAAGCAGAAGGGGTTAATGAACAGTTCGCTTATCCCTGTGGGAGCGGGCTTGCTCGCGAAAGCGGTCTGTCAGTCGGCAGCGATGTTGACTGAAATGACGCCTTCGCGAGCAAGCTCGCTCCTACAGTTTTTTATGCCGCGCCGTCGAGGAATTGCTCGGCGTAGTGGCAAGCCACCTGGCGGCTGTCGAGCAGGCGCAGGGCCGGCTCTTCAGTACTGCAGCGCTCGGTCGCGTACGGGCAGCGCTTGTGGAAAGCGCAGCCGGACGGCGGGTTCAGCGGGTTGGGCAACTCGCCGACGATCTTGATTTTCGGTTTGTCCGGATCCGGGTGGATGGTCGGAGTCGCCGACAACAGCGCCTGGGTGTACGGGTGCAGGGGACGGGTGTAGATGTCCTCTTTCGGGCCCATTTCCACGGGTCTGCCGAGGTACATCACCATCACGTGGTCGGCGACGTGACGCACCACCGCCAGGTTGTGGGAGATGAACACGTAGGCGGTGTTGAACTCTTGCTGCAGGTCCATGAACAGGTTCAGCACCTGCGCCTGAATCGACACGTCCAGTGCGGAAGTCGGTTCGTCCGCCACCAGCACTTTCGGCTGCAGCATCATCGCGCGAGCCAGGGCGATCCGCTGGCGCTGACCGCCGGAGAACATGTGCGGATAACGCTGGTAGTGCTCAGGGCGCAAGCCCACCTGCTTCATCATCGCCTGGACTTTCTCGCGACGTTCGGCGGCGCTGAGGCTGGTGTTGATCAGCAGCGGTTCGGCCAACTGATCACCGACCTTTTGCCGTGGGTTCAACGACGCATACGGGCTCTGGAACACCATCTGCACGTCTTTGCGCAGTTGCTTGCGTTCAGCCTTGTTGGCGCCGGTGACTTCCTGCCCGGCGATTTTCAAGGAACCGGAGGACGGCTCTTCGATCAGCGTCAGGGCACGGGCCAGGGTGGACTTGCCGCAACCCGATTCGCCGACGACAGCGAGGGTCTTGCCGGCTTCCAGTTCAAACGACACGCCGTTCAGGGCGCGCACGGTCGCATGGCCCTTGAACAAGCCACGGGACACTTCGTAGTGACGGGTCAGGTCGCGGGCGGTAAGTACGACGGCCATTACGCCACCTCCTGATTCAGCGGGTAGAAGCAGCGGGCGAGGCTGTTGCTTTTCGGGTCGAGCGCCGGACGTTGGGTGCGGCAGTTTTCCTTCACATACGGGCAGCGTGGCGACAGCAGGCAGCCTTGCGGACGGTCATAACGACCGGGAACGATGCCCGGCAGCGTGGCCAGTCGCGATTCACCCAGGCTGTGTTCCGGAATGGCCTTGAGCAGCGCTTCGCTGTACGGATGCGCCGGAATGTCGAACAGCTGTGGCACCTGACCCACTTCGACCGCTTGGCCGGCGTACATCACGCACACGCGCTGGGCGGTTTCGGCCACGACCGCGAGGTCGTGGGTGATCAGCACCAGGCCCATGTTCTGCTCTTTCTGCAACGCCAGCAGCAGGTCCATGATCTGCGCCTGAATCGTTACGTCGAGTGCCGTGGTCGGTTCGTCGGCGATCAGCAGTTTCGGTTCGCCGGCAATCGCCATGGCGATCGCAACGCGCTGGCTCATACCGCCGGACAGTTGGTGCGGGTAGGCGTCCATACGGCTGGCGGCGCCGGGGATTTCCACTTTTTCCAGCAGCTCGATCGCGCGGGCGCGGGCTTGCTTGCTGGACATTTTCAGGTGCAGGCGCAGCACTTCTTCGATCTGGAAACCGACGGTGTAGCTCGGGTTCAGCGCGGTCATCGGGTCCTGGAAGACCATGGCCAGGTCTTTGCCGACGATTTGCCGGCGTTGACGGTTGCTCAGCTTGAGCATGTTCTTGCCATCGAAATTCAGGGCGTCGGCGGTGACGATCCCCGGATGTTCGATCAGGCCCATCAGCGCCATCATGGTCACGGACTTGCCGGAACCCGATTCGCCAACGATGGCCAGGACTTCGCCCTTGTCCACGGTGATGTCGAGACCGTCGACCACCGGAACGGCGTTCTTGTCGCCGAAGCGAACGTTGAGATTCTTGATTTCTAACAGTGACATTTGAATCTCCTCAGGCGGCGTTCTTGAGTTTCGGGTCCAGCGCATCGCGCAGGCCGTCGCCCATCAAGTTGATTGCCAGCACGCTGAGCAAAATGGTCAAACCAGGCAGGCTGACGACCCACCAGGCGCGTTCGATGTAGTCGCGAGCCGAAGCCAGCATGGTGCCCCACTCAGGGGTTGGCGGTTGTACGCCAAGGCCGAGGAAGCCCAGTGCGGCGGCATCGAGAATCGCCGAGGAGAAGCTCAAGGTCGCCTGAACGATCAGCGGCGCCATGCAGTTAGGCAGCACGGTGACGAACATCAGGCGTGGCAGAGTGGCACCGGCCAGGCGCGCGGCAGTCACGTAGTCGCGGTTCAGTTCGCCCATCACCGCGGCGCGGGTCAGACGGACATAGGACGGCAGGGACACCACGGCGATCGCAATCACGGTGTTGATCAGGCCAGGGCCGAGGATGGCGACAATCGCCACGGCCAGCAGCAGGGACGGCAGGGCCAGCATGATGTCCATCAGACGCATGATGGTCGGGCCGAGCACGCGTGGGAAGAACCCGGCTAACAGACCCAGCAGGATCCCTGGAATCAGCGACATCACCACCGACGACAAGCCGATCATCAAGGACAGCCGCGAGCCAGTGATCAGGCGCGACAGCAGGTCGCGACCCAGTTCATCGGTGCCGAGCAGGAATTGAATCTGCCCGCCTTCCAGCCAGGCCGGCGGGGTCAACAGGAAGTCGCGGAATTGCTCGCTCGGGTTATGCGGCGCAACCCACGGGGCGAAGATCGCGCAGAAAATCACCAGCAGCATGAACATCAGGCCGGCGACGGCACCTTTGTTCTTGGAGAACGCTTGCCAGAATTCTTTGTAAGGGGACGGATATAGCAGGCTTTGATCGACTGCTACCGATGGAATTGGAGTGGTCATGGTCATGATCTCAGCGCTGGTGACGGATGCGTGGGTTGGCAAAGCCGTAGAGGATGTCCACCACGAAATTGACCACAATCACCAGGCAGGCGATTAACAGGATGCCGTTTTGCACCACGGGATAATCCCGTGCGCCAATGGCTTCGATCAGCCATTTGCCGATGCCCGGCCAAGAGAAGATGGTTTCGGTCAGGACTGCACCGGCGAGCAATGTACCGACTTGCAGGCCGACCACGGTCAGTACCGGAATCAGCGCGTTGCGCAGGCCGTGGACGAACACCACGCGCGACGGCGACAGGCCTTTGGCGCGGGCGGTACGGATGTAGTCTTCACGCAGCACTTCGAGCATCGAAGAGCGGGTCATCCGCGCAATCACCGCCAGCGGAATGGTGCCCAGCACAATGGCCGGAAGGATCAGGTGATGCAGGGCGTCGAAGAACGCACCGACGTCATCGGCCAGCAGCGTATCGATGAGCATGAAGCCGGTGCGCGGCTCGATGTCATAGAGCAGGTCGATCCGCCCGGAGACCGGGGTCCAGCCCAGGGACACCGAGAAGAACATGATCAGGATCAGGCCCCACCAGAAGATCGGCATCGAATATCCCGCCAGGGAGATGCCCATCACCCCATGGTCGAACAGGGATCCTCGCTTGAGTGCCGCGATCACCCCGGCCAGGAGGCCCAGGATGCCGGCGAACAACAGGGCGGCCATGGACAGTTCCAGGGTCGCGGGGAATAGAGACGTGAATTCGCTCCACACACTTTCACGGGTACGCAGGGATTCACCGAGGTCGCCGTGGGCCAACTTGCCGATGTAGTCCAGGTATTGGGCATACAACGGTTTGTTAAGGCCAAGGCGTTCCATTGCCTGAGCATGCATTTCGGGGTCGACACGACGTTCGCCCATCATCACTTCCACGGGGTCGCCAGGAATCATGCGAATCAACGCGAAAGTCAGCAAGGTGATGCCGAAGAACGTGGGAATCAATAACCCCAGTCGGCGGGCAATAAAACTAAACATCTTGTGGTGTACCTCATCAGCCGGTTAGGCGTGCCCGGCATTCCTGGGTCAGGAATGCCGGTAGTTTCTTATCTACTTCACCTGGGTGGTGGCGAAGTTATTAGTGGTGAGCGGGCTAATGTGATAGCCCTCTACGTTGTTGCGCATTGCAGTGAACATACGGGTGTGCGCCATGCTGATCCATGGCTGGTCCTGGTTGAAAACCTCCTGGGCTTGCTCATAGAGCGCTGCGCGTTCCGCCGGGTTAACTTTAGCCCGGGCTTCATCGATCAGCGCCTGGAACTTCTCATTGCACCAGCGCGCGTAGTTTTCGCCGTTTTTGGCGGCCTCGCAACTGAGCATAGGCGTCAGGAAGTTATCCGGGTCGCCGTTATCGCCCGCCCATCCGGCGGAAACCATGTCGTGCTCGCCATTTTTCGCGCGTTTGAGCATTTCGCCCCATTCCATGACGCGAATATCGACCTTGATCCCGACCCGTGCCAGGTCCGACTGCATCATCTGCGCGCCGAGCATAGGGTTAGGGTTGGTCGGGCCGCCACCGTTACGGGTGAACAGGGTGAACGTGGTGCCTTCCGGTACGCCGGCTTCCTTGAGCAGGGCGCGCGCCTTGTCCAGGTCGTGGGCCGGGTTCTTCAGGGTGTGGTTGTAACCCAGCAGGGTGTCCGGGTACGGGTTGACCGCTGCCGTTGCATTGCCTTTGCCAAACAGTGCATTGACGTAGGCTTCCTTGTCGAAGGCGATGTCGATGGCTTTGCGCACCCGCACATCACTCATGTACTTGTGAGTGGTGTTCATGGCGACGTACGAAACGGTCATCGCGTTCAGTTCGTCGACTTTCAGGTTGGTGTCTTTCTTGATGCTCGGGATGTCATCCGGTTTCGGATACAGCGCGATCTGGCACTCGTTGGCCTTGAGCTTTTGCAGGCGCACGTTGTTGTCGGTGGCGATGGCCAGGATCAGCGCGTCAGCCGGTGGCTTGCCACGGAAGTAGTCCGGGTTGGCCTTGAAGCGAACCTGGGCGTCCTTGTTGTAGCGCTGGAAGACGAACGGGCCGGTGCCCACCGGTTTGTTGTTCAAGTCGCCGGTCTTGTTGGCCTTGAGCAACTGGTCGGCGTATTCGGCGGAGTAGATCGAGGAGAAGGCCATGGCGATGTCGGCCAGGAACGGCGCTTCACGACGGGTCAGGGTAAACGTGACCGTGTTGTCGTCGATCTTCTCGACACTTTTGAGCAGTTCTTTGAAGCCCATGCTTTCAAAGTACGGGAAGCCCACGCTCGACAGCTTGTGCCATGGATGGTTTGGGTCCAGCTGACGCTGGAAGCTCCAGACCACGTCGTCGGCATTCATGTCGCGGGTCGGCTTGAAGTATTCGGTGGTGTGGAACTTGACGCCTTTACGCAGGTGGAACGTGTAGGTCAAACCGTCTTCGCTGATGTCCCAGGAGTCGGCCAGTGCCGGAATCACTTCAGTGGTGCCGGGCTTGAAATCCGCCAGGCGATTGAAGATGGTTTCGGCCACTGCATCGGCGGTGACTGCAGTCGTGTACTGGACCATGTCGAAGCCTTCCGGACTGGCTTCGGTGCAAACCACCAGGGGTTTGGCCGAGACGCCAACAGCGACACTCAGCAACGCGGCCGCGATGGCCGCACGTAGGGGAAGCATTTTCATCAAGAACCCTCTGCAATCGGTTGAAAGGACAAAAGCCGAACGGCCGATTCATTACTGAATCAGCCGTTCGGCAGGTGCATTACAGGATGTTGAACGGGATGGTGGTCACGAGACGGAACTCGTTGATGCTGCCATCCGCCTGGTTTTCGCTGGCGCGGTGAGCGGTGTAGGTCGCCCGGATCGCGGTGGCTTTGAGCGGGCCACTCTGTACGGCGTACGAAGCACCGATGCCGTATTCATAGTGGTGTTCGCCGTCCTGGGACTGGATACCGTCGTAACCCTTGCCTGCTACACCTTCGTTGCCGGTGTAGTGAGTACCGTCGATGCCCCAGCCGCGAGCCTGGTAGATGTTGAACTTCAGGCCTGGCACGCCGTATTCGGCCATGTTCAGACCGTAGGCAATCTGGAAGGACTTCTCGTTCGGGCCGTTGAAGTCCGACAGCAGGGAGTTGGCCAGGTAGATGCCGTTGGTTTCGTGCAGGTAGTCGAAGTATTCGTTACCGTTCACTTCCTGATACGAGAAGGTCAGGCTGTGGGCCTGGTGGGTCAGGCCGAACGACAGGGAGTAAGTGTCGTTATCGATTTCGCCCAGTTTGGCCGAACCTGAATCGACAGTTTTGTAGTAGTTCAGGCCGGTGGTCAGGCTCAGAACCGAACTGTCACCCAGCACGTGAGTGGCGCCGAAGTAGTACTGGTTCCACAGGTCTTCAGCCTGGGTGCCCCACAGGCTGGTGGTCAGGCTGGCGAACGGGGTGTAGGTAATACCGGCCGTGTTGACGTGATCGGTTTCAGCATCCGAATTGCCGTATTCGGAGCGGAACTTGCTCAGGCTTTCTTCGGTACGCGGCGAAACGCGGTCAAAGGTTCCTGCGTCGAAGGACAGGTTGTTCAGCTCTTCGCTGTGGATCGCCACGCCTTCGAAGCTCGAAGGCAATGGACGGTTGCCGATCACATCGACCTGCGGACTGCTGAAGTTCATGCGGCCGGCGGTCAGGGTGGTGTTGGAGACACGGGCCTTGATGTTGGCCAGGCCGATTTTGCTCCACTGACCTTGAGCGTCGCCGCCTTCTTTGGTCAGGGTACGGTTGTTGCCTGCGCCTGGACGAGTGCCCGGTGCGCCGCCGTTGTTGGACGCCAGGTTCTCGCGGTCACGTTCCAGCGCGATGGCGTTGTAGGCCGCCACTTCAGTGCTGAAACCCACGGTGCCTTCGGTGAAGCCCGAGTTGTACTTGACGATGGTGCCCTGGACCCAGTTGATACGACGATCAGTCGGAGTCGAAACGCCATCTTTTTTATAGGCGAACTTGCCACCACGTTTCAGTTGTTCGTTGGCATACCAGTTACGGGTGCTGCCGGTCACTGTGCTGCCTTCGATAAAGCCGGTTGCATCGGCTTGAGCGCTTTTGGTGTTGACCGTAACCGGGGTGAATTCCTGGCTCTGGGTTTCTGCGTACGCCGAGGCGGTTACGCTGCTGATGGCCAAGGCCAATAACGCGGTGCTGCTCAGTTTCATGGGTGAAGCTCCTTACTTTCTTTTTTTTAATGCCGGTCTTTTTTGGTGATCCGGCTATTTGGTTTAGAACTCATACAAGGCATCGCAAACGTTTGCTGTAGACCGGTTTGGCGATTTACGGCAATACGCTTGCGTGAGGGCGCAAAGCGCCCCCAGCGGTTCTGGGCTAATCGGTTATTTTTCTATGCTGACACCCGAGAAGACGTTACGACCGAAAGGACTCACCTTGAATCCTTCGATTTTGGCGCTCAACGGCTGGTTGACCGTCGAGTGGGCGATTGGCGTGATCGGCACCTGCTGCTTGAGGTACTGCTGCGCCTGTTTGTAGAGCACGGTGCGCTGGTCACGGTCGGTGACGACCTTGGCCTGCTTGATCAATTTGTCGTACGCCGGATCACACCACATGGAGTAGTTGTTGCCACCAATGGCGTCGCAGCTGTACAGCGTGCCGAGCCAGTTGTCCGGGTCCCCATTGTCACCGGTCCAGCCGATCAGGCTGATGTCGTGCTCGCCATTCTTGGTGCGCTTGATGTACTCGCCCCATTCGTAGCTGACGATCTTGACCTTGAGACCGATCTTGGCCCAGTCAGCCTGGAGCATCTCGGCCATCAACTTGGCGTTGGGGTTGTACGGGCGCTGGACCGGCATGGCCCAGAGGGTGATTTCGGTGCCTTCCTTCACGCCCGCAGCCTTGAGCAGCTCCTTGGCTTTTTCCGGGTTGTAGGCGGCGTCTTTAATGGTCTCGTCGTAGGACCATTGGGTCGGCGGCATGGCGTTGACCGCCAGTTGCCCCGCGCCTTGGTAAACGGCGTTGAGAATGCTTTGCTTGTTCACCGCCATGTCCAGCGCCTGGCGCACTTCGAGCTGGTCGAAGGGCTTGTGCCGAACGTTATAGGCGATGTAGCCGAGGTTGAAACCGGGCTTCTCGATGAGCTTCAGGTTCGGGTCGCTTTTCAGCGCGGCCACGTCGGCAGGGCGCGGGCTCAGGGTGATCTGGCACTCGTTGGCCTTGAGCTTCTGCACCCGCACCGACGCGTCGGTGTTGATGGCGAAAATCAGGTTCTCGAGTTTGACCCGGCTCTGGTCCCAGTATTGCGGGTTGCCGGTGTAACGGATGTTGGAATCTTTCTGGTAGCTCTTGAAGGCAAACGGGCCAGTGCCGATCGGCTTCTGGTTGATGTCGCTCGGTTTGCCTTCGGCCAGCAGTTTGTCGGCGTATTCGGCGGACAGGATGGCGGCAAAGCTCATGGCGATATTCTGGATGAACGCGGCGTCGACGTTGTTGAGCGTCATGACCACGGTCAGCGGCCCGGTCTTCTCGACCTTGGCGATGTTCTTGTTCAGGCTCATCCCGTTGAAATACGGGAACTCGGTCGGATAAGCCTTACGGAAAGGTTGCTGTGGATCCAGCATGCGATTAAACGTGAACAGCACGTCATCGGCGTTGAAATCGCGGGTCGGCGTGAAGTATTTGGTCGTGTGGAATTTCACCCCTTCGCGCAGGTGAAAGGTGTACTTGAGACCGTCCTCGGAAATATCCCAGCGAGTGGCCAGGCCTGGTACGACGTTGGTGGCGCCTTTTTCAAACTCTGCCAGTCGGTTGTACAGCGGCTCGGCGGCGTCGTTATCGGTCGCGGTCGTGTACTGCGCGGTATCGAAGCCAGCAGGGCTGCCTTCGGAGCAGAATACCAGGCTGTTGTTGGCGGCCTGGCTGATTGAAGTGGCGGCCAACAGGCCGGTGCCCAGCAATGCGGATAAAACCAAGGTATGGCGCATGACGCTCCCTTTACTCTTTCTTAGTGTTATTCAATGCGCCGCCGTCCCGTCCGGGGACGAGGGGGGCTGCACTGATCTCAAACCATGACATGCAGCAAACCGATGGCCCACGCATGAACTGGTCAGATCCCGACGGTATGAACCGTGGGTCTGGCAGTAAATGCGAAAAGCCTGAAAGACTCGTAGGAAAAGGCAATGCGTCCTAACGCGCTGCTGTGGTACGCAGTGGCTTTGGACGTAGGCGGATTCCTGCTTTCTCGGTAGATAAAGCAACGGCGACGTCAAAAACGTCGCCGTTGCAAAACCTTATTTGCTGACGCTGACGCCGTAGAAGGAGTTCAAGCCGAATGGGCTGATCTTGAAGTCCTGCACGTTGTCGCGCATGGGTTGGAACACCGTCGAGTGAGCGATAGGTGTCATTGGAACGGCGTCTTTGAGGACGTGTTGCGCCTGTTTGTACAGTTCGGTGCGCTTGGCCTGGTCGGTTGTGCGCTTGGCTTCCTTGACGATGCCATCGAACTTTTTGTCGCACCACTTGGAGAAGTTGTTGCCTTGCAGCGAGTCGCAGCCGAACAGCACGTTCAGCCAGTTGTCCGGGTCACCGTTGTCGCCGCTCCAGCCAATCAGCATCGCGCCGTTTTCACCGCCTTTGGAGCGCTTGATGTACTCGCCCCACTCGTAGGTCACGATCTTGGCCTTGATACCGATCTTGGCCCAGTCGGACTGCAGCATTTCAGCCATCAGCTTGGCGTTCGGGTTGTACGGACGCTGTACCGGCATCGCCCACAGGTTGATCTCGGTGCCTTCCTTGATGCCGGCTTCCTTGAGCAGCTCCTTGGCTTTCTCAGGGTTGTACGGCGCATCCTTGATGGTGGTGTCGTAAGACCACTGGGTCGGTGGCATGGCGTTGACGGCCAGTTGACCTGCACCCTGGTAAACCGAGTCGATGATCTGCTGCTTGTTGACGGCCATGTCCAGTGCCTGACGCACTTTCAACTGGGCCATCGGGTTCGGCTGATCGCTGCCCTTGATCTTGTCCATCACGTTGTAGGCGATGTAACCCAGGTTGAAACCAGCCTGGTTAGGTACTTTCAGAGTCTTGTCTTCCTGAAGCGCCTTCAGGTCGGCCGGGCGTGGGAACAGAGTGATCTGGCACTCGTTCTTCTTCAGCTTCTGGATACGTACCGACGGGTCGGTGGTGATGGCGAAGATCAGGTTGTCGATCTTGACGTCGTCAGGCTTCCAGTAGTCCTTGTTCCCGGTGTAGCGGATGTTGGAATCTTTCTGGTAGCTCTTGAACACGAACGGACCCGTGCCGACCGGCTTCTGGTTGATGTCGGCGGCCTTGCCTTCCTTGAGCAGCTGGGCAGCGTACTCAGCGGATTGCACCGAAGCGAAACTCATGGCCATGTTCTGGATGAACGCGGCATCAACTTCTTTCAGGGTGAACTTGACGGTGTGGTCGTCGACTTTATCGATCTTGGTGATGTTGGTGTCCATCCCCATGTCGGTGAAGTACGGGAATTCGGTCGGGTACGCCTTACGGAACGGATCATCCTTGTTAATCATGCGATTAAAGGTGAACAGCACGTCGTCGGCGTTGAACTCACGAGTCGGTTTGAAATACGGGGTGGTGTGGAACTTGACGCCTTCACGCAGGTGGAAGGTGTAAGTCAGGCCATCATCGGAGATGTCCCACTTGGTCGCCAGACCAGGAATAACGGCGGTGCCGCCGCGCTCGAACTGAGTCAGGCGGTTGAACATGGTTTCTGCAGAGGCGTCGAAGTCGGTTCCGGTGGTGTACTGACCAGGATCAAAACCGGCCGGGCTCCCTTCGGAGCAAAACACCAGGTTAGTCGCCGCTTGGGCGAAAGGTGCGCTAGCTAACAAGCCTGCGCCGACTAAAAACGGAATGACCGCGTGTTTAAGCATGGTGGCCTCATGATTTGTTGTCATTTTTGGAATTAGAGGACGACCTCGTGAGTCGTGCCTGCGGATACTTATGCAGGGGCCGTACCCAATGCAAGATGCAGAGCGACCACAAGCCTTAAACAGTGGCACGAACGTACCTTAATGTCGCATATGTATAAATTGGAGCGCATTTGACCGTTTGCGCACGGTTTTTTCGGTGCAAACTGCGCACCCGCAAGGGGCAACCGGGGCGGCGTGCGCACCCGGTTGGGGCGGGGTGTTACTTATTTATACTCACCCCATAGAAGGGTGTGAGGCCGAACGGGCTGATCTTGAAATCAGTGACCTCTTTGCGCAAAGGCTGGAACACCGTCGAGTTCGCAATCGGTGTGATAGGTACTTGTTGTTTAAGGATTTGCTGTGCCTGTTGATACAGTTTGACGCGCTGCTGTCTGTCAGTGGACACCTTGGCTTCCTGCACGAGTTTGTCGTACGCCGGGTCGCACCATTTGGCGTAGTTGCTACCTTTCACCGCGGCGCAGCTGTAGAGCACGCCCAGCCAGTTGTCCGGGTCACCGTTGTCGCCGGTCCAGCCGTAAATCATCGCGTCGTGTTCGCCGTTCTTGGCGCGTTTGATGTACTCGCCCCACTCGTAGCTGACGATGTTGGCGTTGATCCCGACCTTGGCCCAATCCTGCTGGATCATCTGCGCCGACATCCGCGCGTTGGGGTTCGAGGCACGCTGCACGGTCATGGCCCATAAATTGATGGTAGTACCGGGTGCAACCCCTGCTTCTTTCAGTAGCGCCTTGGCTTTCGTCGGGTCGTGGGGCGCGTCCTTGATGCTTGGGTCATAAGACCATTGCGCCGGTGGCAAGGCGTTTTGCGCGAGTTGGCCGGCACTCTGGTAGACGGCTTTGATGATGGCGGGTTTGTCGATGGCCATGTCCAGGGCCTGGCGGACTTTGAGTTGGTCCAGCGGCGGATGGGTCACGTTGTAGGCCAGGAAACCGAGGTTGAAGCCGGCTTGCTTGAGCACGGTCAGGTTCGGGTCTTTCTCCATGATCTCGATATCCGCAGGGCGCGGGTAGCCGCTGACCTGGCATTCGCCGGCCTTGAGTTTTTGCAAACGAACGGCGGCGTCCGGGGTGATCGAGAAGATCAGGTTGTCGAGCTTCACGTCCTCGGGTTTCCAGTAGGCCTTGTTGGCGGCATAGCGGATTTGCGAGTCTTTCTGGTAGCGCTTGAATACGAACGGGCCGGTGCCGACGGGTTTCTGGTTGAGGTCGGCGGCTTTGCCTTCCTTTAGCAGTTGGGCAGCGTATTCGGCGGACTGCACCGAGGCGAAGCTCATGGCGAGGTTTTGCACGAACGCGGCGTCGACGTTGTTCAGGCTGAAACGCACGGTGTGTGGGTCGATTTTGTCGACGCTTTTGATGGTGGTGTTCAGGCCCATGTCGGTGAAGTACGGCGACTCGGCAGGGTAGGCTTTGCGGAAGGTATTCTCGGGGTCGAGCAGGCGTTGGAAGGTGAACAGTACGTCGTCGGCGTTGAAGTCGCGGGTCGGGGTGAAGTAGTCGGTGGTGTGGAATTTCACGCCGTCGCGCAGGTGGAAGGTGTAGCTGAGGCCGTCCTGGCTCACGTCCCAACTCGTCGCCAAACCGGGCTCGACTTCGGTGCCGCCGCGCTTGAATTGGGTGAGGCGGTTGAAGACGGGTTCGGCGGGGGCGTCGAAGTCGGTGCCGCTGGGGGTTTGGGTGGGGTCGAAGCCGGCGGGGCTGGCTTCGGAGCAGTAGACCAATGTCGTGGCCGCTTGGGCGATGGGGGCTGTGGTGGCTAAGGCGAGAGCAAGCAGAAGCGGTTTGACGGTGGTTCTTTCCATGGAATCCCCGGGGGGTTGGGCTGCGGGATTTTCCTGAGCGTAGCGTTGTTGGTGGGGTGTGCCCAAATATCCATTTGTGAGGGCGACCCCTTGGTTCGGGTATACGCCGATGTGCATTTTGATCTTGACGGCCTGATAGCCGACCATGCTCTTTCAGGTGTACATATCCGTTATTTGGTAACGGACGCTATTGGTTCCGCCCTTACGGCGGGTCACTTGGAAGAGCCCCAAGTAACCAAGGGCTTTTGCCCCTTTCGTTCGGTGCCTCGCCTAGGCTCGGCATGCCCTCGCTCCGGTCCTGCTCCGTGGGCCCACTGCGCAGAACCTGCGCTCGGCCTCTCGATGGGGCTGTGCGTCAAAATCAAAAGCGACAGGCGAGCTAACGCTCGACCTTGAGTGGGGGAAAGCAAAAGCGTACGCCGCTCTGCATCTGATTTTCTGTAGGAGCGAGGCTTGCCCGCGAAGGCGGCCTTATAGCCGACCAATCCCTCGCAGATGCACCCGGTTCAACTGTGGGAGCGAGGCTGCTCGCGATGGCGGTAGGCCAGTCAGCACACAACCCGACTGACCCACCCCGACATCAAGGCATCAACACTTCGATCGACCCATCCGCCGTCATGCTGACCTGGCTGGTGCCCGCTTCGACTTCCGGTGTCACCGGGGCGGAATCCATGCTCGCAGCCTTCATCATCATTGGCCCGCGCATGTACGGCTGTGGATAACCGTTGCTGTTCAGGTTCAGGTTGACGATTTTGTAGCCTTTGCCACCGAGGGCGTCGGTGGCCAATTGGGCGCGGGCCTTGAAGGCGGTAACGGCGTCTTTGAGCAGCGCGTCTTCGCTGGCCTTGCGGGTGGGTGTGGCGATGGCGAAGTCCATGCCGCCCATTTTCAGGTCGGTGAGCAGTTCGCCGGTGAGTTTCGACAATGCTGCGAAGTCCGAGCTTTCCAGGCGCAGTTCGGCGCGTTCGCGCCAGCCGGTGATTTTCTGGCCTTTGGTGTCGTAGATCGGGTAGCTGTTGCGGCTGCCCTGGCGCAGGGTGATGTCCTTGACTTGCTTGGCCTGGGCCAGTGCCTTGTTCATGGTGGTGCTGACGTCGGCGGCGAGTTTGGCCGGGTCGGTGTTCTGTTCTTCGGTGTAGAGGGTCACGATCATCAGGTCGCGGGCCACTTCCTGACTGACTTCGGCGCGCAGGGAAATCTGGTTGTAATGAAGCTCGTCGACGGCCAGGGCCGGGAGGCTGGCGACGGTGCCAACGCTGAGGGCAAGAAGGGCGGCGCTGCGGCGGAACGTGTGCATGAAAACTCCTTGGGCGATGCGCAGGGGCTAAAGTCCGAGCCTGCGTGAAACCATCAGACTCTAGCTTTAATGATCCGGTTCGCCCAGTTACAACTTCTATACAGATCGTAGGTGGCCGCTTCGCGACCATTCGCGGGCAAGCCTCGCTCCTACAAGTCCGTGTCGTTCCCACAATATTTAGCCGACGCGATCCTGTAGGAGCGAGGCTTGCCCGCGAAGGCATTTTTGCAGACGCAGCAAACCTCTCCGCCCTGTGGCCGTTTGCCGCACTTTTGCCTGCCAGCCCCTGCGCTTGGTTATACTCCCGGCGATCCGCCTGGAGCGCTCATCAGGAGAGCTCATGCTCGCCGCCGTTCAAATCACTTCCGCCACCCGCCAGAACCTCTGGCGGCTGACGTTCATCCGCACCTTGGTGCTGGCCGCCCAGGCCGGTTCCGTAGGCCTGGCCTACTGGCTCGACTTGCTGCCGCTGCCCTGGTTTCAACTGGCCGCGACCCTCGGTTGCTCGCTGCTGCTGTGCGCGTTCACGGCGATCCGCCTGCGCACCTCGTGGCCCGTCACCGAACTCGAATACGCCGTGCAACTGGCCTGCGACCTGTTTATCCACAGTGCCTTGCTGTATTTCTCCGGCGGTTCGACCAACCCCTTCGTCTCTTATTTCCTGGTGCCGCTGCCCATCGCCGCCGTGACCTTGCCGTGGCGTTATTCTGTGATTCTGTCCGGTATCGCGCTGACGATGTACACCCTGCTGCTGGCGCGCTTCTATCCGCTGCAAACCTTCCCGATCGCTCGGGAAAACCTGCAGGTCTACGGGATGTGGCTGAGTTTCGCCCTGGCCGCGGCGGTGATCACCTTCTTCGCTGCGCGCATGGCTGAAGAACTGCGCCGTCAGGAAGAATTGCGAGCCATTCGTCGAGAAGAAGGCCTGCGCGATCAGCAACTGTTGGCCGTCGCGACCCAGGCGGCCGGCGCCGCCCATGAACTGGGCACGCCGCTGGCGACCATGAGCGTGTTGCTCAAGGAAATGCGTCAGGACCATCATGACCCGCTGTTGCAGGACGACCTGAGCGTGCTGCAGGATCAGGTCAAGTTGTGCAAAGAGACCTTGCAGCAGTTAGTTCGCGCAGCGGAAGCCAATCGCCGTTTGGCGGTGGAGATGCAGGACGTCACCGACTGGCTCGACGAAGCGCTGAACCGCTGGCACCTGATGCGTCCGGAAGCCAGTTACCGCTTCCAGCGCCTCGGCCAAGGCACCGTGCCGCGCATGGCGCCGCCGCCGGACCTGACCCAGGCGCTGCTGAATTTGCTCAACAACGCCGCCGATGCGTGCCCCGAAGGGTTGCAGGGGACGCTGGACTGGAATGCCGAGGACCTGACGATCAGCATTCGCGACCACGGCGCCGGTGTGCCGTTGGCCATCGCCGAGCAGATCGGCAAGCCGTTTTTTACCACCAAGGGCAAAGGTTTCGGCCTGGGCCTGTTTTTGAGCAAGGCCAGCGTGACACGCGCCGGCGGCTCAGTGAAACTCTACAGTCATGAGGAAGGTGGCACGCTCACCGAGCTGCGCCTGCCCCGTGTCGCCCGAGGAGACGAACATGAGTGACGAGATTCAAGTCGAAGGTGAAGGCGAAGAACTGCCGCATTTGCTGCTGGTAGACGACGACGCAACGTTCACCCGCGTCATGGCCCGCGCCATGGCCCGTCGCGGTTTTCGCGTCAGCACCGCCGGTTCCGCCGAAGAAGGCCTGACCATCGCCCAGGCCGACCTGCCGGATTACGCCGCGCTGGACCTGAAAATGGACGGCGATTCCGGCCTGGTGTTGTTGCCCAAGCTGCTGGAGCTGGACCCGGAAATGCGCGTGGTGATCCTCACCGGTTACTCGAGCATCGCCACCGCCGTCGAGGCGATCAAGCGCGGCGCCTGCAATTACCTGTGCAAACCGGCCGACGCCGACGACGTGCTGGCGGCGCTGCTTTCCGAACACGCCGACCTCGACACCCTGGTGCCGGAGAACCCGATGTCGGTAGACCGCCTGCAGTGGGAACACATCCAGCGCGTGCTCACTGAGCACGAAGGCAACATCTCCGCCACTGCCCGCGCCTTGGGCATGCACCGCCGCACGCTGCAGCGCAAGTTGCAGAAGCGTCCCGTTCGTCGCTGAACCTGCGCTGAACGAATGCCGGCCGTTCCTCGCGACAAACCGAACCGATCATCTATGATCGGTTCGTGTGTGTTCTTTTCTTTATCGAGCCTTATCCATGAATCAGAACGCTGAATATTCCGCGGTCAACGATGCTGTGCGCGGGCAGTTTTTTCGCAAAGTCTGGGCGATGACCACGCCGTACTGGCGCAGCGAAGAGAAGGTCAAGGCCTGGACGCTGCTGATCGCCGTGATTGTGCTGTCGCTGGTCAGCGTAGGCATCTCGGTGTGGTTCAACACCTGGTACAAAGATTTTTACAACGCTTTGCAAAAGAAGGATGAAGCTGCGTTTTGGCAGTTGATTCTGTATTTCTGCGCGATTGCGGCAGTGGCGATTGTCGGTGCGGTGTACCGGCTCTATCTGACCCAAATGCTGACCATCCGCTGGCGGGCCTGGCTGACCGAAAAGCATTTCGCCCGTTGGCTCGGCAACAAGAATTACTACCAGCTGGAGCAGGGCGGTTACACCGATAACCCGGACCAGCGGATTTCCGAAGACCTCAACAACTTCACCTCCAACACGCTGGAGCTGGGCATTGGTTTGCTGCGCAACATTGTCAGCCTGGTGTCGTTCTCAATCATTCTGTGGGGCGTGTCGGGCAGTATCGAAGTGCTCGGTTTCACCATTCCCGGCTATATGTTCTGGTGTGTGCTGGTCTACGCCGTGATCGGTAGCTGGCTGACCCATTTGATCGGTCGTCGCCTGATCGGCCTCAACAACCAACAACAACGCTTCGAAGCCGACCTGCGTTTCTCCATGGTTCGTGTTCGCGAAAACGCCGAAAGCATTGCGTTGTACAACGGCGAGCCGAATGAAAACCGGCGCTTGAGCAGCCGTTTCGGCCTGGTCTGGCACAATTTCTGGGACATCATGAAAGTGTCCAAGCGCCTGACTTTCTTTACCGCCGGTTATAGCCAGGCCGCCATCATCTTTCCGTTCATGGTCGCCGCACCGCGTTATTTCGCGGGCAAGATCGAACTGGGTGAGCTGATGCAAATCAGTTCGGCGTTCGGCAACGTGCAAGAGAGTTTCAGCTGGTTTATCAGCGCGTATCAGAACCTCGCCGCGTGGCGTGCCACCTGTGATCGTCTGTTGAGTTTCCATCAGGCCATGCGCGACAACGAAGAGCGGGCGCCAGCGATCGATGTGCAGAACCAAGGGGACGCGCTGAAGGTGCACAACCTCGGGCTCGACCTGGCTGACGGTCGTCACCTGCTGACCAACGCCGACATGACCGTGGAGGAGGGCGAGCGCGTCATGCTCAGTGGTCGTTCCGGCAGCGGCAAGTCAACCTTGCTACGAGCGATGGGGCATTTGTGGCCGACGGGCCACGGCAGCATTCGTTTGCCAGCGGCGCGGTATCTGTTCCTGCCGCAAAAGCCGTATCTGCCGATTGGTACGTTGCGTGAGGCGCTGAGTTATCCACAGCCCGGCGAAACCTACCCGAACGAGCGTTATGTGCACGTGCTGGAAGCCTGTCGCTTGCCGCATTTGGTGGCGCGTCTGGATGAAGCGAATCACTGGCAGCGCATGCTGTCGCCGGGTGAACAACAACGGCTGGCCTTCGCTCGTGCGCTGCTGTATGCGCCGCAATGGCTGTACATGGACGAGGCGACCTCGGCGATGGATGAAGAGGATGAAGCGTCGCTGTATCAGGCGTTGATCGATGAGATCCCGGGGCTGAGCATTGTCAGCGTCGGCCATCGCAGCAGCCTGAAGCGTTTCCATCCACGGCACATTCGTATCGACAACGGCCATCTGGTGGATCAAACCGTAACCGCCTGAACACCACACCTCCTGTAGGAGCGAGGCTTGCCCGCGAAGGCCATCACACGGGTTCCACTAAGGACCGCGTGATCGTTCTTCGCGGGCAAGCCTCGCTCCTACAAGGGCGGTGGGTGATCGTACAACCCGCTTGCGCTATGATGCGGTTTCAGCCGAATTTTTCGAGAAAGAACGTTCACCATGGAAAACCCGATCGACGCACCTCGCCTCCCTCGCAAGCGCCGCAGCCTCGCTCAGGAACTGGTGACCGTGCTGTCCGAGCAGATCCGCGACGGTCACCTCAAACGTGGCGACAAATTGCCCACCGAGTCGGCGATCATGGATGCCCATGGCGTCAGCCGCACCGTGGTGCGCGACGCGATTCCCCGTTTGCGGGCGGCGGGGCAGGTGGAACCCCGCCACGGTATCGGCACCTTCGTGCTCGACACCCCGAGCCCGAGCGGTTTTCGGATCGACCCGGCTACCGTGGTGACCTTGCGTGATGTGTTGGCGATTCTGGAACTGCGCATCAGCCTCGAAGTGGAATCCGCCGGCCTCGCCGCGCAACGCCGCAGCCCTGAGCAGCTGGCGTTGATGCGCGCCGCGCTGGATGCGTTGAATGAAAGTGCATCGCATGCCAGTGATGCGGTGGCTTCGGACTTCCAGTTTCACCTGCAAATTGCCCTGTCGACCGGCAACCGCTACTTCACCGACATCATGACCCACCTGGGCACCAGCATCATTCCGCGCACGCGGCTGAATTCGGCGCGGCTGGCCCATGACGATCAGCAGCACTACATGAGTCGTTTGAGTCGCGAACACGAAGAGATTTACGACGCGATTGCCCGCCAGGATTCCGATGCGGCGCGCGCGGCGATGCGCTTGCACCTGACCAACAGTCGCGAACGGCTGCGGCATGCGCATGAAGAGGCAGAGGCGCAACGGGGCTGAGATTTTCGTTGCCAGAAAGGACGCCATCGCGGGCAAGCCCGGCTCCCACAGTGTTGTGTGTCGATCACAATAGTGCGAACACACATAAAACACTGTGGGAGCCGGGCTTGCCCGCGATGGGGCCAGCAGCCTTCAATTAATCTTTCAGGCGATCTTCAGAATCGAACGATCCACCCGCACCGCCAATTCACCAGCCCCGGGTTTGGCATCAAAAGCCGCCAGCCCCTGAGCATCCACCACCGCCCGAGCAATCGGCACGCCCTTGGCCAACAATTCCAGCGGCGCACCCTTCATCGATTGCCCCGAGGCCAATTCCAGTTTCAATGTGATAGTCATCTTCGATCTCCTTATCAGGCAACGTTGCCGGTCGGTTGATAGTCCTTGAGCAGCAGATACGTGCTCCAGCCCCACCAGTCGTCGACGGTGGCGGTGTCGTTCAGGTTGTTAACGTCCTTGCGCCGCAGCACCTTGCTGCCCTCGACCTTGAACAGCGGCGAGAAATTGCCCGCAGGGTTCAGCGCGGCTTGCAGATCCGGCAGCTTTTGCAGCGCGGCGAAGCTAGGGGGCGCGATACCGCTGAGGTACGCGGCGAAGATCTCATCCGCCGACACCTGCACCGCTTGATTGACCTGGACACGGTTGGCGTCGTCGATGGCATCGAAGTAGCGCTTGTCGCCATACACGCGCCACTGGTCGCCGTTGCCATTGCGCGCATTAAGGCCGAACTTGCTGTCTTCGTCGTGCATGAAACGGGTAATCAACGACCCCAGGTCGCTGGGCGTGACCACCGCCGCCAACTGTTTGCGCGGCACTCGCAGGTGGCCGGCGGAAAACAGGTCGGTCAGGTAATGATCGGCAAACGCGTTCATGGCATAGGCCAGTTCCAACTGCCGCTCATCGCCACTGTTGCGCGCCGCGACTGCTTGTTGCAACGCGGCCGTGTGCCCGGTGATGTACGCCAGCAGCGCCCACTCGCCAAAGTGGTCGGCATTGTTGGCGGCCAGCTTCAGGTAACGCCCCAACGGGAACAGCGCCGAGACGAAACTGCCGCCGCCGGTGATCGTGTTCCACTCTTCCGACAACGTATCACCCAGCGCGTCATAGGCTTCGTGTGCTTGTTTGCCGTCGTTGATCGCTTGCTTCACCGCGGCGATTTCCTTTTGCATCACGCCGAGAATCAACCTGGCCTCGGCATTGGCGGCCGGCAGCACCGCCAGGGAGTTGAAGGCGTTGGTAAACCGCTGGATTCGGTCGGTAGCTGTCGCGCCTTCGCTGACCGGTTGATCGGGGATTCCATAGAAATCACCGCCCAGCGCAACGATTTGGCCATAGGTCAGCGCCAGCCCATTCGGCAGGTGCAGCTCTACCTGCGAAGCCGCCATGGCCGGCGCATCCTTGACGAAACGCAGCAGGGTGTTGTCACCGATAGCGGTGTGTTCGCCACCCTCGAACCTCAGCTGTGGCCTGCCTTTCAAGGCTTTGCCGTGAGCGGTGGAGAGTGATGCGGATTTATTGGGCGCGTGGTTGTGCGGATCAGAGATCAGCAGCACCAGATGATGGTTGTCCGCGGAAATACCGATGCCTTGCTCGGTAAAAAGCTCATCCAGTTCGGCAATGACCGGTTTCGGGTTTTCCTGCGGTTGTGTGTGTAGACCTGACATTTCTAGCTCCTTGATATGTCGTCGGTATGAATCAATTAACTGTATGCATATACAGTCATTCCGAGCATAGAGGAGATTTTTCCTACGTCAAGAAAATACCTTTCCGACATGAAATCTTCAGATCGGCGATGAAATGCAGTTGACGGTTATTATTTAAGTTGTACGATGACCTACAACTTCGGCGCAGGCTGAACGGTTTTCTCACATAACGTCGCTACTCAGGGTGTTCGAATAATGAATCCACAAGAACTGAAGTCCATCCTCTCTTCCGGTCTGCTGTCCTTCCCGGTCACCGACTTCAATGCTCAGGGCGATTTCCATCGCGCCGGCTACATCAAACGTCTCGAATGGCTGGCCCCATACGGCGCCTCGGCATTGTTCGCCGCGGGCGGCACCGGTGAGTTCTTCTCTCTGGCGGCCAGCGAATATTCGGAAATCATCAAGACCGCCGTCGACACCTGCGAAACCAGCGTGCCGATCCTGGCCGGTGTTGGCGGTTCGACTCGTCAAGCCATCGAATATGCACAGGAAGCCGAGCGCCTGGGCGCCAAAGGCCTGTTGCTGCTGCCGCACTACCTGACCGAAGCCAGCCAGGACGGCGTTGCCGCCCACGTTGAAGCCGTGTGCAAGTCGGTAAAAATCGGCGTGGTGGTTTACAACCGTAACGTCTGCCGCCTGACCGCACCGCTGCTGGAACGTCTGGCCGAGCGCTGCCCGAACCTGATCGGCTACAAGGATGGCCTGGGCGATATCGAGTTGATGGTGTCGATCCGTCGCCGCCTCGGTGATCGCTTCAGCTACCTGGGCGGTTTGCCAACCGCCGAAGTGTACGCCGCTGCTTATAAGGCGTTGGGCGTGCCGGTTTACTCCTCGGCGGTGTTCAACTTCATTCCGAAAACCGCGATGGATTTCTACCACGCCATCGCCCGCGAAGATCACGCCACCGTCGGCAAGATCATCGACGACTTCTTCCTGCCGTACCTGGACATCCGTAACCGCAAAGCCGGTTACGCGGTGAGCATCGTCAAGGCCGGGGCAAAAATTGTCGGCTATGACGCAGGTCCTGTGCGTGCACCGCTGACCGATCTGACGGGCGAAGAGTACGAAATGCTCGCCGCGCTGATCGACAAGCAAGGTGCGCAATAACACACCCGATTAAACAAGGCCGCTGAGCAATCAGCGGCCTTTTGCGTGAGGAGAAATCTCGTGGCAGAAGCAAAGCGTTTTGACAACTACATCGGTGGCCAATGGGTTGCCGGCGCCGACTACTCCACCAACATCAACCCTTCGGAGTTGAGCGACACCATCGGTGAATACGCCAAGGCTGATCTGGCCCAGGTTCACGCCGCCATCGACGCCGCACGCGCCGCGTTCCCGGCGTGGTCGACCTCGGGCATCCAGGCTCGTCACGATTCACTGGATAAAGTCGGTACGGAAATCCTCGCCCGTCGCGAAGAACTCGGCACCCTGCTGGCCCGGGAAGAGGGCAAGACCCTGCCCGAAGCCATCGGCGAAGTGACCCGCGCCGGCAATATCTTCAAGTTCTTCGCCGGTGAGTGCCTGCGTTTGTCCGGCGACTACTTGCCGTCGGTACGTCCGGGTGTGAACGTCGAAGTCACTCGCGAAGCGCTGGGTGTGGTCGGCTTGATCACGCCGTGGAACTTCCCGATCGCGATCCCTGCCTGGAAAATCGCCCCGGCCCTGGCCTACGGCAACTGCGTCGTGCTGAAACCGGCTGATCTGGTGCCGGGTTGCGCCTGGGCGCTGGCCGAAATCATCTCCCGCGCAGGCTTCCCGGCTGGCGTGTTCAACCTGGTGATGGGCAGCGGTCGAGTGGTTGGCGATGCGCTGGTGCAGAGCCCGAAAGTCGACGGCATCAGCTTCACCGGTTCTGTCGGTGTCGGTCGTCAGATCGCCGTCAGCTGCGTGTCGCGCCAGGCCAAGGTTCAGTTGGAAATGGGTGGCAAGAACCCGCAGATCATTCTCGACGATGCCGACCTCAAACAAGCGGTCGAGCTGTCGGTGCAGAGCGCGTTCTACTCCACCGGCCAGCGTTGCACCGCTTCCAGCCGCTTCATCGTCACCGCCGGGATTCACGACCAGTTCGTTGAGGCCGTGGCCGAGCGCATGAAGTCGATCAAAGTCGGCCATGCGTTGAAAGCCGGCACCGACATCGGTCCGGTCGTCTCGCAAGCACAGCTTGAACAGGATTTGAAGTACATCGACATCGGCCAGTCCGAAGGTGCACGTCTGGTCAGCGGCGGCGGCTTGGTGACGTGCGATACCGAAGGCTACTTCCTCGCGCCCACCCTGTTTGCCGACAGCGAAGCGGCGATGCGCATCAGCCGTGAAGAGATCTTCGGCCCGGTGGCCAACGTGGTTCGCGTCGCGGATTACGAGGCGGCGCTGGCCATGGCCAACGACACCGAATTCGGTTTGTCGGCGGGCATTGCCACCACCTCGCTGAAGTACGCCAACCACTTCAAGCGCCACTCCCAGGCCGGGATGGTGATGGTCAACCTGCCGACCGCCGGCGTGGATTACCACGTGCCATTCGGTGGGCGTAAAGGTTCATCCTATGGCTCCCGCGAGCAAGGTCGCTACGCGCAAGAGTTCTACACCGTCGTAAAAACCAGCTACATCGGTTCGTAACAGCAACACCGCGGTGCCGGGTCCGACCGAGCACCGTGCCCTCTGTAGGAGCTGTCGAGAGAAACGAGGCTGCGATCTTTTGATCTTGATTTTTGGCGCCCTTAAAGGGGTTAAAGATCAAAAGATCGCAGCCTCGTTTCTCTCGACAGCTCCTACACAGGGAGCAAACCTGTTTCACCCCGCATAAAAATAATCAGTGGGAGTACATCTACATGCAAGCGACCAAGCCGACCCACGTCCGCTATTTGATTTTGCTCATGCTGTTTCTGGTGACCACGATCAACTACGCCGACCGGGCCACTATCGCCATCGCGGGCTCCAGCCTGCAAAAAGACCTCGGCATCGACGCGGTCACCCTCGGTTATATCTTCTCTGCATTCGGTTGGGCCTACGTGGCCGGGCAAATTCCCGGTGGCTGGCTGCTGGACCGTTTTGGCTCGAAAAAAGTCTACGCACTGAGCATCTTCACCTGGTCGCTGTTCACCGTGCTGCAGGGTTACGTCGGCGAATTCGGCATGTCCACGGCGGTCGTTGCGCTGTTCATGCTGCGCTTCCTGGTGGGCCTGGCCGAAGCGCCGTCCTTCCCTGGCAACGCGCGCATTGTCGCGGCCTGGTTCCCGACCGCTGAACGCGGCACGGCCTCGGCGATCTTCAACTCGGCGCAATACTTTGCCACCGTGTTGTTCGCACCCCTGATGGGCTGGATCGTCTACAGCTTCGGCTGGCAGCACGTGTTCATCGTCATGGGCGTGATCGGTATCATCTTCTCGGGCATCTGGCTGAAAGTTATCCACAGTCCGCGCCAGCACCCGATGATCAACGAGGCCGAGTTTCAGCACATCGCCGACAACGGCGGCATGGTCGACATGGACCAGGACAAAGGCAAAGGCAAAAAGGTCGACGGCCCGAAGTGGGACTACATTCGCCAATTGCTGACCAACCGCATGATGCTCGGCGTGTACCTCGGCCAATACTGCATCAACGGCATCACCTATTTCTTCCTGACCTGGTTCCCGGTGTACCTGGTGCAAGAACGCGGCATGACCATCCTCAAGGCCGGTTTCATTGCCTCGTTGCCGGCGATCTGCGGCTTCATCGGTGGCGTGCTCGGCGGGGTGATTTCCGATTACCTGCTGCGCAAGGGCCATTCCCTGACCTTCGCCCGCAAGGCGCCAATCATTGCCGGTTTGCTGGTTTCCAGCAGCATCGTGGCCTGTAATTACGTAGACATCGAATGGATGGTGGTCGGCTTCATGGCCCTTGCGTTCTTCGGCAAAGGCGTGGGCGCACTGGGCTGGGCTGTGGTGTCCGACACCTCGCCAAAACAGATCGCCGGTTTGAGTGGCGGCCTGTTCAACATGTTCGGCAACATCGCTTCGATCACCACGCCGATCGTCATCGGCTACATCATCAGCTCCACCGGTTCGTTCAAATGGGCGCTGGTGTTCGTCGGTTGCAACGCACTGGTCGCGGTATTCAGCTACCTGGTGATCGTTGGCCCGATCAAACGTGTGGTGTTGAAAGAGCCGCCCGTCAGCGGTCCTGAAATAAGCAATAAATTATCTGAAGCGCATTCCTGAGGAGCGGCGTCATGCAGTTGATTGAACATTCCGACTCGCCGCGCTACATCCGTCTGCACGAGCGGGACAATGTGGTGATCGTGGTCAACGACCAGGGCGTGCCGGCCGGCACCGAATTTCCGGACGGCCTGGTCACCGTGGACTTCGTGCCACAGAGCCACAAGGTCACTCTGGAAGACATTCCTGAGGGCGGCCAGGTGATTCGTTACGGCCAGACCATTGGCTACGCGTTGCAGCCGATTCCGCGCGGCAGCTGGGTCAAGGAAGATCAACTGCGCATGCCCACCGCGCCGCCGCTGGACAGCCTGCCGCTGTCCACCGAAGTGCCGGCGGCGCAGGCACCGCTGGAAGGCTTCACGTTCGAGGGTTATCGCAACGCCGACGGCACCGTCGGCACGCGCAATATTCTGGGGATTACCACCACGGTTCAATGCGTCACGGGCGTGCTGGATCATGCCGTCAAGCGCATCAAGGACGAACTGCTGCCGCAGTACCCGAACGTCGATGACGTGGTGGCGCTGACCCACAGTTATGGCTGTGGCGTGGCGATCACCGCCGCTGACGCGTACATCCCGATCCGCACCGTGCGCAACCTGGCACGCAACCCGAACCTCGGCGGCGAAGCGCTAGTGATCAGCCTGGGCTGCGAGAAATTGCAGGCCGGGCAGGTGATGCATGAAAACGACAGTTCGGTGGATCTGAGCGAGCCGTGGTTGTACCGCTTGCAGGATTCGAGTCACGGTTTCACCGAGATGATCGAGCAGATCATGGCGTTGGCCGAGACCCGTTTGAAGAAGCTCGATCAACGTCGCCGGGAAACCGTGCCGGCGTCCGAGTTGATCCTCGGCATGCAGTGCGGCGGCAGCGATGCGTTCTCCGGGATCACCGCCAACCCGGCGCTGGGTTTTGCTTCGGACCTGTTACTGCGGGCCGGTGCGACGGTGATGTTTTCCGAAGTCACCGAAGTGCGCGATGCGATTTACCTGCTGACGTCCCGGGCGGAAACCAAGGAAGTCGCCGAGGAACTGGTGCGCGAAATGGACTGGTACGACCGTTACCTGGCCAAGGGCGAAGCGGATCGTAGCGCCAACACCACGCCGGGGAACAAGAAGGGCGGGTTGTCGAACATTGTCGAGAAGTCGTTGGGCTCGATCGTCAAATCCGGCAGCAGCGCGATCAACGGGGTGCTGGGCCCTGGCGAGCGCTTCAAGCGCAAAGGGCTGATTTTCTGCGCGACGCCGGCCAGCGATTTTGTCTGCGGCACGTTGCAACTGGCGGCGGGGATGAACCTGCATGTGTTCACCACCGGGCGCGGCACGCCGTATGGTTTGGCGATGGCGCCGGTGGTGAAGGCCTCGACCCGTACCGAACTGGCGCAGCGCTGGCCGGACCTGATCGATATCGATGCCGGGCGGATGGCCCCCGGGCGGGCGACGATTGAGGATTTGGGCTGGGAGTTGTTCCACTACTACCTGGACGTCGCCAGCGGCAAGAAACAGACGTGGGCCGAGCGGCACAAGCTGCATAACGACATCACCTTGTTCAACCCGGCGCCGATTACCTGAGACCGCGTTATCGTTCTTCGCGGGCAAGCCTCGCTCCTACAGGTTTAGCGCAATCCTTGTAGGAGCTGGCTTGCCAGCGAAAGCGGTCTACCAGACGCCAACGTCCCGGGTGGCTTATCATTAGCCGCCTATCGACGCTCACCCAAGGTTCCCTCCGGCATGCTGGCTATCTTCCTCGAAACCCTGAACATCACCGCGCCGGTGTTTGCCATGCTGTTTCTGGGTGTGCTGCTCAAGCGCATCGAGTGGATTAACGACAACTTCATCCACACCGCCTCGGCGCTGGTGTTCAACGTCACCATGCCGGCGTTGCTGTTTCTGGGCATCCTGCATGCCGACCTGCACGCCGCGTTGCAGCCGGCGCTGCTGATCTATTTCTCGATTGCGACGCTGCTGTGTTTTGCCATCGCCTGGGGCTGGGCGATCTTGAAGTGCCCGCTTGAAGACCGGGGGATTTACACCCAGGGCGCGTTTCGCGGTAACAACGGGGTAATCGGGCTGGCGCTGGCGGCGAGCATGTACGGCGACTACGGGATTTCCCTCGGGGCGATCCTCGCGGCGTTGGTGATCCTGTTTTACAACACGCTCTCGACCATCGTGCTGGCGGTGTACAGCCCGGTGATCAAGTCCGATCCGTGGAGCATCTGCAAGAGCGTGTTCAGCAATCCGCTGATCATCAGTGTGTTTGCAGCGGCGCCGTTTGCCTACTTCAAGCTCAGCTTGCCGGGATGGCTCGAAACGTCCGGCCAGTACCTGGCGCAAACCACCTTGCCGCTGGCACTGATCTGTATCGGCGGCACGCTGTCGCTGGCGGCGTTGCGCAAAAGCGGCGACATGGCGTTGAGCTCAAGTCTGGTGAAGATGATCGGCCTGCCGGTACTGGCGACGCTCGGCGCGTGGTTGTGGGGCTTTCGTGGGGCGGAGTTGGGGATTCTGTTTCTGTACTTCGGCAGCCCGACGGCGGCGGCCAGTTTTGTCATGGCCCGTCAGGCCAATGGCAATCATGAACTGGCGGCTGCGATCATTGTGATTACGACGTTGATGGCGGCGGTGACCACTAATATCGGGATCTTTGTGTTGCAGTGGGGCGGGTGGATTTAGCTTCGGGATGTAGGGTGTTCGTAAGGGCCTTATCGCGGGCAAGCCCGCTCCCACAGGGTTGTGCTTTGTTGCACAGATTGCATGTACACCAAAGACAACTGTGGGAGCGGGCTTGCCCGCGATAGCGATCCCACTGTCACTGCAAAAGCCAGGCTGTTACTCCGGCTTCTGATAGCTATCAATCACTTCCTGCGCCGCCCGAAACGCATCGATCGCCGCCGGCGCACCGGCATACACCGCGCAATGCAGCAATGTCTCGCGAATCTCTTCCACGGTGCAGCCATTGTTCAGCGCGCCGCGCACATGGCCTTTCAACTCTTGCGGGCACTTCAACGCGGTCAGCGCGGCGAGGGTGATCAGGCTGCGGGTTTTCAGCGGCAATCCCTCACGATTCCAGACGCTGCCCCACGCGTGCTCGTTGACGAAGTCTTGCAGCGGCTGGCTGAACTCGGTGGCGTTGCCCAGTGCGCGGTCGACGAAGGCATCGCCCATCACTTGGCGGCGGACTTCAACGCCAGGTTTTTTATTCTCGGTCATGCAATTCCCTCTTTTGGTGTTGGCGACGCCAGGCGCGCAGCGACGTGAACAGCAAAAACGCCACCAGCGCCGGCAGGACGAAAAACAGCATCAGGTGTTCAAGCTTGCCGGCGAGCGGCATGCCGGTGGTGAATGACACCACGTGCAGACCGTAAGCCAGATACAAACCGAGGAACAGCAGACCTTCGGCGCGGGTCACCCGGTAACCGGAATAGAACACCGGCAGGCACAGCGTCGCGACGCCGAGCATCACCGGCAGGTCGAAATCCAGGGCGTTGGGCGAGACCGACAATGGCGACGGGGCGACCAGCGCGGTGAAACCGAGCACGCCCAGCAGGTTGAACAGGTTGCTGCCGATCACGTTGCCCACGGCGATCTCCCGCTCACCGCGCAACGCGGCGATCAACGAGGTGGCCAGTTCCGGCAGGGACGTGCTGACGGCAACGATGGTCAGGCCGATGATCCGTTCCGACAGCCCCAGGTCGGTGGCGACCGCCACCGCAGCGCCCAACAACAAGTGCCCGGCATACACCAGCATCGCCAGTCCGGCTACGATCATCAGCAGGCTGCTGATCCAGGGCGCTTGCGGGGTATCGTGGGTGGTCGATTGCGGACGGGCCGAGTGCCGCGACTGGCGCAGCAGCAAGCCCAGATACAGCACCATGGCTGCCAGTAATAGAACGCCATCGGTTCGGGTCAGCTCTTCATTCCACGCCAGTACGAACACCAACAGGCTGGCGCCAATCATCAGCGGAATATCCAGGCGCACCAGTTGCCGCGACACCCGCAGCGGGATGATCAGCGCCGAGAGGCCGAGGGTCACGAGGATGTTGAAAATGCTGCTGCCGATCACGCTACCGACAGCGATGTCAGCGTTTTGCGCCAGGGTCGCTTGCAGGCTGACCGCCATCTGCGGTGCGCTGCTGCCAAGGGCGACGATGGTCAGGCCGATAATCAGCGGTCGCACGTGCAACCGCGCAGCCAGGCGCACGGCAGCGCGCACCATCAGCTCGGCGCCGGCGATCAGCAAGACCAGGCCGCTGAGCAATTCGATCAGGCTGATCAGGGGGATATCGGCTAGTCCGAAAATGGTCGGGGCTCCGTCTGTCAGTCGTCGAGGGCTTGCACGCGCACCCGTGCGGTGCCGCTCCTGAGCATACCCAGTTGTTCGGCGGCCTCGTGTGAAAGATCGATCAGGCGCCCACGGGTATGTGGCCCACGATCGTTGATGCGCACCACGCAGGATTTGTCGTTATTGAGATTGGTGACCTTCACCCGCGTACCAAAGGGTAGCTGGCGATGGGCAGCGGTCAGGGAATTCTTGTTGAAACGCTCGCCACTGGCGGTGCGCTTGCCTTGGTGTTTGGCGCCGTAATAGGACGCCATGCCGGTCTTGTCGTAGCCGTGCGGATCGATGACATCGTTACTGGCACAACCGGCCAGCAAAGAGAGCAGGGCGCAGGCACTGAGCAGACGCTTCATAAACGGTTTCCCTGAAACAAATGTGGGAACGGGCTTGCCCGCGATGGCAATGTATCTGATACACCGCCATCGCGGGCAAGCCCGCTCCCACGGGGTTTGAGTCGGACGCAACATCCCACCCGCACCATTGATTGCAATCAGCCTTCGAGCTTGCTTTTCAGCAGTTCGTTGACCTGTTGCGGGTTGGCCTTGCCTTTGGAGGCTTTCATGGCCTGGCCGACGAAGAAGCCGAACATCTTGCCGCGTTTGGCTTCGTCGGCCGCGCGGTATTGCTCGACCTGCTCGGCGTTGGCCGCGAGCATTTCGTCCAGCACCGCCGAGATCGCACCCGTGTCGGTCACTTGCTTCAAGCCGCGCTTGTCGATGATCTCGTCCGCGCTGCCTTCGCCGTTGGCCATCGCTTCAAACACCACCTTGGCGATTTTGCCGGAGATGGTGTTGTCCTTGATGCGCAGCAACATGCCGCCCAGTTGCTCGGCCGAGACCGGCGACTGCTCGATGTCCAGGCCTTGCTTGTTCAACAGGCTGCCCAGTTCAACCATCACCCAGTTGGCCGCCAGCTTGGCGTCGCCGCTGATGCTCACGACTTTCTCGAAGTAATCGGCTTGCTCACGGCTGGTGGCCAGGACGCTGGCGTCGTAGACCGACAGGCCGAACTGTTCCTGGAAGCGCTCGCGTTTCTGTGGCGGCAATTCCGGCAGGGTCGCGCGCACGTCGTCGAGGAACGAGTTCTCGATGACCACCGGCAGCAGGTCCGGATCCGGGAAGTAACGGTAGTCGTTGGCTTCCTCTTTGCTGCGCATCGGACGGGTTTCGTCCTTGTTCGGATCGTACAGGCGAGTCTGCTGGATCACCCGGCCGCCGTCTTCGATCAACTCGATCTGACGCTGCACTTCGGTGTTGATCGCCTTCTCGATGAAACGGAACGAGTTGACGTTCTTGATCTCGCAGCGCGTACCGAATTCAACCTGGCCTTTCGGACGGATCGACACGTTGCAGTCGCAACGCAGCGAACCTTCGGCCATGTTGCCGTCGCAGATGCCCAGGTAACGCACCAGCGCGTGGACCGCCTTGACGTAAGCTACGGCTTCCTTGGCGCTGCGCATGTCCGGCTCGGAAACGATTTCCAGCAGCGGTGTGCCGGCGCGGTTCAGGTCGATGCCGGTGGCGCCGTTGAATTCTTCGTGCAGGCTTTTACCGGCGTCTTCTTCCAGGTGCGCGCGGGTGATGCCGACGCGTTTGACCGTGCCGTCTTCCAGGGCGATGTCCAGGTGGCCCTTGCCGACGATCGGCAATTCCATCTGGCTGATCTGGTAGCCCTTGGGCAGGTCCGGGTAGAAATAGTTTTTGCGGGCGAACACGTTGTGCTGGCCGATCTCGGCATCGATCGCCAGGCCGAACATCACCGCCATGCGCACCGCTTCCTGGTTCAGCACCGGCAGTACGCCGGGCATGCCCAGGTCTACCAGGCTGGCCTGGGTGTTCGGCTCGGAGCCAAACGTGGTGGAGCTACCGGAAAAAATTTTCGACCGGGTGGTGAGCTGGGTATGAATCTCCAGCCCGATCACGACTTCCCATTGCATGTGTTTCTCCTCAGAAGCCGGTTGGGGTGCGGGTGTGCCAGTCAGTGTTTTGCTGATACTGATGGGCAACGTTCAACAGGCGACCTTCCTGGAAATACGGGGCAAGCAGTTGCACGCCGACCGGCAGGCCATCGACAAAACCGGCTGGCATGGACAAGCCCGGCAGACCGGCGAGGTTGGCGGTGATGGTGTAGACGTCTTCCAGGTACGCAGCGACCGGGTCGCTGTTCTTGGCGCCAAGCTTCCAGGCCGGGTTCGGCGTGGTTGGGCCGAGGATGATGTCGACCTCATTAAAGGCAGCCATGAAGTCGTTCTTGATCAGACGACGAATTTTCTGCGCCTTCAGGTAGTAGGCGTCGTAGTAACCGGCGGACAGCGCGTAGGCACCGACCATGATCCGGCGCTGCACTTCCGGGCCGAAACCTTCGCCACGGGAACGCTTGTACAGGTCGATCAGGTTTTTCGGGTCTTCGCAGCGATAGCCGAAACGCACGCCGTCGAAACGCGACAGGTTGGAAGAAGCTTCAGCGGGCGCAATCACGTAGTACGCAGGAATCGCGTGCTGCATGTTCGGCAGGCTGATTTCCTTGACCACGGCGCCGAGCTTTTCCAGCTCCTTGACGCTGTTGTGGATCAGATCGGCGATGCGCGGGTCGAGACCGGCGCTGAAGTATTCCTTCGGCACGCCAATGCGCAGGCCTTGCAGCGAACCGTTGAGGCTGGCGCTGTAATCAGGCACGGGCTCGTCGATGCTGGTGGAGTCTTGCGGGTCGAAACCGGCCATGCCTTGCAGCAGGATGGCGCAGTCTTCGGCGGTGCGCGCCAACGGGCCGCCCTGGTCGAGACTGGAGGCGTAAGCGATCATGCCCCAGCGCGAAACACGACCGTACGTCGGTTTCAGGCCGGTGAGGTTAGTCAGTGCAGCGGGCTGACGGATCGAGCCGCCGGTATCGGTACCGGTGGCCGCAGGCAGCAGACGAGCGGCAACCGCCGCCGCCGAACCACCGGACGAACCGCCCGGGACGTGTTCCAGGTTCCACGGGTTTTTCACCGGGCCGTAGTAGCTCGACTCGTTGGCCGAACCCATGGCGAATTCGTCCATGTTGGTCTTGCCCAGGGTCACGGCCCCGGCAGCGGCCAGCTTGGCGACCACGGTCGCGTCGTACGGTGCCTTGAAGTTGTCGAGCATCTTCGAGCCGCAGCTGGTGCGGATGCCCTGGGTGCAGAACAGGTCTTTGTGGGCGATCGGCGCGCCGAGCAGGGCGCCGTTCTCACCGTTGGCCCGGCGTGCGTCAGCGGCTTTCGCCTGCGCCAGCGCCAGGTCTTCGGTGAGGCTGATGAAGCTGTTGAGCTGCGGATCGAGCTGGGCGATGCGCGCCAGCAGGACTTTGGTCAGCTCTTCGGAAGAAAACTTTTTATCGGCGAGTCCGCGGGCGATCTCGGCCAGAGTCAATTGATGCATTGCAGGCTCTTTCCCTTTAGTCGATGACTTTCGGAACCAGGTACAGGCCGTTTTCGACCGCTGGTGCGATGGACTGATAGGCCTCGCGATGATTAGTCTCGGTCACGACGTCTGCACGCAGGCGCTGGCTGGCTTCCAGTGGGTGGGCGAGCGGCTCGATACCGTCAGTATTGACCGCCTGCATTTCGTCGACCAGCCCGAGAATGCTGTTCAGGGCCGAAGTGATGTGTGGAAGATCGGCATCATTGAGGCCAAGACAGGCCAGATGAGCGATTTTTTCCACGTCGGAGCGTTCAAGCGCCATGGGAATCTCCAGTGGAAAACAGAACGGACGGCGTCCGTGTGTTAGATTGTCGGAACACTACCGCATTTCTACGGTCATAAGGCCGCGATTGTGGGGGTTGGTGCACAGAAAAGCGGCCAATTTAACATATTGGCGCCTTGCCCAAAATCCCTGTCGTTGTTAGAGTTTGCCGCACTTTTTTACCCACGCGTTGCCTAGGGTCCTTTCCCCATGTTCAAGAAACTGCGTGGCATGTTTTCCAGCGATCTTTCCATTGACCTGGGCACTGCCAACACCCTTATTTACGTGCGCGAGCGCGGAATCGTTCTGAATGAGCCATCGGTTGTGGCTATTCGGACACACGGTAACCAGAAAAGTGTCGTTGCTGTCGGCACCGAGGCCAAGCGCATGCTCGGCCGTACGCCGGGCAACATTGCTGCCATTCGTCCGATGAAGGACGGCGTGATTGCCGACTTCAGCGTTTGCGAAAAGATGCTGCAATACTTTATCAACAAGGTTCACGAAAACAGCTTCCTGCAGCCTAGCCCTCGTGTGCTGATCTGCGTTCCATGCAAGTCCACCCAGGTTGAGCGTCGTGCCATCCGCGAATCGGCCCTCGGTGCCGGTGCCCGTGAAGTGTTCCTGATCGAAGAGCCAATGGCCGCTGCGATCGGTGCCGGCCTGCCGGTTGAAGAAGCACGCGGTTCGATGGTTGTCGATATCGGTGGTGGTACTACTGAAATCGCGCTGATCTCCCTGAACGGTGTGGTTTACGCTGAATCCGTACGGGTTGGCGGCGACCGCTTCGACGAAGCGATCATCACCTACGTGCGTCGCAACTACGGCAGCCTGATCGGCGAATCCACCGCCGAGCGCATCAAGCAGGAAATCGGTACTGCCTACCCGGGCGGCGAAGTTCGCGAAGTCGACGTTCGTGGCCGTAACCTGGCCGAAGGCGTTCCACGCGCATTCACCCTGAACTCCAATGAAGTGCTGGAAGCTCTGCAAGAGTCCCTGGCCACCATCGTTCAGGCTGTGAAAAGTGCGCTGGAGCAATCGCCTCCGGAACTGGCTTCCGATATCGCCGAGCGTGGCCTGGTGCTGACCGGTGGTGGCGCCTTGCTGCGTGACCTCGACAAGTTGCTGGCCCAGGAAACCGGTCTGCCGGTCATCGTTGCCGAAGACCCGCTGACCTGCGTTGCTCGCGGCGGTGGCCGTGCTCTGGAAATGATGGATAAACACACCATGGACCTGCTCTCCAGCGAATAAATCGCCGGTTTGCCTCTATGCTGTTGAGCGCGCAGGCAGCACTTTGCAGTGCTGCCTGTTGGCGTTTATCTTCTGTCAGTCTGCATCCAGGCCGGTTTGATGCCGTATGAGTAAAGAGAACATTTGCCTGGG
Organism: Pseudomonas sp. RIT-PI-q; assembly: GCF_001297125.1. GTDB lineage: Bacteria > Pseudomonadota > Gammaproteobacteria > Pseudomonadales > Pseudomonadaceae > Aquipseudomonas. The sequence goes on from NZ_LHPC01000021.1 coordinate 146,693, forward strand.
AGGAGCGGCTTATTAAACCGCTTTTCTCGAAAGGTCCCTCACTGGGCGTGCGCTTGTTGGTGCTGGTCGTGCTTTCGATCGCGTTGATGGTGGTCGATGCCCGCTTCACACTGCTCAAGCCAGTGCGTAGCCAAATGTCGCTGGTATTGATGCAGTCTTACTGGATCACCGACCTGCCGCAGCGGCTATGGCAAGGTGTGGCCAGCCAGTTTGGCAGCCGTACCGAACTCGTCGCCGAAAACGAAAAACTCAAGACTGAAAACCTGCTGTTGCAGGGGCGCATGCAAAAGCTTGCCGCCCTCACCGAGCAGAACGTTCGGCTGCGCGAGTTGCTCAACTCTTCCGCGCTGGTCAACGAGAAGGTCGAAGTGGCCGAGTTGATCGGCATGGACCCCAACCCCTTCACCCATCGCATCATCATCAACAAAGGTGAGCGCGACGGTGTGGTCCTCGGCCAACCGGTGCTGGATGCCCGCGGTCTGATGGGCCAGGTGGTGGAGTTGATGCCGTACACCTCCCGCGTCCTGCTGCTGACCGACACCACCCACAGCATTCCGGTTCAGGTGAACCGCAACGGTCTGCGGGCGATTGCCAGCGGCACCGGTAACCCGGAGCGCCTGGAGTTGCGTCACGTTGCAGACACTGCCGATATCAAGGAAGGCGATCTGCTGGTCAGCTCGGGTCTCGGTCAGCGGTTCCCGGCGGGCTACCCGGTGGCGACGGTCAAGGAAGTGATTCACGATTCCGGTCAGCCGTTTGCCATTGTCCGCGCCGTGCCGCCCGCCGCTTTGAACCGCAGCCGTTACTTGCTGCTGGTGTTCAGTGACGGCCGTACAGCCGAAGAGCGCGCCAATGAAGCCGCCCAGGCTCAGGAAGCTTTGGACCAGCACGGTGGTGGGCCGATCATTCCGGCGACTGTGCCGAAACCGGCCATCGTCCCGGCTGCAGTTGCCGCGCCAGCAGCACCCGCAGCGCCAGCCGCGGCCCCTGCTGCAACGCCGGCCAAACCTGCTGCCGCAGCACCGGCCCAGCCCGCTGCCCCGAAACCTGCCGCAACCAAGCCGCCCGCAGCGCAACCCGCTGCCGTGAAGCCTGCTGCCAAACCGCCTGTCTCCGCGCCGGCTACCACTGGGGGACGAGAATAATGGTCGGTGCTACTGCATCCCGAAACGGCTGGATCGTCTGGGTGACCTTCGCCATCGGCATGCTGCTCAGCGTTTCGCCGCTGCCGCAATTCATGGAAATCCTCCGCCCGTTGTGGCTGGCCTTGCTGTTGGCCTTCTGGGCGTTGGCCATGCCACAGAGAGTCGGCATGGTCACCGCGTGGTGCCTGGGCCTGGCCGAAGACGTGCTCTACGGCACGCTGCTCGGGCAGAACGCGCTGATCCTGACACTCATCACGTTCCTGGTGCTGTCGCTGCAACAGCGCCTGCGCATGTTCCCGATGTGGCAACAGAGCCTGGTGATCCTGGTGATTTTCGGTCTCGCGCAACTGGTTCAACTGTGGCTCAGTGCGTTGACAGGCAACCGTCAACCGACGCTGGCGCTGGTCCTGCCGGCACTGGTCAGTGCATTGCTCTGGCCCTGGATCAGCTACGGTTTGCGTGGTTTGCGTCGACGCTACAAAATCAACTAATTCGGTCAGGCATGGGCCCGCACCTCGACAAGGGAGATGTCTTGATGAAACAGCTATACCTCGCTTCAGGCTCACCGCGTCGACGTGAGCTGCTCACGCAGGTCGGCGTGCCGTTCTCCGCCATCAGTGCGGACATCGATGAAACCCCTTTAAACAATGAATCCCCTTCGGCCTATGTCGAGCGCCTCGCGCGCGGCAAGGCTGAAGCCGGACGCGGCGCGGTCGTGTCCGACGCAGCGTTTTGCGTGCTGGGTGCTGATACCGCTGTGGTGCTGAACGGGAAAATTCTCGGCAAGCCAGTGGACGAAGCCGATGCGTGCGCCATGCTTATGATGCTGGCCGGTCAAGAACATGAAGTGCTGACGGCCATTGCCGTGCTTGATGGTGAACGTTGTGAGTCACGGGTTGTGCGAAGCCTGGTGCGTTTTCGCCCCATTGCTCGCGATGAAGCAGCGGCCTATTGGGCCAGTGGCGAACCGCGAGACAAGGCCGGTGGTTATGGGATTCAAGGACTGGGTGCGGTGTTTGTCGCCGGGCTCAATGGCAGCTACTCGGCGGTGGTCGGATTGCCGCTGTGCGAAACCTCGGAGCTGCTCGGCCATTTCGGCATACCCTGTTGGCAAACCCTTAACGCGCGCTGAGCGTCGTACTGACAAGATGCGGCCATTATCGTGAACATGCCTGAACGAGACCCTGCCATGAGTGAAGAGATCCTGATCAACATCACGCCGATGGAATCGCGCGTGGCGGTGGTTGAAAACGGTGTTCTGCAAGAGGTCCACGTCGAACGCACGCAAAAGCGTGGGATCGTCGGCAACATCTATAAAGGCAAAGTCGTGCGGGTTTTGCCGGGCATGCAAGCGGCATTCGTCGACATCGGCCTGGACCGCGCCGCGTTCATTCATGCCTCGGAAATTTCCCTGCGCGAAGGCCCGGCCGTGGAAAGCATCAGCTCGCTGGTTCACGAAGGCCAGAGCCTGGTGGTGCAAGTCACCAAGGACCCGATCGGCTCCAAAGGTGCGCGCCTGACCACGCAGCTGTCGATTCCCTCGCGCTATCTGGTGTACATGCCGCGCACCGCCCACGTCGGCATTTCCCTGAAGATCGAAGACGAAGCCGAGCGCGAACGCCTCAAGCAAGTGGTCACCGATTGCGTGGCCAAGGAAGGCATCAAGGAGGCCGGCGGTTTTATCCTGCGCACCGCCGCCGAAGGTGCCGGCGCCGATGAAATCCTCATGGACATCCGCTACCTGCGCCGCCTCTGGGACCAGATCAACGAGCAGATCAAAACCATCAGCGCGCCGAGTGTGATCTACGAAGACCTCGGTCTGGCGTTGCGCACCCTGCGTGACCTGGTGAGCCCGAAGATCGAGAAGATCCGCATCGATTCCCGGGAAACCTTCCAGAAAACCACACAGTTCGTCGCCGAACTGATGCCGGAAATTGCCGATCGTCTGGAGCATTATCCGGGCGAGCGGCCGATTTTCGACCTGTACGGCGTCGAAGACGAAATCCAGAAAGCCCTCGAACGCAAAGTCCCGCTGAAGTCCGGCGGTTACCTGGTGGTGGACCCGGCGGAAGCCATGAGCACCATCGACGTCAACACCGGGGCGTTCGTCGGTCATCGCAATCTGGAAGAAACCATCTTCAAGACCAACCTCGAAGCCGCCACCGCAATCGCCCGCCAACTGCGCCTGCGCAACCTCGGCGGGATCATCATCATCGACTTCATCGACATGGAAGATGAAGAACACCAGCGTCAGGTGCTGCGCACGCTCGAGAAGCAACTGGAGCGCGATCACGCCAAGACCAACATCATCGGCATCACCGAGTTGGGCCTGGTGCAGATGACCCGCAAGCGCACCCGCGAAAGTCTCGAACAAGTGCTGTGCGAACCGTGCAGCAGTTGTCAGGGCCGCGGCAAGCTGAAGACCCCGGAAACCGTTTGCTACGAAATTTTCCGCGAAATCCTCCGTGAGGCGCGTGCCTATCAGGCGGAAGGCTATCGTGTATTGGCGAACCAGAAAGTGGTCGACCGTTTGCTAGATGAAGAATCGGGCAACGTCGCCGAGCTGGAAGGTTTTATCGGCCGCACCATTCGGTTCCAGGTGGAAACCATGTATTCCCAGGAACAATACGACGTGGTGCTGCTCTGAATCCCTGTGTTTTAACCCGACTAGAACAGCTGGCTTCAGCTTTTTGCACTAATTTCGCCATGGGAGCCAACTGACATGGAACGTCTGACACGCATTTTGGCCGCACTGACCCGCTGGGGTCTGGGCCTGTGCGCGTTGGTCTTGGTGTTGATGGCGTTGTACGTCAGCCTCGGCCGAGAGCTGACGCCATTAGTGGCCGAATACCGTGCCGAAGTTGAAATCAAGGCCAGCGCGGCCTTGGGCATGCCGCTGCATATCGGCGAACTGGACGGCAACTGGAGCGGTTTTGCGCCGATCCTGCTGGCTCACGACGTGATGGTCGGCGAGGGCGCCAATGCCCTGCGCCTGGATCAAGTGCGTGCGGTGCCGGATCTTTGGGAAAGTCTGCTGGCCCGCGAAGTGCGCATCGCGCATCTGGAACTCAGCGGCTTGAAGATCAGCCTAAAGGAAGGTGAAGACGGTCAATGGGCGCTGGAAGGTTTGCCGGTGCAGCAAGACCAGCCGCTGGACCCGGAGCAGCTGCTCAATCGCATGCAGATGGTCCAGCAGTTGTCGGTGCTCGACAGCCAGGTCACCTTGCAGCCGTTGGATCATCCGCCGCTGACCTTGACCTACGTCGGTCTGAATCTGAAAACCGGTGCCTCCCGCCAGCGCCTCGACGCTCGATTGACCCTGCCCGACGGCCAGCCAGTGGCGATGAGTCTGCGTACTCGTTTACGCGCCAGCGAGTGGAAGGACGGCGAGGCGGATGCCTATCTGAGCCTGCCGCAAAGCGATTGGTCGAAATGGTTGCCCGGGCGTGTGACCCGGCAATGGAATTTTTCCGAGATCAAGGCTGGCGGCGAGCTCTGGGTGAACTGGGACAAAGGCGCGCTGCAAAGTGCTGCGATCCGCTTGAATGCGCCGCAACTCAAGGGCGCCTACGCCGAGCGCAAGCCGATCCAGATCAACAATCTGGCGCTCAACGGTTATTTCCAGCGCAGTTCCGAAGGCGTGCTGGTGACGCTGGATTCCCTGGCGATGAACTTCGGCGAGACCCGCTGGGAGTCGCACCTGCAACTCAAGCAAAGCGCCGCCACCGACAAAACCGAAGAGCTCTGGCATCTGCAAGCCGACCGCTTGGACCTGACCCCGATCACTCCGTTGCTGAATGCCTTGGGGCCGCTGCCGGAAGGCGTCGCCACCGCCGTCGAGAAACTCAAGGTAACGGGTGGTTTGCGCAACGTGCTGATCGACTTCCGGCCCAACGCCACCGACGACAGCAAGTTCAGCTTTGCCGCTAACCTCGACCGGGTCGGCTTCGACGCCTATCACGGCGCGCCGGCGGCACGAAATGTCAGCGGCAGCATCAGCGGCGACCTCGGCAAGGGCGAGCTGCGCATGGACAGCAAAGACTTCGTCTTGCACCTCGACCCGATTTTCGCCAAGCCATGGCAATACCTTCAAGCCAACGCCACGTTGACCTGGAAGCTCGACAAAGAAGGCTTCACCCTGATCGCGCCGTACCTGAAGGTGCTGGGTGAAGAGGGCAAGATTGCCGGCGACTTCCTGATCCGCCTGCATTTCGATCACACCCAGGAAGATTACATGGACTTGCGGGTCGGCCTGGTGGACGGTGACGGCAAGTACACCGCCAAATACCTGCCGACAATGCTCAGCCCGGCGCTGGACGAATGGCTGCGTACCGCGATTCTTAAAGGCGCGGTGGACCAAGGCTTCTTCCAGTACCAGGGTTCGCTGAACCATGGGGCGGAGGACACCGCCCGCAGCATCAGCCTGTTCTTCAAGGTTCACGATGCCGAGTTGGCCTTCCAGCCTGGCTGGCCGCATGTCAGCAAAGTCACGGGTGACGTGTTTGTCGAAGACAGCGGCGTGCGGATCCTGGCCAGCAAGGGCCAGTTGCTCGATACCCAGGTCAGCGATATTTACGTCAACATTCCCCACGCGCCTGCCGGGCAAAGCGTGCACCTGTTCCTCGATGGTGGATTCGCCGGAGGACTGGGCGATGGCCTGAAAATTCTTCAGCAAGCACCGATTGGCACCGCCGAGACCTTTGCCGGTTGGGAAGGCGAGGGTGATCTGCAAGGCAAACTGAAGCTTGATATTCCACTGGTCAAAGGAGAGGAGCCGAAGATCCTGGTCGACTTCAAGACGGCCAAGGCGCGGCTGAAACTGGCCGAACCAGCGCTGGAGCTGACTCAGCTCAAAGGCGATTTCCGCTTCGACAGCGCCAAGGGGTTGAGCGGGCAGAACATCACCGCGCGGGCCTTCGATAAACCGGTCACTGCACAGATTTTTGCCGATGGCAGCCCGGGTAATATCAAGACCCGTGTCACTGCCTCCGGTCAGGTCGAGGTCAAGAAGCTCACCGACTGGTTGAGCGTCACTCAGCCGTTACCGGTGTCCGGTTTGATTCCCTATCAGCTGCAACTGAACCTCGATGGCGCCGACAGCCAGTTGACGGTCAATTCGAACCTGAAAGGCGTGGCAGTGGATTTGCCGGCGCCGTTCGGCATGGCGGCGGATGTCGGGTGTGACACTACGTTCCGCATGACGCTGCAAGGGCCGGAGCGGCGCTATTGGGTGAACTACGGTGAGCTGGCGAGCTTCACGTTTGCGGCGCCGCCCGGCAATTTCGCCGACGGTCGCGGTGAGTTGTACCTAGGTGGCGGCAATGCCGTGTTGCCAGGCGCCAAGGGCCTGCGCGTGCGCGGCGTGCTGTCGGAACTGGATGTGGGGCCGTGGAAGGATCTGGTCGACAAGTATGCCGGCCAGGATCCGGGCGGCAGCGCCAAACAGTTGCTCAGCAGTGCGGATTTCAAGGTCGGCAAGCTCAGCGGTATCGGCACCACTCTTGATCAGGCGTCGGTGCAGTTGAACCGCAAGCCGGCGGCGTGGGCCTTGCAACTCGACAGTCAGCAGGTCAAGGGCACCGCCAACCTCCCTGATGCGAAAGCCACGCCGATTGCAATCAATCTGCAATACGTACGTTTGCCGGCGCCTGATCCGACGGTGTTGGCCGACGAAAACTCGCCGGATCCGCTGGCTACGGTGGACCCGACGAAAATCCCGGCGCTGGATATCACCATCAACCAGTTGTTCCAAGGGCAGGACCTGGTCGGCGCCTGGTATCTGAAAGTCCGTCCGACGGCCAAGGGCATTGCGCTCAACACGCTGGACCTGGGTCTCAAAGGCATCCTCTTGCAGGGCACCGGTGGCTGGGAAGGCACGCCGGGCTCCAGCAGCAGTTGGTACAAGGGCCGGATCAGCGGCAAAAACCTCGCCGATGTGCTCAAGGGCTGGGGCTTTGCGCCGAGTGTCACCAGCGAAGACTTTCATATGGATGTCGATGGACGCTGGCCCGGTTCGCCAGCCTGGCTGGCTTCCAAGCGCTTCTCCGGAACCCTCGATGCTTCGTTGAATAAAGGCCAGTTTGTCGAGGTCGAGGGCAGTGCTCAGGCGTTGCGGGTATTTGGATTGCTCAACTTCAACTCCATCGGCCGCCGCCTGCGCCTGGACTTCTCCGACCTGTTTGGCAAAGGCCTGAGCTATGACCGGGTCAAAGGGTTGCTGGTTGCGACCAATGGGGTTTATGTGACCCGTGAGCCGATTCAGATGACCGGCCCTTCGAGCAATGTCGAACTCAATGGCACCCTGAACCTGGTGGGCGATCAGATCGATGCCAAATTGCTGGTGACCTTGCCGGTGACCAACAACCTGCCGATTGCCGCGCTGATCGTCGGCGCACCGGCCATCGGCGGGGCGCTGTTCCTGATCGGCAAGCTGATCGGGGATCGCGTGGCCCGTTTTGCCAGCGGCAAATACACCGTCAAAGGTCCTTGGAAAGAGCCGAAAATCACCTTCGACAAGCCTTTTTGAAAAGCCTCTTTCCACGCCTATGGAGTAGCATGGGTCTGGGCTCTGATGCCCCGTCCCTGATTCCTGTAGGAGCGAGGCTTGCCCGCGAACCGACGCACCGCGGTGTGTCAGGCAAGATGCCTTCGCGGGCAAGCCTCGCTCCTACAGGGATGTATTGATTCCCGATAAGGAAACGGCCATGTCAGTTGCGGTGATTCAAATGGTCAGCCAGAGCGATGTGCTGGCCAATCTGGCCCAGGCCCGTCGTCTGCTTGAACAAGCGGCCGCCGGTGGCGCGAAGCTGGCTGTGCTGCCGGAAAACTTCGCCGCCATGGGCCGTCGCGACATCGCCGAGATCGGCCGCGCCGAGGCGTTGGGTGAAGGTCCGATCCTGCCATGGTTGAAACAGACCGCCCGCGACCTCAAGTTATGGATAGTGGCCGGTACATTGCCGTTGCCGCCGGTGGATCAGCCGACGGCCAAAGTGCATGCCTGCTCGTTGCTGGTGGACGATCAGGGCGAGACAGTGGCGCGCTACGACAAGCTGCATCTGTTTGATGTCGACGTGGCGGACACTCGCGGGCGTTATCGTGAATCCGATGACTATGCTTATGGCAGTGGGGTGGTCGTGGCGGACACGCCCGTTGGTCGGGTTGGCCTGACGGTCTGTTATGACCTGCGCTTCCCCGAGCTCTACAGTGAATTACGCGCTGCCGGGGCGGAATTGATTACCGCGCCGTCAGCGTTTACAGCGGTGACCGGCGCGGCGCATTGGGATGTGCTGATTCGCGCGCGAGCCATCGAGACTCAATGTTATGTGCTCGCGGCTGCCCAGGGCGGGACCCATCCGGGACCGCGAGAAACCTGGGGGCATGCCGCAATCATCGACCCGTGGGGTCGTGTGCTGGCGCAACAGGATCAAGGCGAGGCCGTGCTGCTGGCCGAACGCGACAGCAGCGAACAGGCGTCCATCAGGGCGCGGATGCCGGTGTCCAGTCACCGGCGCTTTTTCTCGCAGGGCGCCCAGCGACCTGCCTCAGAACGACGAATTTAAGGCGTAAAGCATATGAGCGAGTTGTTGTCCTCAGTCAGTGAACACCTCCTGGCGCCCGGCGGCGTAACGATCGAGAGCCTGCAAGGCGTGCTCGGCGATCTGGCCGGCCCGGGCATCGACGCTGCCGACCTGTATTTCCAGGGGCAGATTTCCGAGTCCTGGGCGCTGGAAGACGGCATCGTCAAGGAAGGCAGTTTCAACCTCGACCAAGGCGTCGGCGTGCGGGCGCAATCGGGTGAAAAAACCGGTTTTGCCTACAGCAATGCGATCACCCTGGAAGCCTTGGGCGCGGCGGCTCGCGCGGCCCGCTCGATCTCCCGCGCCGGGCAAAACGGCACCGTGCAGGCGTTCACCACCCAGGACGTCGCCCAGTTGTACGGGCCGGACAATCCGCTGGAAGTGATGACCCGCGCCGAGAAAGTCGAATTGCTCAAGCGCATCGACGTTGCGACTCGCGCGCTCGACCCGCGTATCCAGCAAGTCACCGTGAGCATGGCCGGTGTCTGGGAACGTATTCTCGTGGCGTCCACCGATGGCAGCCTGGCGGCGGATGTGCGGCCGCTGGTGCGTTTCAACGTCAGTGTGATCGTCGAGCAGAACGGCCGTCGCGAGCGCGGCGGTCATGGCGGTGGCGGTCGTACCGATTACCGTTATTTCCTCGGCGAAGACCGCGCCATGAGCTATGCCCGTGAGGCGCTGCGTCAGGCGCTGGTCAATCTTGAGGCCATTCCGGCGCCGGCCGGTACGTTGCCGGTGGTGCTCGGTTCCGGCTGGTCCGGCGTGCTGCTGCACGAGGCAGTTGGCCACGGTCTGGAAGGCGATTTCAACCGCAAGGGCAGTTCCGCCTACAGCGGGCGCATGGGCGAGATGGTTGCGTCCAAGCTCTGCACCATCGTCGATGACGGCACCCTCGCCGGGCGTCGCGGCTCCTTGAGCGTCGACGATGAAGGCACCCCGACCGAGTGCACCACGCTGATCGAAAACGGCGTACTCAAGGGTTACATGCAGGACAAGCTCAATGCCCGCCTGATGGGCGTGGCCCGCACCGGTAACGGTCGCCGCGAATCCTACGCGCACCTGCCGATGCCGCGCATGACCAACACTTACATGCTGGCGGGCGAAAGCGATCCGGAAGAAATCATCAAGTCGGTCAAGCGCGGCATCTACTGCGCCAACCTCGGCGGCGGACAGGTGGACATCACCAGCGGCAAGTTCGTGTTCTCCACCAGCGAGGCGTACCTGATCGAAGACGGCAAGATTACCGCCCCGGTCAAAGGCGCGACGTTGATCGGCAACGGGCCGGAAGCCATGAGCAAAGTGTCGATGGTCGGTAACGATCTGGCGCTGGACAGCGGCGTCGGGACGTGTGGCAAGGATGGGCAGTCGGTGCCGGTGGGTGTCGGCCAGCCAACGCTGAAAATCGATGCGATCACTGTGGGTGGCACAGGCGCATGAAGATATCCCTGTAGGAGCTGCCGCAGGCTGCGATCTTTTGACGTTGGTTTTACGAAATCAAAAGCAGAATCAAAAGATCGCAGCCTGCGGCAGCTCCTACAGGGATGGGCGGGGCTCAGCGCAGACCGCGTTGAGTCTCGTCCAGCTCACGGATGTACTTGAAGATTTTACGGCTCGATGCCGGTGGCTTGTTGGTCGCCAGTTCGTGCTGGGCCTGACGGATCAGGGAGCGCAATTGCTGGCGATCAGCCTCCGGGTAGTCGACAACGAACTTCTCCAGGACGCCGTCGTCGCCTGCGATCAAACGATCGCGCCAGCGTTCCAGGCCATGGAAACGTTCGTTGTACTGCCGAGTGGAGGCATCGAGTTGATCGAGCAAAGTCAGAATGGCGTCAGTGTCCTGATCGCGCATCAGTTTGCCGATGAACATAAGGTGCCGTTTACGCGCGATATTCGCGGTGTGCTTGGGCGCATCGGCCAGGGCCCGGCGCATGGCGTCGGTCAACGGCAGTTTTGCCAGCAAGTCAGGCTTGAGCGTTGTAAGGCGTTCGCCGAGGTCAACCAGAGCATGCAGCTCGCGTTTAACCTGGGATTTGCTTTTTTCTCCCGTATCGAGGGAGTCGTCGTAAGAATCAACCATGGTGGCCGTCCGCAAAGAAACGCCGCCATGATAACCAGTCGGGGGCCGCTTGTCCGGCCCGGTCGCTCGAAGGCCTTAACCGAAAGCAGAATTTGAGTGGAGAACAGCATGAGTGCAGTTGAAAGCGTCGGCCCACAAGCGTTGCCGGCACTGCAAGAGCAAGTCGAGCAGATCATCGCTGAAGCCAAGCGCCAGGGCGCCAGTGCCTGTGAAGTGGCGGTGTCCCTGGAGCAGGGCCTGTCGACCTCGGTGCGTCAGCGTGAAGTCGAAACCGTCGAATTCAACCGCGATCAGGGCTTTGGCATCACCTTGTACGTCGGTCAGCGCAAGGGCTCGGCCAGCACCTCGGCCAGTGGTCCTGAAGCGATTCGCGAAACCGTCGCGGCGGCGCTGGCCATTGCCAAGCACACCTCGGAAGACGAAGCCGCAGGCCTGGCCGATGCCGCGTTGATGGCCAAGGACCTGCAGGATTTCGACCTGTTCCACGAATGGGACATCACCCCGGAACAAGCCATCGAGATGGCCCTGGCGTGTGAAGCGGCGGCGTTTGCCACCGACAGCCGCATCAAGAACGCCGACGGCACTACCCTCAGCACGCATCAGGGCTGCCGCGTCTACGGCAACAGCCACGGTTTCATCGGTGGTTATGCCTCGACGCGCCACAGCTTGAGTTGCGTGATGATCGCCGAGGCCGATGGCCAGATGCAGCGCGATTACTGGTACGACGTGAACCGTCAGGGCACCTTGCTGGCCGACCCGGTGAGTATCGGCCAGCGTGCCGCACAACGGGCGGCGAGCCGACTGGGCGCGCGTCCGGTGCCGACTTGCGAAGTGCCGGTGTTGTTTTCCGCGGAACTGGCCGGGGGCTTGTTCGGCAGTTTCCTCTCGGCGATTTCCGGCGGCAGTCTGTATCGCAAATCGTCGTTCCTTGAAGGTACGCTGGGTCAGAAACTGTTCCCGGAATGGCTGACCATCGATGAGCGTCCGCACTTGATGCGCGCGATGGGCAGTTCGGCCTTCGATGGTGATGGCCTGGCCACCTACGCCAAACCGTTCGTCGAAAAGGGCGAATTGGTGTCGTACATTCTCGGCACGTACTCCGGTCGTAAGCTCGGTATGCCGAGCACTGCCAACGCCGGTGGCGTGCACAACCTGTTCGTCACCCATGGCGACGAAGACCAGGCAGCCCTGTTGCGGCGCATGGGCCGTGGTTTGCTGGTCACTGAGCTGATGGGCCAGGGCCTGAACATGGTCACCGGCGATTACTCCCGTGGCGCGGCGGGTTACTGGGTCGAGAATGGCGAAATCCAGTTCGCGGTCCAGGAAGTGACCATTGCCGGCAACATGCGCGACATGTTCAAGCAGATTGTTGCGGTGGGTAATGACCTGGAACTGCGCAGCAACATTCGCACCGGTTCGGTACTGATCGAGCGGATGACCGTGGCCGGTAGCTAAACCTCCCGACCGATAAGCAAAAAGGCGCGCCATCTTACGGGATGGCGCGCCTTTTTTTTCAGGATCAAAAGATCGCAGCCTTCGGCAGCTCCTACAGAAAATTCACCATTCCTTGTAGGAGCTGCCGAAGGCTGCGATCTGTTGATCTTCGTTTCGGGGTTGTTTTGGTTCTCATTATCATCTAATAATAAATCTCATTACCGAATGAGCCCCGGATCATGAGTTCTGCCTTGCACGAGCAGCCTTACCTCGAAAGCTGGCGCTGGATGAGTCGCCAGATCCGTTGCGCAATGGACCCTGACGAGCCCCGCCTGATCGAACATTACCTGGCTGAAGGCCGGTATCTCGCCTGTTGCACGGCAACGTCGGCCTGGACCATCGCTGAAACCTCCTTCCGTTTATTGCTCGACACCGCCGCCGACGTCGCGCTGCCGTGGCACTGGCGTACTTATTGTCTCGACCAGGCTTGGCGCCCACTGCGCGAACTCGAACGCCTCTCTCTGTGCAAATGCCGCCTCAAGCGCTGGCAAAGCTACACCTGGCAACTGGCGACCTGCGAGTTGCAGCCCTCGATTCCCCTAAACGAACTGGTGCAAGGATTTTCTGATGAACAAGACTCGTATTGAGCGCGACAGCATGGGCGAGCTTCAGGTCCCGGTAGACGCCCTCTACGGCGCACAGACCCAGCGTGCGGTGGATAACTTCCCGATCAGCGGTAAACCGATGCCCGTGCAGTTCATTCGCGCGTTGATCCTGGCAAAAGCCGCCGCCGCCCGGGCCAACGTCGAACTCCAACAAATCAGCGAATCCCAGGGAAAGGCCATCGTTGATGCGTCCCTGGGCCTTCTCCAGGGCGACTTCATGCAGCACTTCCCGGTGGATATTTTCCAGACCGGTTCCGGCACCAGTTCCAATATGAACGCCAACGAAGTCATCGCGACCCTGGCCAGCCGTTTGCTTGGCGAGCCGGTGAACCCCAACGATCACGTCAATTGCGGCCAAAGCAGCAACGACATCATCCCGACCACGATCCATGTCAGCGCCGCACTGGCGTTGCATGAGCAACTGCTGCCGGCGTTGGTGCGCCTGGTGCAGGTGATCGAGCGCAAGGCAGAGGAAGTACATCACCACGTCAAAACCGGTCGTACTCACTTGATGGACGCGATGCCGGTGCGCATGAGCCAGGTGCTCAACGGTTGGGCGCAACAGCTCAAGGCCAACATCGGCCATCTGCAGGATTTGCTGCCGAGTCTGCAATCCCTGGCTCAGGGCGGCACGGCGGTGGGCACCGGGATTAACGCGCATCCGCAATTTGCCGGGCGTTTCAGTCAACAACTGAGCGAGCTGACTCGCGTTCAATTCACCCCAGGCAAGGATCTGTTTGCGCTGATTGGCTCTCAAGACACGGCCGTTGCCGTTTCCGGGCAGCTTAAAGCGACAGCGGTCTCGTTGATGAAAATCGCCAACGACCTGCGCTGGATGAACTCCGGCCCGCTGGCCGGTCTCGGTGAAATCGAACTCGAAGCCTTGCAGCCGGGTTCTTCGATCATGCCTGGCAAGGTCAACCCGGTGATCCCGGAAGCCACCGCCATGGTCGCCGCGCAGGTTATTGGCAATGACACGGTCATCACCATCGCCGGTCAGTCGGGCAATTTCGAACTGAACGTGATGCTGCCGATCATCGCCCAGAACCTGCTGAGCAGTATCGAGTTGCTGGCCAATTCCAGCCATCTGCTTGGCGAGAAGGCCATTGCCAGCTTCAAGGTCAATGAGTCCAGGCTCAAGGAAGCGCTGTCGCGCAACCCGATTCTGGTGACCGCACTCAACCCGATCATTGGTTACCAAAAAGCCGCGGAGATCGCCAAGAAGGCCTATCAGCAAGGCCGTCCGGTGATTGATGTCGCCCTGGAACACACCGACCTGTCGCGCAGCCAACTGGAAGAGTTGCTCAATCCGGAAAAGCTCACCGCAGGCGGCGTGTAATCACCGCAACCGCTTTGGAGGCTCACCATGGAGCACTGGAAACGCACGATCGAACGAGCAAATCGCTGTTTCATGCTGGGTGAACTGGTCGATGCCCGCGAGGCTTACTTGCAGGCATTGGCCCTGGCCCAGGTGCTGTTCGAGCGCTGGGCGGATGCCGACGAAGCGGTGGCGGCCTGCGTGATTTCTCACCACAACCTGGCCGACCTGCATTTGCGTCTTAACCAGCCGGAGGAGAGCGCCGAGTATCTCTGCGCCATCCATCAGCGATTGCTACAGACCATGCAGGACTCACGGCTGGCACCGGCACTGCGTGAAGCAGCGCTGCGCCAGAGCAGCAAAACCTACGTCGAGCTGCTGAATTTCATCAGCGAACACGGCGAGTACCCGCGCACCCATCGCTTGCTGCATATGGGCGCCGCCTCGCCTGCGCCCCTACATCATGGAGTTCATTGAAATGGCTTTTACCTTACCTGCCTTGCCTTACGCCTACGATGCCCTGGAACCGCATATCGATGCGCAGACCATGGAAATCCACTACACCAAACATCACCAGACCTACATCAACAACCTCAACGCCGCAGTCGAAGGCACCGAGTTTGCCGAATGGCCGGTGGAAAAACTGGTGGCCGCCGTGCAGCAACTGCCAGAGAAACTGCGCGCTGCGGTGATCAACCAGGGTGGCGGGCATGCCAACCATTCGCTGTTCTGGGAAGTGATGGCACCGCACGGCGGCGGCAAACCTGAAGGCGAGTTGGCCAAGGCCATCGATGAGCAACTGGGCGGCCTCGAGCGTTTCAAGGAAGCCTTCACCAACGCCGCGTTGACCCGTTTCGGTAGCGGCTGGGCGTGGCTGAGCGTGACCCCGCAAAAGACTCTGGTCGTGGAAAGCAGCGGCAACCAGGACAGCCCGTTGATGAACGGCAATACGCCGATCCTCGGCCTGGACGTCTGGGAGCACGCGTACTACCTGCAATATCAGAATCGCCGCCCTGAATACATCAACGCGTTCTACAACGTGATCAATTGGCCCGAAGTCGCCGCGCGCTATCAGGCTGCGCTGGTTTAAGTCTTCTATAAAAATTCCAAGGCTGACTATGGGCACTGAAACACTGGCGATTGGCAGCGGACGAATGTTTCGTTACGCGTTCGGATCGCTGTTACTGCTGGCGGGCATGAGTCTATTCGTTGCCCAGGGATTGGCGTGGCTGGACCTTGAGCCGAAACTGCTGCGCGCTTTACAAGGCGGGGCGATCTGCGCCTTGGGTACAGCGTTGGGCGCGGTGCCGGTGTTGGTGATTCGGCGCATGCCGCAGGCGGTCAGCGATTCGCTGCTCGGCTTCGGTGCCGGGGTTATGCTGGCGGCGACGGCGTTTTCGCTGATCGTCCCAGGCATCTCCGCCGCTGAAGGCCTGGGGCTGACGCCTTGGGCGGCCAGCGGCCTGATCAGCTTCGGCATCATGCTCGGCGCGTTCGGGCTATATCTGGTGGACCGCAAAGTCTCCGGGGCCAGTCCGGAAATGTTGGTGGGCACGTTGGAGCGACCGGTGATCCCGCCGCGGATCTGGTTGTTTGTGTTTGCCATCATTGCCCACAACATCCCTGAAGGCATGGCGGTCGGTGTGTCGGCCGGTGGCGGTATGCCGGACGCCGACAGTCTGGCCATGGGCATTGCCTTGCAGGATGTGCCGGAAGGACTGGTGATCGCGTTGGTATTGGCCGGGGCCGGGATGTCGCGGGTCAAGGCGTTCCTGATCGGTGCTGCATCAGGGTTGGTCGAACCGGTCTTTGCGTTGTTGTGCGCATGGCTGGTGAGCCTGGCCGAACTGCTCTTGCCCCTGGGCTTGGCACTGGCAGCCGGGGCGATGCTGTTGGTGGTCACCCACGAAGTCATTCCCGAGTCGCGCCGCAATGGTCACGACAAACTGGCCAGCCTGGGGCTGCTGATCGGGTTTTGCCTGATGATGGTCATGGACACCGCATTGGCCTGACGCGGACCGTGTAGCAGTTGGCGAAGCCTGCGTTCGGCTGTGCAGCAGTCGTAAATCCGCAATGCACGGTTTCGCTGTAAGACCGCGAGATCTGATTTTACGACTGCTGCGCAGCCGAAGGCAGGCTTCGCCAGCTGCTACAGAGTGTTTACTCGCCTTCGTCGAAGAAGTTGTTGATCAACGCGACCAGCGCAGCCAGCGCTTCCTGTTCCTGTTCGCCTTCGGTGCTCAGATGGATTTTGGTGCCCTTGCCGGCGGCCAGCATCATCATGGCCATGATGCTTTTACCGTCGACCATGGACTCAGGCGTGCGCCCGGCCCTGATCTGGCACGGGAACTGACCCGCGACCCCAACGAATTTTGCAGATGCACGGGCATGCAGGCCCAGCTTGTTGATGATTTCAATTTCCAGAGCAGGCATCGCGATGTGAATCCTTTAGCTGAGGTCGCGGTGGCGGACCTGGACGTTCTTCAGGGTGTTTTGCAGGGTCTGACCCAGACGTTCGGTCAGGTAGACGGAGCGGTGATGCCCGCCGGTACAGCCAATGGCAATGGTGACATAAGCGCGGTTGCTGGCGGCAAAGCGGGGCAGCCACTTGAGCAGGTACGTGGAGATGTCCTGGAACATTTCTTCCACGTCCGGTTGTGCCGCCAGGTACTCGGCAACCGGTTGATCGAGTCCGGATTGCTCACGCAGCTCCGGCTTCCAGTAAGGGTTTGGCAGGCAGCGCACGTCGAACACCAGATCGGCGTCCACCGGCATGCCACGCTTGAAACCGAAAGACTCCACCAGGAACGCAGTGCCGGGTTCCGGCTGGTTCAACAGGCGCAGCTTGATGGTGTCGCGCAGTTGATACAGGTTCAGGTTGGTGGTGTTGACTTTGAGATCGGCAAGGTCGGCAATCGGCCCGAGCAAGCTGGTTTCATCGTTGATCGCTTCGGCCAGCGAGCGATTGGCGTTGCTCAGCGGGTGACGACGGCGGGTTTCCGAAAAGCGCTTGAGCAGGGTTTCTTCGTCGGCATCCAGATACAAGACATCGCACTGGATATGCCGGCTGCGGACTTCTTCGAGCAGTTCCGGAAAGCGCGACAGGTGGCTAGGCAAGTTGCGTGCATCAATCGATACGGCAACCAGCGGCTGTGCCAGCTCAGTGTGAATCAGTGCGCGTTCGGCCAACTCCGGCAGCAGGCCGGCGGGCAAGTTATCGATGCAGTAGTAGCCGTTGTCCTCGAGGACATCGAGCGCGGTACTTTTACCTGAGCCGGAACGGCCACTGACGATGATCAAACGCATGATTACTGACCGTTTTGCTCGTCCAGGACAACCTGATACAAGGCTTCATTGCTCGGGGCGCTGCGCAGTTTTTCGCGCACTTCCTTGCGATCGAGCATGCTGGCGATCTGGCGCAGTAGCTCCAGGTGCGCATCGGTGGCGGCTTCCGGGACCAACAGCACGAACAGCAGGTCAACCGGGGCGCCGTCGATGGCGTCGAAATCGATAGGGGCGTCGAGGTGCATCAAGGCGCTGATGGGTGCGGTGCAGCCCTTCAGACGGCAGTGGGGGATGGCGATGCCGTTGCCAAAACCGGTCGAACCGAGTTTTTCACGGGCGACCAGACTCTCGAAGACATCCTGCATAGCCAGATCCGGCACTTCGCGGTGGATTAGGTTGGCAATTTGTTCGAGGGCTTTCTTTTTACTGCCGCCCGGCACGTTCACGAGGGAACGGCCGGGGGTCAGGATGCTTTCAAGTCGGATCATGGGTTGGGAGTGTTAACGACCGGTTGCGCCCTGGAGGAGGCTCTGGGTCTTTTCCTTATGCTTTTTGAGTTGTTTATCCAGCTTGTCGGTCAGTGAGTCGATCGCCGCGTACATATCGGTATGCTCCGCGTTTGCGACCACTTCACTGCCGGGAATATGCAGGGTGGCTTCGATTTTCTGCTTCAGCTTTTCGACCGTCATCGTCACTTGAACATTGGTGATCTTGTCGAAATGCCGCTCCAATCGTTCAAGTTTTTCGCCGATGTAGGCGCGCAGGGGTTCGGTCACTTCCAGTTGGTGTCCACTGATGTTGACTTGCATACAGCTTCTCCTTCGTTGCCAGTGCATAAAGCGGCAGGTAAAAGTACCTGCCACTGGAACGCTGTGGCGTGGCTCTACATCAACCGCTTACGTTCGCTCGAAGGCGCGATTCCTAAGGACTCGCGGTACTTGGCGACGGTGCGGCGAGCCACCTGAATGCCTTGTGCCTCCAGTAAACCAGCGATCTTGCTGTCACTCAACGGCTTTTTCTGATTTTCCGCGGCAACCAGTTTTTTGATGATCGCGCGAATCGCCGTGGACGAGCATTCACCGCCCTCGGAGGTGCTGACGTGGCTGGAGAAAAAGTATTTCAATTCATAGATGCCCCGTGGGGTATGCATGAATTTTTGCGTGGTCACCCGGGAAATCGTCGACTCGTGCATGCCGACCGCTTCGGCGATGTCATGCAGGACCAGCGGTTTCATGGCTTCGTCGCCGTATTCCAGGAAGCCGCGTTGATGCTCGACGATCTGGGTGGCCACTTTCATCAGGGTTTCGTTGCGGCTTTGCAGGCTCTTGATGAACCAGCGGGCCTCTTGCAACTGATTGCGCATGAAGGTGTTGTCGGCACTGGTATCGGCGCGACGCACAAAACCGGCGTATTGGGCGTTGACCCGCAGCCGTGGCACCGACTCCTGATTGAGCTCTACCAGCCAGCGTTCGTTGTCCTTGCGCACGATCACGTCGGGAACGACGTATTCGGCTTCGCTGGACTCGATCTGCGAGCCGGGGCGCGGGTTGAGGCTCTGTACCAGCTCGATCACCTGGCGCAGTTCATCTTCCTTGAGCTTCATGCGGCGCATCAGCTGGCTGTAGTCGCGGCTGCCGAGCAAGTCGATGTAATCGGTGACCAGGCGCTTGGCCTCGGCCAGCCAAGGTGTTTTGGCGGGTAGCTGGCGCAATTGCAGCAGCAGGCATTCGCCCAGGTTGCGGGCGCCAATGCCGGCCGGTTCGAATTGCTGGATGCGATGCAGGACGGCTTCGATTTCGTCCAGTTCGATGTCCAGTTCCGGATCGAAGGCTTCGAGGATTTCCTCAAGGGTTTCGTCCAGGTAGCCCTGATTGTTGATGCAGTCGATCAGGGTCACGGCGATCAGGCGATCGGTGTCGGACATCGGTGCCAGGTTCAGTTGCCACAGCAGGTGGCTTTGCAGGCTTTCGCCGGCCGACGTGCGGGTGGTGAAATCCCACTCGTCGTCATCGTTGCTCGGCAGGCTGCTGGCGCTGGTCTGGTAGACGTCTTCCCATGCGGTATCGACGGGCAGCTCGTTGGGAATGCGCTCGTTCCAGTCGCCTTCTTCGAGGTTATCCACCGTCGGGGCGGTTTCCTGATAGGAGGGTTCCGAAACATCGGCATTGGGTTGCTGTTCGGCTTTGTCGGCCAAGGGGTCGGCGTTATCGAAGTCGTCGCCTTCTTCCTGGCGTTCGAGCATCGGATTGGACTCCAGGGCCTCCTGGATTTCCTGTTGCAGGTCCAGGGTCGACAATTGGAGCAGGCGGATGGCCTGTTGCAGCTGCGGTGTCATCGTCAGCTGCTGGCCCATTCTCAAGACTAGCGATGGTTTCATGGCAGGGGCTTAACACCTTATTCGCCGGCGCACATGCGCCATCCACTACAGGGCGCCGAAGCGCCAAACATAAGCAAATTATATGCCCGAAACTGCAGCGTTTGCCTAGAGCGCCGTAACAATAAAAAAATGTTGATTTTTATCGAGACAAGCGCTCGGTCGACTAGCCAGGCACCTCAGCGCTTACAGGCGGAACTCATGGCCCAGGTACACTTCCTTGACCAGGTCGTTGGCCAGGATGGTGGCAGAGTCACCTTCGGCGATCAGCTGGCCATCGTTGACGATGTAGGCGGTTTCGCAGATATCCAGGGTTTCACGGACGTTGTGGTCAGTGATCAGCACGCCAATGCCCTTGGCCTTGAGGTGATGGATGATCTGCTTGATGTCGCCCACCGAAATCGGGTCAACACCGGCAAAGGGTTCGTCGAGAAGGATGAATTTCGGGTTGGTCGCCAGTGCCCGGGCAATTTCCACGCGGCGGCGTTCACCACCGGACAGGCTCATGCCGAGGTTGTCGCGGATGTGGCTGATGTGGAATTCCTGCAGCAGGCTTTCCAGCTCCTTGCGACGACCGGCCTTGTCGAGTTCCTTGCGGGTCTCGAGGATCGCCATGATGTTATCGGCCACCGAGAGTTTGCGGAAGATCGACGCTTCTTGCGGAAGATAGCCGATACCGGCCTTTGCGCGACCGTGCATCGGCTGGTGGCTGACGTCCAGATCGTCGATCAGAACGCGGCCCTGATCCGCCTGAACCAGGCCGACGATCATATAGAAACAGGTGGTTTTGCCGGCGCCGTTCGGGCCAAGCAGGCCGACGATCTGACCGCTGTCGATGGACAGGCTGACGTCGCGCACGACCTGGCGGCTCTTGTAGCTCTTGGCCAAGTGCTGAGCTTTCAGAGTTGCCATTACTGGGCCTTCTGCTCGTCGGTTTTCTTCTTCGGCTGGATCACCATGTCGATGCGCGGACGCGACTCGGTAACCTTGTTGCCTGTGGCGCGACCGGCGCTCGCAAGCTTTTTGACCGTGTCGTAGACGATTTTTTCGCCCTGGGTGGTGTTGTTGTCCTTGTCGATGACTTTGGCGCGATCGATCAGCACGACACGGTTTTGCGAGGCGTGGTACTGGATGGTCACGCCCCAGCCCTGAACAGGCTTGGTGTCGCCAGCAGTTTGCAGTTGCTCGAAGTAGGCGAGGTTGCCCACCGAGGTCACCACGTCGATATCGCCGGTCGAGGTGCGGGTGATCGTCACGGTGTTGCCGGTGACCTTCATCGAACCCTGGGTAATGATCACGTCACCTTTATAGGTGGCAACGCCATTTTTGTCGTCCAGCTGGGCATCGTCGGCTTGAATGCGGATAGGCTGCTCTTGATCGTTCGGCAGAGCCCAGGCGCTCACGCTTCCCAGTGCTGCGCCCAGACTGAGCAAAATAGGGAGAGTTTTAACGAGCCTCATACTGTCCTCTTACGTTCGATAGCAGGTGTATCCTGCTTTCTTTCAAGTACGCTTTCATGCCGTTGCCTGTCGATACACCGCCAGCGCCGTCGATTCTAACGGGTTGATCGGTCTGCGCATATTGCTGCTGCGGGAACACAGTCATACGGGTGGTGGTAATCAGGGTTTTGCGGTTCTTCTCGTCGAAACGTGTGATGCGTACCGAGTCGATCAGTTCGACTTGAGTGCCGTCGGGATTGACTTCGCCGCGCTCACTCTGGACATGCCAGGGAAACTCGGTGCCGCGAAACATGTTCAGGTCCGGGTTGGTCAGCAACGTCACTTCAGTCGCTTTCAGGTGCTCGACCTTGTCGGACGTCATTTCGTATTGCAGGCCACCATCGGGCAGGTACTGCACGCTGTGGGCGTTGATGGCGTAATAGTCGATCGCGGTTTCATCGACTTTGACCACCGGTTTGTCGAGGAAGCGTTCCGGGCTGATGTTCCAGTAGCCGACCGCAGCGAATATCGCTGCGATGCTACCGAACACCAGGATGTTGCGAATCTTTTTGCTCAGCATAGTTGGCTCACAGGTACGCAGCGTTGGCCGCATCGAGGCGGCCCTGGGCGCGCAGGATCAATTCGCAGAATTCGCGAGCGGCACCCTCGCCACCACGGGCCTGGGTGATGCCGTGAGCGTGTTCGCGCACGAAGCTGGCGGCATTGGCCACCGCCATGCCCAGGCCGACACGGCGAATCACCGGCAGGTCGGGCAGGTCGTCGCCGAGATAGGCCACTTCTTCATAGCTTAGGTTGAGCTGGGCAAGAAGCCCGTCGAGTACCACCAGTTTGTCTTCGCGGCCCTGGAACAGGTGTGGAATGCCGAGGTTCTTCGCACGTCGCTCCACTACCGGCGTCTTGCGGCCGCTGATGATAGCCGTCTGCACGCCGGCTGCCATCAACATCTTGATGCCCTGGCCGTCGAGGGTGTTGAACGTCTTGAATTCGCTGCCGTCTTCGAGGAAGTACAGGCGTCCGTCGGTCAGCACGCCATCGACGTCGAACACCGCCAGTTTGATGTGCTTGCCGCGTTGCAGTAGATCGGTGCTCATTACATTACTCCTGCGCGCAGCAAGTCGGAGAGGTTGAAGGCACCAATAGGACGGTCCTCCTTGTCCACCACCACCAGCGCATTGATTCGATGGTCTTCCATGATTTTCAGGGCCTCGGCCGCCAACATGTCGGGACGGGCGGTCTTGCCGTGAACGGTCATGACCTCGTCGATGGTCGCGTGATGGATATCGATGGTGCGGTCCAGCGTGCGACGCAAATCACCGTCGGTGAAGATCCCGGCAAGTTTGCCATCGGCTTCGAGGATCGCCGTCATGCCCAGGCCTTTGCGGGTCATTTCCATCAGCGCGTCCTTGAGCAGGGTGCCGCGCGGAACTTGCGGCAGCTCTTTTCCGGCGTGCATGACGTTTTCCACTTTCAGCAGCAGGCGTCGGCCCAGTGCGCCGCCCGGGTGGGAAAAGGCGAAATCTTCAGCTGTAAAACCACGGGCTTCCAGTAGCGCAACGGCCAGGGCGTCGCCCATGACCAATGCGGCGGTGGTCGACGAGGTCGGCGCGAGGTTCAGCGGGCAGGCTTCGTGCTCGACGTGAACGTTCAGGTTGACCTCGGCAGCCTTGGCCAGCGGTGAATCGGGGTTGCCGGTCAGGCTGATCAGCTGAATGCCCAGGCGCTTGATCAGCGGCAGCAGGGTAATGATTTCGTTAGTGGAGCCGGAATTCGACAGGGCCAGGATAATGTCGTCGCGGGTAATCATGCCCATGTCGCCGTGGCTGGCTTCGGCGGGGTGCACGAAAAAGGCCGTGGTGCCGGTGCTGGCCAGGGTGGCGGCGATCTTGTTGCCGATGTGCCCGGATTTGCCCATGCCGACCACGACTACGCGGCCCTTGCTGGCCAGAATCAACTCGCAAGCGCGTACGAAATCTGCGTCGATACGGGGTAGCAAGCCTTGTACGGCTTCCAGTTCGAGGCGGATGGTGCGTTGTGCAGATTGAATCAGGTCGCTGGATTGGCTCATGTTAGAAATCGTATAGCCTGAAAAGGCGGCGATTATAACGGTAATGATCGAAACCCTCACGCAAGTTCGTCGCGCATTGTAATCCGTTGTTACTGAATCCCTCTAAATGAAGCGTTTTACCTGTCATGTTGCTGAATATGGCCCGGCTTGGGCCTTTGGCGCTTGGCCTGCGCAGTGATATAGTTCGCCGCCAGTTCGGCCTGCCCGGGAGGTATGTGCTTTCGCCAGAAAGTCAGGCGTCCGAGTGAGAGGCTGCATCGCAAGGAGTTTAGATGAGTGCCGATAAAGCCTACGCGGTCGAGCTGAAGGGACTGACCTTCAAGCGCGGCGCGCGCAGCATTTTCAATAACGTCGATATCCGTATCCCGCGCGGCAAGGTCACCGGCATCATGGGACCTTCCGGGTGTGGCAAGACCACGCTGTTGCGGCTGATGGGCGCACAGTTGCGCCCCACCAAGGGCGAAGTCTGGGTCAACGGCCAGAATCTGCCGAAATTGTCGCGCAGCGATCTGTTCGATGCGCGCAAGCACATGGGCGTGCTGTTTCAGAGCGGCGCGCTGTTTACCGACCTCGATGTGTTCGAGAACGTCGCCTTTCCGCTGCGCGTTCATACCGAACTGCCGGAAGAAATGATCCGGGACATCGTGCTGCTCAAATTGCAGGCCGTAGGTTTGCGTGGCGCCATCGACCTGATGCCTGACGAGCTGTCCGGCGGCATGAAGCGCCGTGTCGCGCTGGCCCGGGCGATTGCACTCGATCCGCAGATCCTCATGTATGACGAGCCCTTTGTCGGCCAGGACCCGATCGCCATGGGCGTGCTGGTGCGCCTGATCCGCCTGCTCAACGATGCGCTGGGCATCACCAGTATCGTGGTTTCCCACGACCTGGCCGAGACGGCGAGCATCGCCGATTACATCTATGTTGTCGGCGAAGGCCAGGTGTTGGGGCAGGGCACTCCCGAGGAACTGATGAACTCGCAGGAACCACGCATCCGTCAATTCATGACAGGCGAACCCGACGGTCCGGTCGCATACCACTTTCCAGCGACGGATTACCGCGCAGATCTTCTGGGGAAGCGTTGATGCGCAAGATTTCACTGATAGAACGCGTTCGCCGCTTCGGTCACTCCGGCATTGATGTGCTCGGGGTGTTCGGTCGTTCGGCGATCTTCCTGTTTCATGCCCTGCTCGGCCGTGGTGGCATCGGTGGCGGGTTTGGCCTGCTGGTCAAGCAACTGCATTCGGTGGGCGTGATGTCCCTGGTGATCATTGTGGTCTCCGGGGTGTTCATCGGCATGGTGCTGGCGCTGCAAGGGTTCAACATCCTGTCCAGCTACGGTTCGGAACAGGCGGTCGGGCAGATGGTTGCGCTGACACTGCTGCGTGAACTGGGCCCGGTGGTCACGGCCTTGCTGTTCGCCGGGCGTGCCGGTTCGGCCCTGACCGCCGAAATCGGCAACATGAAATCGACCGAGCAGTTGTCCAGCCTGGAAATGATTGGTGTCGACCCGCTCAAGTACATCATTGCCCCGCGCCTGTGGGCCGGCTTCATTTCCCTGCCGGTGCTGGCGATGATTTTCAGCGTGGTGGGTATCTGGGGCGGTTCGTGGGTGGCCGTCGACTGGCTGGGTGTCTATGAAGGTTCCTACTGGTCGAACATGCAAAACAGCGTGACGTTTACCGACGATGTGCTCAACGGCATCATCAAAAGCGTCGTTTTCGCCTTTGTCGTGACCTGGATCGCCGTATTCCAAGGCTATGACTGCGAGCCCACTTCCGAGGGGATCAGTCGTGCCACTACCAAGACCGTGGTGTATGCCTCTTTGGCTGTACTCGGCCTGGACTTTATTCTGACCGCCTTGATGTTTGGAGATTTCTGATGCAAAACCGCACCCTGGAAATAGGTGTCGGCCTTTTCTTGCTCGCTGGCATCCTGGCTTTGCTGTTGCTGGCGTTGCGGGTAAGTGGCCTGTCCCCGAGCGCAACCACCGATACGTATAAACTTTATGCCTATTTCGACAATATCGCCGGTTTGACGGTCAGAGCTAAAGTGACCATGGCCGGTGTGACCATCGGCAAGGTCACGGCAATCGATCTGGACCGCGACAGTTTCACCGGTCGAGTGACCATGCAGCTGGAAAAGAGTGTCGATAATCTGCCGACTGACTCCACTGCATCTATTCTGACCGCTGGCCTGTTGGGCGAGAAGTACATCGGCATCAGCGTGGGCGGGGAACAAGCCCTGCTCAAGGATGGTGGGACTATCCACGACACCCAGTCGTCGCTGGTGCTTGAGGACCTGATCGGTAAATTCCTGCTCAATACCGTTAGCAAAGACGCCAAATGAGGAGCTTTTGAATGATCTCTACCTTGCGACGTGGCCTGTTGGTATTACTCGCGGCCGTGCCGTTGATGGCTAACGCCGTGGCGGCGCCTTCCGCGCATGATCTGGTACAGGACACCACGACCCGGATGCTGGCCGATCTGGCCGCCAACAAAGAAAAGTACAAGCAGGATCCGAAAGACTTTTATGCAGCACTGGATACTATCGTCGGGCCCGTTGTGGATGCCGAAGGTATTTCCAAGAGCATCATGACCGTCAAATACTCGCGCAAAGCCACACCTGCGCAAATGAAGACGTTCCAGGAAAACTTCAAAAAGGGCCTGTTCCAGTTTTATGGCAACGCCTTGCTTGAGTACAACAACCAAGGCATCGTCGTCGAACCTGCCAAGGACGAGTCCGGAGACCGTACAAGCGTTGGCATGACGGTCAAAGGCAGCAGTGGCGCGATCTATCCTGTGTCTTACACACTGGAAAAGATCAATGGCGAGTGGAAGCTGCGTAACGTCATCATCAATGGCATCAACATCGGCAAGCTGTTCCGCGATCAGTTCGCTGATGCGATGCAGCGCAATGGCAACGACCTGGACAAGACCATCAACAATTGGGCCGGGGAAGTCGCCAAAGCCAAGGAAGCTACCGAGAAGCAAGCTCCAGCGAAGCAAGCCCAATGAGTGTGTCGGCGATTCGCATGAGCGAATCCGGCGAGCTGATGCTCAGTGGCATGCTGGATTACCGCACCGGCCCTGGCTTGCGCAAGCAGGGTGAGGCGCTGATCAAGTCCAGCAAAGCCGCTACGCTGGTGGTCGATTGCACGGCAGTGTTGAAGTCCAGCAGTGTCGGCTTGTCGCTATTGCTGTGCTTCATGCGTGACGCAGAAGCGGCCGGCAAGGCGTGGAGCATCCGCGGGATGCCAGAAGACATGCGTGAAATCGCTCAGGTCAGCGAGCTGACCGAGCTGTTGGCGCATCCCTAACCAGCATCTATAAAGAAGCCCCCCGTCAGAGTCCTGCTTCGCGGGGTTCGCAGGCGCGGGGCTTTTTTGTATGATGTCCGACCCGCGCGCACAGGGCGCCGATTGAGGTTGAGCATGCAGGCCGTAGAAGTGAAGAGCTTCCTTGAAGGAAAGCTGCCCGGAACGCTGGTAGAAGTTGAGGGCGAAGGCTGCAACTTTCAGCTGAACGTGATTAGCGATGAACTGGCGGCGTTGAGCCCGGTGAAGCGTCAGCAGCAGATCTATGCCCATTTGAACCCATGGATCACCGATGGCAGCATCCATGCGGTCACTATGAAATTTTTCAGCAGCGCGGCCTGGGCCGAGCGCACCTGAGCCCAAGGGCGTCGAGATTCTTATGGATAAATTGATTATTACCGGTGGCGTTCGTCTTGATGGCGAAATCCGCATCTCCGGGGCAAAGAACTCTGCCCTGCCGATCCTGGCTGCCACGCTGCTGTGCGATGGCCCGGTTACCGTTGCCAACCTGCCGCACCTGCACGACATCACCACCATGATCGAGCTGTTCGGTCGCATGGGCATCGAGCCGGTGATCGACGAGAAACTCAGCGTCGAAATCGACCCGCGCACCATCAAGACCCTGATCGCTCCGTACGAACTGGTCAAGACCATGCGTGCGTCGATCCTGGTGCTGGGCCCGATGGTTGCCCGTTTCGGTGAAGCCGAAGTCGCACTGCCTGGCGGTTGCGCCATCGGTTCGCGTCCGGTTGACCTGCACATCCGTGGTCTCGAAGCCATGGGCGCGGTCATCGACGTCGAAGGCGGCTACATCAAGGCCAAGGCGCCTGAAGGTGGCTTGCGCGGCGCGCACTTCTTCTTCGACACCGTCAGCGTGACCGGTACTGAAAACATCATGATGGCGGCCGCTCTGGCCAAGGGCCGTAGCGTTCTGGCCAACGCCGCTCGCGAGCCTGAAGTCATCGACCTGGCGAACTTCCTGATCGCCATGGGCGCGAAGATCACTGGCGCCGGCACCGACACCATCACCATCGATGGCGTCGAGCGTCTGCACCCGGCCACTTACAAAGTCATGCCTGACCGTATCGAAACCGGCACCTACCTGGTGGCGGCGGCGGTGACGGGCGGCCGCGTGAAGGTCAAGGACACCGATCCGACCATTCTCGAAGCCGTTCTGGAAAAACTCCGCGAAGCCGGTGCCGAAATCACCTGCGGCGAAGACTGGATCGAGCTGAATATGCACGGCAAGCGGCCGAAAGCCGTCAACGTGCGGACCGCTCCGTACCCGGCGTTCCCGACCGACATGCAAGCGCAGTTCATCTCCCTCAACGCCATTGCCGAAGGCACGGGTGCAGTGATCGAGACGATCTTCGAAAACCGCTTCATGCACGTTTACGAACTGCACCGCATGGGCGCCAAGATCCAGGTTGAAGGCAACACCGCCATCGTCACCGGCACCGAAAAGCTCAAGGGCGCGCCAGTCATGGCCACCGACCTGCGTGCTTCGGCCAGCCTGGTCATCTCGGCGTTGATCGCCGAAGGCGACACCCTGATCGACCGCATCTACCACATCGACCGTGGTTACGAGTGCATCGAAGAGAAACTGCAGATGCTCGGCGCCAAGATCCGCCGCGTACCGGGCTAGTTTCTGCTGCATGGGCGCAGGGACGTGCCCGACGATTTCGTTTTGAATCGGGGCTGGCAACAGCCTCGATGTGTGTCCGGCGCCATTTGCGACCGGGCATGAGTACCTTGATAAGGACTGACGTTTCCCATGTTGACCATCGCACTGTCCAAGGGCCGCATCCTTGACGACACCCTGCCGCTTCTGGCTGAAGCGGGCATCGTGCCGACCGAGAATCCGGACAAGAGCCGCAAGCTGATCATCCCCACGACCCAGGCCGATGTACGCCTGCTGATCGTGCGCGCCACCGATGTGCCGACTTACGTCGAGCATGGGGCCGCGGACCTGGGCGTCGCCGGTAAAGATGTGCTGATGGAATATGGCGGCCAGGGTTTGTATGAGCCTTTGGACCTGAGAATTGCCCTCTGCAAGCTGATGACTGCTGGCCGTGTCGGCGATGTCGAACCCAAGGGCCGCTTGCGGGTGGCGACCAAGTTCGTCAACGTTGCCAAGCGCTACTACGCCGAACAGGGTCGCCAGGTCGACATCATCAAGCTCTATGGCTCGATGGAACTGGCGCCGCTGATCGGTCTGGCGGACAAGATCATCGACGTGGTCGACACCGGCAACACCCTGCGCGCCAATGGCCTGGAACCCCAGGATTTCATTGCCGACATCAGCTCCCGGCTGATCGTTAACAAAGCTTCGATGAAAATGCAGCACGCCCGTATCCAGGCGTTGATCGACACCCTGCGCAAGGCAGTGGAGTCTCGACACCGCGGCTGATTCACCTGCGCGACCCTTGAGTCGCGCCGTCTATCCGCCTCATAGCCAGAATTCTCAGGTGCCCAAGCGGATCGAATGTTAGCTTCGGGCGCCTGAGTTTTTGCCATTCCTATGAGGCTCTCGCTATGACCGCACCGACTGCAATTCGCCGACTCAACGCTGCTGACCCGGATTTCGCGCATCATCTGGATCATCTGCTGAGCTGGGAAAGTGTGTCTGACGACTCGGTCAATCAGCGGGTGCTGGACATCATCAAGGCTGTGCGCGAGCGTGGCGATGCGGCGCTGGTGGAATTCACCCGGCAGTTCGACGGCCTGGACGTTGCGTCCATGGCGGACCTGATCCTGCCGCGCGAACGCCTGGAACTGGCGCTCACGCGCATTACCGTGCCCCAGCGCGAAGCCCTGGAAGTCGCCGCGACCCGCGTGCGCAGCTACCACGAAAAACAGAAACAGGATTCCTGGAGCTACACCGAAGCCGACGGCACGGTGCTGGGCCAGAAGGTCACGCCGCTGGACCGCGCCGGTCTGTACGTACCGGGCGGTAAGGCGTCGTACCCGTCCTCGGTGCTGATGAACGCGATTCCGGCCAAGGTCGCGGGCGTGACCGAAGTGGTCATGGTCGTGCCGACTCCACGCGGTGAAATCAACGAGCTTGTGCTGGCTGCCGCGTGCATCGCCGGCGTCGACCGCGTGTTCACCATCGGCGGCGCGCAAGCGGTCGCCGCGCTGGCCTACGGCACCGAAAGCGTGCCGAAGGTCGACAAGGTGGTCGGCCCGGGCAACATCTATGTCGCCACTGCCAAGCGCCACGTGTTTGGCCAGGTCGGCATCGACATGATTGCCGGCCCATCGGAAATCCTCGTGGTCTGCGACGGCAAGACCGATCCGGACTGGATCGCCATGGACCTGTTCTCCCAGGCCGAGCACGACGAAGACGCCCAGGCGATTCTGGTCAGCCCGGACGCCGAGTTCCTCGACCAGGTCGCGGCCAGCATCGCCAAGCTGCTGCCGACCATGGAACGCGCCGAGATCATCCAGACCTCGATCAATGGTCGTGGTGCGCTGATCAAGGTTCGCGACATGGAGCAAGCCATCGAAGTGGCCAACCGCATCGCGCCGGAGCACCTGGAGTTGTCGGTGGCCGACCCGCAAGCCTGGCTGCCGCAGATCCGCCACGCCGGTGCGATCTTCATGGGCCGTCACACCTCCGAAGCCCTGGGCGACTACTGCGCCGGTCCGAACCACGTGTTGCCGACTTCCGGCACGGCGCGGTTTTCCTCGCCGCTGGGTGTGTATGACTTCCAGAAACGCTCGTCGATCATCTTCTGCTCCGAGCAGGGTGCGTCCGAACTGGGCAAGACCGCTTCCGTGCTGGCCCGTGGCGAGTCCTTGACCGCCCACGCCCGCAGCGCCGAATACCGCATCGTTGACGATCAAGAGGGAAACTGAACATGAGTAAATTCTGGAGCCCGTTCGTCAAGGATCTGGTGCCTTACGTGCCGGGCGAGCAGCCGAAACTGGCGAAACTGGTGAAGCTCAACACCAACGAAAACCCGTACGGCCCGTCGCCCAAAGCGTTGGCGGCGATGCAAACCGAACTGAATGACAACCTGCGTCTGTACCCGGACCCGAACAGTGACGTGCTCAAGCAAGCCGTTGCCAAGTACTACGGCGTGCAGGGCAATCAGGTGTTCCTCGGCAACGGTTCCGATGAAGTCCTGGCGCACATCTTCCACGGTCTGCTGCAACACGATAAGCCGCTGCTGTTCCCGGACATCAGCTACAGCTTCTACCCGGTGTACTGCGGTTTGTACGGCATCAAGTTCGACGCGGTGCCGCTGGACGAGCAGTTCCAGATCGACCCGGCGGATTACGCCAAGCCGAACGGCGGGATCATTTTCCCGAACCCGAACGCGCCGACCGGTTGCCTGTTGGCACTGGACGCGGTCGAGCAAATCCTCAAGGCCAGCCCGGATTCGGTGGTGGTCGTGGATGAGGCGTACATCGACTTCGGCGGCGAAACGGCGATCACGCTGGTGGACCGTTATCCGAATCTGTTGGTCACTCAGACACTGTCCAAGTCGCGCTCGCTGGCCGGTTTGCGGGTAGGGCTGGCGGTGGGGCATCCAGACTTGATCGAAGCGCTGGAGCGGATCAAGAACAGCTTCAACTCCTATCCGCTGGATCGCCTGGCGATTGTCGGGGCGGCAGCGGCGTTCGAGGATCGTGATTACTTCGACAAGACGTGCCGACTGGTGATCGAGCACCGTGACAAGGTGGTCGGGGAGTTGCAGGCGAAGGGGTTTGAAGTGTTGCCGTCGGCGGCGAACTTCATCTTCGCCCGGCACCCGCAGCACGATGCGGCTGGCCTGGCGGCGAAGTTGCGTGAACAAGGGGTGATCGTTCGGCACTTCAAGCAGGAACGGGTTGCCCAGTTCCTGCGGATCTCCATCGGCACGCCAGAGCAGAATCAAGCCCTCATCGACGGCCTGAGCGACCTGTAACTCAACACTAGTCCTGTGGGAGCGTGGCTTGCCCGCGATGAACGATAATGCGGTGC
Source organism: Pseudomonas sp. RIT-PI-q (assembly GCF_001297125.1). GTDB lineage: Bacteria > Pseudomonadota > Gammaproteobacteria > Pseudomonadales > Pseudomonadaceae > Aquipseudomonas. Next base: position 178,378 of record NZ_LHPC01000021.1, read on the forward strand.
ATCTGTTGCACCGCGGCGTTCCCATCGCGGGCAAGCCACGCTCCCACAGTGGTTTTGTGTCGAGTGCTTACTCTTCTTCTTTCTCTTTGACCGGTGCCGGTGGCGGACGCAAGCCGATTTCTGCGGTGAGCTTGAGTTCTTTGCCGTTGCGCATCACCTGAATCGTGACCTTGTCGGTCGGTTTGATCCGCGCCACCTGGTTCATCGAACGGCGACCATCGCCAGCCGGTTCACCGTCGATGCTGAGGATCACGTCGCCCAACTGCAGCCCGGCCTTCTGCGCCGGACCGTCGCGGAAAATCCCCGCGACCACAATCCCCGGACGCCCCGACAGACCAAACGACTCAGCCAGTTCCTGGCTCAGCGGCTGCACTTCAATGCCCAGCCAGCCACGAATCACCTGGCCGTGCTCGATGATCGACTTCATCACTTCCATGGCCAGTTTGACCGGGATCGCAAAACCGATGCCCTGCGAGCCGCCGGACTTGGAGAAAATCGCTGTGTTAATGCCGGTCAAGTTACCGTTGGCGTCCACCAGCGCACCACCGGAGTTGCCCGGGTTGATCGCTGCGTCGGTCTGGATGAAGTCTTCGTAGTTGTTCAGGCCCAACTGATTGCGCCCGGTGGCACTGATGATGCCCATGGTCACGGTCTGGCCGACGCCGAACGGGTTGCCGATGGCCAGGGCCACGTCGCCGATGCGGATGTTGTCGGAACGGCCAACGGTGATCGCCGGAAGATTCTTCAAGTCGATCTTAAGAACCGCGAGGTCGGTCTCCGGGTCGCTGCCGATCACGCGGGCCAGGGTTTCGCGGCCGTCCTTGAGCGCGACGACGATCTGGTCGGCGCCGCTGGTCACGTGGTTGTTGGTCAGCAGGTAGCCTTCCGGGCTCATGATCACGCCGGAGCCGAGGCTCGACTCCATGCGTTTCTGCTTGGGCGAGTTGTCGCCGAAGAAGCGGCGGAACTGCGGGTCTTCGAACAACGGATGATTCGGTTTGTTGACCACTTTGGTGGTGTACAGGTTGACCACCGACGGCGCGGCGGTTGTCACCGCGTCGGCATAGGACACCGGGCCTTGTTGCATGGTGGTGGTTTGCGGCGCTTGCTGCATGTTGACGTCGAGGCTCGGAAGCCCGACCCACTGCGGGTAACGCTGGATGATCAACAGAGCGATAAGCACGCCGGCCAACAGCGGCCAGCCGGAAAAACGCAGCGCCTTGAGCATTAAGCACGTCCTGAAAGGTTGCAGGCGGTATGAGACCGCCCATAATGTCGCGCATTATACGAGGCCGCGCGCGCCTCTGAACGGGATATTTAGGAGTCTTTTATGGCCGTTGCCCTGAGCACCCTCGTCGAAGAAGCCGACCGTTACCTCAACAGTGCCAAGATTGCTGATTACTGCCCCAACGGCTTGCAGGTTGAAGGCCGGCCGCAGGTGATGCGCATCGTCAGTGGCGTCACCGCCAGCCAGGCTTTGCTCGATGCCGCCGTGGAGGCCAACGCCGATTTGGTGCTGGTGCATCACGGCTACTTCTGGAAAGGCGAGAACCCGTGCATCACCGGCATGAAGCAGCGTCGTTTGAAAACCCTGCTCAAGCACGATATCAGCCTGCTGTCCTACCACCTGCCGCTGGACCTGCACCCGGACGTCGGCAACAACGTGCAACTGGCGCGTCAGTTGGACATCACGGTCGAAGGTCCGCTCGATCCGGATAACCTCAAGGTGGTCGGCCTGGTCGGTTCATTGAACGAACCGGTGACGCCACGGGATTTCGCCCGCCGCGTGCAGGAAGTCATGGGCCGCGAGCCGTTGCTGATCGAAGGCAGCGAGATGATTCGCCGGGTCGGCTGGTGCACCGGTGGCGGCCAGGGTTACATCGATCAGGCGGTTTTGGCCGGCGTCGATCTGTACCTCAGCGGTGAAGCCTCCGAGCAAACCTTCCACAGCGCCCGGGAAAACGACATCAGCTTCATCGCCGCCGGTCACCACGCCACCGAGCGCTACGGCGTGCAGGCGTTGGGCGATTACCTGGCGCGACGCTTTGCCCTTGAGCACATCTTCATCGATTGCCCAAACCCGATCTAATCACACGCCCCCTGTAGGAGCTGGCTTGCCAGCGAAGACGGCCTCGAGAACGCTGCAAGATTCAAGGCACTCTTCGCTGGCAAGCCAGCTCCTAGGTCCCGGTTGTGCCCAAACGAGGGGGTATATTCATATACCCTTTCGATCTAGCCCACGTCCTGATTAGAAGAGGTCGCTGTGCTAGGATTCCCCGCTCGAACACGGCCCGCTGGCCGTCCATAAGATCGTTTTCGTGAGTAGCCATGGTCGACAAACTGACGCATCTGAAACAGCTGGAGGCCGAAAGCATCCACATCATCCGCGAGGTCGCCGCCGAGTTCGATAACCCGGTGATGCTGTACTCCGTCGGTAAAGACTCCGCCGTGATGCTGCACCTTGCGCGCAAGGCATTCTTCCCGGGCAAGCTGCCGTTCCCGGTGATGCACGTCGACACCCGGTGGAAGTTCAAGGAAATGTACGCGTTCCGCGACCGCATGGTCGAAGAACTGGGCCTGGACCTGATTGTGCATGTCAATCCCGAGGGCGTTGCGCAGGGTATCAACCCGCTCACCCACGGTAGCGCCAAGCACACCGACATCATGAAAACCGAAGGCCTCAAGCAGGCCCTCGACAAGCATGGTTTCGACGCCGCTTTCGGCGGTGCCCGCCGCGACGAAGAGAAGTCCCGTGCCAAAGAGCGCGTGTACTCCTTCCGCGACACCAAGCACCGCTGGGACCCGAAAAACCAGCGTCCGGAGTTGTGGAACGTCTACAACGGCAAGGTCAACAAGGGCGAATCCATTCGTGTGTTCCCGCTGTCGAACTGGACCGAGCTGGACATCTGGCAGTACATCTACCTCGAAGGCATCCCGATCGTGCCGCTGTATTTCGCCGCCGAGCGCGACGTCATCGAGATGAATGGCACCTGGATCATGATCGACGACGAACGCCTGCTCAATCACCTGAGCGATGAAGACAAGGCGCGCATCGTCAAGAAGAAGGTCCGTTTCCGTACGCTCGGCGATTACCCGCTGACCGGTGCGGTCGAGTCCGAGGCCACCAGCCTGACCGACATCATTCAGGAAATGCTCCTGACGCGAACTTCCGAACGCCAGGGCCGGGTCATCGATCACGATGGCGCAGGCTCGATGGAAGAAAAGAAACGTCAGGGTTATTTCTAAGGGGTTGTCATGTCGCACGTATCTGATTTGATCAGCGAGGACATCCTCGCCTACCTGGGCCAGCACGAACGCAAGGAAATGCTGCGCTTCCTGACCTGTGGCAACGTCGACGACGGCAAGAGCACCCTGATCGGGCGCCTGCTGCACGACTCCAAAATGATCTACGAAGATCACCTGGAAGCCATTACCCGCGACTCGAAAAAAGTCGGCACCACCGGTGATGACATCGACCTGGCATTGCTGGTCGACGGCCTGCAGGCCGAGCGGGAGCAGGGCATCACCATCGATGTCGCTTACCGTTATTTCTCCACCGCCAAGCGCAAATTCATCATCGCCGACACCCCTGGCCATGAGCAGTACACCCGCAACATGGCCACCGGTGCCTCCACCTGTGACCTGGCGATCATTCTGGTGGACGCCCGTTACGGCGTGCAGACCCAGACCCGTCGCCACAGCTTCATCGCCTCGTTGCTCGGCATCAAGCACATCGTGGTCGCCATCAACAAAATGGACCTCAACGGCTTCGATGAAACAGTCTTCGAGTCGATCAAGGCCGATTACCTGAAGTTCGCCGAAGGCATCGCGTTCAAGCCGACCACCATGGCCTTCGTGCCGATGTCCGCCCTGAAGGGCGACAACGTGGTGAACAAGTCCGAGCGTTCGCCGTGGTACACCGGCCAATCGCTGATGGAGATTCTCGAGACCGTCGAAATCGCCAGCGACCGCAACTACACCGACCTGCGTTTCCCGGTGCAGTACGTCAACCGTCCAAACCTGAACTTCCGTGGTTTCGCCGGCACCCTGGCCAGCGGTGTCGTGCACAAGGGCGACGAAGTGGTTGTGCTGCCGTCGGGCAAGAGCAGCCGCGTGAAATCCATCGTCACCTTCGAAGGTGAACTGGAACACGCCGGTCCGGGTCAGGCGGTAACGCTGACCATGGAAGACGAAATCGATATCTCTCGCGGTGACTTGCTGGTGCACGCCGACAACCTGCCGCAAGTGACTGACGCCTTCGACGCCATGCTGGTATGGATGGCTGAAGAACCGATGCTGCCGGGCAAGAAATACGACATCAAACGCGCGACGACTTACGTGCCGGGTTCGATCACCAGCATCGTCAACCGGGTTGACGTGAACACCCTGGAAGAAGGTGCGGCCAGTTCGTTGAACCTGAACGAGATCGGTCGCGTCAAGATCAGCCTCGACGCGGCCATCGCGCTGGACGGTTACGCGAGCAACCGCACCACCGGTTCGTTCATCGTCATTGACCGTTTGACCAACGGCACCGTCGCCGCCGGCATGATCATCGCTCAGCCATTGAGCCATGGCACCAGCACGCACCACGGCAAACTGGCTCACGTTGCTACCGAAGAACGTGCCCAGCGCTTCGGCCAGCAACCGGCCACCGTGTTGTTCAGCGGTTTGTCGGGCGCCGGTAAAAGCACCCTGGCCTACGCGGTTGAACGCAAGCTGTTCGACATGGGCCGTGCGGTGTTCGTACTCGATGGCCAGAACCTGCGTCACGACCTGAACAAAGGTCTGCCACAGGATCGCGCCGGGCGTACCGAGAACTGGCGTCGTGCGGCGCACGTTGCGCGTCAGTTCAACGAAGCCGGTTTGCTGACGCTGGCGGCCTTCGTGGCACCGAGTGCCGAAGGTCGTGAGCAGGCTCGGGAGCTGATCGGCAAGGAACGTCTGCTGACGGTCTATGTCCAGGCTTCGCCAACGGTCTGTGCCGAGCGTGATCCACAAGGTCTGTACGCGGCGGCTGGCGATAACATCCCGGGCGAATCTTTCCCGTTCGATGTGCCGCTGGATGCCGATCTGGTGATCGCCACCCAGTCGCTGTCGCTGGAAGAAAGCGTCAAGGAAGTGCGGGATCTGCTGCGCAGGGGTGGCGCGATCTAAGGGGTAGCCGTTAAAAAAAAACCCGCCGATGAGTGATCATCGGCGGGGTTTTTTTTGTGTGGGGGGGCGCGGGCGCGGGCAAGCCCGCTCCCACAGGAATCGCGTCGTGCGCGAGCGATATGAACACCTCAAACCCTGTGGGAGCGGGCTTGCCCGCGATGAGGCCGGTACTGGCAACTCAAACCCTGGCGGGATACTCCCGATGCATCTGCGCCAGCAACGCATCCTTGTCTTCCCACAGCTGATTGATCCAGCCCTGAAACTGCAAGCGATACTCGCCATCCTGGTCGTAATTCTTGCCAATGAACTGCGGCGGAATCTTCAGTTCCTGAAAATGCACCACCACATCTTTCACATTGCCACAGAGCAAATCCCAATACCCCGGACGCCCGCCCGGATAGTGAATGGTCACGTTGACGATCGATTCCAGTTGCTCACCCATCGCATCCAGCACAAACGCAATGCCGCCAGCCTTGGGTTTCAATAAGTAGCGGAACGGTGATTTCTGCTGCGCATGCTTGCCCTCGGTGAAGCGCGTGCCTTCGACGAAGTTGAAAATCCCTACCGGGTTATTGCGGAACTTGTCGCAGGTCTTGCGGGTGGTTTCCAGGTCTTTGCCTTTCTTCTCCGGGTGCTTTTCCAGGTACGCCTTGGAGTAGCGCTTCATGAACGGAAAGCCCAGGGTCCACCAGGCCAGGCCAATCACCGGGACCCAGATCAGCTCTTGCTTGAGAAAGAACTTCAGCGGCTGGATGCGACGGTTGAGCACGTATTGCAGGACCATGATGTCGACCCAGCTCTGATGGTTGCTGGTGATCAGGTACGAGTGCTGATAGTCCAGCCCTTCAAGGCCGCTGAGGTGCCAGCGGGTGCGGCAGACCAGGTTCATCCAGGCCTTGTTGTTGCTGATCCAGGCTTCATGGGTATGGCTCATCAGCCAACGGGTGAAACGTTGGGTGAGGGCGAAGGGCAACACTTTGAAGATCGCCACGCAGAACAGAAACGAGCACAGCAAAATCGTGTTCAGTGCCAACAGCAACGAGGCAATCACGCCTCGCAGCGGTGCAGGGAGGGAAGCCAGCATTTAAAGATCCAAAGGTCGGTTGGCAGCTTGAATCGCGGTCAACGCGATGGTGTAGACGATGTCGTCGACTTGCGCGCCGCGCGGCAAATCGTTCACCGGTTTGCGCAGGCCTTGCAGCATCGGCCCGAGGCTGACGCAGTCGGCGCTACGTTGCACGGCTTTGTGGGTGGTGTTGCCGGTGTTCAGGTCGGGGAACACGAACACCGTGGCGCGGCCGGCCACCTGGCTGTTCGGCGCCAGTTGCCGGGCCACGGTTTCGTTGGCGGCGGCGTCGTACTGCAACGGACCGTCGATCAGCAGCGAGTGCTGTTGTTCGTGGGCGAGCAGGGTGGCTTCGCGCACTTTCTCGACTTCTTCGCCGCTGGCCGATTCACCGCTGGAGTAGCTGATCATCGCCACGCGCGGGGTGATGCCGAACGCTGCTGCCGAATCCGCGCTTTGCAGGGCGATTTCCGCCAGTTCGCTGGCGCTCGGGGGCGGGTTCATCACGCAGTCGCCGTAGACCAGCACTTCCTCCGGGAAGAGCATGAAGAACACCGACGACACCAGCGTGCAGCCGGGTGCCGTTTTAATCAGCTGCAAGGCCGGGCGGATGGTGTTGGCGGTGGAGTGAATGACGCCGGACACGAGGCCGTCGACTTCATCCAGCGCCAGCATCATGGTGCCGATTACCACGGTGTCTTCCAGTTGCTGCTCGGCCATCGGCGCGTTGAGGCTTTTGCTCTTGCGCAGTGCAACCATCGGTTCGACGTAGCGTTCGCGGATCAGGTCCGGATCAAGAATTTCCAGCCCTGGCGGCAGCTCGATATCGTGAGCCCGAGCGACGGCTTCGACGTCGGCCGGTTTCGCCAGCAACACGCAACGGGCAATCCCGCGCGCCTGACAGATCGCCGCCGCTTGCACGGTCAACGGCTCGCTGCCTTCGGGCAGGACGATGCGTTTGTTGGCGGCCTGGGCGCGCTGGATCAATTGATAACGGAACACCGCGGGCGACAGGCGCATTTCCCGTGGGGTGCCGCAGCGCTGGTGCAGCCAGTTGGCGTCGAGGTGGCTGGCGACGAAATCAGTGATGATCTCCGCGCGCTCACGGTCGTCGATCGGGATTTCCTTGTTCAGGCCATTCAACTGGTTGGCGGTGTCGTAGGAGCCGGTGCTCACCGACAACACTGGCAAGCCCGCCTGCAACGCGCCACGGCACAGGTCCATGATGCGCGGGTCGGGCAGGGTGTCGCTGGTCAGCAACAGGCCGGCCAGCGGCACGCCGTTCATGGCGGCGAGGCTGACGGCGAGGATGATGTCGTCGCGGTCACCGGGGGTCACCACCAGCACGCCGGGCTTGAGCAGCTCCACGGTGTTGCGCATGGTCCGGGCGCAGATGATGATTTTGGTCATGCGCCGGGTTTCGTAATCGCCGGCATTGAGGATTTGCGCGCCCATCAGGTCAGCCACGTCACGGGTGCGTGGCGCGTTCAGTTCCGGTTGGAACGGGATGCAACCCAGCAAGCGGAAATCGCCGCTGCGCAGTAATGGCGAATGCTCTTTCAGGCGCGCGGCGAAGGCGTCCATGCTTTCGTCGGTCTTGACCTTGTTGAGAATCACGCCGAGGACTTTCGGGTCTTTCGGCCCGCCGAACAATTGCGCCTGCAATTCCACGCGGCCCGAGAGTTCGGTCAGCACTTCGTTTTCCGGTGCCGACACCAGAATCACATCGGCGTCGAGGCTCTTGGCCAAATGCAGATTGACCCGCGCGGCGTAGCTGGCGCTGCGGGTCGGGACCATGCCTTCGACGATCAGCACGTCCTTGCCGATGGCGGCTTGCTGATAGAGGGTGATGATTTCTTCGAGCAACTCATCCAGCTGACCGTCACCGAGCATGCGCTCGACATGCGCCAGGCCCAGCGGCTGGGGCGGTTTCAGACCGTGGGTGCGCGCCACCAGCTCGGTGGAGCGCTCAGGCCCGGTATCACCCGGATGGGGCTGGGCAATCGGTTTGAAAAAGCCGACTTTGAGGCCGGCCCGCTCAAGGGTACGTACCAGCCCGAGGCTGATGGAGGTCAGACCCACACCAAAATCGGTGGGTGCGATAAAAAAAGTTTGCATGCGGATTCTCTGGAGGTGCATGGCAGTGGTGAACGCCTATGACTGGCCTTCTACCGAATTTCAGTCGCCAAGGTTATCGCTAACCGAGCCTTGTGCGCACCAACCGCAATCAAAGGGCTGGCCTATTTTTTCATTGCGCAGCAAAGGCTCCATCACCCAGGCCCGGGATTGCCATGGCGGCTGGTGGCGCAGGTGCTGTGTGTGGCCGCAGGAAAGCTCGGCCACCCAGTGGCCGTCCTCGTCTTGATGGAAGCCTGTGATCGTCGCACCCCGTCTGTCCGGGTTGTGTTCGCTTTCGGACGATTGCTTCGCTAAACTTGGACATTCTTCATTCTTATGCAAAAGGTCTCGCCCCATGCTGATCGCCGCCAATAAGGCTGTCTCCATCGACTATACCCTGACCAACGACGCTGGTGAGGTCATCGACAGCTCCGCCGGCGGCGCGCCGCTGGTCTACCTGCAAGGCGCAGGTAACATCATTCCGGGCCTGGAAAAGGCACTGGAAGGCAAAGCAGTCGGTGACGAACTGACTGTCGCCGTAGAACCTGAAGATGCCTACGGCGAATACGCTGCCGAACTGGTCAGCACTTTGAGCCGCAGCATGTTCGAAGGCGTCGACGAACTGGAAGTGGGCATGCAGTTCCACGCTTCCGCTCCGGACGGCCAGATGCAGATCGTCACCATTCGCGATCTGGACGGCGACGATGTCACCGTCGACGGCAACCACCCGTTGGCCGGTCAGCGCCTGAATTTCCAGGTCAAGATCATCGACATCCGTGATGCCAGCCAGGAAGAAATCGCTCATGGCCACGTCCATGGCGAAGGTGGCCATCACCACTGATTTTCTGCGCTAAGCTTTCGAGAACTGGAGAGGCGCCCGAGGGCGCCTTTTTTAGTCCGCGGCTGTCCCCGGCGGCGCCGCCAAGAGGCTGTTTCGAGAAGAACACGGGAATTTGGAGTTCGTCATGAGTGCTTTTCACGACCTTAAATTGACAGCCCTGGATGGTCAGGAGCTCCCACTGGCGCCCTTCAAGGGGCACGTAGTGCTGGTGGTCAACGTCGCCTCCAAATGTGGCTTGACCCCACAATATGCGGCGCTCGAAAACCTTTACCAGCAATACAAAGGTAAAGGCTTCAGCGTGCTGGGCTTGCCGTGCAACCAGTTTGCCGGGCAGGAACCAGGCACCGAGCAAGAGATCCAGGAGTTTTGCAGCCTCAACTATGGCGTGACCTTTCCGTTGTCCAGCAAGCTGGAAGTCAACGGTCATGATCGTCATCAGTTGTACCGTCTGCTGGCGGGCGAGGGTGCCGAGTTCCCGGGCGACATTACCTGGAACTTCGAGAAATTCCTGCTGGGCAAGGACGGGCGTGTTCTGGCGCGGTTCTCGCCGCGCACGGCGCCGGATGATCCGACGGTCGTTCATGCGATCGAAAAAGCCCTGAGCTAAGAGAAAGATCAAAAGATCGCAGCCTCGTTTCACTCGACAGCTCCTACACATGCGCGCGATTCATGTAGGAGCTGTCGAGTGAAACGAGGCTGCGATCTTTTGTTTCTGTCTTTTGATCCTTAATCACCCAAATCAATAGTGCTGTTCAAGGCGCTTCAGCCTCCATATTATACCCGTCATAAAGTTATTCCCCGTGGAGCGCCCTCATGCCTGTCAAAGCCCTGTTCAAACCGTTCCACCTCGGCACCCTCGAACTGCCGACTCGCGTCGTCATGGCGCCGATGACCCGCTCGTTTTCGCCGGGTGGCGTACCCAATTCCAAAGTCATCGAGTATTACCGTCGCCGCGCGGCTGCGGGCGTTGGCCTGATCATTACCGAAGGCACCACCGTCGGTCACCAGGCTTCCAATGGCTACCCGAACGTTCCGCATTTCTACGGTGAAGCGGCATTGGCCGGCTGGAAGAAAGTGGTCGACGCGGTCCACGCCGAAGGCGGCAAGATCGTTCCGCAACTGTGGCACGTCGGCAGCGTGCGCCGCATCGGCACCGAGCCGGATGCCAGCGTGCCGGGTTACGGTCCGTCGGAAAAATTGAAGGATGGTCAGGTCGTGGTGCACGGCATGACCCAACAGGACATCCAGGACGTGATCGCCGCATTCGCCCAGGCGGCTAAAGACGCCCAGAGCATCGGCATGGACGGCGTGGAAATCCACGGCGCCCACGGCTACCTCGTCGACCAGTTCTTCTGGGAAGGCAGCAACCAACGCACCGATGAATACGGTGGCAGCCTGGCCAACCGTTCGCGCTTCGCCATCGAATTGATTCAAGCGGTGCGTGCGGCCGTCGGCGAAGGTTTCCCGATCATCTTCCGTTTCTCCCAGTGGAAGCAGCAGGACTACACCGCGCGTCTGGTGCAAACCCCGCAAGCGCTGGGTGAGTTCCTCAAGCCGTTGTCCGACGCGGGCGTGGACATTTTCCACTGCTCGACGCGCCGTTTCTGGGAACCGGAGTTCGACGGTTCCGAGCTGAACCTGGCAGGCTGGACACGCAAACTGACCGGCAAGCCAACCATTACCGTGGGCAGCGTCGGTCTGGATGGCGAGTTCCTGCAATTCATGGTCAACACCGACAAGATCGCGCAGCCGGCCAGCCTGGAAAAACTGCTGGAGCGTTTGAACAACGATGAGTTTGACCTGGTTGCCGTGGGGCGTGCGTTGTTGGTCGACCCGGACTGGGCGCAGAAAGTGCGTGACGGTCGCGAGGAAGACATCCTGCCGTTCAGCCGTGAGGCGTTGATGACGCTGGTTTAAGCGCCGTCAGGTCTGGCCCCTTCGCGGGCAAGCCCGCTCCTGTAGGAGCTGGCTTGCCAGCGAAGCTTTCAAGGCAACAACGCTGCATCCGGCAATACCTGCTCCTGCGAACAAGCCCCGCGCAACTGCCCCTCAAACTGCTCGATGATCGCCGCCCAACCCTGCCGACTCGCATGCTGGCGCGCATTCAGCCGCACGCACCGCAAGGTTTCGTCCTCTTCCAGCAACCACACCGCCGCATCGCAAAACGCCGCTTCATCCCCCGGCATCGCCAACACGCCGTTGTAACCATGGCGAATATGCTGGGCGGCCGCTGCCTGATCGTATGCCACCACACCCAGCCCAGACGCGAGCGCCTCCAGCACCACATTGCCGAAGGTTTCGGTCAGGCTCGGAAAAACAAACATATCCCCCGACGCATAGTGGCTGGCCAGGGCTTCGCCGCGTTGTGAACCGCAGAAAATCGCGTCGGGCAGTTCCTTCTCCAGGAACATTCGTTGCGGACCGTCGCCGATCACAATCAACTTGATGATTCGCTGGGGATAAGTCGCTTTCAGCGTGTCGAAACAGCGCTTGAGCAGGCCTAGATTTTTCTCCTGTGCGAGGCGTCCGACGTGAATGACGGCGATGTCATCGTCGGCCAGCCCCCACTGTTCGCGCAGCGCCTTCAGGCGTTTGCGCGGGTGGAACAACTGACTGTCGACCCCTCGGGACAGCAACGCCAGGCGTTCGAAATGCCGGCGTTCCAGCTCCAGTCGCTGGCTGACACTCGGCACCAGGGTCAGGGTCGAGCGATTGTGAAACCAGCGCAGGTAGTGGGTCAGCAAGCGCGCCAGCAATCCGAGCCCGTACTGGCTGGAATACTGCTGGAAATTGGTGTGAAAGCCACTGACCACCGAGATGCCCAAGCGTCGAGCCGCGCGTAATGCCGACAAGCCCAAAGGGCCTTCGGTGGCGATGTACAGCACGTCCGGGCGATGACGTTTCCAGCGCCGCAGCAGCTTGTGCATCGACGACTGGCCCCATTGCAAACCGGGATAACCCGGCAGTGGCCAGCCCCGGCACAGCAGCAGTTCATCGTCGCTGCCCATCTGCTGGTCGCAACCCTGACGAGGCCGTACCAGCTCCACCTGATGCCCGCGCGCGCGCAATCCATCGCACAAGCGGCCGAGGGTATTGGCCACGCCGTTGATTTCGGGAGGGAAGGTTTCGGTGATCAGGGTGATATGCAGAGCTGTCGTCATGACCCCAGTGTCGACCGGGGCCATGTCGTCGTTGTGACGATAGGATGATGGATTTGTGACCGGATCAGCGTTGCGCCACCACCAGGTTTTCGGCACCGCGCTCACGCACCCAGAATAAGGTCGCCCCGGCCACGGCAGCCGGCATCATCAGGATGTTGACCACGGGAATCAGCAACACCAGGTAGACGATCCCGCCGAAGCTCATGCTCTGCCAACGTTTTTCGCGCAGCCAGGCGAGCATTTCGTTCCAGCCCAGTTTGTGGTTGTCCGCCGGGTAGTCGATGTACTGGATCGCCATCATCCACACCCCGAACAGCAGCCACAGCGGCGCGGCAATGATGTTTACCACAGGGATGAACGAGAGGATCAGCAGCCCGAGCGCACGCGGCAGGAAGTAGCCGAGTTTGCGCATCTCCCGGGCGAACGTGCGCGGGATCATGGCGATCAGCTCACCCCAACTGAAGGACGGGAAATCGTCGGTGCCACGCACCACCACTTCGACTTTTTCCGCGAGGAAGCCATTGAACGGCGCGGCGATGACGTTGGCGAGCATGGTGAAGGTGAAAAACACCATCAACACCACCAGCACGACAAAAATTGGCCAGAGGATGTAACTGAGAAAACTCAGCCAATCGGGCAGGGACGGCATCAGCGTATCGACCCACAGGCTGAATTGATGGCTGGCCAGGTAGATCAATCCGACGAACAGCACCAGGTTGATCGCCAGGGGCAACAACACGAACAAACGCAGGCCTGGGCTCAGGACCAGCTTGAGGCCTTCGCGCAGGTATTGCGGGCCGGACAGAACGGGGGCGGGCATAACGTGCTCCGAACAAAGGGAAAACGCGCCGACCTTACCGGCTTTGCCAGATGGGCGATAGCGCGGTTTGGGTATCGACATTAACTGTAACAAAGGCGTCTATAAATTCATCGCAACGGAATAGAGACCGCCTATGAGCTGGATTGTTAAACCGTATTTCCTTAATCTTCGCCCCCTCGATACGCTGCACCCATTCCTTTACAGGACTGTCGAGTTCAAGCCCTTCCCCAAGTGCTTTCAACGGTCCTTTTTTATTCCCGCCGGCAAGCCGGCGTTCCGCCCCAGATGCTTGGGCCGGTCAACAGGAGCAGGTCATGTCTGAAGTCCGTCATTCGCGAGTGATTATTCTCGGTTCCGGCCCTGCCGGTTACAGCGCCGCGGTCTATGCCGCCCGTGCCAACCTCAAGCCACTGCTGATCACCGGCATGCAGGCCGGCGGTCAACTGACCACCACCACCGAAGTCGACAACTGGCCGGGCGACGTCCACGGTCTGACCGGCCCGGCGTTGATGGAGCGCATGAAAGAGCACGCCGAACGCTTTGAAACCGAGATCGTCTTCGATCACATCAATGCCGTCGACTTCGCTTCCAAGCCGTACACCCTGACCGGCGACAGCGCGACTTACACCTGCGACGCCCTGATCATCGCCACTGGCGCCAGCGCTCGTTACCTGGGCCTGCCGTCGGAAGAAGCGTTCATGGGCAAAGGCGTTTCGGCCTGCGCCACCTGTGACGGTTTCTTCTACCGCAACAAGCCTGTGGCTGTGGTCGGTGGCGGCAACACGGCTGTCGAAGAAGCGCTGTACCTGGCCAACATCGCCAGCACCGTGACCCTGATCCACCGTCGCGAAACCTTCCGCGCCGAGAAGATCCTGATCGACAAGCTGAATGCCCGCGTTGCCGAAGGCAAGATCATCCTGAAGCTGAACGCGACCCTGGACGAAGTCCTGGGCGACAACATGGGCGTAACCGGTGCGCGCCTGAAGAACAACGACGGCAGCTTCGACGAGCTGACCGTCGACGGCGTGTTCATCGCCATCGGCCACACGCCGAACACTTCGCTGTTCGAAGGCCAGTTGACCTTGAAAGACGGTTACCTGGTAGTGCAGGGCGGCCGTGACGGCAACGCGACGGCGACCAGCCTCGAAGGCATCTTCGCTGCCGGTGACGTGGCTGACCACGTTTACCGTCAGGCCATCACCTCGGCCGGCGCCGGCTGCATGGCGGCACTCGACGCCGAGCGCTACCTCGACGACCTGCAGAACGCTTCGTTCTGATATCGTTGAAATGAAAAAACCGGCTTCGGCCGGTTTTTTTGTGCCCAAAAAATGCGTTCACCACATCCCCTGTAGGAGCGAGGCTTGCCCGCGAAGGCGATTTAATATTCAGCATTGATGTCGACTGACACGACGCCTTCGCGGGCAAGCCTCGCTCCTACAGGTGGGGGGTGTTGATCAGCCGCGAAAGCGTTCCTGGACGAAGTCCATGAGCTTTAGCGATTGATAGATCGCATTCGCGGCAACCCGCCCAAACGGCCCGCCGTTCCAGTCCAGCAAGTACGGCTTGAACACTTCATAACGGGCACTTTCCCCGCACACCGCTTCGGCGATGACCCTGCCGCCGATCGAGCCGGTATTCAAACCGTGTCCGCCAAACGAGGTGCAGGCCCATACGCCCGGTTCCAGCAATCCCAGGTTGGGCATTTTGTTGGTGGAGTACCCCATCAGGCCGGACCAGGCGAGTTCGATTTTGACCGGGGCCAGTTGCGGGTAAACCGCGACCATATCCGCCTTGAGCATCGCGGCCAGGGCTTTTTCGTTTTGCTCGTTGCGGGTGGTGATGCGTGCGCCCCACAGCAGCCGGTCGCCTTCGACAATGCGGTAATAGTCCGAGGCGCGACGATCGTCGGAGAAGGCGGCGCCGGAGTCGAGGACGTTTTTGATCGAGTCGCCCAAGGGTTCGGTTAACACCACGTAGGTGGCGATGGGCAGGTATGCGCGACTGAGTTTTTGCAGCTCTGGCCCGCCGTAACCGCCGGCGCAAAACACCAGGTCCTGGCAACGCACAGTGCCGTGAGCGGTCTCGACGATTTTGTGCGCGCCTTTGCGATGCCAGGCGAGCATTTTTGATTGTTCGAAAATTCTCCCGCCAGCGGCTTCGATGGCGAGGGCCAAGCCCAGGCAATAATTCAGTGGGTGAAAGTGCAAAGCGTTCGGGTCCTCGATGCCCTGGAAATAGCGCAAGGTGTGCGCCCGTTCGCGGACCTGGGCGGTGTCGAGGAAGTTGAGTTCATAACCGAAGTCGCGGCGCATGGTTTCAATGTGGTTTTTCACACCGGCGCTGTCGTCGTAACGCTTGACCTGAGTCGTCCCGGCGGATGGATCGCAACCCGCCAGAGCCAGTTCGGCAATGTTGTGGCGGACGATTTCCACGCCCTCGACCGACATCTTGAACAGCGCCCTGGCCTGTTCCAGCCCGAGTTTTTTGCGAATCGCTCCCGACCCTTCAGCCCAGCCCGGCGAGACCACGCCGCCGTTACGGCCTGACGCACCCCAGGCCACTTGATGGGCTTCGAGGATGATCACGCGTTTACCGCGTCGGGTCAGTTCCAGGGCGGCCGTGAGGCCGGCGATACCGGCGCCGATGATGCAGACATCGCAGTTTTTGTCCGCGGCCAGTTGCGGCCTGGCCGGGCGGGGCTGCGAGGTTTGGGAGTACCAGGGGTTGGGAAAGGACATGGTCAATCCTTGAGAAATGGCCGGTAAATCAAACACTGTAGGAGCGAGCTTGCTCGCGAAAAACGTAAGAGCGACGCGGGCATTCAGAAAAAACTGCGTCATCGTTGACGTTCTTCGCGAGCAAGCTCGCTCCTACAGGTGGGAGGGGTTACTTGATGGTCGAGTAGTCCACGCCGTACCACTTGTCCGAGAGCTTGGTCAGCGTGCCGTCCTTGTGCATCTGACCGACGATTTCATTGAGTTTGCTGGTCAGTTCCGGGTCACCCTTGTCGGTGGCAATGGCCAGTGGTTCGTAGAACGCCACGGCATTGTCGACGGCGCGCAGCGGGTAGCCTTTCTTGACGGCTGCGTCGAGCGTGCTGCGTTGCGTGAGGATGGCGTCCAGGCGGGTGCCGTCGCCCAGGCGCAGATCGTCCAGCGGTCCGACGGAACCGGAGTAGGTTTTCATTTTTTTGGTTTTTACGTCGTAGACCACCGGCGGCACATCCGAGGTCTCGATGGCCAGCGCCTGGTTGAGGAAGTCCTCTGACGTGGTGCCACCTTCGACGCCGATGGTTTTGTCATTGAGGGCTTTGTGGTCGGTGACTGTGGATTTGTTGTGAACCGCAAACACGTACGGCACGTAGTAATACGTCGCCGGGAAATCGAGAATTCGCGCGCGACTTTTAGTAGCGGTCATCGAGCCCACGGACATGTCCCAGCGCCCATTCCACTTGCCCGCGGTGATCACATCCCAATCGGGCGTGATGAACTTGACCTCGACGCCGAGACGCTTGGCGATCTCCTTGGACACGTCGATATCAAACCCGTCGATTTCATTCTTGTCGTTGATAAAACCCTGGGGTGGCCAGGTCGCCGACGTGGCGACGGTCATGGTTTTGCTGTTCTGGATTTTATCCAGGACGGCACCGGCGTTGGCGGCGCCGACGAACACCAGCGAGAGTGCGGCTGCGATTACGTGTTTTTTGCTGACCATGTCCATCTCCACTTATCGTTATTGTTATGAAGGGGCAAAACGGTACTCAGTGACCAATGATCTGTGACAGGAACTTCTGTGCGCGTTCGGTTTGCGGGTTGTTGAAAAACTCGGCAGGGGTGGCTTGTTCGATGACCTGGCCCTGGTCCATGAACAGCACACGGTCGGCGACCTTGCTGGCAAAACCCATCTCGTGGGTCACGCAAATCATGGTCATGCCATCGGTGGCCAACTCGCCCATGACGTCCAGCACTTCGTGGACCATCTCCGGGTCCAGGGCTGAGGTCGGTTCGTCGAACAGCATCACTTTGGGGTTCATGCACAGCGCCCGGGCAATCGCCACGCGTTGCTGCTGGCCGCCGGAGAGCTGCGATGGATACTTGTGTGCATGCTCGGCAATGCGCACCCGCTCCAGATAAACCTGAGCGCGTTTTTTCGCTTCAGTGCTCGACACGCCTTGCACCAGCTGCGGCGCCAGGGTCAGGTTGTCCATCACGCTCAAATGCGGGAACAGATTGAAGCTCTGGAACACCATGCCGATTTCCCGGCGCACCGCGCTGACACTTTCTGCCTCGCTGGTGAGGGTGATGCCGTTGACTTGAATGTGGCCTTTCTGGAAGTTTTCCAGGTGGTTGATGCAGCGAATCATCGTCGACTTGCCCGAGCCCGATGGCCCGCACACCACCAGGATTTCGCCGGTGGCGACGGTCAGATCGACGTCGCGCAAGGCGTGAAAATCGCCGTACCACTTGTTCAGGCCGGTGATCGAGATCATTGATGGGCTGGCCTGCGAAACAGGCGCCAGGTCGAGTCGTTCAGCGGTATTGGTTCGAGTCATCACGCATCAACCCCTTGCGATGGATCGGTTGACCCGTTTTTCGATCCGCGCTTGCACCCGTTCGAGGATGAACGACAGGGCCCAGTAAATCATCGCGGCGGTGATCAGCATTTCCAGGTGGCGGAAGTCCGCGCGACCCTGGGTCTTGGCCAGGTACATCAATTCCCAGACACCGATGACCGACACCAGTGAACTGTCCTTGAGCATGGCGATGAACTGGTTGCCGGTGGGCGGAATGATCACCCGCAAGGCTTGCGGCATGATCACCCGGCTCAGGGTCTTGAACGGGCTGATGCCCAAGGCGCGTGAGGCTTCCCACTGGCCGACCGGAATGCTCTGGATGCCCGCGCGGAAAATCTCGGTCATGTAGGCGCCGTAGCACAGGGACAACGCGAGGATGCCGGCGGGCACCGCGTCGACCACATAACCGAGTTGCGGCAGTCCCAGGTAAATCAGGTAGATCTGAATCAGCAGCGGCACCCCGCGAAAGAACGAGGTGTAGAACGAGGCGATGGCGTTGGCCAGGCCGTTGTTCGACAGCTTGGCCACCGCGCCGATCAGCGCCAGTACGAAGGCAATCACAATCGCGATGGCGGAGATGTACAGCGTGGTTGCCGCGCCCTGGATGATCAGGAAGCCGATCTTGTCGAGGATGAAGCTGTAGGAGAGGTCGAAGGTGTCGAAGAATGCCAGGAACAGGATCAGCAATTCGATCCAGACCACCGTGGTCTGCACCTTGAACTTCAAGCGTCCGAGGACGTGGAAGTTCAGCGTGCCCAGTAAAGCGATTGTCAGGCCGATGGCGATATTGCGTGCGGTCAGGCTGTCGGGTGCATTGCCCAACAGCGGATGCAGGAAATGACTGAGGGCGCTGTTGCCCAGGTTCATCAGGTAGGAGCCGAGGAACAGCACCACGGCTACGCCAAGCAGGAATTGAGGATCATTGGACTTTTTTTTATAAATTATATTGTCGTGATACATGAATGCCTCAGGCTTGTAGGTGGTCGTGATCTCGCAATGAAGTAGGCAGAATCTGTAGGAGCGAGCTTGCTCGCGAAAAACGTAAGGGCGACAACGTTTAGTCAGACAGCCCGCGTTATCGTTAACGTACATCGCGAGCAAGCTCGCTCCTACAAGGGGCAAAGGGTCTTTGGTCAGTATTGCGACGCTAAATCGGCGACTACAAGCGAACATAATTCGCTATGTCAGTCCCTGATCGTAGTTTGCTTTTCAGGAAAGTTTCGCCAGGCAAGCCTCAAGAATATCCAGCCCTTCCTCCAGCACAACCGCTTCGGTGGTCAATGGAGCCAGGAGCCGGATGATGTGCCGCGACTTGCCGCTGGGCATCAACAGCAAACCGGCGTCTCGCGCCAGCGCCAGTAGCTGGGTCAATTGAGCCGATGCCGGTGTGCCGTCGGCGTTGATCAACTCGATGCCGCGCATCGCCCCGACGCCGGTCAAGCGGCCCAGATACGGCGACAGCTTGCTGGCGCGCCAGGATTGGTAACGGCTGACAATCGCTTCTTCCTGCTGCGTGCCCCAGGCTTGCAGATTTGCATCAGTCATTTCATCCAGCGTTGCCAACGCTGCGGCGCAGGCAATGGGATTGCCCGAATAGGTTCCGCCCAATCCGCCCTTGGGCAAGGTGTCGAGCAGCGACTTGCGCCCGACGACCGCACCGAGCGGCACGCCGCCGGCGATGCTTTTGGCCAGCAGGATCAGGTCCGGCTCGATGCCCAGTCGCGAGAACGCAAAACGCTGGCCGGTGCGACCGAAGCCGGACTGGATTTCATCGGCGACCAGCAGGATGCCTTTCTGGTCACAGAAGCGCCGCAGTGCCTGGGCGAACTCGATGTCCATCGCCAGGAAACCCGCTTCGCCCTGCACCGGTTCGAGGATAAAACAGGCGACGTCCTCGACGTCGATCTCGACGCTGAACAGACGATCCATGGCCTTGAGCGCCTCGGCGCAGGTCACATCGTTGTCCTCGCTGGGGAAGGGCAGGTGGTACACCGGGCCTGGCAGCACGCCGACTTTCTGTTTGTAGGGCGCGACTTTGCCGTTGAGGTTGAGGGTGGCGAGTGTGCGGCCGTGGAAGGCGCCGTCAAAGGCAATCACCGCCGTACGGCCGGTGGCGCCACGGACGATTTTCAGGGCGTTTTCCGCCGCTTCGGCGCCGCTGTTGGTGAGCATGCCGCTGACCGGGTAATTCACCGGGATAAATGCTGTCAGGCGATCCATGAGTTCGATGTACGGCACATGTGGCGCGGCATTGAACGCGTAGTGGGTCAGCCGGGTGGCCTGTTCGCGAATGGCTTCGACGATGCGCGGATGGCAATGGCCAAGGTTGAGCACGCCGATACCGCCGACAAAATCGATGTAGCGTTTGCCATCGGTGTCCCAGAGCTCGGCATTTTTGCCGTGGCTGAGTGTGACGGGATGAACGATGTTGATCGACTGGCTGATGGTTTCGCTGCTCATGGATACCTGACTCAGAAGAAGGGATGCTTCTATTTATCTAAGCCGTGAGCAGCGGTGCCCGGCAAACGAAATAAAGTCGCCGGGTCAATCTTAAAAGTCGGGATGTGCCTTGGAAGGTCAAAAGATCGCAGCCTCGTTTCACTCGACAGCTCCTACAGGGATCGTGTTTCTCTGTAGGAGCTGTCGAGTGAAACGAGGCTGCGATCTTTTGATTTTGAATCAGCGGCGAGTCAGCGGCTGCTGAGTGAACTTCACACCGGCCAATCCATGAGCGATCAATGCGCGAATGTTGCCGTGGTCGCTGCCCTCAGGCGTCGACACCACCGAGCGGTAATGTTCGCCGAACGCCAGCAGCGCTTCTTCATCACTCAAGCCTTCCAGCAGTGCCAGACCCAAGATCTTGCACGAACCTTCGTTCTGCCCGGCGGCGTTTTCCACGCCACCATTGGTGAAAGCCTGTGGCTGGTATTCGTAACCGGCGGCGATGAACGCCAGGGTGTCGGCAAAAACGTGTTCGCCGCTCTTGAGGCTGGCGCGCAGGGTGTTCAAATCACTCATTGGGTTTTCCTTTGGCGAACGCCGCTTGTTGTTCGGCGTTGGCTTCTTGCTGGTATTGGGCTTTCCACTCGGCGTACGGCATGCCGTAAACCACTTCGCGGGCATCGTCGAGGCTGACCTCGATCTGGCGTTCATCGGCCGCGGCCTTGTACCACTTGGACAGGCAGTTGCGGCAGAAACCGGAGAGGTTCATCAGGTCGATGTTCTGCACATCCTTGCGGCTGTCCAGGTGCGCGACCAGCCGGCGGAAGGCGGCGGCTTCGAGTTCCAGGCGTTGTTGCTCGGTCATGATGGGCTCTGTGCTTTCAATTCGTGCGCGGGATGATAAAAGCCTGGCGAACAATGCGCCAGACGCCGTCAGCGGCTCGCGGCCAGGGTAATCGACACTGACTCGGCGAATCGCAAGGCGTGGGGCTTGTCGACTTCGACCTCGGCGTACAACACCGACTCGTTGGCCATGACCAGGTCGAGAATTTCCTGGGTCAGGCGTTCGAGCAGGGCAAAGCGATTGCCTTCCACGTGGGCGATGATCGCCTTGGTGATGGTTCGGTAATTCAGCGCGTGATCGATATCGTTATCACGCACCGCGTCCTGGGCCGCATACAGGATGGTCAGGTTGATCAGCACATCCTGCTTGTTGAGGATTTCATCCTCGTTGATCCCGATGAACGTCCGCAGGCACAGGTCCTTGACCCGGATGCGTGCCATACCTGGTTGAAGTTGTGGCATTGCTACTTGCTCCGTCCAATCAATTGCAGGAACTCCTGGCGGGTGTTGCTCGACTCGCGGAAGGCGCCGAGCATGACCGAGGTGTTCATGGTCGAATTCTGTTTCTCGACGCCGCGCATCATCATGCACATGTGCTTGGCTTCGATGACCACCGCGACGCCCGCCGCGCCGGTCACTTGCTGCACCGCATCGGCGATTTGCCGGGTGAGGTTTTCCTGGATTTGCAGGCGACGGGCGAACATGTCCACCAGCCGTGCAATCTTCGACAGGCCCAGCACCTTGCCCGTTGGAATATAAGCCACGTGCGCCTTGCCGATGAAGGGCAGCATGTGATGTTCGCAGAGCGAGTACAGCTCAATGTTGTCGACGATGATCATTTCATCGTTGTCGGACGCGAACAGCGCGCCGTTGACGATCTCTTCGACACTTTGTTCGTAACCATGACACAGGTACTGCATGGCCTTGGCCGCGCGCACCGGGGTGTCGAGCAGGCCTTCGCGATCGGGATTTTCACCGAGGCCGATGAGGATTTCGCGGTAATTTTGGGGCAGGGATAACGTCATGGAACATCCTCGCGGGGCAGCTTATTTGACGTGCCGTCCGCCGTTGACGGTCAGGGTCGTGCCGGTGACATAAGGGTTGTCGAGCAAATAACGCAGGCTCTGGTAGATCACTTCGCTGCCGGGTTCGATGCCCAGCGCGGACTTGGCCAGCACCTTGGCGCGGTACGCCGCGTCGTCGTCGGGATTGAACAGTAGCAGGGCCGGCGCGATCCCGTTGACCTTGATTGTCGGCGCATATTTCGCGGCAAAGGACAGGGTCAGGCTGTCGAGCCCGGCTTTGCTGGCGCAGTAGCCAATGTGCTGGCTGCTGCCCCTGCGGGTCACATCGTCGCTGATGTGCACGATGTCGGCAGGGCTTGAGCGCTGCAGCAAGTCCACACAATGCAGGTTGATCAGGTAGGGCGCAAGCATATGCACGTTGAACATGCGGGTGAACGCCGTGGCGTCGGTGTCCGGCGTTTCGGCCAACCATTCGGAGGCGTTATGGACGATCGCGCGCAGGCTGTCGGTGTGGGTTTTAAGTTCGCTGATGAACGCGAAGATCCCCGCTTCGGTGGAAAAGTCGGCAAACACCGCGGTCGCTCCCAGGTCGCGCAAAGTTTGCACGCCGGGGCGTTCGCGGCGGTAGCTGAAGATCAGCGGATGGCCGTCTTCGAGCAAGCGCTGCGCGCAATGCAGGCCGACACGCTGGCCGGCACCGGTGATAAGGATCGGAGCTGCGGAAGAGGTCATGAACGGCTCGCGTCGCGGTGAGAGCAAAACTATACCAGCGACGGTCGATGTTCACCTACGTCCTGTAGGAGCGAGGCTTGCCCGCGAATGGTACGACGCGGTCTATTGGTTAAACCGCGTCATCGTTCTTCGCGGGCAAGCCTTGCTCCTACAGGGTTAGGGGTTTTGGGTCGAGGGCTCGACGGGCAATCGACGCGTGGGTGTGCTGTTCAGCCAGCCGGCCAGCAGGCGGGTCGACAGCGGAATGAAGAAGTAGACCATCAGCGGGGTCAGGCACAGCGTGCTGATCAACACGCGAGGCAGCAGCGTCATCTCGCCGAGCAACGGCCCGAGCGCAAAGTTGAACAGCAACGAAACCGGGAAGAACGCCAGCCAGATCGCCACGGCCTGCTTCCAGCGTGGTGGGCGTTGACCGACAGCGCCGAACCAGCCTTCGATGCCGCTGACCCGATGCTCCGTAGGATGGGCAAACAGGTCGCTACCGCGCCCGAGCCAGGCTGTGCGCGAGACGGAATGCTCCCAGGCGTGCAGGGTCTGCTCATCGGCGAAGCGGAAAATAATCTGGAACTCGTCATCGTCGGGCGGCGGAGCGAGCACGCCAGAGCCGAGATAACCGGGAAAATCGGTGGCCAGTTGTTCGCCTTCGCGCAGCCAGGCGATCAAGTCCTGATAACGTCCATCGGCGACGCGGCGCGCAACCATCAGCGTGACGGGTGAGGTAGACATTGTGTATCTCCGTATGACAAACGCGTCACTCCGGGTAGGAGTTCCGCCAAGCGCAGCGCCGGGGTGGTGGGCTGCGTCTTGGGACAAGCAAGGATTATTCCTGATTCGGCCTGTGGCGTCAGTGACATTCGTCGCGATCAAGGTGTTGAAGGGGGATGGGGCAAGAGAGGTAGAATGGGATCCAATTCATGTGCGGACGTACACCGACCCAATGCCTGTCCTGACTGACGCTAACCCAGGTGTGCCAAATGCTCTCTCAGTTGAGCGGGAAGAACTCTTTCCAATTCGTGAGGTGGCACGCCTGACCGGGGTCAACCCGGTCACGCTACGCGCATGGGAGCGTCGTTATGGTCTGATCCAGCCAACACGCACCGAAAGCGGGCATCGACTGTACTCGATGACCGATATCGACCGGGTCCGCAGCATTATCGGCTGGATTGATCGCGGGGTTGCCGTCAGCAAAGTCGGCAAGATATTGGCCAAGACCGAGCCGCTCAGGGCATTGGCACAGATCATTCCCAATGAACGGGTGCAGGCTGACTACGCGCAATGGCAGCAGCAAGTTCAGGCGGCAGTGAATGCCTTTGACGAGGTTCAACTGGAGCAGGTCTATGGCCAGATCTTTTCCAGTTATCCACTGACGGTAGTGTTTCAGGACATCCTGATTCCGCTCTGGACCCGATTGCTGTTGCGCCAGGAAGCGTTCGGTCAGGCCAGCGAGTGGCTTTTCCTGGACGGCTTTTTGCGATCTCGAGTGTTGCAACGACTGCTGCTGGTGCGGGTCATGCAGCCGCGGCGAATAATTGTCTGCGCCTTGGACGATCAGTGTCGTGAACTCGACGTGCTGGTAACGGCGCTGTTTTTAAGCAGTGTCGATTCGGCTATTCAAGTGCTGGCTATCGGTCAGCCATTCGACGAGTTGACCCTGATCTGCGAGAGGATCAAGCCCAAGGCGCTGGTGTTGGTTTCCAATCACGCACCCACCGCCGAATTGCCAAGGCGCTTGAATCGCCTGGCCTTGAGCCTCGATTGCCAGTTGATGCTGGTCGGTGATGCGGCAGATTTGGCCCAGGAAAGCCTGGCCGGTTCATCGGTCGGTTGTCTGGGGAACGAGGGAATGGTGATGCGTCAGCGCCTGAAACAGTTCCTGGCCGGTAACCTGGATACCTGAAATTCAGAGATGCATGGCAGGATGAGTCAGGCGATGCTGCTGAAGGATGTACTGGCGCAGGCGCTCGGTTTCGTCCTTGTCGCTTTGACTCAACTGGTAAGCATAGAAACCCTGCTCGGTTTCTTTTTCAAACGTGCCGCGCATCGCGATCCGCTCATAGCCTGACGGGCTGAACCACAAGGCGAAATGTTTTGGCGGTTTGGTCCGGTTGCGAACTTCCAGCAAAACCCCTTTGAACGACACTTCGTGCACCCACATCGTGCCAGGTTGGCCGCTGGCGTTTTCGAGCGCCACTGGCTCCTCGAGAACCAGCCGCCATGGCCGTACCAACGGCCCGTCTTCATAGATACTGGGGACGCCGAGGCGCAAATGCAGCGCATGGAACTCGTCTTCCACGAGGTGTAGCGGGAAAGTCATTTGCTGATTTTCGAAATTGGCTTGAATAGTGACTTGCTCATGCGCGGCAAGGCGCGTGAGCAAATCACGGATCTGCGAACCACCGTTGACGAGCAGGCTCGACGTCGCATCCCGCACATTGAGTTGCGGGTTGTGTTGCATGGTCTGGATAAAATCCAGCTCATCCTGTGTCAGGAGTGCGTCGCGCTGCATGATCTGCTCGAAAGAAAAAGTTACAAACCCATCGGTGATTGTAGTTAATGACAATTAATTCGTTGTTTTGTTTTTACCGTTCGTCGCTTTCAGAGCGGCAAGCTCAGCCTGAATTTCCGCCAGTTGCGCTTCGAGCTGCGCTACACGTTGCTGCGCCTTGACTTGAACGGTGACGTCTTTCTGTACTCCGACAAAATAAGTTTGCCCATCGCTTGGGTTTTTCACCGTCGAAAGGGACAGCTCATTCCAGAACGGCGTGCCGTCCTTGCGGTAATTTCTGAGGATTTCCCGACAGGAGCCGCCCCTTTGCAACGCCTCGCGAATCAACGGTAGGGCTTCCTGGTCACGGTCTCCGGATTGCAGGAAGCGGCAATCCTGGTAGAGGATTTCTTCGCTGGTGTAACCGGTCAGGCGCTCGAACGCCGGGTTGACGTAAATCAGATGTTGTCTTGTTCGCCTTCCTTTTCGGCAATCACGATTCCGTCATTGGAGGCGTTGATCACCATTTGCAGCAATTGGGCGTTGATCATCAGAGAATCCTTTCCACGTTGATTGAGCGGTGCATTCTAGAAGCGCACCAGGCACTGGCCGCCAGCGCTTATTGAGAGCGTATCGCATCTTCTTGGCTGCGGCTGTTAATATCCCCTCTTTTACTCAGCTTCAGGATCAGATTGATGAAAGTCGCCATCCTTTCCGGCTCGGTGTACGGCACGGCTGAAGAAGTCGCTCGCCATGCCGCGAGCATTTTGAAAACCGCAGGTTTCGAAACCTTTCACAACCCGCGCGCGAGCCTCGCCGATATTCAGGCCTTTGGCCCCGAAGCTTTTCTGGCGGTGACGTCGACCACGGGCATGGGTGAGTTGCCGGACAACCTGCAACCGTTGTATTTCGCGATTCGCGACCAGTTGCCGGCAACCTGGCGTGGTTTGCCGGGCGCGGTGATCGGCCTGGGCGATGCGAGTTATGGCGACACGTTCTGCGGTGGCGGCGAGTTGATGCGCGAATTGTTCGGCGAACTGGGCATCCGCGAAGTGCTGCCAATGTTGCGCCTGGATGCCAGTGAAAGCGTGACCCCGGAAACCGACGCCGAGCCTTGGCTGGCAGAGTTGGTCAGCGCTCTGCAGGGCTGACCGGCTGCTCGCGCAACAGGGCGAGCCAGGCTTGCGCGGCTTTGGACAAGTACGCGCCCTGACGCCAGATGAAGGCGATGTCCCAACGTAGATAGCTCGGCGCATTCAAGGTCAGGCGCACCACGCCTGGCCGCACCAGTGCGCGAGCCACCACCCGTGGCAACAGCACGACGCCTTGCCCGGCGGCCACCAGCGCCGCAAGAAAATCCGCCTGGCCGCTGCGACCGCCTTCTTTGGGCGTAAATCCCATCTGCTGACAGGCTTGCAGCAAGCGGTCGTTGAGCACGAAGCTGCGTTGATAAAGCAAAAACGGCGTATCAGCCAATTCCTCCAGTCCAATCACCGTCTTCGTCGCCAGCGGATGATCGGTTGGCAGCAAGGCGTCCATCGGTTCGTCGCAGAATGGCTGGAAAGCGAATTGCGGGTCCTTGGTCAACAGGCTGCCACCCAGTTCCAGTTCACCGCTCAACACCGCCTGTTCGATGTTCAGGCTGCCACCCTCAAGCAATTGAATGCTGATGTTCGGGTAGCGTCGCCGGTATTCGGCGAACAGCCCGGCAAACAGCGCATCGCTGCCCAGCAGTGGCAAGCCCAGGCGTAATTCGCCTCGGGCCAGTTGGCTCAAATCATCCAGCTCACTGAGCAGTTCGTTACGCAACCGCAGCATGCCTTCGGCGCGTTGCAGCACCACGCTGCCGGCGGCGGTCAGGCGCAGCTGCGACCCCAAGCGTTCGAGCAGTGGCGTGCCGAGGCTCTGTTCCAGTTGCGCGACCTGCTTGCTTACCGCCGATTGGCTGATGTGCAGGGTCTTGGCGGCTTGAGTAAAGCCACCTTGATGCATCACTTCGACAAAGCTGCGGAGCTGTTTGAATTCCATGGCATGATTCCATTATGGAATGGCTTTGAGTCTAACAATTCGCTTCGGGGATAGCAGCCCGCTCCGTAAAATGAGCGCCTGTGAGGACCGAAATCATGCATGCATCAACCCTGAAAAACCTGGCTCGCCTGTTCGCAGAACTGGCCGTACTGCTGGCCATCTACCTGCTCGGCTGCCAAATGGCCGCGTGGTTTTCCTGGCCGATTCCGGGGGGTGTGATTGGCATGGTCTTGTTACTGCTGGCGTTTGCCCTTGGGCTGGTCAAGCCAGTCGCGTTGCAAACGGGCGCCGGCCTGTTGATGGCCGAGATGCTGTTGTTCTTCATCCCGGCGCTGATGAGCTTGCTCGATTACGGCGCCCTGCTGCGCAGTGACGGCTGGCGGATTCTGCTGGTGATCGGCATCAGCACCTTGATGGTGATGCTGGTGACGGCCTTTACCGTGGAACTGGTGGTGCGGTTGAGGAGGTCCCATGAAGCTTGAACTGATGCCGATGTTCTGGCTGGCCTTCACGCTGCTGGCCTACCTGTTCAGCCGCTGGATCTACCGGCGCACCGGACGCTATGTGCTGTCGCCGCTGATTCTGGTTCCGGCCCTGTTGTTGGCGCTCGCCGTGCCACTGCACACCGCGTATGCCGAATATTCGAGCAACACCCATTGGCTGATGCTGGTGCTGGGCCCGGTCACCGTCGCCTTCGCGGTGCCTATCTGGCAACAGCGGCGAATGTTGATGCGGCACTGGTCGGCGTTGTTGCTCGGGATGCTGGCGGGCAGTGCGGCGTCCATCGGCAGTTCGTTCGGACTGGCCAAGGTGTTGGCGCTGGACAGTTCGGTGACGATGTCGCTGGTGCCACGTTCGATCACCACGCCCTTTGCCATGCCGCTGGCACACGACCTTGGCGGCGTGCCGGAACTCACGGCAGTGTTCGTGATGTTCACCGGCGTTTTCGGGGCGCTGCTCGGCGGCATCCTGCTCAAATGGTTGCCTTTACGCAGTGCCTTGGCTCGAGGTGCATTGTTTGGCGTCGGGGCGCACGGCGCCGGGGTCAGTCGGGCCCATGAAGTGGGCGGTGAAGAAGGCTCGGTGGCAGGGCTGGTCATGGTTCTGACGGGGCTGCTGAATCTGTTCGCGGCGCCGTTGCTGGCGGCAATACTTTGACACGGAGCCACACTCGACGGCGCACTGACTCGCTAGGCCATCAAGCTGGCTGCCAATGCAACTACACGAACCTTGGGGGGTGACTAGACTGATTCACGTGAGCAAAACAATAAGAACAGGAGTTCCTTGCCGTGAATGTAGCGCCCGTCCAATCCCCCAACACTGTCAAAGACCACGTCAGCGCCGCCGAGTGGCAAACCCGCGTCGATCTGGCTGCCTGCTACCGTCTGGTCGCCCTGCATGGCTGGGATGATCTGATCTTTACGCACATCTCTGCCAAGGTGCCAGGCACCGAAGACTTCCTGATCAACCCGTTCGGGCTGATGTTCCACGAAATCACCGCGTCGAGCCTGGTCAAGGTCGATCAGGCCGGTAACAAGCTGATGGACAGCCCCTACGAGATCAACCCTGCCGGGTACACCATTCACAGCGCGGTGCATGAAGTGCGTCACGACGTGGTTTGCGTGCTGCACACGCACACGGCTGCCGGCGTCGCGGTGTCGGCGCAGAAACAAGGCGTTTTGCCGATCAGCCAGCAATCACTGTTTGTCTTGTCGAGCCTGGCGTATCACGCCTACGAAGGCGTGGCGCTGAACCACGAAGAAAAGGCGCGACTGCAAGCCGACCTCGGTGAAAACAATTTCCTGATGCTGCACAACCACGGCTTGCTGACCTGTGGCAGCACCATCGCCGATACGTTCCTGATGATGTTTACCTTCCAGCGCGCCTGCGATATCCAGGTGCTGGCGCAGAACGGCGGCGCCGAACTGATCGCCATCGAACCGCAGATTCTGGCGGGCGCCAAGGCGATGATTGCCGGCGTCACCAAAAGCGCTCAAGGGATGGGCGGTGCACTGGCCTGGCCAGCGTTGCTGCGTAAACTCGATAAACAAGACGCGGGATATAAACTCTGATGCCTCTCGCCGAGATCCCTCTGTGTGTCTGGCGCAAACGCGGCCAGACGTTCGTCTTCCATGGCCAGACCATCCGTTACTGGACGGCGGGGCAGGGGGAGCCGCTGCTACTCATTCATGGCTTTCCAACCGCCAGTTGGGACTGGCATTACCTGTGGCAGCCGTTGACTCAGCGTTTTCGTGTGATTGCCTGCGACATGCTGGGCTTCGGCGACTCCGCCAAACCGGTGAACCACGAGTACAGCCTGCTGGGGCAGGCCGATCTGCAACAGGCCTTGCTGGAACACTTGAAGGTCGAGCAGCCGGTGCATGTGCTCGCCCACGATTACGGTGACAGCGTCGCCCAGGAACTGCTGGCCCGGCATTACGAAACGCGCATTGATATCGCCAGTTGCGTGTTCCTCAATGGCGGCCTGTTTCCCGAAACCCATCGCCCGATACTGATGCAAAAACTGCTGCTCAGCCCGTTGGGCTGGATGATTGGCCGCGCCTTTTCCCGGGACGGTCTGGTGAAGAGTTTTCGGCAGATATTCGGTCCGCAGAGTCGCCCCACCGAGAGCGAGATGGACGATTTCTGGAGTCTGGTCGAGAGCAATCACGGGCCACGGATCATGCACAAGCTGATCACCTATATTCCTGAGCGACGTGCCCAGCGCGAGCGGTGGGTCAGCGCGATGCAGCGCGATGAAGTGCCGCTGCGGGTGATCGAGGGCGAGGTCGATCCGATATCCGGCGGGCACATGGTCCATCGTTATCAGGAGCTGATCCCGAATCCGGACACGGTCCTGTTGCCCGGCATTGGCCACTACCCGCAGACCGAGGCGCCGGGGCAGGTGCTCAAGCATTACCTGGAGTTTCGCGACCGGCTGGTTGCAGCGCCACGCAAGGCCGCTTGTTCCTGAGCCTGACCGGAAAGATCGCAGCCTCGTTGCACTCGACAGTTCCTACAGGGTGTACGCCATCCCAATGTAGGAGCTGTCGAGTGCAACGAGGCTGCGATCTTTTACATTCACCCCGATTTCAAACTCATCATCCCTCTGCCTTATCGCACACCATTCAGCCCCACCCCTGTTCGTTGTGACCCGCATCGCCGTGCCTGACACTGGACTTCATTGTCCCCTGGCCTGCTGGAGTCCCCCCAATGAATGAGTCTGTGCGCTTCGAAGATAAAGTCGTGATCATCACGGGGGCGGGTGGCGGCCTTGGCCGGGCGCATGCACTGCTGTTCGCCAAACAGGGCGCCAAAGTGCTGGTCAATGATCTCGGTGGCTCGGCTCAGGGCGAAGGCGCCAACGCTTCGGCGGCAGACCGTGTCGTGGCGGAAATTCGCGAGGCGGGCGGCATCGCCGAGGCCAACCACGACTCCGTCACCGACGGCGACAAAATCGTCCAGAACGCCCTCGACGTTTTCGGCCGTGTCGACGTGGTGGTCAACAACGCCGGGATCCTGCGGGACAAGACCTTCCACAAAATGGAAGACGGCGACTGGGACCTGGTTTACCGCGTCCACGTCGAAGGTGCCTACAAAGTCACCCGCGCCGCCTGGCCGCACCTGCGCGAGCAAAACTACGGGCGCATCATCTTCACTGCGTCGACCTCGGGCATTTACGGCAACTTCGGCCAGTCCAACTACGGCATGGCCAAACTCGGCCTCTACGGCCTGACCCGCACCCTCGCCATCGAAGGCCGCAAGAACAACATCCTGGTCAACGCCATCGCCCCCACCGGCGGCACCCGCATGACCGAAGGCCTGATCCCGCCGCAGGTGTTCGAACAACTCAAACCGGAACTGGTCAGCCCGCTGGTTGTGTACCTCGCGAGTGAGAACTGCCAGGAAACGTCCGGGCTGTTTGAAGTCGGAGGTGGCTGGATGGGCAAGGTGCGCTGGGAGCG
Organism: Pseudomonas sp. RIT-PI-q; assembly: GCF_001297125.1. Classification (GTDB taxonomy): domain Bacteria; phylum Pseudomonadota; class Gammaproteobacteria; order Pseudomonadales; family Pseudomonadaceae; genus Aquipseudomonas. Next base: position 209,631 of record NZ_LHPC01000021.1, read on the forward strand.
CAGCCTGGGCGCCGGGTTTGATCCGCGGGTGGGCTTCTCGCCGGAAGATGTGGCGGCGCATTGGCAGCAGATCTGCGATTTCGAAGGGGCGGCGCATCCGAAGGACAATATTGAAGCGCTGAAGGAAATGATGGGGAATTTGCAGAAGTATTCGCTCTAATTCCGCTGTCTCGGCAGGGCTGGTCCAAGCCCTGACATTCCCTCGGTTACTCCTCCCGCTGAAAAACCATCGCCCATAAAAAAGGCCGCTGCAAACGCAGCGGCCAAAGTAAGACGATTGATCAGGAGCTATAAATCAACGTCAGTGAACACGGGGTGATGAGTCGAAAATATTCAATTCATCTGAAATCTGTCGCTGATGGAGCGGGCGGGTCACGCGCCATTGCGTTGTGCTTTCCGGCCGTTTGCCTTGAAAGCCCGGTAAGCATAAGCGCTTGCCGGCAAAGGAAAAACAGCGATTCCAGACATGCACTGTTGCAGTCTGAGCAACAGTCCCGTCCTCGTGGGTGATCACCCTCTTTGTAGCAGCTGTCGAGCTTGCGAGGCTGCGTTCGGCTGCGCAGCAGTCGTGAAATCAGCCGCCTCGGTATTTCAGGAAAACCGTGCATGCCGGGTTTACGACTGCTGCGCAGCCGAACGCAGCCTCGCAAGCTCGACAGCTGCTACAGAGTCAAAGCTGCTACAGAGTCGGTTGCTACAAGCGCCGATGCGTCTGGCTGATAACCCGCCATCCAGCCCGTCCATACCTCGCGCAAAACGCCGCGCCATGCGGGCATTCATCCTTTAGAGGTACACCACGAATACCTCCTTGGTGCGCTTATCGCTCCCGGCATGCGGCAGTAGGGTGTGGCCTTCTGTCACTCACCGGGGAAGACGCATGACAAAAACAACAATGCGCGCCATCTTCAAGCCGCAGGCGCTGGCCGCTGCGGTTGCCTTGGGTTGCTGTGCCCAGGCGCAGGCTGTTTCATTCAATATCGGGGAAATCGAGGGGCAGTTCGATTCCTCGCTGTCTGTAGGCGCGAGCTGGGGCATGCGTGATGCCGACAAGTCCCTGGTAGGCACCGTCAACGGTGGGACCGGCCAGTCTTCGACCGGTGACGATGGCCGCCTGAACTTCAAGAAAGGCGAAACCTTCTCGAAGATCTTCAAGGGTATTCACGACCTTGAACTGAAGTATGGCGACACCGGTGTGTTCGTCCGTGGCAAATACTGGTACGACTTCGAACTCAAGGACGAGGATCGCGAGTTCAAGCAGATCAGTGACAACGGCCGCAAGGAAGGCGCCAAGTCCTCCGGCGCGCAACTTCTCGATGCCTTCGTCTATCACAACTATTCCATCGCCGATCTGCCGGGCACCGTGCGTGCCGGTAAACAGGTGGTCAGCTGGGGTGAAAGTACGTTCATCGGCAACTCGATCAACAGCATCAACCCGATCGACGTTTCCGCGTTCCGCCGTCCCGGTGCCGAGATCAAGGAAGGCCTGATACCGGTGAACATGCTGTTCGCCTCCCAGGGCCTGACCGACCAGCTCTCTGTGGAAGGTTTCTATCAACTGGAGTGGGACCAGACCGTTCTCGACAACTGCGGCACGTTCTTCGGTGTCGACGTGGCAGCGGACGGTTGCAACAAGAATTACACGGTAGCCAGCCCGGCGATCGCACCGTTGCAGCCGATCGCTGCGGCGTTTGGCCAGGGCTTCGAAGTCGGCAAGGAAGGCGTGATCGTTCCTCGTGGCGGCGACCGCGATGCCCGCGATTCCGGGCAATGGGGGACCGCGTTGCGCTGGCTCGGCGACGACACCGAGTACGGTCTGTATTTCATGAATTACCACAGCCGTTCCCCAACGGTCGGCACCGTCACCGCTGGCCTGAGTACGTTGGCGAGCATTCCGGGCATCGTCACCACCGCCAACCGCATTGCACCCGGCAGCGGAGCGGGCCTCGCCCAGAGTGTGATGCTCGGTCGTGGGCAGTATTACCTCGATTACCCGGAAGACATTCGCCTCTACGGCGCGAGCTTCTCCACCACCTTGCCTACAGGCACCGCGTGGACCGGCGAGATCAGCTATCGCCCCAACGCTCCGGTACAAGTCAACACCAACGACCTGACGCTGGCCTTGCTCAACCCGATCGCGGGCGGTGCGGCCTCGCCGATCGCCACCACACCAGGCGCCGACAACAAAGGCTATCGCCGTAAGGAAGTCACGCAGGTCCAGAGCACCCTGACGCACTTCTTCGATCAGGTACTGGGTGCCCAACGGCTGACGCTGGTCGGTGAAGCGGCAGTGGTGCGCGTCGGTGGATTGGAGTCCCGGACCAAACTGCGTTACGGCCGCGACTCGGTCTATGGCCAATACGGTTTTGGTGGCGATACCGAAGGCTTCGTCACCTCGACGTCCTGGGGCTACCGCGCCCGGGCCATCCTCGATTACGCCAACGTGATCGGCGGGATCAACCTCAAACCCAACCTGTCCTGGTCCCATGACGTCGCCGGCTATGGCCCCAACGGGCTGTTCAACGAAGGCGCCAAGGCGGTCAGCGTCGGCGTCGATGCCGACTACCGCAACACCTATACCGCGAGCCTCAGTTACACCGACTTTTTCGGGGGTGACTACAACGTCCTGGAAGACCGCGACTTCCTGGCGCTGAGCTTCGGCGTGAACTTCTGATCTGGCTGAGAAGGATGACTTTAATGCGCAAGATGATTCTGCAATGCGGCGCCCTGGCCCTGAGCCTGCTGGCTGCCAACGTGATGGCGGCGGTGTCGCCGGACGAAGCGAACAAGCCCGGCACCAGCCTCACGCCACTCGGCGCCGAGAAGGCCGGCAATGCCGACGGCTCGATTCCGGCCTGGACCGGCGGCATCCCGAAAAACGCTGGCGCGGTGGACAGCAAAGGCTTTTTGGCTGACCCGTTTGCCAGTGAAAAACCGCTGTTCGTCATCACTCCCGCGAACGTCGACAAGTACAAGGACAAGCTCTCTGAAGGCCAGGTGGCGATGTTCAAGCGCTACCCGGAAACCTACAAGATTCCGGTCTACCCGACTCACCGCACGGTGGCCGTGCCGGCGGAAATCTACGAGTCGGCCAAGCGCAGTGCGCTGAACGTGAACAGCATCAACGACGGTAACGGCCTGGCCAATTTCACCGGCAACCGTTACTACGCGTTCCCGATTCCGAAGACTGGTGTGGAGGTGCTGTGGAACCACATCACCCGTTATCACGGCGGCAACCTGCGCCGCATCATCACTCAGGTGACGCCGCAGACCAACGGCAGCTACACGCCGATCCGCTTCGAAGAAGAGATCGCCGTACCGCAACTGATGAAGGACCTGGACCCGGAAAAAGCCGCCAACGTCCTGACCTTCTTCAAGCAGTCGGTGACTGCGCCGGCGCGTCTGGCGGGCAACGTGCTGCTGGTGCACGAAACCCTCGATCAAGTGAAAGAACCACGGTTGGCGTGGATCTACAACGCCGGTCAACGTCGCGTACGTCGTGCACCGCAAGTGGCCTACGACGGGCCGGGTACTGCCGCTGACGGTCTGCGTACCTCCGACAACTTCGACATGTTCTCCGGCGCGCCGGATCGCTACGACTGGAAGCTGATCGGCAAGAAGGAAATGTACATCCCCTACAACAGCTACAAACTCGACTCGCCGAGCCTCAAGTACGATGACATTGTGAAAGCAGGGCACATCAACCAGGACCTGACCCGCTATGAATTGCACCGGGTCTGGGAAGTGATCGGTACGGTCAAGCCGAGCGAACGGCACATCTACGCCAAACGCCACATGTACCTCGACGAAGACAGCTGGCAAGTGGCGCTGGCCGACCATTACGACGGTCGCGGCCAGCTGTGGCGAGTGGCTGAAGGTCACGCTCAGTACTACTACGATCACCAGGCCCAGGCCTACACCCTTGAAGCGCTCTACGACATCATCGCTGGCCGATACATTGCCCTGGGAATGAAGAACGAAGAGAAGCACAGTTTCGAATTCGGCTTCGAAGCCAAGGCCGCCGACTACACACCATCGGCCTTGCGTGCCGAGGGCGTGCGGTAAGGGTTTTGTTACATTGATGATGGGCGAGGCGACCTTCGGGTCGCCTTTTTTATGGGCGCCAATCAGCGTGCTGAATACTTCTCAACAAGCCGCCCGGAGAGGGCTAGGGTGGCCTCACAACTATAAAAAGGCACACCCGATGACCGCCATGAGTCTGTGTCTGGACCGCCCTGGATTTTTACCTCGCTTGTCGTCCCATCACCTGTCGCGCCTGCGATTGAGCGAACCGCTGCTCGCCTCGACCGCCCGGGTGAAACTGCTCTGTGCACCCGCCGGCAGTGGCAAAAGTGCGTTGCTCGCCGAATGCCTTTTACAAGCGCCGCCGCAGCGCGTTGTTCACTGGTTGCCATTGGCCGGGGCGGCATTGAGTTGCGCCGATTTGTGCGGTCGCTTGGCGGAAGCCTTGGGGTTGCCATCGAAGGATGAAGGGGCGCTGCTCAGGCATCTGGCCCGTGTGCAGGTGCCGACCTGGCTGTTTCTGGATGATTACTGCCGTGTCCCAAACCCGGAACTCGACACCTTGCTGGATCGTTTGCTGGCGGTCAGCAGCCCGGCGCTGAGTTGGTGGTTGAGCGTGCGTCGACGTCCGCAATGCAACTGGCCACGGCTGCTGCTCGATGATGAATTGTACGAGTGCGAGGGGCGAACGCTGGCGTTCACCGAGGGCGAGATTGAGCAAGTGCTCCGCCATGTCGCACAGCCCGTGGCGGCGAAAACCGCCAGAAGGATCATCCAGCGCAGTGGTGGTTGGTGTGCTGGCGTGCGGCTTGCGTTGCTCAACGGCTGTCAGTGGGCGAGTGAGCAGGAAAAACAGGGGCGCTCGGCGACCCTGCTCGATTACTTGCAGCATGAACTGTTCAACGGCCTGCCACCGGAGCTGGCTGAAGCCTGGCAGGTACTGGCCCATTTGCCGCGATTCAATGCCAGCCTGTGTGAGCATCTGTTCGGTGCCGGAGAGGGCGCAAAGGGTTTGCACGCCTTGCAGGAGATGGGGTGTTTCATCGAGCCCTGGGAGGACTCTGCCAACTGGTTGCGAGTCTTCGTGCCACTGGCCCAGGCGATGCGCGACGAACAACGCTCGGCGGGCCGTTCCTGGCATCGACGCGCCTGCCAATGGTTTGCCGCCGAGGAGGATTGGCAGGCAGCGTTTGAACAAGCGTTGTTGGCTGAAGAGTTCGAGGTCGCGGTCAGTCTGTTGCAGCACTTCAGTTTCGAACATTTATTCATGGGCCAGAACGTGACCTTGTTGCTGAGCCTGCACGAGCGCCAGGGTGAGGAGTTGACCCTCGGCACGCCGCAACTGGTGGGGTTGATCACCGCTGCGCTGCTGTTCGCCGGCCGCTTCGATCAGGCCGCTGTGTGCATCGAGCAACTGGTACGGTTCGCGCCGCAGCCGACGGCGACATTGCAACGGCAGCTGTTGGCACGTTGGCAGGCGCTGCAAGGCTGGCTCCTGCATTTACAGGGGCGTATGGAAGCGGCGCGCGCGCACTTTATCGATGCGCTGCGCGAACTCGGCACCGACGCCTGGCCGGCGCGGCTGCTGTGCCTGTCCGGGTTGACCCAGCAAGCCCTGCTCAACGCTGACCTCGACGCCGCCCAGGCGATCAATCGTGAGGCGCTGTGCCTGGCGCGGGCGCAAGGCTCGCTGCTGTTCGAAGGGCTGCTGGAACTCGATCACGCCCAGTTACTGGAGCAGCGCGGTGTGCCCCGACGCGCCGAGAGTTTGCTGGCCAACATTCATGAGTTACTGAGTCGACAGGCCAATCGACCTGTGCCGCTGCTGGGTCGAATTGCCCTGCGGCGCGGACGATTGGCGCTGTGTCAGGGCCAAGACGAGGAGGCTAGCGAGTTCTTCCAGTCCGGCCTCGAGGACTGCCTGCACAGCCAGGACAAGCGCGCGTTGTACGGTTTTCTCGGACAAGCGCAGATGGCCGCCAATCAAGGGGATTACGCCCATGCATTCGTCCGCTTGCGCGATGCCGAGCGGCTGATGCAACAGCGGCAGATTCCCGACACGGTCTATCGTGGGGTGTTGCTGCAGGTCAGTAGTCAGTTCTGGTTGCAGCAGGGGCGACCGGAACTGGCACGCGAGGCGCTGAGTCGTGTGCTGCGTCACTACCGTGGACCGAACGCGCGTCAGGCGCCACCGGCAACACTGGAGTTGATTGCGCGTATCGAGTACCTGTTGGTGCTGGCAGAGACCTATCTGCACCAGGCGAAAAATCCGCTGGATCAGCTCAAGGCCTTGCTTGATCACGCGCAACGCCATGCCCTTCTGGCATTGGAAACCGAACTGCACCTTGCGATCAGCGAAGTGGCCGACCTCACTGGCGAACCCGCGCTCGCCAGATCGGCACTGGAGGCAGGCCTGGAATTGGTGAACCGCTGCAACTTGCAGCAAGCGTTGCGCGAAGTGCGCCTGCGCCAGCCGAGTCTGCTGTGTCGCCTCGGTGAAGAGGGGCAATTGCACCCGGAGGCGCTGGAGTCCAACCCGCTGAGTGGGCGAGAGCTGGAGGTGCTGGGCCTGATCGCCCAAGGCAGCTCGAATCAGCAGATTGCCGAGCAGTTGTTTATTTCATTGCATACAGTAAAAACCCATGCGCGACGCATACATAGCAAGTTGGGTGTCGAGCGTCGAACACAAGCCGTGGCTACAGCGAAGAAGTTGGGGCTTATATTGCAAGCCTGATAGTTGGGCAGCGAATAACGGTAACTAATGCAAACAGACTGTCGCGTGCATTAGTTGTGATTGCCGTTAATATGCCAATCAGCGCCTGACGTCAGTCGCTATCAACTATTAGTTATGGAGTTTTAAATCATGGAAGATCTGAATATCGAACGCGTGCGTGCCATTCTGCATGCGAAAGTCGGCGGTCGCGGAATTGATGTCGATAACGTCTACATCAACGGCGTTAACACCCCTGAGGACCCATTGGTCACCTATTCCCAAACACTGGTGTGGGCTTTTTTCCTGAAGTTACAGGACGGCGAAGTACCGTATTTCGAAGGCGAGCAGTTGGGGCTGTTTTCCGAAGCCTATACGTTCGATTCGCAGTATCGATTCAAAGGTCTGGAGTTTGACGAAGTGAATGGACTGGGCGCCGATATGGCAAAGATTTTTTTGGCTGAATCGGTGATTTAATAAAAAGCGGTTGTGCAACGTATGTTGATGCACAACCGTTTTTTTTTATGATGTTGGAGCCGCAGGTTCAAACCCCATTCGCCAACTAACGGCGCGGGTGGCGGATAACAGGCGTTGGGCGGCGGGGCCGTTTTCATCGGCATGAAACAGCGACGTCGGCCCAACCACTGTCAGTACCGCGGCGACTTTGCCGACTGCGTTAAACACAGGCGCCGACAATGCATCCACGCCCGGCATCAACAAACCATGCACATGATGCAGGCCGCGCTCGCGGATCTGTTCGCACAACGCCGCATAAGTCTGGTCGTCCGCCAGGGCATGGGCGCTCGCGGCTTGCAGTTCCTGCTCGCGCAAGTCGACGGTTTCACGCTTGGGCAGGTACGCGCCGAACACCAGGCCAGTGGATGAACTGAGCAACGGCAACACCGAGCCCAATTGTGTCACTACCGTCACCGCACGTATTGCCGGTTCGATATGCACCACGGTCGCGCCCTGATTACCCCAGACCGCCAAAAAGCAGGTCTCGTTCAAGTCATCGCGCAACTCGGCCAAGGGCAGGGCGGCGACTTTCAGCACGTCCATACTGTTGAGTGCGGCCAGGCCCACGCGCAGGGCTTCGCGGCCCAGGCCGTAATGGTTGGTGGCGGTGTTCTGCTCGGCAAAGCCGCTGGCGATCAAGGCCTGCAAATAGCGATGAACCTTGCTCGCCGGCATTTGCACGTGTTCGGCCAGACGCGACAGCGATGTCGAGGGCGACAACTCGGCCAAGGCCTTGAGAATGTCGGTGCCGACCTCGGCCGAGCGGACTTTCTGTTTACCGTTGCTGAGCGGCTTTTCCATGGAGGCGGTGTGATCCCGGGACGAATGGGCGTCTTTATAGCTTGACGGTCAATACCAATCAAATTACGTTATGCGTAATCGAATTACGATAAAAATAACCCGGGCGTGCCGAGAGCTCTTCGACGGAGTGACAGGCCATTGCCTGTTCCCTGTTCAGGAGGCTCCATGAACCTCGATTCAACGGCGCCCGCGCTGGCTTATCAGTCCGGCTTCGGCAATGAATTCAGCAGCGAAGCGTTGCCCGGCGCACTGCCTGTCGGCCAGAACTCCCCGCAAAAAGCCCCGTACGGTCTCTACACCGAATTGTTCTCCGGCACCGCGTTCACCATGGCCCGCAGTGAAGCGCGGCGCACCTGGATGTACCGCATTCAGCCGTCGGCCAATCACCCGGCGTTCGCCAAACTGGATCGGCAACTGGCCGGTGGTCCATTGGGTGAAGTGACTCCCAATCGACTGCGCTGGAACCCGTTGGACATCCCGAGCGAGCCGACCGATTTCATCGACGGCCTGGTGAGCATGGCCGCCAACTCGGGCCCGGAAAAACCGGCCGGGATCAGCATCTACAGCTACCGCGCCAACCGCTCCATGGAGCGCGTGTTCTTCAATGCCGATGGCGAATTACTGTTGGTGCCGCAACTGGGGCGTCTGCGTATCGCCACCGAGTTGGGTGTGCTGGAACTGGAACCGCTGGAAATCGCCGTGCTGCCGCGCGGTCTGAAGTTCCGCGTTGAACTGCTCGACCCACAAGCGCGCGGCTACCTTGCCGAGAACCATGGCGCGCCGCTGCGTCTGCCGGATCTCGGGCCCATCGGTAGCAATGGCCTGGCGAATGCGCGGGATTTTCTGACCCCGGTCGCCCATTACGAACACCTCAAGCAACCGACCACGCTGGTGCAGAAATTCCTCGGTCAGTTGTGGGGCTGCGAGCTCGATCATTCGCCGCTGAACGTGGTCGCCTGGCACGGTAATAACGTGCCGTACAAATATGACCTGCGCCGTTTCAACACCATCGGCACGGTGAGTTTCGATCACCCGGATCCGTCGATTTTCACCGTCCTGACCTCGCCGACCAGCGTCCACGGTCTGGCCAATCTCGACTTCGTGATTTTCCCGCCGCGCTGGATGGTTGCCGAAAAAACCTTCCGTCCACCGTGGTTCCACCGCAACCTGATGAACGAATTCATGGGCCTGATCAAGGGCGAGTACGACGCCAAGGCCGAAGGTTTTGTGCCCGGCGGCGCGTCCTTGCACAGTTGCATGAGCGCCCACGGCCCGGACGGCGAGACCTGCACCAAGGCGATCAACGCCGAACTGGCGCCGGCGAAAATCGACAACACCATGGCTTTCATGTTCGAGACCAGCCAGGTGCTGCGCCCGAGTCGATTCGCCCTAGACTGCCCGCAACTGCAAACCAACTACGATGCCTGCTGGGCCACGCTGCCCGCCACTTTCGACCCGACCCGGAGATAACCCATGACTCAGACAACCATCACTCGTAGCTGGGTTGCCTCCGCCAACGGCCACGCTGATTTCCCGCTGCAAAACCTGCCCTTGGGCGTGTTCAGCGTGAAGGGCTCCGCGCCTCGCAGCGGTGTGGCCATCGGCGAACACATCTTTGATCTGGAAGCGGCACTGGATGCGGGTCTGTTCGACGGCATCGCGAAAACTGCAGTCGACGCCACCCGTGGCGGCCAGCTGAATGCTTTTTTTGAGTTGGGGCGCGAAGCGCGAGTTGCGTTGCGCGAACGTCTGCTGGAGCTGCTGAAAGAAGGCAGTACCCTGCACGGCAAGATCGAGGCACAAGGTTCGAAGTTGCTGCCACTGGCGGCAAACTGCGAGATGCACCTGCCGGCGAAAATCAACGACTACACCGACTTCTACGTCGGCATCGAGCACGCACAAAACGTCGGCAAATTGTTCCGCCCAGACACCCCGCTGCTGCCGAACTACAAGTACGTGCCGATCGGTTATCACGGTCGTGCCTCGACCATTCGCCCGTCCGGCACCGACGTGCGCCGCCCTAAAGGCCAGACTTTGCCAGCCGGTCAGACCGAGCCGACGTTTGGTCCGTGCGCGCGTCTGGATTACGAGCTGGAACTGGGCATCTGGATCGGCCAGGGCAACGACATGGGCGACTCGATCGCCATTGGCGACGCGGCCGATCACATTGCCGGCTTCTGCCTGCTCAACGACTGGTCGGCACGCGATATCCAGGCTTGGGAATACCAGCCACTGGGGCCGTTCCTGTCCAAGAGTTTCATCACCAGCATCTCGCCGTGGGTGGTGACCGCCGAGGCGCTGGAGCCGTTCCGTGGTGCCCAGCCTGCGCGCCCGGAAGGCGATCCGCAGCCGCTGCCGTACTTGTTCGACAAACGCGATCAGGCCGCGGGCGCCTTCGACATCGAACTGGAAGTGCTGCTGCTCACCGAAGGCCTGCGCGAGCAAAAACTCCCGGCTCATCGCCTGACCCTCAGCAATACCAAACACATGTACTGGACCGTGGCGCAAATGGTCGCGCACCACAGCGTCAACGGCTGCCAGTTGCAGGCCGGCGACCTGTTCGGTTCAGGCACGCTGTCGGGACCTGAAAACGGTCAGTTCGGCAGCCTGCTGGAAATCACCGAGGGCGGTAAAAGGCCGATCGAACTGGCGTCCGGTGAAGTGCGCAAGTTCCTTGAGGACGGCGACGAAATTATCCTGCGCGCCCGTTGTAGCCGTGAGGGTTTTGCCTCTATCGGTTTCGGCGAATGCCGCGGCAAAGTGCTGCCAGCGCGCTAAGGAGATCGGGTCATGGAACTCTATACCTACTACCGTTCGACATCGTCCTATCGGGTACGTATCGCGCTGGCGCTCAAGGGGCTGGACTACCAGGCGCTGCCGGTCAACCTGATCGCGCCGCCAGGTGGCGAGCACCGGCAGCCGGCGTATCTGGGCATCAATCCGCAAGGCCGGGTGCCGGCCTTGCGGACCGACGAAGGCGACCTGCTGATCCAGTCGCCAGCGATCATCGAGTACCTGGAGGAGCGTTATCCACAGGTGCCGCTGCTGTCCAGGGACCTCGTCGCGCGCGCCCGTGAGCGCGGTGTCGCGGCGCTGATCGGTTGCGATGTGCACCCGCTGCACAACGTCAGCGTGCTGAACAAACTGCGCCAGTTGGGCCACGACGAACCGCAGGTGGTGGAGTGGATCGGCCACTGGATCAGCCAAGGGTTGGCGACGGTGGAACGGTTGATTGGTGATGAGGGTTACTGCTTTGGTCCAGTGCCAGGGTTGGCGGACCTGTACCTGATCCCGCAGTTATACGCGGCGGAGCGATTTAACATTTCCCTCGACGCGTACCCGAGGATTCGCCGGGTCGCGACACTGGCGGCCAAACACCCAGCCTTCATCAAGGCCCACCCGACCAACCAGCCAGACACCCCCTAAAAAAACTCACACCGAACGAAATGTGGGAGCGGTCTTGCCCGCGAATGCAATCTGCCAGTCAACATCGATGCTGACTGACACACCGCTTTCGCGAGCAGGCTCGCTCCCACAATCGGCCGATGCCGCACACCAGATTCACGGTCAACCCACCGCCCTTGTAGGAGCGAGGCTTGCCCGCGAAGACGGTGGTACATCCAGCATCGATGTGACGGACAGATCGCTTTCGCGGGCAAGCCTCGCTCCTACAAAAGGCGGGATCAGTGGACGATGGAATTGGGCGGCAAATGCCCCAACCGTTCAGTCAGGCGAATCCGCTGGATCGGGTCGTCGCTGAGCAACAGTGCATGCTCCAGGTCGAAGCGCTCGGCGTTCGGGCAGTCCAGCCGTTGATAGAGACTGGCCCGGGCCAGGTAATCGGCAGCACTGGCGTTGCCCAGTTCCAGCACACGCTCGGCGTCGATCAGGGCGCCGATGTAATCGTCGTGGGAAAGGTGCAACTGGCGCAGGTTGCGTGACAGCCGTTGCAACATCTGCACCGGTTCGGCGGTGAGCAAATGTTCGGCGCTGAGCTTCATGTTCGGACCGTACTGGCGTTGCAGCAATTCGCGGCAATCGTTGGGGTACAGACGACGGCCGCCGCAAGGGTCGAGCAGGTGATCGGCACCCGGAACCCGCAGCAGGAAATGCCCGGGGAAGTTGACCCCGACCATGGGGATTTCCAGACCTTTTGCCAGCTCCAGAGCAATCAGCCCCAAGGCAAGCGGTTGGCCGCGCCGGCGTTCCAGCACTTTGTTGACCAACGCCACTTGCGGGCGCAATGGCGTGAAATCGTCCTGGGCGAAGCCCAGATCATTCAGGCGCCGTAACAACGGTTGGGCCAGTTCGCTCACCGGCAACATCGGCAAGCCAGAACTGACCCGCTGTTGCAGGTCCTTGAAGTCTGTGAGCACCGCCTCGGGATTCACCTCTTTATCGTGTTCGGCAGCCATCCACAGCGCGGCCTCGAACAGCGCGGGCGGTGAACGTTGCAGGCAGTCGAAAAAGCGTTGGCGGGGGGTCATCAAAATCTCCGGGCAATGCCTCGTTTTAGCCCCGTCTCCGGCATTCGTCCAGTGCCGCACACAGGCCGGTGCGGGTTATTTCCGAAAGCCTGCATGGCGGCGTCGCTTATTCCGGTGCGCTTCAGCAAATTTTGGGCGCAAGCCTATACTGGCGACTACAAGAAGTGATTCGGGAGCCCCACGATGTTCGCTCTCATGCAAAGCACTCGCCTTGAATCGCTGCATCTGAGCGTCGATCCGGTCACCGGGTTGAAGGCGGTCATTGCCATCCATAACAGCCGTCTGGGGCCTGCCCTGGGTGGTTGTCGTTACCTTGCCTACCCCAGCGACGAATCCGCCGTCGAGGACGCTGTGCGCCTCGCCCAAGGCATGAGCTACAAGGCGGCGCTGGCCGGCCTGGCCCAGGGCGGCGGCGTGGCCGTGATTGTGCGTCCGGTCCATGTGGAAAATCGCGCCGCGCTGTTCGAAGCCTTCGGGCGCTGTATCAATCAGCTCGACGGCCGCTACATCACCGCAATCGACAGCGGCACATCGGTGGCGGACATGGATTGCATCGCCCAGCAAACTCAACACGTCACCAGCACCACGTCAGCGGGCGACCCTGCACCCCACGCGGCGATGGGCGTGTTCACCGGCATTCGTGCCACCGCCATCGCCCGACTGGGCAGCGATAACCTTGAAGGTTTGCGAGTGGCCATTCAAGGTTTGGGCAACGTCGGTTTTGCCCTGGCAGAACAGCTGCACGCCGCCGGTGCCGAGCTGCTGGTCAGCGACATCGATCACGGCAAAGTGCAACTGGCGATGGAGCAACTCGGCGCGCATCCGATCGCCAACGATGCGCTGCTCAGCACGCCCTGCGACATTCTCGCGCCCTGCGGCCTGGGTGGCGTGCTCAACAGCCACAGCGTCACGCAGTTGCGCTGCGCGGCGGTGGCCGGTTCGGCGAACAACCAGCTGACCCATCTGGAGGTCGCCGATCAACTGGAACGGCGGGGCATTCTGTATGCACCGGATTACGTGATCAACGCCGGCGGGCTGATCTACGTCTCGCTCAAACACCGTGGCGAAGCGCTGACGACCATTACCGCGCACCTGTCGAAAATCAGCTCACGGCTGACCGAAGTCTTCGCCCATGCCCAAGCGGAAAAACGCTCGCCTGCGCGTGTGGCGGATGAATTGGCGGAGAGAGTGCTGTACCGATGAAATAGCGGAGGGCGCTGGTCGAGGCGCTGGAGCAACCCGACATCCAGTTTCCTGCGGGCATGAAAAAGGCCCTGAGCCATTTGACTCAGGGCCTATTCAATTCGGGCATTGCTTACTTTGCTGTTTTGGCAGCCTTGGCTGGCTTGGTCGGCTCCGCGCTTGCCACTTCAACAGGTGCAGCCACTTCTACGGGGGCTGCTTTTTCAACGACTTCAACCGGGGCATTGAGCAGTTCGGACAGGGCGTCCGGCTGGCTCTTGAACGCCTTGGCGAACACATCGCGATTCTTCGCCATGTAGATCCCGGCTTCTTCCACTTGCTGCTCGGTCAGGGACGGAACGGCTTTTTGCAACACTTCAGCCAGCAATTCGGCCAGTTCGAGCATTTTGTCATGACGGTCAGCTTCGGCTTTATCCATGAACAAGCGCTCCAGATCTCGGCTGCTGCGGTATACCACTTCGACGGCCATTCACCACCTCACATGCCTTCACATTAAGTTGTCTATTCGACTACTGTATTTATATACAGCGAAAAGGATAAGCGAATCCCTTCGGTTTGGGTAGTGGCTTTTCAATGTAGACCGATTTTGACGTTTGTCAGGCGAACCGTGTCGGCCGCAATCGCGGGCAAGCCCGCTCCCACAGGTTTAGCGCTGAACTTGTGGGAGCGGGCTTGCCCGCGATTGCGCCAGTACAAACACCACAAAAGTGTCCAGTAACAGCCAATCGCCATCTCAACTCACAACCCCTGGCCTTTTTTCTGCATGCAGAACAACCGTCACGTCCAACCCGCATCATCCGGTCGAGCCGACCTAAGGAAGAATCATCGTGAAAATAAACTGGGCCGAGAACCTGCGGCAGAACGTGCACCAACTGGCCGAGTCCCTGGGCAACCTGTTCGTCGAGACCTTCCATTACCTGGCGCTGTTTGCCATCGGTGCGGTGACCGCGTGGGCTGCGGTAATGGAATTTTTGCAGATGATCGAGGAAGGGCACATCAAGATCGATGACATCTTGCTGCTGTTCATCTACCTGGAACTGGGGGCGATGGTCGGGATTTACTTCAAGACCAATCACATGCCGGTGCGTTTTCTGATCTACGTAGCGATCACCGCGCTGACGCGGCTGCTGATCTCCAACGTTTCGCACCACAACCCGCCAGACCTGGGGATCATCTACCTGTGCGGTGGGATTCTGCTGTTGGCGTTTGCAATCCTGGTGGTGCGTTACGCGTCGTCGCAATTCCCTTCGGTGAAGATCGAACACCCGCAGCGCAAGATTGGTGCGGGTTCCGGTGAGCATCCCGAAGTGGAGAAGGGCGAGATTTAAAGCCGCATGGCCGGACGGCTGTGGCGCTTGGCTTGTGGCGGCGGCAGGTTACGATTGTCGCCGTCGGTCATGGCTTCGAGGATAGCCACGGCGCTGTGGCCCTGTTCGATGGCGATGCCGAACTGAATGCTTTGCACCAGGCGCTTGAGGCGTTGGGGGTCATTGCGTTGATCGGCGCTGATCATCCGTTTGGCGACGACGTGGCCGCTGTTGGACAGGGTCAGCATGATGCTGCCATCGAGCCCCTGAATGCTCAGGTTGATCTGGTAATCCGGTGCAAAGGCATCGGTAATGATCTGAAAAGGGTTGTCCATGATGCGTCACCGCCTGATTGAACGTGCAGTAATTGACTGGCCATGATCGGGATTAGTTCGCAACACCAGACCATCGGCCATTCCGTAGCCATATCGCCATCATCGCGTTTGTTTTTTGTACAAAGGGGATGTAGCAAGGGGCATGCCGGAAAAAAGAGTGCCCCTGTAGGAGCGAGCTTGCTCGCGATGGACGTCAACGATAACCCGTGTTTGCTGGATAAACGCGTCACCCTCAGGTCCATCGCGAGCAAGCTCGCTCCTACAGTCCGGCTGCTTTTTGCCTGCCCGTTTCAGGGCAATAAACAACCGCGTGCAACTTAACCGGTCAGCATTCCACCCAGCTCACCGCCAGGCCGCCCCGTGAAGTCTCTTTGTATTTGTCGGGCATGTCGGCGCCGGTATCGCGCATGGTGCGGCTCACCCGGTCCAGGGAAATGAAGTGCTTGCCGTCGCCGCGCAGGGCCATTTGCGTGGCGTTGATCGCCTTCACGGCGGCAATCGCGTTGCGCTCGATGCACGGCACTTGCACCAGCCCGCCGACCGGATCGCAGGTCAGGCCGAGGTTGTGTTCCAGGCCGATTTCGGCGGCGTTTTCCAGTTGCTCCGGGGTGGCGCCGAGTATGTCCGCCAGACCGGCGGCGGCCATCGCGCAGGCGGAACCGACTTCGCCCTGGCAGCCGACTTCGGCGCCGGAGATCGACGCGTTTTTCTTACAGAGAATGCCGACGGCTGCAGCGCCCAGAAAGAAATTCACCACGTCATCGTCCGACGCGTCCGGGTTGAATTTCATGTAGTAGTGCAGCACCGCCGGAATGATCCCCGCCGCGCCATTGGTGGGGGCCGTGACCATTCGGCCGCCGGCAGCGTTTTCTTCGTTCACGGCGAGGGCGAACAGGTTCACCCACTCCATGGCTGACAGCGTCGAAGTGATGACATTCGGCTTGCCGATTTCCAACAGGCTGCGGTGCAATTTCGCCGCGCGACGCGGAACATTCAGACCGCCGGGCAGGATGCCTTCGTGACGCAAACCTTGCTCGACGCACTCACGCATCACCGACCAGATGTGCAGCAAACCCTGACGGATATCGGCTTCGCTGCGCCAGGCCAGTTCGTTGGCCATCATCAACTCGGAAACCCGCAAGCCATGCTGATTGCAGAGCTTAAGTAGTTCGGCGGCGCTGGAGAAATCGTACGGCAGCACTACGTCGCTGGTGGGCGCGATGCCGGACGCGGCTTCCTCTGCTTCGATGATGAAACCGCCACCGATCGAGTAGTACGTTTGCTCCGACAGTTCACCGGTTTCGCCAAAGGCTGTCAGGGACATGGCGTTGGGATGGTAGGGCAAACTCTCGTCGAGCAGCAGGAGATCGCGTTGCCAGTTGAAGGCAATGGTCGATTTACCTGCCAGGTTCAGTTCGCCGGTTTCGCGCAGGGTTTGAATCCGGGTTTCGATGCAGGTCGGGTCGATGCTGTCGGGCCATTCACCCATCAGCCCCATGACGCAGGCACGGTCGGTGGCATGGCCGACGCCGGTGGCGGAAAGGGAGCCGTAGAGGCGGATTTCTACCCGCCGTACGTCATCCAGTAAACCTTGATCGATAAGGGCCTGGGCGAAGGTCGCGGCGGCGCGCATTGGGCCGACGGTGTGGGAACTGGACGGACCGATGCCGACTTTGAAGAGATCGAAAACACTGATAGCCATGCTAAAGCCTATACAAGCAATGGAAGAGGAATCGCTGCCATGTTTTGTAGGACAAGCGCAATGTCGGCGATACTGCCCGTCTCGGTCCTACGTGACCAACGAAACTTCCTAAGACAGCCTTTAGCAGGACTAAACGATGAGTCGTCAATTGCACGCCCAGACCTACGTCTGGCTGCACGTGTTTTCCTGTGCCGCGCGGCACTTGTCGTTCACCCGTTGCGCCGAAGAGCTGCACATCACGCCGGGTGCAGTCAGTCAGCAGATTCGGCAACTGGAAGAACGGTTGGGTTTTCGCCTGTTTCATCGTCGCGCTCGGGGTGTTGAATTGAGCGCCGAAGGCCAGCGACTGGCCATCACCGTGAACGAGGCTTACGGCAGCATCGACGCAGAATTGCGACGACTGGACGCGGGAATGATCAGCGGGACGCTACGCTTGCGTTCGATTCCATCGTTCCTGGGCAAGTGGCTGACTCCGCGTTTGCCACGGTTGCAACAGCGTTTTCCGGACATTCAGCTGCGTCTGGTGGCCGAGGACAGCAGCGTACCCTTGCACGAGGGCGATTTCGATCTGGCCATCGACCTGAACGACGGCAGTTATCCCGGCTTGTTATCCACAGCCTTGCTCGACGAGCAGATTTTTCCGGTCTGTGCCCCAAGCCTGTTGCGCGGGCGTCCGCCTCTGCACGGCCCGGCGGACCTGGTGCATTTTCCGTTGCTGCACGACATCACTGCCTGGCGTGGCAGTTATGAGTATGCGGAATGGGAGTTCTACCTCAATGCCATCGGCTTCGAAGGCGCGGACGTGCGGCGCGGGCATACCTTCAATCGCAACCACCTGACCATCGAAGCGGCGATTGCCGGGATGGGCGTGGCGATTGCGCGGCGAACGTTGCTCAACGATGAGCTGGAGCGGGGGACGTTGATCGTGCCGTTTGGCCTGGCGGTGCCCAATCACAAGCGCTACATGCTGCTTTATGCCCCAGGGGCGCTGAGCCATCCGGGCGTGCGCGCGGTGCATGACTGGCTGGTAGAGGAGGCGGGGAATTTTCGCAGTTTGCACCCGCTGGCGGAGCAGCAGATGTGAGTAATTATGACAAAGAAGCGAGGCGACCCAACTCCCGACCTTAACAGCGCTTTTACCGGTTGTCCGGCTTTTTTTGCGAATCCATATTTATCTTTTTTTAGGGGTTGAAATGTTCTGCGCACAGACCGATTGTGTAAGTAAGAGGTCACGGTGATGACGCCCAAGGGCTAGCCGAAGGGCCTCTAGCGAGCTAGCTGAAATAAGGGATGAACTATGCAAATCCAAGTCAACAGCGATAACCATATTCAAAGCAGCATCCGACTGGAGGAGTGGGTACGTACTACCATTGAGAGCACGCTCGAACGTTATGAAGAGGACCTGACCCGCGTCGAGGTTCACCTGCGGGACGAAAACGGCGACAAGCCCGGACCGCACGACATGCGCTGCCAGCTGGAAGCGCGGCCAAAAGGCCACCAACCGATTTCTGTCACCCATAAAGCTGACTCCCTGGAACTGGCGATCGACGGGGCAGCCACCAAACTTGAGCATGCGTTGGATCACCTGTTTGGCAAACTGCGGGGCAAACCACGCGCCGCTGTGGTGCCGTTCGAGAGGGGGGCTCACGCAGATGTGCTCTTGGAAGAAGAGTTTCTCGAGAACGAACAGGCTGCGCAAAACGGCTGAAGCCTGATTTGATTTTTACCTTTCCACTGACAAACGGGTCTGCAATTGCAGGCCCGTTTTTGTTTGTGCGTTCATTCAACTCCGCCGCAATGCGCTTCTTTGTAGCAGCTGCCGAAGGCTGCGTTCGGCTGCGAAGCAGTCGTAAAACCTGAGTGCGCGATCATCCTGAATCACCGCACCGTCTGACTTGACGACTGCTGCGCAGCCGAACGCAGGCTTCGCCAGCTGCTACATGGAGTGTTACGTCTCTATAGGGCGTTCGATCAGAACGCCACAGACGTCTGCACATAAACCGTCCGTGGTTCCCCCACATACTTGCCCTTGTTGTTGTCATCGAACGACCGTGTGAAGTATTGGGTGTTGAAGATGTTCTTCACCCCCACCGCCACATTCAAATCCGATAACTGCGGGCCAAAGTCATAGGCGGCCCGGCTGCTGAACAACATGTACCCCGCAATCTTGCCCGTGCTGCCGTCGACGCTTTCGGCCGAGGTGTTGGCGTTGTCGGCAAACTGGTCGCTCTGGTAGCTGCTGTCGAGATTCAACTTCCAGGCGCCTTCGGTATAACCGACGCCCAGCGTGCCTTTGTGTTTCGAGGAGAACGGCACACGATTGCCTTTGTTCGGCCCGTCTTCGCGGATGGTCGCGTCCACATAGGCGTAAGTGGCATAGACATCAAAACCCGCCAACGAGGGGCTCAGGTCATCGAGTGCGTAGTTGACGCTGGTTTCGATGCCTTGATGGTGTGTTTCGCCACGGGCGATCACCGAGTCGTTGGTCTGATTACTTTCGTACTGGTTGTCGAAGTTGATCAGGAACGCACCGATTTCCGCTCTCAACGCACCGTTGTCGTAACGGGTGCCCAGCTCCCAGGTGCGAGCCTTCTCCGGTTTGACTTCACCGCTGGTCACCCGGTTGGGCATCTGACTGTATTGCACGCTGCCGAAAGAGCCTTCGGTGTTGGCGTAAAGGTTCCAGCTGTCGGTCAGGTGATAAAGCACATTCAACGCCGGCAGCGCGGTGTTGTAGTCGCCCTTGTACTTCTCGTTCGTCAGGTTGTTGGTCTGTTGCGAGTCAATCATTTCGTAGCGGATACCTGGCGTGAGCGTCCATTTGCCAATGTCGATCCGGTCATCGACGAAGAACGCATTGGCTTCGGTGCCGCCTCGGGTGTCGCGGTCGTTGCGGCTGCTGGTGGTCGGGTACTCGTTGCTGGCGATCGGCGTGCGGTAGCGCAGTTCGTGGCCGGCCTCGTTGATGTAGCGATAGCCGACGCCGACTTCATGGCTGGTCGGCCCGAGGTCGAAGCCCTGGGCAAATCGGGTCTCCAGGCCACGCACCCAATACTCGCGAGGCGACAGCGAGAGGAAGGTGCCCTGATCCAGATAGCCACTGCGCAGGGTTTTGGTGAAGAAGGTATTGGCGGTGAATTCGCGGCGATCTTCCTGATAGCGATAGCCGAAGTTGAACATCGTCCGTCGACCCCAGAACTGATCCTTAGGGCGGGTCGATTGGTACGGGTCGGCATCGTAATCGGCGACGTTCAGACCACCGGGCATATCGGCCTTGCCTTCGTAATACTGGGCCATGGCGTTGAAACTGTTGGCGTCGTCGAGCTGGTATTTGCCCTTGAGAATCAGGTCGTCGATTTCGGTGTCGCTGTGTTCGCGCCAGTCGCCACCACGCGTGCCGGAATACAGCAACGCGCCGCCCAGGCCATTCTCGGCAGTGCCGCCGGCCAGCAGGTTGCCGGTGGTTTTGAAACCGTCGTGGCTGGAGGACGGGCTGGTTTCGGTCTGGAAGCCACCCTTGACCGTCGGCTCATCGGGAATCGCCCGGGTCACGAAGTTGACCACGCCGCCGACGTTCTGCGGGCCGTAGCGTACTGCGCCGCCGCCGCGCACCACGTCGACGGCATCCATGTTGCCCATGCTCACCGGGGCGAACGACAACTGCGGCTGGCCGTAAGGCGCAAACGGCACCGGAATGCCGTCCATCAGCACCGTCGATCGCGACGCCAGCCGCGGGTTGAGCCCGCGAATACCGAAGTTCAGCGCCATGTCATGGCTGCCGGTGCCGTTGTTGTCCGGAGCATTCACGCCGGGGATGCGGTTGAGCACGTCCCTGGCCTGGGTCGCGCCTTGACGTTCGAACTCTTCACGGCGGATCACGTCGCGCGCGCCGGGGTGTTCGAAGACGTTGATGGCTGCCGCATCGCTGAGCCAGTCGCCGACGACTTTGGAGGTGTCCAGTTCCAGCGCGGCATCGCTCGCCGGTTGCAGGCTGAAGGCGTTGTTGCCCTCGGCGCGGGCTTGCAGGCCGGAGCCTTTGAGCAAGGCGTTCAAGCCTTGTTCCGCGGTGTAGTTGCCTTCCAGGCCACGACTCTGCATACCGCTGGTGACTTGCGAGCCAAAGGAAATCAGCACACCCGCCTCACGGCCGAACTGGTTGAGGGCGCTTTCCAGCGAGGACGGCGCGATGTGGTACGACTTGGCGTCAGCGGCGTATGCCAGCGACACGGCAGCGAAACTCAGGCTGGCGCCCAGCAAGAGTTGGCGCAGGGTTCGGGCCAGCGGGGTGAGGCGGGGGGGGGGCATGAAGGACGATCCTGAGAAGGTGGAATCAAGGTGGCTTTCCTTCTCTGTCACGCCAGATCTGAAAAACGGCTCATTTATTTTCAAGATCAAAAGATCGCAGCCTTCGGCAGCTCCTACATGGATCGGCGTACACCTGTAGGCGCTGCCGGAGGCTGCGATCTTTTGATCTGGCTGTTAAACCTTCGCCTCGACCGTCACCCAATACCGCGTAAAGCGCTTCACCTTCACCGGCAAACTGATTTCCAGCAGGTCGAGAATCCGTTCGCTGTCGTCCAGTGGATACGTCCCGGAGATCAGCAGATCAGCCACCTTCGCATCGCAATGAAGTTGCCCGCGACGATAGCGACCGAGTTCATCGAGGAAATCCCCAAGGCGCATGTGCGCCGCCACCAGCATGCCCTCCGCCCAGGCACCGCTGTTCGCGTCCAAGGGCAGCGGTTTGCCGACACCGCGCGCGCCAAAGCTCAACTGCTGGGCGCTTTGCAGCCTCAGCGGTGAACCACCATCGGGCGTCAACTCGACGCTGCCCTCGAACACCGCGACTTGGGTGTGATCGGAAAACTGCCGCACGTTCAGGCGCGCGCCTTGGGCCCGCAACAGGCCTTGGGCGGTGCGAACTTGAAACGCTTTGGCGGCGGTGAGCAACATTTCGCCTTCGAGCAAACGGATCAGCCGTGGCTGACTTTCAACGCGCACATCCACCGCGCTGGCAGTGTTGAGCTGCAACTGGTTGCCATCGCCCAACGCTACTTTGCGGCGCTGGCCGATGGGGCTGCGGTAATCGGCCAGCAACGCCGGCAGTGGCGTGTGCTCGCGCATGCCCCAGGTGACCGCCGAGCCGGCACCGAGAATCAGCAGCAGCTTCAACGCCTGACGACGGCCGGCGGATTTCGGCGCGTTGAGGGTGGCGTGAGCCAAGGGCGAAGACAAGCCGCGCAAGCGCTGATTGACCCGCTGGATATGCTCCCACGCCCGTTGATGCTCACTGTGTGCATCGTGCCATTGCTGCCAGGCGTGTTGCTGGCGCGGGGTCAATGGCCCTTGCTGCATTTCCATCAGCCAATGCACCGCCTGTTCGGCGACCTGGGAGGAAAAGTCCGGCGAACCGTTCATAGCGCGAAATAGCAGCGCATTGCCGCTTTGTTCAGGTGCCGCTTGACCGTGGCGATGGAAATGCCCAGCTCGGCGGCGATCTGTGGATAAGTCAGGCCATCGACCTGCGCCAGTAAAAACGCGCGCTTCACCAGCCGTGGCAGGCCATCGAGCAACTGATCGAGTTCCATCAGGGTTTGCAGGATGATCGCCCGTTCTTCCTCCGACGGCGCAACCCTCTCCGGCATCTGCGCCAACGCATCGAGGTAAGCGCGCTCCAGGTCCTGACGGCGGTAATAGTTGAACAACACCCGTTTCGCGATGGTCGTGAGGAAGGCGCGTGGCTCGATGATCTGCGGGGTTTCCCGCGCAGTCAGCACCCGCATGAAGGTGTCCTGGGCCAAATCCGCGGCGCTGTCAGGGCAGCCGAGCTTGCGCCGCAGCCAACCGGTGAGCCAGTTGTGATGGGCGTGATAGAGGACTTCGACGGTATTGGCTGGCTGCAACAGAACCCACTCCGAGCGCATTCGAATGCGTTAGAGAACAAGAATTGTTCGCATTGTAGTGGTGTGTAACGGCATCCGGCAATCGGCGGTATTGGCGATATCGTCGGAGCCTTTTGCGTATGAGAATATTTATCATTAATATTGAGCCCTTGTTGGCTCCGTGACGTGCGCGCGGCCTCACCCGGTTTCAAGGTCGAAACATGAAAGGCAAAACCACCTCGCTTCCCGTTTCCTACCGATTGGCGGTCACCTCGCGGGTGCTCGCCGCCGTGCTGGGCGGTTATCTCGTTTCGGCGCTGGCCAGCGTCAGCCTGACGATGTGGCTGCCCATGGCTCGCGCCGAAGCCGTCGTGACCGGGATGATGAGCTCGTTTCTGGTCTATCTGGTGGCGGTGCTCTGGTGCTTTGCCTGTCGCAACGCGTGGCAGGCCTGGATCGGTTTGATCGTGCCGAGCCTGGTGTTGGCGGCCGTTTCGGGGCTGGCGTACTGGATGGGCCACTCATGAAAGAGGGCTTTCGCCAGGCCATGGCCTGGCTGCACACCTGGGCCGGTTTGATCTTCGGCTGGCTGCTGTTTGCGATTTTCCTGACCGGCACACTGGCCTATTTCAACGATGAGATCAGCCACTGGATGCAGCCGGAAATTCCCGCACGTTCGGTGTCCTCCGAAGCCAGTTTGACCCTGGCGCAGGATTATCTTCAGCAGCACGCCGCCGGCGCCTCGCGTTGGCTCATCGAGTTGCCGAACGCTCGGGAACCTGGCCTGTCAGTGCGCTGGCAACAGTCGCCGGCCAAGCGCGGTGAACGCGGCCGCTTCACGGAAAAACTCCTCGACCCGCAAACCGGCGCCGAAGTGCAGGGCCGCGAGACGATGGGCGGCGACTTCTTTTATCGCTTCCATTTCCAGCTGCAAATGCCTTATCCGTGGGGCCGCTGGTTGTCGACGATCGCCGCCATGGTGATGTTCATCGGTCTGATCACCGGGATCATCACCCACAAGAAAATCTTCAAGGACTTCTTCACCTTCCGCCCGCGCAAGGGCCAGCGCTCTTGGCTGGATGGGCACAACGCGGTGGGCGTTCTGGTGTTGCCGTTTCACCTGATGATCACCTACAGCAGCCTGGTGATTTTCATGGCGATGGTCATGCCAGCGAGCATTCTGGCCTCGTATAAAGGGGATGCCAGCCAGTTTTACGCCGAGGTCTTTCCGGCGTCCAATACACCGGAAGTCGCTGGCAAACCCGCGCAGTTGGCGCCTTTGGCACTGCTGCTGGAAAAGGCTCGCGAACAATGGTCCGGTGGGCGAGTAGGGCGGTTGACGGTGAACAATCCGGGCGACGCAAATGCCTCTGTCGTGCTGGCACGTGACGGCAGCGACCGTGTGGTCCACGACTTTGGCAGCGCGGTGACGTTCAACGGCGTGACCGGCCAACTGCTCGGCACGACCCCGAAGCAAGCACTGCCAGTGGCGATTGCCGGGAGTTTCTATGGTTTGCACATGGGGCATTTCGCCGGTCCGGTGTTGCGCTGGTTGTACTTTATTTGCGGTCTGGCGAGCACGGCGATGATCGGCACCGGGTTGGTGATCTGGCTCGGCAAGCGTCAGCTCAAACATGCCAAGAGTGGCGTGATGCCGTTCGAGTTGCGCCTGGTGGAAGTGCTGAACATCGCCAGCATGTCCGGGCTGGTGATCGCAGTAGCTGCGTTCTTCTGGGCCAACCGCTTGTTGCCGGTCGAGATGGCCGGGCGAGCGGAGTGGGAAGTGAACAGCTTCTTTATGGTCTGGGGCTTCAGCCTGTTGCATGCCATGGTCCGCCGTGGCCGCGCGGCGTGGGTCGAGCAGTTGGCGCTGGCGGCCCTGTTGTTTTGCGTGGTGCCGTTGTTGAACGCCCTGAGCACGCCGTATCACTTGGGCGTCACCCTGGCGCAGGGCGATTACGCTTTGGCCGGTTTTGATCTTGCGTGCCTGGGCAGCGGGCTGTTTCTCGCTTGGGCAGCGTGGAAAATGCAGCGTTCGGCAAAGGCCGATACCGTTGTTCGCAAGCGTGCTCAACCGATCACGCTTGAGCGAGGAATCAACTGAATGCTCCTGGCCCTGATGCTCTGCTATGGCGGTTTCACCGCGCTGTGTTTATCGATGGATCGGCATCACACCGACCTGCTTGGCAGTAAACCATCGGCCCGTCGTCGCCAATGGCTGAAACTCGGTGGCTGGCTGTTGCTGGGCGTGTCGCTGTGGGCGGTGGTGTCGGAGACCGGTTGGGGCCTGGGATTGGTGGAATGGTTCGCGGTGTTGATGCTTAGTGCTTTGTTGCTGGTGCTGTTGCTGCCGTATCGCCCGCGCCTGGCGCTGGGGTTGGCTGGCGTGAGCCTGCTCGCCAGCCCGGTTGCCGTGTTAGTGCAGGGCTGAACTGATGATCGCCAGTCCCCCGGAATCCCATGACGATGAACACCGCGGTGCGCGTGCGCATTTTCTGCAGGTGTTCCTGTCGCAGCGTTCGCAGATGGAAGCGCTGGTGAACCGGCGTGTCGGTTGTCGGGCGACGGCGGCCGACCTGGTGCAGGATTTGTTCGTACGTTTCTGGCGTCGGCCGCTGGTGCAAGTCGAGGAACTCAGCACCTACTTGTTGCGCTGCGCCGGCAACATCGCCATCGATCACTTGCGCAGTGAAGGCACGCGGGTGCGGGTCAACGAAGGCTGGATGCCGGAGGCGCCGGACAGCCAGGGCAGTGAACCGCAAGCAGCGCTGGAGGCGGGCAACGATTTGCGTCATGTCGAAGCGGCGTTGCGCGCGTTGCCTGAGCGCACGCGGCAGATCTTTTTGCTCAACCGCATCCATGGCCGCAAATACGCCGAGATCGCCAAGGCCATGGGCCTGTCCCAAAGCGCCGTGGAAAAACATATGATGCGCGCCCTCGAAGCCTGCAAGGCCAGCCTTCGAGAACCCGAACCGCGCACGCCAGGGAAAGCACCGTGAACAACTTCGAACGCGTCACACCGACGCCCGCTCAGGAACAGGCGGCTTTTGCCTGGCTGAGCCTGTTGCATGACCAGCCCAGCAGCGGTGATCAATCCACTTTCAGTCAATGGCTGCTGGCCGATCCCGCCCACGCCGAGGCTTACGCCCAGGCGCAAGTGGTGTGGGAATTGAGCGAAGGGCCGGCACGCACCCTGGCCGATGAAGAGGCGTTTGCCTTGCAGGGTTATCTCAACGCAATGGATCGTTCGCGCCGCAGCAGCGTGCGTCGATGGTCCGGTGCGCTGGCGATGGCCGCGTGTCTGTTGCTGATGATCAGCCTCGGTGCGGGCTGGCAGCCGACGCGCTGGATCGATGACCTTAGTGCGGATTACGGGTCGGCGCCGGGGGAGATTCGCACCGTCACCTTGGCCGATCAGTCGCAAGTGACCCTGGATGCCGACAGCGCGATTGCCGTGGATTTCAGTCGTGGCGAACGGCATGTCCAGGGGCGTCGTGGTGCCGGATTTTTCAGCGTGACCCACACCGGCGAGCCGTTTGTGGTTGATGCGGAAAAGGGTCAGGCGCGGGTGCTGGGCACGCAGTTTGAAGTACGCCTGCAACCTCACGGCGCGCAGGTCACGGTGTTGTCCGGACGGGTTGGCGTGACAGCGGACAAAAACGCCGAGCAGCAAATCCTCACGGCTGGCCAGCAAGTGGCCTATGGCGGTGGCTCGGCAGAACAGCTCCATGCAGTCGACAGCGAAGCGCAGTTGGCGTGGCGTCAGGGATGGCTCAATTACTACAAGGCGACACTCGCCGATGTGGTGCAGGATTTGGGGCGTTATTTCCCGGGGCGGATTGTGTTGCTCAACGACGAACTGGCGGCACGGCGGGTCAGTGGCAGTTTTCCGAGCAAGGATCCGCAGGCGGTGTTGAGTTCGTTGCAAGGCGTGCTGGGGTTTGAGCAGCACAACGTTTTGGGGCATTTGATTATTTTGCGTTGAGGCAAAGTCAAAAGATCGCAGCCTTCGGCAGCTCCTACAGGGGAACGCGTACACCTGTAGGAGCTGCCGAAGGCTGCGATCTTTTGATCTTGCTTCAAATATTTTCAAATATTTGATGAGGTAAACCCCGACGCCATCCGTGTAGTGACTGAAACTGCGAGTCATTCGCATTCCGTAGCGGTTCTACACAGGTCATGAGCAATGAAGTCCAGGGCAAAATCGGGTTCGGTCAAACAATGGTTGGGTGTTTCTGCATTGAGCTTTTCGGCGCTGGCATTGCTGCCGCTGAGCGTAGCGCTGGCCGCTGAAACCGGCACTCGCCAGCTGCGCACGCAGTTCAGTTTCGCGATGGCCGCCAAACCGCTGCCCCAGGCCTTGAGCGACTTCAGCCGGATCACCGGCATCAGCGTGGTCTACACCGATGAAGCGCCCTACGGCCTCAATGCGCCGGCCGTCAGCGGGCAGATGAGCGCCGAACAGGCGATGCAGCGTTTGCTCGGCGGTTCGGGCTTCACCTTCCGCCGTACCGATGGCCACACCCTGGTCCTTGAACCACTGCCAACCGAAGGCGCGCTGAACCTGGGCGCGACCACCATCACCTCGGTGATGGATCAATCCATGAGCTATCAGCCGCCTCCCACCAGTTCGGTGATGCGCTCTTCGGCCTTGCTCCAGGAAATCCCGCAGACTGTTAACGTCGTTGCCGCCCAGGTCATTCGCGATCAGGCGCCGCGCAATCTCGATGACGCCCTGGCCAACGTCAGCGGCATTACCCAGGGCAACACGCTGGCGAGCACCCAGGACTCGGTGATGACCCGTGGCTTCGGCGACAACCGCAACGGCTCGATCATGCGCGACGGCATGCCGATCGTGCAGGGCCGTGGCCTCAACGCCAGCGTTGACCGGGTCGAAGTGCTCAAGGGCCCGGCCTCGTTGCTTTACGGCATCCAGGACCCGGGCGGCGTAGTCAACATGGTCAGCAAAAAGCCCGAGCTTGAACAGTACAACGCCCTGACCGTGCGCGGCTCGAGCTACGGCGACGGCAAAAACGGCAGCGGCGGCGGCCTCGACAGTACCGGTGCACTCGGCACTTCCGGCCTCGCTTACCGCATGGTGCTGGACCACGAAGACGAAGATTACTGGCGCAACTTCGGCACCCATCGCGAAACCCTGGTGGCGCCATCGCTGGCCTGGTTCGGCGAAAGCACCAAGCTGTTGTTCGCCTATGAACACCGCGAGTTTCTGACCCCGTTCGACCGCGGCACGGTGATAGACCCGCGTGATAACCACCCGCTGGACATCTCCCGTGAGCGTCGCCTCGACGAGCCGTTCAACAACATGGAAGGTCGCTCGGACCTGTATCACTTCGAGGCCGATCACGAGCTCAACGACAACTGGAACGCCCACTTCGGCTACAGCTGGAATCGTGAAACCTACGACGCCAGCCAGGTCCGCGTCACGGCCATCGACACCACTAAAGGCACGCTGACACGGAGCATGGACGGCACGCAAAACGCGATCAGTACTGATCGCTTCACCACCGCCAGCCTCGAAGGCAACGTCAATGTGCTGGGCATGCAACATGACCTGGTGTTCGGTGTCGATGACGAGTACCGCAAGATCTACCGCGAAGACCTGATCCGGCAGAAAAGCCGGGGCAACTTCAGCTACGTCGACCCGGTCTACGGCCGCGAAGTTGCCGGCACCACGGTCAGCCCGGCGGACAGCGCGCAGACCGACCTGCTGCGCAGCGACTCGGTATTTTTGCAGGATTCGATCCACCTCACCGACCAGTGGATTCTGGTCGGCGGCGCGCGTTTCCAGGCGTACGACCAGTACGCCGGTAAAGGCGTGCCGTTCCAGGCCAACACCGACAGCAACGGCCAGAAATGGGTGCCCCGCGCCGGCCTGGTGTATCGCTACACCGACGCGTTGTCGTTCTACGGCAGCTACACCGAATCGTTCAAACCCAACTCGACCATCGCGCCATTAAGCGGCAGCAGCACCGTGCTCGACGGCAGCGTTGCGCCGGAGGAAGCCAAGTCCTGGGAGGTCGGCGCCAAGCTCGATATGCCGGGGCGCGTGACCGGTAACGTCGCGCTGTTCGACATCAAGAAACGCAACGTGCTGGTCGCCAACTCCGAAGGCCCGGTGACGATCTACAGCGCCGCCGGTGAAGTGCGTTCCCGTGGGTTGGAAGTGGACCTGAGCGGCCAGCTCAGCGATCGCTGGAGCCTGATCGGCAGCTATGCCTACACCGATGCCGAAGTCACCGAAGACCCGGTTTACAAGGGTAAAAAACTGCAGAACGTGGCGAAGAACAGCGGCTCGCTGTCGGCGGTGTATGACTTCGGCACCATTGTCGGCGGCGACCAGTTGCGGGTCGGCGCAGGGGCGCGGTATGTCGGGGAACGGGCGGGTAACGCCGTGAACGATTTCGACTTGCCGAGCTACACCGTGGCCGATGCGTTCGCTACTTATGACACCAAGGTCGAAGGGCAGAAGGTCAAGTTTCAGCTCAACGTGAAGAACCTGTTCGACCGCACCTACTACACCTCGGCGGCGAGCCGGTTCTTTGTGTCGATGGGGGATTCGCGGCAGGTGATGTTGTCCAGCACCTTGGAGTTCTGACGGTAGACCGCGTCATCGTTCATCGCGGGCAAGCCCGCTCCCACAGGAATAGTGTCGAACCCAACTTTTGTGATCGACACATACCCTGTGGGAGCGGGCTTGCCCGCGATGGCGGCCTGACAGGCCAAGAAAATCCCGGGATTACCGCAAAAACGCCTGCCGATACTCCCCAGGCGTCCCACCCAAGGCCTGACGGAACCGATTGGTAAAGTGACTGGCACTGGCAAACCCGCACGCCAAGGCAATCTCCCCCAACGGCTGTGACGTCGAGCGCAACAATTCCCGCGCCCGGCTCAGTCGCCGCGCCAACACATACTGATGCGGCGGCAAACCAAAGCTCTCCCTGAACATCCGCGCAAAGTGGTATTCCGACAGCGCGCACAACCCCGCCAATTGCCCCAGGCTGATGGCCTCGGCCAACTGACTGTCGATGAACTCCACCAACTGCCGCCGCTGATGCGCCGCCAAGCCACCCTTGAGCCGCAATCCCTCGCGCATGCCGACCTGGCTGAGCAGCGCGTGGCTGAGCATTTCATGGGCCAGGCTGCTGGTGAGCACGCGTTCGCCCGGTTCCTCCCAATTCAGCGTGATCATCTGCCGAAAGCGCCGGGCTTGCTGCGGGTCGTCGAGAAAGGTGCTTTCGCGCAACTGCAGTTCACGCGGCTCGCGGTCCAGCAGCGTGACGCAGCCGAGGGCGAATTGTTCGGGGCTGAAGTAAAGGTGGGCCAGGCGAATGTCGCCGTTGATCACCCAGCCAGACTGATGGTCGGCCGGCAGAATGCATAGCTTGTCCGGGCCGCCCTTGGTGCCGGGCTGGTCGCGGCGGAAGGTTCCGGTGCCACCGGCGATGTAGCAGGACAAGGTGTGGTGGCTCGGCGCTTCGTAATCCTGGGCGTCGTGATGGTTGCTCCACAAGGCTGCAGCCATGCCGTCACCGAGCTCGGCGCTGAGCTCGAGGCGAGCATTGGGCGAGCGGTTGAGGGCTTGAAAGACTTGCAACGTTTCCAGTGCGGGCATGATCGGTTCTCTCCAACGCCTTGCATCCTACTCCGTAGACGTTGGCCTGCCAGCCTGCCACCCGACAAAAGCGCAAGTTTATGCAAGTGCTGCGCAGCTCGACGCAGGACACTGAACGCCTATTCAGGAGTCTGTGCCATGAACCTTTCTTTGTACCTGCTGACCGTGTTGATCTGGGGCACCACCTGGATCGCCCTGAAATGGCAGTTGGGCGTGGTGGCCATCCCGGTGTCGATCGTCTATCGCTTCGGCCTCGCCGCGCTGGTGCTGTTCGTGATGTTGCTGCTGAGTCGACGCCTGCAAGTGATGAACCGGCGTGGACACCTGATCTGTCTGGCGCAGGGCTTGTGCCTGTTCTGCATCAACTTCATGTGCTTCCTGACCGCCAGCCAGTGGATCCCCAGCGGCCTGGTCGCCGTGGTGTTCTCCACTGCCACCCTGTGGAACGCCCTCAATGCGCGGGTGTTCTTCGGTCAGAAAATCGCCCGCAATGTGCTGATGGGCGGCGCGCTGGGCTTGTTCGGGTTGGGGCTGTTGTTCTGGCCTGAACTGGCCGGCCATACCGCGAGCCCGGAAACCTTGCTCGGCTTGGCCCTGGCGCTGCTCGGCACCCTGTGCTTTTCGGCGGGCAACATGCTCTCCAGTTTGCAGCAGAAGGCCGGGCTCAAGCCGCTGACCACCAACGCCTGGGGCATGGCGTATGGTGCGGCGATGCTCTCGGTGTGGTGCCTGGTCAAAGGCATTCCGTTCGATATCGAGTGGAATGCGCGCTACATCGGGTCGCTGCTGTACCTGGTCATTCCGGGCTCGGTGATCGGCTTCACCGCGTACCTGACGCTGGTCGGGCGCATGGGGCCTGAGCGTGCCGCCTACTGCACCGTACTGTTTCCGGTGGTGGCGTTGAATGTCTCGGCGTTTGTCGAAGGGTATCAATGGACCGCGCCGGCGCTGGTCGGGTTGGTGCTGGTGATGCTGGGGAATGTGCTGGTGTTTCGCAAACCCAAGGCGCCGCTGGTGCAGGGCAATGGCACGTTGGCTTGATTAAGAGCAAAAGATCGCAGCCTGCGGCAACTCCTACACAGGAATGAATTCCCCTGTAGGAGCTGCCGAAGGCTGCGATCTGTTGATTTATTAGCCTTTCCACACCTGCGGGTTGACCAGATCCTGCGGCCGCTCACCCAACAAGGCGCTGCGCAAGTTGGCCAAGGCACGATTAGCCATGGCTTCGCGGGTTTCAGTAGTGGCTGAGCCAATGTGCGGCAAGGTCACGGCGTTTTTCAGCTGGAACAGCGGCGACTCGGCCAGTGGTTCTTTCTCGTAGACATCCAGCCCGGCGCCACGGATCCGGTTGTTTTGCAGTGCTTCGATCAATGCCGGTTCGTCCACCACCGGACCACGGCTGATGTTCACCAGAATCGCGCTCGGCTTCATCAGCGCCAGTTCGCGATGGCTGATCAGGTGTCTGGTTTTTTCGCTGAGCGGCACCACCAGGCAGACGAAATCGGCTTCGGCCAGCAGTTGATCAAGGCTGCGCAACTGCGCGCCGAGTTCTTGCTCCAGTTCGGTCTTGCGGCTGTTGCCGCTGTAGATGATCGGCATGTTGAAACCGAGCCGACCGCGACGGGCGATGGCCGCGCCGATATTGCCCATGCCGACGATGCCCAGGGTCTTGCCGTGCACATCGCAACCGAACAGCTGTGCGCCGACGGTCGCTTGCCATTGGCCAGCCTTGGTCCAGGCATCCAGTTCGGCTACGCGTCGGGCGCTGCTCATCAACAAGGCGAAGGCTAGGTCGGCGGTGCTTTCGGTGAGCACGTCGGGGGTGTTGGTCAGCATGATCCCGCGTTCGTTGAAGTAGGCGACGTCGTAGTTGTCGTAGCCGACCGAGACGCTGGAGACCACTTCCAGTTTGGCGGCGTTTTCCAGTTGTGCGCGGCCCAGTTTGCGGCCCACCCCGATCAGCCCGTGGGCGTGGGGCAGGGCTTCGTTGAATTGCGCGTTGATGTCACCGTTTTTCGGATTCGGCACGATGACGTCGAAGTCCTGCTTGAGGCGTTCGATCATTTCGGGAGTGATGCGGCTGAAGGCGAGGACGGTCTTTTTCATGGGAGGAGGGCTCGTCGGGCGAAGGTGAATGGTAAGCACGCTAACATTCTTCACGGGATTTGTGCGAGCCGAACGTCAACCGCTCAACGGCGGTTGCAAGCTTGAAGCTTGCGGCGCGCCATCCAGTTATACTGCCGCCTTTCGCGGCTCGCTCACCGGGCCCGACTTTATGTGTATCACCCGGAGCTTTCATGACTTCCCCGACACAACCGCCGGTTGCCGACGCCTTGAGCGACGACCAGGCAGACCTGCCAGACAGCGTCGACTCCAGCGCAGACAGCGAAACCAAAGCCGCGATCCCCGCCTTCAAGTTCCCGTTCAAACCGGGCGAACTGGCGGCTGCGAAGAACGCCAGCCAGCCTTGGTACAAGAATGGCGCGAAGAACGGCCACACCAAGACCCCGGGCGCTGCGCCTCCGGGTACTCGTCGTTCGATGGGTAAGCGCTAGGATTTCAGCGTTGCGGTGATGCGGCTGCCGTCTTCGCGGGCAAGCCCGCTCCCACAGTGGATCATTGCTGTACACAAAATCTGTGTTCACTGAAGATCATTGTGGGAGCGGGCTTGCCCGCGATGAGGCCGACACTGACGCCAAATCTTTTGGATCAAACCGCCCGCAACGAAATAAACCCATAGTTCACCGGCTCATCCGCCACCACTTGCGCGCCCGCCGCCACGACTTGCCCGGCAATGTCATCCCCCGACACATGAAACAGCCATTCGCTGCTCCACTCCGGCAATGTCTGCCCGGTCAACTCGTCGATGATCGTGGCGAACTCCGTCATGTCCGGCAGATAAGCGGTAAAGCCATCGCCCTTCAACGCTGTCGTCCTGAACCCCAATAACGCGCAAATCGCATCCTTGTACGGGATGTCATCGCGATCCGCTTGACGCGAGCGCTCGATCAAACCCGCCAGTTCCTGATCCACCAACTCACCACCTACAATCAGCTCCGGTCCTTTTTCCCACGACTCCGGCGGACATTCCTTCACGGCGGTGTTCAGTGGAATTTGCGGATTGATTTCCATCGGGTAGATACGGCACACCAGTGGCCGGCGTTCATAGATGCGGCAGAGGTTGTCTTCGTCAAGATTCCGGCAGGGACCGACGTTGTACGCCGCAAAAGTGATGGCGACATACGCCTCGGACGCGCCGCTTTGAACCAGCGCCGATCGGCGTGTGGCATGCTCGCGTTGTTGCACCGGCACCCCCAGGCCATTGCCCAGGAAACCTTCCACCAACACGATCACCTGACCACCGTCGGCCGCCCACAGGCGGGCTTCAGCCAGGGTCAGGGAGACATGATGGTCATTGCAGCATTTGCCACACCCTACGCAGGAAAACGTCGTATTCATTGAACGGTCTATCGCCTATGAGGGCACGAAACGGCGACAGAATGCCGCCGCAAAGACCGCTGTCGAAGCAAGTTATGCGCCAGACCCTTTGCGGGTCATTGGGCCTTGGCGGTTGGGCGGATGGAGTCCCATTCGGTGACGTAGGCGGTTTTGTCCTTCTTGTTATAGAGGCACAGCTCGGTGCCTTGCTGGCCTTTCATGTGCTTTTGCGGGTACTGGCCTTGCAGCAGCAATGCGGTGTAGCCAACCCGGTCATCGAACTGCGCGGCGTTGCCGACGGGTTTGGCGTTCTTCAAACCGCTGGCCTTGGTGCAACTGGCGAGTACGGCTTTGTCGTAGGCGGCCCAGGCGTCGGGGCTGGAGGCATGGGCCTGGGTGGCGAGCGCGGTGAGGCAGAGGAAGGTCAGGGTGACAGCTTTCATGGTTCAGGCGTCCTTGGGGTGTTTTGGCCAAAGCGGGAGTATGCCTGATGTTATGTGGGTGTTTATGCTGGCCCCATCGCGGGCAAGCCCGCTCCCACAAGGTTTGGTGGTGTACATAAAATTGGGGTTCACGCTGCCCCTGTGGGAGCGGGCTTGCCCGCGAATGCGGTGTCTCAGACCGGAACCGGCTCCCTGCGGACCACGTACATCCCGGCACTTTCATACAACCGCTGCGCCCGCAGGTTATCTTCCAGCACTTTCAAATCGACAAAACCTTCACGCCGCTGCGCAAACACGTTGAAAGCATGCAGCAGCAAGGCACGGCCTAATCCCAGCCCCTGAGCCCGTGAATGCACCACCAGGCTTTTAATGTAGGCGCTGGTCCAGCACTGGCACACACCGACGATGCCGTCTGCATCCAGGGCTATAAAACACAGGGTCGGATCGTATTCGGGGTCGGTTTCAAAACGCCGTTGCCAGACGTCCAGCGCCGGGACGCGTCCGCCCCCTTGCGCATAGCCCAGCTCCATCAAACGATGAACGTCGGTTGCCAGTTCCGGGCGGTATTCGCTGAGGACAATGCCCTGCGGCCAGATGATCGCGGGCACCGCCTCGGCGAGGTTGCGCCGCATCAGAAAGCAAAAGTCCCTGGTCAAGACTCAATGACCTTGTTCGGCGACGGCCTTGGCCGCTTCGATCAAACACTTGGTCAGCTCCGGCGAGGAGAACTTGGTCAGCACCGCGTTCGCCCCGGCAAGACGCGCTTTTTCGCTGTTCATCGCGCTGTCCAGCGAGGTGTGCAGCAACACGTAGAGGTGCGCGAAGTCCGGGGTTTCACGCAGGGTGCGGGTGAAGGCGTAACCATCCATCTCGGACATTTCGATGTCCGAGACGATCAGGTTG
Source organism: Pseudomonas sp. RIT-PI-q (assembly GCF_001297125.1). GTDB lineage: Bacteria > Pseudomonadota > Gammaproteobacteria > Pseudomonadales > Pseudomonadaceae > Aquipseudomonas. The sequence goes on from NZ_LHPC01000021.1 coordinate 245,011, forward strand.
ATCTGCTGTGCGGTGCCTTGCAGGTCCAGCAGGCAGTCAATCGCTTCCTTGGCGCTGCGGGCGGTGTGGCATTGCAGGCCGAGGTTGCGCAGGGTGTGCACCGATTGCTGCAACGCGGTTTGGCTGTCGTCAACCACCAGGATGCGTGCGTTACCCAGCACTTCGGCGTCTTCCATGCTGAGTTCGGTCGGGGCCATTTCGATCTGCGCCGGGGCGATGCCGTGGATGACTTTTTCGATATCCAGCACCTGCACCAGCGTGCCGTCGACCGAGGTCACTCCGGTGATGTACGACCGCACGCCGCCGGAGCCAAAGGGCGGCGGACGGATGTCGGTGGTCAGGCAATGGACGATCTTGCTCACCGCCTGAACATGCAGGCCCTGCTTGGAACGGCTGACGTCGGTGACGATCAGGCAACCGCCGTTCGGGTCTTCCAGCGGCCGCCCGCCGATGGCCCGACTCAGGTCGATCACCGACAGCGACGCACCGCGCAAAGTGGCGATGCCTTTGACGTGAGGGTGCGACTCCGGCAGCTTGGTCAGCGGCGGGCAGGGGATGATTTCACTGACTTTCAGCAGGTTGATCGCCATCAGCTTGCCGCTGCGCAAGGTAAACAGCAGAAGCGAAAGTGAGTCTGCGCGGGCTTTGTTGGAAGACATAAAAACCTTCTGTGGAAAAAGGTGATGGGCAACCGCGAGGATCGCCAACAGCTATCGATGCCGGGTTATCGACTTGTTGGGGGCAGGCTTTAGGCCAACTCCCCGGTATTGCCGACCAACGCGACCCCGTGTAGCAGCTGCCGAAGGCAGCGTTCGGCTGCGAAGCAGTCGTAAACCCTGAGCACGCGGAGCATCAGATACAGCGCGGTGAATGGTTTAGCGAGGACTGCGTCCTCGGACGCAGCCTTCGGCAGCTGCTACAGGGGGTTGTTATTTCATGCCTAGCCGCTTGGCCATCCGTCCGAGATTTGCCCGATCCAGGCCTAGCTCGCGGGCGGCACTCGCCCAGTTATCGTGGTGCCGCTCCAGGCAGGCGCTGATCAGTTGGCGCTGATAATTCTCGGTCGCTTCACGCAAATCTCCCGCCACCAACGGCACCGGCGCAGCGCTGGGTTGTTCGGCGGCGACTTCAATACTGCCACTGGGCAAGTCCAGATCCGCTGCACTCAAGCTGAGGATTTTCGGCCGTTCCTTGCAGTTACCCAACGCTTTCAGGGCGCTGCGGCCGATCAAGTGTTCCAGCTCGCGCACATTGCCCGGCCAGTCGTATGCCAGCAACGCGGCTTGGGCATCGCTGTTCAGGCGCAGGCTGTTGAGGCCCATGCGTGAGCGGTTCTGTTCCAGGAAATAGCCGCTGAGCAGCAGCACATCGCGCCCACGATCGCGCAATGCCGGCACCAGCAACGGGTAAACGCTCAGGCGATGATAGAAGTCGGCGCGGTAGCGACCGCTGCGCACTTCTTCGGCCAGGTCGCGGTTGGTCGCCGCGATCAGGCGCACGTCGACCTGATGTTCTTTATCCGAACCCAGTCGCTGCAGCTGACCGCTTTGCAACACGCGCAGCAATTTGGCCTGCACCGTCAGCGACAGTTCGCCCACTTCATCAAGAAAAAGTGTGCCGCCATTCGCCAGTTCGAACTTGCCGCGCCGATCGTTCATCGCCCCGGTGAAGGCGCCGCGAACATGACCGAACAATTCGCTTTCCACCAACGTGTCGGGCAGCGCGGCGCAGTTGAGGCTGATAATCGGTTTGTCGGCCCGGGGTGAGGCCGCGTGGATGGCCTGCGCGACCAGTTCCTTGCCGACCCCGGTTTCGCCGGTGATCAGCACGGTAAGGTCGCTGCCGCCGACCAGATTGATCTCTTCCACCAGCCGTTTATGGGCCTTGCTCTGGCCGATCATCTCGCGGTTCTGCTGGCCGCTGGCCTGACGGTAAACCTCGGCGCGCTGGTGTTCGTCTTCGGCGCGATTGGCCAGGCGTTCGATACGCTCGGCGGCGTTGACCGTGGCCGCAGCGAGGCTGGCGAAGGCTTGCAGGGCGTCGAGTTCAATCGGTTCGAAGCGCTCCGGATCGAGTGCGTCGAGCGTCACCAAACCCCACGGACGCTCATCGATAAACAACGGGCAACCCATGCAGTCGTGGACTTCCAGGTGATCGTCGAGGCCATCGATCAGCCCGTCGTAAGGATCGGGCAAGTCGCTGTCGGCGGCGAAGCGGGTCGGGCCGGGACTGCTGAGCAAGGCTTCAAAGCGTGGGTGTTCGCTGACCTTGAAACGTCTGCCGAGGGTGTCGGTGCTCAACCCGTCGACGGCCAGCGGCACCAGCCATTCGCCATCGAGGCGCAGCAGGGCGGCTGCGTCGCAAGGGAGCAGGGCGCGCATGGCTTCGAGCAGGCGCCGATAGCGCTCGCCTTCGGGCAGTTCGCGAGACAGGTCCGAGACCAGCGGGAGCAGGGCGGTCAGCAAGGATTTTGCAGTCATAGTGACTCCATGTAGTCGGTATGACTATAAAACAGTCTTGGTCGATATGACTATAGAGTTATTAAGCTATTGATTTGTATGGATTTAATTATTGGCACGAAAACTGATAAGCATGGGGCAGTCATTTGGTAATCCAAGAAGCTCAGGAGTCACTCTATGCTTAGCGTTCAAGACCGTGCAATCGTCAAATCCACCGTGCCGTTGCTGGAAAGCGGTGGCGAAGCGTTGATCACTCACTTCTACCGCATGATGCTCTCCGAATACCCGGAAGTCCGCCCGCTGTTCAACCAGGCTCACCAGGCCAGCGGTGATCAGCCGCGTGCGTTGGCCAACGGCGTATTGATGTATGCGCGGCACATCGACCAGCTCGACCAGTTGGGCGACCTGGTGGCGAAGATCATCAACAAGCACGTGGCCCTGCAGATTCTGCCGGAACACTACCCGATTGTCGGCGCCTGCTTGCTGCGCGCCATCTCCGAAGTGCTGGGTGACGAGATCGCCACCCCTGAAGTGATGAGCGCCTGGGGCGCGGCCTACGGTCAATTGGCCGAGATCCTGATCGGTGCCGAAACCAGCATCTACGACCAGAAGGAACAGGCACCGGGCGGCTGGCGTGGTGCGCGGGACTTCATCGTCGCGGCCAAGGTGGAAGAAAGCGCGGAAATCACCTCGTTCTACTTCGAACCGGCTGACAAAGGACCGATTCTGGCGGCAGAGCCCGGCCAGTACATTGGCATGAAACTGATCCTCGATGACGAGGAAATCCGTCGCAACTATTCACTGTCGGCCTTGGCCAACAATGGCCAGTACCGCATCAGCGTCAAACGTGAAGCCGGTGGCCGCGCCTCCAACCACCTGCATAATCAACTGCACGTCGGTTCGAGCATCCAGCTGTTCCCACCCTCGGGCGAGGTCACCCTGACCGCCAGCGACAAGCCGTTGGTACTGATCAGCGGCGGCGTCGGCATCACTCCGACCCTGGCCATGCTCGAAGCGGCGCTGGCCACCGAGCGGCCGGTGCACTTTATTCACTGCGCACGTAACGGCAGCGTCCACGCCTTCCGCGACTGGATCGATGGATTGGCCGAGCGTCACCCGCAACTCAAGCGCTTCTATTGCTACGCCGAAGATGATGGCGTGAGCCCGGCGGCGGATAAAGTCGGTCTGCTGAGCCAGGAGCTACTCGGCGAATGGTTGCCGCAGCAGCGTGACCTGGATGCTTACTTCCTCGGGCCTAAGGGGTTCATGGCGGCGATCAAGCGTCATCTCAAGGCGTTGGGTGTGCCGGAGAAGCAGAGCCGGTATGAGTTCTTCGGGCCGGCTTCTGCGCTGGAGTAAACGGTTGCGGCGACTTGGGGGACCGAGTCGTCTGCTTCGCGGGCAAGCCTCGCTCCTACAGGTTTTGTGTCGTTCTTGATTGATAGGAACGACGCAAAACCTGTAGGAGCGAGGCTTGCCCGCGAACGCTTCACCCCAATCCCAATTCACAAAAACCCGCAAAAGTTAATCCCTCCTTAACCGGCCTGTCGTCTATTCCCCCCTACATCCCCCAACACGCACCGGGCTCTCAAAGGTCCGAGCCTGCGTGTAGACTTGCGGGCAATCGATATTCAGAAGGGAAACGCGATGAGCGAGGAAACGATGCGGTTGGGACGTGAGCGGCGCTATCTGGTGCTGCTGGGCATCATCTGCCTGGCGCTGATCGGCGGCGCGCTGTACATGCAAATAGTCTTGGGCGAGGCGCCGTGCCCGCTGTGCATTCTGCAGCGCTATGCGTTGCTGCTGATCGCGATCTTCGCCTTCATCGGCGCGGCGATGCGTACGCGTCGCAGCATCACGGTGTTTGAAACCCTGGTGGTGGTCTGCGCCCTGGCGGGCGTCGGGGTGGCCGGGCATCACGTCTTTACCCAGTTCTATCCGGCGGTCAGCTGCGGCATCGATGTGCTGCAACCGATTGTCGACGGTCTGCCGCTGGCGAAGATCTTCCCGCTGGGCTTCCAGGTCGACGGTTTCTGCTCCACGCCGTATCCGCCGATCCTTGGTTTGTCGCTCGCCCAATGGGCGCTGATTGCCTTTGTATTGATCGTGGTGCTGGTGCCGCTGCTCATTTCGCGTAATCGAAAAGCGCTGCGCTGAGGTCATCCGTCCCCTCGTTACGTAACGCAAAAAAAACGCCCCGGTCCTCATTCAGAGGGCCAGGGCGTTTTGCATTTCGGTGGTCGGCAAAATGACCTTGATGCGCGACAAGTTCGGGTGCGGCACATGTGCGACATGTTGTCACAGCGCGAGTGTCGCAAGGCGTTTCAATGTGCCTGATTGGTGTACGGCTTTGCAACAGAATGGGGGTTTTTTAACAGCAGGCGATGTCAGACCGGAAAAGCCGTAACAGGCAGTTTTAACAGGCCTCGGCGAATTGCCAGAGCCCTTGTCATATAGGGGCTTGAGCGAGGTCGGAGGACGGTGCAGAGCCTTCGATACTGTCTGAACTGCGTGTGGTAGACCTACTATTTTTGGTGTTTTTGTTGAGAATTAATTTCGATAACATGCCGGACTTTTGCAGAAACCGTTAATGATTGTTGCTGGAATGGATAAAAATTATTTCGGGATGAGACATGGTTTATGAATCGCTACGTATCTACAATCGCCACCACTGAATTCCCGGCGCTGCTCACCTTTACTCAGGTGCTTGAGCAGTAATAGGGCGTCGAGAGGCCGGATGGCTTCATGCGACTCCCAGGTGTCGGTGCCTTCCAACTATCCGCACCAAATGGAATTGGTCTGTAACAAGGCCTTTGACCACGAATTCGAATAAGAACTCAACGCTAGCCCAGGATTTGTCGAACAGCGTCTGACGCGCGACGGGCAGCCACTTATTCAATCCAAGAAAAATGCCAACCCTTGGCAGGGTGAAGTGTTGGCGATCAAAACCCAACTGCATTGCGCAAGCTGCTTTAGAGGTCGTGAGATGAGTAAAAACAGGTACCCCAGACTACTAGGCTTATTGCCGCTGCTCGGCACACTGTTGCTGTCAGGCTGCAACATGACCTTGCTCAATCCCACGGGCCAGGTTGGCCTGGAGCAGCGAAACCTGATCATCACCGCAACGTTGCTGATGCTGTTGGTCGTGGTCCCGGTCATCGTCATGACCTTCCTGTTCGCCTGGAAATACCGCGCGTCGAACACCAGCGCGACCTACACCCCTAAATGGAACCACTCCACCAAGATTGAAATCGCGGTGTGGACCGTTCCGATCCTGATCATCATTGCCCTGGGTTACATCACCTACAAGTCGACCCACGAACTGGACCCGTACCGTCCGCTGGAATCCGACGTCAAGCCAATCACCATTGAAGTGGTCGCGCTGGACTGGAAGTGGGTGTTCATCTATCCGGAGCAGGGGATCGCCACCGTCAACAAGATCGTGTTCCCGACGAATACGCCGGTCAACTTCAAGGTGACGTCGGACTCCGTGATGAACTCGTTCTTCATCCCGGGCCTGGGCGGCCAGATCTACGCGATGGCCGGCATGCAGACCAAGCTGCACCTGATTGCCAACCGTGACGCTGAAATGGAAGGCATCTCCGCCAACTACAGCGGCGCGGGTTTCACCGGTATGAAATTCAAAGCGATCTCAACGTCTCAGGAAAATTTTGACGCCTGGGTCAGTGAAGTCAAAAAGGCACCTAAACAGCTTGAACAAGCTGAATACGCAGCCCTTTCCAAGCCAAGCCAGAACAACCCAGTCGAGCTCTACTCCTCGGTCACGCCAAACCTGTTCCAGATCATCGTCGACAAGTACGAAGGCATGAATCCGGGGCCGAAAGTGAACCACGAGAAGAAAGAGAAGGAAGTGGCCGCCACGCAAGGGATGGACATGAACGCGCATTCAGCTGCCGGGGCAGAGGAGTAAACGATGTTTGGTAAATTAAGTTGGGAAGCGGTCCCGTTCCACGAACCGATCGTGATGATTACCATCGCCATGATCGCGCTTGGTGGTCTGGCGCTGTTCGCAGGCATCACCTACTTCAAGAAGTGGACCTACCTGTGGACCGAGTGGCTGACCTCCGTCGACCACAAGAAAATCGGCGTGATGTACATCATCGTTGCCATGGTCATGCTGCTGCGCGGTTTTGCCGACGCCATCATGATGCGTACCCAGTTGGCCATGGCCACCGAGGGTTCGCCTGGCTACCTGCCGCCTGAACACTATGACCAGATCTTCACCGCTCACGGTGTGATCATGATCATCTTCATGGCGATGCCATTCTTCACCGGCCTGATGAACCTGGCAGTGCCGCTGCAGATCGGCGCGCGTGACGTTGCCTACCCGTTCCTGAACTCCCTGAGCTTCTGGCTGCTGGTATCCGGCGTAGTACTGATCAACCTGTCCCTGGGCGTTGGCGAATTCGCCAAGACCGGTTGGGTTGCCTATCCGCCGCTGTCGGGCCTGCAATACAGCCCTGGCGTGGGGATGGATTACTACATCTGGGCGCTACAGCTATCCGGGTTGGGTACGACGCTGACGGGGGTCAACTTCCTGGCCACCGTGCTGAAAATGCGTACCCCTGGCATGAAGCTGATGGACATGCCGATCTTCACCTGGACCTGCACCTGGGCCAACGTCCTGATCGTGGCTTCGTTCCCGATCCTGACCGCTACCCTGGCACTGCTGACGCTTGACCGTTACATGGATTTCCACATTTTCACCAATGAACTTGGTGGCAATCCAATGATGTACGTCAACCTGTTCTGGGCTTGGGGTCACCCCGAGGTTTACATCCTGATTCTGCCGGCGTTCGGTATCTTCTCCGAAGTCATCTCGACGTTCTCGGGCAAGAAATTGTTCGGCCACCACTCGATGATCTACGCATCGGGCGCGATCTCGATCCTGGGCTTCATGGTCTGGCTGCACCACTTCTTCACCATGGGGTCGGGTGCCAACGTCAACGCCTTCTTCGGTCTGGCGACGATGCTGATTTCGATCCCGACGGGGGTGAAGCTATTCAACTGGCTGTTCACCATCTACCAGGGCCGTCTGCGTTTCACCAGCCAGGTTCTTTGGACCCTGGGCTTCATGGTGACCTTCGCCATCGGCGGCATGACCGGCGTACTGCTGGCCATCCCGGGTGCTGACTTCGTCCTGCACAACAGCCTGTTCGTGATCGCTCACTTCCACAACGTGATCATCGGCGGCGCGGTATTCGGCTACATCGCAGGCTTCGGTTTCTACTTCCCGAAAGCGTTCGGCTTCAAGCTGCACGAAGGTTGGGGTAAAGCAGCATTCTGGTTCTGGATCACCGGCTTCTTCGTCGCGTTCATGCCGCTCTATGTACTGGGCTTCATGGGCATGACCCGTCGTCTGAACAGCTCCACCAACCCTGAGTGGGTGCCGTACCTGTACGTGGCTCTGTTCGGTGCGGTACTGATCGCCTGCGGTATTGCTTGCCAGCTGATCCAGCTCTACGTGAGTGTGCGTGATCGCAACAAGCCAGAAAACATGTGCGAACACGGCGACCCGTGGAATGCCCACACCCTGGAATGGTCGACCTCGTCGCCACCGCCGTTCTACAACTTCGCTGTGCTGCCGAAAGCAGAAAGCATCGACCCGTTCACCGAGGCCAAGGAAAACGGTACTGCGTACCAGGCTCCGACTCGCTACGAGCCGATCCACATGCCCAACAACACCGCCACCGGTGTGGTCATGGGTGCTCTGCTGACCGTGTTCGGTTTCGCGATGATCTGGCACATCTGGTGGTTGGCCATCTTCGGTCTGGCCGGCACCGTGATCTATTTCGCGATCCACGCTGCACGTGATGACCAAGGCTACATGGTGCCGGTCGAGACAATCGAACGCATCGAAGCCGAGCAGCACAAGCGTCTGGTAGCGGCCGGGAAAATTCCAGCCACCGCCACCCGTGTTGAAACCTCGTTGGAACAGGCTTAAACCATGTCGAACTTAGTGACCAATGCTGGACACACCCATGTCGATGGACATGGGCACGATGACCATCACCACGACTCGGGCGAGATGACCGTATTCGGTTTCTGGCTCTACCTGATGACCGACTGCATTTTGTTTGCGTCGATCTTCGCGGTGTACGCGGTACTGGTTAACAACGTAGCGGGTGGCCCGTCGGGCCACGACATCTTCGAGCTGCCATACGTGCTGGGCGAAACCGCTCTGCTGTTGTTCAGCTCGATCACCTACGGCTTCGCCATGCTGGCGTTGTTCAAAGGCAAGAAGACGCAAGTGCTGGGCTGGCTGGCGATGACCTTCCTGTTCGGTGCCGGCTTCATCGGCATGGAGATCAACGAGTTCCACATGCTGATCTCCGAGGGCTACGGCCCTAGCCGCAGCGGCTTCCTGTCCGGGTTCTTCACCCTGGTCGGCACCCACGGTCTGCACGTGACCAGCGGTCTGATCTGGATGGCGATCATGATGTACCAGGTGCAGAAAAACGGCCTGACGGCGACCAACAAGACCCGTCTGAGCTGCCTGAGCCTGTTCTGGCACTTCCTGGACGTCGTGTGGATCTGCGTATTCACCGTTGTTTATCTGATGGGGACTATGTAAATGGCTAACTCAGCTCATTCCCACGCTGGCCACGATGACCACGACGCCAGCCACGGCAGCGTCAAGTCCTACGCCATCGGCTTCATCCTGTCGGTGATCCTGACCGTCATTCCTTTCGGCCTGGTGATGTACCCATCGCTGCCGAAAGCCATGACCCTGTGGATCGTACTGGCCTTCGCAGTGATCCAGGTGCTCGTTCACCTGGTGTACTTCCTCCACCTGGACCGCTCCGCTGCCCAGCGTAACAACGTGATCGCGTTTGTCTTCGCAGCATTGGTGATCGTTCTGTTGGTAGGCCTGTCGCTGTGGATCATGTTCAGCATCCACACCAACATGATGGCGCACTGAGGAAACTCCGGATGTCCTTTAAGCACTTTATCCAAATCACCAAACCGGGGATCATTTTCGGTAACGTGCTTTCTGTGGCGGGCGGATTTTTCCTGGCCTCGAAAGGGCATGTCGATCTGGCCATCTTCCTGGCGGCGATGATCGGCACCTCCCTGGTCGTGGCCTCCGGTTGCGTGTTCAACAATTGCATCGACCGCGACATCGACCTGAAGATGGAACGCACCAAGAACCGGGTGCTGGTCCAGGGCTTGATCTCCCTGAAACTGGCCCTGGCCTTTGCGACCGTCCTGGGTGTTGCTGGCGTGGCGTTGTTGTACAAGGTGGCGAACCCATTGGCCGCGCTGTTTGCGGTGATTGGTTTCGTCATCTACGTCGGCTTCTACAGCCTGTACCTCAAGCGCAAGTCGGTTCACGGCACGCTGGTGGGCAGTCTGTCGGGGGCGATGCCGCCGGTGATCGGCTACGTTGCCGTCACCAACAGCTTCGACATGGCCGCGCTGACGTTGCTGGTGATGTTCAGCCTGTGGCAGATGCCGCATTCCTACGCCATCGCGATCTTCCGCTTCAACGATTACCTGGCCGCATCGATTCCGGTGCTGCCGGTGAAGCGCGGGATTCAAGTGGCGAAGAAGCACATCCTGATCTACATCCTGGCCTTCCTCGTGGCGACCTTGATGCTGACCTTCAGCGGCTACGCCGGCATGAGCTACCTCGCCGTCGCCGCGGCCATGGGCATGTACTGGTTGTACATGGCCTGGACCGGTTACAAGGCAGTGGATGACACAGTCTGGGCACGCAAGCTGTTCGTGTTCTCGATCTTCACCATTACCGCGTTGAGCGTGATGATGTCGCTGGATTTCAAGGTGCCGACCGAGTTGTTGCTGACTTACGCGCCTTAAGCGTCGGATGCTGTAAAGAAAAACCCCGCCATCGAGAGATGTGCGGGGTTTTTTATTGGGTGTTTTCTGGTTGACCGAGTCGCCGCCATCGCGAGCAGGCTCGCTCCCACCTTTGATCGGCGTTGCCACCCATTTTGAGCGCAACGCCATTCCAACTGTAGGAGCGAGCTTGCTCGCGATGACGGTCTGACAGACAACAGTGTTTATTGGTCAGTTCAGTGGAAACCTCCCACAGAGCTTTCAGGTTGTCGGTCGGAAGTCGCCTCTCTAACCTTCGAGACCTTACCCATTCAGCGGCGACACTTCCTGGATGTCGCGCCATGCAAGTCAGTATGGAGGTCTCGACCATGGAACTGCCGGACGCAATCGTTCCCAGCCTTAATACGAGCAAAGCGTTGGGGCAGGCTTTGATTTCGATGTTCAAATCCGTCGAAGCGGAGCTGGTACTCGAAAGCGCAGAACCGGGCGCGGTCAAAATCATCGTTTTCGGTGGATGTGCAGTTCACCTTTATACAAATCACCGTGTTTCCACGGATGTCGATGCTGAGATTTATGAGGCGAATGTCCCGGAAGCTCTTCACCTTCAAACCATGCTCGCGGAGATCCCTGAGCAGTTTTTCGATGAGCAATCCGGACGATTGATGGAGCTGAACTATGACCTTCAATACAACACAAGCTTTGGCCCAATTCACGAGGACTACTGGGAACGGAGCCTTCCTCTGACGGAGTTTCCGATTGAATCTCCTTTGCACGTCCATATTGCCGCCCCCATCGACATTGCAATCTCTAAATTGGGCAGGGCTACCGATCAGGACATCGGCGATATCATGGTGCTTCTCAGGAGCGGCTTCATAATAAGCACCGAGCTCCATCGACTGGCGTTGCAGGCGATTGATGTATATGTTGGCAACAAAGAGCCACCAACCTCGGTTCTCACCCATATCTTGCAAGATTACCTGGAGTACACAGATGACGAAGCCCGTTAACGGCCACGTCCTCTCATCCGCCTTGGACACGCTGGTCAAAAGCCCTCTGAATCAAGCAGATGAGGCTGCACTTGTGAGTGCCGCCAAAGTTGTTTGGTACTCGAACTCTAACCTCGAAAGTGAAATAACAGCTTTTCTGAACTGCCACACAGACGAGGTGGAGGTCCGACGTGCGGGGTATCTGCTTGAAAGATTCACTCGGTTTGCGTGCGTGTCTGATATCCGAGTGTCGGAAACACTCAATGCGCTCGAGCTTTTTGTGCATACGACTTCCACGCAAGAGGTGGCGCCACAAGCAGTCGTCCCACTTCGCCAGCGTCGCGATGAGCTCGCTGTCTCTTGGGGGTTGAGTGAAGGACTTGGTTTGAAAGCCCAAACCCTCATGCCTTTCCAGACGCGGCATTACGAAGCTGAACAGCGCACAGCGTTTTCCTGAATCAGCTTTGCATAACAAAAATCCGGCATATGTCGGATTTTTTGTGTCTGCAAAAAGATGTGTGTTGCCTGCAAATTGGGCAGCAAGTCGGCATAGGCACCACGTTTGTGACCGGCGTCACACTCATGTAGGAGCGAGCCTGCTCGCGATGGCCGCACCGCGGTGTATCAGGAAACTCAGCTACCGAGCAGTCGGAAAAACCGCTCGCGCACTTGCAAGTTGTCACTGTGGGCAACGTTGAAACGCAGGAAGTGACTCGCGTTCGGCGCTTTGCTCAGCAAGGTGCCGGGTGCCAGTACAAGGTCGATGTCCAGGCCTTTTCTCGCCAGCGTTTCGGCATGAAATCCTTCGGGCAAACGCGTCCAGAGAAACAACCCTTCATGCGGCAGCGATGACACCGAACAACCGGCTTCCAACAACCAACTGGTTACCCGACTGCTCGACTCATAAAGCCGATCCACGGTGCGCCGGGTATGTTTGGCATAGCTGCCATCATTGAGCATCGTGCAGATAATCTGCTCCGCCAGTTCCGAGGTCATGCCCCCACAGGTCATTTTCAGCGTAACCATCCGCGCCGCCAGTTGCGGTGACAATACCGCGTAGCTGACACGGCTGTTGGCGGTCAGGGTTTTGGAAAAACCGGAGATGTACGTGACATTGTCCAGCCCGCCTGCGGCCAGGCGCGGCGTCCTTCGTTGCTGCATGTCGCAATACAAATCGTCTTCGAGGATGTGGAAACCATAACGGTGACTCAACTCCAGCAAGCGATAAACCTGCGCCGGGGAGAACGAGTGGCCGGTCGGGTTGTGCAGGGCATTGTTGGTCATGTAGAGCACGGGACGATGGGCGATCAGCAATTGCTCGAAGGCCTCCAGGTCCATGCCGTCAGAATCCCGGGGAATGGTAATGACCTTGGCACCGTGCAACGCCAGGTTGGCGTGCATGGTGAAGTAGCACGGATCGTCGAGCAGCACCGTATCGCCGGGTTTGACCAGCAGGCGCATCAGCATGTCGATGGCCTGCACGGTGTTGGCTGTGGTGATGATCTGGTCCACCGGCACTTCGATGCCCAAGGTCGACAGTTTGACCCGCAACGCCTCTCGCAGCGGCAGGTAACCGCCGGCAACGCCGTATTCGCCCATGCGCAGGGAGGTGGCGCGCAGGGTGCCGCGCACGGCTTTGAGCAATTCTTCAGCCGGCAGCCACGAGGACGGCAGAAAACCGGCACCAGGGCGCAGCGCGCCGTTGTCCTGCAGCACCGCGCGGCGGACCACGCTCAGGGTGTCTTGTGGTTGCAGGTCGGGGCCGGCATCGGTATGGAGTGTGACGGTGGAACGGTGCACGTAATGCCCCGAGCCCTGGCGTGAAACCACCAGGCCCTTGGCCCGCAAGCGGTCCAGGGCATCGACCACCGTGGACTTGCCCACGTTCATCAAGTCGGAGAGCTCGCGAATCGGCGGCAGCCGGGAGCCGTGGGGCAGGCCACCCTGGTTGATCGCCACGGTCAGTTGATCGACGATCTGCTGGACCAGCGGTACGCCGGGCTGGAATTCGATGGCGGCGATCACTGCACGTTGAACCTGCATTTTACTGGTCTCTCCGGCAGTAAAGTTCGTTCGATTCTATACGAACTTGCTCTGATCAGAACAAGTGTCGCTCTCTACTATCACCTTACAGTCTTTCTCGATTGTCGGCGCACGTAGCCCCGCAATCGCCTGGTTTCAGAGGTGTTGCATGAGTGTCGAAACAACGGTCGCCATCGCCAAGCCGGTGATCAACATTCGCCTGTTCACGATCCGGATCATCACCGCCGTGTCGCTGTTCGCGGTGTTGGGCAAGGCCAACGTCTGGCTCGACACGGCCACCAACAGCATCCTCGCCCTCGGTTATCGGGCCTTGCTGTTGCTGCTGCCACTGACATTGCTGGTGCTGGGCCGCCGTTCCCTGAGCGTTACGCTGCTGTGCGCGGCCCTCGGGCTGGTGCTGCTGGCGGTCACCAGCAATCAAGGCATGGTGATGTTTGCTGCCGCGTTGTTCGCTTATGGCATCGCCATCGCCGGTTACCTGATCAAGAGTGAAGCCGCCCAGACCAAAGAGGGCGCGGCCTACAACCGAGTGGCGATGAACATGGGCAGCCTGCTGGCGGGGCTGATCCTGCTTTCGCCGCTGTTGACCCCAACGATGTTTTTCCTCGGCGCCGCGAGTTTCGTCCTGCTGTGCCTGCCCATCGCGATGGGTGCCACCTTCACCACTGAACCGGCCATTGCCCGCCCGGCGAGCCAGGACGGCAGCGGCTGGCGCAACAAACTGCCGTGGGTGATCGCCGGCGTCATCATGGGTATCAAGCTGTTCGGCGTGTTCTCGATCCTGCCACAAGCCATCCTCCTCGAAACCGGTGAATTGCCGGCCTGGTACGGGTTGATGCTGATCCTCAACAGCGCCGTGGTGGTCTTCGCCCAAGTGCCGGTGATGAAGCTCATCGAGCGCACCGGGCGCTTCAAGGTGGTCGCGGTGATCGGGATCATCATCGGTGGCTTTGCGGTGCTCTCGTCACCGGCCGCGTTTCACGTCGAAACCCTCGCCGGTGCGCTGATCTGGGTGGCGCTGCTGTCCCTCGCCGAATGTGCGTTCAGCTACCTCGACTACTTCTCCGTCAAACAAAACAACATGTTCGTCAAGGAAGTCTCCCTTGGCGTCGGCGCCGGGCTGACGGTGCTGATCATGCGGGTGGTGCCGCCGCCATACAACGCTCTGGTGCTGGCCGCCATCGGCGCGGGCGGGATTCTGGCCTGGTACTGGCTCAACCGAAAATCCAACGCGTCACTGCATGACTGAGTTATCGCGTTTCCGTTTATTTCTTCACAGGTCGGGTGCTTCATGAATACGACATCTTGCGTAGTGGTGGTCGGGTACAACGGCAATCGGGTTCACGATATCCAGAAGCTGCGCGACCTCTGCAGAAAGCTCTACAACGCCCGACTCATCCTGCTGGTCGAGAAAATCCAGGCCGATGACGATCAGGTGGCCGATCACGTCTGCAGCACTTCACTGGCGCCCGAAGACGTCGCGAGTTCCCTCGAACTGGTGGCGGGTTGCCTGAATGCCGACAGCTGGAAGCTGATCGGCGTGCTGCCGTTCTCCGACCGCGGTGTGCTGCTCGGCGCGGCGCTGGCGACCCATTATGGCTTGCCGGGCATTACGCCGGGTGAGGCGCGGGCGGGGCTGGATAAACAGATTTTCCGCAAGCTGGAAGCGGCCGCCGACACTTCGCCGGACGATTACCGTCCGGTGTTTTCTGCGCGCATCGAGAGCCTGCCCGAGCTGCGCAAAAAAGTCGTCGAACTGGGCGGCAAAGCGTTCATCAAGCCGGCCTGCGAAGGCGCGAGCAGAGGCTGTCGGGTCATCCATCATCCGTCGGAATGCGACGAGGCCTGGCTGGCACTCAAGCCGTATCGCGAAGGCGGCATCGTCCTCGAAGAGTTGATCCAGAACGCCCGCGAGTACAGCTGGGATTACGTTGCCGGCAGCACTTGGGTCACCGAAAAAACCACCACCGAAGGCGCCTACCGCGCGGAAATCCAGCAAATCGTGCCGGCACCGTTGGCCGCCGACGCACAGATTCGCCTGGCGGCTGCCGGTCGACACATGTCGGGCCTGGTGTCGCTGGATAACGGCGCCTATCACAACGAGATTTTCCTGCGCCGCGACGGCCTGACCTCGGCGGTGGAAACCAACATGCGTCCCGGCGGCATGCACATCTGGGACCTCGCGCGCCTGGCGTTCGTCGATTTCGATCCTTGGGAGCGCTGGGTCAGATGGGCGGTGGAAGGCACGACCGACGCTCACGACCCCGTCGCTCGCGGCTATTGCGGCATTCGCCTGCTCCGGGCACCGGCCGGCGGTCTGTTGCGCTACGTGCCGGACATCGAGTCCCTGGCCCAAGAACTGAACATCGAACTGGTGGAGGCGGTGTACGCCAAGCGCCTCAGTGACTCGGTCACGGCACTGGTGCAAGACAACACCTCGTTCATCGGCCACATCGTGTTGTTCAGCGAGAACTACGCACAGCTCAGCGACAACCTGTTGCGTCTGGCCGAGGCGATCGAATCACGCGTCGAGGTCACCTGCCTGGCGCGGGCCTCAAGAGCCGTGGGCTGAGCCTGCGCGATCATTGTCTTTTTGCAGTATTGATTGAGAGGGTTTGGTAAATGATTGAGCGAATGAGCTGTGATGAACGTTTCATCACCCTGGCCAAAGAACTCGACTACGACATCTACGGCGAGAACACCGCTGGCGGGCATTACGCTCCGCTGGTCCGGCATCACGACGAGCTGTATATCAGCGGAATGGTGCCGCGCATGAACGGCAAAATTCAATACCCCGGCCGAGTGGGGCTGGAACTCAGCCTGGCGGATGCCCAGGCGGCAGCGAGTATCAGCGCGATGCGTGCGCTGGCGCTGATCGTCGATGCCATCGGTTCGCTGGATAAAATCAAGTCACTGATCCGTGTAACGGTCTATGTGAAATCCACGGCGGACTTTGTTGATCTCAGCGAAGTGGCCAACGGCGCGTCGGATGTATTCAGTCATGTGCTGGGAGATGCCGGCAAACATACCCGGACGACCATCGGGGTGTATCAACTTCCGAAAAATGCTGCTGTTGAAGTGGACATGATCGCGGCGCTGCGACCTTCGGCGTTATAAGTATCGTTTGTTCGGCTTTACAGCACTTAATGGTTGGCCTAAGGTTCGGTCATTAAAGTCGACAAATAAGTTGGTGCTTGCGGATGAATAACGTTCAAGGTGCGTTTTTTTCATATAAGGACTTTCGCCAGAGCTTGCACCAACCACCGGTCAGTGCACGGGTGTGGAAACATGGCGAACTTACAGATCTGCGTCAGAGCCTTGAAGCCAGCGAAATCGATATTGTCGCACTGGCCCACGATAACAGCATCGAAGGTTGCAAGTTGACGCCCGGGATGGCGGTGTCGATGCAATGGTTGAAGCCGGGCGCGGTGCTTGATGGGCATGCGCATTCGTGGTGGCACCTGTTCATTATTCAGTCCGGCAGTGGCACGTTGAGCCTGGGCGATGCCGACGCAGTGAACGTCAGTCCCGGCGATGTGTTGCTGGTGCCGGCCTGGACGCAGCACGGGTTCGTCAATACCAGCAGCACTGAACCGCTGGCCATGCTGAACATGAGCAACATGCCGCAAATGGCGCAGCTCTCCATTTCCTGAACGCCCGCCCGCTAAAATTTCCCTTCCGTTGCACACCAGGGGGTCCGCATTCGCTGACTCCCTTTTTGTTTTCTGTCGCCCCTCCCGAACCTGCTTTTGCGAACTTCTGTATCGATAGAAACAGATAATTTCTGTATCTGTTCAGCGCTTGATCAACTTACTACGATCGCTTCCATGCAACGGATTAATGTGGTTAAAGCAAGGAAACGATCTATGGAAAGTACGAAGCTTAAACTCTATGTGGGTGTAGATTTTGTCAGTGCGTTTGCAATGTCGGCTTTTGTGGCGCTTAAGGAAAAGCAACTTCCATTTGACTTGGCGACTGTCGACTTAAAGAGCCGTGAGAACTATCTCAGGCCTTACCAGGATTTATCGTTAACCTGCAAAATTCCAACGTTGGTTCACGGAAGTTTCGCGCTGTCTGAATCTTCGGCCATTGCCGAATATTTGGATGAGCTTTCCCCAGGCCATAAAAAACTACTCCCGCTGGACATCAAACAGCGCGCCCGCGCCCGTCAACTCCAGGCCTGGCTGCGCAGTGATCTGCTGGTCATTCGCAAAGAGCGCCCGGCGGACCTCATCTACTTCGGCAAGAAAGATAACCCGCTGTCCGACGAGGCCCTGGCCGCCGTCGACCGCTTGTTCTTCGTCGCCGATCGATTGCTGGAAGGAGGCGCTGAACACCTGTTTGGTGACTGGAGCATTGCCGACACCGACCTGGCAATCATGCTCAACCGGCTGGTCGCCAATGGCGATCACGTGCCCGCCCGACTCGCCGCGTATGTCCATCGGCAGTGGGATCGCGACAGCGTTCGGGCATGGATGGATATAGAGCGAGTAACGCCCGCCATCCAGTAACGACGGCCAGGCAATCATTCAGGAGCGCTGCCATGCAGGGAATGTCGGAGCACGAAAGATACAAACCCTATAACTCACGCACCATTCGCGACACGCCGTACTGGCAGAAACTGACGCCAGCGTTGCAGGAAGCCATGACCGTGGTCGCGCGGGTCATGCCGTTTCGCACCAATGAATACGTGCTGGGCACGTTGATCGACTGGAACAACATCCCTGACGATCCGATTTTCCGCATGACCTTTCCCCACAAGGACATGTTGCTGCCGGACGAGTACACGTCGCTCAAGCAACTGATCGAGCAGGATGACGCTGTCGCCATCAAGCGGCGGATCGAGGCGATCTGGCTGCGCATGAACCCGCATCCGGCCGGGCAGTTGACGCACAACAGCGTGATGCACAACGGCAAAGTCCTCTCGGGCATCCAGCACAAGTACCGCGAAACCGTGCTGTTTTTCCCCGGTGCCGGTCAAACCTGTCACGCCTACTGCACCTTCTGTTTCCGCTGGGCGCAGTTCATCGGCGAGGAAGAACTCAAGTTCAACGCCCGCGAATCCCAGGAGCTGGTGAGTTACCTGCGCGAACACACCGAAGTCACCGACGTGCTGATTACCGGTGGCGATCCGCTGATCATGAACACGCGCTCGCTGGCGGGGTACATCGAGCCGCTGCTGGAACTGAGCCACCTGAAGAGCATCCGCATCGGCACCAAATCCGTGGCGTATTGGCCGCAACGGTTTGTCAGCGACAAGGATGCACCCGAGCTGCTCGAACTGTTTAAACGGATCGTCGCGGCGGGGAAAAATCTATCGATCATGGGCCATTACAACCATCCGGTAGAGATCCACCAGGACATCGCCCGTCAGGCCGTCGAACAGATTCGTTCGACCGGGGCGACCTTGCGCATGCAGGCGCCGGTGATTCGGCACATCAACGAAAACCCCGCCGATTGGGCCGCGCTCTGGACCGAAGGCGTGCGGCTTGGGGCGGTTCCCTATTACATGTTCGTCGAGCGCGACACCGGCCCCAGTCATTACTTTGCGATGCCTTTAGCCCGGGCGTTTGAAATCTTCCAGGCAGCGTATCGCACGGTGTCCGGATTGGCGCGCACGGTTCGCGGACCGTCCATGAGCACCTTCTACGGCAAGGTGTTGATCAACGGCATCGAAACCGTGGCCGGGGAAAAAGTCTTCGTGTTGCAGTTCCTTCAGGCGCGTAATCCGCAGTGGGTGCTGCGCACGTTCTGTGCGCGCTTCGATCCACAGGCGACCTGGTTTGATGAGTTGCGACCGGCGTTCGGCGAGCGCTCGTTCTTCTTTCAGACCGAAGCTGTAGCGACACCCGAATTGATACCGGTCCTGCTCGAAACGGCGTAGGACGATTCATCAGGAGATAGGGATATGAGCGGCATCCCGTTTGATCAACGCGAAGGATTGATCTGGCTCGACGGCGAGTTCGTCGAGTGGTCCCAGGCGCGGCTACACGTGCTGACCCACGGCCTGCATTACGCAAGCACGGTGTATGAGGGGGAGCGCGTCTACAACGGCAAGATCTTCAAATTGCGCGAACACAGCGAGCGGCTGTATCGCTCGGCGCAGTTGATGGACTTTGCCATTCCCTATGAACTCGCCGAACTCGAAGCGGCGAGCCATGAACTGCTCAAGCGCAACCACGTGGTCGACGGTTACCTGCGGCCGGTGGCCTGGCGCGGCAGTGAAATGATTTCCACCTCGGCGCGCTTCAATCGCGTTCATCTGGCGATCGCCTGTTGGCAATGGCCCAGTTACTTCGACCCGGCGGCGCGCATGGCCGGCATCCGGTTGAAGACCGCCGCTTGGCGTCGTCCGCCACCGAGTTGCAGCCCCTTCGAGGCCAAGGCGTCCGGGCATTACCAGATTGCCACGCTGAGCAAGCACGACGCGGAAAACCACGGCTACCACGATGCCTTGATGCTCGACTGGCGTGGCCATGTGGCCGAAGCCACCAGCGCCAATGTGTTCTTCGTCAAAGGCCGGACGCTGCACACGCCACTGGCGGATTGTTTCCTCAACGGCATTACCCGTCAGACCGTCATCGACCTGGCCAAGGCACTGGATTACCCAGTGCTCGAAAGAACCATTCTTCCCACAGAGCTTGGCGACTTCGACGAGTGTTTTCTGACAGGCACCGCCGCTGAAATCACACCCGTGCAGAGCATCGATGAACAGCACTATCGACCGGGCACTGCCTGCAGCGAACTCATTGCCGCGTACACCTCAACCGTAAACGCCTGATCAACCGCCAGGAATACCACCATGACCGACCAAGGGATTGCTGCGTCTGTACCTTACGTTTCACTGGGCCACCGCCATGAAGAACTGTCGGCGCGAGGCTGGACGGTGCTGACGCCCGACGAATTTGCCGATGATGTTGTCGGCACGCTGCAGGAGTTCGGTCCGATCATTCCGCAATTCAATGGGCAAATGGCGTTCGCCATTACCCGTAAGCCGGGGTACGAAGACTTGCCGTATTCCCAGAGCATGAATGGCATCGGCCCGCACACCGAAGCGCCGGTGTATGGACCGCCGCCGCGTTATCTGGCGTTGCATTGTCACCAACAGGCAACGTGTGGTGGCGGGCATACGGGGTTGGTCGATGGTCTTGAGTTTTTAAGTTTTCTTCAACACACCGATCCTGA
The DNA here is from genome assembly GCF_001297125.1 of Pseudomonas sp. RIT-PI-q. GTDB lineage: Bacteria > Pseudomonadota > Gammaproteobacteria > Pseudomonadales > Pseudomonadaceae > Aquipseudomonas. The sequence continues at coordinate 265,505 of NZ_LHPC01000021.1, forward strand.
GTTGCGCGAGTGGATCAACGACACCCCTGTCGAGTTCGTCGCCACCGCCAAACCGGGCGAAGCCGCGCAACGCCGGGTCAAGGAGTACATCCTGACGCCTACAGAGGACGGGGATATTTTCCGCTTCAGCTACAACCAGTTTCACTACGGCGACGTCAATCCTTCCAAGGAAGATCTGCTCCACTCGCAGGTCGCCAATAGCTCCTCACCCTTGGCCAGGTTCGCGGTGCTGGGCGAAGCCTATTTCGTCGAGCACAACACCCCGGTGCTGATTCCCGACGGGTGCATGCTGATTTGGGACAACTGGCGAATGATTCATGCGCGCAGTCGTTACACTGACCCGGCGCGAAACCTGACCCGCTACTGGCTGGCCTGATTCATCCGTCGCCCAATATTCCATCGGCGTACCCCACGGGGGTACGCGTCCTACAGGTATCGCGTCATGCAAACTGCAATCGAGATCGCCACAGTCGATCATCAACTGGTGATACGCCTGAATCAGGCGTGGACCAAACGGGCCACGGTCTGCTCACCGGACCGGGCCAGCGTCAGTGAAGCGTTCGACCCGGCGCGGCCGGATTATCCGGAGTGCATGGTGCCGTTTTTCCATCACCCGAAATTCCAGGCGCTGAGCGATGAACTCAAAAGCACCGTGGTGACCTGGGGCTGGATCGGTTACAACCTGCGCACGGTGACCGCCGAAGAACACGTGGTGAACCCGGCGCTCAGCGTCATTGCCAATCAATACCTGGGCAAGGACGACTGGCATTTTCGCGAGGCGATGCAGCAGACCTTGATCGATGAGCACTACCACACGCTCATGCACTTGCGGGCCGTTGAGCGGACCAAAGTGGAACGGGCGCTCGATCAGGATCTGGACCTGCCGCCATCGGTGACTTACCTGCGCCTGGTCGCACTGCGCGAACAACTGTCGGAACAATGGCAACGTGACCTGGCAGCGATCACCTTTGCGGTGGTCGCCGAGATCAGCGTCAACGCCTATCTGGACCTGCTGGCCGACGACCAGAGCATTCAACCGCAAAACCGCCGCGTGGCCGATCTGCACAACCGTGACGAATATGCCCACAGCAAGATTCTCGCCGAAGTGGCGAAGGTCATGTACGCGAACATGCAGCCGATCCAGCGGGCATTTTTCGCACGCACGTTGTCGGTGGCGCTGAGTGCTTTTGTCGCTCAGGACTACTCGATGTGGGAGGCGATTCTGACGCAGCTGGGGGTCGAGGACGCCGCACTGATCATCGCCGACACCCGCGAGAGCAATAAGAACGCGACGATCATGCGTGACTACAGCGGCCTGCATCGTCTGGCGCAGGACCTGGGCATCAGCGACCAGATTGATTTCGACTTCCGTCCGACCCTCAAAGCCACCGCCGTGGCCTGAATCAGGAGGTGAATATGTCCGTTCCTGTGTACGAAGTGTTCGCCATCCGTGTCGGCGCCAATGCCCAGCGCACCGCCAGGGAGAATTTTCTCTACGATGCTTGCTGTGGTGATCCGAATGCGTCGATGCCGCTGGATTACTACTTCTGGGTCATCCGTAACGATCAGCATGTGGTGGTGGTCGACACCTGTTTTCAACCGGCCACGGCCGATCGACGCAACCGTCAGATGTATCGCTTGCCGGAACAATCCCTACGCCAACTGGACATCGATCCGGCGCAGGTCGAGACCTTGATCCTCACCCATTTGCACTGGGATCACGCGGGCAACCTCGGGCTGTTTCCGAAGGCGACGGTGCATTTGCAGGAGGCAGAATTGCGATTCTGCACCGGACCGAAAATGGCCCATCGTACGGTGAACAAAACCTACGAAGTCGACGACGTGATGTCGGCGCTGCCGCCGCTGTTCGAAGGGCGCATGCGTTTGCATAACGGCACCGTCGAGGTGATTCCCGGTGTGACGCTGCACCCGGTAGGCGGGCATACACCCGGTAGCCAGGTGGTGCGAGTCAATACCGGGCGCGGGTGGATTGTTCTGGCGTCGGACGCTGCGCATTTGTGGGCGAACATCCGTCAGCGCAGTCCGTTTCCGATCCTGGATGATCTGGCGCAGACACTGGAAGCGTTCAGCCTGATCGACAGTTTGGCCGACAGTGAAGACCATGTGATCCCCGGACACGACCCGCTGATTGGCGAACGCTTCCCGCACTGGAACGATGACCCACACATCATTTGCCTGCACCAAACCCCGATCTAAAACCCAACCCCAAACCCTGTAGGAGCGAGGCTTGCCCGCGAAGAACGATAACGCGGTCCATCAGACTGACCGCGTTATCGTTCTTCGCGGGCAAGCCTCGCTCCTACAGGGGATTGGGGTGTGCGTTAGCTTTGGTTTTTCAGCAGTTGGCCAACGGTCGCCAGGGCTTCATCGATTCGCGGTGAATACGGCGCGCCGCAGCCGATGCGCACAAAGTGGTTGAAGCGCTTGGTGTTGGAAAAGATATCCCCAGGTGAAATCTGGATGCCGACTTTCAACGCCTCATGAAACAGCGCCATGGACGAATGGTGGCGCGGCAGTTCCACCCACAGCAATGTGCCGCCTTGAGGTTGGGTCACCCGGGTGCCTTCGGGGAAGTATCGAATGATTGACGCGCTCATCTGCTGGCGTTGTTGCGTGAGGATTTTCCTCAACCGGCGCAGGTAACGTTCGTAGGACGGTGTCCTCATGAACGCACTGACCGCCAGTTGCGACAATGCTTCGCATCCCCGGGACTGAGTGTGCTTGAGCATTTCCACGCGATCGTGCCATTTCCCTGCGCTGATCCAGCCCAGACGCATGCCGGGCGCCAGGGTTTTGTTCAGCGATGCGCAATAAATCACATTGTCGGTACGGTCCCAGTGTTTGAGCGTGGACAACGGCTGCTCGGTGTCCACCAGGTCGCCGTAGGTGTCGTCTTCGATCAGCACGGTGTTGTGTTCGGCGCACAGTTGCACCAATCGCGCCTTGTTGGCATCGGGCATGATGCTGCCCAGCGGATTTTGCAGGTTGGGGATGACGATCAGCGCATGAACCCGCTCGGGGCTTTGCAGCAGTTGTTCGAGGGCAAACAGATTGATTCCCGCGTGCGCCGTCGCCGGGACTTCCAGCACCCGCAGGTTAAGACTCTCGAGAATTTGTAGCAGACCAAAAAAGGTCGGCGACTCCACCGCCACGGTGTCGCCGGGTTGGGTGACCGCACGCAAGGCCAGGTTGATCGCTTCGGTTGCGCCGTTGGTGATCACTATCCGCTCCGCTGTCAGGTTGGCTTTGGCGGTCAGCGCCCGGCGGGCAAGGATGTGGCGCAACGCGCTGTTGCCGCAGGTCGAACCGGCCGTGCCGAGCAAATGCGTGTCATGGCGCAGCGCCTTGATCATGTGGTCCTGCAGAATCTTCAGTGGGTAGAGTTCCGACGCGCAGTAAGCGCTGGCGAGATTGACCTTGATCATCGCGCGCTGACTGGTCTTGAGTACCGATGACACCTGTTGGTGAATGCCGGCGTACACGCCCATGTCCAGTGGTGGGGGAGGTGCGAAGGTGATGGGTTTGGCCAATGTGTCGGGCTGGCGAATGTAGTTGCCGGAGCGCGGTCGGGCTTCCAGCACGCCACAGTCTTCAAGCTCCCGGCAAACCTGCACCGCAGTTGACAGGCTGACCGCATGTTTTTCCATCATCAGCCGAATGGAAGGAAACCGTTCACCGGTTTTCAAGGTGCCGCTGCGGATGGCGTCGAGGTAATGATTAGCCAACTGACGGTAGAGGGGAGGCGTGTGCATGATGACCTCAGCAATCGCACCACCGAGGTCTTGGGCTGGAAAGTGAGTTGACGATCCCTGCAAGCGGACCCGTGATGCTGAAGGGTTAGGGAAAGTGTTTTTCTGCTGTTGATACTGGAAGAGTAATCGCGGTTTTTGTGGAAACGCAGGCAATAAAAAGCCCCGCTCTAGGGCGGGGCTCTTGGGTCAGTGGCGCTGGACGCGCCGCTGGGAGGGCGGGTTACTGCGCGGCGATGCTGTAGCCGTCAAATGCAGTTTGCTGCTGAAGTGCGGTGATGATGTTCTTGCGGTTAACCGCTTGTTCGGCCCCGGCATTGTCCAGGAACGTTTCGCTTTCCAGCTCTGCTTCTTCGCCTTCGCCGACGAAGGTGAAGCCCAGGAACTCCAGCGCTTCACGGTCAACGTTCAGTCGCGAACGCGGGGTGCGCAGCGGCAGTGTGACGCTGATGCCGTCTTTGCTGATGGTGAACACTTCGACATCTTTCTTGGCGCGAGCCGCTTTGCTTTTGCCGCTGCTCGGGTTGCTGATGGCCTGATGGGTCTGGTTCAGCACTTTCAGCGCCAGACCGTAGACGATTTCCTGAAACGCCGGGTCGTCCTTGAAGCTGGAAAGAATCCGGCTGATCGGGAATTTGCTGCTCAAGTCTTCCAGGGCCGCAATGTCGGCAGCCTCAGCGTCCTTGAGTTGCTTGAGTTCGCCCATCAGTTCGTAGGCTTTATCGTCGTCGAAGCTGTCGTGAGCCTGGCGAATCGCGGTGCGCAGCTCGCGAATCTGGTCGCTTTCCCGGGTGGACTGGAAAGCGTCCAGGACCATCTCGGCGATGGTCTTGGCCTGGGGCACGTGCTGTGAAAGATTGATGGAGTTTTCGTATTCCGCTTTGGACGACAAGGTGACTACGGATTCAGCGGTATTGGAATCGGACATTGAAATTTCACTACTTCTTTTAACTTGGATTGAGGCGAGAAAGCACAGGGCCTTTTCAGGCCGCCTAATCTATTGGACCTACGCTGCGTTGTCACGGCCCAACAGGCCAACGGGCAAAAGATCGCCCTCGACCCCCTGTAGGAGCGAGCTTGCTCCGGGCGGCGTTCCGACGATGGTCGTTAACGATGACGGGTTAAGCCTGATACCCCGTGGCGCTCTCAGGTTTTTCGCGAGCAAGCTCGCTCCTACAGGTATGCGGTCTTCAGGTTGTGGAATATCTGGTAAAACTTGATTGAGCGCCCACAGAACAAACCACTGGCAAAGCCTGACGCACAGGCCTTGAGCGAGATCATCTGGAGCGTCGTCGATTGCTCTGGATGCACCTCGGCCTGATAGCCAAAGTAATAGTTAACGGCAAAAAACAGCAGGTAGAGCGCCAGGGTCTTTATTGTGCCCGGCACGATCAGGCCGGTTTGCGCACCATCCAGCTCAACGCCCTTGCGTGTGAACATCATCAGTGCGGCGAAGCTGCCCAGAATAACGGCAGCCAACCAGCAGCTCACCAATAGCTGTGGATTCTCTGGCAGATTTAGAGAGTACAACGACCAGCCCAACAAAATCGGCGGCGTGATCAGCAATGAGATTCTGCTTTCACGCGTGGGGGACAGGGCTTTGACGCCGAAGTAACAGAGCAGCAGAAATACCGCGTAAACCCACAGTGGGGTGTTTTGCAGAGTGTTGAGCATTGCACAGCGTCCTTGCCGAAAATGAGTGCCGGGATAATAGCCGTTGCTGCGTCCAAAACCGTCGACTATTTCCCCAGCGAATTGACGTTCATCGAGCGTACCGCCCATTGCTCTGCTGTCTGCTGATCCACCGGTAACGAGAAACGGAAGGTCGCGCCGCGTCCTGGAACATCGATCAACTGGATATCGCGGCCGTGCAATTGCAGGATGCGATGCACGATGCGCAGCCCCAGTCCGCCATCGCGTCGGGCACCGCCAATGTTGAACGGGCGCAGGAACAGGCCTTCGCGCAGATCGGCGGCGATGCCGGGGCCGGTGTCGCTGACGGTGACTTCGATAAAAGCGCCTTGAGGGCGCAGGCTGAGCTCGATTTCCCCGCCTTGCGGCGTATGGCGCAGGGCGTTGTCGAAGAGGTTGGTCAGCACCCGCTCGATCAACCCGAGGTCGGCGCAAGCCGCCGCAACATTTGGTGCGAAGGTGGCTTTCAGTTCGACCTGGCGTGCCTCGGCCGTCAGTTCGAATTTCTGAAAGATGTCCTGCACCAGGTCAGTTAGCGAGAAGCGCTCCAGCACCGGTTGCACAAAGCCGTGCTCCAGTCGCACCAGTTCCAGCAGCGATTGCGCCAGGCCACCGACCTTGCGGCTTTGGTCCAGGGCAATGCCGAGGTAGCGGCGACGATCGGCGGGTGACAATGTAGCGTCCTTCAGCGACAGGGTTTCCAGATAGCCGTGCAACGAGGCCAATGGCGTGCGCAGGTCATGGGAGATGTTCGCCACCAATTCGCGGCGCTCCTGATCCTGACGGGTCAACGATCGCCATTGTTCACTGAGGCGCGCTTGCATCTGCCGGAAGGCTGCATCGAGTACGGCGATTTCATCATGGCTGGCGGCTTTTTCCACCGGGACGGATGCCGGTGGCGCTTGCGGAACGCCGTCGATGTCGAACCGACTGACGTTTTCGGTCAGGCGGCGTAGAGGACGGGTGATCAGGGCAAATGCCGTGAGACCGGCGATCAGGCATAACAGCGCCACCAACCCGATGGACCACAGGGCGGTGTTGAGGGCCGCGCTGGTGGCGCCGCGCTCGGCGAAGCGGTCGTGTTCTTCACTGAGCAACACAACATAGAGATAGCCCGCCGGTTTGCCGTTGACCTTCAGCGGCGCGGCGCTGAACACTTTGCGACCCTCGACGCTGCGTGGATCGTCGCCAAGAATCGGCAGGGCATCGCCCTTGAGCAGACGCTGGATCGGCGCCAGGTCGACGCGCTCCCGACGTATCCGACCTTCGGGCGCCGCGCTGCCGACAATTTTGCCCTCGGTGTCCAGCAGGTAGACCTCGACACTCGGGTTGACCAGCATCAGTTGGCTGAACAGGTTGCGCACGGCACCGGGCATCAGGCCTTGGGTGTCCATCAGCACGGTGTCACGGGCGATGTGTTGAGCGAGATCGCGCGACAACCCTTGCACCACTTCCAGTTCATGCATCTGATTGGAGCGCACCTGCATCCAGGCCGATGTGCCGCAGCACACCAACAGCAACACGGCGAATACCAGCGACAAGCGTTGAGTCAGGGTCAGCCTCATGGCTGCTCCTCCTTGGCCGCGAATTTGTAGCCACGTCCCCAGACGGTGAGGATGCGTGCCGGTTGCGCCGGATCGGCCTCGATTTTCGCTCGCAGGCGATTGATGTGGGTATTGACCGTGTGTTCGTAGCCTTCATGGCTGTAACCCCACACGGCGTTGAGCAGGTCCATGCGCGAGAACACTTTGCCGGGCTGCCGGACGAAGAAATACAGCAGGTCGAACTCCCGTGGCGTGAGGTCGAGGCGGCGGCCGTCGAGGGACACGTCGCGGGTGATCGGGTCGATGGACAGGCCATCGACGATCAGGCTGCCGGCGTCCATTTTCAGGTTGCGGGCCATGGCGTCGACCCGGCGCAGCAGCGCCTTGACCCGAGCCACCAGTTCGAGCATGGAAAAGGGTTTGGCCAGGTAATCGTCGGCGCCGAGTTCCAGTCCGAGAATCCGGTGCACCTCACTGGAGCGCGCACTGGTGATGATGATCGGGGTGTAGCGGGCCATGGCCCGGGCGCGGCGGCAGATTTCCAGGCCGTCGACGCCGGGCAACATCAAATCGAGGATCAGAGCGTCCCAGCTTCCTTGCTGCAGCAATCGCATGCCTTCATCGCCATCGGCGCAGTGCACCACCTCGAACTGCTCATCGCGTAGATGCAGGCAGATTAGGTCGGCGATATGCAGGTCGTCCTCGACCACGAGGACGCGTTTGGTCTGTTCCATCAAGCTCAATCCTTCAGCGCAATGAGCGCATTGTGCGTAAGTCCACTGTAGGAGCGAGCTTGCTCGCGATGGTGTGTCAGTCGACACCCATGTACCTGACACACCATCGCGAGCAAGCTCGCTCCTACATGAGTGCACAGGCATTGTGCGGGTTTTCCGGCGCCTGAGTTATCACGAATTATTTAACTCTTCGTGAGGATTTGGCGATCAACCCAAGCCTAGGCTGTGTTCCATGAAAGGCACCCTGGATTTTCGGAGCAGACCATGTTTTCACGACGGCAGTTTCTTTTAGCGAGCGGCGGGCTGGGGGTTGCAGCCCTTGCAGTCGGTGTATTGCCAAAATTTGCCGCGAGTTCTGCACTGATCAGCGAGGCCAGTGCGGCGCAGGTGTTCGAGGTGACTCACAGCGACAGCGAATGGCACGCCCTGCTCAGTGACGAACAGTACGAAATCCTCCGTGAAGAGGGCACCGAACGGGCCTATAGCAGCGCGCTGAACAATGAGCACCGTGACGGCACGTTCGCCTGCGCCGGGTGTGACCTGCCGCTGTTTTCCTCTGCAACCAAGTTCGACAGCCGCACCGGTTGGCCAAGTTTCTGGGCGCCGCTGGACAAGGCCGTGGCCACCCGTCAGGACCGCTCCTTCGGCGTGGTCCGCGAAGAAGTTCACTGCCGACGCTGTGGCGGTCACCTTGGCCATGTTTTCGATGACGGGCCCAAACCGACTGGTCTGCGCTACTGCATGAACGGTCTGGCGATGAAATTCGAGCCTCTGGCGGCCTGATTCCTTTTACTCACTCATGCAGGTCGACGTTTATGTGGCTTCTGGTCCTCGCTTATCTCGGTGGTGTGCTGACGATTGTCAGCCCGTGCATTTTGCCGGTACTGCCGTTTGTCTTCGCCCGCACCGGGCAACCGTTCATGAAGAGTGGCTTGCCGTTGCTGGCGGGGGTGGCGATCACCTTCGCGCTCGTTGCCACGCTGGCCGCCGTGGGTGGCGGTTGGGTGGTGCAAGTCAATCAGTACGGTCGCTGGCTGGCGTTAGTGTTTGTGGCCTTGTTCGGGCTGACACTGCTGTTACCTCGACTGGCCGAGCGCCTGACCCGACCACTGGTGGCGGCCGGTAGTCGACTGTCGGAAGCGGCGGGCGCCGATGCCCGGCCGCGCCCCGGCGCATCGTTTCTGATCGGCGTGGCCACGGGGTTACTCTGGGCCCCTTGTGCCGGGCCGATACTGGGCCTGTTGTTGACGGGCGCGGCGCTGCAAGGCGCAAGCATCGCACCCACCTTGCTGTTGTTGGCTTACGCCGCTGGGGCCGCCACGTCCCTCGCCGTGGCGCTACTGCTGGGCGGTAAGGTTTTCGCGGCAATGAAACGTTCCATCGGCGCTGGCGAGTGGGTGCGTCGAGGTTTGGGCGCGGCGATGCTGGCCGGTGTGGCCGCGATCGCCCTGGGGCTGGATACCGGCATTCTGGCGCAGGTTTCGACGGCTTCCACTGGAGGTATCGAACAGGCCTTGGTGGGCCGGTTGGCCGGTAAATCACCGAGCGGCAGCGGGGCGATGATGGCGCAGAACACGGTGCGTGGTGATGCGATGAAGGTGGCTGACAAAGCGCCGGGTACATTGCCGATTGAAGGCAACCTTCCACCGCTGGATGGTGCGGTGCAATGGCTCAACTCGCCGCCGCTTACCGCGCAGGCGCTGAAAGGCAAAGTCGTGCTGGTGGATTTCTGGACTTACTCCTGCATCAACTGCCTGCGCACGTTGCCATATGTGAAGGCCTGGGCCGAGAAGTACCGCGATCAAGGCCTGGTGGTGATCGGCGTCCATGCGCCCGAGTTTGCCTTCGAACGCAATGTAGGCAATGTCACCAAAGCCATGAAGGACGTGGGGATCAACTACCCGGTGGCCATCGATAACGACTACAAGATCTGGCGAGCTTTCAACAACGAATACTGGCCGGCCCACTATTTTGCCGACGCCCAGGGACGCATTCGTTATCACCACTTTGGTGAGGGCGATTACGCCGAATCGGAACGGGTGATCCAGCAGCTGCTACGTGAAGCGGGCGCCGCGAAGGTCGCGGACGGTCTGATCAATGCCAGCGCCGAAGGTGTTCAACTCGCGCCGGACATGAGCGAAGTGCAATCGCCGGAGACCTATGTCGGCTACCAGCGTGCGGAGCATTTCGTACCGGAAACCAGCCTGGTGCCGGACAAGGTGTCGGCTTACAACCCACCCTCCGAGTTGGCACTCAATGACTGGAGCCTGGGCGGTCAGTGGAATGTCGGTTCGGAGCGGGCGATTTCAAGCGCGCCAGCCAGCCGTATCGTCTACCGCTTCCGTGCTCGAGACCTGCATCTGGTGCTCGGTCCCGGACCTGACGGTAAGCCCGTGCGCTTCAAAGTGCTAATCGATGGCAAGGCCCCCGGCGATGCCCACGGTACGGACGTGAACGCTGATGGCAGCGGCAGCGTGACCGAGCAGCGCCTGTATCAATTGGTGCGGCAAACCGGCGGTGTAACGGACCGGACCTTCAGCATCGAATTTCTCGATCCGGGTGTATCGGCGTATGCGTTTACGTTCGGTTGATCACTCTTTCAGCTACTCAGGAGTCAGCATCATGAAATCCCTGTTCACCTGGCGCCGCACCCTGTTGGGCGTGGTCGCTGCCGGGATCATCGGCCAGTGTTCGGCATTCACTTTCGGCACCGAAGATGCGGTCGTCATCGCGCCACCGGCCCTCGACGAAACCACCCAGGCCCACAGCGAAACCGCAGTGTTCGCCGGCGGCTGCTTCTGGGGCGTGCAAGGGGTGTTCCAGCATGTCAAAGGCGTGAAGAAAGCCGTCTCCGGTTATGCCGGCGGAGCAGCCAATACCGCTCAGTACGAACGCGTCAGCGATGGCAATACCGGCCATGCGGAATCGGTTGAAGTCACCTTCGATCCGGGTCAGGTCAGCTACGGCACCTTGCTGCAAATCTACTTCTCGGTGGCCCACAACCCTACTGAACTCAATCGCCAGGGACCTGACAGCGGCACTCAGTACCGGTCGGCGATTTTTCCGGAAAACAGCGAGCAGCAACGCGTCGCTCAGGCCTACATCGCCCAACTCGACGCGGCCCATTCGTTCAACAAACCCATAGTGACCAAACTGGAAACGTACAACGGTTTCTATCCGGCGGAAGAGGAACATCAGGACTTTCTGACCGAACACCCGACCTATCCGTACATCGTGATCAACGATCTACCGAAGGTCGCGCAGTTGAAGCAGCTGTATCCGGACCGGTATCAGGAGAAACCGGTATTGGTGAAGGCGGGGATGTAAATGACGATGGGCTATGCCCAGTGTGGGCGTTCCATTGAATTGGTTAGTGCTTGCCCCACCTCTGCATGGCGAAGTCGACGAAGCGGCGCAGTTTCGGCAAACGGTAGCGATCCTGGGCGTAGACCAGATTCAGTGGCCGGCTTGGCAATTGATAGCCGTGCATCACGGCCACCAGTTTTCCGTCCTTCAGGTCTTGCTCGATCAGTGCATCGGGCAACATCACGATGCCCATCCCTGTCCGAGCCGCTTGATGCAGCCCCGCCGAGCTGTTGATCAGCATCGGTCCGCTGACCGCCACGCGGATTTCGCCTTCGGGCCCAGCCAGGCGCCATTGTTTCGCGACCGAGTGCCAATCATCCCCATCCGGATAGGCGAAGGACAGGCAGTCGTGGTGTTGCAGATCATCGGGGTGTTCGGGGATTCCGCGACGTGCCAGGTACTCCTTCGATGCGCACATCGTCAGGGTGTAGTCGATGAGTGGGCGGGCGATGATGTTGGACGGCTCTGTTTCCCCCAAGCGAAAGGCTGCATCGAAACCGTTTTCGAGAAGGTCCGGTCGCGCATTGGTAAGCACCACGTCCAACTTGACCTGCGGATAACGCAACGTGAATTCGCTCAACGCCGGCGCCAGTTTCTCGGTGCCAAAGGTCAGCGGTGCAGTGATGCGCAAGGTGCCGCTCGGTTCATCAAGTGCCTGCTCGGCCAGGCGCTCGGAGTCGGCCACCAAACCCAGCACTTCAAGGCAGCGTTGATAGTAGGCCGTGCCGAATTCCGTCAATCGCTGGCGCCGCGTCGTGCGGTTAAGCAAGCGCACGCCAAGGCGTTGCTCCAGCGCCCGCAGGTGATTGCCGACCATGGTCGTGGACATACCGCACTGAAAAGCGGCGGCGGTCATGCTGCCGGTTTCCACCACCCTGACGTAAACGGTCATTGCCTGGAATAAATCCATTAACAAGCTCAGCTTTAAAATGATTGAAGTTTTGCAGCGTTTATCCAGCTCTAGTGGCTAACCATACTGCAAAAACACCGACAATTGATGGAGCTTGATGTCATGACCGCCGCCTGCCTGATGACCACTTACCAACCACTGGCCTTGAGCTTCATCAAGGGCTTGGGCACACGCCTGTGGGATCAGGCCGGTCGTGAATACCTGGACGCGGTGGCGGGCGTGGCGGTGACCAACGTTGGCCATTCCCACCCGAAAATCGTCAGCGCGATCAGTGAACAGGCAGGCCTGTTGTTACACACCTCCAACCTTTACAGCATCGACTGGCAACAGCGGCTGGCGCAGAAACTGACCCGGTTGGCGGGCATGGAGCGGGCGTTCTTCAACAACTCCGGTGCCGAAGCCAACGAAACGGCGCTGAAACTGGCGCGGTTGTTTGGCTGGCACAAAGGCATCGAGCAACCGCTGGTGGTGGTCATGGAGAACGCTTTTCACGGCCGGACGCTCGGCACCTTGTCTGCCAGTGATGGCCCGGCGGTGCGCCTGGGTTTCAATGAGCTGCCGGGAGACTTCATCAAAGTGCCGTTCGGCGACCGCAAGGCGCTGGATAACATTCAGCAAGCCCACGGCCCGCGCATCGTGGCGATCCTGATGGAGCCGATCCAGGGTGAAAGCGGCGTGCAACTGGCCCCACCCGGTTACTTGAAAGCCCTGCGCGAACTCTGCGACCGGCGTTCATGGCTGCTGATGCTCGACGAAATCCAGACCGGCATCGGCCGCACTGGCCAGTGGTTCGCGTTCCAGCACGAAGGCATCGTCCCCGACGTCATGACCCTGGCCAAAGGGCTGGGCAACGGCATCCCCATCGGCGCCTGTCTTGCTCGGGGCAAAGCCGCCGACCTCTTCACACCCGGCAGCCACGGCAGCACCTTCGGCGGTAATCCATTGGCGTGCCGCGTGGGTTGCACCGTGCTGGAGATCATCGAAGAACAAGGCCTTCTGGAAAACGCCAGGCTTCAGGGCGAACACCTGCTTGCCAGATTGCGCATCGAGTTGGCCAATAACCCCAACGTCCTGGCGATCCGTGGCCAGGGCCTGATGATCGGCATCGAACTCAAGCAACCGATACGCGACCTGACGCTGATCGCCGCGCGGGATCACGGCTTGCTGATCAATGTAACGAGGGGCAAGACCATTCGCCTGCTGCCACCGCTGACGATCGATGAGCGGGAAGTGGAAATGATTGTCAGGGGCGTGTGTCGAGCGCTGAATGTGATCTGAAATTGTCTTCAGTAGTGGTATCTGCACAATACGACGCGTATCTCACCGTCCTCAACTGCGTAGATCAAACGATGCTCAGCGGTAATCCGGCGGGACCAGAGGCCGCTCAAATTGTGTTTGAGCGGCTCAGGTTTACCCACACCTTCAAATGGCTCCCGCTGGATCGCTTTAATCAACAGGTTGATTCGTTTGAGTCCGGCCTTGTCGTTTTGTTGGAACCATAGATAGTCATCCCAACCTTCTGTCGTGAACTCGATATTCATTCTTCGATGAGTTGCCTTGCTTTGGTTTTCCCGGCTCGAAGGTTGCCGACCGATTTGATCAGGCGTTCGGCATTGGCGGGGGAACGAAGCAGATAAGCTGTCTCTTCGAGGGCGTTGTACTCCGCCAGTGACATCATCACGACGGGCTCGCCTTTCTGGCGCGTAACTAACAATGGGGCACGGTCTTCATTCACCCGATCCATGGTTTCGGCCAGGTGCGCACGTGCGGTGGTGTAATTAATGGTTTGCATGTTGTAGTCCTCGCTTGAAGCAAAGAACGTACAGAAATGAGTACAGGATGACAAGGCGATACCTACGAGTGGTTGTTACGCAGACGACGCATCTGCGCTTGCATTAAGTATCGCCGAAGGTTCTTCGAGACGTTTCCGCGATCGATGTAATCCCGATCCGATTTAAATGCCATCCCTTGGTTGTTTTCCCAACCTGTGCACCCGTATGAAAGCCGTCACCTCAGAGCGGTCCATCAGTTGCAGCTTCGAACCACTAAACCCATCGAACAGACACTGATGCGCGGCAAATCCACTGGACCCTTCGCGCATGCGATAGCTGCCGGCCCAGTCCAGCAATGCAATCATCAAATCGTCATTCTCACCACGCTGTGCCTCGCGCTGGCGAATGTTGGCGACGCATTCTTCATCCTCAACACACAGCCAGATCAGCGCCGTGGCTCGGTGGATAAGCTCGCTGACCATCCAGCCATAAACGCCCTCAATCACCCAACGCTCATCACTCGCCGCAACACGTGCCATCCCCAACGCCTCGGCCCGTGGGCGGGCAATGCTGTCTTCATCCGACACCCAGTGAATAGAATCAAGATCGACCCACGGCACTTGCAGGTGTCCGGCCAAACGCGAGGCCAGCCAACTCTTCCCGGAACCGGAGTTGCCAATGATCAAGGTTCGGGTGAGGTCCATAAACAACACCGATCAATTGTAGGAGCAAGCTTGCTCGCGAAGCAGGCAACACGGCTCGCCTGCCTCACTCTCCAGTTTCAGGCGCCACCATCCGCGTCTTCACCGACCCATCCGCATTCAGCTGATAGATCTCCCGCGGCTGGCCCTTTTCATTAAAGAACACCTGCCCGATCCCCGCCGAATTCCACAGCCGTTCACCGGCCTCCGCATGTTCGGGAATGTGCGGAACAATGCGCATGCGCCGACGTTTGGTCAGCCAGTTCAACGGCGAGCGTGGCGAGTAGAGCCAGCGGTTGAGGCGATCGAACCACTCGAGCAGCGCAGGCGGGAATTCGTTTTTGATGCCGCTGCTGGTGACCTGCCAGATCCGTGGACCGGCCTTGCGGTGTCGGATCAATACTTCGTAGACGAAGGAATAATGCACGTCGCCCGACAGCACCACGTAGTTTCCGGGTGTGCGCGAGTGTCGGAAAATGTTCAGGATCACCTGGGCAGCGCCGCGATGGGCCATCCAGTTTTCGGCATCCACCAGCAGCGGATAACCGCACCAACTGAACACGCGTTGCACGGTTTCGATCAGCTTGACGCCGAAGATCGGTGCCGGCGAAACGATGATCGCCGAGGGATGATCCAGCAGTTCCTGTTGCAGTTCGCTGAGGGCTTCCCAGTCCAGCAAACCCGACGGTTGCTTGAGCGTCATCTCACTGCGCCAGCGCCGGGTGCGGGTGTCGAGCACCACCAATGCCGGGCTGGTGGGCAGCACGTAATGCCAGTGCTGAAAGGTCAGCAGCTCATCGATCAACGCGTCCTGCACGTCGCTGTCGAGGTAGTGATCATGCCCCGTGGCACTCAACAGGCGGGTTTTTTCCAGCACCCCGCCGAACGCATCCGGGTTGTTGCCCCAGCCCTGGCACAACATGTAGGCGATCAACGCATTGCCGATGATCCGCTTGGAGAACGGATGGCCGTAGGCCGTTTCCTCCCATTGCGCGGAAAGATTCCAGTCATCGGTAATATCGTGATCATCGAAGATCATCAGGCACGGCAGGTGCGCGAACGCGCGGGCGACACCACCAAGGCCAGCCTTGAAGCCATCGATGCGCGTTTGCTCAAGCGCATATCGCTCGCGTCTTTCTGGGATCAATTTGGGCGGTTTGGGCGCGATCAACGTCCAGGGTGTTGGCGACCACACCAGCAGGTACATGGCCATGACTTCGGCGAATGTCACCAGATGGTTGTCGGCACTGCTGCTGGTGAAAATCGGCTTACGCACCCCACCGAAAAATCGCTCGCGCAGGGTTTCGTTGCTCTGTAGGGCCGGTAACAAATCCGCACGATGGTAGTAACTGGCCGCGTGTTCGTAGAGCTTGGCGCTGTCGCTGACGACTGCTCCTTCGAGATGTTCGCCGAACAATCCCAGCCGTGCGATCAAGGCATGGATGGCCCGCAGCATCGGCCCCGCGACGTCGTCGGCGTAGACCTGATCGCCGCTCATCATCAACAGGGCCGGGCGCTTCGACACATCGGGCTCGGACGCCAGCAAACGATCAACGCACAGCAACCCGTCCGGCGCCGGGAAGTGTGGCTTGCGGCAAGAGCCATGCAGCAGTTGATCAATGCGTGAGTGCAATACGAAGTTCGGACGGCTCGCCTCGCCATACAGCAGATGCGGCGCCCAGTCGGCGATGCCCGTGTCATCAATCAACAGGTCATATTCGATCAACGTGTCGCAGGGCAGCGCGGCCTCCAGCGGCACATCGATCAAATGGATAAACGCATGAGTGCCGACCGGGATGACCGTGCACTGTTCAGCGTTCAAGGGGATATCGCCAATACCCTCCAGGCGTAACGTCAGCGATAGCGCCTGGGAACCCACCAGCCACAGCACCAGACGCGTGGGTTCAAGGCGCCGCAACAGCGGCCCGACCAGAACAGGTGGCAGTGAGGTGCATTCGTCAGGCAATGGCAGTGATTCGGACATCCGGGGTCAAGGCTCTTGGCGCACAGGCGGGGGATGATAACGCAGGTGACTGCAGATGCCTGTCACGCCATGTGAACGATTGGCCTGTTACGCACGGGTTTGTTGAAACCGCTCTATCCGGCCGCGGTAGTGAGTGGCGACGGCATCCAGTTCTGTCCTCGGCAGTTTATTGGCCCGATGAACCAGAAACGGATCGTTCCAGGCCCATTGGCAGCGGTGCGCAGTGGCGCGCAAAGGCTGCAACAATTGCTCGAGGGGAAACAGATTAACCCCCGCTTCGCTGTAGGCCTCGGGTGTGTTTCCGGCAGTGGCCACGACCATGACCGGCAAGCCCTCAAGCTTCTGACCCTGAGCCTCGTAGGCAATGTAGTACATCTGTGTCAGCACTTGGTCCTGCCAGTTTTTCAGCAGCGCCGGTGTCGAGTACCACTGCACCGGAAATTGCAGCACCAGCCGCTGAACTGATAATAAACGCTGGACCTCCGCCGTTATGTCGACTTCATCGGTCGGGTAAAGCCCGTACACATCGACGATGCAAACCCCCGGCAGATCCTTCACGGCATCGAGCATGGCGCGGTTGGCGTGGGAGCGTCCCAGGTCAGGGTGAAAACTCAGAATCAGGGTGGTGTCGTTCATGGCTTTGCCGGTTCAAGTGAAGGGAGCCACAGCGTGCCAGCGTGCTATACATTGCTCCAATGGATGGTTTGTCTAATTAGGTATTGATTCAATGAATCTACGTTCGGTGGACCTCAACCTGTTGACCGTGCTCGATGCGTTGCTCGACGAAGCCCACGTCTCCCGCGCCGCCGAACGTGTCGGCCTGTCGCAACCTGCGGCATCCAATGCGCTGGAGCGTTGTCGGCATCTGTTCCAGGATCGCTTGCTCGAACGTCTGCCTGGCGGCATGCAGCTGACCCCCAAGGCCCAGGCCTTGCGCGGCCCGTTGCAGCAGATATTGGGTTCGGTCAGCACGCTGGTCGGTGCCGCCAGCACAGAGCTGAGCACCCTGCGCCAAACCGTGCGCATCGTCATGGCCGACTTCCCGGCGATCATCGTCGCGCGGCAGTTGCACCAGCGACTCGCCGAATTGGCGCCGGGCATCGATCTGGTGATTCAGCCCTGGCAGGGCGGCGAGGCGGCCCAGGAAAGTTTGAGTCGCGGGCAAAGTGATCTGGCCATGTCGGTCTTTCCCCCGCTCGGCCCTGACTTCACCCGACGCCTGTTGTTGCACGAACATTTCGTGGTGGCGATGCGCGCGGGGCATCCTGCAATCGCGGACTTCGATCTCGACCGTTGGCTGAGTTATCCACACGTGCTGGTGTCGGGGCGGGGCGCAATCTGGGGCCCGCTCGATGACATGTTGAAAGGGTTGGGGCTGGCGAGACGCGTCGGGATCGTTGTGCCAAGCTTTGTCATGGTTCCGGACCTGCTGCTGGGGTCGGACTTGATTGCAATGCTGCCCAGCCAATGTCTGTCGATGCCCATCGCCAAGGCGCTGCACACCGTGGCGCCGCCGATTGAGGTGGAGGGGTTTGCACTGCACCTGGCCTGGCATAAACGGCGCGATGAAGACGCGGCGGTGCAGTGCGTGGCACGGGTGTTGGAAGAAGTGATCAAAGGAGAAAACCCATGAACAAAATTATCCTGCCGGCACTGGCCATGTTGATGTTGGCGCAATCCCCGGCGTACGCCATCAACGACAAGTACCGCAAACAACTTGAGCAATCCGGTTGTACACAGGTCAGCGAAACCCAAGGCTGTGATATCCACAAGAGCAAGGCCGAAAATGCCAAGGCCGGCTTCACCAACCCCGCCGCGGACAGCTCAACCGTTCAGACGCCATATGCCGGGCAATGGGTCGCCAAGAGCGATGCCGGCGCGACCGTTGCCACCATCCGCATCGATGCCAAAGAGCAGGTCTGGGTCAACGGCAAACGGGTAAACGCCAAACGCACCGATGGCACGCTGCAATTTCGCCAGGGCAAGCTCACCTTCACGATACAAGGTGATCGACGGCTGACAGGAGAGGATTACTGGACGGACAGTGATGCCAAGACGAAAGGCCCGATTGAGATCGAGTAGTCCCGATGTGAATACAAATGCCGATCCATCTACACGGACCCTGTGGGAGCGGGCTTGCCCGCGATGAGGCCAGAACATCCAACATCTATGTTGGCTGAACCATCCCCATCGCGGGCAAGCCCGCTCCCACAGGTTTTCGGCCACACTTAAGAAACTTAAGCCTCCCATCCCGCTCCGCTGACCGCCGCCTGCGCCAACGGGTGCAAGTCTTCGCCGTGATGCTCCGTCTGCCACGCCAGCAACTCTTTGCGCATGCCGGGCGTCCAGAACATCTGCAGATGATTACGCACGCTGAGCACGGCCTGTTGCTGATCCGGTTCATTGGCGAAGTATTGGGCGATCTGGTTGACCATTTTGATCAGGTTGGCCGTGCTCATCGGCGTACCTCCGCTTTCGCCTGACGGCGGTCCTTCAGCAGACGGTGCTGTTCGTCACTGAAGGCCTGGAAGCGTTTTTGCCACTCGGAAGGGTGGTAGACGCGGCTGACTTCCACCGCCGTGACCTTGTACTCCGGACAGTTGGTGGCCCAGTCGGAGTTGTCGGTGGTGATCACGTTGGCCCCCGATTCAGGAAAGTGGAACGTGGTGTACACCACGCCCGGGGCAACCCGTTCGGTGACCCGCGCGCGCAGTACGGTCTGCCCGGCACGGCTGCCGATGCCGACCCAGTCACCTTCGTTGATACCACGGCTCTCGGCGTCGCTCGGGTGGATTTCCAGGCGGTCTTCGTCGTGCCACGCAACGTTGTCGGTACGCCGGGTCTGGGCGCCGACGTTGTACTGGCTGAGGATGCGCCCGGTGGTCAGCAGCAGCGGGTAGCGATTGTTGACCTTTTCCTCGGTGGGCACATAGCCGGTGAGCATGAAGCGCCCCTTGCCGCGCACGAATTCCTCGATGTGCATGGTCGGCGTGCCGTCCGGTGCCGCGGCGTTGCACGGCCATTGCAGGCTGCCGTGGCGGTCCAGTTCGGCGTAGCTGACGTTGGTGAACGTCGGCGTCAGGCTGGCGATTTCATCCATGATTTCCGACGGATGCCGGTAGTTCATCGGGTAACCCAGGGCGTTGGCCAGGGCTACGGTGCCTTCCCAGTCGGCCTTGCCGCCCAGCGGTTCCATGACTTTGCGCACTCGCGAGATGCGTCGCTCGGCGTTGGTGAAGGTGCCGTCTTTTTCCAGGAACGAGCTGCCCGGCAGGAACACGTGGGCGAACTTGGCGGTTTCGTTGAGGAAAATATCCTGCACCACCACGCACTCCATCGCCGACAACGCCGCGGTGACGTGCTGGGTATTCGGATCACTCTGGGCGATATCTTCACCCTGGCAATACAAGCCTTTGAAGCTGCCACCGAGGGCTGCCTCAAACATATTGGGAATACGCAGACCCGGATCCGGTTGCAGGGTGACATTCCACGCCTGTTCGAACTGCGCCCGTACCACTTCGTTGGAAATGTGTCGGTAACCCGGCAACTCGTGAGGGAAGGAGCCCATGTCGCAGGAGCCCTGAACGTTGTTCTGCCCGCGCAGCGGGTTCACGCCCACGCCTTCGCGACCAATGTTGCCCGTGGCCATGGCCAGGTTGGCGATGCCCATAACGGCGGTGCTGCCCTGGCTGTGCTCGGTAACGCCCAACCCGTAATAGATCGCCGCATTGCCGCCGGTGGCATACAGGCGCGCAGCGGCACGGATGTCGGCAGCGGGTACGCCGCAGATCTCGCCAAGCACTTCCGGTGAGTTCTCCGCGCGGCTGACGAATTCGCTCCAGTGGGCGAAATTACCGTCCTCGCAACGGGCGTCGATGAAGGCCTGATTGAGCAGGCCTTCGGTGACGATCACGTGGGCCAGGGCGTTGAGCATGGCGACGTTGGTGCCGGGGCGCAGGGCCAAATGGTATTCGGCGCGGGCATGCACCGAGTCCACCAGATCAATGCGGCGCGGATCGATCACGATCAGCCGCGCGCCTTCGCGCAGGCGGCGTTTGAGTTGGGAGGCGAACACCGGGTGGGCGTCGCTGGGGTTGGCGCCCATCACCAGGATCACGTCGGCCTGCATCACCGAGTCGAAACTCTGGGTGCCGGCGGACTCGCCCAAGGTTTGTTTCAAGCCATAGCCGGTCGGCGAATGGCAGACCCGCGCACAGGTGTCGACGTTGTTGTTGCCGAACGCGGCGCGCACCAGTTTTTGCACCAGATACGTTTCTTCGTTGGTGCAGCGGCTGGAGGTGATGCCACCAATGGAGTCGCGGCCGTAGGTTTGCTGCAAGCGGCGGAATTCGCTGGCGGCGTAGGTCACCGCTTCGTCCCAGCTGACTTCCTGCCACGGATCGCTGATGTGTTTGCGGATCATCGGTTTGGTGATGCGATCCGGGTGAGTGGCGTAGCCCCAGGCAAAGCGTCCTTTGACGCAGGAGTGGCCGTGGTTGGCGTGGCCGTTCTTGTCGGGAACCATGCGCACCAGCTTGTCGCCTTTCATCTCGGCGCGGAATGAGCAGCCCACGCCGCAATAGGCACAGGTGGTGATTACGCTGCGTTCGGGTTGACCGAGTTCGACCACGCTTTTTTCCATCAGGGTCGCGGTAGGACAAGCTTGCACACAGGCGCCGCAGGACACGCATTCCGAATCGAGGAAATTCTCACCACCGGCCGCCGCAACCCGGGACTCAAACCCGCGCCCGGTGATGGTCAGGGCAAAGGTGCCCTGGGTTTCTTCGCAGGCGCGCACGCAGCGGTTGCAGACGATGCACTTGCTCGGGTCGTAATCGAAATAGGGGTTGGACGTGTCCTTGACGTCAGCCAGATGGTTGTCGCCTTCATAGCCGTAACGCACCTCGCGCAGGCCGACCTGACCGGCGACGGTTTGCAGTTCGCAGTTGCCGTTGGCCGAGCAGGTCAGGCAATCCAGCGGGTGATCGGAGATGTACAGTTCCATGACGTTGCGCCGCAACGTGGCGAGCTTCGGCGTTTGCGTGTGCACGCTCATGCCTTCAGTGACCGGTGTGGTGCAGGACGCCGGGTAGCCGCGCATGCCGTCGATCTCCACCAGACACATGCGGCAGGAGCCGAAGGCTTCGAGGCTGTCGGTGGCGCACAATTTCGGAATGGTGGTGCCCAGCAACGCGGCGGCGCGCATCACTGAAGTGCCTTCGGGCACGCTGATGCTGCGGCCGTCGATGTTCAAGGTGACTTGCACCTGACTGTCGCGGGCCGGGGTGCCGAGATCGATTTCGGTTTTCGGGTCGAAGAGAGTAATCATTGCTCGGCCTCCGAGGCTTGCAGACCGAAGTCGGCGGGGAAGTGCTTGAGGGCGCTGACGACAGGAAAGGGGGCCATGCCACCCAACGCGCACAGCGAACCGTATTGCATCGTGTCGCACAGGTCCTTGAGGATGATCGCCTGCTCATCGCGACCGCTCTGGTCCGATGCGGCCAGCATTCGGTCGATCACCTCGACGCCACGGGTTGAGCCGATGCGGCACGGCGTGCATTTGCCACAGGATTCCTCGGCGCAGAACGCCATCGCGAAACGCGCCATCTGAGCCATGTCCAACGTGTCGTCAGCCACCACCACACCACCGTGACCGAGCATCGCGCCGATACCGGCGAAGGCTTCGTAATCCAGCGGCGTGTCGAATTGCGACGGCGGCACCCAGGCACCGAGCGGACCACCGACCTGTGCAGCCTTCAGCGGTCGGCCACTGGCGGTTCCGCCGCCGTAGTCTTCCACCAGTTCGCGCAGGGTCAGGCCAAAGGCCCGTTCCACCAGTCCGCCATGACGAATATTGCCCGCCAGTTGGAAAGGCATGGTGCCCAACGAGCGGCCCATGCCGTAATCACGATAGAACTGCGCACCCTTGGCCAGAATCAGCGGCACCGAGGCCAGCGTCAGTACGTTGTGCACCAGCGTCGGCTGGCCGAACAGCCCCTTCAAGGCGGGGATCGGCGGCTTGGCGCGGACGATCCCGCGCTTGCCTTCGAGCGAGTCCAGCAGCGCGGTTTCCTCACCGCAGATGTAAGCACCGGCACCGACGCGCACTTCCATATCGAAGGCCTGACCGCTGCCGCCGACATTGGCGCCGAGGTAACCGGCGGTCCGGGCGATGTTCAGCGCCTGGCGCAGTGTGGCCACGGCATCCGGATATTCCGAGCGCACATAGATGTAGCCGTAGGTGGCGCCGACGGTGATGCCGGCAATGGCCATGCCTTCAATCAGGAGGAAGGGGTCGCCTTCCATTAACATGCGATCGGCAAAGGTGCCGGAGTCGCCTTCGTCGGCGTTGCATACGATGTATTTCTGCGCAGCCTCGGTAGCGCGTACCGTGCGCCATTTGATCCCGGGGGGGACCGCCGCGCCGCCCCGGCCCCGCAGGCCTGAACCGACCCCAGCGGCCGCAGTCTGCTCACCGCCAATGGCGACGGCTCTTGTTAACCCCTCGAAACCGCCGTGGGCCCGGTAATCGTCCAGCGACAACGGTCGGGTAATGCCGGCGCGGGCGAACAGCAGGCGTTGTTGAGTCTTCAGATACGGAAACTCTTCCACCAGGCCCAAGGCCAGAGGATGAGCAGACGGATCGCCACGCAGGGCTTCGAGTACCGACGGCACATCGTCAGCGGTCAGCGGGCCGAAGCCGATTCGGCCTTGCGGGCTGTCCACTTCCAGCAGCGGTTCCAGCCAGTACAAGCCGCGCGAACTGGTGCGTTGCAACTCCAGCGGTAGATTGCGCTCCTGAGACTGAGTGATAAGGGCGACCGCCACCTCATCGGCACCCACGGCACGGGCCAGGGAGTCACTAGGTAAGTAGAGGCTCATACGTCCTCCCGACAAGCATCAAGTAGGGCATCCAGACGCTCGGCGCTGAGCCGCGCATGCACCTTGCCGTCCAACTCCAGGGCCGGCGAACAGGCGCAGGCACCGAGGCAATAAACCGGCCGTAAACTGATGCTGCCATCGGCACTGCTGCCGTGATCATCCAGTTGCAGGCGCTCGCGCAACTGCGCCGCCAACTGCTCGGCACCGCGACTCGTGCACGACTCGGCGCGGCACAGACGCAGGATATGCCGGGCCGGCGGCGCGGTACGGAAGTCATGGTAAAAGCTGATCACCCCGCGAATCTCGGCCTGACTCTGATTGAGGGCGTGGGCAATTTCGGGGACGGCCACATCGGGGATGTAACCGATGCGTTCCTGAATATCATGAAGGATGGGCAACAGTGCACCCGGGGAGCCCTTGTGGCGCTCCAGCAGGTTGTTGACCAAAGGCACGTGCAACATCTCATCAGGCATACAGCATTCCTCACGGTCACGGACAAACCAGAGGGTTGTCGGTCGTCCGAAAGTGTCGGCTGCGGCACTCACACCACGTCACGGAATCGTGGCAATTTCAGGCCGTCGGCCAGGGCACCCTGAGCGGGCATCTTGTTGTGCCCGGCACGATCTTCGTCGCACCTCTACTGGGCATAAAGGGCAGCTTGCCACGCTGCTATTGATCAAACTGCACCAAAGCGACGTGTTCGGTTCTGCCTACGACTCTCCATTAAGTCTAGATGAGTGCGGCGCGGGGCGTTCACTCACTGGCGTAATGCCCTTCGGGCTTGTCGATGAGTGATGTATAGCAAGCATTGCAGGTTAGAAGAAGCATCAGATCGGTGGGTAATTCTAGGGAGCAGATGCGTTGATTTTCCGCCGGTGGTGTGGGGGCTGGCTATCAAGTCATACTCAAGCTATTCATTTGAAAAGGAGGGAAAGACCGATGATTGATTTCAACAACAAGGGATTCTTCAAACTCAAGCAAAACAACGAATACGCCGAACGCGTATCCGACCTGTTGATCGAAGGCGAACACGTCATCGACGCCTACAAATCCATGCGCGACGGAGTAGTGTTTACCAACAAACGCATCATCGCCGTCAACGTCCAAGGCCTCACCGGCAGCAAAAAAGACTTCACCTCGTTGCCGTATAAAAACATCGTCGCGTACTCGGTAGAAACCTCAGGCACGTTCGACCTGGACTCCGAATTGGAGATCTATTTCTCGTCGTTGGGAAAGGTGAAATTCGAATTCACCGGCAGGACATCGATGGTGGAAGTCTCAAAGCTGATCTCCCAACATCTGCTCTGAGCTGAATACTAAAAAGCCCCGAAAACTCGGGGCTCCAGCTAGCTAAATGCAATCCAATGTGGGAGCGGGCTTGCCCGCGAAAGCGCCAGAGCAGCCACCACAAAAAGCTGAACTGAACCACAAAGCCCTGTAGGAGCGAGCTCGCTCGCGAAAAAAGCAAGGCACCTGCTGACCCGCAGAATGCCCCCCATCTTCGCGAGCAAGCTCGCTCCTACAAGTGTCATGCATCACTCGAATGCCAGACAGCGTCCCATCTAGTTATCCGCTATCCCTCAGCCTTAGCCCCCGCCCGCTTGGCCGCTAGCTCATTGTCCCGATCCCGCGTCAGTACCTTCACCGCATCATCCACCACCGCCTTACTCATCGCCGTCAAATAATGCGCGGCCCAGGCGTGGTAATCCGTGTCTTTGTCATAAGCCGCATCTTTGGTTAGCTTCTTTGCGAGGAAGAGAAAGTCAGACGCCATGCCCAATGCATCGCCGAGTGGGACGTTGCGAGTGACATGGAACAGCGCTTGATCCCCACAGTAGATCGCGGGTGTAAGGCCGATGGTTTTGAGTTCGGGTTGTTCGGTCATTTGCCACCTCCGATGAGGGAGAGGCGGCCGGGGAGGGTGTTACGCGATTGGGAATTGCGTAGAGGGAAAAGCCAAATTTTGTACGGATTCATGCTGCGCATTATCAGACTCCTTGATATGAGGAGCTGCCACGTTCGTTTCCACACGAATGGGTGACAGCTGTGCGCAGGGTGGAAAACCGGGAATCAAGGAAACCGGCACGCCCGA
Organism: Pseudomonas sp. RIT-PI-q; assembly: GCF_001297125.1. GTDB lineage: Bacteria > Pseudomonadota > Gammaproteobacteria > Pseudomonadales > Pseudomonadaceae > Aquipseudomonas. The sequence continues at coordinate 290,952 of NZ_LHPC01000021.1, forward strand.
AGACGTCCCACGCACAGCCGCCATAACTCACGCCGCCGGCATAAAAAAAGCGCCGGCAAACGTGATGGGGGCGCTGTTGCGCCTTGAATTACGCGGGTTTCCACACCCGGTCGCTGAATTTGCAGCGACGGTGGAAGGGTAGCGTGCAGGCCTCATTACTGCAACGTTCATAAGCTCTTTGCTCAGCGCTTTCTCTGGAAAAACTAGCATCAGGTATCGAAGGGAATATCCCTACAGCACTCTCTGAATGGCCTGACAACAATCCGCAGCGCACTGTTTGATGATCACGAAGCTTTCCTACCCTTGAGCTGCTCGCCGGTATCGCGTAGTTAAACGCGCTAATCTTGATGGCTGGTGGAATTTAAAGAACATGAGCGGAGCAACGATCATGGAATACGACGATAAACTGATTGAAGAGGCTGTGCTTGCCCTGTTGGCAACCTTTAGTTTTGATAACGGCAATGCTTGGAAAGGGTTCGACTTCGAGACCATGAACCGATTGCATGAACATGGTTTCATCAGTAATCCTGTAAACAAGAACAAATCGATTTGGTTGACGGCTGAAGGGCTGGAGCGAGGTCGGCAGATAGCCGACCAGTTGTTTGGGAAAAGAACACAAGTGGAACATGTATCCGACTCGGACACCTGATTTCATATTACGGTTATACGGTAGGTGTGGTTTATGGATCCCATACGATGGTTTTGAGTTTTGGTTGATCGGTTATTGGCCACCTCCGATGACGGAGAGGTGGTGGGAGAGGGGGAGCGGTGGGGCGTGACGCAATTGGGAGTTGCGTAGAGGGAGGCCAAATTACGGACTTGTTCTAGTCATGGTCAACGTCCTTGAGGGGCTGCCACGAGTCTTTTCACGGGCTTGGGTGACAGCCCGTGCGCGGGGTGAGAATCCGGCAATCAAGGCAACCGGTAGACCCGAAGGTCTCCCACGCACAGCCGTCATAAAGCCATATCGCAGACGAAAAAAAACGCCGCGATAGGTTTTGGGGCGCTTCTTGCCTTGATTGTTGCGGACTCTTACACCCTGTCACTTAATTTGCAGCGATGCACCGAGGTTATCGTGCAGACTCTTTTTCTGCAATAAAATTTGGGGCGAATTTTTTCTTCGTGGTTATGTTGTTGAGTTGGCAGTGCTCGGCTTTTAGTGTGCTCTGTAAAGTCAAGATAGCACTTGATTGGTAACAATATTTTGGGGGGTGATAATGGTAAATGAAACTGAATCAGCAGTGGTTAAGAAGGGCAAAGGTGGTGGAGGTTTAATAAAAATTCTATCTGTATTTTTTGCGGTTTTAGCACCGTTATTTTATATGGCTGGAAAGGTTTACTATGAGGGTTATCTTTTTTATTTTCATTTAAAGCCAACCATGTTCCCGATGGATGTTTACGAAACATTTTCTACAGCGACCATGGCGCTAATCTATGCATCATTAGAAGGTTTAAATGGTGCTCAACGGATTTTTGAAAAGCACTGTCAAGCTTTGGTGGTGCTTTTCTTGTTGTTGGTTTTTGGTTTGTTGTTATATCGATTTTTTGTTCGGCGTATGATGAGTAGGCTCAATGCTTGGCGCCCTGCGTATAGATGGTCCCCCCGAGTTCTATTCTGCATCGAAGAGTTTTTCAAATGTTTTGCTTTGGTGTTTATGCCTTTTTATATTTTGTTTTTTTGTATGTTTGCTGTTGCGTTCTTGCTGTTTTTGATTTTGGCACCTTTCGATTCTGTAGGTAAGCAGCAAGCTGAAAGAGATCTACGTGGAGAGTTTAAAAATTCTCCATTAGTTGGTGTGTTGGGACCAGAAGGTGACTTTGCGCGTTACAGGTTGATGGAGTGCTCGTCTAGTTTCTGCGCGTTATACGCCAAAGGATTAGTGGTGACAGTTCCTGTCTCCGATGTTAAGTGGGGCGTATCTGATGTGCGGGAGAAAACCAATTCTTATCGCTGTTGGAAAGCGGCAGAGCTTGAGCAGCGTCTAGTCAATAAGTCTGTCTATGTTGTATTTCCTAAAGTTTGGGGTGTAAGACCTTCAGCTGTTTATTTTTTATATTTTCCATCGCTGAGCCGTCTTGCTGACCATTGTAAGAAAGTCGATCGGTTATCTGTTATTTAGTCTATGCGGGGGAGGCGTCACGTGCATGGGAAAAAGATGATAGGGATACAAGGGGCAGTCCCCGCATTTTCTGTCGTATGCGCTGTGCGGCCGGTGTCAGCGTTTCCGCCGCACGCTTCAGAAATTGTTGTTCGGTCAGATCATCTATACCGGGTAATGCAGCCATGTGGCTAAACCCGCTGGAAGCTTAGGCCAATATCCAATCGAGTGCGTCCCGGAATACATTCACATGCGGAGTGTGGGAATGCTCAAGGTAGGGTTGGATTGAGTGTGATTCGATCAATTAAAGAATGTCTTTCAGATAATCCTTGAGCGCGATAAGTGGGGCATCAAGCTGCTCCATCGCCTGCGCAGCACTGAAATCTGCCGTCAATCTATACAGCTCGCGGCCCAAGACTGTGTCCGCACCGCCGATAGCGTTCAGCGCCAACTTCAGGCATTCATCCACTTTACTGTGGATCATCTCGACATCCCGCCGCCGCACCAGCAACCCAAACACCTCCCGCTCATAATCACTCATCATCAGATCATCCCGCAGAATCGGGCTTGAATCTTCAGTCTCGTAAGCCAGCTTGAGGCAGAACAGAGCAACAGTTTCCAGCAGCAGTTCCATGGGTGAATCCTTGGGAATTGTCGTACCCGCCGAGAGCGAGAAGGTCAAAAGCATCGCCAGCAAGCCGGCTCCTACAGGTCGGTGGGGCGTCATGTGCTTTTTTGCAGGCGAAAAAAAAGGCCTTGCAAAGCAAGACCTTTCTTAATTTTGGTGCCCCGAGGGAGACTCGAACTCCCACTTCTTGCGAAAACGGATTTTGAATCCGCCGCGTCTACCAATTCCGCCATCAGGGCTCAATGGCGGCGAAGTATAGAGATGAGATTACCGTCGGTCAATCAGGTACATAGAGAATTTTCACTATTTCGGCTAGACTTCCGGCCCCTGCTAGACGACACCCCATCATGCGCGTTGCTGACTTTACTTTCGAACTCCCTGATTCGCTGATTGCTCGCCACCCTTTGGCCGAGCGTCGCAACAGTCGCCTGTTGACCCTGGATGGGGTCAGCGGCGCCCTGGCACACCGTCAATTCACTGATTTGCTGGAGCATTTGCGCCCTGGCGATTTGATGGTGTTCAACAATACCCGGGTGATTCCGGCGCGGCTGTTTGGCCAGAAGGCTTCCGGCGGCAAGCTGGAAATCCTGGTGGAGCGGGTGCTCGACAGTCATCGCGTGCTGGCGCATGTGCGTTCCAGCAAGTCGCCCAAGCCTGGGTCGAAGATCCTGATCGACGGCGGTGGCGAGGCTGAAATGCTGGCGCGTCACGATGCGTTGTTCGAGCTGGGGTTCGCCGAAGAGGTGTTGCCGCTGCTTGATCGCGTCGGGCACATGCCGTTGCCGCCTTATATAGACCGCCCGGATGAAGGCTCGGACCGCGAGCGTTATCAGACGGTCTACGCCGAGCGCCTGGGTGCGGTGGCGGCGCCGACGGCGGGGCTGCATTTCGATCAGCCGCTGATGGAGGCGATTGCCGCCAAGGGCGTCGAGACGGCGTTCGTGACCTTGCACGTCGGTGCTGGCACCTTCCAGCCGGTGCGTGTCGAGAAGCTCGAAGACCACCACATGCACAGCGAATGGCTGGAAGTCAGCCAGGACGTGGTCGATGCCGTCGAAGCCTGTCGCGCTCGCGGTGGTCGCGTGGTGGCGGTGGGGACCACCAGCGTGCGTTCCCTGGAAAGCGCCGCGCGCGATGGCGTGCTCAAGCCGTTCAGTGGCGACACCGATATCTTTATCTACCCGGGCCGGCCGTTTCATGTGGTCGATGCCTTGGTCACCAACTTTCATTTGCCCGAATCCACGCTGTTGATGCTGGTTTCGGCGTTCGCCGGTTATCCCGAAGCCATGGCTGCCTATAAAGCAGCGGTGGAGCATGGTTACCGCTTTTTCAGCTACGGTGATGCGATGTTTATCACCCGTAATCCTGCGCCGACTGCCCCTAAAGAATCGGGCCCTGAGGACACTGTATGAGTCGTATGTCGTTTGAACTGCTGGCCACTGACGGCAAGGCTCGTCGCGGTCGTTTGACCTTCCCACGCGGTACGGTAGAAACCCCGGCCTTTATGCCGGTGGGCACGTACGGCACGGTCAAGGGCATGTTGCCGCGGGATATCACCGCCACCGGCGCGGAAATCATTCTGGGCAACACCTTCCACTTGTGGCTGCGTCCTGGCACCGAAGTGATCAAGAAGCACGGCGACCTTCACGATTTCATGCAGTGGAAAGGCCCGATTCTTACAGACTCCGGCGGTTTCCAAGTGTTCAGCCTCGGCGCCATGCGCAAGATCAAGGAGGAGGGCGTGACCTTCGCCTCCCCGGTCGACGGCGCCAAAGTGTTCATGGGCCCGGAAGAGTCGATGCAGGTCCAGCGTGACCTGGGCTCGGACATCGTGATGATTTTCGACGAATGCACCCCGTACCCGGCCGATGAAGACGTCGCTCGTGTGTCCATGGAGCTGTCGTTGCGCTGGGCCCAGCGTTCGAAAAACGCCCATGGCGATAACACGGCGGCGTTGTTCGGCATTGTGCAGGGCGGCATGCACCAGGATTTGCGCATGCGCTCCCTGGAAGGCCTCGACAAGATTGGCTTCGACGGCCTGGCCATCGGTGGTCTGTCGGTGGGCGAGCCCAAGCACGAGATGATCAAGGTGCTGGATTACCTGCCGGGCATGATGCCGGCTGACAAACCTCGTTACCTTATGGGCGTTGGCAAACCGGAAGATCTGGTTGAGGGTGTGCGCCGCGGTGTGGACATGTTCGATTGCGTGATGCCAACCCGCAATGCCCGCAATGGGCATCTGTTCATTGACACAGGCGTGCTGAAGATCCGTAACGCGTTCCATCGCCATGATGATTCGCCGCTCGATCCGACCTGCGATTGCTACACCTGCCAGAACTTCTCCCGTGCTTATCTGCACCATCTGGACAAGTGCGGTGAAATGTTGGGTAGCATGTTGAATACCATCCACAATTTGCGCCATTACCAGGTGCTTATGGCTGGTTTGCGCGAGTCTATTCAACAGGGTACATTGGCCGCCTTTGTCGATGCCTTCTACGCCAAACGCGGGTTACCTGTTCCGCCTTTGGACTGAGTTTTCTGACCCCAAGATTCAACATTTGCAACTGGAGTGCTAAATGAGCTTTTTTATCTCTAATGCCATGGCCGATGCTGCTGCACCTGCTGCTGCAGGCCCGATGGGCGGCGGCTTTGAGTGGATTTTCCTGGTCGGCTTCCTGGTCATCTTCTACCTGATGATCTGGCGTCCACAGGCCAAACGCGCCAAAGAGCAGAAGAACTTGCTCGGCAGCCTGCAAAAAGGCGATGAAGTTGTGACCACCGGTGGTATCGCCGGCAAGATCACTAAAGTGGCAGACGATTTCGTTGTTCTGGAAGTTTCCGACACTGTCGAAATGAAATTCCAGAAAGGCGCCATTGCCGCCACGCTGCCAAAAGGCACGCTAAAAGCGATCTAAGTTTCAACTTCTACTCAATCGACGGGGCGCGCAAGGCGCCCCGCGTCATAAGCGGGCGGCGTGATGCTGAACAAATACCCTCTGTGGAAATACATTCTGATCCTGGCGGTGCTGGCGGTCGGTCTGATTTATTCCGCTCCCAATTTATATCCTGATGACCCGGCCATTCAGGTCAGCGGTGCAAGCACTGCACTGTTGGTCAATCAGGCTGATCTGGATCGTGTGAGCACAGCGCTCAAGGAATCCGGGATCAACGTCAAGGCTGCCACCCTGGCAGCGAACGGCAAGGGCGGTCTGATTCGCCTGACCAAGGCTGAAGACCAGCTGCCGGCCAAAGACGTCGTGCGCAAGGCATTGGGTGATGACTACGTCGTTGCACTGAACCTGGCGCAAACCACCCCGCAATGGCTGCGCAGCCTGGGCGCGCACCCGATGAAGCTGGGTCTGGACTTGTCCGGTGGTGTGCACTTCCTGCTGGAAGTGGACATGGACAAAGCCCTCGACGCCCGCCTGAAAGTCTACGAAGGCGATGTGAAGAGCCTGTTGCGTAAAGAGAAACTGCGCTATCGCAGCCTGCCGCAACTGGGCGGTGCCATTCAGCTGGGTTTCAGTGATGAAGCATCCCGCGAACAAGCCCGTGCACTGATCCGCAAGAACTTCAACGATTTCGACATTGTTCCGGCTGACCTCAATGGCCAGGCGGTGCTGCGTCTGGCGATGACCCCGGCCAAGCTGGCGGAAATCCGCGAATACTCCATCAAGCAGAACTTGACCACGGTACGTAACCGCGTCAACGAGCTGGGTGTTGCCGAACCGATCGTTCAGCGTCAGGGCGCCAACCGCATCGTGGTTGAGCTGCCGGGCGTACAAGACACCGCAGAAGCCAAGCGTATCCTCGGCAAGACGGCCAACCTTGAGTTCCGTCTGGCGGCTGAGCCGGGTGCTTCGAAAGCCACCTCCGAAACCTTTGAATTCCGTGAAGGCAAGCGTCCGCCGGCGCAGATCGAGCGTGGCTTGATCATCACCGGTGACCAGGTAACCGACGCCAAGGCCGGTTTCGGCGAGCACGGCACGCCAGAAGTGAACATCCGTCTGGATGGCCACGGTGGCGAGCTGATGAGCCGTGCGACTCGCAGCAACGTCGGTCGCAGCATGGCGGTGATCTTCATCGAGCAGCGCCCGGTGACCACTTACGTCAAGCAAGTGGTTAACGGCGTCGAGAAAGACGTCGCGGTTCAAACGTTTAAAGAAGAGAAGAAGATCATCAGCCTGGCGACCATCCAGTCGCCGCTGGGTGCTCAGTTCCGCATCACTGGCCTGAATGGTCAGGGTGAGTCGTCCGAACTGGCGCTGCTGTTGCGTGCCGGTGGTCTGGCGGCCCCGATGTACTTCGCTGAAGAGCGCACCATTGGCCCGAGCCTGGGTGCCGACAACATCACCAAAGGTATCGATGCATCGCTGTGGGGCATGCTGTTTGTCTCGCTGTTCATCATCGCCATCTACCGCTTCTTCGGCATCATCGCCACCGTCGCGCTGGCGGTGAACATGGTGTTGTTGCTGGCCTTGATGTCGCTGCTGGGGGCAACGCTGACCCTGCCGGGTATCGCCGGTATCGTATTGACCATGGGTATGGCGGTCGACGCCAACGTGCTGATCTTCTCGCGGATACGTGAAGAGATCGCGGCGGGCATGACCGTACAACGGGCCATCAACGAAGGCTTCGGCCGGGCATTCACCGCGATTCTCGACGCCAACCTGACAACATTGTTGGTCGGCGGGATTCTCTTTGCGATGGGCACAGGCCCCGTCAAAGGCTTCGCAGTGACCATGTCCCTCGGGATCTTTACCTCGATGTTCACGGCCATCATGGTGACCCGCGCGATGGTCAACCTGATCTTCGGCGGTCGTGACTTCAAGAAGTTGTGGATTTAAGGGGCTGCCATGTTACGTACAATCAACTTCATGGGCGTTCGCAACTTCGCGTTCGGCGTCACATTGTTCCTGACCGCACTGGCATTGTTCAGCTGCTGGCACAAGGGCATGAACTGGGGCCTGGACTTCACCGGCGGTACGCTCATCGAGCTGACCTACGAGCGTCCGGCCGATGTCACCAAGGTGCGTGAGCAACTGACTTCGTCGGGTTACCACGAAGCCATCGTCCAGAGCTTCGGTGCAACCACCGATTTGCTGGTGCGTATGCCAGGTGAAGACCCGCAATTGGGTCACCAGGTCGCCGAAGCGTTGCAGAAGGTCGGTGGCGATAACCCGGCAACGGTCAAGCGCGTCGAGTTCGTCGGCCCGCAGGTGGGTGAAGAGCTGCGCGACCAGGGCGGCCTCGGCATGCTGATGGCGTTGGGCGGCATCCTGATCTACCTGGCTTTCCGCTTTCAGTGGAAGTTCGCGGTCGGCGCCATCGTTTCGCTGATCCACGACGTGATCGTGACCATCGGTATCCTGTCGTTCTTCCAGATCACCTTCGACCTGACGGTGCTGGCGGCGGTATTGGCGATCATCGGTTACTCGCTCAACGACACCATCGTGGTATTCGACCGGGTTCGTGAGAACTTCCGTGTGCTGCGCAAGGCCAACCTGATCGAGAACATCAACATCTCAACCACGCAAACCCTGTTGCGGACCATGGCGACGTCGATCTCCACCTTGCTGGCGATCGCGGCCCTGTTGTTCTTTGGTGGCGACAACCTGTTCGGCTTCTCCATTGCCCTGTTCATCGGTGTTCTGGCGGGTACTTACTCGTCGATCTACATCGCCAACGTGGTGCTGATCTGGCTGAACCTTAACAGCGAGGATTTGATTCCTCCTGCGGCTACCGACAAGGAAGTCGACGACCGCCCATAGCGGCTATCGTTTTTCCAGCTGTCAGCCGAAAAGGCGCGAGTATTGAACTCGCGCCTTTTTTTGTGCTCCAAGGCTGGGAGAAGCGCGGGCTTTGACCCGCATGTGATGGTCAGGAGGTTCATGTGAACAAGTCGTTGCTGGTTGGTGCGGTACTGGGTGCTGTCGGTGTGACTGCCGGGGGCGCTGTTGCCACCTACAGCCTGGTTAAAAGCGGCCCTGAGTATGCGCAAGTATTGGCCGTTGAACCGGTTAAAACACAGATCAAGACGCCACGTGAAGTCTGCAAGGACGTTGCAGTGACCCGGCAAGCGCCGGTCAAAGATCAACACCAGATCCTCGGTACTGCCATCGGTGCCGTAGCGGGTGGTTTGCTGGGTAACCAGATCGGCGGCGGCACGGGCAAGAAGATTGCCACCGTTGCAGGTGCGGTCGGCGGTGGTTACGCCGGCAACAAGGTCCAGGAAGGTATGCAGAATCGTGATACCTACACCACGACTCAAACTCGCTGTAACACAGTGAATGACATCAGTGACAAGGTTGTTGGTTACGATGTGCGTTATTCGCTGGATGGCAAGGAAGGCAAAGTGCGGATGGACCGCGATCCGGGTAATCAGATTCCGGTCGACAAGGAAGGTAAATTGATCCTGTCGCAGAACGAACCGGCTCAATAATTAGCTGATTCAGATTCAAAAAGAAGCACCCTGCGGGGTGCTTTTTTTGCGCCCAAAATAGATGACTCGACGCAACCCACTGTAGGAGCGAGCTCGCTCGCGATGGATTCCGAAACACCGCTTTTATCCCGCAAGCATAAGTTTTCGTTGACGACCTTTGCGAGCAAGCTCGCTCCTACAGGGAGGGATTTCCGAAGCCGAAATCCAGGCATAAAAAAAGCACCCCTAAGGGTGCTTTTTTTGTGGCTGAACGCTTAGCGCTTCAGCGAGGCCGGCAGGTGCGGCTGGATCGCCGTCAGCACTGCTTTGAAGCACTTGGTGTTGCCGGCAACGACGTGGCCTTTTTCAAGGAAGTCGTGGCCGCCGGTGAAGTCGCTCACCAAGCCACCGGCTTCCTGGATCAGCAGGGCGCCTGCAGCCATGTCCCACTCGGACAGGCCCGACTCCCAGAAGGCGTCGAAACGGCCGGCAGCCACGTAAGCCAGGTCCAGGCTCGCCGAGCCGGCGCGACGGATGCCGGCGGTCTGGCCAACCAGGGCGCGGAACATGCCCAGGTAGTTGTCGAGGTTGTCCATCTGGTCGTCACGGAACGGGAAGCCAGTACCCAGCAGGGCGCCATCCAGGCTGGTGCGGCCGCTGACGCGCAGGCGGCGACCGTTCAGTTGAGCGCCGCGACCACGGCTGGCGGTGAATTCTTCCTGGCGAACCGGGTCCAGAACAACAGCGTGTTCCAGGCGACCACGGTATTTGCAGGCGATGCTGACAGCGAAGTGAGGAATGCCGCGCAGGAAGTTGGTGGTGCCGTCCAGCGGATCGATGATCCACAGGTACTCTTCGCCTTCGATGCCGCTACCGGCGTGCATGCCGGTTTCTTCACCGAGGATCGAGTGGTTCGGGTAAGCCTTGCGCAGCGCGTCGATGATTTTTTGCTCAGCGGCGCGATCCACCTCGGATACGTAATCCTTGGCGTCTTTTTCGTCGACCTTGATGGTATCCAGGCGCTCGATGGAGCGGAAGATCAATTCACTGGCGCTGCGGGCGGCGCGCAGCGCGATATTCAGCATGGGCTGCATGGATGTGTCACCTAAGGTTGTTAAAGAAAGCCGAGCATTCTATCAGAAAGTTTCTACAGGAGAAGGTCGGTGTTCGCTTTCATAGCTTAACGGTAGTAGGAACTGTAAGATTCGGCTCCCGATTATTGTGTTCGAGAACGCCTCCCGTGCTGCAAAACATTCGTGTCGTCCTGGTCAATACCAGCCACCCCGGCAATATCGGCGGTGCTGCGCGTGCCATGAAGAACATGGGCCTGTCGCGGCTGGTGCTGGTCGAACCGCGTTTGTTCCCGCACCACGAGGCCGATGCACGTGCGTCTGGCGCCGGGGACATCCTTGAAAACGCGCAAGTCGTCGCCACCTTGGAAGATGCCTTGGTCGGCTGCAATCTGGTGCTTGGCACCAGCGCCCGTGATCGTCGCATTCCCTGGCCGCTGCTTGACCCCCGCGAATGCGGTACGAAAGTGGTCGAGGAGGCTGCGCAGGGCGCCGAGATTGCCTTGGTATTCGGTCGTGAAGATTCCGGCCTGACCAATGAAGAGCTGCAGCGATGTCATTATCACGTGCACATCCCATCAGACCCTGAGTTCAGTTCGCTGAACCTTGGGGCAGCGGTGCAGGTGTTGAGCTATGAAGTGCGCATGTCCTGGTTGGCAGCCCAAGGGCAGCCGAGCAAGGTCGAGAAGGAAGAAGTGGCCTCCGTCAAAAGCGCTGAGCTGGCGACCATGGATGAGCTGGAGCGATTCTATGAGCACCTGGAGCAAACCCTGGTGGCCATCGAATTCCTCGACCCGGAAAAGCCGCGGCACTTGATGGCGCGCCTGCGTCGGTTGTACGGACGAAGCTCGGTCAGCCGGGCGGAAATGAATATATTGCGTGGCATCCTCACGGAAACCCAGAAAGCGGCCCGTGGCGAGCTTCTAAAGCGGAAGGATTAATGATGTTCGAGCGTTTGCGTGAAGATATCCAGAGTGTTTTCCATCGTGACCCGGCGGCGCGTAACGCTTTTGAAGTCCTGACTTGCTACCCGGGCATGCACGCCATCTGGATCCATCGCCTGTCGTCTGCTCTGTGGGGGATGGGCTGGAAGTGGCTGGCGCGGCTGGTGTCGAACTTCGGTCGCTGGTTGACCGGGATCGAGATTCATCCGGGGGCCAAGGTGGGTCGTCGCTTCTTTATTGACCATGGCATGGGCATCGTCATCGGTGAAACCGCTGAGATCGGCAACGACGTCACTATTTACCAGGGCGTGACCTTGGGCGGCACCAGCTGGAACAAGGGCAAGCGTCACCCGACTTTGGGTGATGGCGTAGTGGTCGGGGCGGGCGCGAAGGTGCTCGGCCCCTTCACTGTCGGTGCCGGTGCCAAGGTGGGTTCCAATGCTGTCGTGACCAAGGAAGTGCCTCCGGGTGCGACTGTGGTCGGGATTCCGGGGCGGATAATCGTCAAATCCGACGAAGAGCAGGATGCCAAGCGCAAGGCCATGGCCGAGAAGATTGGTTTTGATGCCTACGGCGTGACTGAAGACATGCCTGATCCGGTGGCTCGCGCCATCAACCAGTTGCTCGATCACTTGCAGGCGGTCGATGGGCGTCTGGAGGGGATGTGCGGTGCGTTGAAGGATCTGGGTAGTAATTACTGTGCGAAAGATCTGCCTGAACTGCGCGAAGAAGACTTCGCCTGCGTGAAGGACAAGGATCAGAGCCAGGCTAGCTAAACCGAGTCAACTTCATCGCGGGCAAGCCCGCTCCCACAAGGTCTCTGCTGAGACGCCGATTGTGTGAATACCGACAATCACTGTGGGAGCGGGCTTGCCCGCGATGAACGATAACTCGGTACTGCTGGCTGTACGCAGCCAGCCTTTGCTATGATGCGCGCGCTCTTTTGCGGGTAAACCCGACTAAAGCACTAGGTCTTATAGTTGACTTAAATACTCGGGAATTGCATACTCGCCCCATTCCGAACTCCGTGGTAATTGTCCATGCGACTGACTACAAAAGGCCGATACGCCGTGACCGCCATGCTCGACCTGGCGTTGCACGCGCAGCACGGGCCGGTGTCCCTGGCCGATATCTCCGAGCGCCAAGGCATCTCCCTGTCCTACCTCGAACAGCTCTTCGCCAAATTGCGCCGCAGCAATCTGGTGTCCAGTGTCCGCGGTCCGGGCGGTGGCTACCAACTGTCCCGCGACATGCAGGGCATCCAGGTCGCCCAGGTGATCGATGCGGTAAACGAATCGGTCGATGCAACCAAATGCCAGGGCCAGGGCGATTGCCATCAAGGCGACACCTGTCTGACCCACCACTTGTGGTGCGATCTGAGCCTGCAGATTCACGAATTTCTGAGCGGTATCAGCTTGGCTGACCTTGTCACTCGCCGTGAGGTACAAGAAGTAGCCCAGCGTCAGGATCAGCGCCGTTGCAACAGCAAGGCGCCACGCCTGGACAAGATTGAAGCGTCCGCCGTCGAATGACAGCCGAAGAGCTAAGCGGCACGCCAGCCAGCCTGATTTAGGAGATAGTCCATGAAATTGCCGATTTACCTTGATTACTCTGCGACCACCCCGGTTGATCCGCGTGTCGCGCAAAAGATGAGTGAATGCCTGCTGGTCGACGGAAACTTCGGTAACCCGGCGTCCCGTTCCCACGTGTTCGGCTGGAAAGCTGAAGAGTCCGTCGAAAACGCTCGTCGTCAGGTCGCTGACCTGGTTAATGCCGACCCGCGTGAAATCGTCTGGACCTCCGGTGCCACCGAGTCCGACAACCTGGCAATCAAGGGTGCGGCGCATTTCTATGCCACCAAGGGCAAGCACCTGATCACCACCAAGATTGAGCACAAGGCTGTCCTCGACACCATGCGCCAACTGGAGCGTGAAGGCTTCGAAGTGACCTACCTCGAGCCTCAGACTGATGGTCTGGTCACGCCCGCCATGATCGAAGCTGCCCTGCGTGACGACACCATCCTGGTATCGGTCATGCACGTGAACAACGAAATCGGCACCATCAACGACATCGCAGCCATCGGCGAACTGACCCGCTCCAAGGGCATTCTGTTCCACGTTGACGCTGCTCAGTCCACTGGCAAGGTCGACATCGACCTGTCGAAGCTGAAAGTCGACATGATGTCGTTCTCCGCACACAAGACCTACGGCCCTAAAGGCATCGGCGCACTGTACGTCAGCCGCAAGCCGCGTGTTCGCATCGAAGCGACCATGCACGGCGGCGGTCACGAACGCGGCATGCGTTCCGGCACCCTGGCGACCCACCAGATCGTCGGCATGGGCGAAGCCTTCCGCGTAGCCAAGGAAGACATGGCTGCCGAAAACGTGCGCATCAAAGCCTTGAGCGATCGCTTCTTCAAACAGGTCGAAGGCCTGGAAGAGCTGTACATCAACGGCAGCATGACCGCCCGCGTACCGCACAACCTGAACCTGAGCTTCAACTATGTCGAAGGCGAGTCGCTGATCATGGCGCTCAAGGACCTGGCGGTTTCGTCCGGTTCGGCCTGCACCTCGGCATCCCTTGAGCCTTCGTACGTACTGCGCGCCCTGGGCCGCAACGACGAACTGGCACACAGCTCGATTCGCTTCACCTTCGGCCGTTTCACTACCGAAGAAGAAATCGACTACGCCGCGCAGAAAGTCTGCGAGGCCGTTACCAAGCTGCGCACCTTGTCGCCGCTGTGGGACATGTACAAAGACGGTGTCGACATTTCGAAGATCGAGTGGGCGGCACACTGATTTCAAGTCGCCGCAAACCGGCCCTGTAAACCCAGGTTTCAGGGCTCAAGAGCGACTCTCTGATGAGTGAGGATTAAGAATCATGGCTTACAGCGAAAAGGTCATCGACCACTACGAAAACCCGCGTAACGTCGGCAAGATGGACGCGGAAGACCCGGATGTTGGCACCGGCATGGTCGGCGCTCCGGCGTGCGGCGACGTGATGCGCCTGCAGATCAAGGTCAACGAGCAAGGCATCATCGAAGACGCCAAGTTCAAGACCTACGGTTGCGGTTCGGCTATCGCCTCCAGCTCCCTGGCGACCGAGTGGATGAAAGGCAAAACTCTGGATGAAGCAGAGACCATCAAAAACACTCAGCTGGCCGAAGAACTGGCTCTGCCGCCAGTAAAAATTCACTGCTCCGTACTTGCTGAAGACGCTATCAAAGCGGCCGTTCGCGACTACAAGCAGAAGAAAGGCTTGATCTGACTTTCAAGATTTGGCGACGAGTAAGGAGTCACCGATGGCTATCAGCATGACAGAAGCGGCTGCTCAACACGTGCGACGCTCCCTCAACGGGCGCGGCAAAGGTGAAGGGATTCGTCTGGGTGTCCGCACCACAGGCTGTTCCGGCCTTGCCTACGTGCTGGAGTTTGTCGACGAGGTGGTTGCAGAGGATCAGGTGTTCGAAAGTCACGGCGAGAAAGTGATCATCGACCCGAAAAGCCTGGCCTACCTGGACGGCACCGAACTCGATTTCGTCAAGGAAGGGTTGAACGAAGGCTTCAAGTTCAACAACCCCAACGTGCGCGGTGAATGTGGCTGCGGCGAAAGCTTCAACATCTGAGGCTGCTCGTGGGTACTCCTTGTCATTTCGCTTTATTTGAGCTGAAACCGAGCTTCCGTCTGGATCTCGATCAGCTGGCCACGCGCTATCGTGAGTTGGCGCGCGGTGTTCATCCGGATCGCTTTGCAGACGCTTCCGAGCGCGAGCAGCGGCTGGCGCTAGAGCAATCCGCGAGCCTCAACGAGGCCTACCAGACGCTCAAAAGTCCCCCAAAGCGCGCGCGATACTTGCTCGCATTGGGCGGTGGCGAGCTGCCGCTGGAGGTCACGGTGCATGATCCGGAGTTTCTTCTGCAGCAGATGGAGCTGCGTGAAGAGCTCGAAGATCTGCAAGACAGTGCCGACCTGGCCGGTGTTGCGGTGTTCAAGCGTCGCCTGAAGAAGGCTCAGGATGAACTGAACGAAAGCTTCGCAGCCTGTTGGGATGATGCAGCGCAACGTGAACAGGCCGAACGCCTAATGCGGCGCATGCAGTTCCTCGACAAGCTCACCTACGAAGTGCGCCAGTTAGAAGAGCGCCTCGACGATTAACCCAGTGCCGCTCCGGTCGCACGCCTGATATACAGATAAGTCCTGATTACGATGGCCCTACTGCAGATCGCCGAACCCGGCCAAAGTCCTCAACCGCACCAGCGTCGTCTGGCTGTGGGGATCGACTTGGGCACTACCAATTCGCTGGTCGCTGCGTTGCGCAGTGGTCTTTCCGAGCCTCTGGCCGACGCTGACGGGCAGGTCATCCTGCCGTCTGCCGTGCGCTATCACGCCGATCGCGTCGAAGTCGGCGAGTCGGCCAAGCTGGCGGCTGCCACCGATCCCTTGAACACCGTGCTGTCGGTCAAGCGCTTGATGGGTCGTGGTCTGTCCGACGTCAAGCAATTGGGCGATCAACTGCCGTACCGCTTTGTCGGTGGCGAGTCGCACATGCCGTTCATCGAGACGATCCAGGGCCCGAAAAGCCCGGTCGAAGTCTCCGCCGATATCCTCAAGGTGCTGCGTCAGCGCGCCGAAGCGACATTGGGTGGCGAACTGGTCGGCGCGGTGATCACCGTTCCGGCCTATTTCGATGATGCTCAGCGTCAAGCCACCAAGGACGCGGCCAAACTGGCCGGTCTGAACGTGCTGCGTTTGCTCAATGAGCCGACCGCCGCTGCTGTGGCGTACGGTCTGGATCAGCACGCTGAAGGTCTGGTTGCCATTTATGACCTGGGCGGCGGCACCTTCGATATTTCGATTCTGCGCCTGACCGGCGGTGTCTTCGAAGTGTTGGCTACCGGTGGCGACAGCGCCCTGGGCGGCGATGACTTCGACCATGCAATCGCTGGCTGGATCATCGAGAGCGCCGGTTTGTCGGCTGACCTCGATCCAGGTGCGCAACGTAATCTGCTGCAAACCGCGTGTGCGGCCAAAGAAGCGCTGACCAATGTTGGGGCTGTCGAGGTCGCTTACGGCGACTGGAAAGCCGAGCTGACCCGTGAAGCCTTTAATGCGCTGATCGAGCCAATGGTCGCCCGCAGCCTGAAAGCCTGCCGCCGCGCCGTGCGTGATTCCGGCGTCGAGCTGGAAGAAGTGCACGCCGTGGTCATGGTCGGCGGTTCGACTCGCGTGCCGCGGGTTCGCGAAGCGGTTGCCGAAGCCTTCGGTCGCGAACCGCTGACTGAAATCGATCCGGATCAGGTGGTGGCCATTGGTGCTGCGATCCAGGCCGATACGCTGGCTGGCAACAAGCGCGATGGCGACGAACTGCTGTTGCTGGACGTGATTCCGTTGTCCCTGGGGCTGGAAACCATGGGCGGCCTGATGGAGAAGGTGATTCCGCGTAACACCACCATCCCCGTCGCTCGCGCCCAGGACTTCACCACGTATAAAGATGGCCAGTCGGCCATGGCGATCCACGTATTGCAGGGCGAGCGCGAGCTGATCAGCGACTGCCGCTCCCTGGCGCGTTTCGAATTGCGCGGTATTCCGGCGATGGTGGCCGGCGCGGCGAAGATTCGCGTGACCTTCCAGGTCGATGCCGACGGCCTGCTCAGCGTTTCGGCCCGCGAACTGGGTTCGGGCGTCGAGGCCAGTATCCAGGTCAAGCCGTCCTACGGCCTGACCGACGGCGAAATCGCCAAGATGCTCAAGGATTCGTTCCAGCATGCCAACGACGACAAGGTCGCCCGCGTGTTGCGTGAGCAGCAGGTCGATGCCCAGCGCCTGATCGAAGCGGTGCAAGGCGCCCTCGATGCCGACGGCGAGCGCTTGCTCGACGCCGAAGAACGCATGGTCATCGAATTGCAGATGCAGGAACTGACCGAACTGATGAAAGGCACCGATGGTTACGCCATCGAGCAGCAGACCAAGCGTCTGTCGCAAGTGACCGATGCCTTTGCTGCCCGCCGCCTGGACTCGACGGTGAAATCCGCTCTGGCGGGGCGCAACCTGAATGAAATCGAGGATAACTGATGCCGCAGGTCATTTTTCTGCCACACGATAAGTTTTGCCCGGACGGCATGGTTGTGGAGGCTGAGCCCGGCACCTCCATTCTCGAACTGGCCCACGAGCACCATATCGAGATGGAAAGCGCCTGTGGCGGCGTTTGTGCCTGCACCACCTGTCACTGCATCATTCGTGAAGGCTTTGACTCGCTGGAAGAAGCGGACGAACTGGAAGAAGATTTTCTTGATCGGGCCTGGGGTCTGGAAGCGCAATCGCGTCTAGGCTGTCAGGCGATTGTCGGGACTGAAGACCTGACCGTCGAAATTCCGAAATACTCGCTCAACCATGCCGCCGAAGCGCCGCACTGATTCAAGGGAACCGACATGAGTCTGAAATGGGTTGATGTGCTGGAAATCGCGATCCAGCTGGCTGAATCCAAGCCGGAAGTGGACCCGCGCTACGTGAACTTCGTCGATCTGCACAAATGGGTGCTGGCATTGCCGGAGTTCAGCGATGATCCGACACGCGGTGGCGAGAAGGTGCTTGAAGCCATTCAGGCCGCCTGGATCGAAGAAGCAGAGTAGGAGCTGACGAGCGAAGCGAGGCTGCGATCTTTTCCCATGCCGCTTGAATCTCAAGCGCGAGAGCGGGATCTAAGGATCGCAGCCTTCGGCAGCTCCTACAGAAGGCAGAGGTCGTGACCTTTACTCAGTTAGGCAATACCCAAGAACCCGCGTATAATTCGCGGGTTTAATTTTTCACAAATTACCGTTTCTGGAGTTACACCATGGCTGTTCAACGTACTTTCTCCATCATCAAGCCTGACGCTGTTGCAAAAAACGTTATCGGCGAGATCACCACTCGTTTCGAAAAAGCTGGCCTGCGCGTTGTAGCTTCGAAACTGAAGCAACTGTCCAAAGCTGAAGCTGAAGGCTTCTACGCTGAGCACAGCGCTCGTGGTTTCTTCGGCGACCTGGTTGCTTTCATGATCTCCGGTCCGGTTGTCGTTCAGGTTCTGGAAGGCGAAAACGCTATCGCTCTGAACCGTGAGCTGATGGGCGCTACCAATCCTAAAGAAGCTGCTGCCGGTACCATCCGCGCTGACTTCGCTGATTCCATCGACGCCAACGCTGTACACGGTTCGGACTCCGAAGCCGCTGCTGCTCGCGAAATCTCGTACTTCTTCGCAGCTACTGAAGTAACCACTCGCTAAGCATTGGCTTAAGAGTGAAGGTGAATCCATGACTACATCGACTGTTAAAACTAACCTGCTGGGTCTGACTCAGCTGGAAATGGAAAAATTCTTCGACTCAATCGGGGAGAAGCGTTTCCGTGCCGGTCAGGTAATGAAATGGATTCACCACCTTGGCGTCGATGATTTCGACGCCATGACGAACGTCAGCAAGGCCCTGCGCGACAAGCTCAAGGCCATTGCCGAAGTTCGTGGTCCCGAAGTGGTCAGCGAGGACATTTCCACCGACGGCACCCGTAAGTGGGTGGTGCGCGTGGCGTCCGGCAGCTGCGTCGAGACCGTGTATATTCCCCAGGGCAAACGCGGCACGCTGTGCGTTTCGTCTCAGGCAGGCTGTGCCCTGGATTGCAGTTTCTGCTCCACCGGCAAGCAAGGTTTCAACAGCAACCTTACCGCCGCCGAAGTCATCGGCCAGGTGTGGATTGCCAATAAATCGTTCGGCAGCATCCCGGCGACCGCCGACCGTGCCATCACCAACGTGGTGATGATGGGCATGGGCGAGCCGCTGCTGAACTTCGACAACGTCGTGGCCGCCATGCACCTGATGATGGATGACCTGGGCTACGGGATTTCCAAGCGCCGCGTGACCCTGTCCACTTCGGGCGTGGTGCCGATGATCGATGAGCTGTCCAAGCACATCGACGTCTCCCTGGCGTTGTCGCTGCACGCACCGAATGACGCATTGCGTAACCAATTGGTGCCGATCAACAAGAAATACCCGCTTAAGATGCTGCTCGAGTCGTGCCAGCGCTACATGTCGTCCCTGGGCGAGAAGCGCGTACTGACCATCGAGTACACCTTGCTCAAGGACATCAACGACAAGGTTGAACACGCGGTCGAAATGATCGAGTTGCTCAAGAACATCCCGTGCAAGATCAACCTGATCCCGTTCAACCCGTTCCCGCATTCCGGTTACGAGCGTCCGAGCAATAACGCGATTCGCCGTTTTCAGGATCAGCTTCACCATGCCGGTTTCAATGTCACCGTACGCACCACCCGCGGTGAAGACATCGATGCCGCGTGTGGCCAATTGGTAGGGCAGGTGCTGGATCGCACCCGTCGCAGCGAGCGTTATATCGCCGTGCGTGAATTGAGCGCCGAAAACGATATCGCACAGAACGCTGCGAACAATAATTAAGAGAGGATCTCTATGTCCCTGCGCTTTGCGCTGCTGTTGCTGTGGGCCAGTCTTTGTACTGGTTGTGTCCTGTCGGGCGATTTCAACCCGATGAAGACCAGCAAGGGCCGCGATGAAGCGCGTGCCGCTTACGTGCAACTGGGCCTGGGGTACTTGCAGCAAGGCATGAGCGAGCGCGCCAAGGTTCCACTGAAGAAGGCGCTGGACCTGGATGACTCCGATCCGGACGCCAACGCGGCGTTGGGCCTGGTATTCCAGGCCGAGATGGAGCCGGAGCTGGCAGACCAGCATTTTCGCAAGGCGCTGTCCTCTCGTCCCACCGATGCGCGAATCCTCAATAACTACGGTAGTTTTCTCTACGAAGAAAAACGTTACAAAGAGGCTTACGAGCGCTTCGAACAGGCCGCCGCCGATACCCTGTATCCTGAGCGTTCGCGAGTGTTCGAGAACCTCGGCATGACCGCTTCCAAGCTCGGCCAGCGTGATCTGGCCCGGCAGCAACTGGAAAAAGCCCTGCGTTTGAATCGCCAACAGCCACGTGCATTGCTCGAAATGGCTGAGTTGTCCTTCGAAGACAGGCATTATGTGCCCGCGCGTGACTATTACGACCGTTTTAGCCTGCTCACCGAACAAAATGCACGTAGTCTATTGCTCGGCGTTCGGCTGGCAAAAGTGTTTGAAGATCGCGACAAGGCCGCCAGTTTTGGCCTGCAACTAAAACGACTCTATCCCGGTACGCCGGAATATCAGCAATACCTGTCGGAGCAATGATGAAAGCGGCGCATCCCGAAGTTGTAGCAGCGAATCGCGTTAACCCCGGTGAGACCTTGCGCCAGGCCCGCGAAAGCAATGGCTGGTCGCTGGCCGAAGTGGCCCTCAAGCTCAACCTCACCGTCAATTCCCTGAGCAATCTGGAAGCCGGCGCTTTCGACAAGCTGCCTGGGCATACCTTCGCTCGCGGTTATATTCGCGCGTACGCCAAATTGCTTGGCATGGACCAGACCGTTCTGGTCCCGCAGTTCGCCCAATCCACCGGCACCGACTCCCAGGGCAGCAACGTTCATAGCCTGGGTCGCATCGAAGAGCCGGTTCGGGTGTCCCACACTATTTTGCGAATTGTCAGCCTGCTGTTGCTGATCGCGGTGATTGGCGGTGGTTTTGTCTGGTGGCAGGATCAAACCTCATCACGCAGCAAAGACCCGATCAGCCTGAGCCCGGAACACGTTGAAGTCGAAGGCGCCGACGGCACCACCCAGATCCATCCGCTGGACGAGCCGGAAGACCAGGCTGTCGCGGAAGGTCAGGCTGAAGGCTCGACGTCACTGGCATTGCCGCAAGCCGAGAATTCCACTGAAGCACCGGCCGAAGCTGAGGCCACCGCGCCTGCTGCCGCTCCGATTGCACCCGCTGCCCCGACGCACAGCACCGCCCCTGCGCCTGCTGCCCCGACGCATAGCGCGGCGCCCGTTGTGGCCACGCCAGCCACACCGGCACCAGTAGCGCCGCCAGCGACGGTGACCGCTCCGGTTCCGACCATTCCCGCTCCTGCAGCAGCGGCACCGGTTGCCGGCCAAGGCCAGGTGCAACTGCAGTTCACGGCTGATTGCTGGACGCAAGTGACCGACGGTAGCGGCAAAGTGCTGTTGAGCGGTCTCAAGCGCAAAGGCGAAAACGTATCCGTCAGCGGCAAACCGCCGTTCTCCGTGCGTCTGGGCTTCGCCCGTGGCGCGCAAGTGAGCTACAACGGTCAGGTAGTCGATGTCGCTCCGTTCACCAGTGGCGAGACTGCTCGCCTGAAGTTGGGTCAATAAGTCATGCACGGCGAATCTCCAATCAAACGTCGCGAATCTCGCAAGATCTGGGTCGGTAACGTGCCTGTTGGCGGCGATGCGCCTATCGCTGTGCAGAGCATGACCAACAGCGACACCAATGACGTGGCCGCCACTGTGGCCCAGATCAATCGTCTGGAAGCTGCTGGCGTCGATATCGTGCGGATTTCCGTACCGGATATGGATGCCGCCGAAGCCTTCGGCAAGATCAAACAACTGGTCAAGGTGCCGTTGGTCGCCGATATCCACTTCGACTACAAGATCGCATTGCGTGTAGCCGAACTGGGCGTCGACTGCCTGCGGATCAACCCGGGCAACATCGGTCGTGAAGACCGCGTCCGTGCGGTGGTCGATGCCGCGCGGGATCGCGGGATCCCGATCCGCATCGGCGTTAACGCCGGTTCCCTGGAAAAAGACCTGCAAAAGAAATACGGCGAGCCGACCCCGGCCGCGCTGGTCGAGTCCGCCTTGCGTCACGTCGAGCACCTTGAACGCCTGAACTTCCAGGACTTCAAGGTCAGCGTGAAAGCCTCCGACGTGTTCATGGCCGTCGCCGCGTACCGCTTGCTGGCCAAGGAAATCGTCCAGCCGCTGCACTTGGGCATCACTGAAGCCGGTGGTTTGCGTTCGGGCACAGTGAAATCCGCCGTGGGCCTCGGTATGCTGCTCGCCGAAGGGATTGGCGATACTATTCGCATCTCGTTGGCGGCTGACCCGGTCGAGGAAGTGAAAGTCGGCTACGACATTCTCAAGTCCCTGCACCTGCGTTCCCGTGGCATCAACTTCATCGCCTGCCCGAGCTGCTCGCGGCAGAACTTCGATGTGGTCAAAACCATGAACGAACTGGAAGGGCGCCTCGAAGATCTGCTGGTGCCGCTGGATGTCGCGGTCATCGGTTGCGTGGTCAACGGGCCGGGAGAAGCCAAGGAAGCCCATATCGGCTTGACCGGCGGCACGCCAAACCTGATTTACATCGACGGCAAGCCGTCGCAGAAACTGACGAATGACAATCTGGTGGATGAGCTTGAACGCTTGATCCGCCAGAAAGCGGCCGAAAAGGTCGAAGCCGACGCGGCAGTAATCGCCCGCGGCTGATCGAACGAATTTAAGGATTTATTGTGAGCAAGTCTCTGCAAGCCATACGTGGCATGAACGACATCCTGCCCGAGCAGACGCCCCTGTGGCGTCATTTCGAGGGCACCGTATCGCGTCTGCTGGATAACTACGGTTACAAGCAGATCCGCATGCCTATCGTTGAATTCACCGAGCTGTTCAAACGCTCCATCGGTGAAGTGACCGACATCGTCGAAAAAGAGATGTACACCTTCGACGACCGCAACGGCGATTCCCTGACCCTGCGCCCTGAAGGCACAGCGGCCTGCGTGCGTGCGGTACTCGAACACGGCATCACCGGCGGTGGCCAGGTGCAGAAACTCTGGTACATCGGTCCGATGTTCCGCCACGAGCGTCCGCAGAAAGGCCGTTATCGCCAGTTCCACCAGATCGGTTGCGAAGTGTTCAACCTCGACGGTCCGGACATCGACGCCGAGCTGATCGTGCTGACGTGGCGCCTGTGGGGCGAGCTGGGCATCCGTGATGCGGTCAAGCTCGAACTCAACAGCCTGGGCACCAGCGAATCCCGTGGTCGTTATCGCGATGCACTGGTCGAGTTCCTTTCGGCGCACCTGGATAAGCTGGACGAAGACAGCCAGCGCCGTCTGAAGACAAACCCTTTGCGGGTTCTGGATACCAAGAACGCCGACACGCAAGCGGTCCTGGTCGACGCGCCGAAAATGGCCGACTACCTCGACGAAGAGTCCCGCGTGCACTTCGAGGGCCTCAAGGCTCGCCTGGACGCCGCCGGCATTCCTTATGTGATCAACCCGAAGCTGGTTCGCGGGCTGGATTACTACAGCAAGACCGTATTCGAATGGGTCACCG
Source organism: Pseudomonas sp. RIT-PI-q (assembly GCF_001297125.1). Taxonomy (GTDB): domain Bacteria; phylum Pseudomonadota; class Gammaproteobacteria; order Pseudomonadales; family Pseudomonadaceae; genus Aquipseudomonas. The sequence goes on from NZ_LHPC01000021.1 coordinate 314,319, forward strand.
ACAAGTTGGGCGCCCAAGGCACCGTATGTGCCGGTGGTCGTTACGACGGTCTGGTGGAGCAGATGGGCGGCAAGCCGACCCCGGGCGTTGGTTTCGCCATGGGTATCGAGCGTCTGGTGCTGCTGCTGGAAACCCTCGAGCAGATCCCCGAAGAGATTTCCCGTCAGGTCGACGTCTACCTCTGTGCCTTCGGTGAAGCCGCCGAGCTGGCCGGTCTGGCCCTGAGTGAACGTGTTCGTGATCAATTACCCAACCTGCGCCTGCAAGTCAATGCCGGCGCCGGCAGCTTCAAAAGCCAGTTCAAGAAGGCCGACAAGAGCGGTGCGCTGTACGCGCTGATCCTCGGTGACGACGAAATGGCCCAGCAAGTGGTAGGTTTCAAACCCCTGCGTGGCCAGGGCGAACAACAAAGCATTGCCTGGGATGCGCTTGCTGCACACCTGGCCACCTGCGTCGTGCAGGGTTGAAGCTGTCAAACAGCCGATTTAGCGATTAAGGAGTATTGGGGTGTCGAGTACCGAAGACGAACATCTGGCGGATTTGAAGGACTGGTGGACACGCAACGGCAAGCCCCTGGTCACTGGCGGCCTGTTGGCACTGGTCATCGTGTTCGGCTGGCAGGCCTTTCACAAGTATCAGAGCAATCAGTCGCAAGGCGCCTCGATGCTCTATCAGCAACTGCTGGAAACCACGCTGACGCCTGACGGCAAGCCTGACGCCGCCCGTGTTGCGGACCTGGCCGGCAAGCTCAACAGCGAGTTCGGCGGTACTGCCTACGCGCAATACGGCAGCCTGTTCGTGGCGAAAGTCGCGGTCGACAGCGGCAAGCTGGATGACGCCGCCACCGAACTGAAAGCCATCGTTGCCAAACCGGCCAACCCGGCGTTGGGCGAAATTGCCCGTCAGCGTCTGGCGCAGGTACTGGCCGCGCAGGACAAGGCCGATGAAGCGCTGAAACTGCTTGAAGGCGATGCCGACAAGGCGTTCCTGGCGACTCGCGAAGAACTCAAAGGCGACCTGCTGGTGCAGCTGGGTCGTACCGACGAAGCGAACACGGCGTATCAAAAAGCCAAGGCCGCGCTGTCGGATGAAGCGGCGGTCGGTGGCCTACAAATCAAGCTGGACGACCTGGCCAAAGGGGATGCGTGACGTGATTCGTTGGAAACATGCAGCATTGCTGGCTCTGGCCGTATTGGCCGCGGGTTGCAGCAGCAACAGCAAAAAAGAGTTGCCACCGGCCGAGTTGACCGACTTCAAAGAAGAAGTGGTTTTGCAAAAGCAGTGGAGTCGTTCGGTCGGTGACGGTCAGGGCGAAACGTACAACATGCTGGTTCCGGCGATCGAGGGCGATACCATCTATGCCGCCGACGTCACCGGCGTGGTGATGTCGATGGATCGCAGCAACGGCGACGTCAAGTGGAAGAAAGATCTCGATCTGCCTGTTTCCGGCGCTGTCGGCGTTGGTTACGGTCTGCTCCTGATCGGTACGACCAAGGGCGAAATCGTTGCCATGGACGCTACCAACGGCGAAGAGAAATGGCGCGCTCGCGTGTCCAGTGAAGTCCTCGCGCCACCGGCCAACAACGGTGACGTGGTGGTGGTCCAGACTCAGGATGACCGTCTGATCGGTCTGGATGCCGCTACCGGCAACCAGCGCTGGTTGTATGACAGCACTCCGGCGGTCCTGACCCTGCGCGGCACCAGTGCGCCGATCGTCACCAACCGCCTCGCGGTGGCTGGCCTGTCGACCGGTAAAGTGGTCGCTCTCGACATTTCCAACGGCGTGCCGGTGTGGGAACAACGTGTAGCGATTCCACAAGGCCGTTCGGAACTGGAGCGCGTTGTCGATATCGATGGCGGTCTGCTGCTGTCCGGCGAAACGCTATACGTCGCCAGCTACCAGGGTCGCGTTGCGGCACTGGACCTGCAAAGCGGTCGTCAGCTCTGGCAGCGTGATGCTTCCAGCTATGCCGGCGTCGCCCAGGGTTTTGGCAGCGTTTACGTGAGCCTGTCTTCGGGCACCGTTGAAGGCGTCGACGAACGTTCCACCACCGCTTTGTGGAGCAACGATTCGCTGGCCCGCCGTCAATTGTCGGCTCCGGAAGTGTTTTCCAGCTACGTTGCAGTCGGCGATATGGAAGGCTACCTGCACCTGCTGAGCCAGGTTGACGGTCGTTTCGTCGGCCGCGAACGCATCGACAGCGACGGCCTGCGTGCCCGTCCGCTGGTGGTGGGTGACACGATTTATCTGTATGGCAACAGCGGCAAACTGGAAGCCCTGACCATCAAGTAAAGGTTTGACTATGCTTGGGTTAATCCCAAGCGGCTTCACCGTTTGCAGGACTGTAGGAGCGAGCTTGCTCGCGATGGACGTCAACGATTACGTTGGCAACCTGGAAAAACGCGGTGTTTTGGCGTTTTTCGCGAGCAAGCTCGCTCCTGCAGAAAAGCACGCAGTGATTGCCCCGAGCACCAGCCGCTGCCTCGCAGCGGCTTTTGTATTTTCTGAAATAACGAAGTGGAGAGCCGCATGGTTCCCGTAATCGCCCTGGTGGGCCGACCGAACGTCGGCAAGTCCACCTTGTTCAACCGCCTGACCAGGACGCGTGACGCCATCGTCGGCGACTTGTCCGGTCTGACCCGTGATCGCCAATACGGTGAGGCCAAGTGGCAAGGGCGTTCCTACATTCTGGTCGACACCGGCGGTATCTCCGGTGACGAGCACGGTATGGACGAAAAAATGGCCGAGCAGTCGCTGCTGGCCATTGAAGAAGCAGATGTCGTTCTGTTCCTGGTAGATGCCAAGGCCGGTTTTACCGCCGCCGACCAGATGATCGCCGAGCATTTGCGCAAACGTAACAAGCGTTCCTACGTGGTTGCCAACAAGGTCGACAACATCGACCCTGAAATGGCCCGCGCCGAATTCGCCCCGTTGGGCATGGGCCACGCGATCCCGATCGCCGGTGCTCATGGTCGTGGCATCACCCAGATGCTGGAAATCGCCCTGAGCGACTTCCCCAAAGACGATGACGAGCTGGAAGAAGGCGAGGAAGAGATCGTTGCCGAAGGCGAGGAAGCCAAGCGCATTCCTGGCCCTAGCGAAAAAGACGGGATCAAGATCGCGATCATCGGCCGTCCGAACGTCGGCAAGTCGACCCTGGTCAACCGCATGCTCGGTGAAGACCGGGTCATCGTCTATGACGAGCCCGGCACCACCCGCGACAGTATCTACATCCCGTTCGAGCGTAACGACGAGAAGTACACGCTGATCGACACCGCCGGTGTGCGCAAGCGCGGCAAGATCCACGAAGAAGTCGAAAAATTCTCCGTGGTCAAAACCTTGCAGGCGATCAAAGACGCCAACGTGGTGATCTTCGTGATGGACGCCCGCGAAGGCGTGGTCGATCACGACCTCAACCTGCTGGGCTTCGCCATTGAGTCGGGTCGTGCGCTGGTGATCGCGATCAACAAGTGGGACGGCATGACGCCGAGCGAGCGCGACTTCGTGAAGGTCGAGCTGCAACGTCGACTGTTCTTCGTGGACTACGCCGACATTCACTTCATCTCGGCCCTGCACGGCACGGGCGTGGGCAACCTCTACGCCTCCGTACAGAACTCGTTCAAGTCTGCGGTCACCCGCTGGCCAACCAACCGCCTGACCACAATTCTGGAAGACGCGGTAGGTGAGCACGCGCCGCCGATGGTCAACAACCGCCGGATCAAGCTGCGTTACGCCCACTTGGGTGGCGCCAACCCGCCGATCATCGTGATTCACGGTAACCAGATCGAGAAGGTGCCGAAGTCTTACGTGCGTTACCTGGAAAACACTTATCGTCGTGTCTTGAAGCTGGTTGGTACGCCGATCCGCATCGAGTTCAAGGGCGGCGAGAACCCGTACGAAGGCAACAAGAACTCGCTCACCGATCGCCAGGTCAACAAGAAGCGTCGGATGATGTCGCACCACAAGAAAGCCGACAAAAAGCGCCGCGACAAGAAGTGATTGAATCCGTAGGAGCGAGGCTTGCCCGCGAAGAACGATAACGCGGTCTACCGATGTACCGCGGTGTGGCTTTCGCGGGCAAGCCTCGCTCCTACAGGATCGGGTTAAAGAAGGGCGCTTATGGCGCCCTTTTTTTATGGGCGCCGCACCGCGACAAGCGCTGATTGAATCCGTAGGAGCGAGGCTTGCCCGCGAAGAACGATGACGCGGTCTACCGATGTACCGGGGTGTGGCTTTCGCGGGCAAGCCTCGCTCCTACAGGATCGGGGTTAAAGAAGGGCGCTTTATGCGCCCTTTTTTTATGGGCGCCGGATGGGCTATCCTCGGGCTCTCCCGTGCCGTGTTTAGAGCCGGGTGTAGAGCAGGGACTCACCGATGATCACCAGTAAGCTGCCGAATGTCGGCATCACTATCTTCACTCAGATGTCTCAGCTCGCGGCACAAACCGGGGCGCTGAACCTGTCCCAGGGATTTCCCGATTTCGATGCGCCGCAGGCCCTGTGCGATGCGGTCGGTCGGCATATTGCCAGCGGCCACAACCAGTATTCACCGATGACCGGCTTGCCGGCGTTGCGTCAGCAGATTGCGGCGAAAATTGCTCGCAGCTACGGCGTCAATGTCGATGCCGATCACGAAGTGACGGTCACCCCCGGCGCGACCCAGGCGATCTTCTGTGCGATTCAGGCGGTTATCCACAGTGGCGACGAAGTCATCGTGTTTGATCCCGCCTACGACAGCTATGAGCCTTCGGTGGAGCTGGCCGGTGGTCGTTGCGTGCATGTGCAACTAGGCCTGGGCGATTTCTCCATCGACTTCCAGAAGCTCGGTGAAGCCATTACGCCGCGCACGCGGATGATCGTCCTCAACAGCCCGCACAACCCCAGTGGCGCACTGATCAGCCGTGCCGAGCTGGATCAATTGGCGGCGTTGATCCGCGACCGTGACATCTATGTGGTCAGCGACGAAGTCTACGAACACCTGGTGTACGACGGTGTGCCGCACGCCAGCGTGTTGAATCACGAAGAACTTTATCAGCGCGCCTTCGTGGTCAGCTCCTTCGGCAAGACCTATCACGTCACCGGCTGGAAAACTGGCTACGTGGTCGCACCGCCGGCGCTCACCGCAGAGCTGCGCAAGGTTCACCAGTACGTCAGTTTCTGCGGCGTGACCCCGCTGCAATATGCGTTGGCCGACTACATGGCCGAGCATCCGGAACATGTGGAAGAGCTGCCGGCGTTCTATCAGGCCAAGCGTGATCTGTTCTGCGATTTGCTGACGCCGTCGCGCTTCAGTTTCACCCGCGTGACCGGCACCTACTTCCAGTTGGTCGATTACTCGCAGATCCGCCCGGACCTCAACGACGTCGAGATGGCGCTGTGGATGACCCGCGAACATGGCGTGGCAAGCATCCCGATCTCGGTGTTCTACCAGACCCCACCCGAAGGCCAGCGCCTGGTGCGCTTGTGCTTCGCCAAACGTGAGGAGACCCTGCGTGAAGCGGCGGAGAAACTATGCGTGATCTGAGTGCACTGCCCAATCTGACCATCGCGCTGATCCAGACCACCCTGGCCTGGCACGACCGCCAAGCCAATCTGGAGCATTTCGAGCAATTGTTCGAGCAGGCTCGCGGGGCTGATCTGATCATCCTGCCGGAGATGTTCACGACCGGTTTTTCCATGGAGTCGGAAACCCTCGCCGAGGCGGAAAACGGCCCGACCAGCAAATGGTTGCGCGCTCAGGCGGCAAAGCTGGACGCGGTGATTACCGGCAGCTTGATCGTCCAGGCGGCCGACGGCAGTCATCGCAATCGCCTGTTGTGGGCGCGGCCGGACGGGGAGGTGTTGCATTACGACAAGCGCCATTTATTCCGTATGGCCGGCGAGCACAACCACTACACGCCCGGCGAGCGTCAAGTGCAATTCGAGCTAAAGGGCTGGCGAGTGCGGCCGCTGATTTGCTACGACCTGCGTTTCCCGGTGTGGAGCCGTGATGCTCAGGACACTGACCTGCTGCTGTACACCGCCAACTGGCCGGGTGCACGGCGTCAGCACTGGAACCGTTTGCTGCCGGCGCGGGCGATTGAAAACCTGTGCTACGTGGCGGCGGTGAACCGCATCGGGACCGATGGCAAAGGCTTCGCCTATACCGGCGACAGTCAGGTGCTGGATTTCCAGGGCGAGACGTTGCTCAGCGCGGGGGAGGCGGATGGGGTGTTTCAGGTGGTTCTGAATGCTGCCGACCTTCAGGCTTATCGCACGCGGTTTCCGGCGAATCTGGATGCCGATACCTTCGAATTCACCTGAGATCTTCGCTGTCAGGCCCGGCCTCATCGCGGGCAAGCCCGCTCCCACAGTGAGCTTTGGTGTGCACGAAATCTGTGTTCACAGCGGTCTACTGTGGGAGCGGGCTTGCCCGCGATGAGGCCGGTACAGTCAACACAAAACACTCAGACAAAAAAAGGCCCCAAGGTTCGCACCAAGGGGCCTTTGTCATTTCAGCGAAGGCTTACGCCGCTTTCGCTTCCGGCTGGCTCAGCGAGCGGTTCAGCGCGCTGAACAGTGCCTTGAAGCTGGCCGTGGTGATGTTTTCATCGATACCCACACCATGCACCGCACGTTCACCGTTCACGCGCAGTTCAATGTAGGCCGCAGCCTTGGCATTGGTGCCCGCGCCGATGGCGTGTTCGTTGTAGTCCATGATTTCCACCGGGATCGGCAGACCGGCCACCAGCGCTTCCAGGGCGCCGTTGCCCTTGCCACGCCAGTGCAGGTTGGTTTCGCCCTGGCCTTGGCCGGAGACTTCCACTTCCACGGCGCTGTGACCGTTTTCTTCCTGCAGGCGATGGCTGACCAGCGCGTACGGGGTGTTGGCCTGCAAATACTCGCTGTGAAGCAGCGCGTGGATCTGCTGGGCCGTCATCTCCAGGCCCAGGCGATCGGTTTCACGCTGCACGACCTGACTGAATTCGATCTGCATGCGACGCGGCAAGTTGATGCCGTATTCCTGTTCCAGCAGGTACGCGATACCGCCCTTGCCCGACTGGCTGTTGACGCGGATCACCGCCTCGTAGCTGCGGCCAATGTCGGCCGGGTCGATCGGCAAGTACGGCACTTCCCACAGGGCGTCCGGTTTCTGCTGGGCGAAGCCCTTGCGAATGGCGTCCTGGTGGGAGCCGGAGAACGCGGTGTGAACCAGGTCGCCGACGTACGGGTGACGTGGGTGCACCGGAAGCTGGTTGCACTCTTCGACGACTTTGCGCACGCCGTCGATGTCGGAGAAGTTCAGCTCAGGGTTTACGCCCTGGGTGTAGAGGTTCAACGCGACGGTCACCAGGTCGACGTTACCGGTGCGCTCGCCGTTGCCGAACAGGCAGCCTTCGACACGGTCCGCGCCGGCCATCAGGCCCAGCTCGGTGGCCGCAACGCCAGTGCCACGGTCGTTGTGGGTGTGCAGGCTGATGATCACACTGTCACGACGGTTGATGTGACGGCCGAACCATTCGATCTGGTCGGCATAGATGTTCGGGGTGGCGCATTCGACGGTAGCCGGCAGATTGAGGATCATCTTGTGCTCAGGCGTCGGGTTCCACACGTCGATCACGGCGTCGCAGACTTCCTTGGCGAACTCCAGTTCGGTGGCGCTGAAGGTTTCCGGCGAGTATTCGAAGGTCCACTCGGTGTCGGGCTGCTGGGCGGCGTATTTGACGAACAGCTTGGCCGCGCTCACGGCGATTTCCTTGATCCCGTCCTTGTCCTGGTTGAAGACAATGCGGCGGAAGGAAGGGGAGGTGGCGTTGTACAGGTGAACGATGGCTTTTTTCGCCCCGCGCAGGGATTCGAAGGTGCGCTCGATCAAATCTTCACGGCCCTGGGTCAGCACCTGAATAGTGGTGTCGTCCGGGATGTGATTGCCTTCGATCAGGGTGCGAACGAAGTCGAAGTCGGTTTGCGAAGCGGCCGGGAACGACGCTTCGATTTCTTTGACGCCCACCGACACCAGGGTTTTCCAGAAACGCAGCTTCTTCACCGCGTCCATTGGCTCGATCAGCGACTGGTTGCCGTCACGCAAGTCCGAACTGCACCAGATCGGTGCGGCGGTGATGGTCTTCGACGGCCAGGTGCGATCCGGGATATCAATGGTCGGGAACGCGCGGTATTTCGAAGACGGGTCTTTGAGCATGCTCATCGGGAAATCCTTATTGTGTGGGCCGAAAAAAGGCGGCCTGCCGGTGGATCAAATGTTAAGAGGATAAAGCGTGGGACGAGGCACCGCGATTCAGCCCGGCAGTCGTGCACTGACAAGGCACAGGCTGCGGTGCTGGCGAAGCTGAATGAGGGTGTGAGAGGTTTTCATGCCTTCAACCCTAACCGCGAGGGGGAAGGATGGCAAGCAGTCGAAAAAAATTGAGAGGAATCCTCGTAAAAGCGTAATTGCCGCGATTTTATTGTTGTGGATGACGCTGATTCTTTGGAAGTTTGCGCGAGGTTTGAACGATGCGCAATCGAAGGCTGCAGCTTATGGGCCGTGCCAGCCCAGCTATTCTTAAAGCCTCAACAGACGACTGGCAGTCAGGAGTCGGCAATGAACGAGTCGGATTGGAAACTTTATAGCGCGCTGCGCCCATTGGCCCATGAGCGGATGTGTATCCGTATCATGGAAGCGGTCGAGCGCACGGTGCTGGATAGAAGCCTGGCGCCGTATGAGCGGATAGAGGCCAGCGAAGAATTGCTCAAGGCTAGCCAAAAGGAGCTGTATTGGGCGTTTGGCGCTTTCAGGTTCTCACGAAATGAGGCCAGTTCGCACTTGCTTGGGTTGTGTGTGCGGGAATTGATCACGCCTGACGAATTGACCGGGTTTTCAGAGGAAACCCAGGGATGGATCAATCATTGCCTGGCGGATCGGGAGGTTCATGGGATTGAGGACCTTGACGCGGAATAGTTGGCGCCTGTTAGGCCGCCTTCGCGGGCAAGCCTCGATCCTACATACATCGAAGATCCATTGTAGGAGCGAGGCTTGCCCGCGAAGAGGCCGGTAGCCTCACCGCAGATTCAAGGCTGAAAGGCACCAATGAAAATCGCCGGATCCACCCGCGCATCATTCAAGCTGATATTCCAGTGCATATGCGGCCCGGTCGCCCGCCCGGTGGAACCGACTTTGCCAACCACCCCACCCCGAGCCATCTGCTGCCCAACCTGCACGTCAATCTTCGACATGTGGCAAAACATGCTGATAAACCCCTGGCCGTGGTCGACAAACACGGTGTTGCCATTGAAGAAGTAGTTGCCGATCAGAATCACCTTGCCGGCGGCCGGGGTCTTGATCGGTGTGCCAGCGCCCACGGCGAAATCCAGGCCGGAGTGGGGGTTACGTTCTTCACCGTTGAAGAAGCGGCGCACGCCGAACTTGCTCGACAGCGGCCCGTTCACCGGTTTGTCCAACAGCAGATTGCTCGGCGTATTCGGGCTGAACGTGCGGTAGGCAGCAATCTGCTCGGCCAGTTCGCGCTCGATGCGCTTGAGGTTTTCCGGGTCTGGATTGACCTGCTGCGTATTCTTCAGGGTGATGCGCTGTTCCGGGTATTTCTTATTGCCGACGGTGAAACTCAGATTACGCCCGCCGCTGCTGACCTGCTGTGTGCCTGGTTTAACCGTCAATGGCACGCCAACAATCGCCAGCCAATTGTTCTGTTCCTTGACCACCAATACCGGTTTGCCTTGATAGCTGGCTTTTGGCGCCTGGGCGGAGGTGCCCAGATCCACCACAGCCACGCCCCCCGGCACCGGTTTGTTCAACAGGCGGGTGATGTAACTGTCGGCGTGGGCGTTGAAGGTCAGGCACAGCAACAGCAGCGGAGCGAAAAAACGCGGCATGGATCAATCCAGTAAAGAAAGGGTGACGGGCGTCAGGTGATTGTCTTCGACCCGCACTTGCAGTTCGCCTTCACCAAGTCTGGCTTTCAGGCGTTGACCGGTGTGGGTCTGCGCGGCGTTGCGGATCGCGTTGCCGCGCTCGTCCAGCAGAATGCTGTAGCCACGGCCGAGCGTCGCCAAGGGGCTGACCACATGCAGCGTCTGCATCTGGCTTTGCAGTTGCAGGCGGCGGCCCTTGAGGCCTTCACGCATGGCGCGGGGCAGGCGTTCGGCGAGGCTGTCGAGGCGCTGGCGGAGCATCGCCAGTTGCCGGCCGGGGTGTTGCCCGGCGAGGCGGGTTTCCAGACGAATCAGGCGTTCGCGACGAGTGTTGAGGCTGCGTTCGAACGCGCGGCGCATGCGCATGTCCAGGTCATCCAGGCGCTGCGCTTGCTGGCGCAGGCGTTCGCCGGGATGGCGCAGACGTCGGGAGATGCCTTCCAGACGCAGGCGATCACGCATCAAACGGTCGCGCATGCGCATCACCAGCCGTCGATGCAGGCTTTCGACCCGCCGTACCAGGTCGCTGGAATCCGGCGCGAGCAATTCGGCGGCGGCGGAAGGCGTCGGGGCGCGGACGTCGGCCACGAAGTCGCTGATCGAGACATCGGTTTCATGGCCGACGGCGCTGACAATCGGCGTCACGCAGGCATCCACGGCCCGGGCCACGGCTTCTTCGTTGAAACACCAGAGGTCTTCCAGCGAACCGCCGCCACGGGCCAGGATCAGCGCATCGAAGCCACGGGCATCCGCCAGTTTCAGTGCGCGGACAATCTGCGCGGTGGCTTCGCGGCCCTGCACGGCCGTGGGGATCAGCGTCAGTTGGATCTGCGGCGCACGGGGGCGGAACACGCTGATGATGTCGCGGATCACCGCGCCGGTGGGCGAGCTGATGATGCCGATGCGTTGCGGGTGCGTCGGCAGCGGCACTTTACGTTCGGCACTGAACAGGCCTTCGGCGCTGAGCTTTTCTTTCAGGGCATCGAAGGCCAGACGCAGGGCGCCGTCGCCGGCCGGCTCCACGGTGTCGAGGATCAGTTGATAGTCGCCACGGCCCTCGAACAGCGAAACCTTGCCGCGCACCTTGACCGCCAGGCCGTCCTTCAACGCCTGACGAACCCGCGCCGCGTTCTGCCGGAACAGTGCGCAACGCACCTGGGCGCCGCTGTCCTTGAGGGTGAAATACACGTGGCCGGACGCCGGGCGGGCGAGGTTGGAGATTTCGCCTTCGACCCAGATGTTGCTGAACACGTCTTCCAGCAACACCCGCGCGCGGCCGTTGAGCTGGCTGACAGTCAGGACTTCACGGTCCAGGCCGAGTCTTGCAAAGGGATCTTTAATCATGGGGCGCATGATAAAGGCATTTTCCAACCGAATGCACGATCCCTTGTAGGAGCTGCCGAAGGCTGCGATCTTTTGATCTTAAAAAACAAAATCAAAAGATCGCAGCCTTCGGCAGCTCCTACAGTGATCATGGATTTCAAGGAGGATGAGCGTGCTTGAGTTGTTAAACCAATGGCCATTCGGGGCGGTGGGTTGGCTGGTGATCGGGTTGGGTATTGCCCTGGCCTACATCGTGTTTGGCATCGCCGGTTTCGGCACGGCGCTGGTGGCCGGGCCGATTCTGATTCTGTTCATGCCGCTGTCGAAGATCGTGCCGCTGCTGGTGCTGCTGGATTTCGTCGCGGCGTTTGGCAACCTGCTGCCCTCGCGGCGGGATGTGGCGAGGCCGGAACTGCTGCGGTTGCTGCCGTGCATGGCGGTGGGTTGCACGTTGGGGGTGATTTTTCTGCTGAACCTGAAATCCGATCTGTTGCTGCTGTTGATGGGGCTGTTTATCAGCACCTATGCGATTTACAGCCTGTGGGTCAAAACCCGTCCGACGCAATTATCGGCGGGTTGGGCAGTGCCGATGGGCACGGTGGGTGGGATGTTCGGGGCGTTGTTTGGCAGTGGCGGCTTTTTGTATGCGATTTATTTGAACAGTCGCTTGCCCAAGGACGCGGCTCGGGCGACGCAGAGTGCGCTGATCAGTTGCAGCACTGTGGTGCGGTTGAGCCTGTTTGCTATCGCGGGTGTTTATGCCGAGCTACCGCTGTTGATGCTGGCGCTGTGTTTGTTGCCGGCCATGGCGCTGGGGCTGTGGATCGGCCGGAGGTTGACCCTGCGCCTGTCCCGCGAAGCGTTCATGCGGTTGGTGACGTGGTTGGTGCTGGCGAGCGGGATCGCCTTGATCGGGCGCTATCTGAGCAGCTGAGCAAGCCACGCTCTTCGTAGGAGCCAGGCTTGCCGGCGAAGGCGTCCTTGAGATCGCCTTCCTGTAGGAGCGAGGCTTGCCCGCGAAGGCGATCTCGAGGACGCCTTCGCGGGCAAGCCTCGCTCCTACAAAAAGAAGTCCGCGTACACGCGAGGGTCAGTCGTTGTACTGGCTCAACAACCGTTCCAGACGCGCACTAAGGCGGCGTTTGATTTCGGTTTCGATGTGCGGGGCGAAGTCGTCGATCACGTCTTGCATGATCAATTGCGCGGCGGCGCGCAGTTCGCTGTCCAGGTGCAGCAAGTCGTCTGGACTTTTGCTGACGACCGGAGCCGGTTGGACGGCTGGGGCGGGCGGCGTGGGTTCGACGGTCTGCGGTGCAGCGGCGACCGTGTCGAACAACATCGGAATCTGTTCCTGATCACCGTCCTCGACCGTGTCGGTCAGCAGCGGTGGTTGCAGGTTGTCATCGCCGAGCAGTTGGCGGATCGACTCAAGGTCATCCAGCAGGTGCGCGGACTGTTGTTGCGGTTTTGGAGTGTCCATCGGAATGCTCAGAGTCGCTGTAATCGGTGATCTTGCAGAGGATAGCCCTGTTCGCGGTAGAAACGGAAACTCTCCCGCGCGGCCTGTCGAATCGTCGGGTCTTCCACCACCACTTCCGCCACGCGGGCGAAACGCTGGGCGAAAGCCGGGACTTTCAGGTCGAGGTTGACCAGCAGATCCTGATGCTGACCGCAGTCATCGCCAAGACCCAACACAATCAAACCGTCTGGTTCGCTTTCGGCGGGGCCATGGGGCACGAAGCTTTCGCCCTTGAACGCCCACAGACGCGCATCGAGATCCTCGCGCTGGGCGGCATCGCTGCAATGCAGGTAGATGCGATGGCCCATGCGCCAGGCTTTTTCGGTGAGCTTGCAGGCGAAATCCAGCCGCGCCGAAGGATCGGCGCTGGGCAGGATATAGAAGTCGACTTTGGTCATTGCGGTTCCTTGACCGTGGAGCGGCGCTGCCCGCAAGCAACGCCGCCCAGGGTCATCGGTGTCAGGCTTTGGCGCGGTCCAGCAGGTATTGGGTCAGCAGGGGAACCGGACGGCCAGTGGCGCCCTTGTCCTTGCCGCCGCTGGTCCAGGCCGTGCCGGCGATGTCCAGGTGCGCCCAATTGAGGTTCTTGGTGAAGCGCGACAGGAAGCAGGCCGCGGTGATGGTGCCGGCTTTCGGGCCGCCAATGTTGGCGATGTCGGCGAACGGGCTGTCCAGCTGTTCTTGATACTCATCGAACAGCGGCAGTTGCCAGGCGCGGTCGTCGGCGGACTGGCCGGCGCTCAGCAGTTGGCCGATCAGTTCGTCGTTGTTGCCCAGCAGGCCCGAGGTGTGGGCACCCAATGCAACCACGCAAGCACCGGTCAGGGTGGCGATGTCGATCACCGCTTGCGGCTTGAAGCGCTCGGAGTAGGTCAGGGCATCGCACAGCACCAGACGGCCTTCGGCGTCGGTGTTGAGGATTTCCACGGTCTGGCCGCTCATGGTGGTGACGATGTCGCCCGGGCGCGAAGCGTTGCCGCTCGGCATGTTCTCGGCGCAGGCGAGGATGCACACCAGGTTGATCGGCAGTTTCAGTTCGAGCACGGCACGCAGCGTACCGAAGACGCTGGCAGCGCCGCCCATGTCGTACTTCATTTCATCCATGCCGGCGCCCGGCTTCAGGCTGATGCCGCCGGTGTCGAACGTGATGCCTTTACCAACCAGTGCATACGGCTTCTCGGATTTCTTGCCGCCGTTGTATTGCATGACGATCAGGCGCGGTGGCTGGGCGCTGCCCTGGCCAACGGCGTAGAACGAGCCCATGCCCAGGTCCTTGATCTTCTTCTCATCGAGGACTTCGACTTTCAGGCTTTTGAATTCTTTGCCCAGGTCTTTTGCCTGTTCGCCGAGGAAGGTCGGGTGGCAGATGTTCGGCGGCAGGTTGCCCAGGTTGCGGGTGAATGCCATGCCGTTGGCGATCGCGGTGGCGTGGGCCACGGCGCGCTCGATTTCAGCCTGCGCCGCCTTGATGGTCACCAGGGTGACTTTCTTCAGGGCGCGAGGCTCGGCTTTCTGGCTCTTGAACTGGTCGAAGGTGTATTCGCCGTCCACCAGGGTTTCGGCCAGCAGGCGGGTCTTGCCGTAGCTGTCGCGGCCCTTGACCACGACTTCGTCCAGGGCCAGCACTGCATCGCTGCCGCCCAGGCCTTTCAGGGTGTTGAGAATGCCGGCAATGATTTTACGGAACGGGCGATCGCCCAGCTCTTCGTCCTTGCCCACGCCCACCAGCAGCACGCGTTCGGCCTTGAGGTTAGGCAGGCTGTGCAGCAACAGGCTCTGGCCGACCTTGCCGGCCAGGTCGCCGCGCTTGAGCACAGCGCTGATCGCGCCGCCGCTCAGTTCGTCGAGTTGTTTGGCGACGGCGCCGAGCTTGCGGCCTTCGCCGACGGCGACCACCAGAGTGGCGGTTTTCAACGTTTCTGGGCTAACGCTTTTTACAACCAGTTCCATGTCCGGGTCCCTGAATGATTGGGTCAACACGCAAGTGCTCGAGGAAATGTCTTCGAGCTTGCTTATAAATAGAAAGACGCAAGGCACGGCTTGCGACAAAGGCCGCAGTTTGAACCTCGCTACCGGCGCCTGACAACCCTCGGTTGTACGATCTTCAACGATTTGCCGGCACCTGTAGGAGCTGGCTCGCCAGCGAAGAACCCGAGAGCGCCGCTGGGTGTCAGGATTCCCTCGTTATCGTTGGCGACCTTCGCGAGCAAGCTCGCTCCTACAGGTTTGGCCGGCGCCTGTAGGAGCTGGCTTGCCAGCGAAAAGCCCGAGAGCGGCGTGGGGTGTCAGGATTTACTCGTTAGCGTTGACGACCTTCGCGAGCAAGCTCGCTCCTACAGGTTTGGCCGGCGCCTGTAGGAGCTGGCTTGCCAGCGAAAAACCCGAGAGCGCCGTGGGGTGTCAGGATTTACTCGTTAGCGTTGACGACCTTCGCGAGCAAGCTCGCTCCTACAGGGTTTGTCGGCGCCTGTAGGAGCTGGCTTGCCAGCGAAAAACCTGAGCGCGGCGCGGGGTGTCAGGATTTACTCGTTAGCGTTGACGACCTTCGCGAGCAAGCTCGCTCCTACAGAACACCGCAGGGTGTCTGACTTACCGCTTTATCGTCGACGACCCTCGCGAACAAGCTCGCCCCTACAGCCCTCATGCCAACGCATTGCGCAGTGACAGGCGCACCCAATCACAGGATAATGCGCCATCTTTTTCGGCGGCTCTGCCCTGCGGGCTGACTGATACGTTTGCTTGTTTGGCCGCCTTAGCCTGACAACCCTGGAGTGTCTGGTTTGATTGTCTTCCGTTATTTGTCCCGCGAAGTCCTGTTGACCTTGAGCGCCGTCAGCGCCGTGCTGCTGGTCATCATCATGAGCGGTCGCTTCATCAAATACCTCGCCCAGGCGGCTTCGGGTCTGCTGGATCCGGGCTCACTGTTTTTGATCATGGGCTTCCGTCTGCCGGGTTTCCTGCAGCTGATCCTGCCATTGGGGCTGTTCCTGGGGATTCTGCTGGCGTATGGCCGGCTGTACCTGGAAAGTGAAATGACTGTGCTGTCGGCTACCGGCATGAGTCAGCAACGCCTGTTTGCCATGACCCTGTTTCCGGCCACCCTGGTCGCATTGGTCGTGGCCTGGCTGAGCCTGAGCCTGGCGCCGCAAGGGGCCAATCAGTTCCAGTTGCTGCTGAACAAACAGGACGCGCTGACCGAGTTCGACACCCTTGAACCGGGCCGCTTCCAGGCGCTGCGTGACGGCACTCGGGTGACCTACACCGAGACGCTGTCGGATGATCGCATCAACCTCGGCGGTGTATTCATCTCGCAAAAGAACGTCAATTCAGACGATAAGGATCGCGGGATTTCCGTGCTGGTGGCTGAAAAGGGCCGTCAGGAAATCCGCCCCGACGGTAACCGCTACCTGATTCTCGACAACGGCTATCGCTACGACGGTAATCCGGGTCAGGCCGACTACCGGGCGATCAAGTACGACGAGTACGGCGTATTACTGCCTAAACCGGACGTCAGCGACGAAGTCACTGATCGTGATGCCTTGACGACCCGTTCCTTGCTGGACAATGACGACATCCGCTCGAACGCCGAATTGCAGTGGCGCCTGTCCCTGCCATTGCTGGTGTTCATCGTGACCCTGATGGCGGTGCCGCTGTCGCGGGTCAATCCGCGTCAAGGCCGTTTCCTCAAGCTGCTGCCGGCGATTCTTCTTTATATGGCTTACCTGAGCATCCTGATTGCCGCTCGCGGCGCCCTCGAAAAGGGCAAGATACCGCCCGCGCTGGGTTTGTGGTGGGTGCACGCGATCTTCCTGGTCATTGGCCTGGGCTTGCTCTATTGGGAGCCTTTGCAGTTGAAACGAGCGAGTCGCCGCAGCGCGCTGGAGGTGGCCCGTGGTTAAGCTCGATCGCTACATCGGTAGCAGCGTATTCGTAGCGATCCTGGCGGTACTGGGGATCATTCTCGGTCTGGCGACGCTGTTTGCCTTCATCGACGAGATGAGCGAAGTCAGCGACACCTACACCCTGGTCGATGTGCTGAGCTACGTCCTGCTGACCGCGCCGCGTCGTCTTTACGATATGTTGCCGATGGCGGCGCTGATCGGTTGCCTGATCGGCCTCGGCAGCCTGGCCAGCCACAGCGAGCTGACCATCATGCGGGCTGCGGGTGTGTCGATCGGGCGAATCGTCTGGGCGGTCATGAAGCCGATGCTGGTGCTGATGGTGGTGGGGGTTCTCATCGGCGAGTACATCGCGCCGGCGACAGAAGTCACGGCTCAGGCCAATCGCTCACTGGCTCAGGGCAGCGGCGATGCGCAAAGCGCCAAGCACGGCCTGTGGCACCGTCAGGGTGACGAGTTCATCCACGTCAACTCCGTGCAGCCCAACGGTTTGCTGTATGGCGTCACCCGCTATCGCTTCGACGATCAACGCCACATGCTGTCTTCGAGCTTCGCCAAGCGCGCGGAATTCGACAAGGATCACTGGCAGCTAAGCGACGTCACGACCACGCTGTTCCACGAAAAAAGGACGGAAGTGGTCACCGCACCGGTCGAGCGCTGGAACGTGGCGCTGAGCCCGCAATTGCTCAGTACCGTGGTGATGTCGCCGGATTCGCTGTCGATTAGCGGTCTGTGGGGCTACATCCACTACCTGGCTGACCAGGGGCTGAGCAATGGCCGCTACTGGCTGGCGTTTTGGGTCAAGGTATTGCAGCCGTTGGTCACTGCGGCCTTGGTACTGATGGCGATCTCGTTCATTTTCGGTCCGCTGCGCTCGGTCACCCTCGGTCAGCGGGTATTCACCGGTGTGCTGGTGGGCTTCACCTTCCGTATCGTCCAGGATCTGCTGGGGCCTTCGAGCCTGGTGTTCGGCTTCCCGCCGCTGGTGGCGGTGCTGTTGCCGGCCAGTGTGTGTGCCTTGGCCGGGCTCTGGATGTTGCGCCGCGCCGGTTGATCCCGGGTATTTTCTGGCCTGGCTGATGAGCAAAAACGCCCCTGTCGCAAGACCGGGGCGTTTTTGTACGCACCGTCTGACCTGCGAACGTGACGCTTGCGCCGTGGATCAGGTACAATTCCCGGCTATTTTTCGGCGGGCTATGCCTGCAGCCTTTTTGAGTGTTGATCCGTGAGTGATTTGAGTCATATCCGCAATTTCTCCATCATCGCCCACATTGACCATGGCAAGTCGACGCTGGCCGATCGCTTCATCCAGATGTGCGGCGGCCTTGCCGAGCGCGAAATGGAAGCCCAGGTGCTGGACTCCATGGACCTGGAACGTGAACGCGGGATCACCATCAAGGCCCACAGCGTCACCCTGTATTACACCGCCAAAGACGGCATCAAATACCAGCTGAACTTCATTGACACCCCGGGCCACGTTGACTTCACCTATGAAGTCAGCCGGTCGCTGGCGGCCTGTGAAGGTGCGTTGCTGGTGGTCGATGCCGGTCAGGGCGTTGAAGCGCAGTCGGTTGCCAACTGCTACACGGCGATCGAGCAGGGCCTGGAAGTCATGCCGGTCCTGAACAAGATCGACCTGCCACAGGCCGATCCGGACCGCGTCAAAGAAGAAATCGAGAAAATCATCGGCATCGATGCCACCGATGCGGTCGAGTGCAGCGCCAAGACTGGCCTGGGCGTCGACGAGGTGCTCGAGCGTCTGGTCAAGACCATTCCTGCGCCGACCGGCAACTACGAAGATCCGCTGCAAGCGTTGATCATCGACTCCTGGTTCGACAACTACCTGGGCGTTGTCTCCCTGGTACGTGTACGTCACGGTCGTGTGAAGAAGGGCGACAAGATCCTGGTCAAGTCCACCGGCAAGATCCACCTGGTGGACAGCGTCGGTGTCTTCAACCCGAAACACACTGCTACCGTTGATCTGAAGGCCGGCGAAGTAGGCTTCATCATCGCCGGTATCAAGGACATCCACGGTGCGCCGGTCGGTGACACCCTGACCTTGAGCTCCACCCCCGACGTTGACGTGCTGCCAGGCTTCAAACGCATCCAGCCACAGGTTTACGCCGGCCTGTTCCCGGTCAGCTCCGACGACTTCGAAGATTTCCGTGAAGCCCTGCAAAAGCTCACGCTCAACGATTCGTCCCTGCAGTACACCCCGGAAAGTTCCGACGCCCTGGGCTTCGGCTTCCGTTGCGGGTTCCTCGGCATGCTGCACATGGAAATCATCCAGGAGCGCCTGGAGCGCGAGTACGACCTGGACCTGATCACCACGGCGCCGACGGTAATTTTCGAGCTGTTGCTGAAAACCGGTGAAACGATTTACGTCGATAACCCGTCGAAGCTGCCGGACCTGTCCTCGATCGAAGACATGCGTGAACCGATCGTGCGGGCCAATATTCTTGTGCCGCAAGAGCACCTGGGCAACGTCATTACCCTGTGCATCGAGAAGCGTGGCGTGCAACACGACATGCTGTTCCTCGGTACTCAGGTCCAGGTGACCTACGATTTGCCGATGAACGAAGTGGTCCTGGACTTCTTCGACCGTCTGAAATCCACCAGCCGCGGCTATGCTTCGCTGGATTACCATTTCGATCGTTATCAATCGGCTAATCTGGTGAAACTGGATGTGCTGATCAACGGTGACAAGGTCGACGCCCTGGCGCTGATCGTGCACAAGGATAACGCGCACTACAAAGGTCGCCAGTTGACCGAGAAAATGAAAGAACTGATTCCGCGCCAGATGTTCGATGTCGCGATCCAGGCCGCCATTGGCGGGCAGATCATTGCGCGGACCTCCGTCAAGGCACTCAGAAAGAACGTATTGGCCAAATGCTACGGCGGTGACGTTAGCCGTAAGAAAAAACTGCTTGAAAAGCAAAAGGCCGGTAAGAAACGCATGAAGCAAGTCGGCAACGTGGAAATTCCACAGGAAGCCTTCCTTGCAGTGCTCAGGTTGGATAGTTAGGTCCTATGTCACTAAATTTCCCGCTGTTGCTGGTCATCGCCGTGTTCGTCTGCGGCCTGTTGGCGTTGCTCGATCTGGTTTTCCTGGCGCCGCGTCGGCGTGCCGCCATTGCCTCCTATCAGGGCAGCGTCAGCCAGCCTGACGGGTTGGTGGTCGAGAAACTGAACAAAGAGCCGCTGCTGGTCGAATACGGCAAGTCGTTCTTCCCGGTGTTGTTCATCGTGCTGGTCCTGCGTTCGTTCCTGGTGGAACCGTTCCAGATTCCGTCCGGCTCGATGAAACCGACCCTGGACGTTGGCGACTTCATTTTGGTGAATAAATTTTCTTACGGGATCCGCCTGCCGGTGATCGACAAGAAAGTCATCGAAGTCGGTGATCCGCAGCGCGGTGATGTGATGGTGTTCCGCTACCCGAGCGATCCGAACGTCAACTACATTAAACGTGTGGTCGGCCTGCCGGGTGACCAGATTCGTTACACCGCTGACAAGCGTCTGTTCGTCAATGGCGCGTCGATCGCCGAACAATTGGTCGGCTCCGAGCCGGGCACATTGGGCAGCGCCGAGCTCTACAAGGAAAAACTCGGCGTCGCCGAGCACCTGATCCGCAAGGAAATGAGCCGTTATCGGGCGTCGCCGGACCATACCTGGACCGTGCCTGCCGGGCACTACTTCATGATGGGCGACAACCGCGACAACTCGAACGACAGTCGCTACTGGGATGATCCGAGCATTCCCAAGGATCTGCTGGGCATGGTTCCCGACAAGAATATCGTCGGCAAGGCCTTCGCAGTCTGGATGAGCTGGCCGGAACCTAAACTCAGTCACCTGCCGAATTTCTCGCGGGTTGGCCTGATCAAGTAATCACACACGGCGCTGTTGAACACAGCGCCGAATGCATTTCTGGAGTCGGCACAATCGGCACCGGAAGCATGAAAACAATGATATTCAGGACGTAATTTTTGAACACAGCGTTAAGTGTCCCAAGCCTGCGCCGCATCACGGCGATGGCGGTGGAATCCAACCACGAACTCAGCGTGGGTAAACCGTGAGCGTCTCCTTAAGCCGTCTCGAGCGTCAGCTCGGCTACACCTTCAAGGATCAGGAACTGATGGTCCTGGCCCTGACTCACCGCAGCTTTGCCGGGCGTAACAACGAACGCCTGGAATTCCTCGGTGATGCCATCCTTAACTTCGTCGCCGGCGAGGCGCTGTTCGATCGCTTCCCGCTGGCACGCGAAGGCCAGCTGTCGCGTTTGCGCGCCCGCCTGGTGAAAGGTGAGACCCTGGCCGTGCTGGCCCGCGGTTTCGATCTGGGCGATTACTTGCGCCTGGGTTCCGGTGAGTTGAAAAGCGGCGGTTTCCGTCGCGAGTCGATTCTGGCCGATGCCCTCGAAGCGCTGATTGGTGCGATCTACCTGGACGCCGGCATGGACATGGCGCGCGAGCGCGTGCTGGCCTGGCTGGCCGGTGAGTTCGAAGGCCTGACGCTGGTCGACACCAACAAAGATCCGAAAACCCGCCTGCAAGAGTTTCTGCAGTCGCGGGGCTGTGAGCTGCCACGTTACGAAGTGGTGGATATCCAGGGTGAGCCGCATTGCCGGACGTTCTTCGTCGAATGTGAAATCACCTTACTGAATGAAAAAAGCCGAGGTCAGGGTGTGAGCCGTCGTATTGCCGAACAGGTAGCGGCCGCCGCAGCACTGATTGCCCTGGGCGTGGAGAATGGCCATGACTGATTCAACTGCAACTCGCTGTGGCTATGTCGCCATCGTTGGCCGTCCGAACGTGGGCAAGTCCACGCTGCTGAACCACATCCTCGGTCAGAAGCTGGCGATCACCTCGCGCAAGCCTCAGACCACTCGCCACAACATGCTGGGCATCAAGACCGAAGGCGCCGTTCAGGCGATCTACGTCGATACCCCGGGCATGCACAAGGGCGGCGAAAAGGCCCTGAACCGCTACATGAACAAGACCGCTTCGGCAGCGTTGAAAGACGTCGACGTGGTGATCTTCGTGGTGGACCGCACCAAGTGGACCGACGAAGACCAGATGGTCCTCGAACGCGTCCAGTACGTGACCGGCCCGCTGATCGTGGCGCTGAACAAGACCGACCGCATCGAAGACAAAGCCGAGCTGATGCCGCACCTGAGCTGGTTGCAGGAACAGCTGCCGAACGCGCAGATCATGCCGATCTCGGCCCAGCACGGGCACAACCTCGAAGCGCTGGAGCGGGTGATTGCCGGTTACCTGCCGGAAAACGATCACTTCTTCCCGGAAGACCAGATCACCGACCGCAGCAGCCGCTTCCTCGCCGCTGAACTGGTGCGCGAAAAAATCATGCGCCAGATGGGCGCCGAGCTGCCGTACCAGATCACCGTGGAAATCGAAGAGTTCAAGCAGCAGGGGAAAACCCTGCACATCCACGCGTTGATCCTCGTCGAACGTGACGGTCAGAAGAAAATCATCATTGGCGACAAGGGCGAGCGGATCAAACGCATCGGCACCGAGGCGCGCAAGGACATGGAGCTGCTGTTCGACTCCAAGATCATGCTCAACCTCTGGGTGAAAGTGAAAGGCGGCTGGTCCGACGACGAGCGCGCCTTGCGTTCGCTGGGTTACGGCGACTTGTAACCCCGATCTGCGCTACACCGTAGAACCCTGTGGGAGCGGGCTTGCCCGCGATGAGGATGTAACATTCAGCAGAGATGTCGAATGTGAATCCGCCATCGCGGGCAAGCCCGCTCCCACATTTGGTTTGTGTTGATTTCAAGACGGCATTCCTTCAGCGAGACTTCCATGTCCTCAGCTCCGCCTCCCGGCCAACTCGCCTACGTGCTCCACAGCCGCGCCTACCGCGAAAGCAGTGCGCTGGTGGATTTCCTCACGCCGCAAGGTCGGCTGCGGGCGGTGTTGCGCAGTGCGCGGGGCAAGGCCGGGACACTGGCGCGGCCGTTCGTGCCGCTGGAAGTCGAGTTTCGCGGTCGTGGTGAGTTGAAGAATGTCGGCCGCATGGAAAGTGCCGGCATTTCTACCTGGCTCAATGGTGAGGCGCTGTTCAGCGGTCTCTACCTCAATGAACTGCTGATTCGCCTGCTGCCCGCCGAAGATCCGCATCCTGGGGTCTTCGATCACTACGCCGCGACATTGCTGGCTCTGGCCGAAGGCCGTCCGCTGGAGCCGTTGCTGCGCTCCTTCGAATGGCGGTTGCTGGATGATTTGGGTTATGGCTTTGCCCTGACCACCGACATCCACGGCGAGCCCATTGCGTCAGACGGGCTTTACCGTTTGCAGGTGGATGCGGGGTTGGAGCGGGTTTACCTGCTGCAACCCGGTCTGTTCAACGGCACCGAACTGCTGGCCATGGCCGAAGCCGACTGGACCGCGCCCGGCGCGCTGTCCGCCGCCAAGCGTCTGATGCGCCAGGCGCTGGCCGTTCATCTGGGCGGTCGTCCTTTAGTCAGTCGCGAGTTGTTCCGAAAGCCGTAGTCTCCCCGTATGCTGTGCGCCGAATCTTTAAATTCAGGAGTGCTTCCGTGACCACCAGCAATCGCATTCTTCTTGGCGTGAACATCGACCACGTTGCCACCCTGCGTCAGGCCCGGGGCACTCGCTATCCCGATCCGGTCAAGGCAGCACTGGACGCGGAAGAGGCGGGCGCTGACGGCATCACCGTGCACCTGCGCGAAGACCGCCGGCACATTCAGGAGCGCGACGGGCTGCTGCCCCAGGGTGTGCTGCAGACCCGCATGAATTTTGGAATGGGCGTCACCGAAGAGATGATGGCGTTCGCCGGACGCCTCCGGCCGGCGCACATTTGCCTGGGGCCGGAAACCCGCCAGGAGCTGACCACCGAAGGCGGCCTGGACGTGGCGGGGCAGGGAGCGCGGCTCAAGGCAGCGGTTGATCGCTTGGCGAAAATCGGCTGTGAAGTATCGCTGTTCATCGATGCGGACGAGCGGCAGATTGCGGCGTCCAAGCGTGTCGGTGCGCCGGCGATCGAGTGGCACGCCGGCCGTTACGCAGACGCCGAGACGCCGACTGAAGTGGCGGAAGAACTCAAGCGCGTCGCCGATGGCGTGGCGTTTGGTCTGGCACAGGGCTTGATCGTCAATGCCGGCCACGGTCTGCACTATCACAACGTTGAAGCCGTGGCGGCGATCAAGGGCATCAACGAATTGAACATCGGCCATGCGCTGGTGGCCCATGCGTTGTTTGTCGGGTTCAAGTCGGCGGTGTCGGAGATGAAGGCACTGATTCTGGCTGCTGCTTTGAAAGGCTAGATCGGCGGCGCTGCCTTCGCGGGCAAGCCTCGCTCCTACAGGTCCGTGTTGAGCCTCAACGTTGTGTTCGACGCAGATCTGTAGGAGCGAGGCTTGCCCGCGAAAGCGTCCTCGAATCACCAAAAATCTAAAGCGGTGGGGTTTCCTGGTTCGGCTTGGTCTTGTCGACCCCCGGCACGTGCAGGTTGCCCTCGGCCACCTGATCGCCTTCCAGCTGCGGCTGCGTGACCCAGGTCAGGATGTCGTAGTAGCGACGGATGTTCGCCACAAAATGCACCGGCTCACCGCCCCGGGCGTAGCCATAGCGGGTTTTGCTGTACCACTGCTTCTGCGACAGGCGCGGCAGGATTTTCTTCACGTCCAGCCACTTGTCCGGGTTCAGCCCTTCCTTCGCCGCCAGTTTGCGCGCGTCATCCAGGTGACCGCTGCCGACGTTGTAGGCCGCCAGTGCAAACCAGGTGCGATCCGGCTCCTGAATCGACTCGTCCAACTGATCCTTCATGTAGGCCAGGTACTTGGCGCCGCCCATGATGCTTTGTTTCGGGT
The DNA here is from genome assembly GCF_001297125.1 of Pseudomonas sp. RIT-PI-q. Lineage (GTDB taxonomy): Bacteria > Pseudomonadota > Gammaproteobacteria > Pseudomonadales > Pseudomonadaceae > Aquipseudomonas. Next base: position 338,818 of record NZ_LHPC01000021.1, read on the forward strand.
CGAGTCGATTGGACACGCCCATGGCCTGGGCGGTGTTCTGGGTCAGCATCATCAGCCCGCGCACGCCGGTCTTCGACGTGACGGCTGCTTGCCACAGGGATTCCTGATAACCGATCGCCGCCAGCAGGCGCCAGTCGACTTGCTCTTTCTTGGCGTACGCCTTGAAGTGCTGTTCGTACTTGGGCAGCCGTTGCTGCAAGTGCTGGGCGAAAGTGGTGGCGCCCATGTAGCCGAGTACATCGACGTGGCCGTAATAGCGGTCCTTCAGACGTTGCAGGGTGCCGTTTTTCTTGACCTTGTCGAGGTAACTGTTGATTTCATTGAGCAGGCTGTTGTCATCGCCTGCGGCCACGGCCCAGCTCTGGTTGCTGGCGTCACCGAGGTCGAAGGCGACGCGAATGTTGGTGAAGTACACCTGGTTCATCGCCACTTCATTGGAATCGACCAGCGTCAGGTCAATCTGGCCCTCATCCACCATCCGCAGCAAGTCGACGACTTCAACTGCGTCGGACTCTTCGTATTCAATGCCGGGAAATTTCTTTTTCAGCGCCGCCAACTGCTCGGCGTGGGTGCTGCCCTTGAGCACCATGATCTTCTTGCCGACCAGATCGCCCGCATCGGTCGGCCGCGATTGGCCGTTGCGGTAGATGATCTGTGGAGTGACTTCCAGGTACGAATGGGAAAACCGCACCTGCTTTTTGCGTTCCTCGCTGCTGACCAGACCGGCAGCAGCGATCACCGGCCCGTTGGGCTTGCCCACCTGATTGAACAGGTCGTCGAGGTTGTCGGCGGTTTCGATTTTGAGTTCGACCCCCAGATCGTCGGCGAAACGCTTCACCAGCTCGTATTCGAAGCCGGTTTCACCGTTGCGATCCTGAAAGTAGGTGGCGGGGCTGTTACGGGTAACCACCCGCAGCACGCCATCCTCCTTTACGCGCTCCAGCGTGTTGGGTTTATCAACACAGCCACTGAGCATCAGGAAGAGTCCGGTTGCGATCAGCCATTTGGCGTACCGCGGACGCAAAGCCGTTGGGGAAAACATCTGCGCAGTATACGCAAAGGACCACGAGCGCCATATCTCGACAGCGAAGGGCGGTTCTGCTAGAGAGCGAAAAACCCGGCCAGAGCCCGCAGGAATAGGCTTTCACCGCATTTTGTGACAGTAAAAATAACCCTCGACGGTTATCTGTTTAAGGCGCAAATACCCGGCCCGACGTCCGGGTGCAGCCGCCCGTACCGTTTCGGGTGATGTCGCGGGCTGTTTAGGCTAGAATGCACGGCCTCAAAGCACACCCCTTCCCGAGGCTGTCCCGAAGATGTTGATCCTGCGCGGCGCTCCTGCCCTTTCTGCCTTTCGCCACAGCAAACTCCTTGAGCAACTGAGCCAGAAGGTCCCGGCTGTCAGCGGCTTGTATGCTGAATTCGCTCACTTCGCCGAAGTCACCGGCGTCCTGACCGGCGACGAACAGCAGGTGCTCGCGCGCCTTCTGAAGTACGGCCCAAGTGTCCCGGTGCAAGAACCGACCGGTCGTCTGTTCCTCGTGTTGCCGCGTTTTGGCACCATCTCGCCGTGGTCCAGTAAAGCGAGCGACATTGCCCGCAACTGCGGCCTGGGCAAGATCCAGCGCCTGGAGCGCGGCATCGCGTTCTACGTGGCCGGCCAATTCAGCGACGCCGAAGCGCAGCTGATCGAAGGTGCCTTGCACGACCGCATGACCCAGATCGTCCTTGCCAACCTTGAACAAGCCGCCGGCCTGTTCAGCCACGCCGAGCCGAAACCGCTGACCGCGATCGACGTGCTGGGTGGCGGCCGCGCCGCGCTGGAAAAAGCCAACACCGAGCTGGGCCTGGCCCTGGCCGAAGACGAGATCGACTACCTGGTCGCCGCCTTCGTTGGCTTGAAGCGCAACCCGCACGACATCGAACTGATGATGTTCGCCCAGGCGAACTCCGAGCACTGCCGTCACAAGATCTTCAACGCCAGTTGGGATATCGACGGTCAGAGCCAGGAAAAAAGCCTGTTCGGCATGATCAAGAACACCTACCAGATGCACAGCGAAGGCGTTCTGTCGGCTTATAAGGACAACGCTTCGGTGATCGTCGGTAACGTCGCCGGCCGTTTCTTCCCGGACCCTGAAACCCGCCAGTACGGCGCGGTGCAGGAACCGGTGCACATTTTGATGAAAGTCGAAACGCACAACCACCCGACCGCGATTGCCCCGTTCCCGGGCGCATCCACCGGTTCCGGTGGCGAGATCCGCGACGAAGGCGCGACCGGTCGTGGTGCCAAGCCCAAGGCTGGCCTGACCGGTTTCACCGTATCCAACCTGCAAATCCCGGGCTTTGAACAGCCGTGGGAAGTGCCGTACGGCAAACCGGAGCGCATCGTTACCGCGCTGGACATCATGATTGAAGGCCCGCTGGGTGGCGCCGCGTTCAACAACGAATTCGGTCGTCCAGCCCTGACCGGTTACTTCCGTACCTTCGAACAGTCGATCACCACCCCGCGTGGCGACGAAGTTCGTGGTTACCACAAGCCGATCATGCTGGCCGGTGGCATGGGTAACATCCGTGCAGAACACGTACAGAAAGGCGAGATCACCGTCGGCTCCAAGCTGATCGTGCTCGGCGGCCCGGCGATGCTTATCGGCCTGGGTGGCGGCGCCGCTTCCTCCATGGCCACCGGCACCAGCTCGGCTGACCTGGACTTCGCCTCGGTACAGCGCGAAAACCCTGAGATGGAACGCCGCTGCCAGGAAGTCATCGACCGTTGCTGGCAACTGGGTGACAAAAACCCGATCAGCTTCATCCACGACGTCGGCGCGGGCGGTCTGTCCAACGCCTTCCCGGAACTGGTCAACGATGGCAACCGTGGCGGTCGCTTCGAACTGCGCAACATTCCAAACGACGAGCCGGGCATGGCCCCGCACGAAATCTGGAGTAACGAATCCCAGGAACGCTACGTTCTGGCGGTCGGCCCGGCGGACTTCGAACGCTTCCAGGCGATCTGCGAACGTGAGCGTTGCCCGTTTGCCGTGGTCGGCGAAGCCACTGCCGAGCCGCAACTGACGGTCACCGACAGCCACTTCGGCAACAGCCCGGTGGACATGCCACTCGAAGTGCTGCTGGGCAAAGCCCCGCGCATGCACCGTTCGGCCGTTCGTGAAAACGAACTGGGCGACGATTTCGATCCGTCGACGCTGGACATTGCCGACTGCGTTGAACGCGTCCTGCATCACCCGGCCGTTGCGAGCAAAAGCTTCCTGATCACCATCGGCGACCGCACCATCACCGGCCTCGTGGCCCGTGACCAAATGGTCGGCCCGTGGCAAGTTCCGGTGGCCGACGTTGCCGTCACCGCCACCAGCTTCGACGTCTACACCGGTGAAGCCATGGCCATGGGCGAGCGTACTCCGCTGGCACTGCTGGACGCTCCGGCGTCGGGCCGCATGGCCATCGGCGAAACCCTGACCAACATCGCCGCTTCGCGCATCAACAAGATCTCCGACATCAAACTGTCGGCGAACTGGATGTCGGCGGCCGGTCACCCGGGTGAAGACGCGCGTCTGTACGACACCGTGAAAGCGGTCGGCATGGAATTGTGCCCGGACCTGGGCATCACCATTCCAGTGGGCAAGGACTCGATGTCCATGGCCACGCGCTGGAACGACAATGGCGAAGACAAGACTGTCACCTCGCCGATGTCGCTGATCGTGACCGGTTTCGCGCCTGTGGCTGACATCCGTCAGACCCTGACGCCGGAACTGCGCATGGACAAAGGCACCACCGACCTGATCCTGATCGACCTGGGCCGTGGCCAGAACCGCATGGGCGCCTCGATCCTGGCCCAGGTTCACGGCAAGCTTGGCTCGCAAGCACCGGACGTCGATGATGCCGAAGACCTGAAAGCCTTCTTCGCGGTGATCCAGGGCCTCAACGCCGACGGTCACTTGCTGGCTTACCACGACCGTTCCGACGGTGGTCTGCTGACCAGCGTTGTCGAAATGGCCTTCGCCGGTCATTGCGGCCTGAGCCTGAACCTCGACGGCCTGGCAGAAACCTCCGCCGACATCGCCGCGATCCTGTTCAACGAAGAACTGGGCGCGGTGATCCAGGTTCGCCAGGACGCGACCCCGGACATCCTCGCGCAGTTCAGCGCTGCCGGTTTGGGCGAGTGCGTGTCGGTGATCGGTCAGCCGATGAACAACGGCCAGATCAACATCACCTTCAACGGCGAAACCGTGTTCGAAGGTCAGCGTCGTCTGCTGCAACGTACCTGGGCTGAAACCAGCTACCAGATCCAGCGTCTGCGTGATAACGCCGACTGCGCCGAGCAAGAGTTCGACGTGCTGCTGGAAGAAGACAACCCGGGCCTGAGCGTCAAGCTGAGCTACGACGTCAACCAGGACGTCGCCGCGCCTTACATCAAGAAAGGCATCCGCCCACAGGTTGCCGTGCTGCGTGAGCAGGGCGTCAACGGTCAGGTGGAAATGGCGGCCGCGTTCGACCGCGCCGGTTTCAACGCGATCGACGTGCACATGAGCGACATTCTGGCCGGCCGTGTCGACCTGAACGAGTTCAAAGGTCTGGTGGCGTGCGGCGGTTTCTCCTACGGCGACGTGCTGGGTGCCGGCGAAGGCTGGGCCAAGTCCGCGCTGTTTAACAGCCGCGCTCGCGATGCGTTCCAGGGCTTCTTCGAACGTAACGACAGCTTCACCCTCGGTGTGTGCAACGGTTGCCAGATGATGTCCAACCTGCACGAACTGATCCCGGGCAGCGAGTTCTGGCCGCACTTCGTGCGTAACCGTTCCGAGCAGTTCGAAGCCCGTGTGGCGATGGTTCAGGTTCAGGAGTCGAACTCGATCTTCCTGCAAGGCATGGCTGGTTCGCGCATGCCGATCGCCATTGCTCATGGTGAAGGTCATGCCGAGTTCGCCAGTGAAGAAGCGTTGCTGGAAGCGGATCTGTCGGGTTGTGTGGCGATGCGTTTCGTCGACAACCATGGCAAGGTCACCGAAAGCTACCCGGCCAACCCGAACGGCTCGCCGCGCGGGATCACCGGTTTGACCAGCCGCGACGGTCGCGGGGCGATCATGATGCCGCCCCCGGAGCGGGGGTTCCGCGCGGTACAGAACTCGTGGCGTTCGGAAGACTGGAACGAAGACGCACCTTGGATGCGTATGTTCCGTAATGCTCGCGTCTGGGTGAACTAAGGGCCGTGTATAAGCTCAGTTTTTTTGTTCCGGCCAGTCATGTCGAGGTGGTCAAGGGTGCTGTGTTCGCTGCCGGTGGTGGGCGGATCGGGGCTTATGATCACTGTGCATGGCAGGTGTTGGGCCTGGGTCAGTTTCGTCCACTGGAGGGCAGTCAGCCGTTTATTGGTCAGGCGGGGCAGGTCGAGCAGGTTGAGGAATGGAAGGTTGAGCTTGTGGTGGCGGATGAGTTGATTCGCTCGGTGGTGGAGGCTTTGAAACAGAATCATCCTTACGAGACGCCTGCTTACGAGGTTTGGCGGTTGGAGGATTTCTGATCCACTTGCCGCTGTAATAAGAAACCCGCTGATTCGTCAGCGGGTTTTTTATTGCGCGAGATTTGACCCAACCCCCCCTGTAGGAGCTGGCTTGCCAGCGAAGGCGGCCTTATAGCCGACCAATCTGTCGCGTGTGTACACAATCCAAATGTGGGAGCTGGCTTGCCTGCGATGGCGGCCTGGTAGCCGACCAATCTCTCGCAGGTGTACATATCCATTCCTGCGGTAACGGCAGCTTTCGGTTTCGCCCTTACGGCGAGTCCCTTTTGTCAAACGCCACAAAAGGAACCAAAAAGTCTTGCCCCAGCGTCCGGCCCCTCGCTAAGGCTCGGCGTTCCTTCGCTCCGGTATTCATCGGGGCGCATCGCCTTCGGTCTGCTTCGCGACGACCTCCTCTCGATGTGTTCGGCTGCGCCGAACGGCGCTACGCGCCTGCCCCCCAGATGAACACCTCCACTCAGCCTGCCGAAGGGGCGGGGGGATCAAGATCAAAAGCTGAAGGCGAGCTAACGCTCGACCTCTGTAGGAGCTGGCTTGCCAGCGAAGGTTTTGAATGCGCCACGTTTACCTGTTGAAACGCGTCATCGTTAACGACCTTCGCTGGCAAGCCAGCTCCTACAGGGGATTGGTGGGCGAAATGAATAAGAGGCCGCACACGCTCAAGGTAGGAGCTGGCTTGCCAGCGAAGATTCCGAATACGCCACGTTTACCCTGTTGAAACGCGTCATCGTTAACGTCCTTCGTGGCAAGCCAGCTCCTACAGGGGATTGGTGGGCGAAATGAATAAGAGGCCGCACACGGTCAAGGTAGGAGCTGGCTTGCCAGCGAAGATCCCGAATACGCCACGTTTATCCTGTTGGAACGCGTCATCGTTAACGTCCTTCGCTGGCAAGCCAGCTCCTACAGGGGATTGGTGGGCGAAATGAATAAGAGGCCGCACACGGTCAAGGTAGGAGCTGGCTTGCCAGCGAAGATTCCGAATACGCCACGTTTACCCTGTTGAAACGCGTCATCGTTAACGTCCTTCGCTGGCAAGCCAGCTCCTACAGGGGATTGGTGGGCGAAAGGAATAAGAGGCCGCACACGCTCAAGGTAGGAGCTGGCTTGCCAGCGAAGGTTTTGAATGCGCCACGTTTACCTGTTGAAACGCGTCATCGTTAACGACCTTCGCTGGCAAGCCAGCTCCTACAGGGGATTGGTGGGTGAAAGGAATAAGAGGCCGCACACGCTCAAGGTAGGAGCTGGCTTGCCAGCGAAGATTCCGAATACGCCACGTTTACCCTGTTGAAACGCGTCATCGTTAACGTCCTTCGCTGGCAAGCCAGCTCCTACAGGGGATTGGTGGGCGAAATGAATAAGAGGCCGCACACGGTCAAGGTAGGAGCTGGCTTGCCAGCGAAGATCCCGAATACGCCACGTTTATCCTGTTGGAACGCGTCATCGTTAACGACCTTCGCTGGCGAGCCAGCTCCTACAGGGGATTGGTGGGTGAAAGGAATAAGAGGCCGCACACGGTCAAGGTAGGAGCTGGCTTGCCAGCGAAGGTTTTGAATGCGCCACGTTTACCCTGTTGAAACGCGTCATCGTTAACGTCCTTCGCTGGCAAGCCAGCTCCTACAGGGGATTGGTGGGTGAAAGGAATAAGAGGCCGCACACGGTCAAGGTAGGCGCTGGCGAGCCATG
>NZ_LHPC01000006.1 GCF_001297125.1 Pseudomonas sp. RIT-PI-q
ATCGGCGCTTGGGTGAAAGGAGGAGAGGCGAAATCTCCCACGGATCTGTACTGCGTCAACAGTCAGAATCGGGCTTTGTCCCTCCTCCTCCCTTCAAGTCCTACCATACAAGCGGGCTTGCCCGCGAAGGCGTCGTTACTGACTCAGCGCAATCTCCCACAGTAATCTCCTGTGAGTGACAAATAGTATGCACACCGAAGATCCCTGTGGGAGCGGGCTTGCCCGCGAAGGCGTCGTTACTGACTCAGCGCAATCTCGATCAACTGATGCAACTCCTCAACCTCCAGCGGCGCCGCCGAAAACAGGATGCGGAACACCGTGGGCGCCGCCACCAGGTTGATCAGCCGATCAACGCTCGGCTTCGGCTGATCAGGGTAACGATCCAGAATTGTCTGCAACTGCCCGCCAATGAGGGTCGCGCAAACGGCCGGTGTGGTGCTGCATTGCACATCGCGAAGCATGTTGCGGCCGGGTTCGGAACTCATCTCATCCAGATACTGCTCCGCCCAGGCACGCACATCACCGCGCAGGCTGCCGGTATCGGCCGGTTCGCTTTCAGGGCGCAGGCGGGCGAGGGCAACGTCCGCCAACAGCACCGACAGATCGCCCCAGCGCCGGTAAATCGTCGACGGCGTGACCCCCGCGCGAGCGGCGATTTGAGGGACGGTCACGGTGGCGCGATCCTGCTCTTCGAGGAGATTGCGAACGGCCGAGTGAACCGACTCTTGCACCCGGGCGCTTCTGCCGCCGGGGCGTAAACCTTCTTTAATAGCCATGAATCGGACCTTAACACAAAGAATTTGCTTTAAGCGAAGGTCAGTAGCACACTCCGCAAAAGCAAAAAGTTAGCTTTTGCGGAGTGTGCCCATGTCCCGTTCTGTTTCAAACCGTGCAAGCCTGTGGTTTCTGGCGATCACCTTACTCAGTTTTCTCGCCGCTTCCACCGCACCGACGCCGTTGTATCACTTGTATCAGGAACACCTGCAGTTCTCGGCGGCGACCCTGACCCTGATTTTCGGTGTCTACGCCATCAGCTTGCTGGCGGCGCTGCTCACGGTCGGTTCGCTCTCGGATCATCTGGGGCGCAAACCGGTGATTTTCACGGCGGTGGTGCTGAATATTCTGGCGATGCTGCTGTTTATCAATGCCGACAGCGTCGCTTGGTTGATCAGCGCTCGGGTGCTTCAGGGCTTTGCTACCGGAATGGCCACGGCCGTATTGAGTGCGGCGCTGCTGGACACCGATCGTCAGCAAGGGCCGCTGATCAACAGCGTTGCGCCGTTGCTGGGCATGGCGGCGGGCGCAATGGGCTGCGGCTTGCTGGCCGAGTTCGCGCCGCTGCCCTTGCAGTTGACCTATTGGGTGCTCTTGGCTTTGTTTTTTATCCAGGCGCTGTACGTCTGGCACTTGCCGGAAAGCGTCAGCTCGCAACCGGGGGCGTGGGCTTCGCTGCGTCCGACGTTGCATGTGCCGATCCAGGCGCGCTCCACGCTGTGGCGGGTGTTGCCACTGAATACCGCGACCTGGGCGCTCGGTGGTTTTTTTGCATCCCTTGCCCCCTCGCTGCTGCGCACGGCTACCGGTTCGACTTCAAACCTGATCGGCGGATCGGCCGTGGCGGCCTTGACGGTGACTGGCGCGCTGATGATCTTCACCCTGCGCAATCGGCCAGCCGCCAACGGGCTGTTGCTGGGCGGCACCTCCCTGCCAGCGGGGCTCGTATTGATTTTACTGGGCGTGCACAACGCCAGCCTGACCTTGTTTTTCGCTGGAACACTGGTGGCCGGTTGCGGATTCGGCGCTGGTTTCCTGGGAGCGGTACGCAGCCTGGTCCCGCTGGCGCTGCCGCATGAGCGGGCTGGATTGATGTCGGCGTACTACGTGCTCAGTTACCTGGCGTTCTGTTTGCCGTCGTTGCTGGCGGGGAACCTGACGCGAACCTTCGGGCTGGTGGCAACCACCGATGGTTATGGCGCGGCATTGATCTTGCTATCCCTGGTGGCGCTGTTTGGACTGGTGCGCCAACGGTCGGTCAAAGTCTGTAGCGCCGATGTTGGATGATCGAGGCTGAAGCTATATAGGCAAAACAGATAACAGTTAGAGATATTACCCGTTATATAGATATTCGATTCGGTTCTACCATGAGCTCTACCTCACCAGAGGACAGGAGTTCGCCATGACATGCCCTAACAGCGCCCCAGCCACTTTCAAACCCTTCAGTCATTTACAGCACCCGCGTGAAGTCATCCGCCAGTTCACCCCGAACTGGTTCGCCGCCACCATGGGCACCGGTGTGCTCGCGCTGGCACTGGCGCAATTGCCCGTGGCCAACCCGGTTTTGCACGGGATCGCCGAAGGGCTTTGGCTGTTCAACATCTTTCTGTTCGTTTTGTTCACGGCACTCTACGCGGCGCGTTGGACGCTGTTTTTCGATGAGGCGCGGCGGATTTTCGGGCACTCCACGGTCTCGATGTTCTTCGGCACCATCCCCATGGGCCTGGCGACTATCATCAATGGTTTTCTGGTGTTCGGTTTGCCGCGTTGGGGCGAGGGCGTGATTGATCTTGCCGAAGTGCTGTGGTGGCTGGATGTGGCGATGTCGCTGGCCTGCGGCGTGCTGATCCCGTACATGATGTTCACCCGGCAGGAGCACAGCATCGATCAGATGACCGCCGTTTGGCTGTTGCCGGTGGTGGCTGCGGAAGTGGCCGCTGCCAGCGGTGGTCTGCTGGCGCCGCACCTGGCCGATGCCCATTCGCAACTGGTGATGCTGGTGACCAGCTACGTACTGTGGGCATTTTCCCTACCGGTTGCGTTCAGCATTCTGACGATCCTGTTGCTGCGCATGGCGTTGCATAAATTGCCCCACGAAAACATGGCGGCTTCTAGCTGGCTGGCGCTCGGACCCATCGGCACCGGCGCGTTGGGCATGTTGCTGCTGGGCGCCGACGCACCAGCCATTTTCGCTGCCAACGGTCTGCCGGGCATCGGTGAAATTGCCGCCGGGTTAGGGCTGGTGGCGGGGATCACGCTGTGGGGGGTCGGCCTGTGGTGGATGCTGATCGCGGTGCTGATTACCGTGCGTTACTTGCGCGTCGGTCTTCCCTTCAACCTCGGCTGGTGGGGCTTCACGTGCCCGTTGGGCGTCTATTCTCTGGCAACGTTGAAACTGGCCAGCACCTTGAACCTGACATTTTTCAGTGCCTTTGGCTGTGTGCTGGTGGCGTTGCTGGCGGTGATGTGGCTGGTCGTCGCCAAACGCACGGTGCAGGGCGCATGGGGGGCGGGTTGTTTGTCTCGCCGTGCATAGCAGGATTAAAGAAATAACCGGCCAGGATTAGGTAATGTGTGGCCTGGATCGGCGTTCGACATTCCAATAACAGTATCCACGCCACTCGCTAGCCAACATCAGGGAAACACGGAAGATGAGTCACCCCTCACAGTTCACCTTGCTACGCACCCGGCGCTTCCTGCCGTTCTTCGTCACGCAGTCGCTCGGGGCGTTCAACGACAACATCTTCAAGCAGTCGTTGATTCTCGCCATTTTGTACAAGCTGACCATCGACGGTGATCGCTCAATCTGGGTCAACCTGTGTGCGTTGTTGTTCATCCTGCCGTTCTTCCTGTTTTCGGCGCTGGCCGGGCAGTTCGGCGAGAAGTTCGCCAAGGACGCGCTGATCCGTCTGATCAAGCTCGGGGAAATCGCCATCATGGCGGTGGGCGCGGTCGGTTTTATGTTCGATCGCCTGTCGCTGATGCTGGTGGCGCTGTTCGCCATGGGCACCCACTCGGCGCTGTTCGGACCGGTGAAATACTCGATCCTGCCCCAAGCCCTGCGTGAAGACGAACTGGTGGGTGGCAACGGGCTGGTGGAAATGGGCACCTTTCTGGCGATCCTCGCCGGGACCATTGGCGCCGGGATCATGATGTCGTCCGCGCATTACGCACCCATCGTTTCCACGGCGATCATCGGTGTCGCGGTGCTCGGCTACCTGGCCAGTCGCAGCATTCCTCGGGCGGCGGCCGCGTCGCCGGAAATGCGCCTGAACTGGAACATTTTCAGCCAGTCCTGGGCCACGTTGAAGCTGGGCCTGGGGCAAACCCCGGCGGTGTCGCGCTCGATTGTCGGCAACTCGTGGTTCTGGTTTGTCGGGGCGATTTACCTGACGCAGATTCCGGCGTATGCCAAGGAGTGGATGCACGGCGACGAAACCGTGGTGACGCTGATTCTGACCGTGTTCTCGGTCGGTATTGCACTTGGTTCGATGCTCTGCGAGAAATTGTCCGGACGTAAAGTCGAAATCGGTCTGGTGCCGTTCGGCTCTTTCGGCCTGACGGTGTTTGGCTTGCTGCTGTGGTGGCATTCCGGTGGAATCCCGGACAGCGTCGCGGGCCATGGCTGGATCGAAGTCCTCGGTTTTGGCCACACCTGGCTGGTACTGATTGATATTCTCGGCCTGGGGATTTTCGGTGGTTTCTACATCGTGCCGCTCTATGCGCTGATCCAGTCGCGCACGCCCGAGAACGAGCGGGCGCGGGTGATCGCTGCCAACAACATTCTCAACGCGCTGTTCATGGTGGTGTCGGCGATTGTCTCGATCGTCTTGCTGAGCATGGTCAAGCTGTCGATTCCGCAGTTGTTCCTGGTGGTGTCGCTGCTGAACATCGGCGTCAACGCTTACATCTTCAAAATCGTCCCCGAGTTCAGCATGCGTTTCATGATCTGGCTGCTCAGCCATTCCATGTACCGCGTGGAGCATCGCAATCTGGATTTGATTCCCGATGAAGGCGCGGCGTTGCTGGTGTGCAATCACGTGTCGTTCGTCGATGCGTTGTTGATTGGCGGGGCGGTGCGTCGGCCGATTCGCTTTGTGATGTATTACAAAATCTACAACCTGCCGGTGCTGAACTTCATCTTTCGCACGGCCGGGACGATTCCGATCGCCGGGCGCCAGGAAGACATTCAGATCTACGAAAGGGCCTTCACGCGAATTGCCCAGTATCTGAAGGATGGCGAACTGGTGTGCATTTTCCCTGAGGGCAAATTGACGGCCGATGGCGAAATCAACGAGTTCAAGGGCGGGTTGACGCGGATTCTCGAAGAGACGCCGGTGCCGGTGATTCCGTTAGCGTTGCAGGGGTTGTGGGGGAGTTTCTTCAGCCGCGATCCGGGCAAGGGTTTGTTTCGCCGGTTGTGGTCGCGGGTGACGTTGGTGGCGGGGCCGGCGGTGGCCGTCGAGGTGGCGGAGCCGGCGAAGTTGCAAGCGTTGGTGGGGGATTTGCGTGGGGCGGTTAGATAGTCAGTGACTGTGCGGGCCTCATCGCGGGCAAGCCCGGCTCCCACAGGATTTGGGGTGTGCCACATATTGTGGACACACCTTCAATCCTTGTGGGAGCCGGGCTTGCCCGCGATGGCGCCAGAGGCCTAGGCGCTAACCTTGAGCCCAACCAACCCGGCAATAATCAACGCCACACTCGCCAGTCGAAACAGCGCCATCGATTCACCAAACAGAATGATCCCGGCAATCACCGTGCCGACAGCACCCACACCGGTCCAGATCGCATAAGCCGTGCCCAGCGGTAATTCCTTCATGGCAAGACCAAGCAAGCCAAGGCTGATGGCCATGGCGGTAACGGTCAACGCGGTGGGGAGAGGGCGGCTGAAACCGTCGGTGTATTTCAGGCCGACGGCCCAGCCGACTTCGAACAGGCCGGCGAAAAACAGAATGATCCAGGACATGAATGACCTCCATCGATTGACGGGGTCGTCCCCAGATTAATGACTCGATCGAGCCGCGAGGTCGTCCTCGCGTTGCGCAATAGAGTGCCCATCATTAACCCGAGGATCAAGTTTTCGGATTAGTCGGCTGCTTGTTGTGCGGCAATTTTGCGGTCTTCTTTCTCGCTCATCCGCCGGAAATACGTCGACAGCAGCGCGCCGGAAATGTTGTGCCAGACGCTGAACAATGCGCTCGGCACCGCCGCCAGCGGCGAGAAGTGCGCACTGGCCAGCGCGGCGCCCAACCCGGAGTTCTGCATACCGACTTCCAGGGCCAGGGATTTGCGTTGGGCCAATGGCAACTTGAACAGGCGCCCGGTGAAGTAACCCAGCAAATAGCCGAAGCTGTTATGCAACATCACCACGGCCATGATCAACAGGCCGGATTCGGCGATCTTCGCCTGGCTGGCGGCGACCACGGCGGTCACGATGATCACGATGCTCACCACCGAAATCAGTGGCAACACTTCTACTGCATGGCGAACCCGCTCACCCAACAGGCGCTGAGCAACCACGCCGAGGACGATTGGCAGCAGCACCACTTGCAGGATCGACCAGAATAGCTCCATGAAAGACACCGGCAACCACGCCGACGCCAACAGCCAGATCAGCGCCGGGGTCAGCAGCGGGGCGAGGAGGGTGGTGACGGCGGCAATGGCCACCGACAGCGCCAGGTCGCCGCGAGCCAGCCAGGTCATCACATTCGACGAGGTGCCACTTGGGCAGCAGCCGACCAGGATGACGCCGACGGCGATTTCCGGTGGCAGATGAAAAGCCTGGCAGAGCAACCACGCCACACCCGGCATGATCACGAAATGCGCGACCACGCCCAGGGCCACGCGCCACGGATGGCGAGCGACTTCGGCGAAGTCTTCGAGTTTGAGGGTCAGGCCCATGCCGAACATCACCAGCCCCAGCAACGGCACGATCGCGCCTTTCAGGCCGATAAACCACGTCGGTTGCAGGAACGCCACGACGGCGAAAATCAGTACCCAGTAAGCGAAGGTGTTGCCGACAAAGCGGCTTAATGCAGCCAGTGCACGCATGGCCTGATCCTTATTATGAGAACAACACAGGTTCTGTAGGAGCTGGCTTGCCAGCGAAGAGGCCCTCAAGTAATACACAAGGCATTTCGACGCCTTCGCTGGCAAGCCAGCTCCTACAAAAGTCACCGCCGGGCTTAGATCCCTTGCGGTGTTTCTTCGCCGCCCAACGCTTCAACCAGCGCTGGCAGGAAGTCGCCGAAGGTCAGCATCATCAGGGTGAAGCTGGCGTCCAGTTGGCCGAGGGCTTCGTCGCCACCGTCCTGTTCCGCCTGATCCTGCAGCAGGTCTTCGAACTTCAGGCGCTTGACCGTCATCTTGTCGTCGAGCATGAACGACAACTTGTCCTGCCAGGCCAACGACAGCTGAGTGACGACTTTGCCGGTGCTCAGGTGCAGCTGGATTTCTTCGCTGGTCAGGTCCTGACGCTTGCAACGCACAATGCCGCCGTCTTCGTGGGTGTCGCGCAGTTCGCACTCGTCCAGCACGAAGAAATCGTCCGCGGCTTTCTGGGTGGTGACCCATTCCGTCATGGTCGCCGTCGGGGACATCTTCACGGTCAGCGGACGTACCGGCAGCGAGCCGATCACTTCGCGCAGGGTCGACAACAGGTCTTCGGCGCGTTTCGGGCTGGCCGAGTTGACCAGGATCAGGCCCTGTTTCGGCGCGATGGCGGCGAAGGTCGACGAGCGACGGATAAAGGCGCGCGGCAGGAAGGCCTGGATGATTTCATCCTTGATCTGATCACGCTCCTTCTTATAGACCTTGCGCATCTGTTCGGCTTCGATCTCTTCGACCTTTTCCTTTACGGCGTCACGTACGACGCTACCCGGCAGAATGCGTTCTTCTTTACGGGCGGCGATCAGCAGGAAGTCGCCGCTGATGTGCACCAGCGGCGCATCTTCGCCCTTGCCGAACGGTGCAACGAAACCGTAGGTGGTCAACTCCTGGCTTGCACATGAACGCGCCTGTTTGGTGGCCAGTGCAGTTTCCAACGCCTCGGCATCAAAAGGCAGATCTTGGGTCAGGCGATAGATAAGCAGGTTTTTGAACCACATGGGGTGAGTCTCTCCTTATATACAAAGGGGGGCATTATTCTCTTCGCGGTGCCATAGGCCAACCCTTCTCTAAGCCTTTGGAAGGGCTGAGAAAATTATTTAAAAAAGTGCTTGCCAGAGGTGGGGTCGCTCCGTAGAATGCGCGCCACACCGAAGCGAAGGGTGATTAGCTCAGCTGGGAGAGCGTCTGCCTTACAAGCAGAATGTCGGCGGTTCGATCCCGTCATCACCCACCATTCGTTTCAATGTTACGCGCAGCGGTAGTTCAGTCGGTTAGAATACCGGCCTGTCACGCCGGGGGTCGCGGGTTCGAGTCCCGTCCGCTGCGCCATATTCGGTAACCTGGAACGCTGAACGCCAGGTCACCACGGAAAAAGCCCGCTTGATGCGGGTTTTTTTCTGTCTGGGGTTTGGCATTGTCGGGCAGCGCCCTCTGTAGGAGCGAGCTCGCTCGCGAAAAACCAGAGAGCACCGCAGTGTCTGCCAGTACCACGTCATCGTTGACGACCTTCGCGAGCAAGCTCACTCCTACAGCCGAAGATGACAGAAACTTCATCCTCCGAATCCGGAAATGCGTTAAAACACCTGAACTTATCAGAAGTTTCCTGCTCTCATGCCGGTAGCCATTGGTCGTGGCCGCCTGATAAGCTCGCGGCTTTACTCGATTGCCCTTTAGGCGCATGAACAAGGAAATAGCATGAAACAGCATCGGTTGGCGGCGGCGGTGGCCCTGGTTAGCCTGGTACTTGCGGGTTGTGACTCGCAGACCAGCGTAGAGCTGAAAACCCCGGCGCAAAAAGCTTCCTACGGGATTGGCCTGAACATGGGCAAGAGCCTGGCTCAGGAAGGCATGGATGATCTGGATTCCAAGGCCGTAGCCCAGGGCATCGAAGATGCCGTCGGCAAGAAAGAACAGAAGCTGAAAGACGACGAACTGGTCGAAGCCTTCGCAGCACTGCAGAAGCGTGCTGAAGAGCGTATGGCCAAAATGAGCGAAGAGTCGGCAGCCGCCGGCAAGAAATTCCTCGAAGACAACGCCAAGAAAGCCGGTGTAACCACCACCGCTTCGGGCCTGCAATACGAAGTGGTCAAGAAGGCCGATGGCGCACAGCCTAAGCCGACCGACGTAGTGACTGTTCACTACACCGGCACCCTGACCAATGGCACCGTGTTCGACAGCTCCGTCGAGCGCGGCAGCCCGATCGATCTGCCGGTCAGCGGTGTGATTCCGGGTTGGGTCGAAGGCCTGCAACTGATGCACGTTGGCGAGAAGTACAAACTGTACATTCCAAGCGAACTGGCTTACGGCGCGCAAAGCCCAAGCCCGGCGATTCCAGCCAACTCGGTGCTGGTATTCGACCTGGAACTGCTGGCGATCAAAGATCCGGCAAAACAAGACGACGCTGCGAAGTAATTTGCGTCAGCTCTAAAAACAACGCCTCGCTTTATGCGGGGCGTTGTTGCATCTGGCGTTCGGCAAGGGGTAAACAAAGCGAACGGATGCTGTAGGCTGGAGTCATAGCCATTGTGGACGCCCGTGCTAGCCGCGCCAGAGCGCCAAGTCAATGAAATCTTGGGTTTTTTTAGGTGAGTAAAAAACGCCCGATCTGAGTCAGGCCCATATAAAACGGGGCTCTCAGGCGTGAAATGCAGCTCTGTTCACAAGGTTATCCACAATTTGTGTGGATAACATTTCAGCGGGAGGAATGATGAAAGCACCCTGGAATTTTGCACGTTTCCTGCCACTGGCCGGACGCCTGCTCGCACGTGGACGTTTACCGACCCTGCTGTTCGCAGTGGCCAGCAAAGGCGCCAGCCAGGGCAACCGGCTGGGCAAACTGAAAGACGATCTGCGCTTGTTGCAGGCACTCTGCCTGGCTTACTGGCGCGGCGAGTACCGGGCGATCAGCCCCAAGGCCCTGATCTCGGTCGTGGCCGGCCTGATGTACTTCCTCAGTCCGGTGGACGCCATTCCGGATTTCATCCCGGTGTTCGGCATGCTCGACGACATCGCCGTGCTGGCCTGGCTGATGAAAGTCCTTGATGACGAGCTCAACGCCTTCCGCGCCTGGCGCAAACGTCAGCTGCCGGAGAAGCTCGCCGTGGTCGAGCGCCTGCCCGATACCCCCGAGCAACTCCAACTCCAGGGCCCGAAGAAAAACTGAGCCGATTCAGGATCATCCTTATATTCAAACCCCTCGCCACCTTGGCCGCTGTTAGGATTACACTTCTAGGGAAAAGTGCCGACTCGCTAAGTGTCGTTGTCCTACGGGGAAGTCATGGATATTCAGATAATCACACGCGAAGGCGAGCCCGAGTATGCGGTTCTGCCATGGGCTCAGTATCAGGCTCTACTGAAAGCAGCAGGCATCAATGAGCAACCGTCGCGGGTTGCCCCAGAGCGTCCCGCGACGACACCAGACCCGATTCTTCCGGGGCTGGATCAACTACGCAGTTTGCGCGAAGGGAAGGGCATCGCCATCGAGGCGCTCGCCCGCACGGTAGGCATCAGCCCGTCTTATCTGGCCTTGATTGAAAATGGCGAGCGTCAACCCGACGCTGCGATTCGCCGCAGCCTGGCCTGGGAATTGACGGTGCCAGGGTGGAGGGATGAATCGTGAGCGTACGCATCAGTCGTCAACATTGGGACGGGTTGCTGGGCGAGCTGGATCAGGCACGCCGCCAGCGTCACCTTCTGACCTATCGCGCGTTGCTGGAGCGGTTGCAGCTGCCGACGCCAGCGATGCAAACCCTGACCGCTGCCCTTGAGCACCTGGCCGCGCTGGATGCCAAAGCCGAACAACCCTTGCGCAGTTCGCTGGTGATCAGCCAGGGCGCCAGCCGCCTGCCGCGCACCGGTTTCTTTGAATGTGTCGAACGCCTCGGGCGTTTCTCCGGTCCTTCCGATGGCATCGCCGCGGCCTCCTGGCATGCCTCGGAAGTGGTGCGAGTGTTCGAATACGAGTACCCCGAGTCGGCGGAGGCCTGAGTGTTTTTACGACTCAAGGCGCGGGCCGGTTACTGGCTGGCCCGCAGGCTGTTTCACTGGTCGTGGTTTGTGCGCCAGCCCCGAGGCTGGCGCTGGCTCGAAGGCCAGTTCGCGCGCATGGCCAACCTGGGTGATGTCGGCGCTCAAAGCTTCTATGGCCACATCCTGACCTTTCGCGGCGTCGGTCTTGGGGCTCGTGAGGAAGGTGTGCGATTGCTGCGCCTGGCGGCGCTGGCGGGCGATGGCAAGGCGGCGTATCAGGTGGGCGTCATCAGCATGGCCGGAACGCCAAGCAAGGCGCCGGATCCGGCTGAGGCGGCGCGGTTTTGGGAGATGGCTGCGAAGGCCGGGCATCCGTTGGCGGAGATCAAGTTGAAAGAGCTGGCGTCTCGCGGTTCTGCAGATTAGACACTTGCTTACCGACAAACAAACGTGGCGTGAGGGAAACCTCTCGCCACGTTTGCGTTTTGGCTCGAGTGTTGTTTGAAGATTGTTATTTGAAGATTGTTATTTGGCGAATAACCCTACACAAACATCCTCCTTTCCTGACTTCTTTCCTTCCTGATCCCCCGCAAAGTCTCGCGCGCTCTATTTTCTGCGCGAAAAATTTATAGAGCTCACCGCGGATAGGATTGATGTGGCCTTTTGATTGAGGTTCGAAATTTCTGGGCAAGGTCGTCGGAAATTTCCTTCAAGTTGTAGCGGTTTCCATGAACTGGTGGGAATTGTGTCCCATCGATAGTCTCTGGTTGTCACTGAAAACTCAGTGATGGGGTGTAGGAACCCTTCAATACTAGAGAAGGCGCCTTGGCGTCGACACCTGAATTGCGGCCGTCAACGTGCGTCCGTAAGATCAGTTGCGGCGGCTGTGCGCGGGCACGCTTCGGCGTGGTCGAGTTCTCTGGTCTCGATATTCCTACCCCGCGTATAGCTGCCACCCAAGCCTGTAGGAAGGCCGATGGAAGCTCCACTTCTACCAGAGGTTTTAAAAATGAAAAATCTTCACCCCGATCCACCCTACGTAAAACCAATCCCCCATCCCGAAAACCGCTTCATGGCGCTCACCAGCAACTGCGACGACATGCCGACCCTGTTCGTCGACACCCACGCGCCGCTCGATGTTTTGTATGACGCTGCCAGCTACCGGATTCAGGCCGTCACCCAGGTGATGGAGAACCTGTCCATGCGCGGCTCGATTGAGTGCCAGTCGTTCATTCTTAGTGATTTTGCTTTGCTCTGCGCCATTCCGTTGCGCGATGGCTGTGATGTGCTGGATGTTCTGGGGCGGCGGTTGAGGGCACGGTCGTCGGAATAGCCGGAGGAGCTATTTGAAGAAGCGGGATCAAAAGATCGCAGCCTTCGGCAGCTCTTACAGAATGTACGCCATTCCCTGTAGGAGCTGCCGAAGGCTGCGATCTTTTTTCGGAAGGCAATCACCGATGCCCGGCAACCAACGCCTCCTCAGCTGACGGCATCGCCAGGCTATCAATCACATGCACGCTATACCCCGGCACATTCTTCGCGTGGTGCTTGGCCTGTGAAGCCATTTCCGCCAATTGGCTCGCATCGAGTTGTCCACAGGCCTGTGGATGCAAATGCACCACGCCGATCGACAGTGACAGCAGCGCAAATTCCTGACGCACACCCTGGCGGTTCGGCGCGATAAAGCAGCCCGCCTCCAAGTGTTCGCTGCGGTAAAAACGCCGACATTGGCTCTGGAAATCATCCAGCAACTGGTTCAAACGTTTGCGCCAGTCTTCCGGGCCGAGTACCAGCAGAAAGTCATCGCCGCCGATATGGCCGACGAAGTCGCGGGATGGATCGACGCGATCATTCAGGCATTGCGCCAGACACAGCAGGACTTCATCGCCACGGCCGTAGCCGTAGATGTCGTTGAAGGGTTTGAAGCTGTCGATGTCCACGTAGCAGATCACTGATTCCCGTTGCTGTTGCAGCAGCCGCGTCAGGCATTGCTGGATGGGCACGTTGCCCGGCAGCAACGTCAGTGGATTGGCGTAGCGGGCTTGCTGGATCTTCAGTTCGGTGATCAGTTTGAGCACGTCGATGACCCGACCCAATCCCAAATAGCCGCCGTTGAGGGTGATGATGAAGTCTTCTTCAATGCGCTGCCGCGCGCGGCTGGTGATCAGGCGGCTGACCTGTTGCAGCGATTGGCTCATTTCCACGGCGAGGAAGTCGTCGTTCATCAGGCGGCTGATCGGTTTGCGGGCGAACAGGTCGGTCGCAAACGGCTTGAGCAGCGCGTCCGAGAGCGAATGCCGGTGGACGATGCCGCAGGGCTGGCCTTGTTCGTCGAGGACGGCCAGGGAGTTGAGGTTGGCCTGGCGGCGGAAGGCTTCCAGCACGGTGGCGGTCGGAGTGTCGCGATCCACCGCCGGTTGGTCATTGAGCAGGGCGCTGAGGTCGCTGCCTTCGTCGTTCAGCATCACCGCGGAGCTGTCCTGTTTGGGCATCAAGGTCCGGGCGTCCCGAGGCGGCTGCTCTTGAGGCCGACAAAGCAGATAACCCTGGACCAGATCGACGCCCATCTCGGTCAACACCGCAAGCTCTTCCGGTAACTCGATGCCTTCGGCGATCACCTGCGCCCGTGAGGCCTTGGCGATTTGCAGGATTGAACCGACAAACTCGCGTTTGAGGGCGTCCTGATGAATGCCATCGATGAAATGCCGGTCGATCTTCACGTAATCCGGCCGCAACTCGGACCAGAGCCGCAGGCTCGAATAGCCCGCCCCCAGATCATCCAGCGCAATCGAAAAACCCATCGCCCGGTAGTGATGCAGCGCGTTTTGCAGCAGCTGGAAATCGTCGGTCGGGGTTTGTTCGGTGAGTTCGATCACCACTTGGCTCGGCGGAATGCCAAAATCCTGCAGCAGTTGCAACGTGCGTCCAGGCTGGTGGGCGGCTTCAAGCAGGGATTCCGGGGAGACGTTGAGGAACAGCTTGCCCGGTAGCTGTTGTTCGTTGAAACGTCGACAGGCACTTTCGCGGCATGCGATCTCCAGCTCGTTCAGGCGACCGGCCTGGCGGGCGACGGCGAACAGTGCGATGGGGGAGTGCAGCGGGCTGTTGGACGGGCCGCGGGTCAGGGCTTCGTAGCCGACAATGCGTCGCTCAGAGAGAGAAATGATCGGCTGGAACAGGCTGTGCAAGCCGCTTTGAGCCAGTATGGAACTCAAGGCACTCAGCTGTTCTGTCGTGGTCATGGCAATCTCGGGGCGAAAAAAAGGGCTGGGATCACGCTCTTGACAAGAGGTGCTCCAGCCCTTTATTTCACGACAGAATGATGACTATTTGATGACGCTCCGGGGAGCGTCAGCATTAAATTGCCATCATTTTGCTAGTAACCACTTAGTGCTTGGCTACCGCGGTGTTGAGTTTCAGGTAGTCCAACAGAATCCGCCCGGTCTCGCTCAGGTAGGCATCGTCTTCTGGTTTGGTCTTGTCCGGCTCGGCCGCGATCGCGTCTTCGTCTTCTTTCTTCAGCTCTTTGAGCGGTTCTTCGCCTTTGGCTTTGCGACGGATGTTTTCCATCGCCAGTTGCTTGGCTTCGATATCGGCGTGCTGGGCACGACGGTCGGCTTCATTGAGGCTGACGGTTTTTTCCGCCATCAGTTTCTGTGCCAGGGCCAGTTTGTCGCGGATAAACACGAACTCCGCGTCTTTGGCCGAACGCAGATCATGCTCGGACTTGAGCTGCGAGATGTACGGTTTGAACGGGTCGACCGCAGGCTTGATGGCCGCGCGGATGGTGTCCCACGGCATGGCTTCCGGCAGCGCGCTTTCACCGATTTCCTTGGTGTCGATGATCGACGGATAGTCGATGTCCGGCAGTACGCCCTGATGCTGGGTGCTCTGCCCGGAAACCCGGTAGAACTTGGCCAGGGTCAGTTTCAGTTCGCCATGGTTCAGCGGCTGAATGGTCTGCACGGTGCCTTTGCCGAAGGTCTGGCCGCCGATGATCAGCGCACGGTGGTAGTCCTGCATGGCGCCGGCAAAAATCTCCGAAGCCGAGGCGGACAAGCGGTTGACCAGCAACGCCATCGGGCCTTTGTAAAACGCACCCGGGTTTTCATCTTCCAGCACATCGACCCGGCCATCGGCGTTACGCACGAGAACGGTCGGACCTTTGTCGATGAACAGGCTGGTCAGTTCGGTGGCTTCCTGAAGGGAACCGCCGCCGTTGTTGCGCAGGTCGATGACCACGCCGTCAACTTTGTCTTTCTGCAACTCGGTCAGCAGTTTCTTGACGTCGCGAGTGGTGCTCTTGTAGTCCGGATCGCCAGCGCGGAAGGCCTTGAAGTCGAGGTAGAAGGCCGGGATCTCGATGACGCCGAGCTTGTAGTCCTTGCCATCCTGTTTCAGGTTCAGCACCGACTTCTTCACGGCCTGATCTTCCAGCTTCACCGCTTCACGGGTGATCGGCACGATCTTGGTGGTCTGGTCGTTCGGCGCATTGCTGGCCGGGATCACTTCCAGGCGCACCACGGTGCCTTTCGGACCACGGATCAGCTTGACCACTTCGTCCAGGCGCCAGCCCACCACGTCGACCATCTCTTTGTTGCCTTGGGCAACGCCGATGATCTTGTCGGCCGGTGCAACCTGCTTGGTCTTGTCGGCCGGACCTGCCGGCACCAGGCGCACGACTTTCACCTGGTCGTTATCGCTCTGCAACACGGCGCCGATGCCCTCGAGGGACAGGCTCATGTTGATGTCGAAGTTCTCCGCGTTATCCGGCGACAGATAATTGGTGTGCGGGTCGTAGGACATGGCGAAGGTGTTGATGTACGCCTGGAAGATGTCTTCCGGACGGGTCTGGTCCAGGCGCGCCAATTGGTTCTTGTAGCGCTTGGTCAGGGTTTCCTGGATCTGCTTGGGCTCTTTGCCGGCGATCTTCATCCGCAGCACTTCGTCCTTGACGCGTTTGCGCCACAGGTCGTCGAGCTCGGCGGTGGACTTGAGCCACGGAGCGTCCTTGCGATCGATCAGCAAGGTTTCCTTGGTGGTGAAGTCGATCTTGTCGACACCCTTGTTCAGCTCGGCAAGGGCAAAGTCCAGACGCGCTTTGACGCGGTCCAGGTAGCGCTTGTAGATGGTGAACCCGGCGTTCAGGTCGCCACTTTTGAGGAAGTCGTCGAACTGGGTCTTCCACTTGTCGAATTCGGCAATGTCGCTGGCCATGAAGTAGCTGCGCGACGGATCCAGCAGCTTGAGGTAGCTGTCATAGATGATCACGGAGCGCGCATCATCGAGTGGCGGCTTGCTGTAGTGATGGCGCTTGAGCAACTCGACAACGTTCAGGCTGGCGATCACTTCGTCACGATCAGGCTGAAGCTTGTCCCAGCTATTTGCTGCGAACGTATTGCTCGACATCGGCAACAGGCCGATACCAATAAATAGGGCTAGGGCGGTGCTGGGGAACAGATGCTTCATGCTGATTCGACGCGGGGACAATTG
This sequence comes from Pseudomonas sp. RIT-PI-q, assembly GCF_001297125.1. GTDB lineage: Bacteria > Pseudomonadota > Gammaproteobacteria > Pseudomonadales > Pseudomonadaceae > Aquipseudomonas. The sequence goes on from NZ_LHPC01000006.1 coordinate 16,345, forward strand.
ATCACGCATATTAGGCCGTCTTTGAAGTCGCCGGTTCCACAAAGGGCCGGTCACATAATGCAAGAAAGCCCGGCGCTACAGCTACGGGCTCAGTCCAGACTCACTATGGAGGCACTGTGAAAGCATTGCAAGGCGTTGACGGTCAAGTGGAGTGGCTTGAAGAGCCGAGTCCTACATGCGATGTAGGGCAAGTTCGCATTCGCGTGGCGGCAGCGGGTCTCAATCGCGCCGATTTATTACAGAAGGCTGGCCTTTATCCGCCACCGCCGGGGGCCAGTCAGGTATTGGGTCTTGAGTGCTCGGGGGTGATCAGCGAGGTCGGTGCGGGGTCGTCATGGCAGGTCGGTGATCGGGTCTGCGCCTTGCTGGCCGGGGGCGGGATGGCCGAAGAGGTGGTTGTCGACGGACGGCATGTGTTGCCGGTTCCCGACGGAATGTCGCTGGCCGAAGCGGCGGCGCTACCGGAAGTGTACGCGACCGTCTGGCTGAATCTGTTTCAACTGGCTGCGCTCAAACCGGGTGAGAAAGTTTTGCTGCACGCCGGAGCAAGTGGAATTGGTTCAGCTGCCATTCAGCTGTGCAAGGCGTTTGGCAACCCGTGCTGGGTCAGCGTCGGTTCCGCCGAGCGTCTGGCTTATTGTGAAGCGCTGGGAGCCCAGGGCGGGGTGGTGCGCAATGGGGATCTGCAGAGTTTGAATGATCTGGGGCCGTTCGATGTGATTCTCGATCCGGTGGGTGGCAACTACGCTGAGCTGAATCTGAAGTTGCTGGCCCGCGATGGCCGTTGGGTACTGATCGGCCTGATGGGCGGCCGTGAGGCGAAGCTGGATCTGGCGCAGGTGCTGGCCAAGCGTGTGCAACTGCTGGGTTCGACTTTGCGCAGTCGCGACGAGCAGTTCAAGGCGGATTTGTTCAGTGATCTTAGCCAGCATGTGTGGCCGTTGTTTGCCGAGGGACGGTTGAGTCCGCAGTTGGCCAGGACCTTCCCGATCAAGGACGCCGAAGCGGCGTTTGCCGAGTTGGCGACGAACAAGGTGGCGGGGAAGTTGGTGTTGGTGATTGACGAAAGCCTGGTGTGACCTTTGTGGGAGCGTGGCTTGCCCGCGATTCAGACGACGCGGTGTATCAGTTAAACCGCGTCACCGTTCATCGCGGGCAAGCCGCGCTCCCACATTGATTTTCGATTACTTCCAGAGGTGGATGGGCCAGCCGGCTTTTTCGGCGTGCTCAAGCAGCACCGGATCCGGGTTCACCACGTGTGGGAAATCGACCTTCAACAACAGCGGCAAATCGTTACGTGAGTCGGAATAAAAACTCGCGCCTTCCAGGTTTTCTTCTTCCGCATCCAGCCATTCCAGCAGGCGCGTGATCTTGCCTTCGCGGTAGGTCAGGGTGCCAACGGTGTTGCCGCTATAAACACCGTGCGTCACTTCCAGTTCGATGCCGAGAATTTCGTCGATGCCCAAACGATCGGCAATCGGCCTGACCAGGTGCGTACCCGAGGCGGAGATCACCAGGATCCGGTCACCGGCCTTGCGATGAGCGGCGATGGCTTTGGTGGCATCGCTGAAAATGATCGGTTCGATGAAATCTTCCACCCAAGGCCCGACCAGATGGTCGACCTCTTCCGGTGTGCGGCCAATCATCGGCTCGAGGCTGAAGGTCATGTATTCCTCCATGCGCAATTTGCCGTGACTGTAGGCGTCCATCAGTTCGTTGTTCTGACGCATGAACGACTCGGGATCGACCCAGCCCAGGCGGCCCATTTGCTCGCTCCAGAGGGTGGCGCAGTCGCCGTGAATCAGGGTTTCGTCCAGATCAAAAATTGCCAGGGCCATCAGTGCAGTTCTCTCTTCAACATCAGCAAGGGCATCAGGCTACCTTACACAGGGCCGTCGGATCGATGGAAAGTGCCAGGCGCTGACCATCGGGATGCAAATCGGCCGCCGAGCGGTTCAGCACGTCTACCACCAATTCCACACCCCGAGCCTCGACCCGGTAGCGAATCACGTTGCCCAGCAGGCTGTGGCTGCGCACTTGCGCGTCGAGCTCGCCGTTCAAACTCAGTTCGATGGCTTCCGGGCGAATCGCGATGCGGTGGTTGATCGGCCGTTGCAGCAATTTCGTCGCGCTGTCGGCGTCCAGCAGGTTGTAGTTGCCGATGAAGCCGGCAGCGAAGACATCGACCGGCGCCGTGTACAGGGTTTCGGCGTCGCCGCTTTGTACGATTTTTCCCTGATTCATCAGGAAAATGCGGTCAGACATGGTCAGGGCTTCTTCCTGGTCGTGGGTGACGAAGATCGTGGTCAGCCCTAGTTCGCGCTGGATCTGACGGATCTGTTCGCGCAAGTGCTTGCGAATCCGCGCATCCAGGGCCGATAGCGGTTCATCCAGCAGCAACAGGCGTGGCCGGGTGACCAGGGAGCGAGCCAGCGCGACCCGCTGGCATTGGCCACCGGACAATTGATGCGGATAACGGGCGGCGAAATCATTGAGCTCCACCAGTTTCAGCACTTCGGCGACGCGTTTTTGGCTGTCGTCGGCGTTGACCTTTTGCATGCGCAAACCGAACGCGACGTTCTGCTCCACGGTCATGTTGGGGAACAGCGCGTAGCTCTGGAACACCATGCCGATCCCACGTTTCTGTGGGCTCAACGGCACAATATCGACACCATCGAGCAGGATCTTGCCGCCATCCACCGACGTCAGCCCGGCGATGCAGCGCAGCAGCGTGGACTTGCCGCAACCCGACGGGCCGAGGAGGGTGACGAATTCGCCCTTCTGGATTTCGCAGTTGATGTCGCTGAACACCGGGGTGCCCGCGTAATTCTTCTGAAGGTGTTGGACGCTCACGTAGCTCATTCGCTTTTGTCCTTGTTCAAGATATTGGCAACCCAGGTCAGGACCAGCACAAAGAAGAAGTAGGAAATCACCAGCGCACTGGTGAAATGACCGCTGCTGTTGCGCATGTTGTTGAGGTAGACCTGCAGGGTTTCGTAGCGCGTGCCGACGAGGATGTTGGCGAACACGAACTCGCCGAACAGGAACGAGAACGACAGCAGCAACGCCACCATCAGACCCTTGCGCAAGTTCGGCAGCACCACCAGGAACGCCGCTTGCCAGGTGCTGGCACCGAGCAGTTGGGCGGCGTCCATCAGGTCGCGCAGGTTGATCGCTTGCAGGTTGTTGGTGATCGCCCGGTACATGAACGGCAGCGCCACGGTGAAGTAGCAACCGATCAGGATCCACGGCGTGCCGACCATCGCCAGCGGCCCCGAACCGTAGAGCTGCAACAGCCCCACCGATGACACCACCGGCGGCACCGCGAAGGGCAGCAGGATCAGGATGTTCATCAGCGCGTCGAGTTTCGGGAAGTGGTAATGCACCACGAACAGCAGCGGCAGAATCAGCACCACCGACAGAATCAGTGCACCGACGCACACCAGCAGCGACTGCCCGAAGGCATGCAGGAAGCGCGGATCGCTCCACAGTTGTGTGTACCATTTGAGGGTGAAGCCGCTGGGCAAGATGGTTGCCGACCAACTGGTGGAGAGCGAGTAGATCAACGTGCCGGCCAGCGGCAACAACAGGATGGCGAACAGCAAATACACCACCACCCGGTGATAGACACCGACAGGGCCCAGATCAGCGCGAGACATGGTAACTCCTCTTTAACAGCAGCTGATGCACGACGGTCACCAGGGTCATCAACGCCACCAGCACCACGGCCAGGGCACTGGCCATGTATGGGTCCAGGGAAATATCGCCGGACACCATCGCCGCGACGCGGATCGTCAGCACGTTGAAGTTGCCGGTGGTCAGGGCGTACACCGTGGCGTAGGCGCCGAGGGCGTTGGCCAGCAGAATCACGAACGTGCCGAGCAGTGCTGGGGTCAGCACCGGTAATCCGATGTGCCGCCAGTACTGCCAGCCGTTAGCGCCCAGCAGCGCGGCAGACTCACGCCAATCTTCGCGCAGGGCGTCGAAGGCCGGGTACAGCAGCAACACGCCCAGCGGAATCTGAAAGTAGGTGTACAGCAGGATCAGCCCGGTTTTCGAGTACAGGTTGAAATCCTGAATGATCCCGGCCTGCTTGAGCAGTAGGGTGAAGGCGCCGTTGAAGCCCAGCAGAATGATGAAGGCGAAGGCCAACGGTACGCCGGTAAAGTTGCTGGTCATGTTGGCAAAGGCGTTGACGAAGTTGCGCAGTTTCGAATCGACCCGGCGCAGTGAATAAGCGCCGAGCACGGCGATGATGATTCCGAATACGCTTGACCAAAAACTGATCTCGAGGCTGTACTGGATCGCCTGCAAGTAGAACTTCGAGGTGAAGATCTTGCTGAAGTTGGCCAGGCCCCAGCCGAACTCTTCCGATTGCACGCTGTTGATCATCACCCAGAACAGCGGGGCGATCTCGAACACGATAAAGAACAGTGTGAAGGGCACCAGGCACAGCACTGCCAGCCATTTGCCACGGGTCATGAAGTTCACTTGAGCAGCTCCCGGCACACAGGTTTGTCGTGGGCCACGCCGAGCAGTTCGCAGACGGTGCCGCAGATTTCTGTCTGTTTCGGTGCGGCGCTGGCGTTGAAACTGAAGGCATCGCCGAGCACGAACAGCGGTACTTCACGCTCCTCTGGCAACAGGCCATTGTGAGAGCGGTCATTGTTCATGCCGTGGTCGGCAGTCACCAGCACCTGATAACCGGCGTCAAGCCAGCCTTGCAGGTAGTCGGCGAGGATGATGTCGGCCGAGCGGGCGCTGTTGCGGTATTGCGCGGTGTCGAGGCCGTGCTTGTGCCCGGCGTCGTCGATGTTCATGGGGTGGACCAGCAGAAAATTCGGCGTATGGCGCAGGCGCAGGTTTTCCGCGTCGGCGAACAGGTGCGAGTCCGGGTAGTGATCGTTCCAGTAAAAATGACCGTGCTGGATCGGCAGCTCGGGGTTGTCAGTGTGACGATCCCGGGCGGCAATAAATGGCGAACGGTTGTACAGCTCGCTGACCCAGTGATAGGCCGCCGCCGCAGTTTTCAACCCGCCATCGCGGGCGTAGTGATAGATGCTGCGCTGGTTGGACAGGCGCGAGACGTTGTTGTGGACGATGCCGCTGTCGATCGGCGTGACGCCGGTGAGGATGCATTCGTAAAGCGGTCGGGACAGGGCCGGCAGTTCGCACTCCAGTTTGTAGAGCGCCGCGCGTCCTGCGCCGACGTACGCCTGCAGGTGTCCCATGGCGTGGCGCGCGACTTCGTAATTGAGGCCGTCGAGCACGACAAGGATGACGTTGTGCTTCATAGGGGCGATGACTCCGTGTGTGCCGTCGAAAACCTGTAGGAGCGAAGCTTGCTCGCGAAGGCGGACTTTCAGCCAACATCAATGTTGAATGTCAGTCCGTCTTCGCGGGCAAGCCTCGCTCCTACAAGGGTTTCAGTGTTACTGCTTCATGTTGACGATGACTTCTTCCTGCCACTTCTGAGGCACGGACTTGGAGGTTTTCTCCCAAACATCGGCGTCCTTGATCGGCGTTACGTTTTTGTACTGCTCGTTCGGCAACAGGTTGGCCTGTACATCGGCCGGCAGTTTCAGGTGCTCGGCACGGATCGGACGCGCATTGCCGCGTGCCAGGTTGGTCTGGCCTTCGTCGCTGAAGATGTACTCACGCGCCAGTTTGGCGGCGTTCGGGTGCTTGGCGTATTTGTTGATGATGGTGGTGTAACCGGAAATCACCGAGCCATCGGATGGAATCAGGACGATGTAGTCATCTGGATTGACCATCTTGGCCTTATAGCTCAGGCCGTTGAAGTCCCAGACCACGCCGACTTCGATTTCACCCTTTTCCATGCTGGCAATCACCGGGTCGGTCATCGACAGGCGCCCTTGTTTGGCGATGTCGGCGAAGAACAACAGGCCTGGTTCAATGTTCTTTTCGTCGCCGCCCTTGGAGAGGGCCGCTGCCAGTACGCCGTTGATGGCCTGGGCGGAGGTGCTCACGTCACCGATGGAAACCTTGTACTTGCCGTTTGCAAGATCAGCCCAGCTCTTGGGTACGTCGGAGCCGTGCAGCAGTGTCTTGTTGATAATGAAAGCGATGGAGCCGGTATAGGCCAGGGCCCAATGACCGTCTTTGTCTTTGGCCCAGGCTGGCACCTGATCCCAGGTGCTCGGTTTGTAAGGCTGTGAAACCTCTTGCTTGATGGCGATCGGGCCGAAGGCGGCACCGACGTCGCCGATGTCAGCACTGGCGTTGTCCTTTTCCGCTTTGAACTTGGCGATTTCCTGAGCCGAACTCATGTCGGTGTCGATGTGCTTCAGGCCGTAGTTCTTGGCCAGGTCGTCCCAGGTGCCTTTCCAGTTGGCCCAGTTATCGGGCATGCCGACACTGTTGACCTCACCTTCCGCTTTCGCCGCGGCTTCCAGGGTTTTCAAGTCGGTATCAGCGGCCATGGCGGCGGTGCACATGGCAATGGTCGAGCCTAACAGTGATGCCAGGAAAAGCTGTTTCATCCGAAGCTCCTTTGGGCGTTTTCAACGCTGCGATTGCGGTTGTGTTGGTCTAGGTCAGCAATACCTGAGCCAATTTAGGCGGGTTGGATGACATTTTGATGTCGACGACCGGTCTGCCCATATTTCCTGTGCTGCAATACTCAGGGTGCGAGTTAAGCGTAGACCATGGTTAAAAGGCTGATATAGAAGGACTTGGCTGTTAAATTGCAGGTGTCTGGCTCAACCGTTCGGCGGCTTTGTCATCTGCCAGTCATGTGCAGTGCCTAGGCTTGCAGGCAATTGATGGCGCCGATTTGAATCGCGGTTCCGCCCCGAAACAGTGCTGGTCTAGTCCAGATAGGTAACGTTGATGCGCATCGAGACAACCAAAGCGGTGACAGCCATCGGGCAGGTGCTTCAGGAACAGCTCGACCACGGGCTGTTGGCGCCTGGAAGCAAGTTGCCGGCCGAGCGCAAGCTCAGTGAGTTGTTCGGGACCACGCGGATTACCGTGCGTGAGGCGTTGTTGCAGTTGGAAGCCCAAGGGCAGATTTATCGCGAGGAGCGCCGTGGCTGGTTCGTGTCGCCGCCGCGCCTGGCTTATAACCTGATGCAGCGCAGTCACTTTCACGCGATGGTCAGCGCGCAGGGGCGGGTGCCGTCCACTGAGGTGATTTCGGCGCGGTTGCAGCCTGCGTCGGCGGCGGTGTGTGCCTGGTTGCAGTTGCCGGCGTTGTCGAGTGTGATTCAGGTTTGTCGGGCGCGGCGCATCGATGGGCGGTTGGTGTTGTATGTGGAGCACTATCTGAATCCACAGTATTTCCCTGGGATTCTGGATTTTGATTTGAATCAGTCGATTACTGAGTTGTATGCGCGGCATTACGATTTGCACTATGGGCGGGTGCGTTTCGAGATTGTGCCGACGGCGTTGTCGGTGGATGCGGCGGCGGCTTTACGGGTGTCGGTGGGGAGTCCTGGACTGCGCATTGCTCGGGTTAATTATGATCAGCATGAGCGGTTGATCGATTGTGATCTGGAGTTTTGGCGGCATGATGCGATTCACGTTGGGGTTGATGTGGTTTGACCTTGGCGGCCTTTGGGCCGACCAGGCTCTTGGGTGATTTGGGTGTATATCCGTTGCTGCGGTAACGGCGGCTTGGGGTTTCGCCCTTACGGCGAGTCCCTTTTGTCAGACGCCACAAAAGGAACCAAAAAGTCTTGCCCCAGCGTCCGGCCCCTCGCTTAGGGTCGGCGTACCTTCGCTCCGGTGTCCATCCGGGGGCATCGCCTCCGGTCTGCTTCGCGACGACCTCTTCTCGATGTGTTCGGCTGCGCCGAACGGCGCTGCGCGCCCACCCCCGGATGCACACCTCCACTCAGCCTTCCGAAGGGGCAGGTGGATCAAGATCAAGAGCTGAAAGCGAGCTAACGCTCGGCCTGATGAGTGGTGAAAAGCAGCAGGTATGCGCTGCTGTTTTTGTAGGAGCTGGCTTGCCAGCGAAGGCGGCTTTGAGCCTTGCATCGAAAATGCCGACGCCTTCGCCGGCAAGCCGGCTCCTACAGGGTTTCGGTGCGCCGACGCGCAGGGCATTCATTTAATACGTCACTGTAGGCGCTTGCCAGCGAAGGGGCGGGTGGATCAAGGTCAAGAGCTGAAGGCGAGCTAACGCTCGGCCTGTTGAGTGGTGAAAAGCAGCAGGTATGCGCAGCTGTTTCTGTAGGAGCTGGCTTGCCAGCGAAGGCGGCTTTGAGCCTTGCATCGAAAATGCCGACGTCTTCGCCGGCAAGCCGGCTCCTACAGGGTTTCGGTGCGCCGACGCGCTGGGCATTCATTCAATACGCCACTGTAGGCGCTTGCCAGCGAAGGCGGCTTTGAGCCTTGCATCGAAAATGCCGACGCCTTCGCCGGCTAGCCGGTTCCTACAGGGTTTCGGTGCGCCGACGCGCAGGGCATTCATTTAATACGTCACTGTAGGCGCTTGTCAGCGAAGGGGCGGGTGGATCAAGGTCAAGAGCTGAAGGCGAGCTAACGCTCGACCTGTTGAGTGGTGAAAAGCAGCAGGTATGCGCTGCTGTTTTTGTAGGAGCTGGCTTGCCAGCGAAGGCGGCTTTGAGCCTTGCATCGAAAATGCCGACGCCTTCGCCGGCAAGCCGGCTCCTACAGGGTTTCGGTGCGCCGACGCGC
>NZ_LHPC01000048.1 GCF_001297125.1 Pseudomonas sp. RIT-PI-q
GCAGGTGACGGGTATCGAAAACGCAACCCCTGTAGCAGCTGGCGAAGCCTGCGTCCGGCTGCGCAGCAGTCGTAACGTCAGCCTGTGCGGTGCGCCAGACCTACCGCGCACTCAGGGTTTACGACTGCTGCGCAGCCGGACGCAGGCTTCGCCAGCTGCTACAGGGGATGTGCCGCTGCTGGCTCGTTTGCCGCGGATATTTTCGCCAGTGAAGCCGTCATGTCTTCACTCGGCACACCGATCAATCAAGCCAGAACGCGATCCGTGTAGCAGCTGGCGAAGCCTGCGTTCGGCTGCGCAGCAGTCGTAAAGTCAGCCTGTGCGGTGCGTCAGACCCACCGCGCACTCAGGGTTCACGGCTGCTGCGCAGCCGAACGCAGGCTTCGCCAGCTGCTACAGGGGATGTGTTGCTGCTGGTTCGTTAGTCGCGTACGAATCGCTGCGCCATGACCCGCAGCAAACGATCATCCTCTCCCGCGGCGGCAATCACTTGCAGGCCTACCGGCATTTTCCGCACCAGCCCCACCGGCAGGCTGATCGCAGGCAACCCGGTGAGGTTCCAGGCACTGGTGTGGCTGAGCAGGGCGGCGCGCACATCGAGATTCTGCTCACCCACCCGGACCTCGCGCGCGTCGACGGCTGTCGCGGTAATCGGCACGCTCGGCGAAACCAGGAAGTCATAGTGCTCGAACAAACGCGCCATCGCCGCTTTGAGCCGTACCTGGCTCGCCTGTGCGCGGATGTACTGCCAGCCCCGGACTTCCCGTGACAATTCGAGGCGCTCGCGCACCTCTTGCTCGAACGTGTGCGGTGCCTCCTGCATGCGCTCGGCATGCACATTGAAGGCCTCGGCGCGTTGCAGCATCAGCAAGGTGTCTTTCATTTCGGCCGCCAGCGGCACCAGTTCCGCAGTGTCCTGTAGCGCCTCGCCAAACAGCTGCTGCGCCGCCTGGTAAACCTGCCGATCCAGTTCGGCATCGACCGGGCCGAAGCTGCCGGTGGTGATCCAGCCAACCCGCAACGGTCGAGGGTTGTTCTGCGGCGCACACACCCGCCCAGCCACCACTTCGAACAGCAGGCGCGCATCCTCGACGTAGTTGGCGATCGAGCCCACGTGGTCGAGGCTCGACGCCAGCGGGAACACGCCCTCCACCGGCACGCTGGCAAACGATGGCTTGAAGCCGACCACGCCGCATAACGCTGCCGGAATGCGGATCGACCCGCCAGTGTCGGTGCCCAACGCCAGCGGCACCATGCCGCTGGCCACCGCCGCCGCGCTGCCGGCGCTGGAGCCGCCAGTGATGCAGCTGGCATCCCACGGGTTACGTGCCGCGCCCTGCAGCGAGCGGTCGCCGGTCGGGCCGTAGGCGAATTCGTGGGTCAAGGTCTTGCCGACAATGACCGCACCCGCCTCGCGCAGGCGTTGCACGCACAGCGCATCGCGGCTCGGCTTGAAGCCTGCGAAATGCGCCGATCCGTAGGTGGTGACATGGTCGACCGTGTCGATATTGTCTTTGACCGCCACCGGTATGCCGTGCAGCGGGCCGAGGTCCAGGCCCTGAGCAAACAGCTCATCAGCCTTGCGCGCCTGGGCCAGCGCCACGGGCGGATCGACATGAACGAAGGCGTTCAAAATCGGGTTCAGGCGCTCGATGCTGTCCAGGGCGGCTTGGGTCAGCTCGACACTTGTCAGGCTACCCGCGCGCAGACGCTCGGCCAGCGCGACGACCGATTGAGCAAAAAAAGATCCAACGTGAACAGGCTTCGCCAGGCTCATACGAACAACTCCATCAAACGGCTGCGGGTAAAGGGGAAGGGCGGGTTTGCCGACTGCCGGGACGTACCATCAGCATCGCGCTCATGCCCAGTGCGGTGGCGACCGCCGCTGCGACGAACATCGACGAATAGCCGTAACGCACGGTCAGGTAACCGGTGAGCATGGGCGCGATGAACGAAGCGGTGTTGGCGAGGAAATGGGTCATGCCGCTGTAGGCGCCGACGCGGTTGGGCGGCGCGGTGGCGATCACCACGGCCCAGTAAACCGAGTTGGGCAACGCGGTGAGGGCGTTGGCCAGGGTCATCAGGGCAATCACACCCCACCCGGTCTGGGCCTGCGATACCAATATGAAACAGAGCGTGGTCAACAGCAGGCAGGTCGCGGCCAGCCAGCTACGTGCGACCTTCAGGTTGCCGGTGCGGCGCAACAGCAGGTCGGAGATCTTGCCGCCCAATAGCACGGTGAAGCAGGCGCCGGTCCACGGAATCATGCCCATGTACCACAGCGACGACAGGTTGTAGTGGAACTCGTCCTGCAGGTATTTGGGGGTCCAGGTCAGCAGCAGGAACGTCACGTAGACGAACGAGAAGTAACCGACCGCATTGAGTATCAGGTCCTTGTTCTTGAAGAAATGCCATACCGGCGCAACGCTGGTGGTCGGGGTTGAAGCATTGGCTGCGGCGGCGCGTTCACGTCGCAGGAAGTCGAGCTCGGCCTTGGACACTCGCGGGTTTTCATCGGGGGTATTGGTGAAGCGCGTCATGAAGAAAATCAGCAGCGCCAGGCTGACCACGCCCAGCACCACGAACATGCTGCGCCAGCCGCCCGTCAGGGTTTGCAGACCGACCGCGACCGGGGCGGTAAGCAGCGCGCCCAACGGTGTGCTGAGCAGCCCGACCGAGACCACGAAGCCGCGCTCCTTGGGTGTGGCCCAGTTGGCCACGCTCTTGTTGATCACCGAGTAGGCCGGGCCTTCGGCAAAGCCGAACAGCACGCGGATTGTGGCGAAGCCGGCCATGGCCGAGCCCCCCATGAAGGCCAGCCCGAGGTCACCGGCAAACGCGGTGCCGATCTCGAAAACCGACCAGGTGGCACCCGCAATCAACCAGATGCGCTTGGCGCCAAAGCGGTCGGCCAGGATGCCGCCGATCAACGCCCCGAGGATGTAGCCGTACCCGAAGTAACCCAGGACTTTGCCCCAGTCGGCCTTGTCGAAACCGTACTCCGGAAGAATGCTCGCCGAGGCATAGGCAATCGCGCCACGGTCAATGTAGTTGAGCAGTGCCATGAGCATGATCAGGAAGAAAATCTGGTAGCGGAAAGACGGAATAGCTGCGCTCTTCATAGGGATCTGACTCTTCAAAATGATGGCAGAAGTCAAAAAGTCGGCCGCGTCCGGCGTATTTTTATTGTTTTACCCAAACGTTTGGGTCAACGAAATGTAGAGACGGAAAAAGTTTTAGTCAATCGTTTGGGTAGAGGTTTTTTTCTCGGGAAGAGGTTGCGGTTGAGGTAGAATCGCGCGCTGATTAATGCACGGTGGAAGACGCTCAAACATGCCGAATGAATCTCGACCCGCCACCCTGAAGTCCATGGCGACTGCACTCGGGGTGCACGTCTCCACGGTGTCGCGGGTGCTCAATGGCGACCCGGCCGAGGTCGAGCGGGCGGCGTCGGCCACGGTGGTGGAGCGCATCCGCGCGCTCGCCAAAGAGCTGGATTATCGGCCGAACACCCAGGCCACCAATCTGAAATTGCGCAAAAGTCAGGAGATCTGCGTGCTCATGCCACGCCTCACCGATCTGGTGATGGCGACCATTTATGACAGCATCGACAGCGCGGCCGAAGAGGCCGGCTACCTCACGTTCGTCTCCAATACCGACGACTTGCAACCGCGCCAAATGGCCCGCGCCGAGCACGCCTTGCGCCGCTCGGTGGCCGGGTTGATCGTGGGTGACTCGCACGTGGGTGAACACCAGCCTCTACTTGATCTGCTCGCACGCAAGCACATCCCCTACGTGCTGGTCAGCCGCCAGATTGCAGGGCACCTCGCGGCGGCCAGCGACGACGAATTGGGCGGCTGGTTGGCGGCCGAACATTTGTATCAACTGGGTTGTCGCGATGTGGCGATCCTGGCGGGAGAGCGGCATGCGTCCACCGGCGCTGACCGTACACGCGGGTTCATTCGCTATTACCGTGAGCAAGGCGTGGCCGTGCGCCCAGAGTGGATCGTTAATGGTCCTTTTGACAGTCACACCGGACACCAGCAAGGCGAATATCTGCTGGGGCTCAACCCACGCCCTCAGGCGTTTTTCGCGGTCAACGACTTCCTTGCCATCGGCCTGATGGGCGCCGCCCGCGACAAAGGCTTGCAGCCGGGCAAGGACATTGCCGTCGTCGGCTTCAACGACATCCCGCTGGCCAATGAGCTCATCGTTCCACTGACCAGCGTGCGCCTGCAGATGGCACAGATGGGACGGCACGCGGTGGAGTTGCTGCTCAAGCGCATCAAGGGCGAGCCCGCAGAGTCGATCATCCTTGCGCCGCAGTTGCAGGTGCGGGCGAGTTCCTCGCTGTTGCAGCCGCGCTGACTGAGGGACGGCTGCCAAGACGCACGGGTGACGCGGAGCGTGGGAACGTCCCCCTGTAGGAGCAAAGCTTGCTCGCGAAGACGGCCTTACATTCAACATCGATGTTGGCTGTGATGGCCTCTTCGCGAGCAAGCTTTGCTCCTACACGGTTGTGTTTTTAGCTCCCGGCCTGTTTATTCAACGCCGCTTCAGCCGCCGCAATTTCCGCCTGGCGCTTGACGATCATGTCGCCAATCGGCGGCCCCTGGAAGCGTCGGGCTTCAAAACCGAACCAGACGATCGCCGTCAGCACCAGAAAGCCAATGGTGATGTACAGCGCCCAATCGTTCGGTGGCTGGATGCCGATGACAAAAATGATCACCATCGACAGGATCGAGAGGACGGAGAACACCGAGTACCAGAAGCGCCCCATGTTCCACGGTCCCATGGTCGGCCATTTCGCGGTGCCGTAGGTAAACAGGCCCAGCACGATGGGAATGATGAAAGAGAAGAACAGGAAGATCACCGTGCAGGAGACGACGATCGTATAGACCGGCGTTGCACCGACCGAGATCACCGACGAGCCCCAGTCGAACAATACGGCGAGGGTGGCGCCGGTCCAGATAGCCGCCACCGGGCTGCGATAGGTCGGCGAGACTGAGGCCAGTGCTTTCGAGTATGGCAGCCCGCCATCACGCGAGAACGCGAAGATCATGCGTGAGACCGAAGTCACGGTCGCCAATCCGCAGAGGAACTGCGAGATGAAAATCGCCACGTACAGTGCGAGCTTCACTGTCGGGTTGACCTGAGTGTTCATCGCCCAGAAAAACACGTTCCAGCCTTGCTTGGCCGCCTCATCCATGTTCGGCAGCATCAGCACAAACGCGCTGAGCATCACCCAACCGAATAGCAGCGACCAGACCACCGACATGACCATCCCGCGAGGCACCGACATCGCCGCGTTGCGGGTCTCCTCCGAGGTGTGCGCAGAAGCGTCATAGCCAGTGATGGTGTAGATCGGCAGCAGCAGGCCGAGCATGACGATCCAGCCTTCGGAAACTTGCGGCCAGACATTGCCGCCAGCCTCGCCGGAATAGTTGCCGAAGGTCCATAGCCGGGCGAACTCATAGCTGGGCGCCGAGATCAGGCAAACGATGGTCAGCGCGAGCGCGGTAGCGAAAATCAGGTAACCCGAGAAGTCGGTGAGCTTGGCCGTCAGACCGATACCCAGGTGGTTACACAAAGCCTGGATACCGGTCAGGATCGCCAGAAAAATCACCCTGACCGTGGTCGTATCTTCCATGCCCAGGGCCGGTCCGAAGGCGCCGAAGAAAAAGTAATAGGTGCCGACGTTGATCGCACCGAGCACAGTCACTAATCCCAGCAGGTTGAACCACGCGGTTAGCCAGCCAGTGAAGCGATTACCGAGAATCGAGCCCCAGTGATACAGACCACCCGCGGTGGGGTAGGCCGAGGAAATCTGCGCCATGGCCATAGCGAAAACCCCGGAGATCAGGCAGCCGATCGGCCAGCCGATGCCGATTGACGCGCCGCCCGCGCCCGAGGTGCCCTGGGCGAGTGAGTTGATGCCACCCGAGAGGATGCAAATGATCGAAAAGGAAATCGCAAAGTTGGAGAAAACGCCCATTCGTCGCGAGAGCTGCTGGGCATAGCCCATGCTGTGCAGCACCTTGACGTCATCGTCGTGCGACGCGCTGGTGCCGGGCTGGCTTGCTGGCTTCATGTTGTGTGCCCCTTCTCAGGTTTTCATACAGGCCGAACTGAGCCGCCGTAGGCTCGACCTTGGTTTTCTGTAGGAGCGAGCTCGCTCGCGATGGACGTCAACGATCACGCGTGCTTACTGACTAAACGCGGCGTCCTTGAGTCCATCGCGAGCAAGCTCGCTCCTACAGACGGCCGTGATAAGCGGCTTGAAAAATTTCGGTCACGCCGGCCTTGGTCAATGGCAGCGGGTTGCCGCTGGCAGACGGGTCGACAATGGCCATGTCGGCGATCAGATCGGCTTGCTGATCATCCACGCCCAGTTCAACCAGCGTGTGCGGTACGCCGATGTCCTTGCGCAGTTTCAGGACGAAGGCCAGAAAGCTGTCGAAGCCGGGGGAGGGCAGCCGCAAATAAGCCGCCAGACGTGTGATGCGTTCTTCGATGGCCGGGCGATTGAACTTCAATACGTAGGGCATGAAGGTGGCGTTGGTCATGCCGTGATGGGTGTCATACAACGCGCCCACCGGATGCGAAAGGGCGTGCATGCCGCCCAGGCCTTTTTGGAAGGCCGTGGCGCCCATGGCTGCCGCCGCGAGCATTTGCGCGCGCGCTTCAAGGTCGGAGGGCGTGTGCACGGCGCGGACCAGGGCGTTGGCCACCAGGCGCATGCCTTCCACCGCGATGCCATCGGCCAAAGGGTGAAAACCGGGGGCGCAGTACGCTTCCAGGCAGTGCGAAAGCGCATCCATGCCCGTGCCGGCGGTGACTTTGGCCGGCATGCCGACGGTCAGGGCCGGGTCGCTGATGACCACGCGCGGCATCATTTTCGGGTGGAAGATGATGCGTTTGGTGTGGGTGCGCTCGTCGATGATCACCGCCGCACGGCCCACTTCCGAGCCCGTGCCCGCCGTCGTTGGCACCGCGATGATCGGGGCGATCCGGCTTTCGTCGGCGCGTGTCCAGTAGTCGCCGATGTCTTCGAAATCCCACACCGGCCGGGTCTGGCCACTCATGAACGCGATGAGCTTGCCCATGTCCAGCCCGCTGCCGCCGCCGAAGGCGACCACGCCATCGTGTTTGCCGGCACGCCAGGCCTCAAGTCCGCCTGCCAGGTTGGCCTCGACCGGATTGGGCTTGAGGTCGCAAAACAGCGCAGCACCGAGGCCGGCGTCACGCATGGCGTCCAGCGCTGTCGTGGTGATCGGGGCCCGCGCCAGGCCGCTGTCGGTGACCAGCAGCGGTCGCTGGATACCCTGGCTGCGACAGACCTCGGCCAGCTCGCTGATGCGGCCGACACCGAAACGAATGCTCGTGGGGTAATTCCAGTTTCCCGTCAGGCTCATGGCTCAGATCTCGTGGCGCAGGTGGAAGGATTTGGCGCGGGTCAGGTGCTCGTAGCCCAGGCGCGACAACGTCACGCCGCGCCCGCTGTTCTTAACGCCGGTCCAGGCCAGCGCCGGGTCCAGATAATCACAGCGGTTCATGAACACCGTGCCGGTGTCGATCTCGTTGCCCAGGCGTTCGGCGGCGGCGAGGTCTTGCGTCCAGATCGAGGCGCTGAGCCCGAACTCGCTGTCGTTCATCAGGGCGATGGCTTCGTCGTCGCTGGCCACCGGCATGATCCCGACCACCGGGCCAAAGCTTTCCTCGCGCATGACCGACATTTGGTGGGTGACGTCGATCAGCACCTGCGGCGCGAGGTAGGCGCTGCCCGGCACGTCGGCGGGGAAGGTCTGCGGATCAATCAGTGCCTTCGCGCCTTTTGACAGCGCCTCGGCGATCTGGCCCCGGACGAAGTCAGCGGCGCTCGGCGACACCAGCGGGCCAAGCGTGGTGGCTTCATCCAGTGGGTTGCCGAGCACGTATTGGCGAGTCAGGGCGGCGAAGCGCTCGACAAACGCCGGGTAGATTTTCTCATCGACGTAGATACGCTCGACCGCGCAGCAGCTTTGCCCGGAATTGAAGAAGCTGCCGTCCACCAGGTTTTCCACCGCATGCTCAAGATTGGCGTCCGCCCGAACGTAGGCCGGGTCTTTGCCGCCGAGCTCCAGGCCTACGCCGATGAAATGTTTTATGGCAGCGACGCTTTCAACGGCCTTGCCACCGTCGACTGAGCCAGTGAAATTCACCTGCTGCACCTTTCCAGTGAGGATCATCATCTCGGTCCAGAGATGACTGAGCACCAGGTTCTGGAACAGCCCTTCAGGCAAATTGGCGCGGCGCATGGCCTCGGCGAAACGCTCACCGACCAGCAGTGTTTGCGAAGCGTGTTTGAGGATGACGCTGTTGCCGGCCATCAGCGCCGGAATGATCGTGTTGACTGCCGTCAGATAAGGGTAATTCCACGGGGCGACCACCAGCACCGTACCCAGCGGTTCACGTTTGATCAGGCGTCTAAAACCTTCGACAGGCGCGGGTTCGATGGCTGCCAACGCCTCTGGCGCAATGGCGATCATATGCCGGGCACGCTCTTCGAATCCGCGCAGTTCGCCTGCGCCAAAGCGTACCGGGCGGCCCATCTGCCAGGCCAGCTCCGGGACAATTTCATCTTTCATGGCGAGCATCGCGTCCACCGCGGCGCTGCAAAAAGCCGCGCGTTCGCTCAAAGGCCGACGTTTCCATTGCGCCTGGGCGGTTTCAGCATCCGCAAGTGCCTGCTCGATCTGCACGAAATCGGCGCACTGACGTTTGGCGTAGACCCGGCCATCGACCGGTGAGATGAGTTGAATAGGCTCTTTCATGGTGCTCTCAATAACGCTCAAAACCGCGCTGCAGTTCCCAGTCGGTGATCCGCCGGTCGTACTCCTTCTGCTCCCATTCGGCGGTGTGCACGTAGTGGTCGATCACTTCATCACCGAACGCCTCGCGCAACATGGTCGAAGCCTTGAGTGCGCTGCACGCATCGCGCAGGGTCTTCGACACTTCAGGCAAGTGCTCGTCGACGTAGGCATCGCCCTCGAAGGGTGGGGTGAGGGTGAGCTTCTCATCGATGCCGGCCAGGCCCGCCGCAATCAAAGCGGCGAAGGCCAGGTAAGGGTTGAGGTCGGCGCCGCCGATGCGGCATTCGATACGGATTGATTTGCTGCCTTCGGCGCACAGACGAAAGCCTGCGGTGCGATTGTCGCG
The DNA here is from genome assembly GCF_001297125.1 of Pseudomonas sp. RIT-PI-q. Lineage (GTDB taxonomy): Bacteria > Pseudomonadota > Gammaproteobacteria > Pseudomonadales > Pseudomonadaceae > Aquipseudomonas. Next base: position 9,199 of record NZ_LHPC01000048.1, read on the forward strand.
GCTCCATACCGCCCGGGTCGGTGCAAACGTGCCGGCCTGAAAGCGCTTGTACGAGTTGATGTACGGCGCGAGAAAACAGGTGATGTCGTTGGCGTACTTGAGCTGCCCGGCGACCCAGGAACGCATCAACTTCGACATGCCGAATTCAGCCTTGGCGTCGAAGAACAGCGGCTTCTTGGCGTTCTTGTCCCACAGCGAATTATGGATGTGGCTGCTGGAACCGGCAGCGTCATAGCGCCACTTCGCCATGAAGGTGATCGCCTTGCCTTGCAGTTGTGCGATCTCTTTGCAGGCGTGCTTGATGATGACGTGGTGGTCAGCCATGGTCAGGGCATCGGCATAACGAATGTTGATTTCTTCCTGGCCCGGCCCCCATTCACCCTTGGAGTTTTCCACGGGAATGCCGCTCGCCTGCAGATGCTTGCGAATCGCCCGCAACACCGGTTCCTCGCGGGTGGTCTGCAGGATGTTGTAATCCTCGATGTAGTGACCGGCCGTCTTCGGCTTGTGGTAGTTGCGTTCGTGGATGGCCTCGTAACTCTCGTCGAACAGATAGAACTCCAGTTCCGAGGCGAACATGCCGGTATAGCCGCGCTCACGCAGGCGCTCGATCTGCTTTTTCAGAATGGCTCTTGGGCTGTGCGGCAGGTCGCGCCGGTGGTGGTGATCGAGCACATCGCAGAGCACCAGTGCCGTGCACTCAAGCCAGGGTACTCGTCGCAACGTGGCCATGTCGGGCTTGAGCACAAAGTCGCCATAGCCTTTGCTCCAACTGGCGGCGGCGTAACCCGGCACGGGTTCCATGTCGATGTCGTCGGCCAACAGGTAGTTGCAGCAGTGGGTTTCTTCGTGGCCGCTGTCGATGAAAAACTCGACCTGGAAGCGCTTGCCGACCAGTCGGCCTTGCATGTCGACCATGCACACCAGCACGGTATCAATTTCGCCGGATGCGGCGGCACGTTTCAGTTGGTCAAAACTAAGGAGGGGCTCGGTCATCACGTAGTCCTGCGTGAATTGTTTGGGCCTGATCTGAGATAGCTGTTGCAGACGCTCTCCAGAAAAAACCAAAACCTGCAGACGCGAGCATCATGGGCAATAAGCTGCACTAAGCTTAGCCTACTGTTGGTATACGCAAGTTTCGGTAATCGAAGCCTCTAGTGCGGAGAAAAAGATGGCAAAGAAGAAAGCGCTCAATACGTACCAACGCCTCGAACTGCAATACCCGGATTACCTGACTGCAGTGGAGGCCTTGGGCACGGCGGTGCGTCATGCCGGGCCATTGGAAGAGAAAGTGGTGCAGCTCATCCAGCTCGGAGCCGCCGCGGCCATCCGCTCCGAAGGCGCGGTGCACAGTCATGCACGGCGGGCACTGGAGGCGGGCGCGACGAAAGAGCAGATTCATCACACGCTGATTGCACTGACCAGCACGATCGGTTTCCCAACGGTCGTTGCCGCCATCAGTTGGGCGGACGATGTGATGGATAAATGAATGTACGCCCCGAAAGACGGGACGCGGCGCCCCTGATGATAAGCAATGAAAGGGAGTTCCCCACCGCGTTCCGTCTTTGCTGTGTTACTTGCATTCGATGATTTTTCGTCAAGCCCAGCATGATTATTTGCAGTCGCCAATATATGGGCCGCTGCACGGATCCGGCTTGGGTGCAGGTACAGCAGGTGGAACGCGCTGGTCTCGCGTTTCTGAAATTGGAATCTGACCGGCGTTACAAAATGGAAGCCCAGAGTCAAAATTGAGTCCGTCTTTGGACGGTATTTTAAGAATTTTCTTGTCCTTCAATTGAGCCGCTGACGAAACAACAGAAGCCAGTACATCTGCCGCCATCTTTGCTCCAGGCGTGGAGTCCGCGCCAACACCTGCCAGGTTGCCATTGGTGGTGAGACTGACGCTGAACTTCGATGTCTCCAGTACCCCGGGCTCGTAGTAGATCCGGCTTGGTTTCAATGCAGAAGTCATCCTGCGTTCTTCGACCACCATTGGCTCGCATTTCAGTTTAGGGTCTTGTGCTCCGGCGAAGTGCGTTAAAACATTATCCTTACCCAGGATTTTGTCTTGAACGTAGGTAACCGTTACAACCTCCTGCCGGTAATAAAGAATGCCTTCACATTGGTCGGTCAGGCACTTATCGGGCGCAACTGCCTGGTTGATAATTTTTCCAGAGCAGCCTCCGAGGGCTACCACGAATGCAATCCCCAGCAACCCTCTCATCATGTTCATCCTTCTCAACCATTAAGTTTTCTGAATTCAAACAATGATGGCTGAACAACGGCAATACGCCAGTATTTCGAATCCGCCAGGATTGGCGTGATTGGGCTGGGGGGATTCACCAGGGGGAGCCTTCCGTGGTGGCTTTTGGTGTCGGTTCCAGCCTTTTCTCGAACGTCTCCTATACTTGATCGGCGTTGACAGGCTCAACGCCGAACACAGCATGCCGTTGGAACAGCAGTCAGCGCTCTGACGGCTTCCCTATCAGTCACTGCAAGGAGATCGAACATGGCAATTCGTATTGGCGATGAAGCACCGGATTTCACCGCCGAAAGCACTGAAGGCCAGATCCGCTTCCACGAGTGGATTGGCGATAAGTGGGCGATCCTGTTCTCGCATCCGAAGGACTTCACGCCTGTATGCACCACTGAACTCGGTTATATGGCCGGACTCAAGCCTGAGTTCGACAAACGCAACACCAAGATCGTCGGGCTCAGTATCGATCCGGTCGGGAATCACAAGGACTGGGCCAAAGACATCGAAGAGACCCAGGGCCATGCGGTCAACTACCCCATGATCGGCGACGAAGACCTGGTGGTGGCCAAGCTCTACGACATGATTCACCCGAACGCCAGTGGCGGCTCGCGCACTGCCGTGGACAACGCTACCGTGCGGTCGGTGTTCATCGTGGGGCCTGACAAGAAGATCAAGGCGATGCTGATCTATCCCATGAGCGCCGGGCGCAATTTCGATGAGGTTCTGCGTCTGCTCGATGCGCTGCAACTGAACGCCAAACACACCGTCGCTACCCCGGTGAATTGGCGTCCGGGCGACGACGTGATCATTCCTACTTCGGTCTCCGACGAGGATGCGCGCAAGAAGTACCCGGAAGGCTTCAAGACGGTGAAACCTTACTTGCGCACCGTGGCGCAACCGAAGTAACCACCGCTGCAAAATGGATAGCGGTTGCCCTTGAGCCTGGCTGGGTAACCGCTGTCTATCCCCGATCCGATCAGTCGACTAAGCCAGGTATTTTTTGAACCACCCCAGCGTGCGGTCCCAGGCCAGCTTGGCGGCGGCTTCATCGTATCGAGGCGTGGAGTCGTTGTGGAAGCCGTGGTTGGCGCCGGGGTAGATGTAAGCCTCGTAGGTCTTGCCGGCGGCTTTCAATGCCTTCTCGTAGGCGGGCCAGCCTTCGTTGATGCGGGTGTCCAGTTCGCCGTAATGCAGCATCACCGGTGCCTTGATTCGGGGGACATCCTTGGCCTCCGGCTGCTTGCCATAAAAGGACACCGCCGCACCCAGTTCCGGATAGGCCACGGCCGCGGCATTGACGACACCGCCGCCATAGCAGAACCCGGTGATGCCGACTTTTCCGGTGGTCGTGTCATGTTTCATCAGCCATTCAATGGCGGCAAAAAAATCGTTCATGAGCTTTTCAGGATCGACCGTCAGTTGCAGCTCTTTGCCTTTTTCATCGTTGCCGGGATAACCGCCGACCGAGGTCAGCCCATCGGGGGCGAGGGCAATGAAACCAGCCTTGGCCAGGCGCCGGGCAACGTCTTCGATGTAGGGGTTGAGCCCACGATTCTCATGCACGACCACCACCGCCGGGACCTTGCCGGTGGCTTTCGCCGGGCGCACCAGATAACCACGGACCTGACCGTTGCCCTTGGGTGAGGGGTAGGTGATGTATTCGGGGAGGATGTCCGGGTCGGTAAATTCAACCTGTTCGGCCAACGCATAGTTCGGGCTCAGCGCGGCCAGTAATGCACCGGCCGTCATACCGCCAAACGTGAACAACGCCGCCCGATCGAGAAACTCTCGCCGGTTGATCTTGCCGTGGGCGTAGTAGTCGTAGAGTTCCAGTAGTTGCGGGGCAAAGTCTTTCGCAGTGAGACGGGGCATCTGTGCGTTTCCTTCTGGACGGGTCGGTGGCGCTGCAGGCTCGACAATGTGAGCGACAACTATCGAGCGTAGTCGCTTACAAAAAAACAGCCTCAGCCCGATGATGCTGCCCTTTGTAGGAGCGAGCTTGCTCGCGATGGACGATAACGATAACGCGCGCTCCTGGATAATCGCGTCGCCCTCACGTCCTTCGCGAGCAAGCTCGCTCCTACACACCCCTTTATTTATGCCCTCGGCTGTTTAAACCCAAGCCGGAATTTATGCAGCAGCGGTTCGGTATAGCCATTGGGTTGCGCGCAGCCCTCGAACACCAGCGCGCAAGCTGCCTGGAACGCAACGGATTGCTCAAAGTCCGGCGCCATGGGTTTGTACAGCGGGTCCCCCGCGTTCTGCTCATCGACGACCCGCGCCATGCGCTGCAAAATCTCGAGCGTCTGGTCTTTGGTGATCACCCCGTGCCGCAGCCAGTTCGCCATGTGCTGACTGGAAATACGCAGGGTCGCGCGGTCTTCCATCAGGCCTACGTTATGGATGTCCGGCACCTTCGAACAGCCGATGCCTTGCTCGACCCAACGCACCACATACCCCAGCAAGCCTTGCGCGTTGTTTTCGACTTCTTGACGAATCTCATCGGCCGACCAGGTCGGTACGCTGACGACTGGCACGCTGAGCAAACCGTCCAGCAGTGCCCGGCTGACGCCACTGAAGTCTGTTGTTTCAAGCGACTCCTGCACCGAGCGTACATTGACCTGGTGGTAATGCAGCGCATGCAGCGTAGCGGCGGTCGGCGAGGGCACCCACGCGGTGTTCGCGCCAGCCTTGGGATGGGCGACTTTCTGTTGGAGCATGTCGGCCATGCGGTCCGGCATGGCCCACATGCCTTTACCGATCTGCGCCCGCCCGCGCAGTCCGCAATCCAGGCCCGCCAGCACGTTGCTGCGCTCATAGGCCTCGATCCACGCGGTGCTTTTCATGTCACCCTTGCGCAACATTGGGCCGGCTTCCATGGCGCTGTGCATCTCGTCGCCGGTGCGATCGAGGAAGCCGGTATTGATGAACGCGACCCGTGAGGATGCCGCCGCAATGCACGCCTTGAGGTTGACGCTGGTGCGCCGCTCCTCGTCCATGATGCCCATTTTCAGGGTATGACGTTCGAGCTGCAGCAAGTCTTCGATGCGGCTGAACAACTGCTCGGCGAAGGCCACTTCGGCAGGGCCGTGCATTTTCGGTTTGACGATGTAGACGCTGCCGGTTCGGGAATTGCCCTGGCGTTGCAGGTCATGCAAGGCAATCAGGCTGGTGATGACACCGTCGAGAATGCCCTCAGGAATTTCCAGTCCGCTGTCGTCGAGAATGGCCGGGCTGGTCATCAGGTGCCCGACGTTGCGGATGAACAGCAACGAACGCCCGTGCAGTTTCAGTGAGCTGCCGTCGGCGGCGGTGTACTCACGGTCCGGGTTCAGACGTCGAGTGATGGTTTTACCGTTTTTCTCCAGGTCTTCCTTCAGGTCGCCCTTCATCAAGCCCAGCCAGTTGCGGTACACCTGAACCTTGTCATCGGCGTCGACTGCCGCCACCGAATCTTCGCAATCGATGATGGTCGAGAGGGCTGCTTCGATCAGCAGGTCCTTGACGCCGGCAGCGTCAGCCTGGCCGATGACGCTCTGCCGATCGATCTGGATCTCGACGTGCAGATCGTTGTTTTTCAGCAGAATGGCCGTGGGGTCCGCGAGCGCGCCCTGGTAGCCGATGTACTGCGCGGCATTCGCCAAACCGGTTTGACTGCCGTCATTCAGGGTGACTTGCAGCGCACCACCTTCAATGCCGTAACGCGACGCCTCTACATGGGAACCGCTGCTCAACGGGAACGCCTGATCGAGAAACGCCCGTGCAAAAGCGATGACTTTCGCGCCGCGCACGGGGTTGTAAGCCCGACCCGGCTCGGCGCCGACGTCATTGGCGATCACGTCGGTGCCATAAAGGGCGTCGTACAACGAGCCCCAGCGGGCATTGGCCGCATTCAGCGCGTATCGAGCATTGACGGCGGGGACCACCAGTTGCGGCCCGGCCTGCACACTGATCTCGGTATCGACGTTATGGGTGCTGACGTTCACGTTCTCGGGTTGTGGTTGCAGGTAGCCGATGCCGCTGAGGAAATCGCGGTATGCCGGCATGTCGGTCACCGGGCCCGGGTGTGCACGGTGCCAGGTGTCGAGTTCGGTTTGCAGGCGATCCCGTTCAGCCAGCAGCGCGCGGTTGATCGGCGCCAGTTCATGCACCATCGCGGCGAAACCACCCCAGAACGTTTGCGCATCCAGGCCGGTTCCCGGCAACACGTCCGAGTCAACGAAACGCTGCAGGACAGGCGCGACCTTGAGGCCATGGCAGTTAACGAAATCGGTCACTTTTGTATCTCCATCACACGTGTTTATCGAGCGCTGACAGCGTCACGTTCAGTTCATTTCAGGCATTGCGCGCCGGCCTTGGCCACTTGTGCCTCCTGCCCGGCCTTGACCCCGGACACGCCGACCGCGCGGATCACCGGGCCGTCGACGATGATCGGCACGCCCCCTTCAAGGGAGGTCAGCACCGGCGCCGACAAAAAGGCATGGCGACCGCCGTTGACCATGTCCTCATAGCCCTTCGACTCACGCCGACCCAACGCCGAGGTGCGGGCCTTTTCGGTGGCAATGTAGGCGCCAATCGGGGCGCAGCCGTCGAGGCGTTCAAGGGCCAGAGGATGGCCGCCGTCAGCGACAATCGCGATGGTCACGGCCCGCTGGTTGTTCTGCGCTTCGGTGCGTGCGGCAGCGAGGATCTGGCTGACTTCGGTCTGGCTCAGTACGGCTTTGCTTTTCATCGGAATTCTCCAGGGTTCGGTTAAGGCAACGCGGCTTCGACCAGTTCGATCCAGTGCCGGACAGGGGTTCGGCCTGCGCCGTCGAGGTGCGACTGACAGCCGATATTGGCGGTGACAATGACTTCGGGGTGTCCACTCTCCAGCGCGTTCAACTTGTTGTCGCGCAGTTGCCGGGGCAGTTCGGGTTGGGTGATCGAATAGGTGCCCGCCGAGCCGCAGCACAGGGGGCTGTCAGGAACGGCGGTGAGGTTAAAGCCTGGGCTCGTCAGAATCGCTTCGACGGCGCCGCCGAGTTTTTGCGCGTGCTGCAAGGTGCAGGGGCAATGGAACGCCAGACGCTGGCAGCTCTCTACGCCGAGCTTGTCCAGCGGCTCGTCGCGCAGCACTTCAACCAGGTCCCTGGCCAGCGCGCTGACTTTTTTTGCCTTGTCGGCATACGCCGGATCATTGCTGAGCAGGTGGCCGTACTCTTTGATAAACGCGCCACAACCGCTGGCGGTTTGCACAATCGCCTCGGCACCGTTCTCAATGCTCGGCCACCACGCGTCAATGTTGCGGCGAGCGCGATCGAGGCCAGCAGCCTGCGCATCGAGGTGATAATCCACGGCGCCGCAGCAACCGGCTTCGCTGGCCGGGGTCACGCTGATTCCCAGGCGATCCAGTACCCGTGCGGTGGCCGCGTTGGTGTTCGGTGACAGACTCGGCTGCACGCAGCCTTCGAGCATCAGCACGTGCCGGGTGTGGCGAATGGTCGGACGTGGCTTCGGCGGATGCACGTTGCGCGGCAATTTCACTTGCAGGGTATTGGGCAGCAAGGCGCGGAAAATCTGACCACTGCTGACTAGCCCTTTGAACAGTCCCGGATTGGGCACGACCGCACGTACCCCCTCGCGCAACAGTCGCTGGCCGAGTGATCGCGGCACCGCCGCATCGACCACCGCCCGGCCGATGTCCAGCAAGTTGTGGTAGTCGACGCCGGAGGGGCAGGTGGTTTCGCAATTGCGGCACGACAGGCAGCGATCCAGGTGCTGCTGGGTTTTCTGTGTGACTTCGTTGCCTTCCAGCACTTGCTTGATCAGGTAAATGCGGCCCCTCGGGCCATCCAGTTCATCGCCGAGCAATTGATAGGTCGGGCAGGTGGCATTGCAGAAACCGCAGTGCACGCAAGTGCGCAGGATGCTTTCGGCTTCTTCGGCGCGGGGCAGTTGGCGGGCGTGTTCGCTCAGGGTTGTCTGCATGGGTCAAAGCTCCGCGTACAGGCGCCCGGGGTTGAAAATGCCCCGGGGGTCGAGTTGTTGCTTGAGGTTCTGGTGGTAGCGCATCAGCGCGGCCGGCAACGGTTGGAACGGGCTGTCGATCAAGCCGTGGCTGTAGCAGGTCACATGCCCGCCGACCTCTTCGACGACCTTGCGGATGAAGGCCGCTTCGGCGTTGGATTTGAGCCAGCGCTGGGCGCCGCCCCAGTCAATCAGTTGGCGACCGGGCAGGGACAGTTTCGCGGTGTTGTTCGGCAACGACAGGCGCCAAAGCGGCTGGTCCTCATCGAAGAAACTCAAGCGCTGTTCGTTGAGGTCGGCCCAGTACGAAGCGTCCAGCAACTCGCCGCCCAAGCGGTCATGGGCGGCAGCCACCGAGCCTTCGCCACCCTCGAGCCGCAGGTGCAGGCGTTGGCCGTCGTGACACGCGGCGCTGATCGGCAGCGGCTGCTGGCCCCATTCCGCCAGGCGTAGCAAGGCGCGATCGCTGTCGATGTCCAGGCTGATGCTCAAGCATTGACGCGGCTTGGGCAGGACCTTGAGCGAGACTTCTGTGATCAGGCCCAACGAACCATAGCTGCCGGCCATCAACCGCGACAGGTCGTAGCCGGCAACGTTTTTCATGACCTCGCCACCGAAGCGCAAATGCTTGCCGTGCCCGGTGATGACCCGCGTCCCGAGGACGAAGTCGCGTACGGAGCCCGACCACGGGCGGCGCGGCCCCGAGAGCCCGCTGGCGATCATCCCGCCCACCGTGGCGTCGTCACCGAAGGAGGGCGGTTCGCAGGGCAGCATCTGTTGTGCCGCGTCCAACACCGCAGACAATTCTGCCAATGGCGTGCCGCAGCGGGCGGTGATCACCAGTTCAGTCGGGTCGTAGCTGACGATGCCCCGGTGCGAGCGCGTGTCGAGGACTTCACCCGGCACAATGCGCCCCAGAAACGCCTTGCTGTTGGAACCCTGGATACGCAGCGGCGTGGCGTTTTCCAGCGCCCGGTTGACCTGCTCCAGTAGCGCGCCGCTGTCATCGATATCGTGTTCACTGCGCATCAGAAACGCTCCAGTTCAGGGAAGGGCATCTGACCCATGTGGACGTGCATCGCGCCAAACTCGGCGCAGCGGTGCAGGGTGGGAATGTTCTTGCCAGGGTTGAGTAAACCGCTTGGATCGAACGCGGCTTTGACGGCATGGAACACGGTCAACTCATCGCTGTTGAACTGCGCGCACATCTGATTGATTTTCTCGCGGCCCACGCCATGTTCGCCGGTAATGCTGCCGCCGACCTTCACGCACAATTCGAGGATCTTGCCGCCCAGGGCTTCGGCGCGATCGAGTTCACCGGGTTGGTTGGCATCGAACAGAATCAGCGGGTGCATGTTGCCGTCACCGGCGTGGAAAACGTTGGCCACCCGCAGGTCGTAATCGGCCGACAACGCGGCAATCGCGTGCAGCACGCCGGGCAATTCGCGGCGCGGGATCGTCCCGTCCATGCAGTAATAATCCGGTGAGAGGCGACCCACCGCGGGAAAGGCATTCTTGCGCCCGGCCCAGAAACGCACGCGTTCAGCCTCGTCCCTGGCCTGACGCACTTCGGTGGCGCCGGCCTGTTCCAGCACCTGGCGCACGCGGTCGCAGTCATCGTGAACGTCCGCCTCAACACCGTCGAGCTCGCAGAGCAAAATGGCTTCAGCGTCGACCGGGTAGCCAGCGTGGATAAAGTCTTCAGCGGCACGAATGGCCAGGTTGTCCATCATTTCCAGACCGCCCGGAATGATCCCGGCGGCAATAATGTCGCCGACCGCACGACCGGCCTTTTCCACGGAATCGAACGCCGCCAGCAACACCTTGGCGGTTTGCGGTTTGGGCAGCAGTTTGACCGTGACCTCAGTGATGACGCCGAGCATGCCTTCGGAGCCGGTGAACAGCGCCAGCAGGTCGAAACCCGGTGAGTCGAGGGCTTGAGAACCCAGCGTCAGGTGTTCACCGTCGACGGTGAGGATGTCGACCTTGAGCAGGTTGTGCACGGTCAGTCCGTACTTCAGGCAATGCACGCCACCGGCGTTTTCCGCCACGTTGCCGCCAATAGAGCAGGCGATCTGCGAGGAAGGGTCCGGCGCGTAGTACAAGCCAAACGGCGCGGCGGCCTGGGAAATCGCCAGGTTACGAACGCCCGGCTGGACGCGGGCGGTGCGGGCGGCGGCATCGATATGGAGGATGTTGTTGAAGCGCGCCATCACCAGCAGCACGCCTTTTTCCAACGGCAGCGCACCACCGGACAAACCGGTCCCGGCGCCGCGAGCGACGACCGACACCTGCCGTTCATGGCAGAGGCGCAGTACGCCTTGAACCTGTTCGATGGTTCGCGGCAGCACCACCAGCATGGGCGTGGTGCGATACGCCGAGAGTCCGTCGCATTCGTACGGTTTGAGCTCTTCCTGCTGATGCAGGACTTCCAGATCCGGCCATTGCGTGTGCAGCGCTTGCAGCAGTGCACTTTTGTCGACGTCAGGCAAGACACCGTCAACGCGTTCGTCGTAGAGAATGTTCATCGGTGCACGACACTCGGTTGTTTTTATTAGAGGGTCTGTTTGCGTATGCAGCTGACTTGCATCATTGGCCCGAGGCGTTCTACTGTCTATGCGTTGTTTGGCTGGTCGAACCAGTTTTTTACGCGGTCGTTTTTTAATTTTGTAAAAATATTCAAATAAAACAGTTGGTTATGTTTGTGTTTGAGTCTGTACGGTTTTGCTGTTGAGACTGGTCATACCAGTTGGAGAGTTCGATGGACAATGCAACGGTGACCCGTAATCCACAAGTTGCAGACGTGGTCTGTGAGCGAATAGAGCGCCTGATTGTCGACGGGGTACTCAAGACCGGGCAGCTGTTGCCATCGGAGCGGCGCCTGACGGAAAAACTTGGCGTCTCCCGCACCGCACTTCGCGAAGGCCTGAAGCTGTTGCGCGCTCGCGGGATTATCAAGACGGAGCAGGGCAAGGGCTCATTCGTGGCCGACCTTTCGGGGCATGGTGCTGCGTCGCCGCTGATGCACTTGTTCAGCTCGCAGCCACGAACGCTTTACGATTTGTTCGAGGTGCGCAGTTTGCTTGAAGGCGAATCTGCGCGCTTGGCGGCTCTGCGCGGGACGGACGCTGATTTTGTTCTGATCACTCGCGCCTATGATGCGTTGCTTGATGCGCACAGCCGTTCGCTGGATGCGTCCGCCCATGCGCGGCTCGATCATGCGTTTCACCTGGCGATTTGCGAGGCTTCGCATAACCCGGTGCTGGTGCAGACCTTGCGATCGCTGACCGATTTACTGCTGAACACGGTGTTTGCCTCGGTCAACAATCTCTATCACCGGGAAACGCAAAAAAAGCAGATCGACCGTCACCATGCGCGCCTTTACAACGCCGTGACCGGCCGTATGCCGGAGCAGGCGCGCAAGGCGGCCATTGCGCATATTCAAAGCATTTGCGAAAACCTCAAGGAGATTGAAGGGGAGGAACAGCGGTTGGTGCGGGCCACGTTGCGACTTGAGGGGTGGGCGTGAGGCTGTACTTGGACAGGGGGGGCGGATCTGAAGCAAAGCAACGGCAAGATCAAAAGATCGCAGCCTTCGGCAGCTCCTACATTGACCGTGTGCGACCGCCTTTCCCTGTAGGAGCTGGCTTGCCAGCGAAGGCCTCAAAGGCGCCACGTTCATCCTGTTAAAACACGTCATCGTTAACGACCTTCGCTGGCAAGCCAGCTCCTACAGGGGATTTGGTGTGCGAAATGAATAGGCGGCCACACACGCTCAATGTAGGCGCTGGCTTGCCAGCGAAGGACTCAAATGCGCCACGGTTTTCCTGTTAAAACGCGTCATCGTTAACGACCTTCGCTGGCAAGCCAGCGCCTACAGGGGATTTTGGTGTACGAAATGAATAGGCGGCCACACACGCTCAATGTAGGAGCTGGCTTGCCAGCGAAGGACTCAAATGCGCCACGGTTATCCTGTTAAAACACGTCATCGTTAACGACCTTCGCTGGCAAGCCAGCTCCTACAGGGGAAACGTGTGTGTTTGAAATCAGGCCGGCCTGCAGGCCGCTGTGCTGTTGATTTTGACGCACCGCCCCCTCACGCCCTGAGCCTGTCCGTCAACCTGTGACCACCTCCATCGGCGCCACTACCAGCGTTGATCCACGCCGCGTTAATGCCTGCAAGTAAGCCTTTTCGTCATAGACGGTGCTGGTTTTCC